>CAVTET010000003.1:0-668156 GCA_963733675.1 uncultured Methanosarcinaceae archaeon | reverse complement strand
AGGCTGTGGTCATCTAACATCTCTATTTTCAATAAATATCCCTTACCTATATCCAGATTTTTGATCCAATCGACAGGGAGAGGAACTAAAAAAGAATAGCCTACTTTTTAGATTTTTCTTTTTCCGAAATCGAAAACCATTTCTTTTAACCTCAGCCATAAGCTATGACAGATATACAATAAGAGGAGTTCTAGATTATCAATAACCTATGTCATTAATTTTCAATTATCAATACACTATTTTAAGCTAATATAATATAAACTATGTTTAAATAGTATTCATACATATTATTACACATGGCAAAAACGAAAGGATCCCACCTTAAACATAAAGAAGTGAAGTCCAGCATCTTGGAATTCATTTTAAAAAACAACGGACCTGTCTCAGAGCCAGTTATCAGGGATAATTTGAAGAAAAAATATGAAGTTATGGATCAAAGTACTATTAATAAACACATGCATAATTTGCAAGACCTTATATGTATCGAACTAATTCCGCCTAAAATCGGTCTGCGTAATTATTGGAATATAACAACACTCAAAAACTTGAAAAATATTAGATTTTATTTCGAAGACATTAAGTTAAATACGTGTGGAAAATCATTAGATATACTCCTTATTGAGCGTCTTCTTACCGAGCATCCTCTTAAAAATTCTATGCGTGTAAAAAAATCTTTTGTTCAGCTGTTCCTGTCATCCTCCTTTTTTGATATGTGCATAAAAACGGACGTTGAAACATTGTATGCCCGGGCTTCTGAACTTTACAAGTTAGGGGAACTCTTTAATGAAGAGCAATATATCAAAAATTTGATTGCTGTGGAACAAAGTTTCAAAGAATTGATTCATGAAGTTTACATTAAATGTATTAGAAGGATTTCGAAAATTCATAATATTAAACAAATTGTTGACAGTGAATACCCAAAAGATCCATTGACATTAGACTTGTTTCAAAACTTTTCAGAATATTTTTTGAGTGTGGAAATATCAAAAGAAACATTCGAACGAATGTTAAAAGAAATACCATCATCAATGGAAGATAAATCACATGAAGAAAAAACTAATCGAATTATAAAAGAGTTGTCTATAAAAATATCAAATGAAATAATCCCAAAAATGATGAAACAGATACATGAAAAGTCTCCAGAAATGCTCAACGAAGAGTTGCATAAAATGCCCCAAGAGATATTGAATAAGACTTCTGAAGAGATATTCAAAAAAATAATGGAAAGACTTCCTGAAATATTGAGCGACAAAATAATTAGAATAAAATATTACCACGAAATAAATACGGTAACTTCAGATCTCATTTTCAACCACTGCTTTCAGAGAGACGTCATGGATGGTACCTCCTCCCCCGAAGAAAGAGAGTTCGTTCATAAAATAAATGAATTAATTTCTATTCATAAAGAAAAGGACCCAACAACTGGACTTAAAGAATTAGATAAACTTTATAGTAATTATTTCGAAAAATGCCAGGAAAAAATTATTAGCCCATAATGATTGCAAAATAGTTATTTTCAGTTTTAATCATCGTCTCTTTAAGCCCACAGATTAAGCCATGACAAGCCCGAGCAACCTGCATTGATAAAACAAATTTAGACTACAACTTCAAGCCAGAAAAATATGGGCTAAAATAAGAATTCCTTAAAATAAAATCCATTAAAAATTATATATAAATCATTTTCCAGCTTTAAGCATCATCTCTTTCAGCTTAGAGATTTCTTCTAGCTCCTGTTTTAATGTATTTTTCATTTCTCTAATTTCGTCTAGATCTGCGAGTTGCATATAATCGGTTTTTACGGATTCTACTGTTGTTGCAGTTTCCTGCGTAAGTGGCAGCCCACATTTAAAACAAAATAAAGCATTTTCTGGATTTATTTCCTTACAACGTGAGCATTTATTAACAATGAATTTTTTGGTAGCTTCTGCAGTCTCGATTCCATGCAACTTAAGTATAGCATTATCCACATCTCGGCCTGACATATGCACATATATACTCGCCATATTACTTGATTTTGTCCAGCCTAAATATTCTTTCAAAAGTTGTTCAGGTAATTGTTCAGCTAAGTGGGTTGCTCTGGCATGCCTAAAAGCATGTGGATAAACTCTTTTTGGCTGGATAGCTGCTCTACTTGCTATTTTGTGTAGTTGATCTGCAAGTCCTACAAATGTGACGACACTAAAAGGAGAATTAGTCGAACAGAATAAGTAAGCATCAAGATCATTCTTTAATGGATGCGTGTCAATCCACTGTTTAAGGTAAGATGAAGCTAATACAAGCCTAACGCGTCGACTTCCTGTTTTCCCTTTTTGGATATTGAGGATTGCCCCATTCTCGTCAAAAGTCACATGTTTAAGTTGAACTGTTAGTAATTCCCCCCTTCTAGCTCCGCTTTCATAAAAAGTAGCAATTATAGCCCGATCTCTGTTACTTCGACATGAATCAATTAATTTTTCAATTTCTTCGCGAGTCAAAATATCTTCGGGGATTTTCCCATTTTTTAGCGTTCGTAACTTTATTACGGCTCCTAGTTCATGATTTATAGAGGTCAAGAATTTTTTCAAAACTGTTCTAATTCGTTGCTGTGTACCAGGTGAGTATTTAACGGCCTTACCAGCTTTGATGTATGTATAGGCATTTATAAAATCCAGATAATCGTAAACATCGTCTGTTGTAAACTCCTTTAATTCTCGATCTCCACACCATTCTATGAACTTTATAAGTGTATATTCAGCAGTTGCAATTGTCTCTTCCGTCAGTCCATCTGCTTGGCACTTCCTTAAGTAATCTTTTAAGATCTTCGAATTACTCATACTAACTTAATAGAATTTATCCTAGATAAACAATACAGTTATTTATGTTAGTTCAGCTCCAACAAAAAGATGTACATGATCACCATCACTACCAATTACCTCAAACTCAAAACAGTATCTTTCACTAATTTCAAAGCATACATTTTTCAAAAAGTTGATGAGTTCTGTCCCTAAAAAAAGATTTTTACGGTACTTCAAACAAAAAACCATGTGATATCTGATTTTATATACACAATGATTTGCACGTCTTAATTCCATTTACAGTACAAATGTAGCAAAAAATATAAATTTGTTATTTAACAACGGTTATCGGGGAAGTTTTCCATCCCCGCAGCAAGCTGCGGGTATTCGACTGAAAATTAAACCGTCTATAAAGTAAATTTGATTAAAACATCTGTTAGATTTTATTTTATGCCTAAGTGTGAGTACTACTATTTTTCAAGTGTAAATAGCTAAAATTATGTCACTTGAGGTCTTATTAATCACCACACGCACTGAAAATTGAAAGAAAGTATACTCGGAAACATGTTTATGTATCGAATAATATCCCAACATAATTGTGTCTTGAGATCACTGAAAATTTTCTAGTTTATGAAATTTTTACCTAAAGCTCAACATAAAGCTTCCTCTTAGCATACAGATTTGCTCCTTTGGATCAAGCAAACATTTAGTTCGCATATAAGGTAGCTGTAGTATTTCTTTTATTGCTTCAATTTGATATAAAAATACATGATATTATTTCCTCACCAGATCTACCCACACTCTTTTTCAATGATTGAGATTATACTTATTCTCTCCAAATTAAGTAGAAGGCTCTTCACTTTCAATGCACTTTTTGATACTGCATGCAAATTTGTTCTTCTAATGTATAGAGGATTTCTATAAACCTATGATTTTATCTCCTCGCTAGTTCTTTCCCTCATATTTATTGTCACTATTTATTAGCAGTGATTTATTGGATAATGGATCTAATTCATTATATTATACTGAAAGTTTTCGGTGGTGTGACGATTTTTCAGAAAAATCATAAGTACCAAAAAATTATGAGAAAGTACACTACATATTGAAAGAACCAGATAATATACAGTATATTAAAATTTAACTTATATTTCACAGATTATCCGCTCAATGCTTTTTGATCTAAAGAAGCTAAAACAATTTAATATTATAAAAGTTTCTGAAAAAACATTTCTGAGTCTTCGAATAGACTCATAAACTGGTTTCCCAGATAATTTATGGTGAACAAACGATGATCTTCGAGTGCCTCCTAATAGATATTGCCCCTACAGTTTCAAGATTGCTGAATATCCCTATGACCCCACCAACTGGAAAACCAATTCCTGAAGTCCTTAAATACACAAAGAAAAAAGACTACAAAAGAATGGTAATTATCGTAGTTGACGGCCTTGGGTACTCCCTTTACATACATCTTTTCCCAATAATGAAGAATTTGAACGAGCTTGTCAAGAAAGGTCTGTTATTTAAATGCAAATCTCCGGCAACAATAACTTCTCCAGCTATTGCATCAATCTTTACAGGATACTCTCCAGACGAGCATAAAATTTTTTCAACAGCTGATATTTATGCTGAAAGGGCAAAAGACTCTGAAAATCCAAAACTTAAAAGCATAATGGAATGGGCTTACAGGGTGGGGATGAACGTATCAGCAGTCATTGAGTCTGGAGGTGCGGAGAGTTTTAGAGGGCGAATAAAAAACTTTCATGGAGTCCCGGATTCCGAAGATATATTGGATTATGATCGGCGGATCACTGAGTATGCAGTGTGTTCCCTCAAGGAGAAAACCGACATTCTGACCGTTCACCTGAGAACACTTGACCGTTTTTCCCACAGGGCAAAAAACTGGGAAGAACTGAAAAGTGCTGCAAAAGAAATGGATGAGAATTTAGGTAACATTTTTCGAAATTCAGAAAAAGGCACTATTTTTTTCATATGCGGAGATCACGTAATTCATGGAGGGGAAAAGTGGTTGAAAAATGCAACCGAAGAAGAGATTATAAATCATAGGCAAAACCTTGTGGCACTGATCGTTGGCTGTAATTAAAAAAACCTTAATTCCAATTATTATAGAGGTTAATTATTGCAGGACTGCGAAATTTCTAAATATCCGAAAAAATTGTGGTTTGAAGAATTATGCATTTGAACCCGAATGGAATTGAGATTCCTTTTAGTATGATTATTCACCCCAAATTTCTTTATTCGCGCTATGGCTACTATTAATATTGATTTGAAGAAGAAAAAACGAAAATTATATTACACTCTTTTTAGGTCGTATTCGTACTTACTGAAAACCTTTAGCAAATGAATTTATCGATATTTTTCTTAAACGCTGAGAGTGCTCATTTTTTTATAATTAATCAAAAATTAATTGTTAAGATCATTTTTTAATATATTACTTTTTTTCCCTGCAAATTTTTTCAGATGATTTCTGCACACAACTGACATGACTTTACAAATCAGAAAAAGAGAATAAATATTCAATCTATCAAAAATCAGTTCAACGAAATCTATTTTGATGCAATAGATACTATTGATTACCAACTGATGGGGATATAAAAAATATGAGCAAGGGCCTACAGTTAAATAAAACAAACCTACCAATATTTGATCAAGAAAGAAATTTAGCATTAAGCAGGCTATTAAGAGAGATATACACCCTAAAGTATAACCCAAAAAATAAGAAAATAGATTGATAGTATTATGAACAATCTACACTTTAGAACTTAAAAATAATAAAATTTTTGGAGCGATTATCACAATATAATTAAAATGTATCAAATAATAGACTTACTTGAAAACTATGGTATATACTATAGAACTAAAAAGTATAGAAATGTGGCGAAATAATACGCCAACATTTATATATTTATCCAAATAAGGCGCCTAGGCCAGCCATTCCGTCCTCTTCGGCATGATCCTCCTCTTCCTCTTCCTCAATAGGAACTTCTGCTGCTACAACATTTGTTGCGGCTGCAGGAGTGGCAACTGTGTGAGATACAGCTGCAGGGGCGGCAAATGCAGCCTTTGAAATTGCTTCTTCGATGTTTACGCCTTCAAGGGCTGCTACAAGAGCCTTTACCCTAGACTCGTTTATTTCGATGCCGGCAGCCTTGAGGACTGCAGTGATTGCTTCTTCGGTAATTGCTTTACCAGCATTGTGCAATAAGAGAGATGCATATATATATTCCATTGTTTTATCACCTAATTTCAATTAGCGTAAATTTGTTTATCCAAAAAGGGCACCAAGACCGGCCATCCCATCTTCTTCGGCATGGTCCTCCTCCTCTACCTCTTCTGGTTCTTCTTTTTGTACTTCTTCTTTCTTATCAGGTACTTTGGCTGCTATTGCGCTTGGTACCGCCTCGAGAACCTTCTTAAGGTCATCATCTACTGCATCCGCACCGACTTCTACGACTTTAGATGCAACGGATATCATCTGAATATAGGCCCTTGACAGAAGGGTATCCATGATTCCTGAATCAAAAACAACAGCATTTACACCAAGGTTTTTTGCTTCTGTAAAGGCCTTTGCAAGCAGAGTGCCAATTGTTGCACTTGTTGGGTATGCAATGTTAACAGATAAATTGAAAGCGTTCTGATTTGCTCTGATAATATCAGAGAAGTATTGGTTTTCATCAATTTTAAGGAGTTCAGGCTCATAAATCATTTTTTCATCATAGGCTGCTCTTAGGTCCAACCCTATGATTAGAGGATATATATCCAACTTTAAGAGCATGGTTGCGAGTTTCTGTGGGACTGCCTCACCTGCTTTACAGACAACCTTTGTGTCCTTTATCGCAACTTTTCCCGCTTCAATTGAAGCGGGAATCCCTGCACTTTGGAGCTCACCCAATATCGGACCAGGCGGGAAACTGGTAGGCCCTTTCTGAACGATAATATCCACCGGAGCAATTGCGCCACCTCTGATAGGTGATGGGGTCTTTGTCTGTTCGAGTACTTTTTGAAGCTTGAAAGGACTTTCGTTAGTAAACACCAGAGCAGTCTGTTTGTCAAGGTATTTATTCATCCCTGGAATGTTTCCCCCCAGTTGATTTAAAGCCCGCTCTGTGAGCGTATTCCTGGAGACCTTAACCACCGCAACGTCTTTAAGGTCCCGACGAATCTTCTGGATCTTGATCGCAAGAATTCCTTCGATTCCTACCATTCCGAAGACCTTATGAGAAAGTATGAGTTTCTTTATTTTTTCGATTTCATCTTTCTTCCACTTTGGGATATGTTCAGTGTGATGCTTTTCTTCCGCCATTTACATCACCTTCTCTGATTTACCCATGGTTGTCGTTACATAGACCGACCTAAGGTTGTGCTTTCCTTTCTCCAGAATACGTTCCAGCCTAGCTACAATAGTCTCAATGTTCTCAGCAAGGTCTTCAGGATTCATAGCCCTCATTCCAACAGCCACATGAAAAGTAAGCTTGTCTTTTGACCTAAGCTTGACAGCATTCTTTTTGCTTTGAATCAGTTCACCTACATCCTTGTTAGGCAATAACGGAATAGGCATCTTTCCTCTGGGCCCGAAAACAATACCAAGGTTCTTACCAATTGTCGGCATGAACTGAGTTTCTGCAATAAAAAGGTCACATTCATTTGCTAGAGTCCTTGCTCTATTCTTGTCAGCTGCCAGTTCTTCGAGTTCGTCTTCAGAAATAACATACGCAGCACCTGCGGCTTTTGCCTTCAAGCCCACGTCGCCTTTTGCAAAAACACCGATTTTCAGTTCTTTTCCGAGCCCATGTGGAAGGATTACTTCTTCATCGACCCTATTCTTCGGTTGGTTCATATCAAGATTTTTTAAGTTAATCGCCAAATCCACGCTTTCAGAGAAATTGCGTTTTGGAGATATCTCGAGTAATTTCTTGACAACTTCCAGTATAATTTGTTCTGCCATCTCGTTCCTCCCTGTAGTATTTGAACTCGTTGTTCAAGCAGCCCTAGAAGCTTACTACAGTTGGTTTTGGGCTTATAGAGAATCCGGATCTGTCACACTTGAAACATTAAACCGATAATCAATATTTATAATTTGTTTCAATAGAACCGTATTCAGATTTCTGGAGCTATTAGTGGTATTCGATTTAAAACTATTGGTACGTGACGAAACTACGGATCAAAGTTTAAATGGTTTTGTAGGCTTACCATTCCTCACCGACAAGTAAATCATCGAACTTGCCACTTTCGAGTTCCTTCTGTGAGTCCTTGGCCTTGGACCCCTCTACAGTCACACCCATCGGGACACAGGTACCCATTACCTCTTTCATTGCTGATTTAAGATCATAAGAAAGTACATCTTCCTTTTTCATACTGGCGATTTTTACGACCTGCGGTATACTAAGGTTTCCAACAATTTCACTTCCCGCATTTCCTGACCCTTTCTGAATTCCTAACTCTTTCATGATCAAGGATGCAGTAGGAGGTATACCTACTTCGATTTCGACATTTTTCTTGTCATCAACAATTACTTTTATAGGAACCTGCATTCCATTATAGTTCCTGGTTTTTTCATTGATCTTTTCGACCACTTCTTTTATATTGACCCCGAGTGGACCAAGAGCAGGACCTAAAGGTGGTCCTGGATTCGCTTTTCCTCCCGGGACAAGTGCTTCAACAATACTTGTCATATGAGTTTCACCGATTTTAATAAATATAAAGTTTGAGCGTCTTTTTCAATCCGTATCCCGGATTTAATGGAATCATAAATATCAAAATCAACAAATGAGCTTCATGCATTTGTTCTCTTCATACAATTCATAGATATGCATTACGTTCTTTGACATTTGTTATTTTGTAGACTTATTCTACGCCATAAGAACCTTTTTTAGTAAGAAAAGCTGCATTAATGAGTAAAATCTATCAAATTAGAGAATTACTGGTAATTCTATTCATTGATAAGCTGAAATTTTTCTTTTTAATTTTTCGTTCTTTTTCTACTAGATAACTAGCTCACTCATGTTCTCTTTTGAGTACCCGGACAGTATCGCCACGGATGGTGATAGGGATTGGGACCACAGCATCGAACAGCTCTACAGTAATTTCCTCATGGCCTTCATCAACTCTTTTAACTCTAGCTTTCTCCCCCTTAAAAGGTCCTGAAGTAACCTCAATAATAGCCCCCTCCTTGATACCAGTTACTGTTGGTTTAGGCTTAAGGAAATGCTCAATTTCAGCAACTGTAGAACTTCCTTTCACAATAGCCCTAGCATGGGGTATAGTCTGGATTGCTAGTTCCACGATTCCAGATATGGGAGCCTCTACAAGCACATATCCTTTTAGCTCGTCAGGAGCCAGAATTGCTCTTATATCCAGTTTCTCCTTCTTTGAAATTTTGGCAAGGGCCGTTGCAACTGATCTTTCCTGGTTTGCTGTGGTTTTGATTACAAATATCTGGGAATCTTCATTCATTAGGCCACCCACTTGGGCAACATCGTCAACAATACATATATAATAAATCCTATTGCTCCCACAGCCAGAATACCAATACCTGCAACTTTGGCAATGGTCAAGAACTCTTCCCTGGACGGTTTTTTTGTAAGCTTCAGGACTCTAATGTGTGCCCGGATAATCTGACCAATACTTTCTGCAGTCTGACCAATACTTTCTGCAGTTATATTCCATTTAAACGGAGATTCTACCAATAAATTCACATCCAGGTATTTAGATTATTTGATCTCGAGTTTTTCGTTCATAGTTCATCCTATATGCTTCATAATTCTTTTTTTACGCTCAAGATGTATTGTGTTATCTTTTAGGAAGTACCAAGCGGGTTATATTATTGATTCCTATTATATGAAGATATCACTTATACGGATAAACATGAATCAGAAATTTAGATTTCGGATTATTTTTATTCACAATACTTCAAATCGTGTCAACATAAATTTCTCGTTTTCAATACCCAATTTTATCGACAACATAAAGCATTTGCCATAAAAATATTTTCGATTGGATATAGATTCCTATCCCTTTCTCTTTAGACTTGTTATGATTTACCGAGTTTTGAATCGATTGTATTCAATTTATAGTGTAACTTCAAGAAAATATTAAAAAATATCATACTTCCTTACTTAATAAAGGAAAACAGCATTTTTTTCCAATCGAATATTTTAATCCTATTTTTCTTTGGTTTAATCACTCTACAAAATCAATTCCATATCTAAATGTAATATTTTTGTCACTTCCATGACCATAAATCTGGGCGGATGTTACTCCTGTGACTACGATCATCGTACGGACAGTTTGTTCGAGATCAGGATCAATCTGGGCACCCCAGATCAGTCGAGCATTTTTGTCTATCCGGCTGTAAACTTCCTGAACAACACTTTCAGCTTCCGAAATTGTCATGTCAGGTCCTCCGACAACGTTAACCAGAGCAGAGGTCGCACCTGAAATGTCTACGTCAAGGAGCGGACTCCGCAGAGCTTTCTGTACGGACTCGACAGCTTTATTATCACCTTCTGCTTCTCCGAGACCGATCATTGCAACACCTCCATTTTGCATAACAGTTCTAATATCTGCGAAATCAAGGTTTACGAGCCCAGGTTTTGTTATCAATTCGGTTATGCCTTTTACAGCTCTCATAAGAACTTCATCTGAGACTTTGAAAGCAGCCTGAAGCGGAAGTCTTGGAACTACTTCAATTAACTTATCATTAGGGACCACTATAACCGTGTCAGCAACATCTCTCAGGCGTTCCAAGCCAGCTTCTGCATTGGTCCTCCGAACATGACCTTCCACACTGAATGGGAGGGTTACTACTGCGATCGTAAGGGCTCCAGCGTCCCTTGCAGCTTCAGCTACTACCGGTGCAGATCCAGTCCCGGTCCCCCCCCCAAGACCTGCAGTAATGAAAACCATATCCGCGCCGTCAAAAAGCTTGTTAATTTCATCAATACTCTCTATTGCAGCGTCCTCTCCGATCTGGGGAAGGCTTCCTGCTCCAAGTCCACGGGTTTTCTTTCTCCCTATAAGAATTTTTTTCCCGGAGCGTATATGAAGAAGATGCTGTGCATCAGTATTTATGGCGATGAGGTCTGCCCCCTGGATTCCTTCGCCCATCATACGCTGGATGCTGTTTGAGCCGCCTCCTCCACAACCTACCACTTTAATGGTTGTTTTAAGGCTTCTAAGAATCTCTTCAAGTTCAGCATCCGTATCTAAGTCTGAATTAGAATAATCTGAGTCTAAGTACTCTCCCTGCCGTGCGCGACCTTCCAGGGCAGATCGAGCAAGAGCTTCTTCCACAATGGATTTCATGCTACTGTTTTCCTCCATTATAAGGGGTAATATTAAACGAATAGTATTGGAAAGAACAACTTCATTCTAAGAATGAATATGTTTAGAGAATTGACGATAAGCCTCAGGAGAGTTTCTATAAACCTCCAATTTTAACAAAATGCTTATATAGGCCTTATAAGCAACCAGCCAAAAATTGGGGTTTCTCGAAATCCGCTCTGATTCTCACGAGCCATTTGTGCACAATTTCTATGCATATGACTGAAGTAATGAATTTATCGAAATTCTCTTCATTTTTATCCATCACATATACGGTTTCCAATTTAATAGTTTTCCTTTGCCAGTTTTTAACTTCATAATATTTTGCTTAATCATTTATTAACGTTCCCTATTTATCTACTTGACATAAAGTTTTTGCTCTTTACAGTTTCTAGAGCCGTTTTTTTCTTTGTTCCAAATATTCTTTAGTTTTATCACTTAAAATTTTCATTTTTTTATTTTTGTATTTCTGAAGCCGTTCCTGTATTTTTACTTTTCCCTTTTTTCAAAATTTATCTTATCTGCATTTTCCCGATCAAGACTAAACTTTAATATTCACATTTGAATATTATTCATATCCCCATTTTTAGATCATTCTCATATATTTCCTGAAGAATTATATAAGCAATTAAGCTTTTCCTCTGGATTCACCCAAGATAATGCCTGTTGCAATTAAATGGGCAACTCTCAAAGGCTCAGGAATATTACCTCTTGTCGAAGAGAGCCGAATTATCTTACCCACATTTTCCAAGCTTACGCCTATTTTTTGAATGTATATGGAAGATCTTTCTTTCTCACCAGCTATGTTATATATTTCCCCGGCTTTTTCTATTATTTTCCAGCGTTTTTCACCATCAGGGAAATGTTTGAGGGCAGATTTGAGTTTCTCAAAATTTGGATATGAACGCATAAACACAATTAAAGGAATTCCGGTTTCTCTGTAAAGCTTCTCTACATCAATAACATTAAAACCTGCATATGTGATTCCATCGAGCATAATCACTCTTATCTGGCTATAATGTTTACTATTTAGTACCATCCTACATATTACTGCTGTAGCATCAAGTCCATCCTTGGTAATATACGAACGAAGGACTCCATCCATCCAGTCCCCCCCCCGATAAACAGTCCCAATCACCATCACTTTTTCATTTAGAAGAGCAGAGTCATCTATACCCAAAATTCGGATCTCGCGTTTAATATGAAAATATGAACTCACAAGTGTTATTTACACGCATATTGCAAAAATAGTTTGCCAATTTTTGAGGAAATTGTTGTTTTTGAGGGATTATATCGCATAAACCATAAAGTATATTGATAAACCCATAAATATCATCCTATGCTTATAAAATACATATAATTGATTCATGTAAATCAGAGGTTTATTGAAATCCTCCATAATTATTTATTGGGAAGAAGATCCTTGAGGGACTTCTGCAGCTTGTTTCCCGTTCACACAAACATAGTTTCAGGGAGATTTACAGTCGGCATCATCTTCTGCGTATCTACAGCTATTGATACCTTACCTACTGCTTCAAGAAAATCTTCCATCTCAATAAGTTCCTTGTTTTTCCTGACTGCAAACATGCCTGCTTCAGTGGCAATTGCTTTGAGGTCTGCCCCACTCAACCCTTCGGTGATTTTTGCAAGCTTCTTAAAATCAATATCTCCTGCAAGGGTCATCCTTTCGCAGTGAATCGCAAGAATCTTTCCTCTGGCTTCTATACCTGGCATCGGAACATAGACAATCCTATCAAAACGACCTGGCCTTAGAATTGCAGGGTCAAGAACATCCGGGCGGTTTGTTGCTGCAATGATTCGGATATTTTTCCTTTTGTCAAAGCCATCCATCTCTGCAAGAAGCTGCATAAGTGTTCTCTGAACCTCACGGTCTGCACCCGTGGTTTCATTCAAACGCCTTGCTGCAATTGAGTCTAGCTCATCGATGAAGATAATACTTGGAGCTTTTTTACGAGCCATCTCGAAGATTTCCCTCACAAGTTTAGAACCATCCCCAATATATTTCTGTACGAGTTCAGAGCCTACAACCCTGATAAAAGTCGCATTTGTCCTGTGAGCCACAGCTTTTGCAAGCAAAGTTTTGCCTGTCCCCGGAAGCCCATACAAAAGAACTCCCTTCGGAGGCTCGATCCCTATGCGAGCAAAACGTTCCGGTTCGATGAGAGGAAGTTCAACTGCTTCCTGAAGTTCCTGTATTTGTTCATCGAGACCTCCTATCTGTTCATAGTCCACCTCTACACTTTCGAGGACTTCCATTGCAGCAACAAAAGGCTCTTCAGCGGAAGGAATAACCTCGGCAATAGCAAGTGTATGTTGATTTAAAGCAACCTTTGCCCCAGGTAATAGTTTTTTCTCGTCGATATATTGTGAGACATTAACCAAAAACTGAGGTCCATTGCTGCTCCGTACGATTATCCTATCATTCTTAATCACATCAATGACAGTACCAATAATAAGCGGAGAGGTCTTCATTCGATCGAGCTCAGATTGCAGCTTTCGTATTTCCCTCTCATATTTAATCTTTTGATTTTCCAAATAACGTTTTTCGGACTCTATCTGGCTGCATTGCTCTTCCAGAAAATTGTTGCGGCTTTCAAGTTGCCTCACTCTATCCTGGATACTTTCAGCTACTTCCCCCCGCTCTCCAGGTACAATTCCATTATACTCAGATCCGGACTTAACAAGGTGACTGCGCATACTTTCATCCTTACTCTTGGTACTTTCAGTCATGGAGCTCCGAATATTATTTAAGTTCATACTGTATATAGCGTTTTCGAAGTGATCAAAATGCAGTGCGAAATATGCGGTGCAGAGATCCGCGAGAAGCCATTATGTATAACAATTGATAACAGCGAACTCCAAGTCTGCCAAAAATGTGCTCCGTATGGTAAACCTGTAGAGAAACGAATTCCAGTATCAAGAAAAGTCTCTCCGATAGCTCGTACAGTAACAAGGACTGACAAGAGCCAGAATAAGGACTTTTTTGACATTTTGAGAAATGAGCTCCTGGAGAACTATGTTCAGATCATCCGGGATTCCAGAGAAGCAAAAGGTTGGTCTCAGGAAGACCTAGCTGAAAATTTAAAGGAAAAAGCATCCCTGATCAAGAAGATAGAGCGCGGTGAGATCATACCCGAAGATTCAGTTATAAAGAAGCTGGAACATGCTCTTAAAATTAAAATTACCGAACGTGTAGATGCAACCGGGCCGGAAGTCTCCCATACAAAGAAAGACACTACCTTGGGCGATATTGTAACAATAAAGCGGAAGTAAGTTTCAAGGAGAATAAATTTTAACTGCATTTCTTATTAGGCAGCCATACTTAATCTTTGGCTGATTTTTCCTTCCGAGAGCAAGTTAGGGTTAAATTTGAAGAGTTTTTTTCTCTCAGATATTTATCACCTTATGCTCTTTACCCCATTTACACGCTAGTCATATCCATTAATTATTAATCAATTCTAAAAAACGAGTAAAACACCTATCTTTAAGGAAAACGAGTTAGATTTTTATGCTCATTTTATTTCAGTAACATGCAGACATAATCCTGAAGATCTTACTTTTAAACCGTTTCTTTTTATCCTTTAATGATTAAAAGTGCATCTATTGATCATTAATTCTATAAAATGTTTTCTTTGATTTTTTTCCAGATTTTCTAACATATTTCACACCTTTTAAACCTCAATTTCGATGTTATATACCTTCTCGGGGTTATCTTTGTGTACGATCCAAAAAGGCTCTTCACCATATGTTTCCATCAGCTTTATAGTTCTTTTGGGAATTGTTCTCGGGCCAAGTACTGCTCCTGGTCTATCAAGATCGTCAATATAATCTGTCTCCATCATAAACCGTGTTCCTTCTTCAAGTGCCTGTTCAATAGCTCCCTTAAAACAAATAACCCCTGGAAAGATTCCCAATTCTTCACAGACACTTATCAGAGGAGGGGAATAATGTTTCACTACCCTATACAATTTGATTCCTGCTCTTTTCGCCCTTTCAGTTATGTCCTGAAGTTCAGGTTTCCCTACATTTTCTGTATGAAGCTGAACAGCACAGTCCTGTTCTTTTCCAAGCGAAAAAGCATACTCCATGATTTCATTCGAAGTTGCCCAAACTTCTGCAGTCACAGGATAATGAGGACGCCCAGACTTGATCCCTACGGCAAGGCCTTTTTCCACATAGTCTGAAGCAATTTCTAGTCCTTTCTTCATTATCTCCATAGCTTCTTGAAGTTCCATGTGCTCTATGAGCCTTGAAATTTCCGCGGGATGAACTCCAAGCACGGGAAAAGCTTCAACTCCCATCTTCTTGATCTTTGATCCAATTTCGATTGTTTCGTCAAAAACAGTAACGTAATCCTCAGGTTTTTTGATCGTTACCCCTAGGGACCAGCTGGGTTTGGTGACTAGAATTATATGAGTCCCACCAGAGTTCTGAAATTCTTTTACTGCTTCAAGACCCATGGCTCTAGAATCTATATGCATATGATTATCAGTAACGGAAATCTTTGCGAGCATTCTACCCCTCAAAATTAATTGAAGTTTTAGAACTTGAATACAAGTCAGATTAATTTTATAAAAAATTATGATTTTAATTATTTCAGGGCGAAGATATTGATTTTATTTTTTTATAAATGTGTATAAGTATTCATAAATGGAGTTTTACTTCTCATGCTTTATTTTTCAGTTTAATTATTGTACCCAAAGCTTGAAATATAGAGTTTTACGTTGAATAAGCGAGAAGATTCAATAATATGTATCATATTTTTGATAAGTTAACCCTCTTAGCTTTTCAGTAGCTACGTTTCTTTGAACCGAACATCAAAATCGGTGATAATATGACTAAAACAGCAGCAGTAATTAAAGGTGATGGTACAGGCCCTGAACTTGTAGACGCAATGCTTAAAGTTGCAGAAGCCACAGGCACAGATATTGAATTTGTTATTTGTGATGCAGGAGCTGAATGGTGGGAGAAAAACGGAGGAAATTCGCTGATTCCAAATGAGACCTGGGAGATCCTTGAAAGCTCAGATGTATGTTTCAAAGGCCCGACAACTACTCCTGGATGGATTGGTTCCCCTAAAAGTGTTGCTGTGTCTATAAGGAGAAGGTATAATCTCTATGCTAATGTAAGGCCGATCAAGACTTTTCCCAACTCAAGTAAACCTCTAGGAGATGTGGAAATGGTCTGTGTGCGCGAGGGCACAGAAGGGCTATATATAGGAGAGGAAATCCAACTCACAGACGACGTCTCCATTGCAATCCGGAAGGTAACACGCACAGCATCCAGAAAGATTGCCATCTATGCATTCGAAGAAGCTAAGAAAAGAGGCTATGACACTGTTGTGCCCATCCATAAAAGTAATATACTAAAGCAGACATGTGGCACTTTTTTGGAAGAGGTAGAAAAGGTCAAGCAGGCTTACCAGGGAATCGAAATATGGCCCTATCACGTAGACAACATTGCTCAGCAACTTATCAAGAATCCACAAATCTTCAACAAAAAGATCCTATTATCTACAAATCTTTTCATGGACATTATCAGCGAGGAGTGCTCAGCCCTCGTAGGCAGTATTGGCCTTATCTATTCTGCAAATATAGGAGACTCGTTCGCAATGTTTGAACCGGCACACGGCTCAGCTCCAAAATATGCAGACCAAGATAAAGTCAACCCTGTTGCAACTGTGCTTGCAGGAGCCTGGATGCTTGATTATCTAGGTGAAAAAGAGAATTCAGAAGCTATATTCAAAGCTACAGAGCACATAATTTCAGAAGGCAAGTATATAACTTATGATCTCGGAGGTAGCTCAAAACTCAGTAAAATGGCTGATGAAATTGCAAAATATACAGCAAAAATTCTCAAATAAAAAGAAGCTGAAGGAAGAAAGCAAGAGGAAGATCTAAATTTTTAATTGTTCTCAGCCCTACCTTTATACATCTTTTTTTCATCACTTTTTCCTTCTTCAAACTCAGATATTTTTCCCTTATTTTTCAGTATTCTTCTACTTTGATATGCAGGATTGCAAATCGGCTGATAAAGGAAGTACTTTTCGACGTATGCGAGGAGTTCTTCATCCGAAATGCAGGAAACCCTCTCTTCTTTATCGTAAAGTTTCTGAATTTCTTTTTGGATTTTCAAGAGCCTAGGGTCATCTTTTTCAACGATAGCTTCAACGTCAAGAAGGTCATTTAAGGTCTCTTGAACCTTATAACGGATGATTTCTAGACCTGAGGAATCTCCGATGAGTAGGAATCGCTTCCCTCCTACCAGCTCTGGAAGATATGGTTCATAGTTAAAGGGATTTTTGAGGACACCTGAGGCATGGATCCCAGACTCGTGGGCGAAAATGTTCTTCCCGACAACTGCCTTATTTCTCGGAACTCGCAGCCCAAGTTCTTTCTCCATGAATCTTGCAAAACGGGTAACCGGCTCAAGGTTGTATCGCTCAAAGCCTTCTACCCTATCTACCAGAAAAAGCAGAATTTTTTCCATCTCACTATTACCTGCGCGTTCTCCGATCCCCAGAAAGGTTACGCTTGTCCAGTTGGCCCCATGCCAGAAGCCTGCAATTGAGCTTGCTGACCCGAATCCATAATCATCGTGTATATGGGTTTCTATATTTCTAACCCCTATATCATTTTTGAGGTATTGGACTATTTTCGGGATTCCATAAGGTTCATCAATATTCATGAAGGGCATCCCATATCCGACAGTGTCACATACTCTTATAATACACTCAGGGTCGATTTCCAGAATATTTTTAACCAGTGGGAATACAAAACCGTAATTATCTGCTCTTGTCATATCTTCTAAATGTGCCCGTGTGCGAAGGCCATGATCTACTGCATACTGTAGGGCATCCAAATATTTCTCTTCGGCTTCTTTTCTGCCTGAGAGCCTCATCTTAGAAAAAATGTGTGTATCTGATACAGACATCAGAATTCCTGTTTCTTTAAGCCCATCGATCTCCAAAATTTTATTAATATCTTCCCTTGAAGCTCTAGCCCAACCAGTGATCTCTGGAGATTCGTAACCTATGTTGAACATGAGTTCCACAGCGTCTATGTCTCTTTGATTGAACACAAAAGCCTCGAGTTTTTCAATCCCGATCTCATGCAAATACTCATAGATTTGAAGCTTGTGTTCTCTGCTCAAGACTATCCCCGGCATCTGAGAACCATCGCGAATAGTGCTGTCACTTATGAATACTTCGTTTCCACAAGGCAGCTTTATTTTGGGCAGATCTTCATATGATTCGTAAATTTTCATCGCTTTTCCTCCTCTCGTTCAGGGGGCATAGCCCTGCATCGATAAAAAAAGCTTTCAATGCAAGGGTTTTTCCTGCGAAAAAGATATTATTATGTATAAAGATCCGAAAATCAGTTTTATTTGACCTAGGAACTTCAGCTTCCTTTTTGAAATGTATTCTTTTTAGGGAAAACTTATTATTTTTTCTCCATGATGAAGTCTTAGCTTATAGATCGACAATAAGCTATCACTATGCTGTTATGGTTAAAATCTCTTTCTTTCAAAATAATAATTTAGTTTATATTTACATTTTGTCATCATATACCACGCTAGAAAATACTTCAATCTCTTGTCCCAAGAAACTCACTTTTAATTCAAGAAATGTTGTCTATTTAAAGTAGATAAAGGATAAAAAGGCGGGAGCTTTTATTGTGGAAAAATTCTCCCTTTTTCAGCAAGCGTATGAAAATTTTTTTCTTATTTTATCCTTTAATACCTTTCTTACTGATAATAAGGTATATCTATAAAAAGTTATATTTATAACGGAGTTGATCTGATGAATATAATATGATAATTAAATTTAGGATTATCTTCTTGCATGTTTTAAAATTAGTATTCTGAAGATTAGCTCCGTCCGAATTTTGAGGGGATATAATTAAAATTACATGATATTTAAATTATATTAATTAGTAACATTATAGGACATATAGTGAGAATTACACTTCAATAACTTATAAAAATGGATTTATAGTCGAAGATATACATCTCTCTATTAAACTTGAATACAAATTTGAACCATAGAAAAACGGAAAAAAGAAATAAAAAAATAGTTTCTTCACCTTATTCCATGGTTATAAAATTTCGAATTACCTATGGGAAAATAAGTATTTTAAAAACTACCATTTTTTTAAAAAAGTGTAATTTATTTTACGAGTAATTTCATGCATTTGCTTCACTTTTATCCTGAGGTAGAACATGCCAAAAATAGTAAGCGTTAGCGGTGGTCCGACAAAACCTGAAATCATCGCTTTATCACTTTACAAGCTGGGACTGCAGGACGGAGATATATTTGCAGATGTCGGCTGTGGAACAGGATCAGTATCAATTGAAGCATCTAGGATTGCCCGACGACTGACCATCTATGCAATAGAAACCCGCAAAGAAGCACTTAGAGCCACCGAAATCAACTTCAAGAATTTCAACATCACGAATGCCAAGCTTTTATCCGGTGAAGCTTCAGAAATTCTTGGATCAAGAGATTTTGTTGATTCTATAGATTGTGCTTTTGTTGGCGGAACAAAAAATATTGTTACCGTTCTTAAGTTACTTGTTGAAAAAAAAGCACGAAGCATTGTGGTAAATGCAGTCCGTATCGAAACTGTTGTCAGAACAATTAATGCAATGAAAAATCTTGCGATTTTTGATGAAGTACTCCACATTTCGATCTCCAGAAGTATACAGATTGCAGGGGAAACTATGTTCAAACCCGAAAACGCTGTATACATCGTTGTTGGAAAAACAATAAATTACAAAATTGCTCCCTGAACAGCATTCTGCAGATGTACACATAGGCAGGGTTTTTTGTCTATTTGCCAACTATCATTCATTTAAATTTTGATTAATTTTAAAGCTACAGTAATGTTGAGAAAATAGATGTCTTTCCGGTGTAAATTCCCCGAAAATTGGTTTCAATCAGAATTATGCTTTTACATTTATTTTAATTAATCTTACGGAGTGATAACATGTTAATAGGAGTAGGACTTGGTCCAGGAGACCCTGAACTTCTGACCCTGAAAGCAGTAGATGTTTTAAAAAAAAGTGATAAGGTATATGTACCTGGTCAGATGGCAAAAGACCTCGTAGCTCCTTATGCGGACGCCGAAATCCTTGAGTTCCCCATGATAAAAGACATTGAAACTCTCAATTCTCACTGGAAAGAAAGTGCTGATAGAATAGCAGAAGAAGCGCGAAAAGGAACTGTAGCTTTCGGTCTTATAGGTGACCCGAATTTTTTCTCGACATTTTCCCATCTAAAGAAAGTCATTCAAAAACATTATCTGGATATAGAGCTTTCAACAGTGCCTGGAATCAGTTCGATCACATCTTTTGCTGCAAGGACTGACAGTACAATTGATAGATCTTTTGAAGTCAGTGACGGTTCTGAGATTATGTATAAGATTAACCTGAAAGCCACACAGCCAAAAAAGATAGTTGAAAATCTCGAAGCTGAAGGATATAAAGAATTTATTTTTGCAGAAAGACTTTTTTCTGACAACGAAGTTATAATTCGCAGAAAAGAAGAGATCCCAGAAAAAGGGAATTATTTCAGTATCATCTATGGGGAAAAATGAAAGATCCTAGATCAGATTCTGCGAAATCAGGACACGATTTTGGAATAAGTACAAGAAAGCAAAGGAATGATAAGATGGAACGAAAAGTATATTTTGTAGGGGCAGGTCCTGGGAACCCAAAACTAATTACCGTACTTGGACGTGAGATGCTAGAAAAAGCTGACCTCGTAATTTATGCAGGTTCTCTAGTAAATCCGGAGGTCTTAAATTACACGAAGGGAAAGACTGCAGATAGCTACGGTTTAACTCTTGAAGAGACCACTAAAATGATCGCAAATGCAGTAGATTTAGGAAAGTTTGTTGTTCGCCTCCACAGCGGAGATCCCTCTCTTTATGGAGCTATCATAGAGCAGATGGAAGAGCTCAAAAAGTACGATATTAAAGTGGAAAGAGTGTCGGGTGTCTCTTCTGTATTTGCAAGTGCAGTTGCTCTTGGTACCCAGCTTACTCTTAATGGTATATCTGATACTCTCATCATTACCCGTCCAGCAGGAAAAACTATGGAAAAAGACCTTATAACCGAGCTTTCAGCTTATAACACAACAATGGCGATTTTCCTGGGCACTCAAAAAATAAGGGAAATTATGGAAAAAGTCCGATGCCCGAAAGATACACCTGCTGCATTAATCTTTCATGCATCTTGGGAAGACGAGAAAGTTATCACAGGGACAGTAGGAGACATCGCAGAAAAAGTGGAGGATGCAGGGATTATGCGATCAGCAATGATTATCATAGGTGGAGTTGTTAACCCCACAAACTACAGGAGGTCCCATCTATACGGAATGTCTCAGAAATCGTTGTAATTACTTTTAAGAGAAATCATGAAATCGCTGCAAAGTTAGCAGAACACTTGAAAGCTGACATACTTCTCTATGAAAAAGGAGTTTTCGAAATAGCTTTTAGAGATCACAAGGCAATAGTTGCCGTTTTTGCCACTGGTATTGTAGTAAGAGATATTGCTTCCCTTCTCAAAAATAAGTGGTTAGATCCTGCTGTGGTTGTAGTGGATTCAAACCTGAACTTCGTAATTCCTCTTCTAGGCGGACATCACGGCGCTAATGAGATCGCTCGAAAGATTTCGGAACTCGGAGCAATTCCAGTGCTTACAACAGCTACTGAAGTTCACGGTAAACCCTCGGTAGAGGGCATTGCAGGCAAACAAAGGTGTGAAATTATCAATAAACAATCCACTGTAGCTGTAAACTGTGCATTCCTCGACCAAGGAGTAGAAATTCTTGAGATTAAAGGACCCAGGATAATAATCGTGGACGATAACGTATCTGTGCTTGTAAGAAAACGGCAGAGTAAAACTTTATCAACTGACAGCAGCAAAGGCAATAGCTAATGAGCCTATAGGTAATAGCTAATAATGATACAATTAACTTTAGCTAATAATCATACAATTAATTTGTAGGTGAATTAATGAAAAATAAGTGTACAGGAGGTACTGATGATTATTGGAATAGGGACTCGCAGAGGTATTACAAAAGAAGAAGTTGTTGAAGCCGTGAAACAGGCGCTTGATGAGTGTAACCTGAATCTTGAAGAAGTTACAGTTTTAGCTTCTGCGAAACTTAAGAAAAATGAACGAGGGCTGCTGGAAGCAGGAAAGATGCTTGGAATTCCGGTGGACTTTTTGCCAGATCAGATGTTAAACAGCTACAATCCCCCTTCACCATCCAAAGCATCACTTTTTGGATTAAAAGGAGTTGCAGAGCCTGCAGCACTTGCCCTTTCAGAAGAAAAAAAATTAATTTCTAGGAAAAAAGTATATGGCAGAGTCACGATCGCAATCGCAAAATAAGGCAGAAGGAGGAAAACTCTACATCGTAGGGATCGGGCCGGGATCTGTTGAACAGATGACGATCAAAGCCCGAGATGCAATCATTAATGCCGATTATGTGATTGGAAACAATACTTACTTGGACCAGATCGAGAGTCTTCTAGGGACTCAGGAAATAATCCGCAGTCATATGGGCAAAGAGGTGGACAGAGCAAGAAAAGCTGTGGAACTTGCAAAAAGTTCAACAGTTGTCATTATCAGTGGCGGTGATACCAACATCTATGGTATGGCAGGTATCGTTCTTGAGGTTGCTGAGCATGAGAGTCTTGATGTTGTTATTGAAGTTCTTCCAGGGGTTACTGCAATTCTAGCTGGAGCAAGTATACTTGGGGCCCCTGTTGTAACGGATTTTGCAGTCATCAGCCTGAGTGATCTATTGACTCCCTGGGATGTAATAGAAAAACGGCTTAACCTTGCCGCAAAGGCCGATTTTGTAATGGCACTCTACAATCCGAAAAGCCGTAAGAGACAATCCAACTTTTTGAAGGCTATTGAAATAATCCGTCAGTACAAGGCTGATTTCGTACCTGTAGGACTCGTCAAGAATGCTTTAAGGGGCAAAGGTGAGGAAAGGATTGTAACGACCTTAGGTAAAGTAATGGAATACGAAGACTGGATAGATATGAGCACCACGATTCTTGTTGGAAATATAGATTCTAGAATCTGGAATTCCAAAAAGAAGGATTTTATAATAACTCCCAGGGGGTATCATAAGAAATATGACTACTAAAAGAAGCGTTAATGAAGAAATTGGAAAGCTAGAAAACCTTGAGGAATTTATCGAGCCTACAGTAAATATAGATCCCGAATTTGTAAAAATTTGTAAGGATTCCGGAGCAAGAACTGAGGAAGCCAAAGCTATTTACATGAAAAGCTGGACAATTATTCAAGAGCTTGTTGTGAATAAGACGCCTGAAGATCGTTTACGTCAGCGCTGTGTTATTGCCACTGGGGACCTATCAGTAGCAGAAATTATGCATTTTATGCATGATCCAATTACTGTAGGCGTGGAAACTATTAAAAAAGGTGCCCCAATTTTTGTAGATATCAATATGTTAAAAGCAGGGATTACAAAAAGAGGGCACAAATCCAAAATCATTTGCGTTCTAGATGAAGATCAGAATTCTGAAATCGCTAACAAGTACGGAATAACCCGCACATCTGCAGGTTTCTTGGCTGCCAGAAAACAACTAGATGGAAGCATTATTGCAATTGGAAATGCACCTTCTGCTCTTATCATGGTCTCCAAACTTATTGAAAAAGGCTTAAGGCCAGCTCTTATTATTGGACTTCCAGTAGGTTTCGTAAACGCTGCCGAATCCAAAGAAATGCTGAGGAACCTGAAGATTCCAATCCCCTCCATCAGTTGTGTTGGGACAAGAGGGGGGACACCAATGGCTGTAGCATGCATAAATGAGCTTGTTGCAATTGCAAAGGAAAGTGAAGAATAACATTCCCCAAATTTCTAGCTACTACATTTATTCTCAGTTCTCCTTTTTACGAGTATAGCATTTCAGTCTGCCAAAAATAAATTGGAAGATAACTATTTTGACGCAATGGATCCTTTTGAGTACTAATTTAGAGTTACAAAAAAACAATATCTTGCTTACAGTTGAAAGATGAGCCTTCTGAATTTTACTCATTGAATCCTATAAATATGACTCTTATATTATTTTGCCTAGACTTAATAATTATCTATGAGTTTTAAAAAAACGTTTAAAGGCTATCCGAAAAGTCCTGCTGATCTGAAGTTATCAATGCGCACGCTAAATGTAGGATAGCAAGGTAATTTTCAATTTTCTTTTTCCATCTTATAAGGAGTCTCTGAATCTATTCAACCAAGAATGTGCCCTTTCTACAACCCATCTTCTTGCCCTAAAACCAGGTATGTACCTTCTTATGTTTTCTTCTCCACGACTTTTGATATGCGCAGTATAACCATAGTCTTCAACCAATTTTCTGATATCTGTGAAATCATAACCCTTATCCATGCATATATTCTGAATTATGTCTTCTGGAGAAGGTCTTTCAAAGAATATGGCGTCTAAAGTCCTTTTTACAAGCTTTTTATCGTGACGATTGGCTCCATCAACGACAACAGAAAGTGGTATGCCTTTACCATCAGTTAAAACACTCCTTTTTGTACCTTTTTTGCCACGATCAGTAGGATTGGCTCCTGTTCCAGCTCCATCTAATGGTGCTTTTGTCATAGCACCATCAATTGATTGTCATTCCCATTCTTAATCCTTTTTCGAAATCATACTCAACAAGACCAGCCAGCCACATGCTCTCAAGTAAGCCTGATAGTTGCCATTCCTGAAATCGATCATGTACAGTGCTTGGGGCTCCATAAAATCGTGGCAATGCTTTCCATTGGCAACCAGTAACAAGGAGATAGAAGATGCCACTCATTATTTCCCTGTCACCCTTTCTAGGTCTTCCAGACTTCTTTTTTGGCTTAGGTACAGGTAGTAAAGGTTCTATTTTTGTCCAATAATCTTCAGAAATTTCGTAGTCCTGAACAATTTTCAGTTTTGTCATTACCACAAATGATCTTAAATTGAAAGTATATTATTTTTCGGATAGGCTCTTAGAAGAACGAATTTTTTAGAGTCTAATTTGACAATGGCTAATTTTACAGGAGCTAACCTTGAAAAAATTAATCTTATAGGAGCTAATCTTAGAGAAACTAACCTTGAGGGGGCTAAGCTTATAAAAACTAATTTTTATGGAGCTTGCCTTAAAAAAGCTAATCTTGTGGGGACTAATCTTCAGTGGGTTTACCTTAAAGGGGTTAACCTTAAAGAAGCAGACATTCAAGAAGCTAAACTTAAAAACGCTTACTTTGTGGAAGTTAACCTTGAGAAGACCAATCTTAAGAAGACTAACCTTGAAGCAGCTTTCCTTGTAGAAGCTTACGGATTATCACTTGACCAACTTTTTAAAGTGGAAACAATTTTATGATACTAAATTAGACGAAAAACTCTTCATACCACTAAAAAAGAAGTTTCCTGCCCTTTTTGAAGAACTTAACGAGTGAGCGGACATTATCAAATTTTCCAACCTGGTTTATGATTTTTCTTTATTGTCTGATGATTAATGCATATGTTTTGTAATGAAATCTATGAATTTCCTAAAAGCAATCAGTAATAAGAAAGCATTGTTGATTTATGGACTCATAGAGCTTCTGGCACTTATGAAGCTTAGTGACTTATAGAGCATATAGAGCTTATGGAACACTTGAAACTAATTAACCTAAACAACCATCATAAATAGAAAAATAAGGGAAAAATAATTATATAGATCTGTAAGTGTACCTAAAGTTCTGTAAAATAGGATTGATTCTGTATCTTTTCTTTCCAATTAAGAACAAAAATAGCCCAGTCTGTTGCAGAACGAGTAAGACAGTTAGGAAAAAATAGGTTTTAAAGCATCGGGTTGATTACCTTGCTAACTACACAAACAATATTTTATTTTTGTTAATTCATGTCGGTAAATGTGATCTCCAGGTATAATTTAGAAGTGTGATCACCTAATTTCCAAGGTAATAGTGATTTATCTTTAGGTTACTATTATTGCCTCTTCCTCTTTTTGTCATAATTAATCTCTGTATTGCTAGAAAATGAAATAAAAAAGGCTTATATAAACCATACTGTGTAATATTATTATACCAGTTTATACCATAAGTATCAATACAATATATTTCAGACAAAATATGGAGTTTATATTAAATGAGAAAACAAGCATTTGAAAGAAGAAAAAATGCACTAGCTATTTTAGTAGTATTTTTTTTAATAATTTCAATGACAGCTACTGCAGTAAGCGCCGCAGATGAAATAAAACACCACCACTCAGGTGAACAACACAAAAGCGAAAAACATATCGGTAAACAACACCAAGGTGAAAAATACTCCGGTAAACAAGACCAAAACGGACAAAATCAAGGTAGACAAAACCAAGACGAACAATTCCCAAGTGAATTATTCCTAGGTGAACAATACCTAGGTGAACAATTCACAGATGGACTATTCCCAGGTGGACTATTCCCAGGTGAACAATACCTAAACGGAAAATTCTCAGATATAGAACTATTCCCAGGTAAACACCTAGGCGGAAAATTCCCATATGGAAAGAACCAAGGTGAACAAAAACAAGGTGAGGAGTACCCAAGTGGAGCAAAAACAGGGTGGTCAAAACCATTAGGCGCAAAACCAGCTACAGGAACACATGGTTTAGCAACACCTGCAACATCCGGTTTAATAACCGATGCGACATATGGATCTTTTGCACCCGCAACACCCAGTTCAAAATACTCCGGTGAGCTACACAAAGGCGTAAAACATTCCAATAAACAACACCAAAGCTGGAAATACCCAAGTGGGCAAAACCAAGATGGACAATTTATAGGTGAACAATTATAAAGTGAATAACATCCAGGTTAACAACACCAAAACTGAAAATTGAATGTAACTAACTGATCTTTCAGAGTAACATGTGAATCTATAGGGACAATCGACAGGAAGTCTTGTTTAACTGGGTAATCGTATTTGTGATGAGAAATGAAAAGAAACAATTAATAAAATTAAAAAACTGGTTGGAGATATAGGCATTGCATCCTGACAGGAGTAATTACCTATAATTTCAAAATTAACTCTTTAAACTCCTAGTTAAGTTCTCTTACTTCAACTTGGGTCACAATCTAATAAAGAGAAATATGTGATGCATATTTGATTGTGTTTTATTATTTCAACTATTTTATTTTTAACACGGGTACAGGATAATCTTTTCGGAGATGTTAAGAAATTATGTCAGAGACAAATCACAAACAGTCGTTCCAAAGAATGACCCCTGAACTTCTTGAGTTAAGATTGAATGAATACTTGCTTGAAGAGCAAAAGTATGAGGATTACTGGAAACACCTTAAGGGAAAATTTAAAAAATGATTATTTGAGATTCAACACTTAAAAACAAATAATTAAATCGATCAGCTATGCCATGAAAACCCCAGGTTTAGGTTGTGAGAAATAAAACCTACTTTTTTTATATGAGATTAGTTTAAGTAATCCTAGAAAGTTGACCATGAGAACTCGCTAAAATTTTAAAATTGAGAGTGTAATGTTACAGGTTATGTACTTCAAGTGTTAAGGCCTTATCAATAACGAATAAATGGACTACCAAATTAGTCTTCAACACAAAGAACAGAATTTGTCGTTTTTACTAATGCAGAGTTTTTAAAATAAAAATATGTATTTTCTTTACGTCGACTTTCCATTACAATTTTTTGCACTATTACCTACTTACAACTTAGAAGTATCGTCAAATGCAGCCCAATTTAATTTTAAATAAACGAGCTTTTTCCCAGTCCAATTTTCTTTTCCGTTTGTATCTTTAATACTAGATAGCTCTCATTTTCACGATTCTAATGTAGGATGCTCACGGCTTCAGATGTGAAGACTCTACCTTAGAATCATGATACTTAATATAGCCAACTCTTTCGTATCGATTTTCTGGAATTTTCACGAATTCAATACATTTGACTATATGATGTTTCAAAATTTTCATATCAGCTATTTCAGATTTGCCACAACTGAATTCATATTTAGTTTCAAAATCATAATCAGGGACATCAGGCCCCTGCATAGTCCATTCATCTGATTATACCTGCTAGATAATTCTATGTAAGGTACATAACTACAAGTTTTGATAAGGTCATAAATTTCATTGGACTTTTAACTTCGTGCCAGAATGATCGCAAAATCGGCAAGTGCAAGACGTCAGGATCAACCCGACTCCTTCGACGAAAGCTCGCACAACATTGAACATACTCATTGTTTTATGTAAAGATTGGGAAACTCTTTCTCAAGTGCTTTCAATTTCGGCATATCGTTGATCGCAATGTAGGGATCAGACAGGTGAAACCTTGCATAGTTTTGGTGATAATCCTCAGCTGGGTAGAAAGCCTTTAAAGGCTCCAACCTGGTTACAATTGGAGCCTTAAATATTTTTGCTTGTTGCAATTGGTCAATATAAGCTTCAGCAACTTCTTTCTGTTCCTGAGTCGAATAGAATATCGCTGAGCGATATTGTGTTCCGTGGTCGTGACCCTGTCGGTTAAGCTCAGTGGGATCATGAGCGACCGAGAAAAACACTTTCAGTATTTGCCCGAGTGTTATTTGCGCAGGGTTATACGTCACTTGTACCGACTCTGCATGACCTGTTTTGCCGGTGCCAACGCTTTCGTAATGTGCCGTATCCGCTGCCCCTCCTGCATAGCCAGATACAGCGTCAATCACACCTTTGACATGCTGGAACACGGCTTGGATACCCCAAAAACAACCTCCAGCCAGGACGATGCTGGTTTGCGAGAAAAATGCGGTTCCAACACTTTGTACCAAAGACGTGTCGTACACTATGTCGGGCAATGTTTTGGCGCTTGCGTTTGCAATGCTGCAAGCGTGGGGCGTTGCAGGAGCAAGAATAAATATTTTTGGCATCAAAAAGCCTCCTTTAAACCAGAACATGTTTCCTTACTCTTTCGTGACGAACTTGATCGCTACGCCAATGCCTTTTGCACCTTTTGCGATTGCTGTTGCAGATGTCACTGATAGTAAAAAAACCAACTACCAGTAGAATAACAAGTGTCTTTTTTGCTTTACTCATGTAATTTCACACCTTGTCAATTATTAATAGTGTAGTATTTCCAAAATTTTTTATTTTATTAATATTATTTAACTCTTTGGATGTCTGAATCTCGTGTTTGCAGCGTTCTTAAAACAAAATATAGCATGGAAAAAGAAGTTAATCTGATAATGCCAAGATAATAGAAATCAGTAAAAGAAATACGATTACTATTGATTTTTTTAATATCAAAAGCATAGTTGTTTCTTCAGTTGTCTGAATAGCAACCTTTTTGAGAAAATAGCTATTTTTCAGATTCTACGTTTAAATTTGTAAAACACGAAGGATATGAATATAGAAATTTTTTGCTTTTCAGGTATTGCATTGGTTTTAATTAAAAATATGGGTTCCGTTGCAAAAAATCTGGCTATTTAATAAAACCAGTGAAAAACATCACAAATAGGAAAGTGAATCATTCTCACCACCGAAAAAAAGTACACAAAGGTAAGAATTGCAGTATCAAACTACATAAATATTATTTTTGCCTCACAACCCTTATTTTTGACTGTTATGAGAAATAGGCACAGTTTTTGTGATTAAATCTCTGGATTTCCTAAATGCCATCAATAGTAAGAAAACCTTATCGATCTCGGACTCATGGAGCTTTTGGGACTCTTGGAGCTTATGGGACTTTTAGAACATTTGGAGCTCCAGGAACACTTGAAACTAATTAACTAAACCACAAGCATAGAAAGAAAACTTCAGAACAGAAAAGTATATAAGCATCTGGTTGATTTTTTCACTAATTACACAATAAATATTTTATTGTTGTTAATTTCATGTTGATAGATGTTATCTCCATGGATAATAAAAGGAGTTGGTCACCTAATTTTCAGGGCAATAATGACATTCCTTAAGGTCATCTGTATTGCTCTGTTTCATTTGAGTTTTCTACAGCACTTATTATTTTGTCCTTCTCTGAAATTAATGAAAAGCCAATAGTTTTATTTACAAATATTAGGGTTTTTAATTTATATTAATACTTAAGCTTTATAGTCATCGAAAAAACACTTTTTTTACCAACCGTTATCGGCTATGATAGCCTTCGGAATGTATGCTGTAGCCTCATTCCAGAAGCAGCCATAAGGTCCGCAGACTACATCACTATCTCCGCCATCGCCATGGGAGCAGGTGGATAAAATCCGAACCCAGGTCCTCCCCAGCCAGGTCCCCAGCCACCGCCAAAGCCGCCATAACTACCGTGACCATGACCAAAACCACCGTCACGACCAACCACCATTACGTGGTGCTGCACTAGTTGCAACAGCTGTCGCTGATACTACTAAAAAGACTAGCACTAGAATGCTAAGTGTTTTTTTCATTCTGTCAAATTTTTGTTTCCCCATATATATACACTCCAAAATTGTTCTCACTTTGTATTATTTCTATAAGGCTGTTATTTTTTCCATTTATTCCCAATCTCAAATCGTTGGTAAAAATCGTTACGATTTTAAATAGTCTATCTTAAAAAATAAATGGAAGTAAGTATATTTATAATTATACTTCGTTATATAATAACTAGTATAATTAAATATCCACTTATTAGATTATATTTAAACATTGATTTATAATATGTGAGGAATAATAATTCAGAAACTAAAGTAAATTGAAATAATGGTTGACTTAAAATAAAATGAGTAATATTAGTTTTAAGCCTAATAATATAAAATATGAAAAAAACAAAAGAAAATGTTAAATATGAAGTCTTTATACATTCATATGTCTATCCAAAAGATATCGAAAATAAGACAATCTGAAATTAGCCATCGAACCTATGGTGATGGAATTCCGTATCTATAGTTTAGGCAGCTGCAGGTTTCAGGTTTCTAAAATAAAATACCATGCTTTATGGAAGGGTTTTATCACTCCATCCTTCCAATCTACTATTTTTAAAATTGGCACAATATTATGCCTACTCTATTCATGATATATCCAATTTTCGTGCATGCAGTAAATCCAACAATTAAATCAAGTAATTGAGCCTTTTTATACCCAATATATCTAAGTTCCGTCCTAAAAAAATTAAAATTTGGATCATCATGATTCTAAACGTGATTAATTTGTTAGTGTTTAGTTGCCTTCTTTCCAATTAAATATAAAAAACCGCCACTAACTATTACACCGATTATTGCAGACAAAACGTATCCAGCAGAAGATACCAGCTTCGAATCCTTAAAAGAAGGAGTGGGGGGGATATTATAATCCTGCAGTGGTGCATGCCATAAATCAGAGAGCTCTTCCAACCCATGTGGCACAAACCCGATACGGTCCTTAAGCTCATCTGGTACCCATTCACCATATGCAGTGCCTGCCGCAAGCAGACATAAAGGCGCAAATATGATCAATAATATCAGGCCAATAGATAAGTTTCTTATCATCTTATCCACATTCTCACCTCAGATTGTGACTCCATTCATTATTTCTGTTCTGTTAATTTCAGCTTCAGATTTCTCTCCGTAAAATACAGATGTATCTGTTCTCAGGATATAGGCAAAAATAATTGCTGTAATCAGTGCTTCAAGAATACTAAATGCCAAAGCGTGTTCAAGTACCATGGCAGGAACAGTTACATTCCATGTATATGGCATATAAAGTGGGACTCCATCAACTGTGTGCTCTAAAATTGGCTGTATTCCTAATTCAATGCCCGCACAAAAAGATGCCATGGTCAAAGAAATCCAGCCAGCGATAGCCGCAGCAATAACTTTTAGAGAAGATGTAATCTCTGAATTTCCGCTAATAAGCTTATAGGCATACTAAGCGACAAAAGGTACTACTACTCCCATATTAAAGCAGTTAGTGGCTATGGCTGTTATTCCACCATCACCAAAAATCATTGCTTGCAATACCAAAGTTACAGATATAGCTATAATTGCTGCCCAGGGACCTATGACTATGGCGAGAATTCCACCGCCGATGGAATGGCCTGTGCTGCCACCTGGAACAGGGATGTTGAACATCATTATTACAAATGAGAACGCAGCTGATAATGCTAGCAGTGGTACCTGTTTGGACTTGAGCTCTGTGCTCAGTTTTTGTCCTGCATAATACCATATCGGGATCACGATGATCCAAAACGCAATATATGTGTGCGGCCCTAAATATCCATCTGGAATGTGCATTTATTCTATCTTCCCCTAACTAATTTCCTATGGTTCTAAGCTGAAATTCTTATTCTGACCGGGTATTAGTCTAACTTCGTAAGTGATAGAATATTCTTATGAAAACAGATTGTCAAGTATTACATATATATATTTTTATATTACTTTTTCGGACAATTTTTAATTTTATTCATAAGTTTAGCTTTATTCCCATCTTGCATAGATCCAAGAGAAGCATTGCATTTTGAGTCAAAATGTAAATTGTAATGATAATTAGGTCCATGAATAAGAACAAGTAATGAATAAAGGGCATATAACCATTCAAAATTTGCAGAACTCTAGTACACTGCCTACTTGATATTAACAAACTTTTGTTGGCTTGTAAGTGTAAATATTTTCGATAGCCAGGTAAGAAAAACCTGGACATCGATAATCTCAATATTTTCCGAAATTTTTTCTGGCATAGCATCTGTAAAATATCAACATTTTTGAGTTTTTAATTTAATTGATTTGGACGAATGATTGTTCAATCAGTAACATATCTAAATTCTTTTTTTGGAGTAAATAACACAATTTTTAATTTTAATAGCATAAAATATAATTAAATAAAAGAAAAATATTAAATACAAGTTTATCATACAGTCATATGAAAGTTAAAATAAACCTCCGATCTCAACAAATTGTTTTCTAGCCAGATTAAGATTGTATCAAACCTAACAAGAAAGGAATGAGTTGAATGTTGAAACAAAAAGTGAGTAGATTAAAAAAGATACTGACCATTTTGCTGGCAGTACTTTTTGTATTATCTGTGACAACAGTGGCAGTTAGTGCACATGGCGGCGGTCGCTGGGGTGGCGTTTGGGGCTGGGGAATTCATCCTTACTGGGGCTATGGTACTGGTTGTGTATGGGTAAACGGTAATTGGATTTGTCCTTCATACGGTGGAATGCCATACACAGTGAATGCTTCAGCACCTGCAGAGCCCGCAAAAGCTTCAGATCCAAGTCCAAATCTTGCAGGAGCAACTCTATTTCCAGAAACAGCATCAAAAGATCCAGAAACAAAACCAGCTACATAAACACCAGCATATCCAGACTCATCTCATCTCCAAGCTCACAGACTTCTGGAGATGGGGGAACATCTTCGACTCTTAAGTGGATTAATTTAGTCAATATAAATAACGTTCCAAAATAACTTTACTTTTTGTTTTTCTCTAAAAACCTATCCGAAAAGGCAATAATGACATGTTGTAAAAAGTTACCATACATCTTCGATTAAGTGCTGAATAATAGTCATGTCACGGAACGAAAAAAATGGATGAAAATGATGGTAAACCAGACACTTTAACAGCAGCATTATACCTGATTATCTTCACAACATGCGGTTATTTTATAATAAGATATTTTATAATATCCTAACATTTTTGCACTTATGCACGCTCTACATCCAGAGACTCGCTCTTTGATGATATGTTAAGCATACTAGCAGGGATCATTACCTGGTAATTAGACACGTTTTGTAAATCGGTTGGCTTAACATCAATTTGAGTATATGTTCCCATATTTTTTGCGTTTATTTTTGGTGTGTGACCTGTTTTATATCCCCAAACTTCATTGATTTCTCTTTTGACTCCATGACTTTTTGGTGAATCGCCTTGTGATAGCACCCACTGTTTTGGGGTATAAAGATATTGTGTGTTTTTGATTGCCATAAGTGGTGCGTGGGGAGTTGTAAACTCTCCAACTTTCCATACACCATTTTTCTCAGTTGCTTGAATGTAAAACACAGTCCAAGCCCCTAGAGTATCTTGAGATGGGTGATTGAACTGGTTATATCCGTATGGATCAGGTATAGATAAAGGGAGACGATTTTGAGTTATATTTAGCATGTACATATTTGCATTACCAGAAGCATCATAACTATATGCCAATGTATGTGGGATACCCTCTTCTATGTAATCACTTAATCTGATTCCAGGAGTGGGCATACTAACATCCGAACTGTTTGAGTTTGCCCAAATCATCGCATTATATATTCCCTGGCTTTGGAATGAGCCCCCACCTGTAGCGAATCTTGTGTACCACCAATCTGTTCCCCTTATCCCACCTACGAGTGTACCTGCACCAAAAGAAGCATCAGTAAATGTGCCAACATCATTAGTACCCCCTGCTAATGTTTCATTTACTGCCAATTCGATGCCATTTGTAAATGGCTTATTAAGCACAACGTTCGCAGAAGATGTGTTACCAGAGCCTGACAACACCAAATATCCATTTTGTATTTCTACTGTTGACTTATTGCTTCCTTCTTTGTAAGCTGTCCACTTTGATGTATTTAAGCTGCCGGAGCTAAAATTATCGTATGCCCACATGACTATATCTCCATTGGGAGAATAACCAGGCGTATTGTACGCATTGAAATGTTGTGTGCTGCCATTCATGTTGACTTTGAGCCATAAATTATGCTGTGGATCAATGTAATAAGGCTGTGAAACAGATTTCAAGGTCAGAGATGTTGCAAGTGCAGTCCCCGACAATAAAATCATGCTGATTAATAGAAAGAATACTTTATACTTCATTTCCATAATAGACCGTCTTTTAAATATTATTTTGATATTTTTACTATGCACTAGGCCAAGTGCCAAAATAAACGGTTTTTTAATGTTATGTATATCAGTATAATTAGAAACCACGTTAATTATAAGACAAGGGGGCTATAAATAAATAAGTATGTCTAAAAAAGTCTATGATATTAAAAAGTACATCTGCATCTCAATAAAAGAAATATGATAGGATTTATGCAGTTGGAAAGAAAAAAAGGTGAAAGTTTAAAACAATTTAGAGTATACCGTTATTTCAACCCTTAGTATCAAGATTCACTGGAAGGATACACACCAGATACATATCTGTTACTCATGGAGCTTATGTAACTTATAGAGCATGTGGAGCTTATGGAGCACTTGAAACTACTTAACCCAAACAACAAAAAATGAAATTTTGTCAGCAAAAATATTGGCTCAACATCCTACTTTTTAATAAAACAATATTAATATTAAATAATAGTCCAATGTTAAAATATTTTATGGGAAAAGAAGTTTTATTCAGAAGCTATTTTTTTTATAATTAATTTTAAATAACTAACAAACTCAATAAGTAATGTAGTTCATCAAAAGTAGTTGACGTAATAGAATAGATGTCAACCAATCAATTCTTTGTAGCCTGAATAGTTACCAAGAAAAAATTCCAGTACAATTATCAATTTTAGTCATAAAGGAGTGAAATAAGTGTTGAAACAAACATCTAGTAAAATAAAAAAGATATTGGTTATTTTGCTAGCAGTTCTTTTTGTGGCATCAATGACAGCTATGGCAGCTGTTGCTGCTCCGCATGGCCATGGCCATGGACATCATCATCACTATCACCATCATCACGGGTACTGGGGAGATGGTTATTATGGTGGTTATTATACAGAACCAGTTGCAGTTGAACCAGTTGTAGTAGCCGGATATGGCTACGGATACGATGGAGATGGATACTGGGACAGTTATCATCACTGGCACCACCATCACCACCACCATCACCACCATCATGGCCACGGTCACGGTCATGGCCACGGCCATCACTGACGGATCTAACGAGCACAGTCGCTGAGTCTGGAGCTGGTGAGTACAAAATGAAATAGCATCATAGCCATCTTTTCAAGGCATAATAAATGAATTTCTGATAAATTGCTTGAATTGATGGCTATATTTTATTATCATTTAAACTTAGGTCCATATGAAATAAAAATGAAATTCACTTATAAATCAAAACATTACAATCGAAAAAACATGATTCATGCATCTTTTTCTCCGATCCTTTAAGTATGCTTTTTTACCATCTGTATTTTAGTTTAGACCTTGTCCAGCTACAGATTAGAAATTTACCAGTGCATTCTAGTGTACCATTTATTGGATTGTATTTGAATTATCGTTGATATAGTTTGCAATAAAAGTAGCACTTTATCAAATAAAGGGAATATATTGGATTTCAGCATTATTTCGTTCTGTTCTGTGAGTTTTACTATTACTTTATATTGGTTCATTAATACACAGTTTTTTTTGTGATGAAAACTCTGTATTTTGGGAGATTTTAGCTGATATTCGGATATTTTCGGCTGAAAAGGATCTGTTTTACACATGTTTTATTAAAATAGATTTATAAATGGCCTTTAAATATACTGTTGTTTTCCAATAAAACTATTGGATTATCTGGCCTGTCCTCTGGCTTGCCCTTCATCCTTTTTTATCTTAAGCTTGCTTTATTCCAGCTGCAAAAAAAAATATAATTACTAGTTTTCTATTCTCATTTTAGGAAAAGTCTTTACTTACTGTTTTTATCCGAGCATCCCACCAGGCCTGCTAAAGTCCGAACAGGATTAAATAAGACAAAAAACAAAGAAAAAGGAATTTACTTTTATCTCGAGTCTGTCTTCTCAATAGCATTTTGAAAACGGCCATAATCACGACCACCAGAGCCCCAAAAATAACAGTGAAGAATTTTATTGTGGTTATAAACGGATTCATTTTCGTCTTTGTCATACCCAACTTCCATAAAATCTTTAATGATAGAATCACAGGTTGAAGAAAGACATGTCCAGCCAGATTTTACAAAATACAGACAAAGTATTTCCTTTGATTACCCCATCTATTCTTTTAAAACTCGCCTAATTAGATATTTTATATTTTGCCCACTTTCAATAATCGGGTTCATATTTTTAATAATTTTAGTTGTTTGTTCTTTACTATATTTTCACCAGGCTTTCTATTTCCTGGCTCTTCAATGTACTATTGTGATATTTTTCTTTCTTTAAAGTTGCCTGTTCTTGTTATTATCTGGGAGATGTCTATTTCTGCAAAGCCTAAGCCGTCTTTTCCTCTTAAAATGCATACTAGGGTCTGGTCGAATGGGTCTCTAGGTGAGCCGGAGTGAGAAAGTGTAAATTCAAATATCGTATCTTCTGTTTCTGTCTTGTTGGTTATATGCATATTTTTTCCTATTATTCTCTTATGTACTTCCCAATTTAGTATGTGGCATCCGTTACGAGTTTACAGACTTCTAGGATATATTTAATAAAGCAATCCGAAGTTGTCGAACTCTGTCCTGATGATCCGCGCACCTTCCACGCAATCCTCCGGAGTTTTGCCACCCGCGATCACCAACTTGCCAGAGCCGAGAGCACTACTAACTTTGGAACCTTAATCCTATAAACAAGCCCAGGAAATATCTCTGGCTCGTATTCGACGTTTTCTATGCCAAAGGCCATAACAATACTATTCAAGTTTAGTTGCGCATCCAAATCTGCGGAAGCTACAATGTTCTGAACATGAATCTCAGGTTTTGTATCTATCCTTTCGCAGCCAATGGACTTGAGCGTATTAGTTAGATTGGTTATAGCTATGTAGACGTTCTCGACGTTCCTGGATCCGGTGCATACCACTTTTCCGGTGGTGAAAATTAGAAAGCATACCTTAGGATCCTTAATTCTGTAAACAAGACCCGGGAATTTCATTTTGTTATATTCGGTGCCTTCCAGCCCAGCTTCGATCTTAGGTAGATCTAAATCTTCAGCCAACGTAGCGGATGCCACCACGTTCTGTATAGTTATTGCGGAATTCATACAACACGTAGTTTAGATATTTTATAGAGGAACTTGTCGGATTATATATAAAGCAGGTAAAAAATAATTGATGCATTTACGACTATAAGATCGAATTTTGATCAAAAATAAATTTATAAGTAAGAAACTTACAAATTTTGTGATTATATATATGACTATATCAATTTAACTATCAAACTGAGTGAACATATATTAGAAGTTTAATACATTATAACACTCAAACGAAGGTAGATAAATATTCCACATCTTGCTGAATAATCTTTGAATATTGCTAACTAATAATATAGAAAAAGAATGGGAATGCATGATCAAGCTAGACATAATATGGTTCCGTTGCAAAAATTTCAAAATAAGCATGTAAATCTATGAGTAATGAATAAAAATCAAAATATTCAAAGAAAATGTACTAACATTATGAAACTATACCAAGCAATTGATTAATGTATTTGACTTCATTAAAAACAGAGTAATTTAAATTATTGACTTATCTTTTTTAATCATATTCATAGATTCAATTCCTTTTAAAGTATTATTAGCAGATAGAAAATACTGAAATCCTAACATTGGATTAACGATTTGCTTTAGAGATCTATGATCTTGTTCTATAACGTTATTCAAATACTTGATTTGTCGAAGGTTTACGTTTTTAGGTAGTATTTTATCATTTTTCAGTTCATCTATAGCAGGTGGATAAGCTGGATTCTTATCAACTGTTATTACTTGTGGAATTTGATTATGATTAGAACTCAAAGCTTTCTTAAAGAATCTCTTCGCTACTTATTGGTTTCGTTTTGCACTTTACATGAAATCAATTGTGTCTCCATTTGAGTCAACTGCTCGGTAAAAATATTTCCATTTACCCTTTACTTTGATATAGGTTTCATCAACTCTCCACGAATAGTTTGTTAGTCTTAAATGTCTTCTTATCTTCTTTTCGATTTCAGGGGAATATTGATGTATCCATCTCATGATTGTTGTATGGTCGACTTTTACTCCTCTTTCTATCATCATTCCCTTTAAATTTCTATAGCTCAATGGATATTTTAAGTACCATCTTACATTCAATAGGATAATTTCTCCTTCATAATGCTTCCATTTAAAGGAATTAGATAGCATACTACTATCTTTGGTTTTCTTTTTATTCTATTGTATCATTAGAAAGGATTTTTTGCAACGGAACCGTTTTTTTGGCTCTTTGTTTAAAAAACTAATTATCAACTAGGTTATCGCTCTCTTCTCTTTCAATTCTCTGTTTGTGCAAAGCCATCTCTATACTGATATGCAGGTCTTCTTCCTTAAAAGGTTTTGAGATATATCCTGCAGGCTCTGTAGTTTTTGCTCTAGCGAGAGTCTCATCATCAGTATATGCGGTCAAATAAAGTACCGGGATTTTTAGTTGCTGTTTGATTTCACGGGCAGCTTCAATTCCATCCCTATCCCCTTTCAACATAATGTCCATCAAAACAAGATCTGCATTTGTCAGCTTCGCTTTTCTTATGGCTTCTTCTACAGTAGATGCAGTACCAGGCACAGTATAACCGAGATTTATCAGCTTATTCCTGATGTTGAGAGCCACTATACTCTGATCTTCGACAACCAGAATTTTTGCTTTTTTCATTGTACCTCTCCTTTATAATGAATAAACTTCAAAAGAATTAGTCTTTTTTCTGAAATAGTATTTTGAAACTTGTTCCCTAACCATTATCAAATTCGATTGTATTCTTTAGTTGTTCAACAAGAATATTTACTAGTTGTAGACTCTTTACTCATTATGACCCAAGAAAGTATGTATCCCTGAAATTCATATTTTCCAAAAATCTAACACATTGTCCACAATTATCATTTGCATTAAATATTTTTGTCAACTGGGCTCAGTATAATGATATTATTTGTACTATTACTTATACTTTGATTCTCTTCCATATTTTGAATATCTTCTAATCCGAAAATATTTCCACATATCCAAAGGACACAAAAAAAAATTAATCAAGGAGAATTTTGACAAACTCCTAAATTGTGTCATATGATTATGAGTGACAGATAAATAATTTATAAAAATCAGAGGCAAATCGTAATGGTCTATGCTTTATCGGTGCTGCATTAGGTCTACAATTGGCACAATTAATTATAAAAGTGCCAAAAATAAGATGGAAATCAAGCTGTTTACTATCCATATTGGATGGTGTGTGAACATCCATTGATACTGTTTCTTTATCCATCTTGAAAAGTAATAAATCGATATCTGCAAAATACTTCAAATCATTCCAGAGTGCACTTGTAAGCTGATATCCTTCATCCTGATTTAGGCGCATTGACTTGAGTACTATGGGCATATATTTCAGGAGAAATTGACGATTGTAGCTTGTGAAGAGATATAGGGATTGACTTTAGGTGTTGTTTCATTAACGAAAGAGTATTGTTTCCATGAAATAACAAGTTTTTCAGTTAGTATCTCATATAAAATAATCTCCATGTGTAAACACCTGTATGCGCATTTCCACGTTTTCCCTAGTTTTGTTCAGATGCCATAATTAGGTATTCTAAAGGTTCTTAGCCGAATCCCCGCATCAACCACCAGTACGTTCAAGTAAATCACTGACGAAGTTAATAATGTAATTTGCCAGAAGGTCCAATAATGTGATATACTTGGATTTATATAGAGTGTCTCGTTTGAAGCAATGGAGCTTTATCGTTGATGTAGTTATGGAGCAATTTAATTTCTACATGTTCTAATAACATTTACATTCAATATTTATAGAAATTATATTATTCAATGTCTGAAGGCAGCAACATTTTGGATTTATGCTGTAACAATTATTTTAGTAAAAATGATACATTTTCTCAAAATTTCTGCAGTGTTGCCACATAATTCCAGTAAAAATATCAAAATTTTGGATCAAATTGAAAAAATGCACAGATTTTCAAAACCTAGGGAATAACTGAAAGTCTCTACATTTAAGTTTAGTAGAGAGGGTATAAGAAAGTGGATCTCTTTTTTTGAAATCAAAACTCTAAAGAAATTTTGCGGGTAGAAATCACACCTTTGAAGAACCCAATTACAGATAGTATACAAAAATTCAGCTTTGAATTTACAGCAAATTTGCGAAAATACCAGTAAGTCTACTTGTAGATAAGTTCATTAGTCTAAGTTTTTGAAATCTTCATTTTTACTTTGAGGACTATAATGAAAGTTCTTTATTCCAGAGATTTTTTTAATATCTTCTGGTATTGACAAAATGTGCAATTAATTATACCGGCTAATGGCTGCACTCAATCAAAAATCCAGAAAATGATAAAAAAATCTCTTGTTTCAATTATTTTTTTGTAGAACCCAATAGGCCTTATAGCTGACAAACCAAATGTTCAAATCCAACTGTTAGAATTAAACCCATTATCAAGGTTTCCGTTAACTGGATTCATGTTGCTGGGGTTTCCATAATTAACCGGATTCATGTTGCTGGGATTTCCATAATTAACCGGATTCATGTTGCTGGGGTTTCCGTAATTAACCGGATTCGTGTTGCTAACTGGATTCATGTTGCTAATCGGATTCATATTGCTGGGATTTTCGTAATTAACCGGATTCGAGTCGACAGGGATATTGTTATCAACCGAATTTGAGTTTTTGACCGACTTACTAGAACATGCGCTTGCTGAAGCAACTGTTAATGTTACTATGAGAAATACAGCTATCAAAATATTAATTATTCTGGAAAGTTTTTGCTTACTCATTTGTTTCATCTCCAAAATTTTGCTTAATTTGATACATTTTTATGTTTTCTATCGATAGACACACTGTGAGAATACCATTTCGTCAAATAATTACATATCCGTATATTCAAGGCAACTTGTATATTTATAGGATATAATAATTGGTTATCAAAACTGACAATCTCAAAAAATGTTATTTGATGATTAATAGTCAAGTAATATATTATATGAGGAAATATTGTTTCTGATCATAAATACTTGCCTAAAATGAACAAATTGAATTATCATTTGGAAAATAATGGACATAAGTTAGTTCTTCTAATAAAAATATTCAAATAAACACATATTTTTCTGAAGGAGCGAAAATATCGAAAACAAAAGATATAACTTTGTATCGTATGAATAAAAGAGAATCAAGAAACAAATTTACATATTATAAAATATATGCCAGCTTTAGATTCTGGTTCTAAACGTATTGTTTCGATTAACATATTTTTGTACTAAAACATGTACTAATTAGTGAGGATTTTGATCAACCTCTAATTTTCGTGAATCATTTATTTACCATTTATAAGCAAAGTACAAAATTAGGGAGCTTATCGAAATACTCTAGTAAGATCTCTCAAATTCGAGTCTTAGTCCATTTTTGACTAGGTATTTTAGATCAATCTACTGGATATTCTCGAGGCATTATATAGGGAAATCCTCCACAACATCATGAGACTGATTGTTATCTAGAGAGCCTTAAGAGTTCTAGATCTTGAATGGAACTCACAGTTTGAGAATTTCTTTAAATAATGTTTTTTGTTCCCGTTTATGAAGTAGGTTCATTGAAATTTAGATCATCAATTTTGAATTTAACTCTAATCAAAGTACATAAACTAAGTTTTTGTGAATTGTGGGTAATTCTAGGCAAAAATATCAAATGAAATTATTGATGTATATGGCATTAACTGGAAGAAGATACATCTTTGTCAGATATCATCGTTTAATAGGACTAAAAAAGCAAATTTGCTTTGATATCATCGATTAAAAGCTAATTAAGTACGGAATGTAAGGAAGATTCCATATCCAGTCTACTTACTCCAAAAAACTCATTAAAAGGCATGGATTATGGATTCGTGACAAGCTTATTTTCTGGGTCAGTTCAATATTATTCCTGACATTCGTAACAATGAACAAATGTTTTCAATTTGGGATTGTCATGAAGCCTAAATAAAAATAACGCAAACAAAAACTTATTAATGGTTAAGCCAGAATCAGGCTTTATGTTTACAATAATCACGGGTGCGCAGTTCGGTGATGAGGGAAAAGGAAAGATAGTAGACCTTCTTGCAAAGGATTATGACATTGTTGCTCGTTTTCAGGGAGGAGACAATGCAGGTCATACAGTAAGGGTAGGGGATGAAATCTACAAGCTGCATCTTATTCCTTCAGGTATCCTTCTTGATACCAGGGTTCTTATCGGGCCTGGGGTTGTTCTGAACCCGAAAATTCTGGCTGAAGAAATTTCAATGCTTGAGCAACATGGAATAAAAATAAATGCTGATAATTTTGGAGTGGATGCAAAAACGAGTATAATCATGCCCTATCATATAGAAATGGACTTGCTAAGGGAAGAGTCGAGGAAAACAAAAATAGGAACCACGAAACGCGGAATAGGTAATGCTTACATTGATAAGGTTGCGAGAGACGAAATCCGCCTGGCTGAGCTTGTGGACAGCGAACGCTTACTTGCAAAACTTGAGGAGCTTGCTCCCCAGAAAGAAAAAGAAATTGAAGCAATGGGAGGAGATCCGAAAATAGTCAGAGACCCTACCCGGATAAATAAATATTCTGAACTTGGAAGGCAATTTGCTTATTATGTCACCGATGTTTCTAGAGAAATCAATGAGGCTCTCGATGAAGGAAAACATGTAATGGCTGAAGCTGCTCAGGGTACTCATCTCGATGTGATACATGGTACTCAAAAATTCGTAACTTCTTCTTCAACAATAGCAGGTTCTGCCTGTGCCAACCTTGGGGTAGGTCCTACAAGGGTTGACAAAGTGATTGCTATAGTTAAAGCTTATATCACAAGAGTAGGAGACGGCCCGCTTCCCACAGAGCTTACAGGAGAACTGGGAGAAAAGATACAGAAAGCTGGGGGAGAATTCGGGACAACTACCGGTAGAGGGCGAAGATGCGGATGGTTCGATCTGCCTCTCTTGAAAAAAGCTATTGTTCTTAATGGGTATACTGAGATTTCTCTAACCAAATTGGATGTATTGACAGGTATTGACCCGATCAGGATCTGTGTTTGCTATAATTACAAACGAAAAAAATTGGATTATCCCCCGGAACTCGCAGATGACCTATTGGATTGCAAACCTGTTTACGAAGATCTCCCAGGGTGGGGAAATGATCTAACTGAAGTAAAAACCTTTGAGGAGCTCCCCAAAAATTCTAAAAATTATGTCAAAAGGTTAGAAGAACTTATGAAAGTACCTATCAATTATATTTCAGTAGGTCCAGCCAGGTCGCAAACCTTTAAAAAAGAATAGTTCTATTTAGTAAGCTTGTCAGGCAAGTTACCTTCAAATTCAGTGGGACATACCTACAGGGTAGCTATGCATATTTGGCACTTAAAAGGATTTGAGAAATCTAAAAATTTAGTAGTTACCGTGAAGGGTATAAATTCATTTTTACCTATCCAGGATTGGGCTTTTCCGAAAGTATTGGGTGAATTAGAAAATTGTGGGATGATAAAAACGGTAAGACAATGGGGTAAAAGTCCCACTGTAACTGTGTTATGTGACAGTTGTTATGGAGGATATCCCATACATGCTTTAAAGTTTCTACAATGCTCAAACTTGGACACTTAAACCTACTTTATGACACCTTATTTTAGAGAAGGTAAATATAAGAGAATTCCGAGAAAATCCGGTGATTTGAGTATTGAAGAGTTTAAATCGCTTAACATTAATTTCTACTTATGAAACCTCTTATTGATTTTGCTCTTAAAGCTCCAATTTTTAGTAGTTGAAATGATACAAACATCTCAAATTTACCTATTTCATTCACAAAGCTTCAATTCTTTAAATTTTTTTAAACAGCTTACAGAGACCATGAAAGTGATTACCTCTCATAACCATCTACAGTATTTATAGATTGCGAAGTATTAATAATACAACTATTAATACAAGAAACAATAATTCAATGATGAAGCCAGCCATAATTCATGATCTTTGTTGCATTATTATTGATTCAGAAATACTGAGAACTAAATACAATTTATCTGAAGTATTGTCTTAAAAATAATTCAAAGTAAGCTTTCTTATTTGAAGAATTTTGTGTAATGTAATCTCACGAAAAATCTGTAAATTATTGAGGATTTCGATAAACCTCTGATTTTCTCGATTCATTGCCACACAATTTATAGTCATAAGATCAAATTAATGGATCAATCTAAATCCTTTCTATATAATTACTACATGTTTAGGATTTTCAATTGTCTATAGTTTCTCAGGTTCTTGAAAGCTACCAAAGGACAGTAATATTGTTATAATAGATACCTAATTGTTGCAGAAACCTACAGATGCTTCTAAAAACTAAATTATAAAAGACTATCGCCTATAAAATAATGATCGATGTAAAACATACAAAATATAGACAAAATGAATGGCAGGAAAGAAAGTAAAAGGAATGTATTGATTTTTAGGGATGGATAGGGTAACCTAGCGAATCACTATACTTAAAGGCTGATTAAAAGAAATAGATTATGTTGAATTCAGAAATTTATTCTGAACCATAATAAACAGCATAAATTATGAAAACGCAGGTTCGAGAGAGCCAACGGTGTTGATATTAATGAGTAAGGAATGTCCAGATTGCCATGGGCGTGGCTATGAATTTATTTCAACTGATGTCTGTCCTCAATGTAAGGGAAAAGGCAAGTCAAAATCAGTAGATTTCATGAAATTTTCAGAAAAAGATATTGACAGCTTCCTGAAAGAAGGAGCAACATGTGAAAAATGTAAGGGCACTGGAAATCTTGAAATAACCCTACAATGTAAAACTTGCGAGGGGCTCGGAAATTTATATACTTGCAAGGTTTGTGGAGTGCGTATTTTGGAACTTCGGGATACAGAGGATGAGATCTGCGATTCCTGCTCCATTTCTAAATATGTTTATTCACTTGATGATTCCTGTGATATTAAGGATGTGGAAGCAGAAAAACTTTACCATGGCATAGTTAACAGTAAAGCATCTTTTGGAGTTTTTGTGGATCTTAATCCCCATATAAGGGGGCTTATGCACTCCAGCAATGTTGGAGGAACCTTACCTGAAATGGGGGATCCCGTGATTGTACTGGTAAAAAGCATCAAAGCCGGAGGAAAACTCGACCTAATTCCGAAAAACCTTACAAAATATGAAACAATTGAGATTGAGAAAGAGCTCCCACTTAAGAATTCTGCTGAAATAGACTCAAGTATGAAGGGTAGGATCATCCGAATAGAAGGAGATGTTATCCAGGTAAAGCAAACCAGTGGACCAACTATTTTCACGATTAACGATGAGGGAGGATTTATCCAGTGTGCAGCTTTCGAGAGCGCAGGGAAACGCTCCTATCCACACATCGATGTAGATAGGATTGTTTCAATCACTGGGGAAGTAACTTTGAGGGATGAGCAGATTCAGATAGAAGTAATGAGTATGAAATTGCTTACTGGAAAAAAGGAGACAGTTGTCAGGGAAAGAGTTGAAAGGGTAATTGATGAAAAAGCATCACCTTCTGACATTCCTTTCCTTATAAAAAGCGATATTATGGAAAAGCTCAAACCCAGGATGCTCCTTGTAGCTAAAGAAATTAAGAAAGCTATATTCCATTCAAGGCCCATAATACTCAGGCATCATGCTGACGCTGATGGGATTACCTCGGCAATTGCAATTGAGAGGGCTATACTGCCCCTTATTACTGATATTGGTGGAACAGACGCAGAATATTATTTCTACAAGCGTGCTCCTTCGAAGGCGCCTTTTTATGAACTTGCGGACGTTATAAGGGATATTTCATTTGCACTTGAAGATTCCGCGAGGCATGGCCAAAAAATGCCGCTTGTAATCCTTGTGGACAACGGGTCAACAGAAGAGGATGTCCCCTCAATGCGGCAGGCAGGGGTTTATGGCATTGATATGCTTGTTATTGATCATCATCATCCTGATGAGATAGTCGATCAGTATATTGTAGGACATGTAAATCCTGCACATGTAGGAGGGGATTTTGGGGTTACTTCAGGTATGCTCTGTACTGAGATTGCTCGTATGATCAATCCCAAAGTTAGCGATACAATAAAACATCTTCCTGCTGTTTCAGCAGTTGGAGATCGTTCGGAAGCTCCTGAAGCTGCAAGATATATCTCTCTGGTTTCAAACCACTACACTCTTGAAGAATTGAAAGAAATGGCTTTAGCGCTGGATTATGAACAGTTTTGGCTGAAATTTAGCAGTGGAAAAGGCCTTATCGATGATATCCTAGATCTAGGTGATCACGCTATCCATAATAAGCTGATCTCTCTCCTTTGTGAGCAGGCAAATATCATGATACAAGAACAACTTGAAATTTGTCTTTTTAATGTTAAGTCTCAGAAATTGGCAAATGGCGCTATCATGAACGTTATTGATGTCGAAAACTATGCACAAAAATTCACTTTTCCACCACCTGGGAAAACCTCTGGGGAAGTCCACGATATACTTGTCAAAAAAAATCCCGATAAAGCTATAGTGACTATAGGATATGGGCCTGACTTTGCTGTCATTCGTTCGAAAGGGATTCTTATGAATATTCCAAGAATTGTCAGGGAACTTAGAGAAGAAATGAAAGGTGCAGGTGTCAGTGGAGGCGGTCATCTTGTCGTTGGCAGTATCAAGTTTGTAGAAGGAATGAGGACCGAGGTGCTATCAAAGCTTGCCGAAAAAATAGCATCTACGAAAGTCGAGTATTGAAAACTTTAATAAACATCATTCCCCTCAGCTCCTTTATAATGGCATCTGTGGAATAAGGAAATGAAATATTTTTTATACAAAGATCCAGGTATAGTTTGTAACTCAATTTGAAATTTGATTTTTATGTTGAAATGGGATTTTGATATTTTTAAGGAATGAAGAAGTGATATTAGGCTCAAAAAATTTTTGATCAATTTTTAATTATTAATGGCCAGATAATCTTCTTCTTGATAATTATTTTCCAAAATTTTGTATCAACATTTTTGATATTGAATTAGACAGATTATAGGGATAATAAAAAAATATTTACTAATGTATACAACGGTGTATAGCAAAAATGCTAACATGGAACAAAACTTCCATGTCAAGCATCTTTTTCAGTTTATGGGGTTTAAAACTACAAATACGAGATAATTTTAATGAAAATCCTGAAAACTGTCAAATAATTTTGGCCGAAAAGAATAGTTCTGAATCTCTTTATTTAGAGAACCATTTCTCCGAATCATAATAAAATCAAAACAATTATCGATGTATGAAGCTTTTAATATGACAACGAAAAATGAATGTTGTTTCAGAGAAACAAAATGAAAATATTGAAATAATCGTCAAGGATGTCGATAAAATCAGAAAAGAGATTCTGGCGAAGTTTGTTCGGTAAAGAGAACTTCAAGAGTCACTAATTGTTTAATAGCGCTTTCATCCAACGAGTTTGCACCTTAAGTGTCATCTCAGTCCGACTTTAGGTGCAAGTCTCAAACTTTAGGTGCAAAAGGGACTTTAAGTGCAAAGCTTATCCGAGCTCGACCTATTTAGTAGAATATCCTTCTCTTCTAATTTTATCTCCTGGTATAATTGTAGCCGGACTTTCCAAAATTTTTACACTGGGTTTTTGATAGTTAACGGTTTAACGCTATTGATTTTTCATTTCAACTGCGTAAGTCCTAATAATGATCAAAATCAAATACCTGAATAAATCGATACTATTTTCACAGGTAAGCGGAGGTCGTAGCATTCTTGAAAATATTGATCTATCATTGTCAGTAAGTAACGATGAATATAAAGAAAGTATGGAAATACTTGAGGTTAAGCTTGGAGAGCTACAACGTAAGGCATGGAAATTGAAGATCCCCATCATTTTTGTTTTCGAAGGCTGGCACGCATCTGGGATGGGAGAAGAAATCAACCGTTTCATGTTACCTTTGGACCCGAGAGGATATGATTTTCACACAATGACTTTTGACTGCTACGAATATGCGCTCAACCCCTTCCTCCTACACTTTTGGGCTCTGATCTCGGTAAGAGGTAAAATTGCAATCTTTGACCGGAGTTGGTACAGTCGGGCAATCATGAAACATTTCTGGAAAACAAAATCCAAAGAGAAACTTGTGAAATGCTTGGAAAAAATAAATTGTTTCGAACGCCAGCTTTCAGATGATGGATACCTTATACTAAAGTTTTTCCTCCATATAAGTGAAAAAGAACAAGAAGATCGTTTCAGGGAAATCAAGAAAAAGGTATTCTCCTAATACTCTATGAATACGAAAAGAAAAATGAAAAGGAACTGGATTTTATTCATAAATATAATGAATGCCTTCCAATTATAGAAAAACTGCTTGAAAAAACAGACCTGCCCTATGCTCCTTGGACTACAGTGGGAGCAAATGACAGAAACTTTGCAACCCTTAAGATTATCACCACTGCAATTCAGGTCATCGAAACTTATATTGAGAATATGACCCGTACTCTAGGGCAGCAGACAATTGAATACCTGGATAGAGAAATATCAAAGCTCCCTGAACTTAGTTCCTCTGTCTTGGATAAAGTCGACCTGTCAAAAACATATTATCCCTAAGGAATACGAAGAGTCCAAAAAGCTTTCTCAGCAGAAGCTTGAAACCTTACAGTACGAGCTTTTCAGGAAAAAGCGTTCCATAGTTATAATATTTGAAGGCTGGGATGCAGCAGGCAAGGGAGAAGACATACACCATATAGTTAAAGTGTTGAACCCCAGAATCTACAAGGTGGTACCCGTAGGACCACCAAATGATAATGAAAAAGCTCATCATTACCTTTGGCGCTTCTGTGAAGGAATCCCTAAAACAGGGCACATAACAATTTTCTACAGGAGTTGGTATGGAAGGATCCTGGTCGAAAGAGTAGATGGGCTTTGCAGCGAAGATAAATGGAAACGTGCTTATAGAGAAATAAACGAATTTGAAAATATTATTAAAGGGACAGGAGCTATTATTCTCAAATTCTGGCTTCAAGTTGATGAGGATACTCAGTTAGAACGTTTCAAAAGCAGGCAAAATGATCCTGAAAAAAGATGGAAAATAACCGATGAAGACTGGCGAAATCGAAGCAAATGGAAAGAATATAAAATTGCTGTTGATGAGATGCTTCAGAAAACAAGCACCATAACTGCTCAGTGGGCTGTTGTGGAATCAAATGACAAGCGCTATTCCAGGATGAAAATCTTTAAAACAGTTACTGAAACACTTGAGAAAGAACTGAGTATATAATTATTCAAATGGATTCTCGTTGATCTTCTGTTTGGGAATTTTCTTGTACTTCACCATTTCGCTTTTGTACTACCCTTGCCCTGACTTTGTACTTTTTACAAGAAGTTCAAATCCACTGATAATGGCTTCGGTCCTTGTCCTGTACTTTAAGTCATTACCTTAGAGTACAAGCCCTTCGAGATCCAGGCGTTTACCTTTCGTCCAGGCCGTCTCTTTTCTTCAGCATGTGAGAATTATTGAAGAGTATAATTTAATAATGTTTCTGAAAATATTTCACTTAATTGTATTGGTAAAATTTTTATAATTTTATTTCAGCGTACTTTCATTGAAGCCTAAAACTATATCTATAGACGTTAATTTAAATTACCTATGTTTTTCTTGTTGTTTTTTGCATTTATTTGGAATTTCATCGGTAGATATTTGTATATTCCTACGACTTAAAGAATCATCAATTTATCAAAATAATAGGCAACGCTCATCGATATAAATGTGAAAAGGATCATAATAAATAAGTATAATAGTTATGGAACAGTGATCTGAAAATAAGACTAGGGGATGGAAAGAAAATTGCACATGATGCTATCAACTCGCTAGTATGGCATGAGCTTGAAGTAAAGATATTCAAAAATAGAGTGGAGTAAACAAAATGAAACAATTTGAATATTGTTATTTTATCGAATGGTCTGGTCTCCCCATATAGATTTTATTCTCAAACGGTCAACTTAAGGACGTAAGTAATATGAAAAGAGTCATATTTTAGGCACTTTAGGAAATCACGATCGAGGGAACTGATAACTCAAATTCCAATATCTATACTGCTAATGATACGCTTGATCACATCCACTACGGATTCGCGCTGGACATTATTAGGATGAATCTCGCTGTTACTTCGAAGCTTCTTGATGTTGAACCAACAGACAATTCTAAAATATTCTCAGTTGTCATCCGCGCTCCTGATGAACTAAGCCTCATCGAATTATTGAAAGATAAGCACCTCTATCTGGGTGGGAGCTCAAAGCGTCAGCCGGACAGAGCAATTACCATAGATGCCTATGTGCCAAAGGATATGCTGCAAAGTCTGCAGGCAGAAAAAATGAGGGGCATCGGTATCATTACAGATAGTTGAGAATGCGACAGAGGTAGGTCGCCAGCGCCAGCAGGAAATTGGCAAAGCCGACCGTTTTGAGGCTGGAAAGAAGCTACCGCGTGGACTGGCCAGGATGGAGTGAGAGAACAATGACATATTTAAATGTTGATGAAGTGGAATCGGCACTTATTGCTCTTGCCGCTGCTCATCCTGGAATCTGTGAACTTATTAATCTCCCCAATACGACTGTCGAGGAGCGTACCTTTCATGCCATACGCATCGGACAATGTGCTGCCACAAACCGCGATGGGGTGTTCTTTACAGGGTCTGTTCACGCCCGTGAGAGGGGAGAGAGCAGATATCTGCATCAACTTCGCCACCGATCTCCTTGAAGCTTACGTGGGAGGGACTGGTTTGACATATGGAGGCAAATCCTTCAATGCTACCCAGATACGTTCCGTAGTAGAGGGGCTGAACGTCTATGTCTTCCCAGATGTCAATCCAGATGGCAGGCATTACAGCCAAAACAACAATGCTATCTGGCGTCGCAATCGCAACCCAGCTCCGAGCGGAGGAAATACGAACTGCATCGGAGTTGACCTAAAAAGGAATCACGATTTTCTATGGGATTTTCCCAACCATTTCACCCCGTTGGCTTTAGTGCACACCTAGATAGATCCCTGTGACATGAATCAGACTTATCGTGGACCCTTACCTGTATCGGAACAAGAAACAAAAAAAGGCAGAACTTACGAGGTAAAGCAGGCCTACGATCTATATACCACATCAGGTGCAGGAGACGATTATGTATATAGCCGTAATTTCGTCAAACCAGCTGGGAAAAGTGTATGCCTTCACTATAGAGTGGAGCACTGCATTTCAGCCCCCCTGGAATGAAATGGAGAAGATAATCAGTGATATAACGTCCAGGATTGATTGAGTTCTGTATAGCAGCGTCCCGTAGTGGCTTAGGGAGCTTTGTTGCAAAAAATTCAGAATAAGCATGTAAATATATGGATAATGAATAAAAGGCAAAATATCCGAGGGGAATGTACCAACATTATAAAACTATCTCAAATAATTTATGAAATGATTATTTTCCGTATTTGACTCCCACTACTCTTATTAGTTTCCAATTTTTCTCAATAGGCAACAAGAAAAAACTTCATGTACACATCTAACCTCTATTTTTAGAATTAAAATTGTATTTACATTGTGTAAATTATTAATTCTTTTGACATTTTTTACTTTATAAGATATTTTCTGGATAATATGTAATAATGAAGTTCAAATCTGTCAAAGTTAATTGATTCACCGAAAATTCCAGAAAGGTCTGTTTTCTGTGTTGATGATAGTTCAGTACTCGTTTTGAAATGTTCTTTTTCTCGCAAGTTTTAGTTTATTTGTGAATAATTTATAGAGGATTTCAATAGACTCCTAAATTTAATAATATTCTTATAAGTTTTATATAGGTGACTAGTAAGAATAAGAGGTTTATCGGAATAATCTCTACTATGTCCACTTGATCATGCTAATGTCAGCTTTTAGAAATACTTTTTTGTTTAACTTTTTGATTTATACTCGTAGGTTCGGAATGTTTATCTTTTTCAGGAGACATTTATATTTCTTTCCAAATAACTAAAGTGGAATAAATTGAATTTAATGGCATCTTCAGGAAAGACGCTTCTGAAGTTCTACATTTCATGAATCCGATTTTTGTCCAATAATAAAATTTTGAGCTATATGGCCGATTTTTTTCGTTTGCTATAGTTTGTAGGAAAAACTATTCTCCATTTCCCCATTTTTCCAGTTCCTGTCCTAACCGATCTGCCCAGGAATTGACTACAATCATTATAATATTTTTTATTTTGGTTCTAGAATGGATTTTATATCTAAAAACATACCCTCCTCCATCCAGATTTTGCTGGGACCTTTGTAAAATTTCTTTTTCATGCAATTTTTTTACGGAACGCTGGATTGTGGATATGTCCAGAGTCAAAGTTTTTGAAAGAAAGTAAGTTTCAGCCCACTGGTCTGTTTCTTTTAAGAAATATTTCATAACCTTGAGGTCTGCTTTTGTTAGATTAAGAGCACATTTAATTATATCTTCTACTTGGAACTCTTTACAAGCAAAATCCATTGTCTCACCCCATTGAAATTGCTACAGTATAAGTAGTGTCTTACCGGTAGTAGTTATATATTAACAATGCTATACTCATCAGCCAAAATATGATGAATATGTTTTTTATTAATATTGTTCCAAGTTTACTTAAATTCAACAACCAAAAAATTCAAAGCTTAGGAAATAAGATTCATAAAGCAAGTATGAAAGCGTTTTGATAATTATCAAGTTACTATTGATGGTATTGATTGGTTTTTTTCTATAGTTCTAAAACTCAGTAATGAATTTAATTCAAGTACTGATTTGATTTCTTTGTACATATTTATTTGTTCAATAAGAACATTTAAAAGATGAAGTCTAAGAGAATCTGCATTTTTGAAATCTATTTTTTGAGGCTACCTTTCACTCGATCAGCTAACTGTGTATGTTTTGAAAGTAATTTTTCTCACACAATACTGGACTCAGACAGAAAAAAAACTGCATTTGACGGCAAAAGTTTCAGTCTTACAGAGACTTACTTAGATTCGATACTTTTTACTATTTCCTAGTTTTCAGATTTTAGCTCAAGCTCGTAAAAAAATAATAAAGTTTTAACTTAATTTAAATAATGTTTTAGTAATGATATTGAAAAAAAGTCAATAGATGTGTTATTTATAAAGCAATATTAAAAGCAATATAGTTACTTCAGTACTTATTAATTGTCACTTAATCAACAAGCATAGGGTATTTTTGTAACAGAGGCCTTTTCGGCAAAAACTTTATATAAATAAACTCCTTTTATAGGTTGCTTCAAATCTGAATTACCATGCTCCTGTGGCCGGGGTAGGGTAGAGGTTATCCTGTGGCCCTGTGGAGGCTACGATCCGAGTTCAATTCTCGGTCCCGGCCCTTATTTTCCGTGGATATTTTTGTTGGATTTTTTTTCGTTTCTAAGTTTATGTTTTTTCAATTACTTGTAATTTAACATCTAACTGCGATATATACTACCATCTTCAAATGTCACAATACTTACTAGCTTGAGGTATGAGATCAAATGAAATTTATGTTGTGCTCAGATTTAATTTGAGATTATTAAAGGTTTAATGATGCTGATTTTTTAGTTCAACTGCTGAAGTCCTATCTCTAAAAAATGTAAACGAGAACTTGCATGAAAGCGCTTATTATAGATGGCTATGTGGACGAACCTTCCTGCCTGGGGGTTCCTCCATACCTTTCCCCATATCCACGTTACATAGCAGGAGCTCTCAGAGAACGCGGGCTTCATGAAAAAGATATCCATTACTATACCATCGACACTCTGAGAGAAAATCCTCCTGATATCGGGGGACTTATAGAAAGAGCAGAAATTTTGATTGTTATTGCAGGAATGACAGTGCCCGGAAAATACCTTCGGGCTTCCCCTATAACCCTTGAAGAAATAGAGGCTATCTTCCGGGTTGCAGGTGGCATAAAAATACTCGGCGGTCCAATCAGATCAGGATTTAGCAAAGAAGGTGGAGAAGTTGCAAAAGGTACTGAAGATTTATTAATCCTTGAAAACGTCTTAATTGCTCGAATAGATATAGAGGCTTTTGTTTATGATCTATTTGAAAGAAGATCTAGTGGAAGTGGGATTTATCCATCATGTCTGAAAATTCCGGAAGTAATTGAGCACCGCTTCAGGACAACAGCTGAAATTGGGCGTTGGGGGCCGAAAGGGGCTTTTTTGATCCGGCAGCATCCGGATTACCCTTATTGCATGTGTGAACTTGAAACCTACAGAGGCTGTAACAGGCAGGTTCACTGCTCTTTCTGTACAGAACCCTTTTATGGAGCTCCAGATTACCGCAATGTGGAAGAGGTGATCAATGAAGTATCAGCTCTTTATGCTCATGGAGCTAGTTATTTTAGGATAGGGCGTCAATCGGATCTCTTTTCCTATCATGGGATAGATATTGGAGGGCCTGTTCCAAAGCCTGAGCCTGATATAATTGAAAGGCTTTATATGGGGATCCGGAATGCTGCTCCTGATCTTTCAGTGCTACATATGGACAATGCGAATCCTAATACTCTTGCCACCTATCCACAGGAATCGGAGAAGATTCTTAAAACAATAATTAAATATCATACCGCAGGGGACGTGACTGCATTCGGGATGGAAAGTGCCGATCCACGGGTAATTGCAGCAAACTGTCTTAAGGCAAGCTCCGACGAAGTTTTTGAGGCAATTAAACTTGTGAATAAGTATGGAAGAGTTAGAGGGGCAAACGGACTTCCAGAAATTCTTCCTGGTGTCAATTTTGTGCACGGGCTGATTGAAGAATCTAAAAAAACTTTTCAACTTAATTATTATTTCCTTAAGAATGTGCTCGATTCTGGAATGCTCTTGCGTAGGATCAACATTCGCCAGGTTATGGCCTTTCCCGGAACGCCTATTTATAGGAAGGAAAAAGCTGGGAGGATAAACAAGAAACTCTTTATGGACTATAAGGAAAAGGTTCGAAAGACTATTGACCTTCCTATGTTACGGCGCGTTGTGCCAGATGGTACGGTGCTCAGAGACGTCATTTGTGAAGTGCATGAAAAGGGAGTTACTTTTGGGAGACAGCTTGGTTCATATCCTTTACTGATAGGGATTCCTGCATCTCTGCCTTTGCGAAGATTTACTGACGTTATTGTCACCGGGCATGGGATGCGCTCGATTACTAGTATTCCTTATCCTCTGCCTATAAACATGGCTTCTTTTGCCCTTGTAAAAGAATTACCTGGAATTAGCAGAAAAGTTGCCGCTTCAGTTATTGCTGGACTTCCGTATATTGATAGGGCCGATTTTATCAGGCGTGTAAATGAAGGCGAAAAATTGGAAAAGTTTATTGAAATTTGATTCGCGTGGTTTATGAGTTTGCAATTTATTTGACCTTCAGGTCACCCATCCAACAGAATGAGAGTAAAAATAGCCATTAGAATCGATCCAATAACTCCAGTCGATCTAACTCAGAAAAGTGCACTGTTATTTAACAGGAAACAATTAAAACGATCATAACTGGTAGCTTTGATTGACTACAATCAGTTTCAATGAAATTAATAATAAATTTTTTCGATCTCATAGATATTTAAAAGTCTAAAAAATAAGGATATTAAAACATCAAAACATGCACATTATAGATTCCACTTTCCATAGCTGTACCTAAAATGCCCTCTATTTTATCAATATAGCAGTAGCTTAAAAATTAATCTAACTTTCAATGAATAATATTGGGCAAAAAGGCAAAAAAGTTATAGAAGATTTCGATAAACCGCTTAATTTCGTCATATGCTTATAATTGGCATATATACGATTCGTGAAACTCAGAGTATATCGAAATCCTCTTAATTTGTGTGCAGCTATAGAATGTAGGTAAATATTATAGAGGAATAATCTTCTCTCCATACATCTCGTTTAGTACCTGACCCATGGCAGCATAAATTGCTGAAAGGCCTACGATGATTCCCTCATAGCCGGCAATTTTGGTTATTGCTGGGTTGCCCAGATAAGTCCCTGCAGCAAGCAAGAAGAACAGGATGGTCAACGACAGGAATACAAACTGAAGAGCCCTTGTTGTTCTCAGTGAGCCTATGAACATGTACAGGGTGAAGATTCCCCATAAGAATAAATATGCGGCAAAGTCTTTTGCTGTTAGAGCAAGTGCAGTAAAATTATCTCCTAACTTAGGCAGTAGAACAATTCCCACCAGAGTGAGCCAGAAGAATCCATATGAGGTGAAAGCAGTAGCTCCAAAAGTGTTGCCTTTTTTCCATTCCTCTATTCCAGCAACAACTTGCGCTAATCCACCGTAGAAGATGCCCATCGAAAGAATTACTCCTCCCAGTGAATAGTATCCTGCGTTATGCAGGTTAAGAAGCACAGTAGTCATTCCGAAACCCATCAAACCAAGAGGAGCAGGATTTGCGGTTTTATCCGCTATATTTACAGCCACATCACGGATGCTCGTAATATCTTTAATGTTTCCACTCATGAAATCAAATCCTCCTTCCGTTATTCGGATGTTTAACATGAACTTCAATAAAATTTATATAGAAACCTTTTGCTTTTTTTGAGGTCTCTTTTTTTTAGTTCAAGGCTATATATGTAATTTTTAATACTTATAATTAAGGTCGATAAGTCTAATTTTCAACAAATCAATACATATATATATTCTTTAACATTTCTCAACACATCCTGTGGAATCTAATAACAGTTAGCATAAAGTCTCATAGCAATCTATTTATGAACGACTGTGGAATTCCCTTCATATGACACAGACAAAAAGACCTCTTATGCTCATTATCCTCGATGGTTGGGGATACAGAGAAGATAAAGAAGGAAATGATATTCTGGCAGCTATAACTCCAAACCTTAATATTTTGATGAAGGAATATCCATGGTGTTTTTTAGAAGCTTCCGGAGAGGCTGTCGGTCTTCCAGAGGGTCAGATGGGAAACTCTGAAGTTGGGCATCTGAACATAGGGGCGGGGAGGATAGTATACCAAGATCTTACCCGAATAAACCTCTCTATTAAAAATGGAGATTTTTTCAAAAATCCCATTTTTCTGAATGCGATTTCAAATGTAAAAGTTAACGACTCAAGCCTTCACCTCATGGGACTCCTCTCCTATGGAGGCGTACACAGTTATATGACCCATATTTTTGCACTTATAAAACTTGCAAGTGAAAACAAGCTAAATAAAGTTTACATACATGTTTTTCTGGATGGAAGAGACGTGCCCCCAAAGTCTGCTCTTGGCGACATAAAGAAACTAGATGCTTTTTGTAAACAAAATGGGGATGCAAAAATCGCAACTGTTTCAGGGCGGTATTATGCAATGGACAGAGATAAGCGTTGGGATAGGACAAAAATTGCCTTTGAAGCTCTAACAAATGGAGTTGCCCCTTATACAGCTCCTAACGCAGAGATTGCAGTTTCTGAGGCTTATTTAAGGGGAGAGACTGATGAGTTTGTAAAACCAACTATAATCATTGATTCAGAAGGAAAGCCTGAAGCAACAATAAAAGATAATGATTCTGTGATCTTCTTCAATTTTAGGCCAGATAGGGCGCGACAACTTACCTGGGCTTTTGTGAAAGAGAACTTTGAAGACTTTGTGAGGAAAAAATGTCCGAAGGTTTACTATGTTTGCATGGCGCAGTATGATGAAAACCTAGATTTGCCCATTGCTTTTCTTCCAGACAAGCTGAAAAATGTGTTTGGGGAAGTTATTAGTAAGAAGGGACTTATTCAGCTCCGAATTGCTGAGACTGAAAAATATGCCCATGTAACTTTTTTCCTTAACGGCGGGCAGGAAAAATGCTATGAAGGAGAAGATCGTTGTCTTATCCCTTCTCCGAAGATCGCTACTTATGACCTTAAACCAGAAATGAGTGCTTATGAGGTTACGGATAAAGTTATCAGTAAAATTCGATCAGGAAAGTATGATGTTATTATCCTTAATTTCGCAAACATGGATATGGTTGGCCATACCGGAATATGTGGAGCTGCAGTAAAGGCAATAGAAGTCGTGGATAGTTGCGTGGCCAGGATTGTAGCGACTCTGAAAGAAAAGGGAGGCATCGCACTTATAACTGCAGATCATGGAAATGCCGAACAGATGATAGACACGGAAACAGGAGAACCACATACTGCACATACTTCAAATCCAGTAAGATGCATTTACGTAGGAAATGATGAGGTAAAAGCTCTTAAGAATGGAAAACTATGTGACCTCGCTCCGACTCTTCTGGAACTCCTCAACGTTCCAAAACCGCAGGATATGACAGGAACATCACTTATTTTGAGAGATTAATTAAGGATGGAGAAAAATAACCTGGAGCTTCAAACATCTTAACTTTTTTTAATTTTTATTTCTATATTCTTTTTATCTGTTTTTTTTAGTTTTGTGGTTTTGTCATAAGATTTAAAACTTGACAAGGAATTTTTGTACAATAAAATGTCCGTAGCTACTTTAGCATTGTGAAGTTAACTTATTTTTGAAGATTTTCAATCCATTTTCACTCAAAGTTACACTTCCTGATAATTTTAACATATTCGTTTTGTTTTTTCTATATAGGTTTGTAATCAGTATTTCCATCATTTTCGAGTCTTTTCAATTTTTTCTGGTTCTTCCCCAGTTTTGAAAAAAGAGTATAATTTCATCCAAATTTATTTGATTACTGTCCTCTTTTGGAATAATTAGTACATTTGCATAAATTAAGTACCCCACCATTGGTTCAGATATTCAGTAAATTCAGCAATTTTTCACACATTTTGCAGGAAATTAATGTTGAATATTAATTTTTTTTCCTTTCCAATTTTTCGTCTTAAGTTCCAGTTTATAGAGGGTAACAATTTTCAGATTAAATTGCCCTGTACACATAGAATCATGTTGTTTTTGGATATGATAAGAATAGAATTATCACTATTCAATGATTTATCTATGGATTGTATTTACCAACCTAAACTATACTAATTTTTTTTTAAATTCAGTGGTATTTGATATCGCTTGGAGTAAGTATTCCATCCATTACTCATAAATAAAGGCAAAACATTTGTTTTTGAAAATACCTATGTTTTGGAAACATTTCGATTTTGATAACAATATTCGATCGAGAATCGTCGCTTATAGATCTTCGAGTTTTTTGTGGTTTTAGGTTATCACCACTGAAAAAGAGTGAATTTCTGAGCCCCTTTTGTCTTTCTGATTTTCAATCATTTTATGCATACTACAAAATTGATGTGGAAATTTTAATGTAAGTTTCTATGTTTGGAGGAATTGGTTTAGTAACTCTAATTGCTAGATGGGAGAATTCAAGAATTTTCCGTCATTAGATAAGCTTGCTTCATTGAATGGAGTTCTTCCGAATATATAACAACTTACGGATAAATTTTGCAATGGAAGAATCCTAAAAAGGATCAAAGGTAGTGAGGTGGATCCTAATGCAGATTGTTCAGGCAGTAGCAAGAAAGAAGAATAGCAAATTAAGATAAATTTTTTTAACCGGAAGAAGAAATCAATTGTGTATGAAAAATCAATTATTGCTTTAGCAAGGAAAATTACCACAATTAGATTGCATCTGATTGCAAATTAAGAGATATATGAAAATGAAACCTAGTATAAAGAGCGAGAAAATTCAGAAGAGGGTAATTGTTGAAACTGTGTTCTTTTAGGTTGATAAACATATAAAATAGTAAAATAATTGTAATTATGGGGAAAGAAGATGAGGCCTGTATCAGGCGGATGTAAATAGTGGACAAACAGCAAACAAATTATATATATGTGCACATCCGCAAAATCTAAAAATTATGAACAGTCTTTTTTCAGTTATTTATTTTTTTCCATAAGTTTATTTTACGGATTTAATTAATATAATATCACGGTAAATAAGCAACCTCAGTTTTAAATTTGATCTCAAGCCTCAAGACTCCTTTTCGGGCTTTTTTGTTGGTTTTTAGTTTAGGTAAATTTACCGAAAGTCTTGATTCATGGATATTAATTGGAACAAAGTTGTTGTTAAAAAAAGGGTTCCGTTGCAAAAATTCTTTCTAATGATACAATAGAATAAAAAGAAAACCAAAGATAGTAGTATGCTATCTAATTCCTTTAAATGGAAGCATTATGAAGGGGAAATTATCTTATTGAATGTAAGATGGTACTTAAAATATGCATTAAGTTATAGAAATTTAAAGGAAATGATGGCAGAAAGGGGAGTAAAAGTCGACCATACAACAATCATGAGATGGGTACATCAATATTCCCCTGAAATAGAAAAGAAGATAAGAAGACATTTAAGACCAACAAATGATTCGTGGAGAGTTGATGAAACCTATATCAAAGTAAAAGGTAAATGGAAATATTTTTACCGAGCAGTTGACTCAAATGGAGATACAATTGATTTCATGTTAAGTTCAAAACGAGATAGAAAGGCAGCGAAGAGATTCTTTAAGAAAGCTTTAAGTTCTAATCATAGTCAAATTCCAAAGGTAATAACTGTAGATAAAAATCCAGCTTATCCACCTGCTATAGATAAACTAAAAATTGATAAAATACTACCTAAAAACGTAGGCATTCGACAAATCAAGTATTTGAATAACATTATAGAACAAGATCACAGATCTATAAAGAGAATCGTTAATCCAATGTTAGGATTTCAGTCTTTTCTATCTGCTAGTAAGACTTTAAAAGGAATTGAAGCTATAAATATGATCAAAAAAGGACAAGTCAATAATTTAAATTACTCTGTTCTTGGTGAAGTCAAATACATTAATCAATTGTTTGGTATAGTTTTATAATGTTAGTACATTTTTCTTTAATATTTTGATTTTTATCCATTACTTATAGATTCACATATTTTTTTGGATTTTTTGCAACGGAACCAAAAAAAGTATAAAGGCCAAGAGAACTAAATGGAAGGAGTTTATTTATGCAGTTGAAGCTGGAACCTCTTAATATCAAAATAGGGCAGCACAAAGTGTTGTTGAATATTGCCGATGCGAAGGAACTGGGTGTTAATCCCGGGGAGCGGATCCGCATTCGTGGGCATGAAAGCCTCTCTGCTATTGTGGACACAACTGATGACATGGTTCCACCAGGCGTTCTTGGAGCTTTTTTCGAAATTTACAGGCATTTCAAAGACTGGGATAAACCTGTCGAAGTTGTACCAGCATTACGCTCAAAATCTGGAACCGTTATTAAAAAAATTATGGATAAAAAACCTATTCTGCAAGAAGAAATCAAGATGCTAGTAAATGATATCGTGGAGGAAAACCTAAGTGATGTCGAACTTTCGGCTTTTGTAACGTCTACTTATATCCATGGGATGACTGATGACGAGGTAGAATGGCTGACAAGAGCTATGATAGATACGGGAGATAAGATCGAGTTCGATACACATCCTATCATGGACAAGCATTCCATAGGGGGAGTTCCAGGAAACAAGATTTCCCTTCTTATTGTTCCTATAGTTGCTGCAAATGGACTTTTGATTCCAAAGACAAGTTCCAGGGCAATCACAGGTGCGGGTGGAACTGCAGACCTTATGGAAGTCCTCTGTCCTGTCGAGTTTACCTCTACGGAAGTCAAGGAGATAACCGAGAAAGTGGGAGGAGCTCTTGTATGGGGAGGAGCCACTAACATCGCTCCTGCAGATGATAAGCTAATCAGAGTCGAATACCCACTCTCAATTGATCCTTACTACCAGATGCTTGCATCAATTATGGCAAAAAAGGGGGCTATTGGAGCTGACAATGTTGTAATAGACATTCCTATAGGAGCTGGCACAAAAATTCTTACAATCCAGGAGGGGCAAAAATTGGCACGAGACCTGATTAATCTTGGGCACAGGCTTGGAATGAATATAGAGTGTGCCATCACCTACGGGTCCTCTCCCATAGGAAGAAAGGTTGGCCCAGCACTGGAAGTCAGGGAAGCTCTTAAAGTGCTGGAAAGCATGGAAGGCCCAAATAGCCTTATTGAAAAGAGTGCTAGTCTTGCGGGTATTTTGCTAGAAATGGGTGGTGCAGCTCCGAAAGACCATGGTAAAGAACTTGCGATAGAAACACTCAGGAATGGTAAAGCTCTTAAAAAGATGAAACAGATCATTGAAGCTCAGGGAGGCGACCCTAATATCACATCCGATGCTATTCCGGTTGGACGATATACCGCTGATCTTTTTGCTTCTACTGATGGATACGTTATAGAATTTGACAATAAGTGGATAATTGAAATTGCCAGGCTTGCAGGTGCTCCTAACGACAAGGGAGCTGGGGTTGCTATCCATAAAAAAATGGGTGAGTCGGTCAAGAAACGAGACTCAATTCTGACTATCTATGCGGAAAAAGAGTTCAAGCTCGAAACTGCATTGACAACAGCTCAGAGAACGAATCCAATTGTAGTCGAAGGTATGCTTTTGAGGAGAATCCCTGGAAATTTTGGATTCCAATAATTTTCTTTTATATTCTTCATTTTTTCAGTGAAATCCTTTAATACCTATTCAGGCTTTAGCACGAGCATGAAAAAAATTATTTTGTTGCGCTTGGGGCATCGCCCCGGAAGAGATAAAAGAATCACTACACATGTTGGCTTGACAGCTAGGTTGCTTGGTGCAGATGGTATGCTTCTTGCTTCGGATGACCCAGTGGTAGTAAAGAGTCTTGAGGCTGTCGTCAGTCGTTGGGGGGGGGACTTTTACATTAAAAATAAAGTCGATTTCAATAAGGAAATCAAGGAGTGGAAAGCTAGTGGTGGGAAAGTTTGCCACCTTTCGATGTATGGGGTCAATCTACCCAATGTTACTGATGAACTTAAAAAATGTGATAAGCTTATGATTGTCGTAGGAGCAGAGAAGGTCCCTCCTGAAATTTACTACCTCGCTGACTGGAATATCGCAGTGGGCAATCAGCCTCACTCGGAAGTTGCAGCTCTTGCAATTACAATGGATAGAATTGCTGATGTAGATATGCTGGAGATAAAATTTTCTGGAGCTGAATTAACAATTATCCCCACAAAAAGGGGTAAACAGGTTATTGAAAATTTAAGGAATTGATACAATTACCTTTGTGCAATTTGTTATTAAGATTTAACATGCTTTCAGATTCAAAATGGTAACTATTCAAGTAACTTTGTGAGTGACGACACTTTTTTTTTGGAACAGCGAAAAATTGGATGTATAATAAATTCTTTTTATTGCTGATGAATCATAAAAATATTCTTACTTTGTTTGCTTGAAACCCTAAGGTTATTGCTTATATTGAAGAGTCTTGAATATCAAATTAAAGAACTCACTAAAATATTTATTTTATTGGAATCTCGCTCAAATCAAAATATTCGTAACATTAGCAGACATACTTCAACTAATTTTTTTTTGTCAAAGAGGAACCCAATATTAATAATCTCCACAAAAAAGGTATCTAGAAACCTGGATGTTGAGAAGTTAATCCCGAAAGACTCTTGAAATGTGTAATGATTTTGATTGATTGACACAATATTCTGAGAACTACTATATAAGAAGCGGCTAATTTTTTAGGAATGTTGAAATTGAAATTATTAGAATAGTCTCAGTTTTGATAGTCCCTATAGTTCTTATTGTCACAGAACATCGAAGTCTGGTTAAGATCTGTCCTTGCTGTGGAATATTAAATAAAGCTGTTTTTCCGAATCAGTGGAATATCCAGTTCATTATAGTCCTAATATCTTAACTTAGCAATTTACTGTCAAAAATACTAGTTTATTCTTCATGAGAGGATTTATGAGTTTTATAATTATGTTGTGAGGATAAAAATATATTCTGCTATAAGAATTAGAGTAGAAAAAGAATGTTTCAGAAATTTAGAGAAATTTTGGAATATGATTCATTAGATACTAGCAACTTCTCATGTCATTTATTGTGATGAAATAGGGATGAAAATCAAGAAAAAAGGACATTGATTTCATGTAGCTTTCCATGACAAATACACATTTTATCTTTCTCATCAAAAAATGGGATATAAAGCAATGGAAGCTAAAGAATTCTTCCGAAATTTATAAATAATAGTTAATAGTGTTTGGGAATTCTACAAAAGTTATGAATGTGCTCACGCTCTTTGCAATGTTCATCTTCATAACAGACTTAGAGGTTATCCGAAAAGTCCTGCTGATCTGAATGTTATCAATGCGCATGCTAAATGTAGGATAGCAAGGTAATTTTCAATTTTCTTTTCCCATCTTATAAGGAGTCTTCTGAATCTATTCAGCCAAGAATGTGTCCTTTCTACAACCCATCTTCTTGCCCTAAAACCAGGTATGTCTCTTCTTATGTTTTCTTCTCCACGACTTTTGATATGCGCAGTATAACCATATTCTTCAACCAATTTTCTGATATCTGTGAAATCATAACCCTTATCCATGCATATATTCTGAATTATGTCTTCTGGAGAAGGTCTTTCAAAGAATATGGCGTCTAAAGTCCTTTTTACAAGCTTTTTATCGTGACGATTGGCTCCATCAACGACAACAGAAAGTGGTATGCCTTTACCATCAGTTAAAACAATCCTTTTTGTACCTTTTTTTGCCACGATCAGTAGGATTGGCTCCTGTTCCAGCTCCATCTAATGGTGTTTTTGTCATAGCACCATCAATTGATTGTCATTCCCATTCTAATCCTTTTTCGAAATCATACTCAACAAGACCAACCAGCCACATGCTCTCAAATAAGCCTGATAGTTGCCATTCCTGAAATCGATCATGTACAGTGCTTGGAGCTCCATAAAATCATGGCAACGCTTTCCATTGGCAACCAGTAACAAGGAAATCGAAAATGCCACTCATTATTTTCCTATCACCCTTTCTGGGTCTTCCAGACTTCTTTTTTGGCTTAGGTACAGGTAGTAAAGGTTCTATTTTTTCCAATAATCTTCAGAAATTTCGTAGTCCTGAACAATTTTTCGTTTTGTCATTACCACACATGATCTTAAATTGAAAGTATATTATTTTTCGGATAGGCTATCAATGGGATTGAAGAGAATTAGAACATGAAATGGCTGAAGAGATTAATGAGCTTTTAACAGAAATTAAAAAACAAACTGATGAATGTAAAGAGCAAATTCAAGAGTTGGATTCTGAGCAAATTAAAGTGTTTTAAAAAAGGTTCGATTCCATAGTCATGAAAGGAATTGAAGTAACTCAATTTTTTCTAAACCCTCTAAAAAAAGGGAAATGCGGTGCTAATCAAAAAACAAGATCAATGATTCTACTTTATAGTTTATAAAATAAAGAAAAAAAATCATTAGGTTCCTTAAAGATCCGCGAGTTTCATCTGAAAATAAACCGGCAGAGAGGGAAATCAAGATAATGAAGTTAGACAAAAAAAATATCAGAAATTTTCAGAACCAAAGAAGGAAAATAAGCTTTTTGCGGTATTAAAGTCTATAGTTCTACAATCCGAAAGAACTGTTCGCCTTTTATATAGAGTATTTTGCGGTTTTCAAGGAAGATAAGCTAATCATACTCTGAATAGTTACGCTAAATGTTTTATTCTGCAGAACAATCGTTTATATGATTAACACTAATGCAGATTTAGAAAACTTGAAGATTCCCTGCTACTCTGTTTCATTCAGTGTAATTTCTTCAATAATAATTGCTTTTGCACTAACTACATAGTAAAGATATGCTTTTCATACTTCTGTGGCTTTAGTTTTGCTTCTTTTCGCGTATTTATATCATGAAAATTTCCTATGTTTTCAGGAAATCACTGGAAAAAATAAGAAAAACAAATATAACGAAAGGATTAACGAGGAACTCAAAGAAGAAGTAGAGTGATGGGTCATTCCTTACTCAGGAATTAGTATTGAAACTAGCAGCCTCAATGCTCATTGATACAACTGAATACTTGATAACAGGAAACAATTATAATCGTAATGGAACCGAATCAAAAAAAGATTTAAGTGTATATAGCAGATTTTGCAGAAAATTATAAATGCTGTCTCTAGGATTAATCTGCATTACTTTTTTTAGGAAAAGTGTCAATGTTACTAGAATTTCGATAAACCTCAACTGTAGGTGTTTGTTTATAATACCTAAATAAGCAATTTATGGAAATTTGAGGTTTAATTGAAGTTCTTTTAAGCTTGTGGAGATCTCTAAAAATAATAAAAAATAATTAATATAAAATTATGTTTTGGTTTTACAACATTTTATGGGGAAGTGAATTTATTCTGAAACTATTCAAAAAATGATTAATATTTTATTATTGTTTAATTTTGAAACATTTTATGGGAAAATAAGTTTTATTCCGAAACTATTTTTGGTATAATAAATTTAAAATAAATAATAACGTTATTTTTACATTGTAGCTTAAAACGCACAGATAGCGAGTGAGATATAACTGGTAGGATACATGAATATCGGAATAATAGTAAACAATTTCGATAATCTTTCAATTTCAACAAATTTTTTATTCGCTTATATAAATCAACCATAAATTTGGGTTTCTCAAAATCTTCTTAAGATTCGTGAGTGTTGAATTCATGATGACCCCTGTATGATTTTTTTGTTTATTGCTTCTTCAATTGTCCCAATCATGTAGAGATCGCTTTCTTGGTAGTCTTTGAATTCATCAAGCAGAATACGCTCGCATCCATCGAGTGCGTCTGCGAGAGAGACAAATTTGCCTTTAAGGCCTGTGAAATGCTCAGTTGTGAAAAATGGCTGAGTGAGGAAACGCTCCAGCCGACGGGCGCAGGCAACAACTTTACGATCCTCCTGAGACAGCTGTTCCAGGCCAAGCATAGAGATGATGATATCTTTGAGTTCCGCATATTGTGCGAGTGTCTGGTGGATTTCCCGGGCCAGGCGATAATGTCTCATGCCGATAATGCTAGATGTGGTCATTTTGGAATTTGACTGCAGAGGGTCAATGGCTGGATAAAGTTCCTCACTTGCTTTTTTGCGCGAGGGAACAATAGATGCTGAGAGGTGTGAGAATATGTGAACAGCTGAAGGGTCTGTGAAATCATCGGCTGGCACATATATCGCTTGAATTGACATGATGACTCCGGCATCGGTACTGGAAATGCGCTCTTCAAGCTCTGATAACTCGGTACCCATCGTCGGCTGATAGCCCAGGCGCGATGGCATTTGCCCCATTAAACCGGAAACTTCTGAACCCGCTTGGATTAAGCGGAAAATGTTATCGATGTAGCAGCACGTCAAGATGTTCATCATCTCTAAAATGTTCTGCCATCGTCAGTGCTACATGGCCTACTCGGAAACGCGTGCCAGGGGGCTCGTTCATCTGACCGAAAACCATGAACATATTAGAAAGTACCCCGGCAGCTTTCATATCACGGTAAAGTTCTTCACCTTCACGACTACGTTCGCCTATGCCGCAAAATACACTCACTCCCTGATGATACTTGATCACGTTATGAATTATCTCGGTCAGCAGCACAGTCTTGCCAACTCCAGTCCCTCCGAATAGGCCCGTTTTGCTGCCTCGTTCTAGAGGAATTAGCACATCAATTACCTTGATGCCAGTCTCGAAGATCTCTGATTTCGTGGACCGTTGTGTCAGAGGCGGGAGCGCATTGTGTATTGAGCGCCATTTGACATCTAAAAGTGCCTCCTTACGGTCGATGATATTTCCAAAAACATCGAACATCAGCGAGAGAATCCCCTTGCCTACAGGAGCCTTCAAAGGCCCTCCGGTATCTTCAACTTCAATGCCCCGCCCCGAGCGAGACCTTCGGTGGGGGTCAGAGAGATCTCACGAACACGGTGCTCGTCAAGTTGAGTCAAAACCTCAATTGCGATTTTTTTCTGCCTTTCTGGCACGTAGTAACGTGTAAATGGGTGGCAAATGATCCTTAAACCATATGTCCACAACACTGCCAAGCACTGAGACTACCGAGCCGAAGTTCACAGCATTGTTCTGCTTACCTATAGGATCTTTAGTAGTTCCTTTTATGCTTGCATCGTACCTCTTTACTTTTGAGCGACTTGTTTTCCTTTGGATAGGATATTCTTTGTGAAAATTGAATAGCTATAATGAAAATTCATGCATCTTCGGTTAATTGGGGAATCATGATAAATTGCTCTATTCCAACAAATGTCTTCCAAAATATTCGTTGGCTTGATATTGGAAAAAGGTATAGATTTTAGCTTTGGTGCTAAATTTAGGATTATTTTTGCTTCAAAATCGCCAGCAAATAACAAAGATAATTCTTCAACCAATGACCAATGGATCAAATTCACATTCAGCTTAGTGCCACAAAATACACAATAAGTAGAAAAAACGAGAGGGAAAAAAGAGTGATTATTCAACTTTCAAGCAATAACCTCGTCAAGAGAATAATATCGCTTTCAAAGATCGGTTTTACGATAATGAATTATTTATTACTTTGTTTACATGTCCCTCAGAAATAAAAGATATTATTTTAATATATCAAATTTTGGTGGTTCGCACGTACTCAGATATTTGCAGCTGATTGCACCATAGAAAATTAGATTTTTAATGCTGATATTAGTTATTTATTTATTTAGTTATTTATTTATTTAGTTATTTATTTATTTATTTAGTTATTTATTTAGTTATTTATTTATTTATTTATTTATTTATCTATTTATTTATCTATTTATCTATTTATTTATCTATTTATTTATCTATCTATTTATTTATTTATTTATTTATTTATCTATTTATTTATCTATTTATTTATCTATTTATTTATTGAATATTATCTTGTCAACTGATGACTTTACAGAGCAGCATAAACCAAATTATAGAGATATTTTGATAAAAAAGCGTAGAAATAATTTAGATTTAATTAAGGATCTCTACAAAGCTTTTCTTTAGGAGACTTTTTAGTATATCTGAATCATCAATACTTATCATTTCTACTAGCAATTAACTGCAATCAATCCTAATTATCGGCAAGAATAAAAAGTCTCCCTTTTGTCCTTTAAGAGCTTTTATTAACGTTAAAATCATTCCTAAAGGGATGAAACATGGATTTTACAGGGAACTTGGTTGAATTAAAAAATTGTCTTTTTTTAAAAGATTTTAGCCGCCATATCAATTGCAAAGGTTGAAATTCAGGATTAACACATATCTAAATCTCATAGATAAAACAACCAAGAGATGAAAATGCTATGCCCGGCGGAAAAGTGCTCTTCATGATGGGATGTCCCGAGATTCCAATTCAAACTAGCATTGCCTTGTATCTTTCTCATAAACTGACCAACTTAGGATTCACTGTAACAGTCGCTGGGACAGATGCCGCAACCAAGCTTTTGAAGGTATCTGATTCCGATGGCTATTATGTAAAAAACTTGGTGAATTTAGATAAAATTCTAGAGGATATTATTGAGAAAAGAATATATTTCGACATATGCTTTGCTTTTATGCATAATGATGCTGGAATGACATATGCTTCTACCATGAGTGCCATTTCTCAGGCTAAGATATACTCCATAGTTTTTGGCAGGAACTCCGAAACTCTGTCCAAAACAATTGAATTCAATTGTGAAAAGATCGTCGTGAATGATGTTCATAATCCCTCTCGTCTCAAAAATAAGCTAGATAAAGTGATGGAGGATATAGTCAAATGAGCTGCATTGAAAAGATGAAGTACGAGATTCTCATGGAAAAAAAGACTTTTAAAGAGTCAAGAGAGTTCATTGAGAAAAACTCTGATGAGGTTTACTATGTACCTCCTGGGTACAAGATTTTCAATGACTACTACGTAATAGGAATACCACCAATTGCTTTAGGGATAAAGGGCAATTCTCTGATCTTCACTTATACAAAACCCTGCTATGGAACTTTTGTCCTTTCTATAGATAGTGAGGATAGCAGAAAGGAAATCTATAGGCTTAGAGAGGTAGGAAAGAAGAATACATCGACCTCATTGAAGAATGCTAGCTCTCTTGAAAACTCCAAGAAGCCTCAAACCAGCTTCCAAGATATTTGGAAAAAGTGAACTTCAAACGGCCGGTCATAATCAAGATCTCAGAAGAGGATTCCAACATAATGTCACAAAGTATTGATTCTCACTTTCTTGCAAGTTGATTTTCGAAATTGAGTTTTACACTCTTTGAATCTATATTACCATGTCTTTTATTTTGATCCCGCTTTCTACGATTTTCCCGACTATCTTTCCACCGGTAATTTCTGAAGCTTTTGCTGCATATTCTTCCGGCAGGATAACAAGAAAGCCCATACCCATGTTGAAAGTTCTGTACATTTCAAGATCTTCTACTCTCCCTTCTTCTTGCAGGAATTTAAAAATTTCCTGAGGCTCAAGAGGGTCGTAAAAGTCAAAGCCCAGTTTTGTTACTCTCCTCAGCTTCAAAAGCCCGCTACCTGTTATGTGGGCAAGCCCGTGAACTTCACATACCTTAAGTACATCAAGAATCTCAATATAAATTCTTGTAGGGGTTAGGAGTTCGTCTCCTATAGTCTTTGAACTGTTATAGGGACAGGAATCATAATAAGAATATCCAGCTTCTTCAATGATCTTCCTTACAAGGGTGTAACCGTTGCTATGAACACCTATGCTGGGAATCCCGACAACCACATCTCCCATCCTGACTTTTTCCCCTTCAATAATCTTATCTTTTTTGACAATTCCAAGACATGTACCTGCAAGATCAAAGCCTTTGATTATATCAGGCATTGTCGCAGTTTCCCCACCTACAATAGACATTCTGGAGATTTCAGCTCCTTTCAGCAGTCCTTCTCCTATCTGTGCGGCGAATCCTTCGTCATGCTTTTCCAAGGCAAGGTAGTCCAAAAAGGCTACAGGTTCAGCTCCTATGGCAAGTAGGTCATTAACATTCATCGCAATACAGTCTATTCCAACAGTATTCCATCTATGCATCTCGTTTGCGATAAGTACTTTTGAACCCACTCCATCCATTGTCAAGGCAAGGGCATATTCCCCGAAATCCAGGAGTCCTGCATAGTGACCTATCCCTCTGAGTGGAGCTCCGATGCCTTTTCGAACATAGCTGAGTTTTTCGATTATTTTTTTGATTGTTTTTTCTTCTTTTGCAATATCTACGCCTGAATCAGCGTATGTCAAATGCTTCCAGCTCATTATCTGCCCTTCATGTTTTTTTCATAGTTTTTTTCAATTTTCGTTATATAGTTTGAATTCGTCATGCAGGATCCTGACTGCAGCAAATGCATCTTCTTCTCGAACCACGAAAGAGATATTGTATTGAGAAGAGCCCTGACTGATCATGATAATATTTATCATTGAATTCCCAAGAGCTCCAAAAACTCGTTTTGCAACACCCGGTGTTCCTGCCATTCCTGCACCGACAACTGCAACTACACAGACATTTTCATCTGAGTTGATCTCTTTTACTATTTCGCGGTTGAATTCGGAATGAAGAGCTTTTAATGCAGCTTCAGCATGCGCTTCGCTAACCACAAAAGAAATATTGGACTCGGAAGAACCCTGGCTGATCATAACAACATTCACTCCGGCGTTCGCAAGCGCCGTAAAAAGCCTTGCTACAGTTCCAATTGCCCCTGCCATCTCTGCGCCTGAGATGTTAATTAGGGTTACATCTTTGATCAGGCTTATGGCTTTTACAACGTGCTCGCACTGGAACTTCTCCGCAACAACGAGGGTTCCAGGAAACTCTGGGTCAAAAGTATTTTTAACACGTACAGGAATGTGTTCTCTCATTGCAGGCTCAATTGTGCGCGGATGCAGCACGTTAGCTCCGAAGTAAGAAAGCTCCATGGCTTCAGAATAAGAAATTTGTGGGATTGTTTTTGCTTCAGGTATGATTCTCGGGTCAGTAGTCATGATCCCGTTTACTTCTTTCCAGAGCCAAATTTCGTCGGCTTTTAGGGAAGCACCCAGAATGGAAGCTGTAAAGTCAGACCCACTCCTTCCCAGGGTAGTAACAATTCCGTTTTCATTTTCTCCGATAAAACCTGTGATTACGATAACCTGTGAACCAAGTATGCACTCAAGTCTATTTTTTACAAGTTCGTAAGTTTTTTCAAGAGGCCTGGCATTTCCATAATCTGATGAGGTTATTATTCCTATTTCTCCACCTGTGTAATCGGTTGATGCTATTCCAAGAGATCGAATGGCTCCTGAGACAATTGGAGCAGCTAAGCGTTCTCCGTAAGAGGAGATATAGTCAATAGACCTGGGAGTAAGCTCACCAAGATAACAAATTCCAATTAGAGCTTTTTCGAGCTCTTCAATGCGGTGATCGAGAATTTGGAGTACTTCTTTTGCAACTTTGGGTTCATCAATTGCATCCTTTACAGCTTCATGATGTTTTTTTGTAAGTTCTGTTTTAAACTTTTTAATAAGGCTCACTTCGCCTTTTGTTGAGGCAAAAAATGCATTATCCAAAAGCTTGTCTGTTACCCCACTCAATGCCGAGGTTACTACCACGATTTGATTGCCTTCATCGTGGTACTTTTTCAGAATTTGTGCAACCTGGCTTATCCTTTTTCCGTTCCCAACGGAAGTTCCTCCAAATTTCATTACAATTTTCATAATCAAATCACGTTTTAACATTAGCTAGGTTATTTATTACGTCGTTCTTTATCCTTATAATGCTAACATTGATAACTTTGGTTTGAATTGTTTTTAACGATTGCCTGAGTTAATATTTAATTTCAAGTCAGAACATCTATTATGCCCTTGGTCTATTACTCGATAAAACGATTCCTATGTAAAGAACGATTCGCTTAGGCCTTTTGGTTACATGACATTTTTAAGCTGAGAACCCGCCCTGTATAGGATACAATACTATATTATAATTTTGTGTAAACAATAGTTCCACTTTGCTGTGTTTTCGAATGACTATTTTTATTCGATTACAATTTTTCCTCAATAATTCACAAGAAAAAACTTCATTCATACATCTTCATTCTATTTTTTGTAATCGGCTATATAAAATTCAATATCTAAAAGTTCTAAAGTATAAATTATACAGAGTCTCTACTAAACGGCTATTTATCCCTTTTTAGTATATCTTCGAGTCAATACACCTAGTTAATCGAGAGCAAAACACTATATTTCTTTCTCTACTAAATTTCATTACTAAATTAATGAGTAATTTTAGTGGAATATCGTATATTGCTCCCAATATCTTCTAGTTAATAGTTTAATAATCTACGGGCTGATTCCTGATTTCATTTGATAAGCGATGATATTAATAACTGACTTTAACAAATTAAAAATGTTATCAATTATTTATTGTATTACAAAAAATAGCGCCCTTGTAATGGGTGGTTTGAAAATGTTCGTATCTTAAATCTCTTTTGCTCTATATCCAATTTCTATATTCCATCGTTTTCTGTATTCATAAGATATTTGCTTGGCAAGTTTGTCTATTATGATCCACTTTTTTTGTTGCAAATAGATGTATTCTTTGTCCTGACCAAATATTGCCACAATATAGAAAGTTGGTCCTTCGTCCTCAAATTATATCCAAATACATTAAATATGTCTCAATTTCCCTTCTTGTGCTTTTCATAAATTTCCTTAATTCTTTTGTTTGATTTAGAGGCTATCCGAAAAGTCCTGCAGATCTGAATGTTATCAATGCGCACGCTAAATGTAGGATAGTAATTGGTAATTTTCAATTTTCTTTTCCCATCTTATAAGGAGTCTTCTGAATCTATTCAGCCAAAAATGTGTCCTTTCTACAACCCATCTTCTTGCCCTAAAACCAGGTATGCCTCTTCTTATGTTTTCTTCTCCACGACTTTTGATATGCAGTATAACCATATTCTTCAACCAATTTTCTGATATCTGTGAAATCATAACCCTTATCCATGCATATATTCTGAATTATGTCTTCTGGAGAAGGTCTTTCAAAGAATATGGCGTCTAAAGTCCTTTTTACAAGCTTTTTATCGTGACGATTGGCTCCAACCACGAAAACAGAAAGTGGTATGCCTTTACCATCAGTTAAAACACTCCTTTTTGTACCTTTTTTGCCACGATCAGTAGGATTGGTTCCTGTTCCAGCTCCACCTAATGGTGCTTTTGTCATAGCACCATCAATTGATTGTCATCCCCATTCTAATCCTTTTTCGAAATCATACTCAACAAGACCAGCCAGCTATATGTTCTCAAATAAGCCTGATATTTGCCATTCCTGAAATCGATCATATACAGTGCTTGGAGCTCCATAAAATCGTGGCAATGTTTTCCATTGGCAACCAGTAAAGAGAAGATAGAAAATGCCACTCATTATTTTCCTATAACCCTTTCTAGGTCTTTCAGACTTCTTTTTTGGCTTAGGTACAGGTAGTAAAGGTTCTATTTTTATTCCAATAATCTTCAGAAAGTTCGTAGTCCTGAACAATTTTCAGTTTTGTCATTACCACAAATGATCTTAAATTGAAAGTATATTATTTTTCGGATAGGCTCTTAGTTGTAATTACAAGTTTCAGAGAATTTCGATAAACCCCTATAATTTGCTGATAAAAAATATATCTATGTTGTCAATTACCGTTTAATAAGGATGAAATAAGCAGATATGCCTTTGGAATCAAAGGTTACTGTTTAGTGAAGTACTGTATTAAGAACCAACAATAGGTTCATATACATCAGTTAGTTAATAGCGGTTTTCGAAGACGTTTCCATCCCGCAGCTATCTGCAGGGTATTCGACTGTAGTAAAAGATTATTTTTGAAAGGAAAAATAAATATCACAGATTCTCTATTGCAGATATTGATCTCAGAAGATTTAAAAATCTTTTAATTTTTCAATTCATGCTTGTCTCTTTTGATAACTTTTTCCTGCTTCTTTGTCGTAAACTTAATCTATTTTAACTTATTTGTTAGAGCTATGAAAAGAATGGTGATTCTAGATTATGGGCTTGGGAACCTTCGGAGTGTTCAAAAGGGGCTCGAACATGTAGGGGCCAGTTCCATCATCTCCGCGGACCCTGAGGAAGTTCTTGGCGCAGACGGTGTAATTCTTCCGGGTGTCGGCGCTTTTGTGGATGCAATGAGGTACCTTGCTCCAATTGGAGGAATCATAAAAGATTATGTGCATTCAGGAAAACCGATGCTTGGTATTTGCCTTGGGCAGCAAGTTCTGATGAGCTCATCTGAAGAAGGAAAGCTGACAGATGGACTTAATATCATTTCTGGCAAGGTTCTACGTTTTCCAAAATCAGAATTAAAAGTACCTCATATTGGATGGAACAATATTGGAATCAAACAGGATCACCCTTTGTTTGAAGGCATTTCTGAAAATTCTTTCGTCTATTTTGTACACTCGTACTACGTGGATACAGCGTCGGAGAATACCCTTGCATCGTGTAACTATGGGCTGGAGTTTTCAGCTTCTGTCGTGAACTCGAAAGGCAATGTTATGGGAACCCAATTCCATCCTGAGAAAAGTGGAGCGACTGGATTGAAGATACTAAAAAATTTTGTAGAAATGTGCTGAACAGATCTTTGGGAAAATTTGCTCTTGTAATGAAGCTTGAACATTACTTTTTATTTTTTGTCCAGCAACTAAGTTATGATTTTTAAGTGCTTTAGATTAAAACATCTAGTTCACCATATTATAATGTTTGCGTACTATCCCTTCCCTGAACTTTAGGGTAGTATAAATCTGCGAGAGATGGTCAATATGGATATAGAAGGCTATGCAAAACGGGCTCTCAGGAAGGACCCTTCAAATGAAGTAGGACTTAAGGAACAACTGGCTTCGAGGATTCTTGAAATTAAGGACATAAGCTCCGAACGAGCTCATGAAATTGTGGCTGCGGTTATTAATGAGGCAAAAGCAACACTAAATGTAGAAGGCGATGTGTTAAGTCCTACCTTATCAGGGGTTTCCATGGGAGAATTCGGGGTAGGGTCCAGAGGTACTGGGGATTTCTACGTTCACTCCAAGCTCGGAGAAGTTATAGGCCAAACAGGTGCATTTGTAGACAGTTCTCAGCTTGATGACTCAGGTGTTGTTAAATTCGGTGACGATTACCTCGTTGTTACAATTGACGGCATTCATTCTCGCCTAAGTGAGTTTCCTTTTCTTTCAGGCTTTCATGTAGCTAGAGCAGCTTTACGTGATGTATATTCTATGGGAGCCCGTCCTCTGGCGATGCTTTCAGATATTCATATCGCAGACGATGGAGATGTTGCAAAGATCTTTGATCATATTGCAGGAATAACTACGGTTTCTGAACTAACCGGAATACCCCTCATAACTGGGAGCACACTTCGAATTGGTGGGGACATGGTCATAGGCGAACGAATGACAGGCGGCGTTGGTGCTGTAGGTATAACTTCCTATCTGACCTCTCGAAATAAAACACGGGTAGGAGACATTATACTTATGACCGAAGGAGCTGGTGGTGGTACAGTTTCTACAACTGCGCTTTATTACGGGATGCATGATGTCGTGGAAGAGACTATCAACATCCATTTCCTGGAAGCCTGCGAAGCTCTACTGAAATCAGGACTTTATAGGAAGATCCATTCTATGACTGACGTAACTAATGGCGGAATTCGGGGTGATGCCAGAGAAATCTCAAAGACCGCAGATGTAAAAATGATCTTTGAAGAAGAAAAGATGAGAGCCCTTGTAAATCCAAAGGTGCTTTCTATGCTGGAGTTCTTGGAGATCGACTACCTTGGAATATCGATCGATGCGCTGTTAATCATCGCACCATCAAAACACACTAGAGATATTTTAGAAACTGTTAGGGCTGCAAATGTCAAAATTGACATTATAGGTCGTGTAGAAGAAGGAAGCGGAGCAGAGATTCTCATGAATGGGGAAATCAGGGATTTTTCGCCAAGATTCCGAGAATCAGCCTATACCCCTGTAAAAAAGGTACATGGTGAAGAAAATCCTAGAGATTTTGAGGATATGAGGGCATCAATCGAAATGGCAGCTGAAGAGGCTATCAGTAAAAAGCATCGGATTCTTGAACATATCAAAGGTAAAAGGGAAAATTAGGCTGAATGATGCCTGAAATTTAGATTAAAGACTAAAAGGGAGTAGGATATTTTTTGCTTACTTATAAGTACTTGCTTTTCTTTTACAATAATTTTGACTTCTTCTTTAACTCTTATTGCACCCCTGACGTGGTTTTGAAGTATTCTTTAATTATAACTTTGATTTGATAGTTTTATTTCCATGCTTATAGGAAATTTTTATATTTACTAGGAATAGAAAGTAACATTATGCCAACAAAGTTTTGAACAATTTTTATGATTCTATTTGTCAGATAATTCTCTGCTTCTTGAGGGTCATTTTTTTCAAATTTTGATCGAATTTTTAATATCAAATTTGATAGATTATATGAGTAACATAAAAGGTTGTGGTGCAAAAAATCTAGCTTTGTTACAAAATCAGTGAAAACCTTCACAATTAGGAAAGTTAATCGTTTTCATCGAAAGAAAATGATATACAAAGGCAAGAATTATAGTCTCAAAATGCGGAAATATTATTTTTGCAACAGAACCATCTTTCGTAATATGGAGCACCTTAAAAACTCATCTAACTTACATGAATAATAATAGCCAAACAAGCTAATAAATTACACATGCTCATGCGTCTGCAGAATGTTGGCCAGATTATACACACCTGAATTATTTCATGCAAAATCCTACTAAAATACCTTTTGAGATCGTTATAATCTCAGTTTCTTCATCCTTTCTACAGCTTCCTTAATTCTCTTAACTGGCTTTGTGAGAGCAAACCTGATGTAGCCTTCTCCAGCTTCTCCGAAGCCAACACCCGGAGTTGCAACGATTCCGGCTTCTTCGAGCAGGAGTTTTGCAAAACTGATTGAGCTAAAGCCCTTCGGGACAGGAGCCCATATGTAAAAAGTAGCTTTTGGCAGCTTTACTTTAAGGCCCATATCTGTGAGTCCTTCTATGAGAGCATTACGTCTTTCCTCATAAATTTTATTCGTTTCTTCAACATGGGTCTGGGGAAAGTTGAGAGCTGCAATGCCTGCAATCTGAATAGCATCAAATACTCCTGAATCTACGTTGGACTTAATCTTTCCAAGTCCCTGTATAAGAGCTTTGTTTCCGACCGCAAATCCTAATCTCCAACCAGCCATATTATAGGTCTTTGAGTGTGAATAAAGTTCTATTCCGATGTCCATTGCTCCTTTTGCTGAAAGAAAAGAGGGACTTTTGTATCCGTCGTATGTAATCTGGGAGTAGGCATTATCATGTACTGCAATGATGTCATGCTTCTTGCAGAACTTTGCAACTTTGCCAAAGAATACCATGTCAGCTGTTGCAGTAGTTGGGTTATTAGGGTAATTGAAAAAGAACAGTTTAGCTTTTTGTAGGACCTCCTCCGAAATCGAGTCAAGGTCAGGCAGGAAATTGTTCTCGGCCTTTAGATGAAGAGGATATGGCTCTCCATCCGCAAAAAGAGCCCCAATTTTATAAACCGGATACCCTGGGTCGGTATAAAGCACAACATCACCCCTATTGATAAATGCGATAGGGATGTGGGCAATAGCTTCCTTTGAACCAATTAGAGCCAACACTTCATTCGCAGGGTCAAGCTCAATTCCCTTATATTTCTCACACCATTCAGCTGCAGCTATTCTGAATTCCGGCATTCCAGCATAAGAAGGATAGTGATGTGTTTTTGGGTCACAAACCGCTTCTCGTAGGGAGTCGACAATATGTGGGTGTGTCGGAAGGTCCGGATCTCCCACTCCAAGATCAATCACGTCCACTCCTGCCGCAATCATTTTGCCCTTTGATTCATCGATAACTGAAAAAAGATATGGTGGTAATGCATTGATTCGATTAGAATACATTATTAAAGTCACCTGAACATGATTCAAAATCCATGATGCGTATTAATTAATGTATTGGCAATATTAAAAGGTATGGATGAAAGAAAAAAAAATCAAGATTTATAATGAATCTCAATACTATGTTGAAAATTTAATGAGAATCACCTAAATTAATTTGAGTACCATAAAAAGAAGCATTTATTAATTTTTCGATTTCGGATTTTCGATTGTTTTAAATTTAAAAATAAATGAGATTTGTTTTTTGTCCTACTTCAGTACTTCATCAACTGGCTTAGCTACTCGGCAAAATTTTATCAACTTTCATTATTTTTATTTGAAGTTATTGTTGAGTGTTGTTTTTCCTTCAAATTATTTTTTTCAATTTTTCCATCAGTTATAGTTGGAAGTATCATATTAACAAAATAAATATCTTCCAACTTATTTTTTAATAAACCGAATATTTATAAATATACATAAGGATGAAAAAAAATGTTATAAATAGGACAATAAAGGCTCCTGATTGATGAATATTTTCTGTAAAGTTTTTGGAGACTGAGGAGTCTCTAGCTATTTTTGTCGTTAGAGAGAGGGATTATCAACATCTTATCGACTTTACAGAACTTCCAACAACATAAATTCTATAGGACCAGCGATGTTGAGATGGGAAATCAATACAATTAAACTTTGAACTGTCTCACACGCACCTTTAACCCCACTCTATTATATTTAATTTTGTTCATCTAGTGCATAGATCAGACGTACGAATAGGCACAAAAGTATAATTATCTTCTGAATTATACACATGTTTGGAATCGATGCATTCAGTATCAAAATTATGAGGATTCAGAAGTAGTTTCAAAGCAGTAAAATGAGTAAGTTCTATTTTATAATCATAGCTCAAGAATTTCAGATTCATCATCTGCTTCTTCAAGCCGCTCGCAGCTTTCTTTCCGGTTGACAACACCCATAGTAAGTTCTATCCCACTTTTTTCCACGTATTCTCTTATTCTTCTCAGAGCATGATCTATCATACCGCCGGCTGCAAGGATGAGGCAACGCTTTCCACAAAGAGACATTAAGATCGATTTGTCTATAACGCCTGAGGTGACATCTAAGTGGATACCGTTCTTTTCGGCAAGAATTTTACTTTTCTTGCCCATTGCCCCTACAAAAACCATTTCTCCCTCTTTCAGGATTTGTTGTATCTCTTTGAGGGAATAATTGTTAGTATCATAAAGTAAAACTCCACCGGCTTTAATGGCCTTACGCTTCAATTCAACAATGGCTCTTCCATCGGGATGAATATGCAGAACCTTAGCATTAATAGCCTCATAAGGGGAATGAGTTGCATAATCCCCATACATAACTCCAAGGTTCAGACTGTCTCCTTCCTTGACCTTTGGCGGAACATCAACCCACATAAGATCTAGTGATTTGAAGGTATTAACAAGCTCTGGTACTGTTTTCGGGGAGTTTTTCCCATAAGCAAGCCCTCTCCTTTCGATTTCATAATAAATTTCAAGAGTAGTTGGCTGACGGAGGCCCGCTTTTTTTAGAAGTTCCTGCTCATTGAAAACTTCTGTAGGTGTCCCCTGGCCTATAAGTTTGCTGTTTGACATGATGTACACATAATCAGACCAGCGATATGCGAGATCCACATCATGAGTGGAGATTATGATAGTGGTCCCGAATTGGTTAAATTCGTTAAGCAGATCCATTATTTCATCCGCACCAATCGGATCAAGATTCGAGAGGGGTTCATCCAGAATGATTATTTCGGGTTCCATTGCCATAATACCTGCAAGTGCAACCCTTTTTTTCTGCCCTCCGCTGAGATGATGAGGAGGCTTGTCTTGCAGGTGAGAGAGTCCAACTTGCTCAAGGGAATGCTTCACGCAGAAATCGACTCTTTCTTTTGAATAACCCAGATTAGCCGGCCCAAAAGCTATATCCTGGTATACAGTGGGAGCAAAGATCTGATCATCAGAATTTTGAAAAACGATTCCGATGGATTTTCGGATTTCTCTGAGGGACTTGGAATCATATTTAAACGAAATTCCATGAAAACGAACTTCACCTTCATCAGGCTTTAAGGTCCCATTCATAAGTAGAAAAAGTGTGGACTTTCCGGAGCCATTTTGCCCTACAAAAGCGACCTTTTTTCCTTTTTTGATTTCAATATTCAGATCCTTACAAGCTACAGTCCCGTCTGGATAGGTGTATTTAAGGCTTCTAGTCTCAAGGATGATCACAATATGTTACCTCAAACAATGGATATATTTTTTGTAAAATAAAAGAGGGAAATAGTCGAGATGAAATAAACAGAAGTTAAAAGCAATTCTATTGTTTTTATAGGCTTTTGAACTTCGAAAACAGTCATTTTTCCGTTATAACATCTGGAGTTCATTGCAAGGAAGAGCTTATCTCCCTGTTCCCAAGATCTTATAAAAACTGTGCTTGTAAGCATGCTAATAGAATTAATGGAACGTATGAAATTCGAGTATCCTAATCTCATTGTTTGGGCATACATTGTGGAACTGGCAATTTCAAGAAAGACGAAGATGTAACGATAAATTAGCATAGTAAGCTCGATCAGAGACTCTGGTAGCTTGGAAGCTTTGAAAACAGCAAAGAGTTCAATCATAGGTGTTGTTAGTGCAAGGAAGTAAAGGCAACACATCCCACTAAAGGACCTAGAAAGGACTAGAAGAGCAAGCTCAAGTCCATCGGCCTTTATCGAAAAAGGATGACCTATAATTTGGAAGGACAACAGCTCATGTCCCGAGCCTGAGAAAAAAGTAATTATAAGGATACCAGTAGCTGCAAAGCCCATGGGCGCAAGTAAAAGTTTAGAATAGAGTATAGGAGACACCCTCCCAAAAGCAATTGTCGTAAAACTCATACAAAGAGCTATGAATACAGGAGTGATAGGGGATGCACATGAGACTCCTACAATCAATCCGAAGAAAACTATTGCCAGTTTTAGCCAGTTGTTTCGGTGCCGTAGAGGGCTAATAAGAGCATAGTCGTCAAGAATATTGTTCATTGGGAACCTGCGGATAAGTGGATGAAAATTAAAAAATTATTAGCTATTTTAGTGGGTTATAGCCAACAAAAAATGAAAGGGTATTTCGATAAATTTCTGATTTCAATGAATCCTCTAAAGGCTAAAAATTAAGGATTGTCTATCATGTTTGGATTTTTTCGTCCCTTTGCACCTTTTTATCCCTTTGCATACCGAAATCGCTTTCAAAACGATTCTTTACTCTGTAATACCCGAGGAAGTAACCGATAATTATTGCACCAGTAGCTGCCTGAAGGCAAAAAAGCAGACTTTCGATTTCATCACTTGGAGGTACCCAGATAGGTTTTGCAATTGGCTTGTAAGTCCCACCTGTAATTTGATCAATAACACCTACGGGTTTGTCATCAGCTCCACCATAGTCAGCATGTGTGGTAGAAGACATATAAAAGAACTGAGCTACAAAAATCAGAATTATAGCAATCACGATAAATTCAAGTTTCCTGCTCATGAAGAAAGCCCCCTGAGTTTACGAACTAAAGATTCGTTCAATACTTTCATTTCAACAAGGATATTATCACTCTTGACTTCAATCACGTACTTGAAGAGTAAGGCACTAACAGCGCCTTCGATGATTGCCAGGGGTATTTGAGTAATTGCGAAGACTTCCAGAAATTTGCTGAATGAACTGAAGAAACCCACATAATTTAAGATTCTTCCTGCAGGAAATGCCAAAGCAAGTTCCGTAGAACTTGTAATATAAGTAGCTAAGTCCCCGAAAGCTGCAGCCAGAAAGACAATTAAATAAAAGTTGAGTTTGGCTTTCATTCCGGCTTTATAAATCAGGTATGAAACCACAGGACCCACGATGCCCATGGAAAATACATTTGCTCCAAGAGTCGTAAGCCCTCCATGAGCTAGGAAGAAAGCTTGGAATATCAGTACAATAGTTCCAAGAACTGCAGTAATCGCAGGTCCAAAAATGATTGCAGCTACACCTGTTCCTGTAGGGTGGGAACAACTTCCTGTAACGGAAGGCATTTTCAAGGAGGAAAGTACGAAGATAAATGCACCTGCGACAGCAAGGATAGATAATATCTCGCGTTTTTCTTTCACTAATTTGTTAAGGTTGTAAACACCATATGCAATCACTGGTATTGATGCTGTAAACCATATTAGACACCAGAACACCGGTAAAAAGCCTTCCATTATATGCATAGGATCACCATGAAATATCAAGTCAAGTAAATATGATTTAAATTAAATCAAATTAAATTGCGTTTATATTAATAAAGTTTGTGATTTAAAAAAAGCAAATTATGGAGAGCCTATAAAATAAATTTTAGACAAGAATGCACTCAATGTAAAATAAGTTGCAGATAATAAAAGCAGATTTTGATAAAGACTTATGGCTACCAAATTATCATTATTTATACTTTATTTGGTTCCGTTGCAAAAAAATATTAGATCGATACTATGAAATAAATATGAATTTAAGAGTATATAATATGCCATTGAATGCCTTTAAATGGAAACAATTTGTAGGCGAGATCACTCTGCAAACAGTAGGATGGTACTTAAAATATCCATTGAGCTATAGAAATTTAAAGGAAATGATGGCAGAAAGGGGAATTCAAGTTGATCACAGTACTATAATGAGATAGGTACATCAATATTCACCTGAGATAGAAAAGAGGATCAGAAGGCACTTAAGGCCAACAAATGATTCATGTAGAGTTGATGAAACCTATATCAAAGTAAAAGGTAAATGGAAATATCTTTACCGAGCAGTTGACTCAGATGGAGACACAATTGATTTCATGTTAAGTTCAAAACGAGATAGATAAGCAGCAAAGAGATTTCTTAAGAAAGCTTTGAGTTCTAATCATAACCAAATTCCAAGAGTAATAACCGTTGATAAGAATCCAGCTTATCCACCTGCTATAGATGAACTGAAAAATGAGACGAACTTGTTTAAAAATGTTGAAATTAGACAAACCAGGTATTTGAATAACATTATTGAACAAGGTCATCGATCTATAAAGAGAATCGTTAATCCAATGTTAGGATTTCAGTCTTTTCGATCTGTGGTTCCGTTGCAAAAATAATATTTCTGCAACTTGACACTATAATTCTTGCCTTTGTATATCATTTTCTTTCGATGAAAACGATTAACTTTCCTAATTGTGAAGGTTTTCACTGATTTTGTAACAAAGCTAGATTTTTTGCACCACAACCGTAAAGTTAATGCTTGACAACATATTTATTCCAGTCGAATACCACGTAGTAAACTGCATGGTATTCGACTGGAATAATAATATCTAACTGCTGCAAACAGGGAAATCTAGCTCAAAATTATCGGTAATTACGAGAGAATCTGGAAGTTGAAAATATGATAAAATACAGAAATAAACATATTTTAAGAATGTGAAATCTCAAATTAACCAATTTGGATCTGCTATAAGTTTCTCTGGTATTAGTGAAGTGGTAATCAATAAATACCTTATAAGTATTAAATGGGTTCATCATGCTTCGTATAATTTTTCTTGGTACTGGAGGTTCCCTTCCAACTCGTAACAGAAACCCGTCCTCATTAATGATAAATAGGGAAGGAGAACTCATTCTTTTTGATTGCGGAGAAGGAACTCAGCAGCAAATGATGAGAGCAAAAACAGGAATAATGAACCTGTCATCTATTTTTATCACTCATTTCCATGCAGACCATTTCCTTGGGATCCCGGGACTGATCCAGACAATGTCTTTCATGGGGAGAAAAGAACATCTTATGATATACGGCCCAGAAGGAACCCTAAAATTTACCGATCTTTTTAAAGCTTTTGGTTATTTCAACTTAAAATATGAAATCGAGGGTGTCCAATTAAAACCAGGAGACATTGTGAAAGGAAAAGATTATGTGATCCATGCCTTAAATACAGAGCACAGTATCCCTAGTCTGGGATATGCACTTGTGGAAAATCCTCGCCCAGGACGCTTTAATAGGGAAAAGGCAATCAAGATGGGCATTTCACCTGGCCCTCTTTTTGCAAAACTACAAAAAGGAAATCCTGTCGAAGTCGATGGAAAAATAATAAAGCCTGAAGATGTGATGGGATCCATGAGACCTGGAAGAATTGTTGTATACAGTGGAGATACAAGACCATGTGAATCCATACTCGAGGCTAGCAGGGATGCTGACCTCCTAATTCATGACTGTAGTTTTGCCAACAAGATGACAGATTGGGCGAAAGAGTCAAAACATTCGACAGCTGGTGAAGTTGGAGTCCTTGCAAAGGAAGCAGGAGTCCGGAGATTGGTTCTTACCCATATTAGCTCGCGCTACGCAGCTGATGTTGAGCCCATTCTAAAAGACTCAAAAAAGATATTTGAGAACGTCAGCGTAGCTGAAGACCTGATGGAAATCGAAGTCCCTTACAGGCCCGAATGAAGCTCTATGCCTTTATACTTAAAAAAGAATCGATTAAAAAAGCGAAATATTATTACAGAACCCACTTTCTGCAGGTGTACACAGGAATACATCTATTCAGTAGCTTAAAAATTAATTGAACTTTAAAGGGATAATCGTGGGCAAATAGGCACACAAATTTGTACATCTGTGCGCGTATATCTATACCAAATCAGTAAAAAACTATGTTTAAATTTGTTTAGAAAACCTTTGAAATTGAATTTGAAAATGTGATATTTTTAAAAAAAGGATAGTAATTACAAGTTATTCTACCTAAATCCATGAAAGACGAGCAGATATGATTATGGAATCTTATTATCTCAAATAAGAGTCCAATCCAATTTTTTATCTTCAGAATCGTAGAGGGTAACTCTCATAGTTTTGTCTTCTAACTCATAGATAGACTTGATACCTATATATAGAATGTCGCCCTGGTTAATCTCAATTTCACCGTTGACTCTTCCGAAATAAACCCGGCCTTTCGTATCGTTTTCTTCTACTATTACACCTTTCCATATAAGATTCTGAATTACACTTATAACCTTACACTTAAACCGGTCCATTTCGCGTATTTCGTTCATGAGAATCCTTTTCTCTTAATGCTTATTTCGTGTCTTTTAGGACCTATAAAAATAGACTCTTGATACACAATAATGATTTTTGATACATAAAGCTATTCCCAGTCTAGTATCTAGTAGTTACTAATCTCTTTAGTTCCGAAACCATTTCTACAAATCAGAATATTATTAAAAAATTATTTGAGGAAGATTCCGATAAACCCTCAGATGTAATCATATGCTTATATTGGTATATAAATAACTTGTAATAATCAGAGGTTTATCGAATGATCTAAAATTAGCTCTTAAAGTCTATGATCTAATTTGCAATTGTTTTCCTAGAGAGATCCTCCAAATAAAATATTGATTTGAATCCTTTTTGTAATTCAATAAGCGCCAACAGTTGATATACAATTAAGTTCAAACGTGAATAGAGTTTCTGACTCTCCTTTTTTTACTCATCTGGCTTCAGATGATACTGTATCCTTAATACGATCATGTATCGTTTTTCATTTCGCTCTTTTTTTGTTTAGTTCTTTGAATGAATCATCTCAACATTTTGGTTTTTCAATACATCACAACCTGTAACATTCTTCCATTCTAACAAAGGAGACTGATTTAATCGTTTAATTTTGCATTGATATAGCTTCCTTTTTCCACATTTTATTGACCAAGTATCTATTATCTCAATCTCTACTTCCTTATTTATTACGGCATTTGATGCATCAGATGACTGATTTTTTTTAATATGTAACCATATACATATGCATGATTAAGTAACAAATCATAACCTTCGTCGATAAAATATGATTCAATATCAGCATTTTGTTTTTATTAGTTACATACTTAAAAAACAGCTAGATTTTTGTGGTATTTTAATGAGATTTCTTGCAAATTTGGAATCAATTCTCACTAGACTCAGGATCCGACTTGCTTTATGACCAGAAGAGTTTCAATTAATATCGTATATATGTTCGTTCATTTCGTTCTGAATATTTGAACCTTTGAAGTGGAAACCGTTTCTATAATTAACACAACAAACAACACTGCCTATGCTAGTACAAATGTAGGAAACTATCCTTGGTTAATTGAAGTAACTCTGGATGGAACAAAGGCACATGTGGAAACTCTGTTGACAACCCTATCTATGTAATTGACACAACAAACAACACCATCTATTACCAGTGTAAATGTAGGAAACGTTCCTGCAGCCTTCGGACAGTTTATAGGTAATTATTCTATAGATAATCCGCCTATAGGTAAAACGACTCCTAAACTTGCATTGACTCCAAAGCCACTTGTAGAAATAGTCTATGATACAGCATTGGGTGCCTATCTAGATGCAACTGCTACGTATAATGGACAAACAGTACCAGGAAATTTTGTATATACAGATGAAACAGGGGCTATAGTAAATAAACAGAGTGCATTAAGTGTAGGTACTCATACATTGACTGCTACTTTTACACCAACTGATACTACATATTATACTAGTGGTGGAACAATTCAGAATTCGATAACTGTAAATTCCACGGCAGAGAACGAAAACAATGACAGAGATCACAATGGCGGACCTAACAATGGTGGCTATGGTATAGATTTTGAACCTAACTATGCCGCTGCTTTTTATACCTGTACTGATGATGTATAAAAGTCCTATGTTTGGCAGTGAACCTTATGGTTATGGCAGTGGACCTTCTACAACAAAAACACCAAATTAGGACTCTAATGGTCACAAGACTAAAACTCACTTGATCAAACATAAACATAAGCATAAACACGATACAACCAAACACTATAAAACAGGAACAAAAAACACTCAGTATCGAAGTAGATAAAAAATAGTTGGATTTCTAGATAGGGTATGCACATCTAAAGCATTGGATATCCTGTATTATAATTTTAAAAATGAAACAACATTTGGTATTAAACTTGTAACAGAATGTTAAGTTTGACTGGAAATAAACTTGTTTGTTTAAAATCAAATATGTATGTGTTTTTCGATACTTTTCAGTTTGTGAGTAATGTACTAATGAATAAAATAGTAATGAGAAATTATGTTGAGAACATATAGATTTTAGAGAATTTCGATAAACTTCTATGCATTTGAGTATTGAAGAGTTTAAATCTCTTAACATTAATTTCTATTTATGAAAGCTCTTACGAATTTTGCTCTTAAAACTCCAATTTTTAAAAGTTGAAATAATACAAACATCTTAAATTTACCTATGTTTTAAGCATAAATCTAACAGTCTGGAAGAAAATATAAAATTGGAGCTAGTAGGACTATAATCGATGACATTGGTTTACACAAAGTTGCATTTTGATCCTCTATTATTTGAAAATATTTTAGGAAAGCTATCATATAAAATATTTATTCTAAAAAAATACTACTAAATTTGGGATTAAAGTTGGATTTATTAATAATCCCTTTCTCTTCTTTGCGAGATTAACCTCACGAGATACTCTGAATCAACGATAACTTTTTAGTAAGTTTCCCAGAAAGATCCAGACCCTTTCAATTGAGGGAATAAATACCCTTTCTGCAGGAGAATGGGGATCTTTAATAGTAGGCCCAAAAGAAATCATTTCTATATCCCTAAATTTTGAGCCGATTAATCCACACTCAAGCCCTGCATGAACGATTGTTACCTTCGGCTCTTTTCCAAAGGTTTCTGTGTAAATTTGCTTGCAGTTCGAAAGCAGCCCTGACTCAAGGTCAGGCTCCCAGGCAGGGTAATAGTTTTCATATTCAATCCGTGCTCCCACTATTTTTGCTAAAGCTTCTACACCCCAGGTAATTTCAGCCAACTTGGATGTAATTGAGCTCCTTTGGCTTAAAAGAATCTTTACTTCATTTTCGACTGTTCTCACAGAAGCCAGGTTATTTGAGGTTTCCACAAGTCCAGGAATGGTATCCGACATTCTGTAGACTCCGTGTGGTAACTCCTGGATCAGTTCTATTAGCTTCTCTTCAGTCCCTGCAGAGAAGACTCTACCAAATGTAAATTTCTTTTTGAGGGCCATACAAAACCCTACTTTTTTAAAATCTGTTTTACCATCGACTTCCGTAAGATTCAGAACAAGGTTAGTATCTGTTTTTGCATATTCAGCTTGAAAAGTTTTCCAGAGATTGGACACTATTTCCTCAGACATTGCTGTTTTTCTCATATCCAGGCCAACAAATGCCTCTGCAAAATTAGGAATTGCATTGTGAACGCTGCCTCCGCTTATCTGAACAAGCCTGATGCTTTCTGCCCCAATCCTGTTCCTCAACCAGACCAATGCCCGAATGAGCAAATGAATTCCATTTGCCCGCTGTCTATGAATCTCAACTCCTGAATGTCCACCCACCAACCCCTCAACCGATATCTTAAAAAAGCCAAATAAATCCTCCTTTTCACAGTCAAACTGCTCCCATTCAATAGGAAGTGCAATCAGTAAATTCTGTCCTCCAGCACACCCTATTATAAAGACTCCTTCATCCTCTGAATCCATGTTCAAGAGTAACTTGCCTTCACAGAAACCAGCCTCTAGTTCTCTTACCCCCATAAAACCTGTTTCTTCATCAACGGTAAAAAGAAGTTCAAGTGGTGGATGTTCAATTTCACCTTTTTTTCCAGTCTCTGCAAGCACTAACCCGATTGCAAGCGCGATCCCATTATCTGCCCCTAATGAAGTTCCATCGCCCCTTAGCCAGTCCCCATCATAAACGCATCTTATTGGATCTTTAAAAAAATCATGTTTCGAGCCCTTGCATTTCTCACAAACCATATCCATGTGCCCCTGCAGAATAACTGTAGGAGAGTTCTCATAGCTCTTAGTTGGAGTGACTCTTATAAGCACATTGTTACAGGAATCAGCTTTCATCTCAAACCCTCTTGATCTACTCCATTCCTGCAGCCAGATTGAAAGCTTTTCTTCGTATTTTGAGCATCGAGGGATTGAATTAATTTTTTCAAATGTTTTAAGGATTTGCAGGGTTTTCGGATGCATGGGATATCAGCTTATTTTTTCTGGCTTTATACCTTTTTACACTATAGAAGATTCGAACTTACCTCTTCATTAATTGCCTCACGAGAATCCTGTACAAATTTTTCTCGTGAATTTTGTATTTGACCCGGTTATTTCTATTCTGGTTCATTATTCTTTTAGTCCCAATTTCATCAACTGATAGCTATTATAACAAAAAGTCTTATACAATAACTTCAGGTTCACTCTTTGAACATTAGTGACAAAAACTTTTTCTGCCGTTAATATTTTTTTAGTTACTATATACACTCTTTCATTTTGAGCATTTTATTGAGCTAATTCGCTTGTTTCTTAAAAAAATCACTCATTCCAATAGGGAATTTTACTGCTCTTTTAATTGTTGCATCAAACCCTTTTGGCTTTGCTCCAAAGTATCCTTTGTCTCTGGAAACCACTTCATTTTGTTCGGACAAATCTATCTGAGAATCTTTAAATGATAAAGTCGTTGTTTCGAATTTTCTAATCAACTTATAATCCCGATCTCTTATACTATTCAGTTTGTATCCAAAGTGAGACTTTTAACTTTTTTTGACCAGGTTACATCTCTAATTCTTCATATTTTTGCTTCGTTTCTCGAGGTTTATCCTCTTTTGCATCTCCAAAATCAGAATGTATAAAAGTAGTGTTCTAAATCATTTTCCTTTTTCACTTCCGAACCAAGGCAATTAAATTGGCTTTGCAATTGTCCCCGGATCTCCTCTTCTATGCAGTTATCAACAATTATCTTCTGAATACCCATTATTATAGCTTGAAGAAATTTTGGAACAGATAAATACTGTACTGAGAACTGAACAAGAATTAAATATGACAGAGAACCATCTTTATTAAATTTTCCTATACAGTCTAGGAATTAAAACCACCGATACATCTGAAATTTGCGGTCATAATACTGATAAAAACCCTGATTCTCCATTTTTATTTTTAGGTTTGAAGGGAATTTTCATTTTTTAGAAGAATGAAAGAAAAATATTAGGGCAACAAATTTTGGACCCACTTCTATTATCCATTTAACACATAATTTTCTGCCCCTTGATTTTTATTTTCCCAAATTCGGATCTAATCTCAGAAGGTTGTAAAAGGATTTTTTTCCAAAAAAATGAGATTTCATTCAAAAATAAATTTACACTGGGAAATTAAGGTAAGAAAGTAAAAAGGTAAAAGTGTCAAATTATAGTAGATGCAAATAGGTGATGATGGTTGTAGTTCATTCTGCGAATACCGAGATCAAGATAGAATTAAATTTGTTCTGAAAAAAGTAGGACATTTTCCAGATTTCATATTATCTTGTATGATTCTGGTTGCCAGTAAACTTGTTGACGGGGTCAAAGTATAGTCACCTTTATATATACTGCAAAATTATTATATTAGATATTAGTATATTAGTACAATTATAAGCTTGAAAATGTTTTCTACGGATGATACTACTAAGAAAACCATTGTTTCTGCGACAAAAAAGAACATATGAGATCTAATCCTTATTATTGGTAAAAATGGCTTGAAGCAAACGAAAGTTGTAGAAGATTTTTCAGCATATTGCTCACAGTTTATCGATGGATAAAGCATGTTGGGAAAAAAGGTTTATTCAGCCTTAAATGCAAAAATGTTTAGGAATAAAGTATCTTTAAAAGCAAAACAACTTTCTGAGTTAAGGACAGCACTTTCAGAGCCAACACAAGCATATGATGTTGATTACCGTTGTTGGCAAAAAAAGATGTAATTCAATTTGTCAAAGAAAAATTTAAAATACTTTATTCAGATTCACGAATTAGACAAATTGTTAACTATTTAGATTAGGAAAATAATTTGTAGACCTAGATTAGAAAAGCTAACCAGGCATTCACAATCGAATTATAGCTGAGTTCAAAATATTCCTGAACCCTAATCATCTAATCATCACCACTTGATAGTAATTTTTATTGGGATTCAAATAAATCAAGATGTCTAAAAATCAAAAAACGACAAGTGAAATGTTAATGTCAAAGAATAATTCAAACAAAATTAAAATATTAAATTAAGAACTGAATAAATATTGTGAAAAGCATAAGTTTACATATAAAATGTCGCATTATTTAAAATGAGGACTATAGTTTGTGATTCGGTATTGGAAATAGTAAAGCGTAATGATAAAGTTAAATATTTTCAAGTATTGTCTCATCTCTGATAGTAGAACGTAAATTTGGATGTCTTGGTCTTTGTCGCCGTTTGAACAAAGAGTATTTCGATAAATCCCTAAATTGTGCCATATGCTTATAAATAGCATATAAATAATTATTGCAGATAAAAGATTATCAAAATCCAGTCAAGAATTTATCTATGCTATCATGATCCATATAATGATTAAACAATCAAATCATATCAAACCTTTCAGAAAATGAGGAATAATATTCAAGCAAGTTATCAGATAATCCATTAATATTTTATAATAACTGGTTATAAATAATTAGATTTATTTACTTGTATATCATTAGTAGTTTATATATTACTTATTACTCAATAGTAATAAGAAATTAATATAATTTAAAGAAAAAATTGAACTTTAGACAAGAAAAATATGATACAACTATTCAGCCTACAAAAATCAGTTGACATATATCCAATTTGATGCAATAAAACTTTAGATTACTAATCAATGGAGAAATAAAAAAATGGTCAATAGCTTACAGTTAACGGGAAAAACCAGCGAGATTTGCTCACCAAATCTTTATAAAGAGGATTATCGATCGTGTTTTGTTCATTCTGAATAGTAACAATATGATGAAAATTAAACTGATTTTTTTATAGAGGAAAAAATGATGATAAAATAGACTATATACAAATAATTGTCTATTTGAATGATAAAATGATAATAAATATCACCGCGTTTGCACCAGGGCATAGTGAGGCTAAAAGAATCCGTTGCAATAATCGAATCACTTCTTCCGCAAATGTACAAGGTAGATGTTGTTGTCATCAATGAGGATAGCATAGATAACAGGATAATAAGTTAGCATAAATATAAATATTTGATAGTCTTTGGAGCTGATGAAATGACAATAAATGTCATCGCATTTGTGCTAACACATAATGAAGCTAAAAGAATCCGTTCAACAATTGAATCACTTCTTCCGCAAACGCACAAGGTTGATGTTGTTGTCATCAATGATGATAGCATAGATAATGGGATAATAAGTTAGTATAAATATAAATATTTGATAGTCTTTGGGGATGATGAAATGACAACAAATGTCATCGCTTTTGTGCCAGCACATAATGAGGAAAAAGTAATCCGTTCTACAATTGAATCACTTCTCTCGCAAACGCACACTGTCGATGTTGTTGTCATCAATGATAATAGCACAGATGACACGCCGAAAATAGTAAAAAATATAGCTGCTACTAATAACCACATCAGTTTGATAGAAACTGTGGGTAATAAATTTAAGAAATCTGGGGCATTGAATACTGCATATCAAACCATCGATCTGGAACCGTATGATTATGTATTATCAGTTGATGGTGATACAGTCATAGCTTCAGATCTGGTTGAACAAGCACTAATAGAATTTCAGCTAGATCCTCTACTCGGTGCTGTGTGCTCCCGTGCCGGTGTAGTCAAACAGGTGACTCGCGGATTTTTTGAAAAGCTAATATATCACTGGCAGTATGTAGAATATGCAGAATTCGATCGGAGTCGAATTGGACAGGGCACAAGTATTAAAGTCGCGCACGGTATGTGCACAGTGTACAAGATCGAAGCGATAAAAGCAGTTATGGCAAGACGTAGAACTGCTGGGAAACCGGATTGTACTGTATACGATGTTCATAACATCACCGAAGACTATGAGCTGACGGTGACTTTGAAAGAACTAGGTTACCATATTGCTGCAGGTTTTGGGATGTATGCCTGGACAGATGTTCCATTAAAGCTAGCAGATTTGTGGAAACAGCGGGTTCGCTGGCTTCGTGGTGGAATTGACACCTTATGGGAACATGGCTGGAATAGAAGCACCAGAAAAGATATCCTTAACACCGTATTATTCTGGATTATGTTGTCGATCCAGGGTATTTTGCTAGATTATACCTTAGAAGACATTATAAGAGGTGTCTATCATTTGAATATGATGTTCATTCTTGTAATGTGTGTAATGTACGTAGACTGCATCTATACACTGCGATACGTACAAAATCCTAAAAAATGGGACTATATTGTAAGATTGACATTTATCCCGCAATTGCTGTATGCATGGTTTACTATTGCTCAGCTAGTCTATGCATACTATCTCTTCCTCTTTAACCCGAATCAGGAATGGTAACATGTTGTTAATGCAATACCTACAAATGATTGTCACAGTAATAGTTTCGGGAGGTATCACCGTGAAACTATCGAAGGACATATATAAAACAAGAGAAAAACAAAAAACTCGAAAGGGATTATTAAAATTAAACTGGACGATCCCTAATATCGCAAATGTAATCGAAAATAAATTCTTCCGATAATAGCATACCTTAAGAAATGGAGTGAATGAAAATAAATTCATCACCGAAAAAAGCACTTGAGAATAGTAAGAGTTCATACTGATTTGTTATTATTTCAAGTCCAAAAAGTTCAAGTAATCTCTATTATCTTTTGCGTGACCACATTTAATTTTGATTGCGGAAATACCATCGATATGTTTGCAGTCTCCATAAATGCCAAAATTTATGGTTGACAACGTATAAATTGAGTATTGATGTTGACAATTTTCATCATTTTCAAGGCAGGTTTCGTGAAAAGTTGAGTAGTCTTATCCATCAACTTCATAATGGGTTAGTCCTAAAAAATAAGTACTAAGGTAATATGCACTGACTTCACATTCTTAGGCAAAAGAATCAATAAAAACAGCTTTTAATTTCTTCGAAACCAATGCAAAATCTATAAACTAGAGCATTTCTGTAAAAGAAAAAGACTATTTTTATGCGCCAGGACCTCTATGATGTAGGGATGTAACTCTCCCTTGCAGCCTTCATCACAGCCTCAAGGAACAATAGAAAGCCATTTACAAGAACAGACTTCTATAATTGATTTACTATTTATATTAAATTAATACTATTTAGTATTATGCAAAAAATGTATCCTAAATAAAATCTAATTATAATAACTATGTATTTAGTACCTTAAATTAGACTTTTCAGCGGGCTACAGGCATATCTTCACCTGCGATCATAAGATCACCCTGATAGCTAAGCTAATATAGCCGAGAGTTAAGTAAATCAGCCCACATAAATTTGTCATTGAATCCAATAAAGATGGCTATTAATATTCTTTAGCCCAATCGGAATAGTTACCTAACTTTTAAAGAATAATAGTGACCAACTAGGCAAACAAATTTTATATTTGTGTAAATTTTTTACACAGGATGTTGAATTATTCATTAGAGGTTAGATTGAATATCAACTACTGTCATATTAAGAAAATGGATCAGTAATAATTAAAAAGACTCTTTTTGATAGTAATATTCCATCAGTTTTTCATTCTATAGTCAGCAAAATTTTGATCCCAGCAACACAACTGTGAAAACACGATAGAAATTGCATATAAGAAATAATGTCTTCCAAAAAGATTGAAGTGCAATTTGAAGCTGCTTTTAACCTTCAAATGCATCCTTTACTTTCTCAAAAAGACCCTTGGTTTTCTTTTGTTTCTCTTTTGATCCTTCATTAGGGTCTCTTTCACTTCCATCGGATTTTTTACCCTCGCTCAGGTATTCAAACTGACGGAGAAGTTCTTTCTGTTCAGAAGTAAGTCTGTTGGGAGTTTTGATTATAACTCTGACGAGCTGATCACCTCTTCCATGCCCTTGCATATGCTGGATTCCCTTGTCTTTAAGCCTGAAAACAGAATGAGTTTGAGTTCCTGGAGGGATATTCATTTTAACCTTACCATAAAGGGTATCGACCATCACATCCCCTCCGAGTGCAACCTGGGAAAAGGAGATTGGAAGTTCGGAAATTACATCATAATCGACCCGCTTGAAATACCTGTGTTCCATTAAATGGATGATAACATAAAGATCACCAGCTGGTGCACCTGGTTCTCCTGCATCGCCTTCCCCACTAAGCCTGAGGATCATTCCTGAATCTGCTCCTGCAGGCACGTTTACTGTTATCTTCCTCTTATTTCTAACTCTACCTGCCCCTTTGCAAATGGAGCAAGGAGACTCAATAATCTGTCCCCTGCCATGACAGGTACTACATGTATTGGTGCTTACAAACTGCATACCCAAGCCGGAGCGAGTAGTGCGGACCTGACCTGTCCCACCGCACGTGGAACATCGTTTTGGGCTTGTACCCTCTCTTGCTCCAGTCCCATGACAAGTTGAACATCTTTCAGTCCGTTGTATATCAATATCCTTGTGGATCCCAAAAGCAGCCTCTTCAAAGGTAATATAAAAATCATATTGGAGATCAGATCCTTTCCTTGGACCCATAGGACCTCTACTACGGCCTCCGAAAAACATTTCAAAAATATCCCCAAATCCACTAAAATCTGCACCCCGGAATATATCTTCTGAACTGTATTGCCCATCTATCCCAGCGTGCCCAAAACGATCGTATTGAGCTCGTTTCTCAGGGTCTGAAAGAACTGCATAAGCCTCAGAAATTTCTTTAAACTTTTCTTCAGCCCTAGGTTCCTTGTTCCTGTCAGGATGATATTTCAGTGCAAGTTTTCGATAAGTCTTCTTTATATTCTCAACTGAGGCGTCTTTAGACAATCCGAGAATTTCGTAGTAATCACGTGTCGTAGCCATCAGGATTCCCTGTAATTTTTAAAAATTAAGGATTCAAAATTTGCAAACAAATTCCAGCCAGGCCTGTGAATCTCCAGGCCTGCAATCACGGTAAATTCTTCTCTGTTTATTTATGCTTTTCGTCGTCAACTACCTCATAATCGGCATCAACGACAGTATCATCAGGATTTTTTACATCGGCAGTTTTTTCTCCGCCTGCTGCTTGTTGAGATTGTTCCTGAGCTTTTTGGTAAAGCGCCGTGGAAATTGGGTACACAGCTTCTTGAAGAGTTTCAGTTTTTGCCTTAATAGCTTCGATGTCCTTGTCTTCAAGAGCTTTTTTAAGATCTTCTATTGCAGCATTTGCCTTTGACTTCTGGTCTTCTGTAGCTATGTCTTTAGCATCTTTCAAAGTCTTTTCCGAAGCATTGACTAGGGCTTCAGCATTGTTTCTAGTCTCGACTTCTTCCTTACGCTTTCTATCTTCATCAGCATGCAATTCTGCATCTTTGATCATACGCTCGATTTCAGAGTCTGTAAGCCCACCAGGCTTTTGGATAGAAATAGACTGCTCCTTGCCGGTCCCCAGATCCTTTGCACTCACATGCAGGATTCCATTTGCATCGATATCAAAAGTGACTTCAATCTGCGGGATGCCTCTTGGAGCAGGAGGAATGCCACTAAGAATGAAGCTTCCGAGGGTCTTGTTCTCAGAAGCAATTCCTCTTTCTCCCTGAAGAATATGAATTTCTACTGAGGGCTGATTATCAGCTGCAGTTGAGAATATCTGGCTTTTCTTGGTGGGAATTGTTGTATTTCTTTGGATCAATGGAGTAGATATCCCTCCAAGAGTCTCAATTCCTAAAGAAAGGGGAGTTACGTCAAGAAGCAGGATATCTTTGACTTCGCCACCGAGCACACCAGCCTGAATCGCTGCTCCTATTGCAACAGCCTCATCAGGGTTAATGTTCTTGTAGGGTTTTTTGCCTGTAAAATTCTCCACAAGCTCGACTACAGCAGGCATCCTTGTTGCACCTCCAACCAAAATCACTTTGGCAAGATCATTGGGAGTCAGCTTTGCGTCGCTAAGAGCCTGGCGCATCGAAACTAGAGTTTTTTCAAGGAGGTCTTCGGTCATTTTCTGGAACTGGGCTCTGGTTAGATCGACATCCAGGTGTTTTGGTTCCCCATCCGGGCCGACTGTAAGGAAGGGAAGATTGATATTGGTACTTGCAACTCCAGAGAGTTCAATCTTGGCTTTTTCTGCAGCATCCGTCAAGCGCTGGAGCACAGACTTATCCTTTGAAAGGTCAATTCCTTCCGTTTTCCTGAATTCGGCAAGTAGGTGATTAACAATGCGCTGGTCGAAGTCATCTCCTCCTAGGTGAGTATCGCCGCTCGTAGACTTTACCTCAAAGACCCCCCCTCCGAGTTCAAGAATGGACACATCAAAAGTTCCGCCTCCAAGATCATAAACAAAAATCGTTTGTTCAATAGCCCCCTTGTCGAGTCCATATGCAAGGGATGCAGAAGTTGGTTCGTTGATTATTCGCATAACTTCAAGCCCTGCGATTTCTCCTGCATCCTTTGTCGCTTGTCTTTGTGAATCATTGAAATATGCGGGAACCGTGATAACAGCCTGCGTGATCTTCTCTCCAAGATAAGCTTCTGCATCTGATTTAAGCTTCTGGAGTATCATCGCTGAGATTTCCTGAGGCTTATATTGTTTTCCATGTAGGGTTACCTTGTAATTGGCGTCTCCCATATGCCTTTTAATGGAATATACAGTGTTTTCAGGATTTGAAACAGCCTGTCTCTTTGCAACCTGACCTACAAGTTTCTCCCCTTTTTTAGAAAATCCTACTACTGAAGGAGTTGTTCTGCCACCTTCAGCATTCGGAATCACAACAGCTTCTCCACCTTCCATTATTGCCATGCATGAATTAGTAGTACCAAGGTCAATGCCCAATATTTTTGCCATGTTAGTCTCCTCAAAATTGATCGTTAATCAAATTATTTAGATAACGACTAAGTTAGATAACTATTAAGTTTAGTCAAGTTTAAGTCAAATTGTTTAATGTAAGAGTTAATTTTAAATTATTTTCTGAATTCGTTAAGCCAAATTACTCAATTAAACCAGATTATTTAATTAAGTAAAATTATTTAGTTGAATTGAATATATAATCATATTCAATGAATATTTTGCCATTCTAATTTGGATATTTTTAAACAAGGTTAATAGACTTTTTTTAGCTTCCATTTCTGAAAAAATTTATTACTATTTTCCAGATTCTGCGACTTTAATAAATCAGACGACCAATAACAAATAAAGACTTTCCAAATTTATCTCTAAATTCCAGTATAAATATTAAGTAATTAATTATCTTCTGTATGAAACGTATATCTAAACAAGATCATATTAGGCCGAAGAAATATTTATGGAAAGACTAATTCTTTCCTGGTCATTTTATTTTTCGGACTCTTCTGGCTCTTTTGCTACTGAAACCATTGTAGGTCTGATAACTTTTGAATCAAGAGCATATCCGTGTCTGTGAACTTCTACTACCGTATTGCATGGTACTTCAGAGGTCTCAACATGTTGAATCGCCTCATGCTTGTGAGGGTCAAACTCACTGCTTCTTTTGCATTCAATTCTCTGAAGCCCGTATTTTTCAAGAATTGTAATAAACTGCTTTGAAAGTTGTTCTATTCCACTGATAATCGAGTTCATATCCACGGCAGTCTTTGCAGAATTCAAAGCGCGATCGAAATTATCTGTAATTTCAACTAAATCAAGAAGCAACTGCTCAATTGCAAATTTTCGATTTTCCTCCATCTGGCGTGAGATCCGTTTTCTGAAATTGTCAAAATCTGCTGCAAGCCGAAAAAGCTGATCCTTGAGGATTTCATTTTCTTCCCGGCAAGCAACCTCAGAGGCCTTTTCAGCCCCCAAATCAACAGAAATCTGTTCGATGTTGTCCTTTAGATCATTCGTCTTTGCTGCCGAAGAACCAGAATTACAGGATCCGGAACTTTCAGCCCCAATCTGGGTATCTTCTGTAGGATCAGTTTTTTCTTCTTTATCCATTACCTTCATCAATCGATCCCCATCCTATTAATTGTAACGGTTACGCTCATCCTGAAATGTGATTGTTTGTAGTTCTATAAATAATTTTTGTCTAATTTAGATGTATACAATTTCAAAAAAGAAAAAAAGAAAAATCATTGGAAGTATTTTTGAAGTTTATATGGAAGTGCTCTAAGCATAATGATGCTTATAACCATAGAAACTGCGACAGCAGAAAGTACCTGGTTCCACCCAATGATAGAGATCCCTCCTCCTAAAGTAAACTGCAAGCCTCCCACAAATAATACAACCAAAAAGCAAAGACCAAAACCTGCAAGAGCTCCTCCGATAATAGAATAAAGAGTGTTTAAACCATACTTTTCGAAAAAAACCATTCCTGCAATAAACATCACTGAGAAGACCAAAAGTACGATTGCTGGAGGAAATGGACTTGCTTTATTAAGAAAAATAGCAAATAGCCCTAGACCCAGGTCAACAAGAAATATACCCATGAAAACCGCAACAGAAAGGGTTTTCGCGAAAGGGTTTCCAAATATGGACTGAAAATTGGAATCTTTGCTGTTTATAGTACCAGCCGCCTATATACCCTACACATTTAACCTCATACTATAAACTATATAAAAATATATAAACCTTCACTAAGTACACTTCATTTAGTTATTTTGTTCATCACTTTCAGCCTAATCTCACAGGAAAAAAGTAAAATATAAAGAGTTGATCTTTCCTTTTCAATGAATATCCTCATTGCAGAATTCGCTGTCGGCACGAATGTTAAAAAGTCCCTGATCCCCGAGGGAGTAGCTATGCTAAAAACCCTCGCAGAAAGCTTTGTCAGCTTGGGGCATGAAGTGTATTATCCTTCAGCAGGCATAAAAACAGGAAAAGGCACGGTTATTAATTCCACAGCACAAAACTTCAGGCAGATAATTGAGAAAAAAGCCCAGGATTGCGACGCTGGTCTAGTTATTGCCCCAGACTGTATGCTTCCAGAACTGAACAAAATTCTTGAAGAAAACACTGTAAATCTTGGATGCTCACCAAAATCGACAGCCTATTGTGCAGATAAACTTGTTTGCACAAAAATCCTGAAAAAAGCCGGAATTAAGACTCCTAAGATCGTGAAAAAAGCTGAAGGAGGGAAAAAATATGTTACAAAACCCAGATTTGGCTGCGGAGCGGAGGCAACTTATCTTGTCACGAAATTTGAGAATAGTGAAAAGTTCATTGCAACTGAATATATTGACGGGAAGCATATTAGCGTCAGCCTTATCGCAGGCAAAAAGCCTCTTCCACTCACTGTAAATCTCCAGTTAATAGAGTTTGGCCAGAAAAAAAGCGAAATCAGAGAAGAGGGAGAAAAAAAAGAAGTTTTCTCCATAAAATACAATGGAAGTCGGACTCCATATAGGACTCCCAGGATAGAAGAACTCAATGAAACTGCAATCTCCACAGTAGAATGCTTGGGATGTTTTGGGTACGTGGGAGTAGATATAGTACTTGCTGACCTTCCATATGTGGTGGATGTAAATCCCAGACTTACGGCCTCAATTCTTGGAATTAGCCACGTTATGCAGGAGGAAATAGGAGATCTCCTTTTGAAAAATAAATTTGGAGAACTTCCTAATTCCGTGAATATCGAGGGAGAATATTGCTTTTCAAATAATGATTTAATAGGATTAATGCTTCAAAGCCATAATTTGCCGTGACTCGGGAGAAAGAAAAAATGATGGAAATGAAAGAATCAATGCAAAAAATCTTCTTCTGGGAAGAAATTTGATAGACTTTTTATTAATTTTTGATCCTTTGATATGTATTGAAGTCGCAGAATTAGGGAATAATTGAATTTTCTCGATAAAAATAGAATATTAAAAAGTCTCGAATTTGGAGATCGCCAAAAAGGAACCTAAAAGCTTGCACATAAATGTTTGGAGGGAGGAACAAAAACCATCTCTGTGAGAGAGATGCCAATACTTCCAAAGGTAAGTGAGAATTAAATACATACTTAAATCATTTAATCCCATAAGACTTATGCAGTGACAGTAACTTAAAAATCAATATGACTCTCAATCATAATAGTAGACAAATAGGCAAACAAATTTTACTTATGTACACATCTGCACAATGTCGGTTTAAATGCTTAATTCTTCTTTACCCAATTAAACCTCATAAGGTCTATATATTTTAGACAGAAAACAAAAAAGATTTCCCCAAAAAAATAAACTAGAGGCAAATCGAAATCATCTAGAATATATAGTATCGACAATCATGCACCAACACTATGTGACAAGTGATACTAACCATGCCCGTATCTTAAGATGTTTTATTCCAACCTATATAACATCCCTGTCAGGGATAATTGACACCATTCCTTACAATGGTGCCAAAAACAAACTCATTTTACAAAGAAGCGATTTTGAGAATTAAATAAAAACATAAAGATGCAATAGTTCACTTCATCCCCTACCCAAAATATGAGGTATTCATGACCTCAGACTCCCAAAGTAATGGGAAAAGAAATATCAAAATTTGGGGAAAATTAGGGGTATTTCTCACCTAAGTTCGGCTGCCATATGATTAATACTTACTTTCTTTTAGGGACTCAAGAGCCTTTTTAACCATTGCACGGTAAAAGTCAGTTTTAGTAAAATAGTGTTCTTTTGCAAGTTTTGAGTTTGGATCTTCTTCTGCCTCAACTGCTCTTATTCTCTCAAGAGTCTGCTTCGCAGTGTCTAGCACCCAGAGGTCGCGAGTAAGCTCGTTTACCTGTTGAATGGATTCGGGGCGGATGGATGTCAGGACATTTCCGTCATCTGTAGTGTAGGTACTGGTTTTGCCCACAACTGCCACAAAAGCGGGCAGTTCACAGTCAGCAAGGAACTGAGATGCTTCGGGCTGGTACTGTCCGGCATAGACCAAAAAGGAGCCGGTAGGATCTGAAATTCTACCCCTCCAGTATTCAGAATCAGTTCCAATATCTTCTTTTTCGATAAGTGTGCCGACAAGGAAGATGCGATTTACTTTAGCTCCTGTTGGAGTCAGAACGTACTGAGGAGCATACTGATCGTTCTCGTCCCTCGAAGCCAAGTTAGAATCTTTCAGCTCCTGAGAAAATACCCTGCGAGCCACTTCCCTATAAAAGCCTGTCATTTAATCCACCTCCAATTCAGCAAACATTTCCTCAATCAGCTCCCTATCTAGAGAGGTACTTTGAGTAATCGAATTCGCAAGGATGTAACGATCAAACTTGTGCCCATTGACAGTATAGTATCTGCCTAACAGCTCATGTTTCAATTTATCCAGCACAACCCCGGGATCAAGAGCATCTGCAGCCATTGCAATTGCACTATCTAGAGAAATCCCAACGAGCTCTTCGGTAAGTTCTCGGTTAATTAGGATATCTTGAGTTGAGGCTCCAGAATCCAGAACAGCTTTTATCCTTAGATCATACTCTCCTTTAACTTTCCCATGCTCTGCACAGGCACCCTTTACAAGGGCCCTTTTGCACTCAGGACAGCGTTTTATAAGACCTGAACCAGTCTGAATATCAACCATTGCTCCGAAATAAGTAAGAGTAGATGTACCAACTGTGATATCTTCATCAAGCTCTTCTACTGAACTTGACCTGCTAAGCTGAATCTGAGACTTACCGCCCCATTCATTGACAAATACATTTTTCAAAACATAACTTTTGCCTTCTTCCATGTATGGAATTTCGGAACTAGCCCAATTAGTAAATTTGATAACACCGGTAGGATCTCCTAGAAGTCCTGCTTGTTCAATCGATTCGTGGGAGTTCTCCCAGAGTTGAATTACTTTTCCTTTGACTGTAGCCCACTGGCCCCCTACAAGGTCGGAAATGTTTTTAAGTTCGGACTCCCTTGCAATTGGTGTGAAATCACCGCCTACCACATCAATGACTTCAGCTAGCTTTTCTACTGAACTGTTTCTGTTAAGCTGGACCTGAAACCTGCCATTATACTCACCAACGACAATGCTCCTGAATAAGTAACTCTCCCCCTGCTCAAGCTTAGGCAATTCAGCATTTTTCCATCCAGTGAACTTTACAATTCCTGTTTCATCCCCCAGGAGCCCGACCTGAGATATGGAATCGTGAGTGTTTTCCCATAGCTGGATAACCTTTGCCTTAAGGTTTGCCCATTGCCCATTCTCGGAGAGATCTGTAATCTTGGTAAGTTGGGGTTCAGCTTGTCTCACATAAAACTCATTCTTGGGAATAGAATATTTTTTCAAAAAATAATTAGTCACGCTACGCTGGGCTTCATTGGATGGAACTTTAAAGTTCGTAACCAGTTCTTCGAGTCTGCTTTCAATGTCCTCAATTGGCACATCGATGCCAAGCTTTAAAAATCGACCTCTAATAGATTCTGCACTTTGTCTCATTGTTCTACCTCAAGCCTCTTGGTATTGATAAATATATAGAGAGGCGCATTAAGGTGATATGGCACATAATATAATGATTTGGAAAGCGAAGTGAAAGTATTTGATCGCCAGCAGCAGCCAATTTATATAAATTATTTTTGTAATATTTGTAAGCAAGTTAAAAAATTGACCTCTTAAATTTACTATTCTACCAGGAAACATTTACTTTTTTTCCAGGCTTTTCCACATTTTCTATCAAAATATTATTAACTTCCAGCTTAAAGTACCACTTTAAAACTATTTTAAATTTATATTTTATTTTTTAAAATAGATATATGTTCTAAAGCTATACTTAAACTTATTTATGAAGATAGTATTAATATAATTTGCTGATTCCCAAATGACTTTTCTATTCATTTACAACTTTTTCTAATATTTTACAAGAAAAAACTTCATCCTTACATCTTAAGTCCATTTTTTGTAATAGCCTCTAGAAAATTCAATTATTGTAAAGTTACTAAACTGGAAATTATGCATAACCTCTGCTAAACTATTTTGTGACTTTTTGAGTACATTTTTTAGAGTTATATCGATCTAGCGAGAAATTTCGGAAACTGCATCCAAACTAATCAGTGAATTGTCATCGAAGGCTAAAATATGAATTTGAATCATGGATGTCAAATTGCCCTTTAGACAATTTCCCAGCCCGATAAATTGGTGATTTGAAATAGGCAAAAATAGTAAACAAGTCTTGTGGTTTAGACATTAACTAACTACCATAGTACCCAAACTGTTTACAGCTATCATTTGTCACTACTTGAAAATTAATCAATATTTATTCAGTAAAATAATAATTATGTAATTTCTTCTGTGACCATGCAAAGTGTTAAGGTAATATATAAAGAACTGTAGAGGATTTCGATTTACTATAATTTTTTTCTTCGTGAGAATCCTGTTAAAATCTGTTCCTCGAATTTCTGTATTTGACCCGTTTTTTCTATTTTGGTTCGACTTTTTGGAGTTTTTATAGGGATTCTGGGCAGTTTATAAAAACAAAAACATCTCGGTGCTTTCTGTATTTTTATGTCCAGAGAAAACCTCTAAGCTAAGACCCGGAATCGAACCGGGATGAAATGGATCTGCAGTCCACTGCATAGCCTTTCCGCCATCTTAGCATTCATTCTCAGCGTTCATTTATAATTTTAAGCCATTGATTAATGCCCAATCTTCTGCTGAGATTCCAAAGACATTTAATTATACTGCAGACATTTTCAAATTTTGTTTTGTTAACACACATGAAAGGAGTAATGAAGCATGTTCAAAGAATATCCGATTATCCACAATCATTATCTATTTGCGAATTTTTTCAATCCTTTTTATTTGGGATTGTATGAGTTTTTAATCTATTACCATATTGTGAATTGTGAATTTCTGCAGAAAATGTATTATATAAATTAGATTACTTCAAATAATATTATTTTGTTCAAATCTAATATTGCAAATATTTAAGAAGTTGTTAGAGATAAGAACAAAATTGAGTCTATTTAGATACCATACACGATCGATGTTTCCATACTTTATGAATTAAGCCACATTTGTGACTGACAAAATATGCTTTAGAATCATGAAACTTCAATTTGCTATTATCATTTAGATTTAAACCTCCTTTATTTGAACCTCCTTTACATTTGAACTTCCTTTTTAGGCTCATTGACTCAGTAATGATGCGATTAAATGCAATTAATGCAATTAGATTGAATGCAATTAATACAATTCAAAAATGTTCAAAAGCCTGTCCTTTGAATTTTTAACACATCTATCTTTTGAATACATCTATTGATTTAAGATTTCCCACTAAACTGGGGATTTATTTTGAGATCGATTCACAAGTTTTCAGCTTATATACAAAAGTTTCTTCCAAATGTTTTCTTCTATTCTAATAATTTTGTATGCACAAAGAGGGTAGATACTTTTGAGCCACGTGAGAAAACTTTTAAGCCATAGATCAGAATCGTATCAGGATGAAATGGATCCAAAGTCCATTGCGTAGCATTTCTTTCATCCTAGTAGCAATGCTGAGTCACAATTGTGAACTGACGCTATACAATGCTCATTGATAATATTAAAACCTACATTTTGCGGCAAAAAATATCTGAAATATCTAAGTGACCTATTATGATTGGCAACGTGCATAATTATCAGTAAAATCTGCTATAGCCCCTTTGATCTTTTTTGATTAAATTACAATGTTTACAGTATTTGATTTCCACTTCATTTCCACTGTAAAAATAAAAATTTTAGAATTTTTGTATACGTTTTTGATAATTTGATTGTTCTATAGTTTAGAGAAATATACCATTTTCTACCGATTACATGCAGATTAAATGCAAGAAAAGTATTACAGCCACACGGATCATGACAGCAACCTTTTGGGATTAAAGATTGCTGTCATTTACGGTCTTTGAGGCCTTTGATAATCCAAAATCAGAGCAAACTAAAACCAAAAATGAAAAATATGCATCTATTATCGAGAAATTTTATAGTGTTTAAGCCATAGAAAGATCAAAAGCATTTAATGTCTTAATTATCAGGCCGCTTAGATGGATGTAACCAGTGCCATGATAACCAAAGCCACAAACAAGCGGTCATTGATCAGTCCCACATTCCTGGCAACAGTAGCTAATATCATATCCATTGCTCCTCTTGAGTTCAAAGCAAAACCTATTACGGCAGACTGCCTCCACGGCATCTTGCTCACACATAGGCCAAACATCACACCGAGCACCTTACCTATACATGCAACTAAAAGAACTACCAGCACAAGAATCGGGTCAAAAGATGCCACGAAATTAGCCTGTAGACCAATTGAAACAAAGTAGAGTGGGGCAAAAAAATACATGGCGAACTGATAGACTATCTCATGTGCCTCATCCCGTTTCTCTAGGATCTGGGAGAATGCAAGACCTATCAAAAAAGCGCCAAAAACAGCATGTATCTCGATAGCTTCCACAAAAGCTGAAGTCAACAATATAAGGATTGTCGTTATTCCAAGGAAGGTCCCTGGCCAGGGCATATGTGACCTGAGCCATGTAAGAGCTATCTGAGCCAGAACACGACCTATAGTGAGCATGAAAACAAACAGCAAAAGCACTAGAATGAAAGTCATGTAAGGAGAAATATTAATGATACTATTAGGCGCGAAATTGCTCAGAATAAAAAGCAAATAAAGACCATCCTACCAGATCATTTACTGTTGCTGACCCAATAATTATCATCCCCATATCTGTATTCAGCAAGTCTAGGTCCATGAGAGTTCTAGCAATAACCGGGAGAGCTGATATTGACAACGCTGTTCCCATGAACATCGCGAAAAAAAATGTTTCCCCCTTAAAATATCCCCCACATATTCGGAAACATGACGACCATACAGAAGCCAAGTGTAAACGGTAACAATACATCCATTAAGCTAGCCCACGCTATGTGAATGCCGCTGTTCCTAACGAGCTTTAGGTTCATTTGCAGACCTGCAATGAATAAAAAGAAAAGAATGCAAATTTTGATTAGTGCATCTCTGCCCTCAAAAATAGCACCAGATGCTGGAAATAACCATCGATAAGTACTTGGACTAAGCCATCCAAAAACCGTCGGACCGAGAATGATGCCGCCAAAAAGCTCGCCCAGGACCGCAGGAAAACGAAGACTACTCATTACATTACAGATCTTTCCTCAAAAAGATTATTTTCACAATTTTTACCCATCAATCTTATTATCTTATTTTTAATTTAATTTAGGTCAGCAATTTGGATTACCACTTTTGAGTCAACTTTCATTTTTCGTTCTTCTGTGGGTCAATTTTGTATTCAAGTTTAATAAAGAAATATATCTCTTTGCTATAAATCCATTTTTCTAATTTTTGGAAGTGTTAATTTTTACTGCGAGGACTATAAATAGCAGAAAAGCAAAATCATCTTTTGTTCAGCGAAATCTCTGCAATAAGATCACAGAAAATTTCTAAATAACTCCAATTTCAATAAAATGTAGAGAGTTATTATGGCCAAACGCCCTAAATTGGAGTTCATCAAAGTCCTATTTAATCCCTGAAATACCAGAGTATCTATTCTTCATCAAAAGGTGATTATCATGCCAAGAATACTCTCAGAAACGGATATTGCTATCCTGAAAACAGTTGCTCCAGAGTGCAAGGGGTATCTTTGTTCAGGCTCAGGAATGACCTATCGTTCGATTCTCCCACCTCTGGCAAATCATTATTCGAAAAACGCAGCCGATTTCCTGGCAAGAATAAAGTTACTATCTAAATCGGATCTTGAATACCTTGTAAGGCTCATTATATTAGACGAAGAAAGCCTGGGCTGCGTACCAATCGAGTACATAGATCTCTTTATAGGAAATGTATCTGAAAGATTGGGGGAAGAAATCGCTACTCGGGTCAGAAATTCTTATAATAATTCAGAATGTCTGGATTGAATTTTTATAATACAAGTATCTTTCGAATTTTTTTGATTTTTTTTGATCGTTTTGAAAAAAAACCGTGAAATTTCATCCAAATTCATTTAATAGCATTACTTTTTTTGAAAAGTTAGATAATATATCAAAAGTTCTGTGAAGTCTAATTTACTTGAATCCTTTCTCTCCCATCACAAAAAATATACAGAACCAATGTTCAACATCTTCTACTCATAAAAGATTATCTTTTCGATTAGGAAAACGGAATTTGCCATCTAATTACTTGATTTTTAAACCCTGTAACGAAATCGAAAGCTCTTCTTCAATATGGTGATAAACTTTATGAGAGGACCAATTTCAAAAAAGCTAGCATAAACAACTACAAACCACGAAATCTCCGAACTAAATATGTAGAACTCAAATTATCAAAGCCTCAATTCCACGAGTTCCCCTTTTATAACAGATATTTTGACAAGTATTCTAGAGTTAAAAATCAATTCTAACTATGTTGTTGAATCTTACCTGCGAAGTTTCTCCACACGAAATATGGAAGAAGCAGAGTCAGGGGAGCATTCCCAAAAAAGAAATCAGCATTGAGACTAGCAGTCCCAAGGAAGATCAATGGAGAATCTTACCGTTATATTGCAGAGCTCTTCAAATTGATCCTGAAAACCTTGGATTCAGTGCCTCAAGGATTTTTCCTTCATTAAATTAAACAAGTTAAAAAGTTGATTAAATTTTATAACGAAGTCCTAAAAGCAAAACCTGAATATTTGTTTTATTGCTATCAGAATGGACCAGCCCTGGAAAATCTTAGAAGATGGGAGAAAGCGATTGAATGGATTGACAAAGCAACTGAAATATATCCGAATGATAATCTTATCAAGAAAAAGTTGAAGCTTCTAAGATTTAGGTATAAAAAAGGAACTTTGTCTAACAATCCTAATAATATCTTCAAATCAGTTTCAAATATCTTAAAAATTGTGTAACCAAAAGTTAGCTGTAAAGTATAAATCAAAAAAGAATTGCAGTGTAGTTTATAAGATAACTGCATACATTATCAAAAATTGCAGAAATGTCGAAAGAAGAATAAGAAAGCCTGTTTTCAGCCTTACTTTTTCTCCCCTACATTTTCTTTTCTGATACCCTCAATTACTTCAATAATTTTTCCCTTGATTTTTACGATAGCATCCACAGCTTTACCACCTACCTCAATTGGAGCTCGTTTTTCCAGATCTGCCTGCATCAGCTTTGGATCAAAGGGTATTTCTCCAAGAACCTCAATACCCAACTCTTCAAGTCTTTCATTAACTTTCTCGGAACCTCCTTTGTTGATAACAGCAGCAAGGTGTTTTATCCCTATTTCGGAGGAGAGATTTTTAATTCTCTCAGCTGTTTCAAGGGATCTTGCCCCTGGTTCTACTACCACGATCATGAGATCCATTCCTCGAGTAGTGCCTCTTCCAAGATGCTCGATCCCTGCTTCCATGTCTAGGATTACTGCACTCTTTTCCTTAAGCATGAGATGCCTTAGAAGAGCCCTGAGAAATGCTGAAGCTGGACACATACATCCACTTCCTCCACGGTCCACCGTGCCCATAACGAGCATTCTTACTCCATCTGGCCCTAATGATCCATATTTGAATGCGATGTCATCCACTTTCGGATTGTAGACAAAAGCCCCACCTTCAGTACCTGCCCTTTCCTGAATAAGATCTTTAAAATCTGTCAGGGGCCTTGGAGGGTTATCTATCCCAAGAGAAGATGCCAGGTTCATATCTGGATCTGCATCTATTGCCAGAACCTCATATCCGTCCCTTGCAAGTAGTCGAGCCAGAGTACCTGAAAGAGTTGTTTTTCCAACGCCACCTTTTCCGGTTATCGCTATTTTTATGAAAATTCCCCCTGAACATTAATTCAGATCAACTGTACCTATTTTTAGTAAGAATATAACCACTAAAATGTTTATACTTATTTATTTGTACTCGCTTTTTTACTTAAAGGATTCAAATTAGCTCAAAATCTCAAATTTAATTTGAGAATTTAATTATATTTTTCTAGATACAGAGAATTTTCAGAAACATTTTTACACTCTACTTAACCATTTTTCATGAGCGATTCCATCTATTTTTTCCAAAATAAAGATGTGTTACCTAAATTATTTCGTAACAAATTCTAAGATTACCCAAAATTACTGAAACTTTAGATACAAGATTAGAAAAACACTGAAAAACTTATAATAAATTCAACGTTCAAATTCTGTCTTTGCGTTAATTTCGGATCGCAAAAAATACATCATTTCGCATCATTCTTAACTGGTTTCTCACAATGTATGAAGAATGCATTTTTTGGTCGGATTGGGTTGCTGTGTTTAGTGAGCAATTCTTGATAGAACCTGAATCTATCCAAGCATTGAGTTCTGAACATCTCATTACTGTCCAAGGATATGTATGTTCGAGGACACTCAATATTTTTGCTACCTTATCTAGTTTATTTATCATATCCCTCAAACTCCTTTGCTTGATCTATAAATGTTTTCGGGTCAAGATCTTGATAATGAGACTTGGAGTGCTCATCCTTCAAAAACAAAATGTGATATCAACCGAAGACTACATAGAACCAAAAACTCAATATTTATATATCAAATCCAAATAATTACAGCTCTTTCATACAATTCCTGTGACATCTTTCAGGGCCAGAGAAGGAAGAATATACCTATTATTTTGCTAGAGAAGCATTAATTAATTTTCAAGTTCGTGCAAACGATTACTTTAAACAGTAGAAGTATTTATTGTAATTTCGAAGTAACCACAAATAAATAAACGTCGATAATGAATGTGATGTCCCTAAATAACTGTTTTCAAATATCACATATATTGTATCGTACTTAGAAAATGATTTTAAATTATCCGCTCGAAACAGCGAAGAGCCTTATATTTCTTAATCTGAGACTACAAATCATTTTCTTCTGACATGACTAAATTAGATGGTTTATTAGATGATTAGTTTCTTATTTGGCTTACGCTAGCCTGAAGAGTTCCCTCTCTTAATTTTCAGCTCATACACAATGGATCTACTTTCATATACTCCCTGAGTAAGGTTGTTGCATAACTTCCCTTGGGTAACATGAACTCAAGCACTACCTTTGATTTTACTGGATTCAGTTCGTCTTCTGTAACCTCAAATTTGGGCTCCACTTGCAAAAGTATTTCCCTGCGGGTACCTTTTGAACTCATTTCAGGAACTTCTTCCACATTGAAACCTTTTAGATGAACTTTGAGTTCTTTAATCACCTCTTGCTCGATTTCCCCTGGAATGCCTGAAGCAAATTCTGTTTTATAGCCTGGCAAGGGAGCGGTTATAAAGGCACGTTTCCTTCTTATCAGGCGATTCATTGCATTTACGGTCTCGGCTGTAACTTGTTCGGTCTTTGAAGAATCCGGAAGGCCGGCCTTGTTTTTGAAGCAGACAATATCACCTTCTATGGCCTGATTTAAAGGGAGGCTTTTTTCGATTCTGCGACAGAGGATCGTATTGTAGATATATGATTGGTAGCCGTGTACAAACAGCGTGTAAAGATTTTTTGGAAGAATTTGGAAAGCGCCTGCAAAATTATTCGGATTTGCGATCAGGTGGTTCATCATGGCTCTTTCATGACCAAGGCGGAGGGGGTAGGTTTTAAGACCTTCCCTAAAATCACGTGTCTCTTTAACTAGCTGACGAGCTTTTTTTATCTCAGCTGGTTCATCAGGAAAGGGCTCGGCAATATAGAGCATGGCAGCTTTTTCAAAATCTCCTTCCACAATGGCTTTTCCTACCAGGTAGGTAACAGGTCGGATAGAACCAAAACGCTGTATTCCAAAGAAATTGGGGATTCCACTCTGGAACAGGATTTCATTTGTAGTTTTTTCAATAAGCTTTTTTGCTTCCCCAGGAGAACTTGGTATGTCCCTTATTGTAATTATGAAGTCATTCCCCCATAGATCTCCAAGTTCTATTGATTTTCGGGAGCGCCCCAGAACATTTAGCTCCACGTCTTTCAAATGGATATTTTCAATTATGGAAGCATCAATATCAAAGATGCTGATTTTTTGCGTGGTGAGTGCGCGTTTGTCTTTTGTGCCTGCAATGCTAATCCTCTTTTGGCTAATCTGCAGTATTTTTGCGAGAGTCCGGGTTAGGTGGTGTGTATCCCAGTTTCGTTTTATGAGCTCGATAATCAGATACTTACCCTCCTGTCCTTCTTCTCTGTTAGTGATCTCTTTAACAACAAAATCCTCCACTTCCTGACGAAGCTTCCCTCCAAGGCCTTCGGTATCTGTGGAGTATAGACTGATTCCGATATTTTTTTCAATTTCTGGAACTTCCATAAATTGCAAACGCTCCTCTGTGGTAGCAATGAATGTAGATTAAAAGTACGGAATATTTACTGCGATTAGACAACTGACACCATAAGATTCAAATGTAGGTACTGATTCATAGCATATGCATAGTAATACATTTCAGTGGGTTGATGTCGAAAATTACCAAGTAGCTAATTTTTGTAAAGTTTCAGCACCTGAATGGTTTTTTTCCCAGCAGCCTGAATTTTTGCCTTAGCCATTGGTCGTATCCATACACATAAGGTATAGAAGTTAGGTCAAGCAGCGTCAGTAACCATATTTTTCGGATAGGTATTTTATATCGACGATTATGCATAAGATGAGGATTTGCAGATCTTCGCAGTCTCCAGCTCTAGCTTCAACGTAACATTACCAAGCTTACATACTAGTTGCCCCTTTGGCACTGACAATTCGATCTTTTCTTTAGCCATGTCAAAGGTGCATATACCTTATATAGATAATAGGCTCCAGGACATAAGTGAACATTTGAGCTACTTCATTGCTTACATCTATTTTGCAGGCTTCAACAGTATATTTAAGGTTTTAAAGTAATAAACCAGATTAATCTGTACCTTTGAGCAACTTTTATGGGTATGGCTTTCAGATCTGCAGTAAATTCGCTCATGTTATAGTGTCCATATTCGTACCATTTATCTCCCCAAGTAGAAGCAAGCATTCAGAAGACTATTTTAAAACCTTTTTTGTCTTAATATACATCTGATCTGATATTACGACAAGATTTGTCTCTTCGTCCTGTGAAAGCAAAGCTCTGCAGTTTTGGGAATAAGTTCGATTTTTGTAGGAGTTAGCCGAAACATAGAAACATAATACCTGTGAATAAAAATTTTTTCGGATTTTATTCTTGATTCTAGGAAGGATTTTCTATAAAAATCTGACTTTCACGAATCATTTATGTGATATTTAAAATATATGACTAAATTTAAGGATTCATCGAAATCCGATATGGTTAACTCAAAAGTTAATCACATTTCTTATTTTTTCAGCAAATATTTTCATCCAACTATTTGCAAATTAATTTTGATTTAGCTAATTCTGTATATTCACTCAGATCAACTCTATACGTCCCTTAACTTGTTCAACTCGTTTTTTGAAATCTACTTTCATTTATATTTATTCAGATAAATTAAATTTAATTCAGAACAGATAAATATGGTTGTATGAATACCAATATCATACCCAATTGTTCTTTTTTGCCATAAATTCTTTGTAATGTGTTTTTGAGTTGGCCAGTACACTATACTGTAGTAATTTTTTCCCTTAGTTTATTCTTTTTAAACCCTAATCTGATAGTTTGATTTTTATCTTGAAAGTATATTTTCATATTTAAGGAAATGAAGAAGTTATATTATGGTCAACGAAATTTTGACCCATTCTTAAACTCTATTAAATATTTGTTTATTTATCTTTTGAGATATATAAATTATACTTTTTGATCAAAGTTTCCATATCGAATTTTTACTGTTAAACTATGTTTATGCATAAAGTGCAGAAAGGTTATCTCAAGAAGTTCCACTCTTCGGTTTTAATTCCATTATTTATGCACTAGGCATCTATGGTTCCACAACATCGGATATCATTGAAGTCAATACCAATGTCTTTATCCTTGGTTTTAAGATCATCACCTTAAAAACTTCACAATTTATTCCAGTCGAATACCCCAAAGCTTGCATAGGGATGGAAACTTCGGGGTATTCGACTGGAATAAAGGATCTTTTCTCTTTTAATCTGTTTTTGTGAATCCAAAATTTTATATCTAGTAACTTTTTTATAGCCAATTACTGATTTATATTTAGGATTCATTCACCTATATTTTTTTAAGTTTCCGAAAATTAAGGCTTATCAAAGAAATGATACTCTCTTACATAATGTCAACAAAGTGTGAGTTATATTTTTATTCATTCTTAAAAACTTAATAGGACGATTTTCAGATGGTACTGGAAAAACTCGGAGACTCCTTACAAGGGGCTCTAAAGAAACTAATTGGTGCGGGGAGAATTGATGAGCGTACGGTCAACGAAGTAATAAAGGATATCCAGAGGGCTCTGCTTCAGGCCGATGTAAACGTAAAACTTGTTATGGACATGTCCAAGAAAATCAAGGAGCGTGCTATGAAGGAAGATCCTTCTGCAGGAATAAACCCTAGAGAGCACGTAGTCCGCATTGTTTACCAAGAACTGATGGAAATAATCGGGAAGGGAGCTGATATCCAACTCAAACCCCAGACAATAATGATGGTAGGGTTGCAGGGAAGTGGGAAAACCACAAGTACTGCAAAGCTTGCACGCTACTTCCAGCGAAAAGGACTCAAAGCAGGAGTTATTGCCGCAGATACCTTTCGTCCCGGAGCTTACCACCAACTTAAAACTCTCTGTGAAAATCTCAATGTTGCTTTCTACGGAGAAGAAGGAAATCCAGATGCAGTGACGATTACGAAAAACGGGCTTAAGGCAATTGAAAAATACGACATAAAAATCGTAGACACTGCAGGTAGGCATGCTCTTGAAGCCGAACTGATAGAGGAAATGGAAAGGATCAATGCTGTTGCAAAGCCAAATCAAAAATTCATGGTTCTGGATGCAGGTATAGGACAGCTTGCAAGCCAACAAGCCCATGCCTTTAATGATTCAATAGGAATTACAGGTGTAATAATAACAAAACTTGATGGTACAGCAAAAGGAGGTGGAGCTCTTTCAGCTGTTTCCGAAACAAAATCTCCTATCGCCTTTATTGGTGTTGGAGAAACAGCTGAAGATTTAGAAAAATTTGAATCTGATAGATTCATTTCAAGACTTCTTGGCATGGGCGACCTCAAAAGCCTGATGGAAAAAGCTGAGGAAACATTGAGTGAAGAAGATATGAATGTTGAAGGCATGATGCAGGGACGCTTCACTCTAAAGGATATGTACAAACAACTTGAAGCAATGAACAAAATTGGACCTCTCAAGCAAATTATGTCCATGTTGCCCATTGGACTGGGAGGCATGAAGCTTTCAGACGAAATGTTTCAGGCTACAAGTGATAAAATGAGGAATTATAAGATAATCATGGATTCAATGACAGAAGATGAAATGAAGGATCCAAAGATCATAGGGGGATCACGGATAAAAAGAATTTCAAGGGGTTCAGGATGCAGTCCTGAAGATGTCAGAGAGTTACTGAAATATCACAAGACCATGCAGATGGCTCTAAAAGGTTTCAAAGGCGGGAAATTCAATATTCAGAAGATGATGAAAAAAAAACTGGGGATGTAATCATCTCTGACTTTTTTGTCTGCAGTGTTATATAGACTAGCTGCCCATCTACAGACTTAAATTCACTTGTACATCCAACAGTTATTAGATCAATAAGGTCATACCGGACCCATGAGATCTCAGTACTGATCACATACTTCAAAAAAATTCATGAACATTTTTTCTCCTTGATTTGTATGGGAAACTTCAGGATGCCACTGGATACCATAAATCGGTTTTATAGAATGACGCATGGCTTCGATCTCGCAGATATCTGAGCGGGCAAGGTGGATAAAACCTTCAGGAATAATGGCGACCTCATCAGCATGCGAAGCCCATACAGTGATTTTTGGGCCAAGTTCCCGAAGGATATCATCTTCTTCGATCACTTCTACATCAACCTCTGCATACCCACCCTTTTTCCCAGCATGGACATGCCCCCCATGAGCTAGAGCAATTATCTGGTGGCCAAGGCAGATTCCAAGGATAGGAAGGTCAATTTTCTGGACATAATCACAGCATAAACCTGCTCGATCAATTTTCGGTCCTCCACTCAGGATCAGTCCATCTGGCTCTTCTGCAAGGATATCCTCAATAGACATTGTATTTGAAATGATCTTTGTATCCATATCAAGATCCCGGGCAGCCCGGTAAATAAGGTGGCAGAATTGTCCATAGTTATTAACAACAAGGATTTTTATTTTTCTCATAATTTTTTCCTTTTCTTTTTTAGTCGATGCTATCATTCTGAAGCTCTAAATTTACTCCATTAGCCAATCTAATCCTATTTTAATTCTCGTATGTTTTCTAAGTTCAAAATCTGTAACCCTTTTAGTAGGCAAAAAGCTTTGAATCTAGAATTTATTACAATTAATGCATATTTTTACTCTTAGACTCTTTGTAGATAAGTGGAACGAATTCCGAGAAACCTCTATGTTCAAGAAATATTATATATTCATGTGAAAACCCATCCAAATTTAGAAGTTATTCAAAATTCTCTATAAAATATCAATCATCTATTGTGATCATCGCTATAAATCAACACATATAATGTCAAGAATATTCTTTTTGATTTGAAAGCGTAACTGACTTTATAATTTAACAGCATACCTTTAAATATATGAGATATCAGTGTATGCTACACGCTAGCATATAACATGCTAGTTTATTACCAAAGTTGATGATAAATAATAGATAAATAGATAAAATAAATAGATAAAAAAATTTAAGGACTAAATAAGCAAATCCAAAACTTAGGTGAATCATGATGTCAGAAATTGGTAAGAAAATACGGATCGAAAGACTGATGAACCGGGAGAGTAGAAACATTGTCATTATTCCCATGGACCATGGAATCTCAGATGGACCTATTGAAGGACTGATCAATGTAACTGATACAGTTAATAAGGTAGCCGAAGGAGGCGCAAACGCTGTCCTTATGCAGAAAGGAATGGTAAAATATGGCCATAGAGGATATGGCCATGATATAGGGCTCATCGTGCACATCAGCGCTTCTTCCATCTTGAGTCCTGACCCAAATGCCAAGGTTCAGGTATGCACAGTGGAGGAAGTAATTAAAATTGGAGCAGATGCTGTTTCTATGCATATCAACGTCGGATCCGAAACAGAAGCAGACCAGCTTGAGCAGTTCGGAAAAATCTCTAGAGACTGTACTGAATGGGGCATGCCTCTCCTTGCTATGATGTACCCCAGAGGCAAAAAAATCACCGATCCGCATGATCCTGTAAATGTGGCACATGCTGCAAGGATCGGAGCTGAGATCGGAGCTGACTTTGTAAAAACAGTATACACTGGAGATCCTGATAGTTTCAGAGATGTAATCAGGGGCTGTCCTGTACCGGTAATTATTGCAGGAGGACCTAAAACCTCAACAGACCTAGAGCTTCTGGAAATGATCGATGGAGCAATGGAAGCCGGAGCTAGAGGAGCTGCAATCGGAAGAAATGTTTTCCAGCACAAAGACCCTGTCAGACTTACCCGAGCTATCTGCGAAATCGTCCATCATAGAAGACCTGTAGAAGAAGCTTTGACGCAGCTGAAATGATAACAAGAGATTGAATAGCGAAAGAATTGATCCGAAAATAAAAACTGAAACGAAAAAGGGAAGGCCGAAGTGAAAGCAAGAAATTACCGGAGTTGAAGCCTTTGAAAAAGAAAAGTGTCTGGATAAAAGCCGATGAAGGTGAATGGGAAGAACAGAAGGAGAGGATCACTACAGGCCTTGAATCAGGAGCTGACTGCGTTCTTGTAAACACAGGCGATGTAGAAAGGGTCCGAGAACTGGGAAACATTACGATAGCAACCTTTGCCCATGACAATAAATTTGGGGCTGAAATTGTGGTTATTGGAAAAAGGGGAGAAGGAGATGGGACAAAACCCCTACCCCCTGATATTTCGGGTTCTATCGATATAAATACAGCAACTCTTCTCACGGACAAAGGAAGCTTAGTGGGTGGATATGTGGTCATAAGGGACAAACTTTATGAGCATTTTGCAGCTGAAATGGGAAAAATCTGCGATTACCTACTTGTAACAGGTACGGATTGGAAAATTATCCCTCTTGAAAACCTGATTGCAGATCTCCAGAATCATAAAGTAAAGATTATCTACGGAATAAAGAGTGCAGAAGAAGCAAAAATAGCCTTTCAGATTTTAGAAACTGGTGTAGATGGCGTTCTTCTTGACAGTGGGAACCCTCAGGAGATAAAAGATACAATCAAGGCTGCAAGAGATCTGGGAAATGAAAGCATCGAACTTGAGTCTGCAATCGTGAGCAGAGTTGAAACTCTCGGGATGGGAGACAGAGTCTGTGTAGATACATGTAACCTCATGCAACGAGGAGAAGGCATGCTCATAGGTTCTCAAGCAAAAGGAATGTTCCTAGTAAACTCAGAATCTGATGAGAGTCCTTACGTTGCAGCTCGCCCTTTTAGAGTAAATGCAGGAGCAGTCCATTCCTACATCAAAATAGGCAAAAAAACCCACTATCTTTCGGAGCTCCAGACAGGAGATACAGTAACTATTGTGGATTCAGAAGGAAAACAACGAGAAGGCATTGTGGGCAGAGTCAAGATAGAAAGTCGTCCTCTTATGCTTATTGAAGCAAAAGCCAGAGACAGAACTATTACCGTAATCTTGCAAAATGCAGAGACCATTAAACTAGTAGGAAAAGATGGAAACCCGATCTCAGTTGCCAAACTCAAGAAAGGAGATGAAGTTCTGGTTCGCATGGAAGAGGGAGCTAGACATTTCGGCAAAAGTATTGAAGAAACGATTGTAGAGAAGTAACCTCCCAGAAGAAAAGTAATCTGTCATTGCAAACTGAAATCTGGAGATAGTAATGACTCATATTGGTCCCCTCGATCTTAAGAAAAAAGCTGCAATTATTGCAGTTATTCTTGAAAAACCGCTTGAAACTTCAAAAAAAGCAACCGAAATTGGAGCTGATATCCTGGAAATAAGGCTGGATTTGCTAGGAATCAGGGATCGAGATACAGCAGCAGAAACCATCAGGAAAATAAAATCCGAAACAGGCCTTCCCGTAATTATCACAAACCGTTCATATATAGAAGGAGGAAAATGGGATGGGAAAGAGGCAGAAAGAATTGGGCTTATTAAAGACCTTCTAACCCTTAGAGACGGACCTGATGCAGTTGACATTGAACTCTCTATAGATGAAGACGAGAGAGATAAAGCGGTAGAATCGGCAAAAAATAATGGAAAAACTGTAATCATTTCTTCTCATGATTTTTCAAAAACTCCTTCTTTTACGGAAATGAAAGCAACACTTGAAGATGCATTTATAGCAGGAGCAGATATTGCTAAACTTGCTGTTATGCCACAATCGATGAAAAATATAATGGATCTGTTAAGAGTTACACTAGATTTTGGTGGAGCAGGAAGGGCAATATGTACTATTGCGATGGGCGATCTCGGAAAACATACAAGGGTAATTGCTCCTTTTTACGGTTCAGTCCTGACCTATGCGTCTGTTGAAAATACAATATTAACCCCCCCTGGACAACTTCCTGTAGACAAATTAAAGAAAATAATGGAGCTGCTCGAATGAAACGAATTTTTGGCGTATTTGGGGACCCTATAAGCCATTCAGTTTCACCAGCAATGCATAATGCAGTTTTTTCAGCTCTTGGGATGGACTGTCTCTACCATGCATTTAATGTCAAATCAGAACAGCTGGAAAAAGCAATCCTTGGAGCATATGCTATGGGATTTGGAGGGCTCAACCTTACCGTGCCCTTAAAAGAACGAGCTTTGAAACTAGATTGCATTAAACCTGAACCACTGGCAGAGAGTATAGGAGCAATAAATACTGTTGTTTTCGGGAAAGCCGGAGAAATAATTGGATACAATACCGATGGTTTGGGAGCAAAACAGGCGCTTTTAGATGCTGCAGTAGAAATAAAGGGGTCTAAAATAGTGATTGCAGGAGCAGGAGGAGCATCAAGAGCTATTGTATTTCAGCTTGCAGCCGATGGAGCAGATATCACAGTAATAAACCGGACCGAAGAAAAAGCAATCGAACTTGCAAGGGATATCTTAGGTACATCCCCCCAAGGGAAGATAAAAGTAGCTGGGCTCTTAGGATTAAAAGATCTTCTGAAGGAGGCAGATGTTCTGATTAACACCACAACTCTAGGAATGCACCCTAACACAGAAGATTCTATTGCAACAGCAGAAGAACTTCACCCTGAACTTACTGTTTTTGACATTGTTTATAACCCCCTGGAAACCAAGCTTTTGAAAGAAGCAAAATCTGTAGGTGCAAAAACTGTAAGTGGGATCTTAGTACTTGTTTACCAGGGGGCTGAGGCTTTCAGGCTCTGGACAGGAATTGAGCCTCCAGTGGAAATCATGAAGAAAGCCGTTTTGGAAGCTTTAAAAGCATGAATACGGACATGGAGACAAAATGGATGAAGATAGAAGAATCTAAGTGCCATTTTCAGAGAAATCATACAAAAAATCATGCATATAAAGTTCCTCAACATAAAGAGAATTCCGGAAAAATTAAAGTGTTGATTCTTGGTGGAACCGGAGAGATGGGGCAGTGGTTTACCCATTTTTTCAAAGAAAAAGGTTATGAAGTTACAGTTTGGGGAAAAGGTTGCAAAATTGAAATTGCCAGAAAATTGGAAGTTCCTTTTGCCTTGGATCTTGAATCAACGATTTCTGAAAGTGATATCTTAATAGTCTCGGTGCCTATCAACGTAACTGAAGATACTATTGCAGAAATTGCTCCAAAAATGAAGGCTGGAAGCCTCCTTATGGATTTTACTTCTGTTAAAGTAAAGCCAGTCGAAGCCATGAGGAAATTTGTCCCTAAGGATGTGGAAATTCTAGGAACTCACCCAATGTTCGGTCCAACTATTCAGACTATCAGAGGGCAGACTGTGATCCTTGTTCCCGTTAAAGGACGCTCGGAAAAATGGTTCCCAGTAATAAGAAAACTTTTTGAAGAAAGCGGAGCAAATGTCGAAATCGCCACTGCTGCTGAACATGACATGCTTGTCTCGGTCGTTCAGGGGCTCACTCATTTTGCCTATATCAGTATAGGGACGACAATTGACAGGTTGGACTTTGATGTGAAAAAATCCAGGAAATTCGTAAGCCCAGTTTATGATATAATGCTGGATTTCGTAGGCCGAATTCTTGGTCAGAATCCCTACCTGTATGCTCTCATCCAGATGGAAAATCCCGGAGTTTTGGAAGTCCATAAGACCTTCATCAAAGAGTGTGAAGAGATATCTGGCTTGGTAAGAGCTCATGATGAAGAGGGATTTGCAAGAAAAATGAAGGCTGCTGCTCGAAAGTACGGAGATACTGCTCAAGCCCTGAGCAAGTCGGATAAGTTGATAAATTCCAAAATAGCTGAATATGAGACTATAGTAAACTCCATTGGGGAAGTCTGTGGCTTTTCACACTTTTATTCCGGAAAAACTCATGTAGGTATTCTTGAAAAGTTTTGCCAGAATGAGGTAGTTCTCAAAAAACTAATATCAAAAGGCACTGCTCCTCAAATAAAAAATCAATTCATAAAACTTAAGCTTGAAAATCTTCGACTCCTTTCAGAATCCGAGCTAAAACAATGGAGAAAAGAAAATCTGAAGCATTCGACCAGGGATATCTCAGTTCTTATTCCCAATGGTGCTGATCCTAAAATAATCCTTGAAGCTATAAGTACAAACAGAAATCTTGCAGCTTGCGAAATTAGTGATATCTACAGGGGATCTAATTTGGTAGAAAACTACATAGGGAATAGATGGATCGAAAGGCTAGCTATATCTTACAGGATAACTATTTTTGGGGATTGTGATGCGGATTCTGTCGAAAATGATGTCATAGCTTTTCTGTGTGGGATCGGATGCTGTATAAGAAACAAAAACCTTAGGGTGGAAGAATAAAAACAATTATATTTTTGGGATCTTCATTGATAAACAAAGAAAGTTATTTTAATGATAGAATAATATCAAAACATAAATGAAAACTTTTTCGATGGGAAAGTGTAAGCAAAATAAGGAAATTAATCATCTCATAAATCACCTAACTTAGTATTCTACATATTATGAGTTAATAATGATAGATACATAAACATTATGATCGTAAATATAGTCAGGAATAGGCCACTCATAGGCTCAAAGTGAGTTTCTCATCCGATGGCAATGGAAAGTATGCTATCCACCAAAAATAAATCTTAGAGTCGCTAACTTAATTGAGTTTTGAAAAATGAAGGATGTTTAGACCAAAAGGTTAGTAGATGGTGTGGCGGGCTTGATGACCATGGAAGAGACTTAATAGGGAGCTTGATTATAATAGAGACCATTAAAGAAAACAGGATGGCTTCCATGAAATGTTTGGCTGTAGCGATTTGGTTGTGAAAAATCTTATGTGGAATTATTTTTCGTTTAGAAACTCTTTTTCGTACAAGTTAAAATAACTACGGTGACAAGAATAAATGTCTCTAAGCATGTACATCAGCAGTACATAAAAAGAGACTTGAATTACAATATCATATCTTTTTGAAAATAAATCGGGAGTGTATATTTAATGGGAAAACAAACATTTGACAGAAGAAAAAATATACTAGTTATTTTGGTAGTATTTTTTGTAATAATTTCAATGACAGCTACGACAGTAAGCGCTGCCGATGAAATAAAACATTCTCACTCCAGTGAACAACATAAAGGCGGAGAATATTCAAGTGAACAACTCAAAGGTGCAAAGCACCCCAGTGAACTACACAAAGCCGAAAAACACCCAAGTAAACAACACAAAGCCAGAAAACACTCCGGTGAACAACAGAAAAGTAAAAAATACTCCAGTAAACAATATCAAAGTAGCCAATACTCAGGTGGACAAAACAAAGGTGAAAAATTCCCAGGTGGACTATTAACAAGTGAACAAAACAAAGGTGAAAAATTCCCAGGTGGACTATTAACAGGTGAACAAAACCTAGGTGGAAAATTCCCAAGTGAACAATACCTAAGAGAAAGATTCCAGGATGGACTATTCATAGGTGAACAATACTTAAACGGACAATACCCAGATGGGCAATATCCAGGTGGACAAAACCCAGGTGTACTAAATCAAGGTAAACAAAATCAAGGCAAAAAATCCCCCGGGGTAGCAAGACCTGCTGTAGGAACACACGGGTTAGTAACACCAGCAACACCAGGTTTAGTATCAGATGCGACATATGGACCTTCTGCACCTGCAACACCCAGTTCAAAAACTCAGGTGAGCAACACAAAGGTGGAGTAGTTCTGTTGAATTAATTAACCATATTTGTGATGATAGATGAAAACAAATTTTGGAAACGAAATCGCTGGAAAGGCCAGAGTGGATCTCAACATCCATCTTAAAATTTTTATTTTTAACTTTATCATCCCAAAATAATATTGTTTCAAATATGATTTCATTTATTAATACAGTGGATTACTATGTAGTAAATAAGTCTATACTTCTGACTTTAAGAAAGCAAGAATATGTCTATTTACTGCATATGCTTGACAATATACCTGATTTATATAGTTGAATCGGAAAATCAATGAATTAAACCTTTAATTTTAGAAAATTAAAGTTTAATCTACAAATTATGTTAAATTTGATTTTATACTACAAATATGTAAGTCCTATATATAATAAGTTTAATTGCACAAAAAAGCACATATTAATAATTGTTACCTTTTATAACTTTCAGATAACGCAAAAGATTTTTCATATTCTTCGAGAGCAACTTAGTGCTTAACCTACTATTTTCCTGAATTAAACATTGTATGTGAACAACTTTTATTTACTAATACAAAATTTTTGTAATAAAATCTATGGATCAAGAATACCTAAAAATCCTGTTTTGTAATGAAAGAAAAGAATGAAGAACAATCGTTTTTATAGAACTTTCAATACACTGCTATTTAATTAAAATAGATTACAAAGGAACTGATTAAATTTTGCTATGCTTTCTTACTAGTTTTTTGCATTTACTTCGGAAATCGTTGAATATTGACAGATGCCTATATTAGATGGAATGATGGAGTTATAAAAAGCATAAGCAAAAATTTACTTTAGTTTGCTTCTAAAAAGTATTATAAAAAATTTTAAAGTATTAATTCAAATTTAAAAACTTAACATAGTATAGTTATCGAAGAGTTTTCCTGTTAATTTTAAAACTTTTAATAAGTGATGTTATACATTAATTAAAACATTACAAGTGTGTCTACTTATAGATAAGAATTCGAAATGCAGATGCGTTAACGGTGTATGGGTTTACTCCACTACCCAGCATCCAGCTATCCGTATATCTAAATATGAAAATATTGTTGATCTATAACTTATGGAGTTTATGGAACTTATAGGGCATAGGTAGTTTATTGAACATTTGAAACTAATTAATTTAAATCTAGATTATAAATAGAAAAACTTAGAAAAAATAGTAGAATACTACCCTAAACAAAACTAAAAATATGGGCAAACTTAATTAGAAACTCAATTTTTCGATACTATAGTCAAACTTGACATCACCACAATGTATATATTTAGGGAAATCCTAACTAAAAAGAAGATAGAAATATGATTTCAAAGAAAGAGCATTTGTTTACAGTTTTTGAGAACCTGATGAAAATCAAAGGCAAATGCTCTTGTGAGATCTTATCTGAATGTGGTTTACCGGACATTACTGTGAAGCAGATCGGATATCTAAGAGCCATTGATGGACACGAGGAAGTGACATTTAGCAAACTTGCTAAAATCACCAAGAACTCAAAACCAACCATCACAGAGATGGTAAATAAATTTGTTAATTTTGAATGTGTATACAGAGAAAAATGTCCAGATGATGGCAGAGTAATTTATATCCATTTGACCGAAAAAGGACAAATGATAGCCCGTTCTGAAGAGCATTCTTTGATGAAAATCATTGAAAAGATGGTAACTTTATTGGATGAAAGAGAGATAGATAGTCTCATCGAAATTCTAGAAAAAATAAGATGAATTTTTTTTAGTGGATCTTATACTTAGGTTAAGTCTAACTAAACAACTAAACTCATAATTGGAAAGAATGATAATGAATTCAAGACAAAACGACAATATCAGAGAAAGCATTGTAATACCGCTTTTTGAAATAGTTGTTTACCCGAAAACCCGAACAAAATTCTTGACGGACAAAAATACAGGAGAAATATTATTAAGTGAAATGAAAAATATCGAACCTGTATATGCAATCGGGCTAACAGTAAAGAGTGGAATAAAATTTGCAGACTTATCAGGAGACAGTTTGTATAAAATAGGAAATCTTTTAAAAATCACGTTTGTGCAACCTGCTAATGACGGATATTTAATTGCTGCAGAAGCTGTGCAAAGAGTAGAAGCCATTTCCATGTATAAGGAAAATGGACAGTTCTATTCTGAATACGAACCTATTTCTGATATTCCGGATCTGGATGACGAAGTTCAAGCAGAAATAATTGCAGATGTAAAAAAGATAATTCTTGAGATAAGCAACCGTTTTCAAGGTTCTGAACAGTTTACTAAGCCAATCGATAAGATGAATTCCATTGGCCAAATTATGGGATATATTGTGCCATATATACCGATAAAACTCTCCGAAAAACAGGATCTTCTGGAAATTGTTTCTATTCGTGAAAGATATTTTGCCTTTCTTTATACTTTGGCTAAACAGAAAGAAAATATCAACTTGCAGATTGAAGTGGCAAAAAAAGTTTCCGAAAAAATAAACAAGTCACATAGAGAAGCAATGTTGCGAGAACAACTGAAAGTAATTCAAGAAGAGCTTAACGAAGGTGACTGTTCTACTTCATGCAACGGAGGATATCGGGAGAGAATTGAGAACTCGAAGATGCCTGAAGATTTGAGGAAAAAGGCATTATCAGAGGCGAAGAAACTTGAAATCGGAGGAAGCCATAATCCTGAAAGCCTTGTTATCAGAAATTATCTTGATCTCTTGCTTGATCTTCCCTGGGTAACGGAAGAGAAAAAGAGCATAGATATTGCTGAAGCCCGCCGTGTGCTTGAGAACAATCATAAAGGACTTGAAAAGGTCAAAGAGAGAATAATCCAACATCTGGCAGTAATGAAATTAAAGAAAGAAAAACAAGGCTCAATTCTGCTTTTAACAGGACCTCCAGGCACTGGCAAAACGAGCCTTGGAAGAAGTATCTCAGATGCTCTTGGCAGAAAATATGTTCGAGTTAGCCTTGGAGGTATCAAAGATGAAGCAGAGATCAGAGGGCACAGGCGAACATATATAGGAGCTCTGCCAGGAAGAATTATTCAAGGCATGAAAAAAGCAGGTACAAAAAATCCTGTATTTGTCCTCGATGAAATCGATAAGCTCTCATTCTCCTATGGAGGAGACCCTGCAAGTGCCCTTCTTGAAGTTCTTGATCCCGAACAGAACAACACATTCGCAGACCATTATCTTGAAGTCCCATATGATCTGTCTGATGTGTTGTTCATCGCCACTGCTAATTCCCTGTCAAATGTCCCCTTGCCACTCCTTGACAGAATGGAGATGATCGAGATATCAGGCTACACTAAAAAAGAGAAGCTTGCAATTGCAATAGATCATCTTCTGCCCGATATACTGGAAGAACATGGCCTTGATGCAGATAAACTTCGGATTGAAGATGATGCCTTAATGGTAATCATCGAAAAATATACCCGTGAAGCAGGAGTAAGGGGGCTTAAAAAACAGCTTGCAAGAACCGCAAGGTTTGTATCCGAGAAAATTGTGTCAGGGAGTGCATATATCCCCTACGTAGTGAAAAAAGATATGCTCACAGGGATCCTTGGAAAAGAGTTGATCCGCCAAGAAGAGGTCAGAAAAGAGAATTTACCGGGAGTAGTCACAGGACTTGCATGGACGCCTGTTGGGGGGGATATACTCTTCATAGAAGGTACATTTATGCCTGGAAGTGGGAAGCTTACACTCACAGGCCAACTTGGTGACGTGATGAAGGAATCTGCAAAAATAGCATTGAGCCTTGTCAGATCACGGCTTGCAAATACTGCAAATAGCTTTAATTTCACTTCAAGCGATATCCACATTCATGTACCTTCAGGTGCAACACCAAAGGATGGTCCATCAGCAGGTGTGACACTCTTTGCTACCCTGACATCTTTAATTACTGGAAAAGCAGTTGATCCAAAAATTGCCATGACAGGCGAGATAACTCTTAGCGGTACAGTATTGCCTGTGGGTGGGATAAAAGAGAAGATTTTGGCAGCACACCGAGCAGGTATAAAAAAAGTAATTCTACCAAAAGAAAACGAAAGTGACCTGGATGATGTACCAGAGGATGTAAGAAGTGAACTTAACTTTGTAACTGTAGAGACTATTGAGGAGGTCTTAAAAGAGGCGCTAGATATTAACATTTTCAGATCAGTTTTGTCATATGCAGGGAATAATTTTGTACCTATACAAAAGATTTAAACATATCCATCTGCAGGATAAATGTTGCATTTTCTAGAACTGTAAAAATCCACAATTCTCAGATGCACACCAGAGTGCCATCAATTTTTCTATATAAAAATAGCTTAAAGAGGATTTTGATTGACCCAAATATTTTTCATCTGCTCAAAATAGTATCTAAATGACTCATAAAATCAGAGTTTTGAAATTTTAATTTATATTTTTAAAGCAATATTTTTAGGATAGCATATTTATACACAGCTTTTGTGATAAAACCTATGGATCAAGGAAACCTAGAAATCCTTTTTTTACTGAAAGAAAAGAACGGAAAACAATCATTTTCACAGAACTTTCGGTACACTGCCAAAACCATATATTTACTATTTCCTTATTTTTCTATTTACAATGGTTGTTTGGGTTAATTAGTTCCAAGTGTTCCAGGAGCGCCACATGTTTTAGAAGTCCCATAATCTCCATGAGTCATAGATCAGTAACCTTTTCTTATTTCTTATGAACTTAGGAAATGCATAGATTTAGACACAAAAAACTATACATCTTATTTTTGGCAGCAACCATTAAACTTAATACTGATGCACAAAAATGAAAAGAAATATTCAAATGTTTTATGCTGGTAAAGAAAAACAGGAGTAATTGTGTGAAAAATTGGTTGAGGGCAGAGAAAGAGTTGAATTATAGAATTAAACAAGAAGCAAATAATTTAATAAACAAAGGTTATAATTGGCAAGTTTCAGTGGAGAAAGCTAAAAACATCGTTAAATCAGAAATCGAGTTTCGCGCTTATTTAATATGCTGTGCAACTAAAGACAATACTCTGGATAACTGGTTAAAAGCAGAGAGCGAGTTTTATAAAAGGGCAGAGATTTGCAGTAATTGCGAAGAGTATGCCCAAAAGTTGTTACAAAAAACGAACAATCAATTGGATCAAAATGCTGCATCTGTGTGGGCAAAAATTGAATTTATAAGAGTCAAAGCTTATTTTATTTGGAAAAACGCTTGTAATATGGAATTTGAGTGGTATGATTCAGAAAAATACTTTGTAAATAGAATAATTGAAAAGTCTAAAAAAATATTGAATAATCAACGATATTTATCACAAGAAGAAGCAATTTATTGTTCGTATGACCAGTTCTATAAAGAAATAAAACTAATAGCAGAGGTAAAAAGAGAATGGGTTTCTGAACGAGCTTACTATATTTCGCGACAGTACCCTAATTATTCTGAAGAACATAATTGGTATCGTGCAGTACAAGAATTCGACGCTGAAAATTCAAGAAGGTGAAAAATAGCGATGGGGTATAGTTTCCGCGATATGATTATTATTTCCCAAGTTCGAGTAGTAGCTCTGAGCATCTTATTACCAATAGTTTGGCAGTGTACCGAAAGTTCTGTAAAGCGTAGTTGATTCTGTATCTTTTTCTTCCCAATAAAAAACAGGGATTTTTCAGCCTGTTAGCAGAAAAAGTTAAACAGTTAGGGAAAAATAAGCTTAAAAGCACCGGATTGGTTATCTCACTAACTACACAAACAATATTTCATTGCTGTCAATTCCATGTTGATAAATATAATCTCCATGCATAATTTAAAAGGGTTAGTCACCTAATTTTCCCGGGCAATAATGATATCCCTTAAGGTAATCGATATTGTCTTTTTTCTTTTTGAGTCTTCAGCAGTACTTATTATTTTGTTCTCCTGGATCAATATTTGAATGTGAATCCAGTGATTATGCATAGTTTATGCTATAAAACCTATGTATCAGTAAAACCAAGAAACCTTATTTTGTAATTAAAGAAAAAGATGGATAACAACCCATGGTTATGCTGACGAAACTTCTGTTTTTATTGTTTTATTGATATACAGGTCTTAAAGAAACATCTATGCAACGACGAAGCAGAAAAATTTATTACTGTTTTGGGTGATTGTAATTAATTTCTATTCTTTGATAAAGTGAAAGCGCTTTTTCATAATTACCCATACTTTCATAAAGTCCTGCGAGATTGTTTAGGGTTGTTACAACAGATGGATGTTGGGGACTCAGAACATTTTCATATATTTCAAGGGCCCTTTGATAAAGTGGAAGTGCTTTTTCGTAATCTCCCATATTATCATATAGTAATGCGAGATTGTTTAGAATTGTTGCAACAGATGGGTGTTGCGAACCCAGGACATTTTCAAAAATATCAAGTGCTTTTTGATGAAGTAGGAGTGCTTTTTCATAATCTTCCATATTATCATATAGTAATGCAAGATTGTTTAGGGTTGTTGCAACATCTGGATGTTGGGAACCCAGAACATTTTCATATATTTCAAGTGCCCTTTGATAAAGTGGGAGTGCTTTTTCATAATCTACCATACTTTCATAGAGTCCAGCGAGATTGTTTAGGGTTGCTGCAACAGATAGCTGTAGGGGACCCAGAGCATTTTCATATATTTCAAGGGCCTTTTGACAAAGTGAGAGTGCTTTTTCGTAATCTCCCATATTATCATATAGTAATGCAAGATTGTTTAGGGTTGTTGCAACATCTGGGTGTTGGGGACCCAGAACATTTTCATATATTTCAAGTGCCCTTTGACAAAGTGGGAGTGCTTTTTCATAATCACCCATTTGATAATAGAGTCCTGCGAGATTGTCTAGGATTGTTGCAACATATGGGTGCTGGGGACCCAAAACATTTTCACGGATATCAAGTGCCCTTTGATAAAGTAGAAGTGCTTTTTCATAATCCCCCATACTTTCATAGAGTCCTGCGAGATTGTCTAGGATTGTTGCAACATCTGGGTGTTGGGGACCCAGAACATTTTCACGAATATCAAGTGCCCTTTGATAAAGTGGAAGTGCTTTTTCATAATCCCCCATACTTTCATAGAGTCCTGCGAGATTGTTTAAGGTTACTGCGACAGATGGATGTAGGGGACCCAGAACATTTTCACGAATATCAAGTGCCCTTTGATAAAGTGGAAGTGCTTTTTCGTAATTTTCCTTACTTTTATAGAGTCCAGCGAGATTGTTTAGGGTTGCTGCAACATCTGGGTGTTGGGGATCCAGAACCTTTTCACGAATACCAAGCGCCCTTTGATAAAATGGGAGGGCTTTTTCGTAATCACCCATCTGATAATAGAGTCCAGCGAGATTGTCTAGGGTTGTTGCAACATCTGGGTGTTGGAGACCTATAACCTTTTCACGAATATCAAGTGCTTTTTGATGAAGTGGGAGGGCTTGTTCATAATCTCCCATATTATCATATAATAATGCAAGATTGTTTAGGGTTGTTGCAACATCTGGGTGTTGGGGATCCAGAACCTTTTCACGAATACCAAGCGCCCTTTGATAAAATGGGAGGGCTTTTTCATATTCTCCCATACTTTCATAGAGTCCTGCGAGATCATTTAAGGTGGTTGCAACATCTGGGTGTTGGGTACCCAAAAAATTTTCAAAAATATCCAGCGCTTTTTGATGAAGTGGGAGCGCTTGTACATATTCCCCCGTATTTTTATAGAGTCCTGCGAGATCATTTAAGGTGGTTGCAACGGCTGGATGTTGGGGGCCCAAAAAATTTTCCCGAATGTTAAGCGCCCTTTGATAAAGTGGAATTGCTTTTTCATATTCTCCAATATTATCATAGAGTCTAGCAAGATTGGTTAATAAATTTGCAAAGTCGGGGTGTTCAGGTCCGAGTTTTTTTTCCAGAATTTGTAGTATTTCTTCATATCTAGGGGCAATTAATTGCCAGTATGCGATTTTATAGAACGGATCTGATGCATTAATAAACCAATTGAACAGCTCTTCTGCTTCAAGTGATTCCTTTGCGTGATAAAAGGCTTCTGTAAAGGCATTTTCGTGTTCTAGAGTAATCCTTTGAATATTTATATTCTTAAGTTTATTACTATAATATTTATTTATTGCTTTATGAATTCTTTTTACTGATTCTGGCTTTTTCTTTTCCTGGGTTCTTTGAAGACATTCTCGCATCAATTGGTGCATTTGCTGGTGATTATTTTTGACTTTTTCAATAAATGAAAAACTGCACAAGTTTTCAAAATTATTTGTTGGATATCCTATGTTAAACTCTTTTACCAGATATTCAAAAAGGTCATAGTCCCAAAAATGTGGAACCGAAAGAACATTTAATGCATTCTTTTCTTCAGGACTTAAAAATCTGAAGAATCTCTCTGTGATTTTTCGATGATCATCTCCAAAATCTTCCGGATTTGGCTTTCTCTTTTCGATATCACAAGTTTTTAAATAAACATAGATATCTAGTTCTAGATAGTAAGGAACTCCTTTACTCCCTTTAAATATACCTTCCCGGATCTCTTCGTCCATAATTCCTCGACTTTCAAGATATTCTATACAGTATTTTCTGAGCAGTTCCTCTACCTCATACTGAGTAAGATGCTCCCCCCAATTGCACCTAACTTCATCCCATCTAAGTATTTCCCTGCCACAAATAACCCATAGTACTTTTTTTGGTAAGCGGAATATTAGCTCTTCTCTGATCCATTCATCTAGAGAATAGCCTTCACTTTTATGATTTTCCCACAAGGCTTCATAGGTATCTATAAATAAAACTACAGACTGAGAAGTATCTTTCAGATAATTATTAAGATCAAGTGCCCAGAAATAGGGAAGCATTTCTTTAATTTCCGAAGGTTCTTTTTCTGAAAGTTGTTTGAGTTCTTCTTCTATTCTCTTTGTCCACCATTTCCTGATATCGTTCGGAAGGCTATTAAGTAATCTCGCAACAGCAGGCACTAGACTAAAGTACGGTATTTGATTAGTAACTCCAAAAAAAACATTAAAGGCATCGTTACCTTCAAAAAATAAATAGTTCTCTTTTCTGATAGGAACTTCTGGATTTGCTTTTTTCCAATAAATAGCATGTGCAATTTCAAAAGCAGGGAAGTTTATTTTTGACTTTTTATGTAGCTCATTTTTAAGAGCCATTAACATAGTAGTTTTTTCTCTGTGTTCATCCAGTTGTAGGTCAATTGAAGCCCATATAACTTTCTGATGTTGATATTTAAGGTTATATTCTCCTAAATGCTTTAGAAATTCTTTCCATAAACATGTTTTGCCAATACCGGCAACTCCATAGTAAACTAGGATACTAAATTCTTTTTGCCCAATATTATTTACAGCTACTTTGAAGGTTTGAATATGACCTTGTCTATCAATAAAAGGATGTTCAGGGATAATTTCCATGAATATTTCTCCAAAAATAGTCCTGAAGTCTAAAATCCTTACTTACTATCTATTTCAATTTGTTCTATATTGAAAGCAATATATTAGTTCCTTTGCCAAAAGTACAGGTTGAAGATTAATACCTGTTCTATGTTCTCTTTAATATTTCCAATCCATTATTATTTATTTGGTACTAGATTAAATGTGAACTCTCACTATACCTGTTTAATTCTCAAGAGTTATAGCACCACGAACTGCAATACTACATACTGAATTTATCCTAATTATAAGAAGCATTTTTCATGATGAGATAGTTAATGTTTCTGATTCCTAACAACTCTCCAATCTTGTTGGATATACTGATTATGAAGTGCAGCTGGAATAATTTTAGCAAAGACAGGTATATTCTCCATCACCTTTTAAAAGCTTCTTTCAGTTTCAATGATGGCGATGTTAACGTATGCTTACACAAATTGTATCTATAGATATCAAAACTTTCAACCTGTTAGATATTTAAACTTTAATATTCTGGAAGGCAAGAACGTAAATGCTCAATCAATTTAAGATCACCATATCACCTTTTCTATAGATGAGACTTTTAATATCTTCTGGGAAAAATCTGGAAATAATAACAAGTTTCAAAAAGTACAATCTTTTTCTTAAACATACCTATGATTTGGGTCCTAAGTTGAAGAATTTTCATAATTTGTCGGTTTCTGTGAAATTTGCCCTCTGGTTATGCACAGTTTTTTTGTAAGAAAACCTATGTATTTTCTACTTTTTCAGCCGAGATTATAGGACCTTTTTACCTGATTGTATAATAGATACACAGTTTTCGTAAAAACATGTGTTATAATGAAGAACCAAAAAGTTGTTATATATAACTCACGAAGAATAAAAATAACGAGAAATTAAATAGCTATTCAACCTATTAATCGCATTTATTTAATCTAGTTAGATAAAGTTCCTTTATGGTACCTAGCTATTGAATTCTGTGAATTAATTTCAATTGCATTTTCAAAGGCTTTTATAGCTTCATCAGGTTTGTTTAAATTATCAAAAGCAAATCCTTTATTGTTCCAAGCATCTGAATCTTGTGGGTTAATTTCAATTGCTTTGTCATATGCCTTTATTGCTTCATCGTTATTGCCTAATTCTTTTAGAGCATTCCCTTTATTGGTCCAAGCTTCAAAATACTGAGGGTCAATTTCAATTACTTTGTCATATGCTTTTATGGCTTCTTCATGCTTGTTTATAATTTCAAGAGCGATGCCTTTTTTTAGCCAAGCATCTGAAGAGTGCGCTGCGCCTGCGATACTTACTAACATTAAAAGCACCAGTGCAGCGGTTCCTAAAACCGTTATGATTGTATGCTTTCTATCTGCTTTATCACATTTATTTTCGTTCATTTTCAGTCTCTCGATGTTTGTTCGGATATTAATGCTCAAAAATACCAACAAAAATACACATGAATAATACTTTACTCTACACAGTAAACTTTTTTATTTAGTAATATATTTACTTATAAATTAAAATAATTGTCACATCTTTTTTAGTTGTCAAGTTTTAAAAAAACTTTACAATGACGCCAATCCATCCACTTTTTAATTTGCAAAACAATTTTTTTGAAAAAAAACTTTTAACTTAGATCCCGAAACAAGCCAAAAAACCTACAAATATAAGGTAGAACATATCCATCTAAAAACAATGATGCATAGTTTTCATCTTAAAACTTATGTCTCAGTAGAAACAATAGAAATATAATATTTGTAAGTAAAATTATTGACTTCCATTAACTTCATCAAAGAACAAAATAATAAGTGCTGCTGAAGACTCAACGCTTCAATCAATGTACTAACGTCTATGAAGGAAATCAATTAACTGATTACTTATGTACAAAATTTGGTCATTTTGAGTAAGCTGTCTAGTAAAGTCATTCGGCTATTGATAGCTGAACTAAACCCTGTGGAGAGTAGCCTAAATTCTGGCAAAACAAATAAAACAACTGTTAAATGAATAATTTTTTTATTGAAGTAGATCTTTACATCGACAATGGTATGCTTACCAATAAACGTCCAGCTACTAATTGATTCAGCAAATGATATAATTAATGCTTAAGTAATCAAGTTAAGTAGTAGAAATTATTAGAAATGAGTATACAACAGCCGTAGTAAAGCTCAAATTGATTATATGGTAATTTTAAAGAAGAATATAGTCAAATGTATTGAAGTTATGAAAAATCCATAAAATCGATATATACAGAATTGGCAATATCTAAAATAAGGATTATAAGGCAGTGGCTAAACATCTGAAGCAACTGGCATCGTACATTATGACCATGAAAATGAGACAAAATTAGAAATTCACAATCTAAAGGCTTTTTAAATCAAAACAGTCAATTTTGTTTTGCATGACGGAAAATAGTACTGACTATAAGTTTTATTTAGATAGGATATCAACGCTGTAATAGTTAATAATCTCTAGCTCAATTGCTTAAAAGTATATATAGTAGTGAAATCGATCTCATTAGGAATGTTTGTGATTCTTTACTTTCTCCCTACCTGAAGTACTATAGCATGTACTGCCAAGATTAAATTGTCTTTGCGCTGATCCCAAAACTCAAAATTGCTTCTCAGAAGTTCGTATTTTTAATTATCAAATGAGTTTCTGATTATGGAGAATAATTTTGGGTCTCTTAATGATTTGAAACAAGGATAGTTTTGGGATGAGCTCGAACAATATCAAAATATCCGATTTCAGGATTATACAGGCCCGTCTGGTGGGCGAGTTCTATACGTGTTTGCAGGTAATTATAATGCTTCAGATGCAAAAGCAAGCTCTATTGCAGAGGCATGCAGCAAGGGGCCGAATATAAGAGATAAGTTTGATGCTGTTGTAGTGCATCTTAGAGATTTGAACACCAGAGCTGAATATTACGGTGAATCCAAAATTACAAATTATTTTACTTGATTGCCCGTAATATTAACAAAAAACTTTTCCTTACAATAATAAATTTTTCGAAAATTATTTTAATTTCAAACGATATTTTAAATTTACACCTCGTTGCATTAAAAACAACATCCTAAAAGAGGGTTAAAACCTGTAAAAATTAAACAATTATTTTAAATAAGCTTTTATAATTCTATTTCGACATACTTTTATTCGATTCAAATTCGTTATTAATTATATACAAAGCAATGTTGTAGAATTGTTGAATTAATATTTTATATACTTAACTTATCACTAGGAAATTAAGATAATTTCATTTCATCATGAAAACAGGATTTAAGTCAATAATTTTACTTACAATTATTATATTTCTATTGTTTTCACTGAGACATAAGTTTTAAGATGAAAACTATGCATCATTGTTATGTGTATAGTTAACTTGTTCATATTCAAAGCTGGATCCTGGAGAACAGCAAGCTAAACTTTAAGTCATTACCTTAAACTATAGAGAATAAAAAGCGATTGTGGAAATATTTTTCAGTTTTGCCGATGTATTTCGTTTGTTGTTAGCATTTCACAAACAACCATTTGTATTCTGCTATGATACAATAGACAAAAAATGCTTTACTTTTAATGTATTTTATGTAGACATATAAGTATAACTAGAGAGGGATGGATTAAATTGCATTAGTCATTTTTAAGTTAACGAATTCCCTAACCAAATAGTTAAGGCCTTAAATTATCAGTAAATTCTATTTTTATGCATATGGAATCAAACTTATAGGAAAAAACATGGCCATCAATTCAAGGCAGTTTAGCAAGAATTTATCCAAAATACCTTGACAAAAATGGCCATGATGCTATTTTATTTTATACTCCGCAGCTCTTGTACTCGGTGATTTTTCTTATTAGCTCCCCCAGTAATGGCGTCGATGGTGTCTTACTCTGATGGTAACAGTCTTTGATGCTGTATTATAGTTTGTACTATCATCTGGTGTGAAAGAAACAGATAATGTCTGTATACCTGGTCTCAATATAGTTCCTGATTGTGGGGTATAAACAAAGGTTCCAGGCACTGTTTCTCCAGATACAGGATCTGAAGCAGATGCATCCAGCTGAATATTGCTCAATGGTATACCATAGAGTATGTCAGCAGGGTTACTCCAGGTAATTGTAGGAGTATTATTTTGAGGAGTTGTTGTCAAAACATTTATTGTAGCAAGCATTGAATTTGTGCCGTTTGTGTTGCTTACAGTCTCGGTAACGGTATAAACTCCTGCAGCAATGTAGGTATGCATTGGATTCATCTCAGTTGAAGTAGCTCCGTCTCCAAAGTCCCATCCCCATCCTTTTGCATCTGTCGAGAGATCTGTAAATTGAACCGCAAGGGGAACATTACCACTGGTTACGTTGGTATTGAAATTCGGCTTGGGTAAACCCTTTTTCAAAACATATATTGTAGCGAGCTTTGAATTTGTACCTACTGCATTGCTTACTGTCAAATTAACTGTATAGACTCCTGCTGTGAGGTAAGTATGCATTGGATTCTTCTGAATTGATCTAGCTCCGTCTCCAAAGTTCCACTTCTGTCCGATGGCATCTGTCGATAGGTCTGTAAATTGAACCGTAAGGGGAACATTACCATTGGTTACGTTGGTATTGAAATTCGCGATGGGTAAACCTTTTTCAGAACTACTTTCTGGACCAGTAAATGCTTTGATGCACACATCAGTATTTGAGTAACCCGGCTCTGTTGTTATATCGGTCCAGGTATTTCCATCAGAACTTACAAAACTTTCGGATGTATTTGCTGTTGCCTGACTACTATGGCCACTGATAGGCATTTCCACAGGAATCGGGTATTGATATGTAGGGTTTGTAAGCTCCAGTACTACTGAAAATTTTTGGCCGGCGTTGAGCTGAACTTCGGAATTCAGTGGAACTGTATGATAACCTGCACTTGAAATTGTTCCACTTTGGGTAAGAGCAAGAGTACCTTGATTGGGGTTGGACCCTATATTATTGTAGATATTAATTACATAATTGCAGTTTAGGTCTGTTGTATAGAAACTTATTGCTTTGAGAACTTCATTAGAATTTGCAGTAAAGATGTTTGCACCCCAGCCAGTTGTGGGATTAGTTTGCGATGTGTTAATTTGCTGGGTCCATCCAAGTGGATCGTATTGGTAGATGTTTGTATAATCTTTAGGGTTTTCAGCCGTGAATTGTGTATTCATATCGTATCCCACCTTAGAATCATAATAGGAAACATAGAAATACCCATTATCATTATTTACATTACCCCAATCTGCTGCAGTTGTACCCCAGCTATTTTTTATGATAAATGCTCCATCTCCGGGTGGAGTTGTGGAGAAATTATTTTTACTATAAGAGTCGTCCCAGCCAACAATGGTCACTGCATGGTCAGAAGCTGTTGTTCCACTATAGTAATAACCGTATGTGTTTTGGTTATAACTATTAGTGTCAGTGGGAGAGAAATACAGGGCAGTGCACACTGCTCCATAATTCATAATTGCCTGTTTTATTGCATCATTGTCCGTAGGACCATTTCTGTTCGGGAGAAAAGTTACGTTTTGTACATGTTTATGTACAGGAAGTCCGAGCTCACTGGACGAAAAGCTTGATGAAGCGTCGTAGGGGTCATCACTGGTGTTTACAGGTCCGCTCCAACGAGCTTCGTAAGCAGTTGACATCACAAAGTCTCCTCCGTCACTTGGACCGCGATCAAAACCTTGCGGGCTATTTGCAGAAGAGAGCACGTTTTTTATATTATTTTCTGAAAAGCTCCAGGTTTCGTCTGGCATTAAATATGATTCAAGGGATGCATCAGTTGCAAATGTCCAACACGAACCTGCAGAACCCTGATTTTTCACAGGAGTTACTTTGTTAAGAGTTCGTAGGTCATAGGAAGTTGGAATAGATGTTTTTGCTGAAGCATATACGTCTGCACCTGAAGTATGTTTGAGATGACTAAGATCCACAGGTGAGGGTGAGAAGCCAGATTTATGTCCATTTGGGGACGGTGTGGTTTGGTAGACAAGTTTTCTATTCTTGTATTCGGCAAATTTAGGATTTTCTGGTGCAAGTCCAACATTTGTAGAAAATTTAGTTTGGTTTACATTATCTTTGTGAATAAAGTTATTGTCACTATGACTAAAATTATTGATAGTATGTACAGATATTGGTTTGTTTTCTTCTGAAAGTCCGGTATATGCCAATGCTATTGATGAACTTATTACCAAGAACAAAGCCAGAAGTTCAGTAAAAATTACTAATTTTTTTACTATATTTACATCATTATTTATAATGTGATTTTTTTTCATATATATCTCCTTCTTAATTTATTTAATAACACCCCATTAACTCTATTCTATACTTACACCATATTTTAAAAATGATCTCGCCCTAAAACCCAACGTTTACTTCTTGATTTTTAAGTAAACTTCTATAGCTATTGATCAAGAACTAAAAATGGCGCGTCACTTTTTTTGGGTATAATTTTGAGAAATTCTAGAGCTTACTACTTACAGTAACCCCCAGAATAGTGACTTCGATATTTTTTCATTTTTTTGAAATACATTGCACTGTAATCTTAAAATAACATTGTAACTAATCTTATTTTGTTTTGATCACATATAAAGTTATTTTTTAATACCAACTTTTTATATTTTATAAAGATTAATATGGCTAAAAACTTATAATAGATATAAATTAAACAAAAAGAAAAATTGTATCAAGTGACACTTTAATCCGGGAAAGATCAACAGCTTTTGGCTTCTGAACAGAGATACAAAAGTGTAAAGATTTACAGAATAACTTAAGCATTGAGACGCTTAGAAATAGTTCTCTAAAAAAGAAATTGCTAAATTTTTTCAGTTAACATAAAAACAATTTTAGATTGGACATTATTTATCTAGCGTGCCAACTTCTTTGTAAAATCACAAATATTAAGTATTAATAGAAGGAAATCAACCTTAGAAGAAATGAATTAAACCTAGTATACAAAAATTTAACCTTAAACTTATAGATTTTTATAATTTTAGCGGTTCCGAAATAATTTTTTTGAACATTTTATTCATTTTTTATTCATTCTGGTAACCCTGGTAGGATTCAATATTTAATTAAACAGCATAGCAGTGGCAGTTGCAGAAGGCTTTCAGGATCAAGAAACACTTGTTACTAGCAATATCAATGCACGAACAATTAGTCTATTAGGAAATAACTCTCCTTCTACAAACTAGATTCCCATAGGCGGTATGTCTGTGGGACAGACTGTAAAACGTTTAATAATCTCACAAATAAAGGCAGCTTAGCTGGAGACTTAGACGCCACAATTAGCAATGTAAGCGGCTAGGTACTGGGCCCTTTTACTCAATGTCTGCCCAAGCTCCCGCCAAGCTTACAAATATATCAACTATAGCTATATGAATTGACACTACAGTTCTGGACCTTCTCAGGTGATAGCAAACGACATCTTACTTAATCGGTCTAATGTTAATCCCATTTTCACTGTTGCTAACAATAGTACTACTTTGACTTATCAAACAATAAATAGTTATAACAATGCAGCATGGACTACTACTGCACAAAATATGCTACCTGGTGCATTATATATTGTTCATTACATCTGCCAACTTCCAAGTACTGTTCATGAATACAGTTGGGTGAGACAACATTACATTTTCGACTCAGCACATCCTTTTAACAGCCTTAAACAATCGGCATGGACTGGTAATTGGTTAATAAAATCTAATTCGTGCTTCTGCTCTTGAAGTACAAAATCGATAGAAAATTTTGAGAAATTCCAATGACAACAAATTTCTTGTAGGGTTAATATAAGCAGTTTTTGGCGTTGGAGTTTCTCGAAACCCACTATAAAAGTTAAACGCCATAAATGTAAAATTTGTGCTTATAGTGAAAATGATATATATATGCAATAATAGAATTGAAGGAAAGATGAATTCCACAAATAAATATCAAGCATGAAAACGGAAAAAGCACTCAAGAATATCTAAATAAATATTCTTTAAATATTTCTCTTCATGACTTCAATGACTCCTTAAACTCTAGCTTGAAAACTGATCATTACAGTTAGAGTAAAAAATAATAAGTGAACATAAGTTGTATAACTTAGCCTTAATTTCAGCATCTATGATTTTAATGTTGATAAACATCATAGGCAAGAAACCCTGTGACCATGATTACAGAACCTGTGGACGTGGAGACTAAAAATGCACGTTGGTTTAATTACGACGAAATAGAGATCATGTAATGGATATTGAATTTACTGACAAACTTATCAGTAATCTGGAGTCTCTAAATCATGAAGTTGTTGCATAATGGGGATAAATAAATTATCACTATGAGAGTTAAATTGAAAATCTACGAGACGCAAACTTATGAGAAGCTATCCAAGTAATATGTAGAATAATTTAGATGGTCACGATATTAGCGTAGTGCACATACATCTCCTTTTTTATACATTTTTAAACCTCTTTAGCTTCATTACACACCTATTTTCTTTCCTGCTTTTCCAGTATAATGTTTTCTAAAGGCATATATGGCTATAGCTCCGAGAAGTAATCCCAAGATTATTTTGGCAAATTTCTTCATTTCAGACCTTTTCATGGGTTTATTTAATTTTATATTTTTTGTTTCAATTTTATTAGAATGTTCCATTGACTTGATAGTCTTAAAGCTGAGTTTTTTGAGGATATATCCCAACAGAAATAGCTTAACGTATTTACTTCTCAATCCTCGCCCCTTTTTAGATTTACATGAAATAATTTTCTTCATAAAATATGCGCTCAGCAACATTTTACCGTACTTTGCCATACTTACCACGCTTGAACATCCCTGATGATTTCCCTAAATGAAGTCTCTTTATCCTTAACATCCTTCAGGAAAGGATTAATGAAATATATTCTTGCATCTACATCATATTTTGAGTAATATATAACTGCAACTATGTATTATATCCCGCAGATGCCCCCATATGTAGAATTTGTTTACCTATTTGTTCACTATTGCTTTATTGAAAGTCAATTTAATTTTGATTATACTTTCATATTTAGAAAATGAATAGTGTTCTTGTGCAAATCTGTGGAAAGCCTCAAATTCATCGAAAATCTCCCTTTCAACAATATTAAGTTCTCTCAAATCTTCCTCTCAACCATTTAAGTTCTTCGGAAGAACCGAAATTGTAGATCATGTATTTCTGGTGAAAAGAAGCTTCAAGCTCTTTGCGAGGGTTATCGGCGTTTAACGAACACTTATTTATAACTTTAGAGTGGGCAAGGGAGGTTTATTTCAAAACAATTCGTTCAAGCCTTGACACAAAAACTTAAAAATATAATTTAAAAATTTGGTGCCAAAATATACTTTTCTTGGCCAATTATAACAAACTAAATATAACATTTTCTAAATATAATGCGATATTCTTTATCTTTAGAAGATTTAGAGATTCCTCTAATTTTTACGACCAATTTAGATATAATTTGTAACCATATGACAAAATTTAGAGGTTTATCGAAATCCTCTCTAAGATAGGTACGATTAAATTGATTCTGAGTTTGTATAATATATTATGGATTATAATGCTAAAGCAACTATTAGTTCATACAGCAAAAACCAGATGAGAGACTTCAAGCTTTATTATTGGTCAACAAATGATTTAAGCCCAGCTAAAATTGTAGACGATTGTTCAATCAACAGACAGCAGTTATCGTCAAATAATTCGTCTTGAAAAAAAATTCTCCTTAAATATAAACCCGGTCATGTGTAAAATTTCATTCAACAGACGAAAGACTTTCTGAGTTAAGGAAAATACTTTCAGAGCCAATATCAATAGATGATAGTTATCCTCGCATTTGATATACACAGAATTAAGTTGATTCCTTGAAAAGAAATTTAAAATATCTGATTCCAAATTAAAAAAGTGACAAATAATTAAAGATTTATGGTTTTAGGAAAATAATATGTAGATTATACATCAAAAAGTGAACCTTGGTGCTATAAGAACGAACATATAGCTAAAGTTCAAAAACATACTATCCCTAATTACCTATTCGTCGTCCATTATGGAAGTAATTTTGCATGGTTAAAATAAATCAAGATGTTTGGTAATGAAAAGCTCAAATCCTATTAAATTTGCAAGCTATTCAAAGTCAAAACCAATAATAAGTAAAAAATGTCCTAATACTCCTTTTTATGTATTTTCTGTAATTTTATGATTGTACTAATTAGCTAAAAGTACTATATTAATTTATTTGCAAATATGACACTTTTTTGAAGAACATTACTATATGAATATATTGATATTGCTCTGCGACAATTGACGAATCTATATTCGTTAGATATATATGGTAATGTTTCCTCTTAGAATACATAAGTCATGGCACCCAATGAATCCTCAGAAAATTTGCGCAATCGCCTAGCGGAAAAAATGGCTGGAGATATTACTCTTTCAGAAAAACCTGGAGAGTCACTGAAAAAATGGAGGTCAAATTTCGAGATATCCCAGACAGATATTGCAAATTACCTTAAGGTATCACCTTCTGTTATCAGCGATTATGAAAGTGGAAGGAGAAAATCGCCAGGAACGCTGATAATCAAGAAAATTGTGGAATCTCTTCTTGAAATTGATATAGATAGGGGAAGCAAGAAAATTCACGCTTACGAGTCAATACTTAGCTCTGAAAATAGTACAAAATCCATCTACTCAACATACGAGTATACTTTTCCGATACAGCTTGCTAAACTGGTCAACCTAATAGAAGGAGAAGTTATCTTTAAAGGAATTGAAAAACCTCTTTATGGTTTCTCTGTCATTGACAGCCAGAGAGCCATCCTGGAGCTCTCTTCCCATGAATTCCAGAAGCTTTATGGCTGGAGTACGGACAGAGCCATGATATTTACGAAAGTTAGCACTGGGAAATCTCCCATGGTAGCCATTCGAGTTACAAATCTCAAACCCGGAGCAGTAGTACTACATGGACTTCGGAAAGAAGAGGTTGAACCTGGGGCAGTAAAAATGGCAGAAGTTGACCGCATACCCTTGGTCGCAACTACAATGAGTATCGATCAAACCGTCCAGCTTCTGAAAAAGTACAGTCAATACTATGCAGGGGAATGAAGAGACTGGGAACTGATGCCCTGAAGCAATCAAAAACAGGTGAAAACATGACTATTGGAATCGTATCTTATGGTGCTTATATTCCAAGATACCGTATAAAGCTAGAGGAAATAGCCCGGCTCTGGGGCGATGATGCAGAAGCTCTTAAAAACGGCCTCATGGTCTATGAAAAGTCAGTGCCTGATGTCGATGAAGACACCGCAACCATAGCCGTGGAAGCTGCAAGATCCGCAATGGCAAGAAGCGAGATCAACCCCGATAGAATTGGGGCGGTATATACGGGCTCGGAAAGTCATCCATATGCTGTGAAACCAACAAGTACCATTGTTGCTCAGGCCATTGGAGCAACCCCAGAAATGACTGCAGCAGATTTTGAGTTTGCTTGCAAGGCAGGAACAGCTGCGGTTCAGGCTTGTATGGGATTAGTAGGTTCACAGATGATAGATTTGGGTATGGCCATCGGAGCAGATGTTTCCCAGGGGGCCCCAAGTGATGCCCTTGAGTACACTGCAGCTGCTGGTGGGGTTGCTTGTATCATTGGGAGAAAAGAAGATGAGCTTGCCGCAATCATTGAGGCTACTTATTCCTATACAACTGATACCCCTGACTTCTGGCGACGGGAAGGAATGCCCTATCCTGAGCATGGAGGCCGATTTACTGGGGAGCCAGGTTACTTCAAGCATGTGATTAACTGCGCAAAAGGCCTTCTAAAAAAACTCAGAACAAAGCCAGAAGATTATGATTATGCAGTTTTTCACCAGCCAAACGGAAAATTTCCGAGTAAAGTTGCAAAAATGCTTGGTTTCACCACACCCCAGATTGCACCTGGGTTTGTGGTTCCAAAGATCGGAAACACCTACTCTGGGTCCTGCCTTATGGGAATCGCTGCAACTCTTGATGAAGCAAAGCCAGGGGATCGGATTTTTGCAACTGCTTTTGGTTCTGGAGCTGGAGCCGACGCTTTTAGCATAACAGTTACAGACAAAATAAAGGAAATCCGAAACAGAGCCCCAAAAGTTTCCGAATTAATTAAGAATCCGATATATATCGACTATGCAAGATATGCTAAGCATAAAGGAAAGATTCGCCTTGGTTGAAAACGGAGGGGGAGGATGAGAGACGTTGCAATAATTGGAGTAAAAAATACAACTTTTGGGGAGCTTTGGGACCAATCCCTGAGGGACATAGTTGTAGAAGCTGGTATCGGGGCGATCGAAGATGCAGGTGCTAGTGGAAAAGAAATCGACGCTCTATATGTAGGAAACATGAGTGGAGGTCGTTTTGTTGACCAGGAACACATAGGAGCCCTTATTGCAGATTATTCCGGACTTTCTAAGAACCTCCATATTCCAGCTACCAGAGTGGAAGCTGCCTGTGCATCTGGTGGACTTGCCCTACGTCAGGCTATAATGTCTATAGCGTCTGGTTATAGTGACATAGTTGTTGCAGCAGGGGCAGAAAAGATGACTGATGTCGGATCTGAGGAAGCATCTTCAGCTCTTGCATCAGCAGCTGATCGGGAATGGGAAGGTATGGCAGGGGCAACTTTTCCTGGTCTTTATGCAATGATTGCAAAGCTGCACATGCACAGATATGGAACTACTAGCGAACAACTTGCAGAGGTTGCCGTCAAAAATCATAAGAACGGCCATTTTAATCCCATTGCTCAGTATAAAAACATAATTACTGTCGACGATGTATTGAATTCCATAATGGTAGCTGACCCATTGCATATTTTAGACTGCTCTCCAATTACAGATGGGGCTTCAGCTCTCGTTCTAGCTCCTGCTGAGCTTGCCTTAAAATATACCGACACTCCCATTTATATCAAGGCGACAGCCCAGGCAAGTGACACTATTGCACTTCATGACAGAATGGATATTACAACTCTTGATTCAACCGTAATAGCCGCAAAGAGGGCATATTCCATGGCAAAATTAAGGCCTGAAGACATTGACCTTGTGGAAGTACACGATTGCTTTACAATTGCCGAGATCTGCGCTATCGAAGATCTCGGCTTCGCAGAAAAAGGAAAAGGAGGAATTGTCACTGCAAATGAAGAAACTGTGATCGGAGGTCGGATTCCGGTCAACACTTCTGGTGGGCTCAAAGCCTGTGGACATCCTGTAGGAGCAACAGGTGTAAAACAGGCAGTCGAAGTCGTAACCCAATTACGTGGGGAAGCAGGCAAACGCCAGGTAGAAGGTGCAGAGTATGGAATGACCCACAACGTAGGAGGGTCAGGAGCAACAGCAGTAGTACACATTTTCTCGAGGGAGAGGTGATATCCGATGTCTTCTGTTCCAAGATTCTGGAGAAATCTTGCCAGTAGGTATAATCTTGAAGGTACTCACTGTAAAGAATGTGGAAATTATTTTTATCCGCCACGCAATTTTTGCGTGAACTGCAGACGGTCGGGTCAGATTGAACACTACAAGTTTAAAGGCACAGGCGAAATAGTGACCTACACACTAATTCGCACAGCTGCAGAGGGTTTTGAGAGCCAGGCCCCCTACACCCTTGCGATAATCAAGCTGGATGAAGGATCCAGAATGACAGCACAGATTGTAGGAGATCCTGAAAAAATGTATATAGGAATGCGGGTTAAATCCGTTTTTCGCAAACTTGGTGAAGGTGGCGAACGTGGCATGATATATTACGGCACCAAATTTGTTCCTGCAGAAACATGAAAAGATCCAAATTTTTTGAATACTATTTAGCATATTTATTAAATGAGGTTTTTCTGGCTTTAATTGGATATAACTGGAGATATCGAAAACTATGATTGAAGTGGAAGTTAAGGTCAAAGTGGATCATGACAAAGCCCTTCCTATCCTTAAGAAAATCGGGGCAATAAGAGTAAAGGTTGAAGATCAATCAGATATTTATTTTGCAGCTCCTCACAGGGATTTTACAAAAACCGACGAAGTTCTCAGGATTCGTTCCCTGGAAGGGCAAGCTGTGCTGACGTACAAAGGCCCTAAACTTGATGGCGTCTCCAAAACCAGGGAAGAACTCGAAACTCCTGTTGATGGAGTCACTGCCAAAAGAGTATTTAATGCCCTTGGATTCTCGGAAGCTGGGATAGTAAGCAAAATAAGAGAAGTCTTCAAGGTCGGAGAGATAATTGTCTGCCTTGATGCAGTTGATAATTTAGGACAATTTCTGGAAGTCGAAATCATCACTAAAAACGAAAAATATATAGAGATTTCAAGGCAGAAATTATTCGAATTCCTGAAACAATTTGGCTTCGAGGAAAAGGATTCTATCCGGAAGTCTTATCTTGAAATGATACATGAAGTGAACTACCCCCTAAGCTAGAGACTCAGAGGCTTCGTTTATAGTACAACTATCTCACAAGTATACAGAATAGCCTTGATCATTAATAATGCTTGTTTTTCGTAAATTACCAGCTAAAAGCTTATACCTTTATTGTGTGCGAACCCAAATCAGCTGTCATTACATGGCCCTAGTTCAAAGTGGTTTAGGAAGTCAGAATTTAATTTTCTTCTTCTCATTAGCTTGGGTGATCCTACTATCAAGGTATTAGTGACCACATTCATAAGAACCCTGGTTGATGGTAGACCTGTAAATAAAGCATACAGTATCTGAACGAGACAAAACAAGATAGTCACAAAAATGCAAATCTTGTAATCTCAATCCTAAAAGGACCCCAGCTCATTTATTATATAGGCCTTCCCACCTTACTTGAGGTCACCATCTAAAACAGCTAATACCTAAGGAAAAAAAGATAATTGCAACAACCTTCTAAATTAGATGGATTTGTACTCAAATTGATAAAGTGGTCTATGATGAGCTATAAACGGGAAATATTTCACTCTATTTATATAAATTTCCCAAATTAAATATATTATTAATGATAAATACCAAGGTTTTCGTAATGCCTTCATCGTGTTTTCTCCAAAAGTGGACTTAAACCGTAATCACCATGGAATTAGGGGTTTTAGGATATAATCCAATTGAAAGCTGATATTGTTTTTCAGCCCTTCCTTGTGTCATTTTGGTCGGCTTCTAAAGCAAAAAAATATTGTTTTTCAGCTTCTTCCTGTGTCACATTTATTTAAGGAGGATTCTGTAATTTGAGAGTGTAGACTCATCATTTTGGTTGATCCTAAAGCAAATGAGATTATTTTTCAGCATCTGTACTACTTTTCAATAATTCATATTTCACTTTCGTTTATTTCATAACCAAGTTTCACAGTAAACTTAACACTTTAATTTCTGATAGGTTGTAATTCCCCCTGAAGGGAGAGTTCCGTGTAAAAATAGAGTTCCCAACCCAGGAATTTAAAAGGTTTATTGCGTATGTTTTCAGATAGTTTGCTTGAGAGATTTTATTATTGCCTATTTATCCTTTCTTTATCCAGGGCATCCATTGTAAAAGTGGAGCATAATATATCAAAATAGTTGGATAAATTGTCACCCTCTTATTTTGATGTTTCATTATTTCATCTCGAATTCTTGAGATTTAATATCATCTTAGATCTTTTCTCCCTCAAAAAATAGAGTTTATGATTTTCTAGATCACAAATTTTGGATCATTCAAGTTTTGTAGCGATTGTCTTTATAAAAATCAGATGTTCTAATTATTAAACTTTTTTATACTACATACTAAATAAAATATTTTAAACTGTAGAGCACCCATTAATTATAGTAAACGCTAAATTAACCTTGATAGGTCCAGAGATACAGAAGACAAGATCAAGAAGGTAAAGAAAAACGACCTGATGGAAACTAATAGTTAGATTATGCATCAAAACAAAGGAACAAGAAGGGATGCTTAAAGAAACGGATATAACTATATTGTTAAGGTTAATAAATTCCATGATTTTACATCACTTACAAGCTATGAAAAAAGGCTAAAAAGGTTATTCTAAGAATCTTTACTGAAATATAATGAGAAAGTACTTAACTCACAAGAGAAGCGCTCAATAATTACATGAAAAAGATTCCTACTTCAGAAAATGCAAGTTTCATCGATCATATTTAGAGTCTGCAGATCGATACATCAAAGATGGAATATGTATCGAAAAAATCTATATAGCTGATATAATTAATGGGCTGTGACATTTTTGACGGGTCTCCGTATATATGTAGTCCAGGAATATAAAAAAATAATAACGTCATACAAAACAGGGGGAAAAGATTAAGACTTATTCCGAAAATCAATAACTAGAGAAATTAAAGGGTCACATGAACCTATATCAGGTAAGTAATGCTCTCGAAGTTTCCCTCACGCTTTTTCTGAGGTATAGACAGGCTTCCATCCAATGGCCTTGAGTTTTTCGATGTCTAATCTCCTCTTTGGTACGTCTCCTTTCCAGCCCCTACTTCCTCCAGTGTAGAGAAACTTAATATCAAAAAGTTCCATTTCTTCCACAATCACTCTCCCTATTCCGGTAGAACTGATAATATCCTCTGATCCAATATTGAAAATATTCACATCTTCTCTGCTTTTTTCTATTGCAAACAATATCGAATTGATGCATTCTGATACATGCAAATAGGACTTTTCCTGTGACCATCGCCCAAAATTTCCAGCTGCGTAGGATTTTCCCGTAGTTTTCGGATAAAATCAACAATAATCCCATGAGTGCTATGGGGGCCGACAATGTTTGCAAAACGGAAGATCCACGCTTGCATATCAAAAGTATGAGAGTATGAGGTAACAAGAGCTTCACAGGCAAGTTTGGAAGCGCCGTATAATGGATATAGGGATCAGATGACCATAATTCTCTGGAGTTGGCATTATCTGTGCCGCCCATAAATTGTAGAGATGGAAGTAAATACAACTTTTTTAACGTTGTTTTTCCGCATAGCTTCCAGAAGATTGTAGGTTGCCAAAATGTTCTGATCGAAATGGATTTTAGTATCTGAAGCCCCAAGCCTGACATACAGATTCGCGGCCACATGACAAACTAGGTCAATATCTCTGCAAGCTCTTTCTACCACTTCATGGTCAAGAAGGTCGCCTTTTATCAATGTGAAATCAGTGTTTTCAAGATGTTTCTCTATAAATCCAATTTTTCCTGAACTCAGATTATCAAAAATAGTAATCTTGTTTTCTTCTTCTATAAGACGATCAACCAAGTGGCTCCCTATAAAACCGTCTCCATCCGTCGCAAATATATTATTTTTTGTAGGCATTGGAAATCTCAGTTAATATTTAGTTCCTCATTAATTAATTTTGTACTGTTTTCAGGTCATCAAAAACTCTTTGCTTTAACTTTCTGTGGATGACCAGCAAATATTAGGACGAATTCGGATTCTACAAATGAACTCAACTTAAAATAATAATTTCCGTAGTTCAATAGGAATTTATTTTCTTAATCTTGTTTTTACAACCAAAACGCAAACAAAAAGAAGAGTATATGAAATCACTCCTAATGACATACATGATTTCCTATCTAAACTATTTTCTAGAATACACAATTAACTTATTTACAAATTTTTGATTTTTATTAAGAGAAGGCGAAGGGTCATCAGCCCATGAATGAATGTATTTTGTGATCTCCTCCACAATATGGATTCTAATCTAAAAAAATAATATATCCGATAAGAAGGAAGACTATCGATGATAGAAGCATAAATAAAAAAACCTCAATTTTAGCTGGAGAAGAATAAAGAATAGTATTCCTTGCAGAAATAATAATCCGTGCAATTGGATTCAATAAGATTAATCTCTGAAAATTTTTACTAAATATGTAGGTGGTATCGATTAATAGGAGTTAAATAAAATCCAATCTGCAAAAATACCTGTCAGTAAACTGGACATCCCTGTAAAATACATTCAATGCCGAAAGCGCTAGAGAGTGGCAAAGTGAAATGATTCACAAGAAGAACAGGAAAAGCGGTGCATATACCAAGTTGATGGAACTTGATGTCCTATAAAATACCATAAACATTATAAATACCACAGACCCAAAGATACTCATAAGCAGAGCTGCAATGCATGAAGAAATAACAAAAATGTCCCGTGGGAAGTAAATTTTCTTAATGTAGCTGCTTTTTTACTATTGAAAACACCAGAAATAACCCAGTATAGAGTTTTTATATATCAATTTAATTTCACTCAATGAAAATTGTCAGATGAGATTTCTATAGCTATATAGCTCTTGCAGGTGCTTAAAAATCATTATTTATAACATTTTTTATATTTTTGCTGAAAATCGAAATATCAAATCGTTTTGCCTGCTCAAGACAGGCTTTTCTATAACTTTCTGGCTTATTTGATATGAATTTGACAGCTTCTATAATGCTATGGATATCTGCATTTATCAGAAGACCCGTTTTTTCTGTGACTGTCTCCCTAAATCCACCTTCGTTCACAGCGACAACAGCCTTTCCACTTGCCATTGCTTCCACAGGAGTTAGACCAAAGTCTTCGTCAAGTGCTGTACAGATTAAGCCTTTGCATCTGGAGTAAAGGTCAATTAATTCATGTTCGGAAATTTCTCCAAGTATGTTTACGTTTTGAGGTAGCCCATTGATTATATTTTTTGCATACTTTACAGCGTGATCGCCTTCTGCATAACCACCTACGATGAGAAGTTTTTCATCAGGCATTTCACTAAATGAATTTATTTGCAATTCGATTCTTTTTTCAGGGTAAAGCCTATTTACCGAGAGCCAAAAATCCCCGTACTCCTTATATTTAAACTTTGAAACATCAACTGGAGGATAAATTATGTCAGCAGTTCTGTGATAGTATTTCTCAATTCTTTTCTGAGTATTTCTTGAATTAGTGACAAGTTGGTCTATATTTTTCACCGATTGTAGATCCATCCATCTATGTCCATGAACCCACAAACGAAAAGCCTGCCGGGTTATAATATCTTGTCTATGTAAGAAAGTATCGTATAGGTCATAAAATGCCCTTACAGGCGTGTGGCAGTACCACATATTAGGATGGTGATTATGGGTTGCATAATGGCTCCAGTTTCCTGAAAAGATGAAAAAATCATAATCATTTGAAAAATCAGAAGAATAAAATTTTTTTGTTGCAAATATCTGTTTTAGTGGGGGGATTTTCGGTGTATGTCCAAGAGATTTAACATCTACTTCAGTGTCCAGTTTATTAACAGCATCCATATCTGTAGTAATAATATCAGCGTTCAATAATTTAGCTAGAGTGATTGCAACTTTTTCTCCACCGCCAATAGCTCCGAAATAATCATGGAAGATGGCTGTTTTCATGTTTAGTCTCTCTTCTAAATTATTTAGTATTAGATTTAAATCGAAGTTTATATATGTTTCGAAATAATTTTCGATTTAAATACAAATTCAGTTATTTCTCCGACATTTCACGGATATCTTCTCAAAAATCGTATTTTTCATGAGTAATTCCCTTCAAAATTATTCTCTTTTTAAAAATTTCATTTTAAGCTTATAATTTGAATTACATTTTTTGAGTCAACTTCCATTTTGACTCATGCAGTCCCCGTCATCAAAAGTAATACCAATTTCAACGTTTTACTTTTGAGTTTGTTTCTTTATTTGGTCTGGTATAGTTCCACTGATTTCTTTTAGTCTTTCTCTCAGCTCTCATCCTACGACAGAAAATAAGGAGAGTAAAGTAGTAAAGATATTATTGTTAATTTTTTTGTAAGTGAGCTGCACATATCGGTGATCTTCTGTTAGATATATCCTAAGTTCGCTGCCTTTCAAAGTATTGGCCTTTATCTAATTTATGCTATATTTTTCTAAGTTTTGATATTTTTCATCAGAAATGAATAGATGAATAGGAAGATAACAAATATTGTGGCTATAATAACTCGAATATGATCAAAAAAGAACAAGTAAATGATTTAAATTACTTTGGTTTTGATGAAGTCAAATACATTAATCAATTGTTTGGTATAGTTTTATAATGTTAGTACATTTTTCTTGGATATTTTGATTTTTATTCATTACTTATAGATTTACATATTTTTTTGGATTTTTTGCAACGGAACCCTTTTTATTCTATTGTATCATTAGAAAGGATTTTTTGCAACGGAACCAAAATAACATATATAAAAAAGGAATTGGAAAAAACCTGATAAACCTGTGATTTATGAGAAATAGGAACCAAAAACTGACAAATACTCTCTCCTAATATGGGATATTGTGTCAATTATACAAGAGTCAGAAGATCAAAAGTTCATACAATTTTTGCTAGCAGTAATAATGAGATTTTAGTTCACACTTTTCTACAATTCTAGACTTCCTTTCCCCGCTCGCAAAGCTTTTATGTCCTCTGATCTAATAATCTTCCACCTATACCCAAATTTCCAGACTTCAATTCTTGAACTATAACCCATATATGGTTACGCAAATTTTCTCCAAAAAACGTGACTAAAACATCTGTAATATCAGCAATAAACTTCTTCTTATCGTCCTCTGAGAATTCATTTTCAAGAACTTTGATCTCAATAATTGGCATTTCGTTCGTCCTACTATATGTACGACTTAAACTTTTGGGGATTCGATGATTCTCTGATTTTTACCAGTATTTCATATAATATTTCTAAATATTTTAAAAAGTTTGGATGTTTATTGAAATCCCCTTTAGTCTGCAATATACAATTACTTCCTTAGTTATTTCAAATTAATTATTAAAAAAATGGTTTATGAATAAAACTTATTTCACCATAAAATGTTTTGACATCGGACAACAATTTGATATTAATAATTTATTCTTATTTTCGGGTTATGGTGCAAAAAATCTGGCTTTTTTACAAAATCAGTGCAAATCTTCACAATCAAAAAAGTTAATTGATCTCATCACGAAAGAAAACTTTAGTTTTGAAATAAAATTCGTAATTATATTGCTATCGCTACCAATATATTACACCCTAAAACACAAACAGTATAACAAAAGTTAGGTATAAAAGAAATAGAAGCTAAATTAATAAATGCATAGTTTTTGTAAGACAATCTCTGCGTAATTTGAACAGAACACCCAAGGAAAAATCATGGATAAATTAGAATTTTCATTGGCATATTGTTATACCTAATTATTTAACAACTGCACATGCAAAGTGCCCATATTCTTGGGTTTGATATTCACCTGTACGTCCTTTGAAATAATGTTCTTCGATGTCTTCTGGGCTTAAATTTTCTTTGAGACTAAATCCTAAACATGTGAGTTCGTCTCCTAACGTTGACGGATTGAAGCCAGTTATCATCGGTTCACCTATCTTCCTCAAATACTCCAACGATTTTTGCATTTGTGCAGACAATTTCTCAGGAATAAATGCATCAGTATCAAGATAATCAAAGACAATAGTGCTATTTGCAGGAGCAATTTCCCTGATAGAACGAAATGTTGTGAATACTTCATCTCTGGTCAAGAAGTAAGTGACACCAAGCCAATTAAAGAAGGTTTTAACTTTTGGGTCATAAGATGATGAGTTAGTTAGTGCTTTCATCAGGCTTTCCTTTGTGAAATCTATGGGAATAAAATGTAATTTTGCTGGATGTTTCCATCCTAACTCTGCAAGGCGATGAAGCTTAAATTTTTGTGTAGCTGGGTGATCAACCTCAAACGCTTCCAAATGTTCCATCATCTCAGGTTGTCTGAATGCAAATGTATCCATTCCTGCTCCAAGAATAACATACTGCTTTACTCCATTTTTGATTACTTTTTTTAAGGCGTCTTCAGCATACCGTGCACGGCTATTGAAAAAGCCTTCCAATCTACTGGTTGCTTGCCTTAATAACTCTTGAGTAATTGTTGGCTCAAATTGCAATACAGCATACTCTGTATTTTTTAACTGTTGATCCAAGATCATATTTTGTTCAATTAAATGTTGTTCAATTAGTGCCCTTTTTTCCGTGGGTATCAACTCATAGGCCAGAAAGTCGTCAAAGATTTTGTCGGTAGCATGTTTGGAATGATAGGCACGCATGTAGGCTACCGTCATTGCAGTAAAGCTTGCTTGATTATCTTTCACATTATTGTCTCCTTCATTTAATCATTTCTTTTTAATGTAACCTCTCCAAAAAACCATGTTCAGGAAAAAATTTATAAAGTAAAAACTATTTATATACTGTTCAACATCTTTGTATTTTGTCTTAAGCAAGTTCGATACCGTTGATTCGTACACCGTCAACAGTATCAATCTCTCCAATTCATTATGAACTTCGATTTCCATAATAGCTAATTTTTGCAACACTCAGACTCATACCCCAGGTTCCATCGTATTGCAATTAAGCACGGATTGGATGCCCTTTTACTAGATTATACTCTTTTTGGTTCAATTTCTCAAACTTTGGTAATTTCTAGATCTTGATAACCCAGCAAACTATCGAATGTCATTGAATTATACTCGTACCTAAGCCCAGCCGGAAATAAATTCCGATCAATTGAGCTTGTTGTTGTCTTTTGATCAAGATTATTTTTCAAGATACAAAGTAGCTTTTATTCATAACCCGATGGGACCTTTGTATTATCTATATTAGATGGCGTACGCCATTCCCACTCCCAATAACTAATATTGTCACCCTGATTGGTACTATTAGATCCTGAAAAAGCATGGGTATAAATGACTGCCGAAGATGAATGATTAGGCTCTACAGCAACAGATCCTACTAAAAGGAGTATTACAACCAAAAATCTCACTGGGCCAGATATTGAAATATTCAAGTCTGATTCCAGCAAATTTGAAATCGGCGGAAATGATACAAAAGCTGCCATGAATATAAATACTGCTGAAAAATATTCGCGTTCTGTAACCATCTCTGAAGCAATTATTATAAAGAACAATCCAAATATCCAACGAAGTATCCCACTTAATGTTATTTTCAGTGGTACTTTTTGACCCATTTCTATACCCCAATTCCTATCATATTGCAATTTAATATGGGTTGAATATCCCTTTACAAGATATACTATTTTTGGTTCCGTTGCAAAAAATTCAAAAAAATATGTAAATCTATAAGTAATGAATAAAAATCAAAATATTCAAGGAAAATGTACCAACATTATAAAACTATACCAAACAATTGATTATGTATTTGATTTCATTAAGAACCGAGTAATTTAGATCGTTTACATGTCCTTTTTTGATCATATTCATAGCTTCAATTCCTTTTAAGGTTTTATTAGCAGATCGAAAAGACTGAAATCCTAACATTGAATTAACGATTCGCTTTATAGATCTATGATCTTGTTCTATAATGTTATTCAAATACTTGATTTGTCGGATGCCTACGTTTTTAGGTAGTATTTTATCATTTTTCAGTTCATCTGTGGCAGGTGGATATGCTGGATTCTTATCAACTGTTATTTCTCTTGGAATTTGATTATGATTAGAACTAAAAGCTTTCTTAAAGAATCTCTTCGCTGCTGTTCTATTTAGTTTTGCACTTAATATGACATCAATTGTATCTCCATTTGAGTCAACTGCTCGATAAAAATAGTTCCATTTACCTTTTACTTTGATATAGGTTTCATCAACTCTCCACGAATCATTTGTTGGTCTTAAATGTCTTCTTATCTTCTTTTCTAGTTCAGGGGAATATTGATGCACCCATCTCATTATAGTACTGTGATCAACTTGAATTCCTCTTTCTATCATCATTCCCTTTAAATTTGTATAGTTCGATGGATATTTTAAGTGCCATCTCACATTCAATAGAATAATTTCTCCTTCATAATGCTTCCATTTAAAGGAATTAGATAGCATATTACCATCTTTGGTTTTCTTTTTATCCTATTGTATCATTAGAAAGGATTTTTGCAACGGAACCAGGAATCTTGCTTAGATTCTTGAAAGATGTCTTTCACAAAATTCAGACAAACATTCCCGGAGAATTTTAAGAAACTTAAAGATTATTCCTGCTTTTTTAATTTGGATTTATCCTTTTGCTTATACTTCCGCTGTTTGAAAACAGAGGGCAAGTGTAGGGCGTAAGAACCTTCTTCCTTGATTGCCATAACTAGCTCTTTCCTCTCCAAAAGTGAATCGAGATTAAGCTCGTAAGAACCTGGTCCAAGAATTCTTACAGATTCTACTCTTTCTTCTTCTGCTCTTCTCTCGGTTTCAAGTTCCTGCATTTTGATTTCGTGCTCAGAAGCAAGAGCTTCATCGATACTTCTAACAACTCCATTCAGAGAAGATTCAAGATCCAATTTCTGTTTTCCAATAGCAGGCTTTCTTTGGGTTTCCGAGCTTTCTGACTCCCTTTTAGCATAAAGAAATTTATTCCAGCCGCATTTAGGGCAGCCGCTCAAGATGACAGAATCTCCGTCTTCAAAAATGGTTCCGCATCTGGTACATCTGTGGGGCATGAATTCACCGATCAATAGATGAGTACAAACTAATTTGTAGAAACTGATATAAGCATCAGTAGATACCTTAACAGCTTGTTAAATTAATATCCGCAAAGACATATCAATGTTATATATCTCAATGGCTACTTTTAATAAATGCCCTTAATAGATATGTATATTTGTATTTGCTGCTTAATATTTGCTTTTAATAGGAGAAGCTATTTTCAATCGATAAAGACAAAAAGAAACAAATGAGATTGTAAAATCTTACTAGCTTTCTGGTAGATATTAATGAGCCTACATCCTGCCGATGTACAGATATGTATTAATTTGTGTGCCTATTTGCCCACTATTCAAAAGTATCTATTGCATCAAAATAAATATCATCCAACTTATTTTTAATAGGCTGAATAATTACATAAATTTTTTATAAAATTTTCCAGTACTGTTTCCCACAGATTGTTTCGGAGCTAATTCTGGACACTCTTTCCATCTCTTCCAGAACTTCTGGAATCCTTCCTGGCTGGGTTATTTCAAAGACTATGGGATCAAGGCCATGGTTTATGTAAAGGCTGTGCTTTATATCTTCAAGGCTCCAGCGTTTTTTAGGATATTTTTTCATGCATTTAGTAAGTATGCTAATCATATCTTCCATAAAATTCCAGGGATAGACAATCCAGGCCCAATCCTCAAGTCGTTCTCCCACATAATCAGGGTCAATTTTCGAACTTCCCATGTATTGAAGTGATGCTGTCCTTACTTCAATAGAATTCCGGCTTTCCACGTAAGCCTTTGCACTTAGCATACTCTCTCCAGTATCGACAATATCATCCACTATAAGCACTTTTTTACTTCCCATAACGTTATCTGGAAGAGCATATTTAATAAAAGGTTCACCGCTATAGATAGCCATTGTTCCTATATAATGCTCGATTTTCAGACTGGACAAGTCGTCTAAACCCAGAAAATCACAGATTACGCGCCCTGCAAACCAGCCTCCTCTGGCAAGCGCAATAATTACGTCCGGTTCGTATCCAGAATGTTTTATTTTCGTTGATATTTTTCGACACAAATCATAAATGTAATCCCAATTAGTAAGCACACATTTGAAAGATTCTATGCAAATCCCTCCATTATCCGGAATTTAGCGCATATGGAGATAATCAATATTTCATGAGCGTTCATTTCTCAAGTTTCTTCTTAGGGATATATAACTTGAATCATAGACTTTAAGGTTTCTTTCCTTGTTTAAAAGCTAGAAACGTAAGAATTGAAAAGAAATACTTAAATGGTCATGAAAATCTCACTATACTAACAAAATGAAACTAAGGTGAAATTTCCAAAAGTGCTCCAGTCATCGGTTCCTGAAATGATAATTTCAAGATGTTGTTACACATATATTAATTTCCACATAGCCTATTTTGCACTGATTCAAAGTGTAATACATAGATTTTATTAAAATTAATGCAATAACTAAAACCAAAAAATGCTTTTTCATCGCTTGAAGGGAAAAAATCCTTCAAAATCAAATGTATATCTGGGAAATAACAATTTTTTAACCTAGAAAAGTAACTGTTTTCCAAATTTTGATAGTGTATCAAATCTTCTATACAATAATTTTCTGGTATTTGTGATTTTACAGAACTTTCGATTGGCATCATAACTTTTTCACAAAACGAGACGTAAATTCAACTAATTTAGATCTAATTCAATTATTCCTTTAAAATTGGAGAAAAGCAAAAAATGATGTGGTCTCAAAAATATTATAATGTGTTTCCTTTAAATTCTCATCGCATAACTGAAAATTTAAAGGCTATATAATTAGATTAGTTTGGAAGGAGAATCAATTTTGATTAAGGCTTCTAAAAATTAGTTTGAGGAAATAAATTATCTGCGGGTCATAACTATTATAGGGTGCTCATTATACAACCACCGATCACACAGTTGCAATAAATAAATTAACCGGATTAACGTTTTCTCTGATGTATATTGAAGAGTTAGTTAGGTTCGCTGTACCAATGTTTGTTTTTGTATCCGGGTTTGTTCTTTACAATAAATATAAAGCAGAATTGCCAATAAAAAATTTTTATAAAAAAGATTGATGGTTATACTTATCCTTTATCTTATTTTTTCAGTACTCTACTGTATCGTGAATGCACAATTAGATTTCCTTCCCACCTTAACATTAAATTCAGTAATCACAGGAATTTTTGATTTCAATGCATCGAGTAATTTTTGGTATATTAGACTCATATTGGTTCCGTTGCAAAAACTTCAAAAAAATATGTAAATCTATAAGTGATTAATAAAAATCAAAACATTCAAGGAAAATGTACTAACATTATAAAACTATACCAAATAATTGATTAATGTATTTGACTTCATTAAGAACAGAGTAATTTAAATCGATTACTTGTCCTTTTTTGATCATATTTATAGCTTCAATTCCTTTTAAAGTCTTATTAGCAGATCGAAAAGACTGAAATCCTAACATTGGATTAACGATTCTCTTTATAGATCTGTGATCTTGTTCTATAATGTTATTCAAATACTTGATTTGTCGAATGCCTATGTTTTTAGGTAGTATTATCAATTTTTAGTTTATCTATAGCAGGTGGATAAGCTGGATTCTTATCAACGGTTATTCTATAACTTAATGCATATTTTAAGTACCATCTTACATTCAATAAGATAATTTCCCCTTCATAATGCTTCCATTTAAAGGAATTAGATAGCATGTTACTATCTTTGGTTTTCTTTTTATTCTATTGTATCATTAGAAAGGATTTTTTGCAACGGAACCCTTTTATTTATTAGCTATTTGTTCAGTCACTAGGTTTGTTGTCAACATAATCACATTAAAATGAATACTCAAAGGACAGATTGAGGATTCCAATATGACTAAGTGTAATAGTTATTATTCCAATTCTGGGATTTTTTCGAATTTCACGGGTGAGAATCCCTTTTCTGTATCTGAAACTCTTCTGACAGAAATGCCTTCGATCTCAAGGACGAATGCCTCAACTACCATAAAAACCTCGCTTTGAACCCTCAAGCATCCCAATTTAACACCATCTTCCCAGCCTGCTCCCACATGCAGGTGGATCTTCGGTTTTCCGTCTTCAAGAAATATATTCCCAATTCCAAGAATCTCATGTACATCATCAAAGACAGACCAGATAGGTTCCGGAGGTAAAACACTCTCTTTCGGGCCTGTAACAAGTTTTCCCCCTCTTAATGCACCGAGCAGTGTAAAAAAAGCTGACTCAATATGTTCCAGTTCCGCAAATTTGATCAGTTCCCTAATCAGGTCATCCTTATGATCAATCCTGACCGTAAAGACCCTGCCTATTCTACCTTTTGCATACTCCATATTTTCCCCTCATTTAGAACCAATTTACCATCCCATAAGCATAATAATCCTATCAGCTTTTGAGGCCATTTTTTCATTAAGTGGCTACAATAAATACTGGATTAGATTATTTGTTTAGTATATTGAACAATTCGTATATCTGGGCATCTATTTTTGTATCAAGGTTGTCTCTAGGTTCATCCCCTAGCATAATTGCAAAATAACGGCTCAGTTACCTTGCTACTGCAGCACTTTGGATATGCCTCCAGAAAGTTTACCATGTATGTAGTTCATATGTTCTTCAAAACCCTCACTTACTTTAAAAATTTTTCGCAATTTCTTTTGCATTCTTTCTGTATTTCCCGCAACTAAGAGTTGCATTATTATATGTTTAGGGCTGTTAAATCCGAAAGTAAATGGTGATACTGGAAAGCGAAGCCCAACATTCTGTTCCACATTTCGGAAAGTTTTTTATTCGACATTTTGATCACATCGATATTATCTATCAACTAGGAATCTAAACTCGGAATATCCAGTTGGCCTATAGATGGATAGAATGCTTTTGCCAGAATCCGGTCACTCAACAATTGCCTTTAATCACTCTTTTAAATTATCGGATTCACATCGTCAAGCGCGCTAAATTCTATCCAAGTGTATAAATTATTACACAGTCTTTAAGCCCGATAATTGAACTTTCTTCTACCATTTATCTCACGTTTTCAAAACCATTGTACTAAAAATAGAGGGTCTCTTAAGTAAAGAGCTTTTGACAGGATATTTATACCGAAACTCTCTTGTTTCAAGGCAGAATCTCTTACTTTTCAAATATTGAACCTTTAATTCATTTACTCCGATCCCTTCTACTTACAATATAAGCTGCTGTGATAATTAAACAGCAACCTAGAAGAGTTGAGATGTATACTGGATTTTTTAAAATGGCAACGTCAAAAAAGATTCCGGAGACTGGTTCTAAAAGGGCAAGAATACTACCTGTTTGTGCATTTATTCCTGAAATTCCTCTGACGTAAATAACAGCAGCGAATGTAATAGTGAAACCGAACATCATCAGAATATTAAGGTTTTCAATGAAAAGGTGGATAGGAGTGAAAAGTGCAGATGGAAGCATAATGAGGAGACTTATAACAGTAATCCAGAAAGTCTGAGTTATACCTGTGTAATCATGCCTCAGGTAACGGACCATGATTATAGTTATACCAAAAGATAGCCCTGCCAGCAAACCAAAAATAAGACCTTTCTGGAAATTGGATCCTGTATCCACGCTCATCAGAACTTCTCCTGGGCGGGCAATAAGTAGCACCCCTGTAACGGCAAAAAAAAGTGGTAAAAGACTTTTGCTACTATTTTTTTCCCCAAGAATCGTAGGAGCAAGCAGACTAACATACACAGGAGCTGTATAAAGCAGAAGGACTGCAACGGACATCCCACTATATTTTATGGAAGAAAAGTAGCATATGCCTGTAATTGTATTCAGGAGGCCTAGTAGAATTAGGTATCTTCTATTTTTCCTAAATCTAAGCTGGCCCAACCCTCTACGGAACAATAGGTAAATAAAAATCATGCAAAGGCCAAAAAAAGATATTGAGAAAAGGATGGATTCAATAGACATGTCCTGAATATTATTTAGGAAAACGCCTATTGAACCGTAGATTATACTGCTAATTACAACTTCTGAATAGGGTTTGTAAGAACCTTCTTTTACAGACATAGTCGAGGATTAAAGGACTGCGAATTTATATTTTTTGGACACGATATAGAATTATAAGTACCACACATTTTGGTAATCGAAGAATGTGGACAGGAGAGATTATTACAAATATGAAAATTGAAAAAAACGTTTTACTACAAAACTGTGTATTTTATACTAATTGATGCTTATTTATTTTTTTGCTATTGCGAAGCTAATAATAAGTTTCATCAATAATGTAAGGGCTTATCTAGTTCAGTATCAATCTTCGCACGATACATGTCTTGAGTCGGCGTATTCCCCTACTATGGGAATATTCTCTCCGCATATGGGACATGTCTTTTCAGGTGTGATCTCGTATTTTTCAATCGAGAATAAACCGCGTGATATCAACATTTTCCCGCAATTAGGACAGAATGTATTATTTCGATCACTCCCCGGAACGTTACCCAAGTAGACATAATTCAATCCCTCCTCATTTGCTATTTGATAAGCTTCCTGCATGGTTTGCACAGGTGTTGGAGAGAGATCTTGCATCTGATACTGGGGATGGAAACGTGTAAAGTGTAGTGGAGTTTCAGGTCCCATATTTTTGTAAACCCACCGTGAAAGCTCCCTGAGCTCTTCTAAGGAATCATTGATTCCAGGAATAATAAGGGTCGTAATTTCTATATGGATTCCCAGCTTTTTTGCAAAGGCAGAAGCCTCAAGTACAGGCCCTAGTTTTGCGCTGGCAACATCGTGATAAAATTTTTCATTGAATGCTTTGATATCAATATTAGCCGCATCTAGATAGGGGGCTATATGAAGGAGAGCTTCAGGAGTCATATACCCGTTTGTCACATAGACTGTTGTAAGTCCTACATTTTTTGCTAATTTTGAAGACTCATAGGTGTATTCATGCCAGATTGTAGGCTCATTATAAGTCCAGGCAATTGACCTTGATTTTGTGGTAAGTGCCCTTTCTATCAGCTCTTCAGGAGGAATATCCACTGTGAAAGAATCCTCCAGGCAGGCCTGAGAAATCGACCAGTTTTGGCAATGTTTGCAGCGGAAGTTACACCCTATTGACCCAACCGAATAGACATAAGACCCTGGATAATAATGATATAGAGGCTTCTTTTCTATAGGATCAATTGCCTCGCTTGATACAGTACCGTAAATAAGAGTGTACAAATTTCCTCCCCTGTTTTCCCTGACCTTGCAAAAACCTCTTTTTCCGGGTGAAATTTTGCAACTATGAGCACATAGACCACAATGGACCTTATTGTCTTCGAGTTTTTCGTATAACATGGCTTCTTTTATCACATAAATCCCAATTGGAGATTGTTTTCAAGGATAATAACAGTTGTTGTCATAATTTTTTGATACATTTTAATATCTTCTGAGATCACCAAAATTTAACACTGATCTCACTGACAATTGACGACATCAATGCAAAACTCAGGAAAAAAATCAAAATTTTGGTGGTTCGAGCATCCACCGTTGCTCACAGCGGGTTGGCCAACAAAATTTTGATTTTTCAAAGCAGTACTCCTACAAACACCTAATGTCTTCCCCAACCCTGTTATTCCTTTTCAGGTTTGCCAGTATTAGGATATGTTTCATGGTTGTTCTCTTGAACTGGTATATCGTTCTTCACAAAGTCCATTTGGAAATTTACCTCATAATCGCAAAGCGTTGATAATTTCATATATAATATTTAAGGTTCCGTTGCAAAAACTTCAACAAAATATGTAAATCTATAAGTGATTAATAAAAATCAAAACATTCAAGGAAAATGTACTAACATTATAAAACTATACCAAATAATTGATTCATGTATTTGACTTCATTAAGAACAGAGTAATTTAAATCGATTACTTGTCCTTTTTTGATCATATTTATAGCTTCAATTCCTTTTAAAGTCTTATTAGCAGATCGAAAAGACTGAAATCCTAACATTGGATTAACGATTCTCTTTATAGATCTGTGATCTTGTTCTATAATGTTATTCAAATACTTGATTTGTCGAATGCCTATGTTTTTAGGTAGTATTTTATCAATTTTTAGTTTATCTATAGCAGGTGAATAAGCTGGATTCTTATCAACGGTTATTAATCTTGGAATTTGATTATGATTAGAACTTAAAGCTTTCTTAAAGAATCTCTTCGCTGCCTTTCTATCTCGTTTTGAACTTAACATGAAATCAATTGTATCTCCATTTGAGTCAACTGCTCGGTAAAAATATTTCCATTTACCTTTTACTTTGATATAGGTTTCATCAACTCTCCACGAATCATTTGTTGGTCTTAAATGTCTTCTTATCTTCGTTTCTATTTCAGGGGAATATTGATGTACCCATCTCATGATTGTTGTATGGTCGACTTTTACTCCCCTTTCTGCCATCATTTCCTTTAAATTTCTATAACTTAATGCATATTTTAAGTACCATCTTACATTCAATAAGATAATTTCCCCTTCATAATGCTTCCATTTAAAGGAATTAGATAGCATGTTACTATCTTTGGTTTTCTTTTTATTCTATTGTATCATTAGAAAGGATTTTTTGCAACGGAACCGGATAGTGTAATGATTCTTACTCACTTGTGGTAATAGCCGAAAAACTTGCGGAAGCCTTTGATCTCAAGGACATTAATGACTTGCCTGTATTCTATAACATAGCTTGGTACGAACAAAAAGCCGTTCTCGTCCTACTTGCTCTCCTAAGCCTTGGAATAAAGAACATAACCCTTGGTCCTACACTTCCGGCCTGTATATCTCCGCACGTTCTCAAAGTGCTGGAAGATAATTTCAGCATAAGGCCAAACACAATCGTCGAAGAAGATATAAAAATACTTTTGAATCCCTTATGAACCGAGGGAAAACGGGGATTCTAAGGGGGGAAAATATTTTTTCCAAGCTTTTGTTCTCTACAGTTTTAAGCATGGAAGAAATAATAGTTGCTTTTTGGTGACAGCTTTCTGCTCTTATCTTAAAAGTTGTCTTGACAGGTTCCAAGGAATCATGGCCTTTGGATCTCTGGTGTATTAAATATGGTTCCGTTGCAAAAAATCCTTTCTGATGATACAATAGAATAAAAAGAAAACCAAAGATAGTAACATGCTATCTAATTCCTTTAAATGGAAGCATTATGAAGGAGAAATTATTCTATTGAATGTGAGGTGGTACTTAAAATATGCATTAAGTTATAGAAATTTAAAGGAAATGATGGCAGAAAGGGGAGTAAAAGTCGACCATACAACAATCATGAGATGGGTACATCAATATTCCCCTGAAATAGAAAAAAAGATCAGATGTTTGCTTCATTGGATGAATTAATAGAATCGTGTAATAGCACATTTTATAATGGTATCAATTTTGCTTCTTCACATAATTATGTATAAAATATTTGAATACGTTGACCTTGACAATGTCATTAATAATCAAGGCAAATGCAAAATACCATACCATCACTAGAAATATGAAATTAGCAGCTATCGGCATCAGGCCTGGGATTCCAAAAGTTGAGATGGCAAAAGTTATGACCACCTCGGCACATATTACTGTCATGAGTGTTTTGCTGGGAATAGACTCCCAGAAATAGCCCTTATCTCTCACCACAAGTATGGTGAACATACCTCCGAAAATTAGCATGTCAAAGACAAATGTATGTAGCCCTGTGTTGGCTGTGAGTCCCAGGTGGTTCATCCCGATATATAGTAGCCCGAAAGATTCAGTTACCATTAAAATGCCCAGAAGTATTGCAACTCTTGCCAACGATGCTATATCCCACGACTCTGGAGTCTGAGATGGCCTGACGTTGTCTGTCGCTATAGCTATGGTGACGAAATCAATCAAAAAGAGTAACAAAACGATCTCAAAAGCGCCGATGATGTATTCTCCAGTAATCAGGAATGCAAGAACCACAAACAGCACTATCTCGAATGTCTTGATAATCTTGTTAAGAATCCATGTAGATATCCGCTGGTGTATTTGTCTTCCTGTTTTAACTAGCTCAATTATCTCAGCCAGACCTTCATGAGTAAGGACTACACTTGCAGCACCTTTTGCAATATCCATAGCGCTGCTCACTGCAATCCCCACCTCTGCCTGCCTTAATGCAGGAGCATCGTTCACCCCGTCTCCGGTCATGCCAACAATGTGCATTTTTTCTTGAAATTGTTTTACGATAAGGTACTTATCCTCTGGATAAATTTCGGCAAAGCCACCACTTTGCTCACTAATCTGAATCACTTTTTGTGGTGACGAGTTCTTTATCTCTCTCAACTCAGACACCTTGATGATACTCCCTTCAATGCCTACTTCTTTTGCAACTTCTTTTGCCACTACCAACGAATCTCCCGTAAGCATCTTTGTCGTGATTCCAAGTTCCTTAAGCTCAGAGATTAGCTTCGCAGATTCTGGCCTGGGCGCATCATAGAGGGCTACCATGCCTACAAGCTCCATCCGAAACCCCATTTTTTCCACCGCAACGGCTAGAGTTCTGTAACCTTTTTCGGCATATTCACCCATTTTTTTATCCAGAACGGAGATTTTTTCAGTATCGTAGCCACATAAAGTTGCCAGGACCGTTACCGCACCCTTAACCACCTGAATTCTTTCATCGTTTTTTTGTACGATTGATTCTGTTCTCCGGTTGGTGGGATCAAAAGGCGTGAAGCTGATCTGGGCATACTTGTCGATATCGAGACCTTTCTTTTTTGCGGCTGCAATAAAAGCGATGTCGATGGGATCCTGGTTTGCCTCACTAGACGCAAGTGCTCCATAGCGAACTACGTCTTCTTTTGTATAGATGTCCAACGCAGTAATATCGGCTACTGAGAGTTTATTTGAGGTGATTGTGCCTGTTTTATCTACGCATAGCAAATCCATCATGGATGCATCTTGCGAGGCATTGAGCCTCGTCACTAGCATCCCCTTTTTAGCTAGTTCCAGCGAACCCAGAGCCATGGTAACCGTGAACATTGTGGGAAGTGCAACGGGAATGGATGAGACCAACAATATAAGTGCCAATGGCAATATTTCGACAAGGTTAATGCCTCTGATATAAGACACAACAAAAGCAATGGCGAGCAAAATGACTACCATCGAAAGAAGCCACTTGAGCAGGTTAGTGATGACTTCTTCGACATACATTCTTGGTTTGGCAATATTAACCAATTGTGCTGTCCGACCGAAATAGGTCTGCACGCCAGTAGATACCACTACACCAGTAGCTTCACCCTTCCGGATAACTGAGCCCGAATAGAGAATATCCTCCTTTTTTTTCTCTGAAGCAAAGGATTCTCCGGTCAGTGCCGATTGGTCAACCTCTATATCTCCATCGATTATCTTAATGTCTGCCGGAACGAAATCTCCAGTTCGCACTCTCACGATGTCACCAGGCACCAGGTCTCTAGAATTTATGGATAACCAGTTTCCGGCCCGGAGCACTTTCGCCTTAACGTTGAGCTTCTTTTTGAGAGATTCCACAGCCCGTGAGGATTGCTGCTCCTGGAAAAAACCCAGTACAGCGTTCATAAATAGCAGGAAAGTTATGACGATGAGGTCTACATACCGTTTTAATACGTAAGAGAGAGCTATGGTGATTTCAAGCATCCAAGGTGTCAGGCCCCACAATCTCTTGAAAAAATTTAGCAGAGCATTTTGTTTTTTCTCAGGAACCTCGTTATAACCAATTCTGTGAATTCTCTCTTTAATGCTTTCCATCGATAAGCCCATTTTCTGGTCAGTACTTAATCGTTTGATAGTTTCCTCGATGGATATTTCTATGTACTCTTCAGTAGGAGATTTCTGTCCAACCATAATATTATCATCCCAAATAACACTGCCCAAACAAAACAATATTCAAAATTATGTAGAAATCCTATATAAAAACCCATACTCAGCTGGTCAATACTCTGAATTGAAGTAATTTTCATGATAGCATTTTAGAGTTGGGGGGATAATTATAGAGGATTTCGATAAACCTCTGATTTTTACGAGTAATTTATATATATTTTGTAAATATAGGACGAAATTTAGGAGTTTATCGAAATCCTCTATATTTTAAAACAATATTTTTAGGATAGCATGTTTTTATGCACAGTTTTTGTTGAAAAAGGGTTCAAAACATTGAAGAATGATATTCAGTCACTTCCACTAGAAAAGTTTCATTCAGAGAGAAAGTATAATTCATTAAGTTAAATACTAACATAATGCAGAGGTAGATTTGTATTAACCAACCATGTAGGTATGCAATAAGATTCCTCTTTTTATTATTGTTGATAGTACTTATTTCGCCCACAATCTCAACAACTGCTGAATTTAGTTACCCAATAATTTTAAATCGCTACGGGATAATCCCCTGTAACTGTATTTATAGATAACAAACTGTTTCTCTCCATTATGATCCCACTATTATGTAGATATAGAAAAAGTTCTGAATCACTGGGTAGAGAGGAAATGAAAAACTGAAGTACCTTCCTGTTTTTGAGATCGTGAATTCAGAGATGCTGAATCAGGATAAGATAGAACGCAAACCTGCAGAAAGATCAAGGTGCTCTTCATAGAGTTGCAGGTGAAACAATCCAACGTATTGCCAATGGCCTATTTGTATACGTAGATATTATACTTGGAGTTGGAAATCGTCAGTGGATGATGGATACCATATAGTGATACAGCAATGTTTGCCATTGCAGAGCATGAATTAGGTCATGCCTTGGGATTGGTGGATCACAGCAGTAATCTGCAGGATATTATGTATCCATCCAATGAGCAGATAGGTAACACAAATCCTCTCTTGCAGGGTAAATATGATTCCCTTTTGCTTATTGCTTTTTACACAACTATTGCGGTTATCGTCTTCATCTCTGTAAGCTGGCTACTTAACATGAAAAAAGATAAACATTTGAGGATGAGTATTTTCAGTAAGAATTTATCGACAGTATATCGATTTTCTGTAAAACCATAAAACTCGAGTGGCTCTGTATAAATCTTCTATAAACTAGCTCATTATGTTCGATTTATTCGACATTCCGCAGATGTACACAGATATAGAATTTATTTGCCTATTGACCACTATTATTCATTGAAGATTATATTAATTTTTAAGCTATTGTCATATTGAGAAAATATACGACATTTTTGTATACATTTATGGAAAGTGGGATCATTATGAATTAATCACAACTTTCTTGTTAATAACTGATTTTTACTTCTTCCATGTGGAAAAGATTAAAAAAATTCACAAATTAAAAAAATCCATCGCTTTTTCACGTCGCAAATTCCGATGCTATTATATTTCTTCCAAGAAAGGATACACTTGAGGATTTTACATGATAAAGATTGATTATAAGAAGATAATGATCGCAACCGACGGCTCTGACTGCTCCAACCTAGCTATTGAGAAAGGAATAGAGCTTGCTCGATTAAGTGGGGGAACGGTTTATGCAGTCTATGTGATGTCAACAGCCTACTTATTTGATATGGATGGTGGTGCCTATTCTTCTGTGAGTACAAATCCTTATTGAGAATCTATACGTGAAGCCTTGAAAAATCAAGGGCAACAGGCTGTAGATTATATAAAAAGTTTAGGAAAGGCGAAAGGAATAAACGTAAAATCTATCCTGCTTGAAGGCAATCCCTCGAACGAGTTGATCCGGTATGCAGATGAAGAAAAAATGGATATTGTTATTATGGGCACTCTCGAAAAGACAGGAGTGGATAGAATACTTATAGGCAGCGTTGCAGGAAATTTAACTCGCCACTCGAAAATTCCTGTTATGGTTGTAAGGGGAAAAGCATGTGCTTAGGACTGATTTAAAGTAAACTATAGAAAATTTCAATAAACTTTCGATTTCAACAAATTGCCTATTATAGGTATAATAAACAACCAACTAAAAATGAGAGTTATTGAAATCTTATTTCCTTTACCATAAAAAATAAGATTTATCGTTTTATTCATGCACAGTTTTTGTGTGAAAACCTACGTATTCTTTTATCCTAAACCCAAATTTAAAAGCACTTCTACATTTAATTTGATGGAAGTTCAAGATTAAAACATTTTATGAAACAGAAATTTTTATTGATGAACTATTTTTTTTAAAAAATAATTTAAAGTATATTCAAAAGATAAATCCATACAGAATTTCGACAAAATCTCCAATTTTGGGATTTGTGTATATAATCTTTATATAAGCGCTTTATTCAATTAAGAGATTTATTGAAATTCTGTATAATCCATAAACTACTGTGACCAGTCAAATATATACAGAAACTAAGGAATCAAATTTCAAGTCAAAATAAAGGAGAAGTTATAATGGAAAATGTTGTAGATATACCAATCAAGAATGGGCAAGGGACATGGCATAAAGAGATAGAGCATGAGAAAAAAATGGAATCTGATTTAGAAATTTCATCACCAGATGAAGGAAAATGGGATATTATTTTCTACGATGAAGACAACCCACAAGGCAAAACCGGCCGTTTCGACGAGATAAAAGACGTCGCAGCGCATCGCCTTATTCATGTCAAACATACAATGGAAAAAAAATTTTTAGTTGTAAATTTTATATGGAGTGAACATCGCGATACAACTCTTAAAATCAAAGCGAAATGTGAACATTAAATAAAGAATAAACATTGCTGTTCGATAGATTAGAAAAAAGTAGTGTATTTGCTAATTTCCATCCAGAATAAGAGAATATCGAAGATCTATTACTCATGGAGCTTATGGAACTCCTAGAACATCTGGAGCTCTTGGAACACTTGAAACTAATTAACCAGAAACACAATTCTAAATAGAAAATGTCAGAAAAAAATAATTATTAACATATATTTGTTTTTTGATAGTGAAAATCAAAAATACTGTTGGGCTATTTTTTGTGCCTTATCTTCGCTCAGCATTTTTGAGGCTATCGAAAACTCATTATTTTTTCCTTGTAGATGACATTTTAAGACTTTAGGGTGAATACGTGAGAGCTTTAAAAGATTTGCACTTAATGAATTTGTATTTTAGAAAATGACCTCTATTACAAACTACATATACGTTTCTGTGATTCTATGTCATTTATCACTATTCAATGCAGTTTTATTTTTTTGCTTTTCTCCATATTATTGTATCGTCCGTAATAAGATAGGGATATAAGTCCATTAAGCTGCTGATCCCATAAGAGATAAAACGCTCCAAAAGCACGAAAGTGCCTGCAGAGGCGACAGGTAAAACCAAAATACAGAAGCAGAGAGATCAGACCCCCTTCAATTATTCCAAGGCCACCCGGGGTTAATGGGAGGAGTCCAAGTAGGAATGAGAAGATTGAGACTGTTACAATCTCGTTTAGGGGAAGATGAATGTTAAGGGATGAAGCAACTAATTCTAAACGGATTATATCAAGGATCCAGACACCACAGGATAAAAGGATAACAGGAAGAAATGCTTTTTTAAGCTGTTTCCAACTTTGCTGCATATTCCTGTAAAGAGAAACAAATTTCGCTCGGAAAAACCAGATTACAATCCCTATTGCTAGGAAGACTAATATTAATAGATGGATTGATTTTAACACTAGACTATTTGTTTGGGATAAGAATTTAATATCTAAAAAAGGAAACGAATATAGAACATAAATTAATAAAAGTGCAATAGGGATTGCTTCGACCAATCTTTCGAAGAGGATTGTTTTAAAAGCGTCAATATAGCTTATTCCAAACCGTTTGTTCACTAATAATATCCGAAGTGGCTCTCCTCCTGTCGGATCTGCAGGAGTGATGTTATTGATGAGTATTGCTCCGAAATAAATGGGAACGAGTCTTGTAGCTTTTATATCATACCCAACACAGAATAGAGCCTGCCGCCAACGGACTGCAAATAAGTACACACTTAGTAGGTAGACTGAGATGGCCAGGATAAAATAACTTATTCTGGTTTCTCGGAGTGTTTTCAAGATTTCTTCCAAAATGGGCACGATATATATCCAGTAGGTCCGGAGAAGAAATAGTCCTGGTATGAGTAGTAAAAGAAGGACCAAGATGACTTTTCCTAAGATTCCCCTGTTCAAATGTATCCCTCACAAGAATAAAAGAACGGAATTTTCAATTAAATATAAACGGGATTTCTAAAGCCGTCTGTACCTCTGGAATCTACGAATTTACAACATGATATTATTGATTTTTCGGATAGAGTCTTAACATGCAGGCCAAAATCTATCGATTTCCTTACTAACGAATCCTGCAATATTCATAGTATCGAGAATCACATTTTGCGATCAAACTCATTTCCTGATGTGGATTGAGGGCATTCATCGAAAAGTCACTGTCCCGTTGCCGAGTTGAAGATTAGTGCCACCCCGACCAGAGCCATGATCAGCACGATTATCCATCCCAAGACATTGGTCGCTTTCGAGTTAATGAATCGGCCCATGATGTCCTTCCTGTTTGCAATCATTACGATCAATGCCATAAGTGGTGGCGCGACTAGGCCGTTCAAAACGGCCGTATAGTAGAGGGCCTTTATTGGGTTAATTCCGAACCAATCCAGGAACATGCCGACAAACGTGGATATGGCAATTACTGCGTAGAACCCCGGGGCCCAGCCAGGCTTCTTGCCGAGTCCCTGATTCAGTCTGGCCGTTTCGGCAATGGCATAAGCCGATGCTCCGGCCATCACCGGAACTGCTAGGAGCCCAGTGCCTATGATCCCAGCTGCGAAGAGCAGGTAGGCGAGGTCGCCAGCTAGAGGCCGCAGAGCCTCAGCTGCCTGTGTCGCGGTCTGGATTGTAGTGATCCCACCGGCGTGTATGGTGACTGCAGTTGTGACAATGATGAAAAACATATGATGATCTGGGAAAAAAGCATTCCAATGCATGTGTCCCCATCCATCTAGGTTATACCTCGTCGCGTCACACATGGTTTCTCGATACCAATATCTGAAATTTTGCCCTTCACGATCTCCTCCTCAACTTCCTCCGACGCCTGCCAGAAGAACATATACGGGGAAATCGTAGTGCCCAGGACCGCGACGATGTTGAGCAGGTAGTCTGCCGAAAACTCAAGATGTGGGATCAGCGTGACGTGAAAAATGGTTCTCCAGTCTAGCTTGATGACGAAAGCTGTCAGAACGTACGCGAAGAGGGTCAATGCTAGGTACCTAAGGATCTTCGAGTAGGTCGTATAAGGGACAAATACCTCAAGGGCGATGACAGACCCCGTAATGAGAACTAACCAAAAAAGAAACGGTAATCTCAACAACATCTGTGCCGAGGTAGCCATCGCTCCTAGATCTGTGTCAACGTTGGTCGTGTTCGCAATCACAAGCAACTAGATCGTTATGTATAGCACTCGTCTCGAGTAATGTTCGAGGATGACACCAGCTAGCCCTTTCCCCGTTACCATCCCGATCCGACCACACATCTGCTGGATTACGATCATTAACGGACACGTAAACCAAACAAGCCAAAGTTGACTGTATCCAAATATTGCGCCTGTTTGCGCATAGGTCGCGATACCGGGGGGGTCGTCATCAGATGCGCCGGTGATGAAACCTGGACCGAGACTTTTAAGCAGGCCTTTCAGATATTTTAGGAGCAATAATGCCTTATTTTCCTTATATTGTTTTATTACGGATGATGTGGATTGTGATGATTTGGTCATGTTACCAAGAGAGGGGGAAAACCAGCAATTCCACGTGCACCCAGTATATATGCAATCAATGCTAATACTAAAAGTATCACCGCAAGTCCTATCAAATCCGCCATATTTTACTCTCCCTATTGTAATTTAACCAATAAATTATATTAATCAATGATATTTCGCAATTATGTACTTGAAATATCAAATAAAGCACAATAGATGCTGTGCTCAAATTTATTTTATAGATAGTTTGAGGTTTTTAAGCTTATTGATTTCTCAGTCCAATCGCTCAAATCCCCATATTTTTGATATTTATTTTAATTTAAAATCACCCTTTTTTGGGATCACTGGAAAGCCTTATGTCCCCATTATCAAGGTTGTATCTATGGTGGAGAGCCGGTACTAAATCAAGACAGGCATGCTGTACAATGCTTACCTCATAAGTCAATTGCTTAAGGTGGCCAACTTTTACTTCAGGCAGTTTATTTGGAAGGAAATTAAATATATTTTGTATTTTGGGATAAGTGGTGTAGTTATTTAAAGCCTTATTGAAGACAGTAATATATTCCTCACTAACGTTTTTCCATGTCATTTTTCTGCCAAAATAGTATGCATTTTCACGCATAATATTACATTTTTCTGGATTTTCAATTAAGTATAAGAGAGATTTTTTAAAACCGTCAACATTTCCGAAATCTACGAGTAATCCACGATCATCGGAAAGCATTTCCTCAGCATACCAGTAAGGAGTGGAAACGATTGCTTTTCCCATGCCTATGGCATAGGTCAGAGTACCGCTGACGACCTGTTCTTTGGAAGGATAGGGACATGCATAAATGTCACTGGCAAGGATATAATTGCAGAGTTCTTCTTTTTCAACAAATTTGTCATGGAATACTACATTATTCTCGATCTCAAGTCCAGAAACAATGCTCTTAAGATATTTCCGGTATGTTTCTCCATATTTCTTTTTTATCTTAGGATGCGTGGCGCCCAGTATAAGGTAAACAAGATCAGGATATTGATTTACAACATCAGGAAGGGCTTTGAGCATAATTTCGATACCTTTGTTTTGGCTCAGCAAGCCAAAAGTAAGGATAAGTGGAGACCCTTTGAGATTCAGTATCTTTTTATACTTATCACAATTGCTAAATGGATAGTCCGGCATTCCATGGAAGATAACTTCGATTTTGTCTTCAGAAACTCCATAACCATCTTTTAGTATGTTGACTGCAGTCTGGCTCATTACAACAAGTTTGTCGGAATGCATCACTAGCTTTTCAGTGGATACTCTATACTCAAGTTCAGGCTCCAAAATCACAGCATGCATTGTTGTTATTACAGGCTTGCTTATTTCTGATAGAAGATAAAAAATGTAATCTCCTGCGTCCCCTCCAAAAAGACCGAATTCGTGTTGGAGACAGATAACGTCTGCATCGGAACTATTTATAAAATCTGCAGCTCGATAGTAATCTTCGAGCTTGTTTCTTTCAATTTGAAAAACAACTTCGTCTGGATAATTACAATTTTCAGAAGGATCGCTCACAGCAATAACGTCACAATGGATGTTGTTGTTTGCCCCAGAAACCGAATTTAAAATATCAGATGTAAATGTAGCAATCCCACATTCTTTTGGAATATAAGTTCCTATAAATAATACTTTCATTTGCTTATTCAATTGATCCCTCCACACTTGCATAATTTAATTTCATTCCTCAGTGAGCAAATGACACGTTATCTGTTTATAGTATTCAAGTAGGATATAATCTATATAAAATTTATTACTTTTTATGAAAAATTATAAATAATGTATTACTTCTAATACGCTTTTTGTAAACCTATCTCCGCTAAACCTATCTCAGGATGGACGGATCATCTCAGTAATTATTTATTTCAGTAGTCGCTTTAACGTTAACAGTATTCCTTGTTCGAATACAAATGAATAAATGATTTGAAGAAAGCCCGAAGGTTCATGTTCCTGATCCAAACTCCAAAGGTATATAACCTGAGCGACAATATTTCCAGAACAACATCTTCCGAACAACTCTTTTTTGATCTGCTTGCTCTTGCTTAATTCGATATTAGCTACAAAAATTAGATATAAGTTTTAAAATATAATATCCATATACTTTATTTCTAATTTTTTATGCGAAAAAATGTACATGAACAAAAATTAGCTCCACATATCAAATTATCATAGCAAACAACATTTTAATATTAAATAAGTAATGTGTAATTATTTCTAATATTTTTTTTGATTCAATACGAAGTACATCCCTAAAACTATCACGACTTTAATACACAATATTTAAAGCAATCAAAAATCCAGAAAATAAAAAACTTCAAATTAATAGAGAATATTTCAATAAATTCCAATTTTTGACTGGTCACATATAAAACGTATATAAACAATTTGTTGAAATCGGATGTTTATCGAAATTATTTATAATGCAGCAGCAGACAATGGATATGAAAATTGAATTTGACAATCACGATCGATTTCGAAACACTGAGATTTTTGAAAAACGTCATAGGTTCTCAGAAGAGCATAGAAAAAAAGTTTTCCAAACGTTAGTCATACCTTTGGAAAATAATTCATTACCTGATTATCAATTCTGGAAAAAATAAAAGTAGTTTCAAGATAGTTTATTCCCTGGTAAAACCTAATTTTTTTCCGGTTGAGTGTTCTTCGGCAAAGGGAGCGCGCAGCTTGTCCTCTTCTTCCTTGGACATGTTGGAAATGAGTATCAAACATTGATCTTTTATGATATATCTATATTGAAAATCCTGTTTGTTCCTACCTATTTGTTTGCCAGTAAGGCTCATAGCCATAGTGATTATATACTGTAAATAGCTCCTCATGAGTTAGAGGTAAATTATCCTTATCAAAGCCTTCTGCTTTTTTAAGGACCTCCTGATCGGCATTAAGGGTGATTATTAATGTGTGCTCATAGAGCTTCAATTCAAGAGCTCTCTACGGAATAGCAAACCATTTATTACCCATACCAAGGAACCCACCAAAAGAAAGTACTGCATACGATATTCTATCATTTTCCAAATCAATCATTAGGTCTTCGATCTTTCCTAGACCCTCTTTAGCTGGATTAACAACATCGTGTCCTTTGAGCGTGCTTACTGACATAAAATTTGGATTAGTTATGTTCTCAACTCCATAAACAATGTATCATATAATTTGGTTACAACATCTTAGTTATTCACCTGCACCAAAACTGGCTTTAAGCTTTAGGTCATCATATGAAAGAAATGTGGGTATTTGTGTGTATTCTCGTCGTTTTGAACTTGTTTAGTCTCTCTAGTGCTTCGTCTCCTATTCATTTTGAGGCTAACAAAAAAAGGAGCAGAATCTCATGATTTATGGCACTCATTATTATTCAAAGCTTACACATCCAGAAAAACATTCCTAGTAACATTGTCCAAAAATGCACCGCTAATCTATGCCTATACCTACAAGATGTACCGCTGACTTCACCTTAATTTTGCCATTTGGCTTGTAAATAGAAACTTCTGCATCTTCGAGGGTCATCATGCCCTTCTTTTTAAGCTGATGATAGTAATAATGCAAAAGTAAAGATTTTTAATATTTTCTGAGTTTTTGAATAATTGTCGTCAATTGCCAGCTGAATTAATAGTAAATTTTGGCGATTTCAGAAGATATTAACAAGTTTCCAAAAAACAAAAAAGTGTTCTCTTTTTAATTTTTGACAATAACACTTATTTTATGTTTTTCGGATTTATTGTATTTTTTTCTTTTATACAACATATGCGGTTCCGTTGCAAAAAATCCAAAAAAATATGTAAATCTATAAGTGATTAATAAAAATCAAAATATCCAAGAAAAATGTACTAACATTATAAAACTATACCAAATAATTGATTAATGTATTTGACTTCATCAAAACCAAAGTAATTTAAATCATTTACTTGTTCTTTTTTGATCATATTTATAGCTTCAATTCCTTTTAAAGTCTTATTAGCAAATCGAAAAGACTGAAATCCTAACATTGGATTAACGATTCTCTTTATAGATCTGTGATCTTGTTCTATAATGTTATTCAAATACTTGATTTGTCGAATGCCTACGTTTTTAGGTAGTATTTTATCAATTTTTAGTTTATCTATAGCAGGTGGATAAGCTGGATTCTTATCAACTGTTATTAATCTTGGAATTTGATTATGATTAGAACTTAAAGCTTTCTTAAAGAATCTCTTCGCTGCCTTTCTATCTCGTTTTGAACTTAACATGAAATCAATTGTATCTCCATTTGAATCAACTGCTCGGTAAAAATATTTCCATTTACCTTTTACTTTGATATAGGTTTCATCAACTCTCCATGAATCATTTGTTGGTCTTAAATGTCTTCTTATCTTCTTTTCTATTTCAGGGGAATATTGATGCACCCATCTCATTATAGTACTGTGATCAACTTGAATTCCTCTTTCTATCATCATTCCCTTTAAATTTGTATAGTTCGATGGATATTTTAAGTGCCATCTCACATTCAATAGAATAATTTCTCCTTCATAATGCTTCCATTTAAAGGAATTAGATAGCATATTACCATCTTTGGTTTTCTTTTTATCCTATTGTATCATTAGAAAGGATTTTTACAACGGAACCCTGATTCCCATCTTTGATCCAGCTTGTTGCTTTAAAGTAACCTTTTAAATGTATTTTTCAATTATCGATTTGATATGTGGATCCATGAGATAAACGATATATGCAATGATCATAGTAACGAATACATATGTAATTGTATTCAGATTATACGTGTTTGGGATTTTCCACAAGATTTCCTGCAGAAAAAAATGCACAAGAAATATTGGAAAACATAAGTCGCTAAAAAACTTTATCAGGATTGAATCGTTTATGGTTTTTATATAATATCCATCCTGGACAATATATATCCCTAACGAAAATTCTAACATTCTGGACAATGGGAACCAATACCAACTTCTCCCTCCGAATCCTTGAGGTATGGTTATTCTAACGAACATGGCAACTAAAAATATTATGAAGAGACCTGATATACTATTCTCTTTCAAAAATTTTGATAAACAGGGATACATAAAGTAAAGACATACGATGGTTCCTATGAACCACCCAATGGGATCAATAGTGCCACTCCATGTAGTTGTGGGAACACCAGCTAGTGTGAAGGCAGGATAAAATCCGGTGATTGTCATTACGAGCTCGAACCATTTTAAATTTGAAAGTATTCCATCACCGAATACCACTGCAAGTAAAACAGTAAATAGATACACCGGATAAATCCTGATAAGCCTTTTTTTCATAAAGCCTTTCGCATCAAAATTATTTACTGGGCTATGGATTTTAGTTCCATATGTATATTCTAAAGTAGCTCCACTTATCAGAATAAATATGAATACTCCCCACCCCCCAATATCTTCATATAAACCTATAGAGTACATTTCGGGTATTCCAAAGGACTGTTGCGCTACATCATAAAACCAACCTACATGGCCTAAGACGACCATCATTATTGCTACAATCCGCAGCACATCGAACATCATAATTCGATTCTTGCTCATAAAACCACCTAACTGTATTTATATATATATATATATATTAAGTTTTTTTAACTCTTGTCGGTTTAACGTTAACAAAAAATAATCTCTTATTATTACATTTATGAAAAGGCCTTGGTAGAAACTCTTGTAATGAAAATATAAAATAATCAAGTGTTCTGCTATATCAATTATTAGCTGTTTTAATCTGTTCAGGCGGCTTAGGATTGAATGTCTAGTAAAAATAAGACTTATTAACGTTTTCTAAAAACGAAAAACGATTCTTCTTAAAAGCGCTGAGTTGAGTGCTGATCCGGTTTTAATTTTCCTGTGAACATATAAGTTGTAAAGCGGTTTCTTAGCATTAGTTTCACTGTAAAATAACTCATTCTTAGCATTACTGTAAATAAGATGATGTAAAAATTTAAGCTTGTCGGAAAAATAGAAAGTCTGGGAAATATGGATACAGTAAAGGAATTATGAAAAAATGCATGAACTAAAAATATTTCGTCAGAATATTCTTCTATCTTTTGCAATATTCCGATACTGGGCTTATATACTAATAACTGATACAAACAAAGAGTAAATATGCATATATGTAGTATATAGGTGCTTATCCAAGTCAGTTGATGATAATGCGGAATTGAATTTGAGAATTGTGTGCTGAATCTTTGATCTACACAATAAACATAGAAAAAAACGGAAGACCTAAAATCAAACCACTCAAAAGTATGATTTCTTTCATCGAAATTCTTTCAAAACTTCGGTATATTAGTTCATAATTGTCGTTTGTATGTATTCCGAGTAAGAAGTATGGTTCCGTTGCAAAAAATCCTTTCTAATGATACAATAGAATAAAAAGAAAACCAAAGATGGTAATATGCTATCTAATTCCTTTAAATGGAAGCATTATGAAGGAGAAATTATTCTATTGAATGTGAGATGGCACTTAAAATATCCATCGAACTATACAAATTTAAAGGGAATGATGATAGAAAGAGGAATTCAAGTTGATCACAGTACTATAATGAGATGGGTGCATCAATATTCCCCTGAAATAGAAAAGAAGATAAGAAGACATTTAAGACCAACAAATGATTCATGGAGAGTTGATGAAACCTATATCAAAGTAAAAGGTAAATGGAAATATTTTTACCGAGCAGTTGATTCAAATGGAGATACAATTGATTTCATGTTAAGTTCAAAACGAGATAGAAAGGCAGCGAAGAGATTCTTTAAGAAAGCTTTAAGTTCTAATCATAATCAAATTCCAAGATTAATAACAGTTGATAAGAATCCAGCTTATCCACCTGCTATAGATAAACTAAAAATTGATAAAATACTACCTAAAAACGTAGGCATTCGACAAATCAAGTATTTGAATAACATTATAGAACAAGATCACAGATCTATAAAGAGAATCGTTAATCCAATGTTAGGATTTCAGTCTTTTCGATTTGCTAATAAGACTTTAAAAGGAATTGAAGCTATAAATATGATCAAAAAAGAACAAGTAAATGATTTAAATTACTTTGGTTTTGATGAAGTCAAATACATTAATCAATTATTTGGTATAGTTTTATAATGTTAGTACATTTTTCTTGGATATTTTGATTTTTATTAATCACTTATAGATTTACATATTTTTTTGGATTTTTTGCAACGGAACCCAAAATAATTTATTTGTACAGCAAATTGATATAGGAACATAAAGATCTGAAATACAATGGAAAATTGTCTTCCATGGATTTCTTCTGAGACTTCATGAAATATTGTTTGGCTAGAGAAATTTCTAGAGCTATCAGAATCCAAGAGTCTTTAAACCAGCAGAGAGAATATCCCTGGGATCAATCCCTGTAATCTGCATTATGACATAACCTCCAAGCAAAGCGCCAGCTATGCTTCCCATATTCGCGAAGCTAGCGACAAGAAGGATCCTCATTATCCTATTTTTGAATATTTCACTGACAGATTCTACTGCTAACAGAGCTTTTATATCCGATGCTTTAGGATTTTGGTATTTTGCTTCCACCAGGCCAGCAAACCAACCTGCATGTGGAGTTGTTATCCATGCAACCAAAAAGGAAGTCAGAACAGAGTTACGATGGCCTCCGGCAAGCAAAGTACCCAAGGCGCTCAGGATTCCGGTGACGATGAACCAACATACAAAAGCTATCAAAAAAAGTTTAAGTGAGATGCCAGAAAGAAGCATTAATAAAAAAAATGCAACTATAAGGCCAACAAAAATAAAGCCAATTATTTTACTAATGCCAAAGCTTTTCTTCGGAATTTCCACGAGAGTATCCAGGGGAGGAATATCTTTTGGATTTTTCAGATAGTTCATCACCCCGACTTTGTGCCCTGCTCCTATTACCACAACGACAGTTTTGTTTCCGCCATCAGCAGCTTTAATGATATTTCCTGCAAGATATGCATCTCTTTCATCAATTAGAACACTGGCTGCAGTAGGGGCAAAGCCTCTGAGCTCACTAACAAGTTCAGCTACAAAATCCGGTTCTGTAATATGATCTATATCGATATCGGTACCTTTTCCAATCTCTATAAGGCCACCTAGAAGTGAGCCGATCATTCTTATTTTTTCCAAGAACTTCATCTTTCCCCAAAAACGCTGAAGAGTCACTTGAATTTCTCGGTCAATCAAAGCAACCTTAGCCGAGATAGACTCTGCTTCCTCCATCGCTAAAAGCATCTCAGCACCGGGTTTTACTTTCATATCCTCCCCTATTTTTTTCTGCAATTGGGCAAGTAACCAGTGAATAAAATAGTAATAGATCTTCCCGCCAGAAAGAAGTTCCTTAATCAAAAGCTGGTCTTCTTGCTCATTTCCCTCTAGAGAATCATAACGTCCTCTGCATAGCTCAACAGCTACAATATCTGGTTTCAGATTCCTAATAACAGTCTTAACATCGGCAATGCTCCTCTCTGAAACGTGGGCTGTACCTATGAGCACGATTTTTGAAACATGAGACTCACATTGGTGGCCATCTAGAGATTTTGTACTTGAAGAAATTGAAATTTCCGAAGCTGACTCAGGAAGATGTTCTGAAAGAATTTCAGAGCTATCATCAAGCCTCTCTTCAATCTTTTCTGGTTTTACTGTGAGTACTGGAACAGAAACCTCAGTTTCTTCAGGCATTCCAATTGAATTATCAGAAAGTTTAGACTTCTCGACAGAAACAACGCTTTCTGTGGATTCGGATACAAATTCGTCCATAAAATATATTAACTCCTGAAATGAGATATGAAAGTTGTAGTAAGATCCTTTTCCTGAGAATAAGTAATTTCAGTTTTGACCATTATCAATCTTTCTGCTGCGATGAATTAAAGATGATGATGAGAATAGATTGCTTGAAAGAATGTATTTCTGGATCTTCAATACTTCTATATCATTTGTTCGAAGATATAAAAGTTTTGAATAAAATTATATAACTATTCAATCTGAGTAAAAATTCCAATATCCTCTTTACTAAGATTTACTAAGCAAATTTAGGTTGACTAATTTTCTTTAACTGTCAGCTATTGATCATTTATTTTATTATCTCATGAGTTAGTAATCCAGAAGTATCATATTGCATCAAAACATATATCTCAAACCACTTTTGTGAAAGCTGACTAGTTACGAAATTTGAATTCTGCAAAGCAGGATTTGACTTATTCACATTGCCCTCTAAAGTCTATAGTGAATTATATATTCACTTTTATTTATTGTACATGGTAAAAATACCAGAATACTTTGTTAAGTCAAACTATATTCCTATAGGAAAATACATTTCTGGAGAGAATCTTCAGTACTTCACTAAAATTTATTCCATACTTTTACTCCATCCATTTACCTTATACACTCTACTATCCAACCTTTGAATGTCGTCTCAGCCATTCCTCGATGAAAAGTACAAATACATCAAATCTGAACTTTTTTTCATCTATGAATTAGGTCCTCGTTCGATAAACGTAAAATATTTTTTTTTGAAATATAACCATATGTTTTTGAATAGGAGAGATATCATAGCATAAAATATATGATATTAGTATTTTTAGATAAAGTTCTTGGTTTAAATATATTTCCTATCCTGTATAATGATTCAATAGCAATCTTCTTCTGTAAACCACTCTGACATCCTTTGGAAATCATTTGACTCCAAAAACTACAAAACCAAAATTCAAATCTCTTTTCCATTTTTGTTCTTTAGTGATACTTGGTATCAATAACAATATTCTAAATAATCTTTTGTGGGAGATTATTTATTATATATTATTCACTACGTATCTTACTCTCCTCAAGGATCTGTTTTATCTGCCTTTCTCTCTTACTTCTGAATTACGGATGATTACGAATGCACAGTCCTTTAGGGAGGGAATGAATCCTCAAATCTGTCTTTTTTCGTTATACCCTCTAAAGTATCGCTTCTTTTTAAGGTGAGTTTGTATTTAGTACCTTGGTCCGAAGTTGTGTCATTCATCCCTTAAAGGATATAAAAAGAGTTGTAATTAAACAACTTTATTCATAACTATAGGCTGATAATCTATCACATAGTTTTGATTCCTTTAACCATAGATACAAATATTTTTCCCAAAATAAATGTATTTCTTCATCTCACTTCAGTTGAGGATAGAAATAATTTCGGTTCGAATAAATAAGAAAAGCTGCTCTAGACCCACCTTCGCAGATGTGAACAAGAATACTATATACTCTCTCAATATGACAGTGGTTTAAAAATTAATCTAACTTCTAATTAATAACAGTGGGGAACTGGCAAATAAATTATACACCTGTGTACATCTGTGGAATGTCGGTATAAACAATTAAAGCTAAATAAAATACCGTTAAAAGAAAAAAGAAGCCTACTCTCCCACATTTCTCAGGGTTCAGAAACTTCCTTTGGCTTCTCAGCGGATCTCTGGATTTCGTCAAGGAGTTGGTCATCAGTTTTATCCTTTATATCAATTCCGAGCTTTTCAGCTGTTTCCTGTAATTTGGTCTTCTTTAAAGTTATGGGTTCACTTAAAGATTTTTCGAACTCCTTCAGATTTCTTTCGGATTCCGTCTGGGCTTTTTTGAATTCTCCCATGGAACTTCCCATGGATCGAGCCAGTTCTGGAAGTTTGTTTGCCCCAAAAAGAAGTATAATTACTCCAAAAATCACTATAAGTTCAGTTGATCCGATCATAGCTTGACCTCAAATATTTCGTTTTCTTAAATAATTTAAATGATTTAGACAATTTATTTCTAATCTGAAAAGCGTGCATACCTTCAAGGTATATTAACATTTTTTTAGTTAAATGTAGTTCCTATTTTTGAAGTATCTTATTTTGAGTTATTATTCAGCAATATTTTATACCATATAATCTTTTATATGTAAATTTTTACTTTTCCGTCGTAATAAATTTTCATTTTAGCTTTATCCCAGAATTCGAGTTATTCTGGAATTTTCCCCATTTTAGATGAATTTCTTCAATCTGCTTTCGATAAACGTCTGATTTTCACAAGCTATTTACCCACTATTTATAAGCAAGTACAAAATTAAGGGTTTATTGATAAATCCCTTTAATGTCTTTTCCTTATTTGATTTTTGGCGTGTCTATGAATCATCGATAGATTATGAAAAACGAATACTGGCCACTAGTTGGAGGAAACAAAGAGATTAATATGCTCATTATTTTCTGTAACTGGTTGACAACACCTATTTTTTAATTTATTGCTTTATGTTATTTTCAATTTCTTTTTTTTCATTTCCCTCTTTTTCATGGAGGTTAGTTTCATATTTCTCTTTTACCTCCACTTTATCATTGGGAGTTATTTTGTTTTCGGCTTTCTGAGTGTAGGCATCGAATTCCGTCAGTTGCATCTCACTAGCACGCTGTGCTTTTTTAAACTCCCCTACTGCACTCCCGAGAGATCGCGCAAGCTCTGGAAGCTTCTGTGGCCCGAATAGGAAGAGAGCAGCAATCAGGATTACGATCAATTCGGTATATCCTATCATTATTGTTATTATAGCGTTCAAATATAAAAGTTCTTGGAAAATAATTGGCAGACAAACCTATCCGGAAATTTTATTAAAAAAGCCTGCTTTTTTAATAAAATCGAATTTCTCAAATCGACAAATTTGTATTCAAAAGAGCCAGATCAGAAATAGGCTGAACTCGAACAGAACTACCAGTAAAAGCATTACAACAATCTGGGCAATGAAAGTTGGATCAGGAGAAAGAAAAAGGGAAAACGCGATAATTGCACTGTAGACTAATAGCCTCTGCTTTTTGAGGGTCTGGTACTTTACTAGCCCCATTTTTACGGCAAAGATCACTAAAAGGGGAAGCTGGAATACTATCCCGAAACCTGATAGAATTGTTGTCACAGCTGAGAGGGTACCCTGGACGGAAAGCTGCGCTGTAGCCATCTCTCCGGAGTAGAAAAGAATATATTTGAACATTGCAGGAAGGACTAAAAAGTAGCCTATTGCAGCTCCTAAGATAAAGAGTAGGAAAGATACAGGGATAACCTTGAGAAAAAAGCTCCTCTCATTAGGATAAAGTCCTTTACCTGCAAATCTGTATAGCTGAAAGAAAAGCTGGGGGACTGAGATTGCCAGCGCAAAGACTAGGGATAGCTGGAGGCGAGCGAGCATCCATTCAAGAGGTGAGTACGCTGTCATGTTTACAATAGGGTTCATGAACTCCTTCCAGATTAGCACCATCCCTTTTGCCGAAAATGGATAAGCAACAATGACTCCCAGGAAGAGCCAGATTAAAACAATTGCCAGACGATCCCTAAGCTCAAATAAGTGGGCCATAAGGGGTTCTTCAGTATCGCCCGGGACGCAAGAAGCAGATGACATTCCCAATGCATCCTCTGTAGAGGAGGTTCCGTTTGCTCTGTATTGTGGATCCATTTTTTTCTCAGCTTTTTATACCTGATTAAGTGGATATATTGATAATAAAATATAACGTTGATTTATTAGTATGGAACCTTCTAGATATTCTCAATATTCAGATGAAGTATATCTCCAAAATTCATCTGGCAACTCATCTTGGAAATACATTTCTACTATATCATACTATCTGACAGATAAATTACCTGAATATTTATGTCACTTGAAGTAGTGTGTATACAATCTAGCCAAGAAATTAATATAACTTAGTTAATATACCATTATTTACCGGATTCTGGCATCTGATTTCATTGTTTCCTACACTCTAGCTATGCGGTTTCTAAATTAGTCAGCTATCATAAACCAGCGTATTAATATGTTTTTTGGAGACTTTTTAATACATAATATGGCAGCCAAAATTTATCATCAATTTAACTAGCAACTGACCGCAATCAATCAAAAATCAAAAAATGATAAAGTTCCTGGCTTTGAGTTGCCAAAAATGTGTAATTGTAAGCCCACTAAAAACTGGGAAACAAAATAAAAAAATTTACAATTGAAGAAAGAAGGTAACCACTCAGCCTACCAAAAATCAGTTATAAGAGATATATTTTGATGAAATATGATACTTCTGATTACTAAATGATGTATAAACAAAAAAAGTATCAATAACTGAAAGTAATAACTGAAAGTTAAATAAAATTAATCCATCTAAATTTGCTCACTGAAAAAAGTTTAAAATAACTTACCATTAAATCTTAAAAATAGAACATCTAATGATTTTTATCTCATCTGAATTGATAAGTAGTTTCCATCAATTGAATTTCTTCTTGGATCGTAAGTAACTTTAGGAAAGAAAATGAAAAAAATAAAAAATTTTACTAAAACAAATAAACTGAAAGGAAAAACAAAATAGATAAAAAGAAAATTGACATTAATATATATCTGCAATAGATACAGTTTCCTGAAATATGACAACAAATTTTCCTTTTGCTTTTTCGGATAGGTACTCCATATGTCTGAAACCATTGAAAATCTTAGTGTAATCCTACTAGCCCTGCGGAAAAAACTGATTGTAATTGCTACGGTTCTCTGCATAGGTATTATAATCTCGTTACAGTTTACGGGTCCTCTGATAAATAGAATAAAGCATGATCTCCTACCGGAGGGGGCAAAGCTGGTTTATCTGTCTCCTTTAGAGGTAATGATGCTGCAGCTAAAGATCTCTATGATCATAGGGTTACTCATTACCCTCCCTTTCATTGGATTTTACATTTATCGGGCCATTTCAAAGCGGTATTCAGTTAGAATCCCAATATATAGCAAAAAGAGTCAGTTTTTTTTACTGGGTGCAGCTGGCCTCTCCATGTTCATACTAGGAGCTTCATATTCTTATTTTTTCATGCTGCCCATCTTTCTTAAGTTCCTCTACATTGATGCAGCAGCCTCAGGGGTAACTGCAACTTATTCTATTTTCAATTTCATCTCATTTATAGCAACAACCACAGCAATCTTCGGTTTGGTATTCGAGCTCCCAATAGTTCTCACCGTCCTGATCAGAAACGGATTTATAAAATATGATACTCTTATGACCTACCGTAAGCATATTTATGTCATCATCCTGGTTATTGCAATGTTTATTACCCCCGGAACAGATGTCTTCAGCCAGATGATGTTTGCAGTGCCCATGACAATTTTCTTTGAGATCAGCATGTTGATTGTTAAAATAATTGGAGTAAAAAATCAGATAACCAACCCTGATTCTTCTGTATCTGCAGCCGGGATTTCAAGAAAAAATTAAGGTAATATTGAGAAGAAAAAGATAGAATGAGTATGAAGAAAGCAATAAATTTTTCTTCGTTTAATTACTTCTGGAGTATTGAAGATCATGAATACCTAGTCCTTTATACAGAGTATGGAGTGAAATCTAGTCTTTTTTGATCAGTTTACTCCTCTAAATCATCGCTTCTTTGAAAAATGATTTTGTTTTTGGCACCATTATTAGGGGTGGGGGGAATCATCTCTAATAGGGATGTGATAACATTGGAATTAAACAGTTTTAGCTATGGCTACACTGTTAGATTACCTATTACATTAGTTGATTCTAAATATCGAGAAAATCTATTCTACAATAATCGAATAAAAATTTGCTATCTATAATATTGAGGATTCCGAATACCTCTTTTTTGCGGGAATCTTGTCAATATCTTTCTTGCTAATTTCTGTATTTTACCCAATTTTTTCTTTTTTGGTTCATGATTCTTTGATTATAACTATAGCTCCTACCATCCTTAGAATGCCCTTTTTATTTTTAATGTCATCAACTGATAGAGATTATAACGAAGAGTTGTATAGAACATTCTTAGGTTCACTCATTGAGCAGTGATGAGAAGAACTTTTCCTTCTTTGAATATCTTTTTAGTTACTCCATAAACTTGTTATCTTGGAGCTCTTTTTGAACTTATTCTCTTGTTTCTTAATATATCACTCATTCCCAAAAAATTTTCGTTTAATTTATTTTCATTGTTGCATCATAACCTTTTGATTTTGCTCCAAAGTATACCTTGTCTCTTTAAACTACTTCATTTTTTTCTGATAAATCTACACTCGAATCATGAAGTTGCTATTTTGAACCTTCTGCTAAGCACATAATCTCTTTCTATCGCGCTATGAAGTTTATATCCGAAGTGTTATTTACTACCTTTTTTTATCCATGTTTAGTCTCTGTTTATTTTTATTTTTGCTCCATTTTCTCGAGGTTTATCCGCCTTTGATGCCCATGATCTGAATGGATAAAAGTAGAGCTCGGGATTATTCCCTTTTTTTATTTTCAAACCAAAGCAAGAAAGTTAGATTTGCAAATGTCCTATATTTTGTTTTTTTTCAGTTATCAATAATTATTTTTCTGAATGATCACACTTGTTACAGTATTTTAAATACTCAGGAAAACCTAGACTCTGGTAGTTTGTTGAAAAACCTAAAAATATTCAAAAATAAATAGAGAATGAAAGCAAATTCTAATTAATTCTATGCTCAAAAAGATAACAAAGTCATAGATTTTGAAGAGAGTTATAAGGCGAAAAATCTATGCAAATTTTCAGAAAGATTGAAATGAAGAAAATAATTATGAAAATTATTTTGATATCATATTTGTACTGGAAAAATCAAAAACAAATTATGCAAAAATTAAGATCAAAAAGACAGAACAATTGAGTATGATATTAGTATTCCTGCCACTCTATTAACCTGATATAAATCCATTTGAATTTATCTGTAAAAGTATAAAAGAAATAAATTTCAGGAAAATTCAGAGGATCAGTTCAGAGACTCAGAGAATTGATCATGAATAGATATGAAGATTTAGCTAAATCAAAACCATTTACTAATTATTAGATGAAAATATTTGATGAACAAATAAGAAATGCAATTAATTACTTAGTTGATTATATGATGATAGTTCACAGGAAAATGAGGTCAAAAAGCACATCGGAAAATTAAGGATTAAACCAATACTTGCAAGGATCAGACATCCTAAGAGAAACTAGAATATTGGAAAATTATTATATACACACCCAAGATTAAGGGGCTAGTTTTGAAAGCTTTTCGAGACTCATTAAATAATAAAAAAGAAAGCCCCACAAAGCTATGAAAATTGGAGAACGGGGATCTTCAGAAACTGCTTTCTAGAACAGATTGCAGATAGAGCAGAATTTAGAATTAGGGTTATGTTCTTTGGGTTGTGAGAATATGGATAAATTAAAACGATTTTAGAGGCTAATTTATTTCAGTACAAAAAGAAACTATTCCTATAAAAGTTACCCTTTAAAAACAACAAGCTAAATATATTATAGAGTTAAAATCATCGAAGAAAATATATTGAAACAAAAAAACATAAGGAGATAAAAATGTCAGAATCTTCCAGTAAACCCGTACTTGTCACATGTGGTCTGCCTTATGCTAACGGCACTGCACATATCGGACATCTGCGGACATATATACCCGCTGATATCTTTGTCCGTTCTCTGCGTAAAAAAGGAATAGAAGTCACCTTTGTTTGCGGTTCGGATACTCACGGTACCCCAATTGTCGTGAACGCCGAGGAACTTGGGATCGCTCCTAAAGAGCTTGTGGAGATGTATCACAAACATTTTGACGAGACTTTTAAGCAGCTAGGAATTTACTTTGATGCTTTTGGGACAACGGATGATCCTGAAAATCACAATCGTACCCTTGATATCGTCAACAAGATTATTGAAAAAGGCTATGTATACCCAAAAACTATTGAAATTGCCTACTGTCCTAAATGCAACCGTTTTCTCCCTGATCGCTATGTTGAAGGGACCTGCCCTCACTGCAGGGAAACTGCACGAGGGGACGAATGTGATCAGGGATGCGGAAAGCATCTGGAGCCAGGAGACCTTCAGAACCCGATATGCACTATCTGCAGTGGGCCTGCGGAATATCGCCAGCAGGAACACTTTTTTTTCAAGCTTTCAGAGTTCAACGATTACCTTATGGACTATCTCACAAATGACCTTGGGGGGACCACCAATGCTAGGAACTATGCACTGGGCTGGGTAAAGCAAGGGCTTACAGACTGGTGCATTACAAGAAATTTGGAATGGGGTATAAAATTTCCAGGACATGAAGATCTCGTTGTCTATGTCTGGGTGGATGCTCCCATAGGGTACATTGCCTTTACGGAAGAGTGGGCTGCAAAGGCAGGGGATTCCTGGGAAAAATACTGGAAAAATGACGGAGAAATTGTCCACTTCATAGGCGGAGACATCGCTTACCACCACTGCATCTTCTGGCCGGCCATGCTGAAAGGAGCAGGCTACTCAGTACCGACTGCTGTTGTAGCTTCAGGTATGGTTAAAATCGAAGATAAAAAATTTTCCAAAACCAGGGGTTATGTGGTCTGGGTTGGGGAAGATTACCTTGACCAAGGTTTCCATCCAGATCTCCTGAGGTACTACCTAGCGAGCTATACATCCCATACTAAGGAACTGAATTTCTCATGGCACGTGCTTCAGGAAAAAATAAACACTGAACTCGTGGCAGTGCTCGGAAACTTCCTTTATAGGACAATTCTTTTTGCTTCCAAGAACTACGGAAAAGTCCCTGAGGGGGAGCTTGAACCTGAAGTCAAGGAAGAAATAGAAAAGGCCATAAATAAAGTAAAAGTAGCAATTGCGGAGTATGAATTCAAAAAAGCCGTTGATGCTGCAATGGCTCTTGCATCTTTTGGAAATAGCTACTTCCAGGCTCAAGAGCCATGGAAACTGGTTAAAAAGGATAAGACAGCTTGCGGGAATGTACTTTACAACTGCCTTCACCTTTCAAAAGCCCTCAGTATTATCTTTGAACCCGTGATCCCACAAACTATGGAACTCGCCTGGGAAGAGCTCGGGCAGGAAGAAGACCTGCATACAACCCAGTACATTGAAGCTCTAGTGCCTATAAAAGCAGGTACAAAACTCGCAAAACCTGAAATTCTCTTTACAAAGATCGAAGATGATCGGATAGGAAAGATGGAAGAAATCGCAAACCAAAGGATAAAAGCCGCCAATGCAAAAAAATCTATAGGAAAGGGGATTGAAAAAGAATCCTCCAAATCCGAGGGAATGTTATCTGCAGAAGAAGCCAATAAATTAGGGGAAAAAAATAGCTAAGAAGCCTAGCAAAAAACCTTCACAGTATCTAACACACTGACTTTGTAAAATTAATATTAGTGTAGGAAATAATTTACTTTTAGAACCCTTAAAGGAGTCCAGCAAACTCCTTTGGGTCGAAGTGAACTTGGAGAGAAAGATCTAAAAAAAGCTTTTAATGGCATTAATCTCTATAACACCTCTGAAGAGTTTGTATAGGAATATGCAATCGTATTGGTCAACCTTAAACTTACTAAACTTTACGAAATTGGATCCAAAGCCATGATGCTTGCAGCAGATAATTGTGAAGGAACTGGAGCTAGCCTAATACTCTCAAAAAAGTAACTGTCCAACCTGAGCAAAACAACATTCATAACCACTTTTACAAAGATTCAAGGAGTAAATTTTTTTGTCTGGCTTTATTTAACTGTGGGCTATTGAATGTCTACCAACTAAAGTTTGGTATGCTGAATATTTACCAAAAAAGGATATATACAATAAATGAGCTCATTCTATTCTCACATCTAAAATATTTTATCCAAATGATGTGCTGACATACATTTTTGGTAAGAGTGGTAGTGAAATTATATCAAGACTCTCTTCAAGGTTAATGTAAACCAAATAAGAAAACTAATCAGCTCATAAACCACCTAACTTAGTCATTTCAGAAGAAAGTGATTTGTAGTATCGGATTAAGAAATATAAGGCTCTTCGCTGTTTTGTGTAGGTTGATGATAAACCTCCGGTTACTATAATTAACTAGATTCCAGATAGGGGGACATATTTTTTTAAGATAACAAGTATGAAAAAAATTGATTTTTTAGAATATTTGATCATATAAAGACAATAGTTACAAAATGAGACTAGGCCGAAACTTGCTTATGAAAGCATAAAGATGAAATTGAAATTTATATATTAGTTTCAATATTTTGGGAACTGGTGAACAACTCTAATTGCTGAAATTGGCAATTTTAAGGATTTTTCTGCATGAGATAATCTTGCTTCATGACTTGGAGTTGACCCGAATGTATACCATCTGCGGATAAATTCTATTCAGCAGAATCACAAAAAAATCATCAGAAGTAGCAAGGTAGGATCTAATATAGATAGTTCATTCGCAGTAAGGAATAAAATAAATGCAAATCAAAATAGTTTTTTAGCCGAAAGAAAAAAATCAATTGAAATGCAAAATAAATTATTTCCGTGGCATAGCATATCTGATCTGCGTTTATAAGAGCTGGTTACATTATTTTATAGAGAAATTTTAATATTATTCGACCTAATATCACTGAAAGAAGCACCTCTATTGCTATTTTTCCGAACTCGAATGTTATTGAGATTACTTTTCCTATGATTAAATACACAAAGAAGCTAATTAGTACCCATATTATTGAATCTGTATATTGATTTGATTTCATAGTTTTTAATTCACCTTATTAAATTTATTTATGCTATTTCGTGATGATGATGTTCATTAACTTTAGTATTGTCTTTTGTTATATCTTCCATTGTTATTTAACCTTCCAGATATTCTTATTCTAAGAACATAACTAACCGATAAATGTATGGCTCAATTCCTGAGGATATTGTGTATTAGAGGGGATTTTGATAAACCTCTCATTTTTACTCAAAATATATACACAACCTATAAGTGTAGGACGAAATTTAGGGATCTATTGAGATCCTCTGTAATCAAAAACAATATTTGATTTAGTAATGCCTTTTATTCCTGTCTACATATTGTTTCGATCTATTTTAAAATTTGTTTGGTTATATTTTAAGTGCATAATAATTTAGAAATACTATGCCAATTTCAGTTGAAATGGTTTCCAAAAAAAGTTAGAATCGGAAGTCGAATGTAGTGCTATCCTCATTCAAAGTTTAAAAGTCAGAAGAGAACATAGCGATTTTAACTAAAAATTGTGAATAATGATTGTATAAGTATTCAGTTGCACCTTCTTCAATCTAGTATGGTTTTGATCATTTTTTTGGTTGCCGTTCTCTTTTTTGCAATGTTCTCTTATCAATTAACCACCACGAAATGATTGAAATTTTGATATTTGATTCTCCCAAGAAATTAAAACATATCTTTTAGTTCCTCAAAGTCAATATATTACAGAAGTGATCGTGAGAAAGGGACAAGAACAAACATATAGAATATTTGTCTGGTCTCCTGGGATAATATTAAACTATAACTCCTGGATAGCTTGGGAGAAGAGATCCTCCTTACAAAATATCAGAATAAGAGATTCAAAAAAAATGAAAAATGACTGAACTTTCAGACATTACATTTTATTTTTTGCCACTTCTTTTGCTGCATCCTTGAAGAGCACCCGAAGGTCCCAGAGAAGCTTTTTGTTAGCTTTAAAGAGAGCATGTAAAAGGTCAAGAAGGCTCATTCTCTCAAATTTCACATCTTTTAGAGAAAAGGCAAGGGAATTCAGATCCACATCATTCAAATTGATAAAACAGTTCTTAACAATTAAGCTCAGGTCTATAGCATGCCCAGTGGTCGATCTCCAACGCTTCTCATAAACTTCCTCGAGTTTCTCGTTAGATACATCTCCTGCGGATATGGCTGCAAAAGCGGCCTCTCCTGCTATCTTCCCTACATCCATAGCATTAAGGATCCCACCGCCTGTGATCGGATCTGACTGGCGCGCAGCGTCTCCTATGAGTATCAGCCCGTTAGTGGAAGTCTTCTCAATACTGCCTGAAACAGGTACTCCTCCAAAAACCATCTCAACTATTTTGGCATACGGAAACTTTTTCTCCAGAAAACTATTGAGGTAATCTACTGGCCTTGGCTTGAATTTTCCCATCTTGCTCCCGAGAATCCCTATACCGACATTCGCCTTTCCTTCACCTTTCGGAAAAATCCATATATATCCACCAGGTGCGAGGTCATTTCCGATGTAAAACTCACAGTATTCCTGGTTTATATCCACACCAGCTACCAAATATTGAACACAGGTTTCTATGTCAATGGGCTTTAGGGAAGTATCAATGCCTGCCCACCGTCCTACTTTTGATTCGATCCCGTCAGCACCTATGACTATTCGGGCATGTACATCATACTCTTTTCCAAGCTGCATGAGTCTAGCTCCTTTGACGAAATCTTCTTCAATTATCAAGCCAATAGCTCTGGTTTTTACCCTAACCTCTGCTCCAGCTTTTGAAGCCTTTTCCGCAAGAGCACGATCGAAAATTTTTCTCTCAAGGACATACCCAACCTCTCCGCCAGCAATTTCTTCTGCCATTTCTATCTTTGTACCATCAGGTGCGTAAATACGAGCGCCTTTGAGGTCAGCACAAATCCACTTCTTGTCAATTTCCACATGTTTTTTGAGATATTCTTTGCTCACACCTTCGGCACAGCGTACAGGATCGCCTATTGCTTGGCGTTTCTCGATTAAAAGCACAGTTAGTCCTTTCTCAGCTGCGGTTTTTGCAGCAATTGAACCCGCGGGACCGGCTCCTATCACTAAAACATCATACATGGTCTTCATTTAGTTACCTCAATTGCTCCAACAGGGCAAATGCGATCGCATATTCCACATATCATGCACGTATTTTCATCCACTTCAACCCAGGTCTCTACAAGTTCGAGTGATCCCTTAGGGCAGACTCCCACGCAGGCACCACAATATCCGCATTTATATCTGTTTATGTTGATGCTCACTAACTCACCTGAAAATCTTTAAAGGCAAATAAGGCAATTATGAAATGATGATGAAGTTTGGCAAATTATGGCAATTTTAAGGCGATAATAACAATTCTCTAACATATAGTTTTTGTTAATTACAGTATTTTCGAATCTAGTTAGTTCCAAAACCATTTCTACAAATTAGAAAAATATCAAATAAATTATTTGAGGTAATTTAGTAGTTGATTATGGCAAAGAAAAATACTTCCAATTCTGGCATAAATGCAACAAATTTACCTTATGTATCTTCGGAATTATGTAGTATTGTTGATATAATAACTTTACTTGAGTAAGTAAAATATTGCTCTTAATATTTTTTTAATGATATACTTCCGGCTGCAACATCTTCTAACAATCCTCTTGAATCTATAAATAACGATCTAAGATCATGATATCAAAAATAAAAATTAGCCCAATTTTTATTATCTTTGATTATATAAAATCTAATTATGTTGAAAAAAAATTTTTTATTGAGGAAAATAAACATCGAAATTTTTAAGATGATTACATTAAAACTAAGGTTTAAGACATCGCCATTGACTTCCAAAATATTGAATATTATGGGAGTAGAAGCACTCCAAATATAAGAAAATTAAAATACCTGGAAAAAATAATGACATTTTAATACTCTAGAAGATTTCGATAAACCTCTTATTTTCACGAGCCATTTAGATACAATCTACAATCACATGACGAAATCAATGGGTGTATCGAAATTATCTATAAATTCTGTTGAACTTTAGAGAATTTCGATAAACCTCCGATTTCAACAAATTACTTATTAGGCATTAAACAATAATCCAAAAATTGGGGTTTATCGAAATCTTCTAAATCATTTCTTGGGATTACAGCATATAAAATGAAATCAGTAATCATTCGAGACATTATTAAACTAGTAACATATGGAATAGAGGAATTATACAATATTCCAGAAAAAATATTCCTGAAGTGGTTAATGAAATTTAATCGATAAAGAAATTTAGCACCTCGAATTGGATTTAATGGATATATAAATCAAAAATATAACAACAAACAAAATCACAACATAGTTTAGTCCGATGTTAGTAGGGGATATAGATATGCATAGAGAATTTTGATAAATCTCTTTTGATATTTGAAAAAGTTACACCAAATTCATATACTGCAAGTTATAGATGCAGTTAGCATGAAACTGGCTGTAATCGAAGGTGATGGGATTGGTAGAGAAGTGATTCCAGAAGCTGTTAAGGTTCTGGATGCTTTCGGGCTTGATATTGAGAAAGTACCTTTGGAACTGGGTTATGCAAGGTGGGAGAAAGTAGGTACTGCAATGTCAAATGAAGATCTTGAAACCATAAAGGGATGCGATGCAGTTCTTTTTGGAGCAATTACCACCGTACCAGAGCCAAATTACAAAAGTTTGCTCCTGACTATCCGGAAGGAACTGGACCTTTATGCCAATATAAGACCTATAAAACCCCTTCCTGGAGTAGTTGGCATTACCGGAAAAAACGATTTCGATTTTATTATTGTCAGGGAAAACACTGAAGGATTGTATTCGGGAATTGAGGGAATCGGACCTGAGATATCCTGGACAAAAAGAATTGTCACACGAAGAGGCTCTGAGAGAATTGCAGAATATGCCTGCAAACTTGCAAAACAAAGAAAGAACAAACTGACTATTGTCCACAAATCCAATGTCTTGAAATCAGATAATCTTTTCCTTGATGTTTGCAGACGGACCGCCAGTGATCATGCCGTGGAGTATGGGGATATGTTAGTTGATTCAATGGCTTATAGCCTTATGATGCACCCAGAGAGATATGATGTTGTGGTTACAACAAACCTTTTTGGGGATATTTTGAGTGATATGTGTGCAGCTCTTGTCAGAAGCCTTGGCCTTGTCCCCAGCGCCAATATAGGGGAAAAATATGCTTTTTTCGAACCCGTACATGGTAGTGCACCAGATATTGCAGGAAAAGGTATTTCAAACCCGTTTGCTGCAATCCTTTGCGTAAAGATGTTGCTAGAATGGATGGGTGAACCGCGCTATCTGATTATTGACGAGGCAATAGCTGACGTGCTTCAAAAAAAGATTATTACTCCTGACCTGAAAGGTACGGCAAGAACGATAGATGTAGGGAATGCAGTTGTAGAATACGTAATTGAAAATATATACAAGAAAACTGTGGAGGTGGTAATGGGCTCATGAGCTCTATCAAAAATATCACTTTTTTAATAGTCTCAACCTCGCCGATCTTCAAGAGGAAAATGTGTGTCTTAGCTCCTACTCTCCACATAGATATTCTGAGCTCTAGAAAGAGTCCTACTGTTTGAGACTAAACTATGTTAGACAGGATGAACATACTGATACCAAAAAATTAATCATTGGTCGCCCAAATGAACTCTGAATCCTTGCAATGATAAGAAGCTATCCAATCATTATGCTCGATAATTAAATTCCCATACGACCAGTATTATGAGAATTTCTTCAGTTCCGAAACCACTTCTACAAATCCACATAAATTTATCTGGAAAAGTTTAGAGAAAGATATTTGGAAATAATTTATTGAACCAATTACATGACTATGAGAATTGGTCAGAGGTAAAATATACAAAGCTAGCTAAACAAAATCATGTGCTCAGAATTGAGTAAAAATACTTGATGAACAAATATAAAAGTATAAACAATTGCTAAGTTAACTATAATTAGCCATATTTTCCCATCGATAACGTTTTTTTGGCCGTGTAATGATTCTGTTGATAAAAAATTCTTGATAAGAGCATTATAGTATTTCTTCAAGATATTTTGAACTCGATGAGCTGAGATTCCGGATCTTATACGTAGTGAAGTATGTTCACACCATTCTTCTCTCGAGCGAGGATCCATCTGATCTTTCTAGCGTTAAACTCCACAACTGGAAGTGTATTAAAATTAACATGATTAAGTGAAATCTTTTAAGCATAAAATATTCAGAACATGATCTGAGAACTTTCAGTAGATAAACCCTCATAACATCGGCTTTTGTACAACCTAATCTCATCAGAATTTCGATAAACCTCTTATTTCAATAAATTATTCATAGGCTATTTTATAGACAATCGGCTAAATTGGAAGATTTTTCAAGGGTATATGATATTAGTCTTAACCAAAAGATGATTTCCTTCTTTAATCGTTCGGTATCCTCATAGAATAGAATGAACGCCATACAAAGAGTAACGCAATCAAAAGGAATACGCTGCCAACATAGGGAGCAACGCTTCTGAAGGACTCAGATATAGCTATTTCCATGGCTAACAAACCAAACAATGTGGTGAACTTGATGATTGGATTTAAAGCTACCGAGGAAGTGTCTTTAAAAGGGTCACCTACAGTATCTCCTACAATTGTTGCCTCATGTAAAGGAGTGCCTTTTTCCTGCAAGTCCACTTCCACTACTTTTTTGGCATTATCCCAGCACCCACCGGCGTTGGCCATGAATACGGCCTGGAACAATCCGAATACAGCGATGGAGATCAAGTAGGAAACGAAAAGCGACACTGATTGATTCCCGCTTACAGGAGCTGAGAGGAAAGAAAATGCTAATGTAAAGGAAAATACGGCTATAAATATGTTGAACATCCCTTGCTGAGCATACTGTGTGCAAATCTTTACTACTTCTTTTGAATTTTCCTTGGCAGCTTTCTGGCTGGCATTTTCATCCAGTCGGATATGCGTCTTGATATATTCAACCGCTCGATGGGCTCCAGCGGTTACAGCTTGGATTGATGCCCCAGTAAACCAATAGATTACAGAACCACCTGCTAGAAATCCTAATATTGTATAAGGATTAAGCAAAGTTAGAATTTCTTCCGGTTGTACCCCCAAAACATTCTTAATAACCAGAATCAGAGAGAATATCATAGTTGTAGCACCAACAACCGCTGTACCTATTAAAACTGGTTTAGCTGTGGCCTTAAAGGTATTTCCTGCTCCATCATTAGCTTCCAGGTACTTTTTGGCTTTATCGAAATTCGGCTTGAAACCATATTCTGTTTGAATCTGTGCATCTATTTTTGGGATGGATTCTATTAATGACAACTCGAAAATAGACTGGGCATTATCTGTCACTGGCCCATAGCTATCGACTGCTATTGTAACCGGGCCCATACCCAGCATTCCAAATGCTACAAGCCCAAACGCAAATATGGAGGGATAGATCATTATCCCACTCAAACCATAACCGCTAGCATAATAGGCACAGAACATCAATGCCATGAATACCATGCCAATCCAGAACGCACTGAAGTTTCCTGCAACTAGTCCAGACAGGATGTTAAGTGAGGCGCCGCCTTCTCGTGAAGTTTTGACAACTTCGGCTACATGCAAACAATTCTGGCTTGTAAATTTTTTGGTAAATTCGGGAATCAAAGCTGCCCCCAGGGTACCACAGCTTATGATTACTGAGAGCACTAGCCAGAGTTTATCCAGCTGGCCGGGTACTCCGGAACCTGATCCTAACATGTAATAGCTTATGACGAAGGTTACAGCGATTGAAAGAATGGAGGTAATCCATACCAAGCTGGTCAGGGGCTGTTCAAAATCGAATTCTTCTTTGCTGCCAAATCTTAATTGACTTAAGGCTTTATTTATATAGAACGAACCTATGGAAGTAAGTATCATAAGCACACGCATTACAAATATCCAGGTAAGCAAGATGCCTGTCAAGGCAGGTTGCACAGCCAGGACGATGAAGGATATTAAAGCTACACCAGTTACTCCATACGTTTCGAATCCATCTGCAGTTGGTCCTATACTGTCACCTGCATTGTCTCCCGTGCAATCGGCAATAACACCTGGATTACGTGGGTCGTCTTCTTTTATTCCAAAGACTATTTTCATCAGGTCAGCACTTATATCAGCAATTTTGGTGAATATGCCTCCGGCGATACGCAAGGCACTGGCTCCCAGAGATTCGCCGATTGCAAAGCCTATGAAGCTTGCGCCGGCCAACGCCCTCGGAACAAACAGCAATATGATTAACATCATTATCAGCTCAACGCAGACAAGAAGCACTCCTATGCTCATTCCTGCATCAAGAGCAATGTTTAACATTTCCAAGGGTTTTGTTCCCAGGGCAGTAAATGCGACTCTGCTATTAGCCAGAGTATTCATGCGAATACCGTACCAAGCAACACTGTAGGAACCCAATATTCCTATTACAGTCCAGGTCAGGATGAGCAAAACTCCACTAAGAGATGTTTTCTGCAGGAAACCAAAGTAAAAGGCTATACAGAAACCGATAAAGGCAAATAATATGCACAGTAATTTACCCTGCTGGATAAGATACGTCTTGCAAGTCTCGTAAATGATGTTGGCTACATCCAGCATGCACTGATGGGCTTGAATTCTATTCACCTTTATAAATTGATAAAGACCGAATAGCATTCCTAATACACACACAACAATACCGTAGAGCAGTAAATTGTTTTGCTCCTGGCTCAAATTTGGAATCTTAAGATTTGCCTCACTGGCAGCAGCTATTGCCTGTGTTAGCGACAGAATGACTAAACTAAACAAGCCTTTAAAAATCGCCTTAGCAACTCTATTTTCGGTTATAATCTCCATTTAGCCGATCACTTCTCTCATAATATCTTTAAAAAATAAATCGAGATTTTCTATCCAATCATATACTTAATATATTTATAACATTCGATAATAATTAAGATTAGCATTGTAACACGAAAGACTCATCTCAAGTTTCTCTAACGCTATAGTTTCACCACCATAGGATAATTTTTATATTAATAATCAGATGAGCTATAGCAACCATCAATAACTACTTTTTTCTCTAATAGAAAGAACATTAACCTGAACTTCTTTCCGCTTGATACTTTTCCCAAATGCGACAATTTTATATACATTAGATTTGATACACGTGGCTGGTAGAATCACAGGCCAAGGTTTTTTCCCGTCTGTTCTTAATAATTGAGATATAGCTATCATATTTGAGATATAGCTATCATATAAATCTGGAACATCTATTATGGTTGCTACTTATTAACATATTTTTGAATTTTAGATATAGATTTGCAATATCTATTAGAGTTACTACTTATTACAATATTTTTTTTTGAATTTTTGATATAGATCTACAACATTTATTTCCATCTATTTCCAACGAAAAAGTAAACAGTTATTTTTTATATAAACTTTTTGTACTCTTTTGCCTGATGGATGATTTTTTTCCCCGGCTATTAGTATGAGGAATCCTCAAGAGGAACATTAGCTTTTAAAAAGCATTACATGTCATCTACTCATTTTTGAGGAAGAAATAATCACTTATCAATCAATATCCGCTGCTCTTTTTTAACATATGGGGTGAATAACACCAACCTGACAACTATTTTTTATTCCCAAGGTTGCTTAATACTAACGAGAAGATCCAATCGAAATCTTCTTCAGTTGTTATTATGCTGGATTTGTAAAGTATAAGAGCATCATTTTTGCCTATAGTTTTATAGCTTTTGTTCGAACAAATTAGAGAAGATTTAAAAAAACTCCAATTTTAGGGTGATTGTTCATAAATCCGATGTAAGCATTTTGTTGAAATCGGGAGTTAATTGAAATTCTCTTGAGCAGATCTGATGAAAACAGGAGAATTTGTGAGAAAAATGATTTCATGATTGATTATTAGAGTATCTCCAACAATAAATTGCATTTTTTTCATCTTTTTCCTTTATACAAGGTGTATTGAGCGATTAGAAGTAATCAATACATGCGCAGACAGCAGACAGATTTTTATTTTTAAAAAAGATTAAATCCAGTTTCAGAAAAATATTTATCTGTTGAGAAATTTTATGACTTGATAAAATTATGTATAATTTGATTGCCTTAAATAACCATCTAATTATAAAATGATACTTTATGGTAGATGCAAAAAAGAACTGGGACACATTTAATCCAAGTTGTATACAATTTGAAAAGAAATCTACATTTTATGATAAACCGAAGAGAAGATGTAAATAGTTTTCAGTTCACCTACCACAGGAAAAAGGTTTTTATTTATTGTGAGAAATTCAGTTATATGTTTCAAGGTAGATTTCCAAATCAATTTTTTGACTTTATAATTCATTTTTTGATTTAATATATCTAGATATCTTTCCCCATTAAATTACAATTCCAAAAACGATATTTATATTTCAAAAAAAGTAAGATTTAGATAATAATATCGGTGATAAGAATGGCAGAGTACATGAACATGAAGATAGGGAAAGCCGCAGGAGTGCTGTACCACAGATTGGAAGAAGGGGAATGTAGTTTGAACCAGATAAAGAACCACCTGAATATGAATGGTTTCGATTCCCAGATAGCTTTAATGGCTATTGGGTGGCTTGCCAGAGAAGACAAAATAAGCCTCAAAAGGGAATCTAATAGATGGTTGGTCTGGTTAAATAAATAATTCCTCCAAGGTTCGTTTGTCATAAGTGTTCAATGTTTTCATAATCAAGTTTCCAATGTAACAATATTTGTGTCTGCATGCATAAGGAAGATCTTCTCTAACTAACCTCACAAAGTGTGGAACAAAAAGACAGGAAAATAGCACTTATTCTTCTTGGAAATAAAATCAAACGAATATTAGAAGAAGAACTCCTGCAAGTAACCAATCCAAAAATCCAGTTTAAAAATGATCTCTCAAAAAAGGACGTTTCGCCTTAATAGCATTAATTAAAAAGAAAGCTTAAACAGGTTAGAGATTTTATTTCACCCCCCTAACCTGAAGTAACTGGAAATCAATTTCTTCCGGAATCGTGGCTAAGAACACAAAAGCATTATATCCGAGTTTCTGACCTTCTTTGATTGCGTTTGCATGAATTTCTTTCAATTCTCTAGAATCGCTTAAGATGCAGAAAGATTTTCCGTTTCCTGTGTTGACAAGAAAATTAAAAATATTTCCATGAGTATTCAGAAATACAACCATATTTTTGAGTTCTTCCCAGCTATTGCACATATGAAGGTTCCTAGAACCCATATTTTCGACATACCAGTCCCTGCTCACATAGGAATAGGATGCATATTGTTCGTTAAGTTCATCAAAAGCTTTGATGATCCTATTAAAATCTTTCTTCAGGTTTACCCATTTCCAGTTTTGTGTTGTAAAATAGCGCGCTGCAGCTATCTCAAAAATTGCTTCTTTGTCTTCATTTTCGAGTCTCATTCTCTCACGTCCCTCATTTTGTCTGCGTTTCTCTCAGAATACATCATCTTGAGCATAACTTCTGTTAAAGTACAGGGCAAGTTCGGCTTTTTCTAATTCTCTTCCCAGATACGCTGCATGATCCAAACAGGAGACTATTTCTAGCTCAAACAGTGTATCAATAACTTCTTTGGCATTTTTTCCTACTACTGAGGCTTTTTCATGCTCAGCTACGATTACTCCACCATTTCCACTTATGCTATCCTGTACTATCCAAATGCGGATAGGACCTGCCGGATCTAAATGCCAGTTTTTAGAAGCTCTGGCTAGGATTGCATTTTCCGGGATGGAGAAGTCAGGACGACGGCGTTTTTCCTTAATGCAGAGCAAGTCAAGCCCAAGATCTTTAGGAGAACTTCCCCTTATACTGGAAAGCTGCATCATATGGGAAGCTCTTTTAAGTTCCCGGATGGAACCCTGCGCCTTGTTACTGAATTCGGGGGTAAAAAGAATACTTGCTCCTACTTCTGCTCCTATCCCACATAATGTAGCATTAACTCCTATGGTATCAACATCCAGAAGTTCCACAGCATTGCCAACTCCAAGAAATACAGGTATTTGGGGATATATCCTGTGAAACTCATAATAACGAACAATGGATTCAGTTATATTATGACCCACAGAGTCAAGGACAGGATCAGCTATAATTTTCTTAATTCCAAGCCTACTGGCAGCTTCTATATTTCTGATAAGGCTTTCAAGACTATTGCCCTCATCAGGGATTATCACGGCTGCAGTCCCTGTTCTTGCAACAAGAGGACCTGCAATTCCCATATTTATGCTGTTCAAGCTAAGGACAATGTCTGCTCCTGCTTCAACTCCTTCAGTTATCAACTCAGGGTCAAGAGTATCGATGCTTACTGGGACGTTGGTAATGGCTTTTACAAAGGATACGACTTTTCGAACCTGCCCAGGCAGAGTATTAAGTGTGGTCCCTAAGTCGATAATATCTGCCCCACGGGCGATAAAGGCTTCGATTCTTATCTGAAGTATGTGGGTATCCAACTCCATAGCCCCTACAATCTCAGCCATAATTTTCATGCAGGCTCTTCCTCCAATTTTTAGTCCCATCAGCGTAAGGGGTGAAAGAGCTTTTTTTTCGGTTTGCCTTATGAGCTCTAAAGCCTTTTCCTTTCTAACGTCGATAAGGAACTCACAGGCTGGAATTGTTTTGGAAAACTCTATCTTTTCAACAAACTGCAAGACGAAACCAAGATCATAGGCTTGCTTTGGTCCAAGCCGTATTTTACATCCCAATTTTTCAGAAGCTTCTGAAAAATCTCCCGCTACAAGCCCTGGAAGAAGAATAAGATCGTAATTTTTTGGGATTTTTGCTTCTTGAAATGCTTTGATAAGTCTTTTAGGATTAATGAAGGCAGCAATGTCAATATCTACCACTAGAACATCGGCTTTTTTTCCAACTGATTTCCTGACGATATTTTCAGCAAGCTGCCCTGTTGGAATCAAAATTTTCATACTTTCAGATAGAACCACTTATTAAAAAGAGTATCTGTTAGAAAAAGATTCGCAAAAAATATCTAGTAGAAAGCCCGAATTTTCAGCGTTGATGGTCCGGACTTTTGCCTTCGGCTTGATTAATTTATAAAGTCAATGATTGATTCATCATCCTTTTTTCTGGAGGGCCCTGAAGTATCTCCTTTTTGACCGGCATGCATCATTTTTCCGAATCTTCTTCCATGAATGGGATCAGTTTCGGATCTGGACTCCAGGATTCCTGATACTGCTTGAGGACCTAATATCTGAGCAGACTGGACACCTGTCATAATTGCCATTACTCTCACTTTGCCTTCATAGCCTTCCCTTATCCTTGCACCCCAAATAACATTGGCATTTGGGGAAAGTTCATAGGTAAGCATGGAAGCAATTTCTTCAGCTTCCTTCAGGCTAAGGTCAGACCCACCAGTTACATGGATCAAGCTTCCAGTTGCACCCTTGTAATCAACATCAAGAAGGGGGTGATTTAGAGCAGTGCGCACTACTTCAGTGCTCTTGTCCTGGCTTTTTGACTCGCCTACGAGCATTACTGCAACCCCACCACAGCTCATAATAGTTCTGATGTCTGCATAGTCAAGGTTTATTAGAGAAGGCACTGTTATTGTCTCTGTGATTCCTTTTACTGTTTCGGCAATTAGCTGATCCATTACAGAAAAAGCCTGTTCAATAGGAAGGTTGGGTACGTAGTTAAGTAACCTGTTGTTGTCCAGTACAATTACAGTATCAGCTGCCCTGCGAAGATCTTCAAGGCCTTCTTCGGCCTTGAAGATGCGAGCCCTTTCTACTCTGAAAGGGCTAGATACCATTCCTACGACAATTGCTCCCTGTTCTTTTGCCACCTCTGCAACCACAGGAGCAACACCTGTTCCTGTACCTCCACCAAGACCTGCAGTGATGAAAACTAGATCTACATCCTTTAATACTTCTTCAAGGGTGCCTCTTGCAAGTTCAGCAGCTTTTTTTCCAGTCTCTGGATAACCACCGGCTCCCAATCCCCTAGTAAGTGTTTTTCCCACCAGGATCTTCTTATCAGCTCTGACATTATCAAGGTGCTGCTTATCCGTATTGATACAAATCGTTTCAGCACCTTCAATTCCGATATTATAGAGCCGGTTTACAGTATTATTCCCAGCACCCCCGCATCCGATAATCATGATTCTCGGTTGCCCAAATTCATCAAATTCATCATCTGAAGAGGAATTTTTTCGATATTCCTTCTCTTTTTCACTGAATTTCATTGCTTCCTGTACTATAGATTGCAATCAATCCCCTCAACTGAATTTGTGTCTAATAGATATGCTATTTTGACTTCCCACCCTTAAAATAGGGGGTACATACCTGTTATTGCTTTTAAGCAGAATTGAGAGATAACCAGTAAACTTAACAAATTTTTTTATCCGTTATCTTTAATAAGTTGGTACTCTTCTGAACTTAAACATTTCGGACATATTTAAACAGTGTTTTTAAAGTATATATCAAGTTTAAATATGGCACCCATAAATCTCATATATCGACTTTTTTCCTTTGTTTATCACTAGGTATCAAACAGGAAAGATGATAAGTGTCATAACTTTTATATACAGTAAGGATATATTTAATATAACCGTTGCATCATTATATTCATAAAGACCTTATTTTTCAATAAAGCTCTGCTAATTATTTGAGTCAGGGCAACATTTAGATTTTGGTTTCTATTTACGCTTGATGCCATGATCACATTAAAGTATTGAGTAATATGATCAATGTAATACACTTTCATAATGACTTTTGAGTTGAACTTTATGTTATTTAATGATACTGTTTATATTATTACTTTTAACTAGAATTCTCCTCTTAAAAACATTTTGGTATTATCCTGAAATTTCGAGGCGCTTACTCAATTTAGAACAAAATACATGAGATTATCTTCACCATATACACTCTTAACTTCCTATTTCCCCAAATTATAATTATTCCACTAATTATTTTTAAATGTTCATCAACCGGAAATTACCTGTTTTAACAATCTTCCTTTTTTTAATTCCTTCCTTTCAATTCCTATTTCATCTTCGTTGATCTCATCATCTGTAACCAGATGCAATATAAGTGTGACACTTTCCTTCCTAAATCAATAATTGCTTTTACATGTTCAATTGAGATTTACTTTGTTTTAAAAAAAATTAAATTTGCTACTTTTCTTTCTTGATGCCACGAGTAATCTGTATCAGAACAAACCTTGCTACTTTTGATTCTCTCTTTGTGATGCTCACATTGTAAGATCTATCTGCTAATTGGTATACTTCCGGAACAACTTCAAGTCATTAGGCAAGCTTATCTCCTAAAGGATAATTCTAGAGATTGCCTATTTAATAAATTGAAGTTCATGCCGACATGACTCTAATTTTTTTCTACGGGAACTCTGCCCAAATATTTCCACCTAATCTTTGCATTCTACCATCTTTTTCTTTTATTGTTCATTTTTCTTTGATTTCAAAGATAACTTCTGCTACTTAAAATACTCCTTTTGTTTTCAATGTCATTAATTATTGATCAATTCTAAAAAAAGAAGATATTACTGAGTTTAAGGAAAATGTAGAGAATCCTACATCCATGATTTTCAGTAACTAATCAAAGTTGTGCTGGCGCACCCCGCTGCAAGCAACTGGGTATGTTCGCGCCACCGCTCTGGTTGTAATGCCTATTAAAAATCGAGTATGTTCATTTGCTGATATGCTCCTTTTTCTTCCCTGTTTCCCTGATTTTCAACATAGTTTTTGATAACTTCTGAAGTTGTTCCATCTTCTATAGTTCCAATGTAATCTCCATCAATCCACAGTTCACCACCCTAAAGCTGTTTTTTGATTTCAGGGTATTGTTTAAAAATTTGTCTTGCTATAATACTTTTTATAATTTGCATGACTTTTGAAGGAGAATACTTTGGTTCAGCTCCAGCAAAAAGAGTACATGATCACCATCACTACCAATTGCATCAAACTCAAAACGGTATCTTTCACTAATTTCAAAGCATAAGTTTTTTAAAAAGTTGATGAGTTCTGTCCCTAAAAAAAGATTTTTACGGTACTTCAAACAAAAAACCATGTGATATCTTATTTTATATACACAATGGTTTGCACGTCTTAGTTCCATTTACAGTACAAATGTAGCAAAAAATATAAATTTATTATTTAACAACGGTTATCGGGGAAGTTTTCCATCCCCGCAGCAAGCTGCGGGGTATTCGACTGAAATAAAAAGACCAAAAATCACTTAGTTCTTAATTTTGGAGCTAGAAATGTATTAAAAAATTAATTCTTTATGCGGATAGTTTTCTCCTCGATTCTATGCTCTTATGCAATAACCTCAAAAAAAAAATTGATATGGATACAGAAATCAAGGATGAGGACATTTAAGCAATCGAGAGTTAAAAATCCTAATAGTGGTCTTCCTCTTTAGATCTTAAAATCCAGAAAAGAGCTGATGCATATGATTTTGCAAAAAATTACATTGATCGAAATGAAATAATGTAAATTAATTTTCAAATTTAAGGCTTTTGAGGAACTTATTGAATGTTTTGAACTGCTTAAAAACATCTCCTACCTTTGGTAGTATCTGGTTAAGAAGTTTGTATTTTTCACAGTACCGTCAATCAACTTTTACCAGGAACATTTGACACTGTGAACAAAGGAGAGGAAGTTACAAACTCAAAACCTTGTACATATCCTTTTACAAAAGCACTAGAGCTTCTAAAAGTCAGATGAAAAAATTATATAATCATTGAAAATGTCATTTCGGTTAGAGACTACAAAAAAGCTGAAATTTATTCATAAGAGTTCCTACATACTAGAGCCTTTACAGCTTGGTAGAGTAAATCTTGTAGTAGCTAGCGACAAAAAATTGATAGAATACCTCCTAGATCTTGAATCTACTTTTAGGACATGAAAATAAGGAGATTTTTTCTTCAAAAAAACGATTTTGAAGGCCTTAGGTAGTCACAGTAACCGTACGGTCTCCAGATTTGTGAGAGCCCGAGTTTCAATCTTGAGTTTCTTGTAAATCGAACTTGCAAGGTCAACACAAGCCTTTTCATCCCCATGTTCGGTAAATACTCTTTCAGGACGTGGCTGCATCCTTTTGACGTAATCCATAAGTTGCGCTCTGTCTGAGTGACCAGAGAAGCCGTCTACTACCTGAACTTCCATGTTCATTTTCAGAATCTCAGTACTCCCGTTCTTTCCTGTCATCGGGATCTCCTTCCATCCTTTCTGGATCCTGCGTCCGATTGTCCCATCCGCCTGATACCCTACAAATACAAGAGTATTATGTGGATCTTCGGCGAAGTTTCTGAAATAGTCCATAACAGGTCCTCCATTCATCATGCCTGAGGTTGAAAGAATTACACAAGAATGTGGGTTCTGGATTATCTTCTGACGTGCCTCATGAGAGTCAACGGGCTTAAAACAATCGGATAGGAAGGGATTTTGACCTTTCTGGAAAATCAACTTCCTCAAATCATTGTTTAGGTACTCGGGATGTGTCGCGTGGATTGCTGTAGCCTCCCAGATCATGCCATCAAGGTAGACCGGCACTTCAGGGATCAAACCTTTCTTTATTGACTCCTCGAGTACTATCATTACCTCCTGGCTTCTACCCACAGAAAAAGCTGGAATGAGGGCAATTCCCCCTCGTTCCACGGTATTCTTGACTACCATCTGCAAGTGCCTTTCTGCGTCCTTAAGTGCAGGCTGAAATGCGTTCGAATTCCCATAAGTAGCTTCACTGATAACTGTTTCAACTCGAGGGAACCTATTAACAGCAGGGTCGAAAAGCCTGGTTTTCTCATACTTGTAGTCACCAGTAATAACTACATTATGAAGCCCGTCTCCGATATGGAAATGGGAAATTGCAGAACCTAAGATATGACCTGCATTATGAAAAGTCAATTTGATATCTGGAGCAATATCTGTTACTTCCTCATAGTCCAGAGGAATTGTATGCTTTAGGGTTTTTGCTACCATCCCAGACTCGTAAGGAATCTTTTTTCCCTCTTTTGCCGCCACATCAATATAATCGAGCTGTAACAATACCATCAGGTCCCTTGTCGGAGGTGTGCAATATATAGGTCCTTCATATCCATATTTGAAAAGCAGAGGAATAAGCCCCTGATGATCCAGATGAGCATGAGTAACTACTACGGCATCTATCTGATTCAAGGGAAAAACTTCAGGAACATAGAGATAAGGAGTCATGTTTTCGTCCGAGCCTATATTGACTCCGCAGTCAATCATAATTCTTGACTCAGGGGTAGAGAGTAGAAAACAACTCCTTCCAACTTCTTTGCACCCCCCAAGAGATGTGATCCTCACCCATTGATCTTTTGATGTGCACTCTTTATGAATTTTTCTCCCCACAGATTTAAGGATTTCTTTTCTTTCCTTAAGATTGTTCCTCATGAACTCACGAATATTTTTTACTGTACGGGATTTGATGGGAGGGGTCCGAACAACTTTTGGAATCCAGCCAATTTGTTTTGTGATGTCCCTTAGGGTTGCTCCATGTTTTCCTATGACAAGGCCAGGCTTTTCAGCTTCAACGATAACTTCGCCGGAGTCAGGGTCAAAATAGTAGCTCGAGATCCCTGATTCTTTAGGAACAACGTCTTCGATTATAGAAATAGAGTCTTCAGGAGTTGCAAGAACTCTTGGATCTGGACGCATGGCAATACGCGTTCTGAGTTCTTTTGCTAGATTACGGATAATGTTCCCGTCATCTGCGAATTTACGGGGCTCTTCAGTGTATAACACAAGTTGAGGCCCTTCAAATTCGACGTCTGTAATTGTAACTCCTTCGGGTAGATTTTTCTCAATTTTATGCTTGAGGTCTAATAGCACGTCTTCAATAGGCATTAAGAATCTTCCTTTTTGTCAAAAAAATGGAAAAGTATATATTGAAAAAATAATAGGTTGAAAAAGATGTTAGTTTAATCTTAATAAAAAAACCAACAATTTAAATTATTTAGTTTAACGAAGCTCTTATGGATTTTACTTCTTCGGGATCCAGCCTTTTGAATGTCTCCTTCGTAATTACCACTACATCAATATTTTCTCCCGACGCTGAATCCCTTTTAGTTGCATTATGGATAGCCCGGATAGTTAGATTAAGGCCCTCCTTAACAGTCATATCTTCCCTATACTGATCTTCAAGTATTCCATATGCCATGGGAGAACCAGAACCAGTAGCTGAGACCCTTGTTTCTTCGATGCTTCCGCCAAGAGGATCCAGTGAGTAAATACCAGGGCCGTGTTTGTCAACTCCACCTATCAGAAGTTGGACCATCATAGGGTAGTAACGGTTGGCATTTAAGAAATTTGCCATTAGAGTTGCAATTCCTTTGATTGTCATGGATTCATTCCTGCGCATCTTGTAGAGTTGTGATTCCACATTTACGAGCCGCACAAGTTGCTGGGCATCCCCTACAGAACCAGCAGTTGTCATTCCTACAAGGTCATCGATCTGATAAACCTTCTTTGCGGTTTTACTTGCGATGAAATTCCCCATTGTGGCTCTCTGTTCGCTTGCGAGGACTATACCGTCTGTACAAACTACTCCTACGGTAGTTGTGCCCTTTAAATATTCATTATTATCCATAAACATACCCTCATAATAAGTTAAAAAATGAGAAAATGTCGCTAAAAAATGTTTTAGTGAGGTGAGAATTTTTAGCTTAAATCACAAAATTTAGCAATCCATTATCCCATTATTAATATTGCTATATATAAGTTTTCCGCCTTTGTTTTACTAAATGCGTTTGCAGTTTAATTAAAAAGAAGATTTGGAACAACATTCGTTTCTTTTTAATTCAAGTATCCATCTTTCCATATTACCTAAAAGATCCAGAATTTAGTTATAAAGTCCATCTACTTCTTCCGCGAGTTTTTTAACCCTCTTAATCACTTTCTTTGATGCTTTGTTTCTACGCATTAGTGCCATTCTCTCCTCTATGGTAATCCTCTTAGTTCCCTTAACGAGATTATCTGCATGGGCAACGATTTTTTCTTCAAGGCTGCGTGGGAAATAATCATCCTCCGGAAGCCCTAAATGCCTTGCCTCTTCTTTAGATATTCCCGCTCCAATATGCCTTTTGATTATTTCGGAAACTTCTGAATCTATTCCTCTGGCTTTAGCCAGCTCGAAACCTTCTACAGCATGAGAGATTTCGTGAGTATAACATCTCCCAAAATCGTGTAGCAAAGCCCCTAAATAGGCTAGCTCAGGGTTTATTTCATGTCCTTTTGCCTTTACTTTATCTGCAATCTCATATGCGAGAGAGGCAACTTCTTCACAGTGCTCGATAACATTAGAAGCACATCCTGTTTCTTCGAGCAATTTTATAGCTTCTGCTCTAGTGATCAAGACAGATCTCCTATGTCGAACTAAGGTCGTCTACGCGTTTCTTCAGGACTCCTACAAAAAGAGAGTTGTCATAGTAAGCCAGGTCTTCTCCACACATAGGGCAGAGAAATTCAGTTTCTGTAGCTTCGTTAAAAAGAAGGCGAGCACAACCTTGAGGGCACATATAGAAAACATTGTTTTCCTCAAATTCGAAGCGGACCTTTAAATTTCTAAGAAGTTTTTTCTTTTCCCTCATAAGCTGATGCTCTATGTCAGAAAAGTCCAGATGCCAGAGATATGTCAACCATCCGCTGTTTGAATCTCTCTCCCTACGGCAGATCGCGAATTTATTTTCGTAAAGTATAAAAAGAGTTCTTCTTACAGTGTTCAGCAGAACTTCACTCTTTGCCGCGATCTCTTCATCCGTAACATCGCCTTCGGGCATATCTCCTATCATTTTGAGCCCCTCTTCCCCTACAAGGCTCGTGAGGTATCCGCTAATTACCTTGTCATTAAATTCGACCAACGTATTCACCTTAAATCCCTATATGAATTGCACACATCTGTATTAAAGTTTGTATTTCGCTTTCCAGAAACTTACATGGTCCGGAAAATTAAAACTTCAGAAAGATTGAATTTTACATTCTTCCAACAAGGCTCAGTTATTGCCTCTATATTTCGTTTGATTTTCAATAAAAGTATCTATCCTTTTTGCCCCCCTTTCAAGGGACAGGACTGCATCTTCCCTAGTAGAGGTGCATGAAAACAGGGAAGTGAGAGGCCATTCAGGCTTTACAACAGTTCCTTGGGGAGGGATGTCTGCGCATTTTTCCTTAATAATGATGTCCATGAGCTCTCGATCTATAAAAAGTTCCCGATCTGAGAAAAAAATCCCTCTTGCAGCAAAACATTTCGCATTCGGTTTGTCTGGGAGATCTCCCCTGAAGCAGTCAACGTGAGCTCCAAAGAGATTAATATCCATTACCTTCTCAACAGTATCGAGACTTCCCTGGAATCTTGGGTTTATCTCAAGCACTACAGGCCCATTTTCCGTGAACATAAAGTCCACTCCATTTGAGCCCAGTAGCTTAAATCGGAGAACCAGATCTTCAGCAAGTGCTTCCATTTCTTCTGCTTGCTCAGTCCTAAAAGGAGTTATATTCCCACAATAGGCAAAGGGAAGCCTCGAAAGCCAAGATATACCTATTAGCTGTTCATTAACAGCTACTGAAAGAGCTTCATTCTTTGTGGAAAGCAAAGAGACACTTGTAGGAATACCTTCCACAAAATCTTGAATAATGACTGTCTGATCAGTGAGTTCCGGATTCAAACCGAATAACTCATCGAGTATAGATAGAATCTCCTGTCTGCTCTTGGCAATCCTATTGAGGGTTCCTCCCCCACCTAAGGCGGGTTTAATTATGACTGGACATTCGATTGTATCTAATTCTTCAGGAGAATAGCAATGAGGGTGAGAGATACCAAGGGCATCAAGCCTTTTGGAAAGGTACAGCTTATCTGAAGCTTTCTGCAAGGCATCTGGAGAGCTGGCAAGAAAGGGGCAGGGAAAACTATTGTAATCAACCATTCCCATACCCGAACCCGGTACAATGGCATCAAACTTCAGCTCAAATGAATCCATTTTAACCTTTATCTTAGAAAAATCAAGTTGCTGCAATTTTTTTGCAGTTCTGAATTCAAGAAAAGCCGAACCATTTGCACATTTTTGCAGGTCATGATCACGAAATGCATCGATAGAATAAACATTATAGCCTGCTCTCCTCGCAGAGCATACAATATTTCGGGTACTAAATCCGATTACAAGAATATTCTGCATTCATCCTCTACTGTTTCAATTTTGTTTGCTAGAATCTATGAACGTATCAGAGCAAAGATTCCATAAGGAGTTTTCAGGACGGGGATTTCACTACCTGCATCAGCACGGAATGATAAAGGTTTCTTTATAGCCACAGTCTCATAGCTATCAGGATCAAGTACTAGAATTGCATTTTTTTCTATTGAAACCAGTACTGTCAAAACCGCATCCTCTATATTAGCTACTTTTTCTGCACCTTTCAGTTCCTCAGGGGTTGAAATGAATCTGGAGCCATCCTCAAGAGAAATTCCATTAACCTTTTTTCCGGAACTTTTGATATGTATAATCTTTCCTGTAAACATGACCACATCTCCTGGGCTGAACTCAGGAAGATGAATTGCAAAAGTAATTCTATAAATATTTTTACCGTCTCTCATTCCTATAAGAGTAGGAGATTCGGCAAAGCTGCCACCCAATTTAGAGGTGATTAAGCGACAGACCTGCCGACCAACATTCATAGACCCTATATAAAGATCTAGCCCTTCTTTCATTTCTCGGATTTCACTTATAAATGCAAGGCGGTCCCCTTTTTTCTTCATGCTCTCTATGACTTCCCTAGAGATGACAGAACAACGCCTTTTTTCCTCGTAAGTTGGGAATCTACCTGCTGCTCTGATCTGGATAATGGCTTCAAAGTATCCTCCTGACTCCCTGCTACACATATCGCATGCCTTTCGCTGGATCCGTACTTCAGTTTCACCCACTGCATGGACGAGTTCTTCATTGATCACTGCATCAGCCTCAACCCTTACTATGTATACATAAGGCGTAATCTCTTTGGGTTCGAGAGATACCTTCACATCTTTTGCTTCAATGTGGATTAGAAGGACATTTTCTACAACACTTCGCAGGACATACTCTATCTTGCCAATATTTTCCCACCTGCTCTTATGAAAATATGCTCCGCAATTTGAGCATATACTTACATGTAGAATAAGTGGCAGTTCAATAAGTTTGAAGGTTTCAAAAAAACAGTCCCTGCAAACAAAATTAAAAAGTTTACTACATTCTATCCCACATTTCGGGCATGTGACTGAATTCATCTGTAATCCTTATTAATAATCTTCTTGGAGTAGTAAATTTAAGAAATATTTAGGAAGCAAAGTTCCTGCTATTGATACTTGAGCAATTCACATGTTAAGCATACTTATGATATTTAAAAATAGCTGAATCTACAGATTTTATCTGCGGGCACCTAAACTCCTGGCATTCGATGAAATGCAAGATCAACTGATTAGTAGATGCCATTATGATTGATTTTGAGAAATATATAGTTAATAGGAATAAATAGATAGTTATGTTATATAAGCATTTATATAATAACCACATCGTCCTACTTTTGATAGGGATCACAGTAAATTGCCACAGATACATGATATCTTATTACAAAGACACAATATAAAAGATGAAACCAGATATCAAAAGAGAATAATTCAAAAGAGGAAAACTTTTGAGCCGTATATATTTTCTTTGATAAACATATTTATTTTGAAGAGTATTGATTACTTATGCAAAAACAACGTCTACTAAATCTATTACTGAGATTGGAGCCAAAAGATTCAAAGGAATGGAGTTTTCTGAAAAACTACAAATTGACTAAAAGAAAAGAACAAAATCTCATTTAAAAAAGAAAAAAGTTCCGTGTCAAAAAGACACAGATATTTTCAGATTTAAAAGTACATCCTGACTTATTTGGGCGGCCAGTTCTTCTCCATCCATCCGGGGATACGGCCAGAGTCCATTGGACCAACCTTGACTTTTGCATCAAGTGCATCTTCGAGGTCACCCTGAATACGAGCTGCAAGACCTGGAATGATAAGAGTGTTATGATTCACGTCTTTCTTGAGGTCGAAGCCAGCCTTATCAAAGGCATCCTTTACCTTGGCAGCAGTCAACTGACCACCGGCAGCAGCAGCTTCTACACCAATACCATCGGTGTCAACTGCAAGCAACCAGCATACTATGCCATTTGCTGAGATATCGCTTTCTACAGTGTAATATGTAAGAGCGAAGTTAGTGGTAAAGAACACTGGAGAGTCTTTATCAGGTTCTCCAACCTTATACATACCTCCTTCCACGGAGACAGGTGTCCTTGGGTCGGTGTAGATAGTCTCGGCGAGATGCACTTCTGGTAGTACGGCATATGGCTCCATGCTGTGAAGGATCATTAGGTCACCATACCTTATGGTAAAAACTGAAGCCATCACGGTTTCCCAGTAAGAGGCGCTGACAGGATCTGCAATTCCTACCATCCAAGCTGTAAATGGAAGAGCCATGATCGGATATGCGATATCGGTGTCTCCCATAATACCTGCTCTTCGGATTTTCACGAAGTTGGTGAAAGAGTCTTTTAGGCCTTTACCGCTCGGATAGGTTCCCGGATCAAGCACAATGTCCTTGATGCCTGCTTCTGCAAAGGTCTTTGCAAGGGTCTTAAGAGCATCGAGATCATTAAAGGCTGAGACCACAACAGGAACCTTGTACTCAAGGACAAGTTCTCCAACTTCTTTCCAGTTATCTTTGTTTGCAGCGTATAGCAGTGGGTTTTTGTCCTTTGCAGCCTCAAGTCCCGCTTTCAGGACCGCAGGGTTGAAAGAACAGAAGATCATAGGCAAACCTATTTCTGCTACCTTCTTGACAGCAGCAGCAAACTTTGTCGGGTCGTTGGAAGCGGCCCTAATTGCCACACCATCAACAAGAAGGTTACGTCCCACATAGAACTTTTTGAAGTCCGCGATTTTCTTTACTCTTTCGACAAGTTCAGCTTCTCCCATAGTATCTGCTACATCGAAGAACATCTTTGTCTTATTGAAGAAGGTGAGTTTGTGACGGTAAAGGACATCGTCTCCACCGATCTTAGCGGCTCTTTCACCTACTCCAAGGACAACTTCCCGAATTTCAGGAGCAAGGAGCCTGTCAAGTTCTGCAAGCTTCTTTGCATACTTTTTCTCTTTGGTTAGAGGGGGGCAATCTGTTGGCTTGGCGGATCTGTCGATCAGCTTGGAAGCGAATGCCATACATGTAGGCTCACCACACTCCGTACAGTTGGTTTGTGGGAGGTACTTGTAAGCTTCTAATGGACTATTTATTTTCATGTTTTACACCTCCGCTTCGATCCAGCTGGCAATGTTAACAGGCTCTGCTTCGACTGTACCGAACAGAGTCTGAGTTATCTGCTTCAAAACAGCTACGGATGTAGGATGCATCATCATGAAAAGATCATTCCCTGCAATTGCGAGGGACAAACCTGTGACGATTTCCCAAATCGGACCTCTGTATTCTCTTGGACCCCAGTCAGAGTCCTGTCCCAATGGAGAACCGACCATCCATGATTCACGGGCACCCCATGCATTGGTGGTACCTGAGGACATCGGGAATGTCAGTTCATCATCACCCATTAGGGCTGCAAGACGGATACGCTCCATATTTGTGTAGGCGTAGTCGAGACCATAACCAAGGGCTGCAGTTGTCGGGTCCATGATGATTCTGTCTCTGGGAACATTGCACTGCTTCATTAATTTCCTATTCAGTTCCTTCTGAGCATTCATATCCAGCTGAGTCCAAGAAAGTACATCGTGATCATATTTTAGTGCAGCCTCTGCAATCTTGGCGTAGTCGAGGTTCAAGCTGGCAGATGCAAGGAGACAACGCTCGCCTTCAGAAACCTCTGCTGCTTTTGAAAGAACTTCTGGATCCTTCTGTGGATTTCCGGAACCTCCTATCGCAATTGGCACATCCACAGCCTGTAGAACTTCTTCGACGGTCTTGGCTGCATCCTTTGCAGATGTATCCTTTACGAGTGGATCGGTTGAAATTAGGTGAATAGTGATCATATCGGCGTTGAACTTGTCAACGTTCTTCTTTGCCCATTCTCCTGGGCTGTCCATGACTTCATCATAGTTTTCCTTGACAGCTTTTGCAAGCCCGATACGCATATCGAAAACATCGATTGTAACCTGATTCCTGTTGGGCATTGGAGCGTCAAAGTAGAATGGAAGAGCTTTTTCACCACCTACTATTACTTGCTTTCCACGGGTTCCACCGTCTGCAGATGTATTACCTAATGGGACTTCTTGGATCTGAGTTGTCCATTCTGCGATTTTTGCGACATCGAATTTAGCAGAAATAAGGTCTTTAAGTTTCGGAGCTGCTAGTGCCGGGGATATACCAGGAGCGACTGTTCCTGCTGCTGCAGGGGCACCCATGCCTACAGGAACGCCGAACATACCAGCAATTCTTGCGAAGTGCTGTGCAAGCATTGCACTCTCCTGTCCGAGGAGAGCAGCAAGCATCGGGTCAAAGCCGCCTCCGCCTAGTAATCCACTGAGATCAATCTCAATGTCCCCTTCTATCTTTACACCTTCAAGGGATAATATTTCCATGCCCTTAAACATGTCTGTTACTTCTGATAATTTAACTTTCTTTGCCATGTAAACCTCACCTTTTCCGTAGTTTTCCGTTCTGATGAGTGACTGAATAAAAGATATTATATAGGTTTTACTCTAGATTCTTCCCATTATGGAAAGAGGAATTGGGACATAAGCAACCCTGCTCGTTCCTTTAAATGATTTGGATGTTCAAGCTTGAAACGGGCAAGAACTTTGTTCTCCTCTCCGGCACGGCTTCTACAATATCCAGTGTTGGTAATTGAACTAGGGTTAGAGTCCCAGTTTTTGTACTATTTTTTCTACTTCTATTGCAGCAGCCGCATCGTCCGGAATTTCAAATAGGGGTACGCCTTTTATATCCATTTCCTCGATTTTATGGTCGAGGGGGATCATACCTATCAGATTAAGTTTCAGGTCACCAGCCAATTTGACAAGTTCTTCCCGATTAGATTCTGTAACTTTGTTTGCAATAACGTGAATTCGACCAATATTTGAACCCAGCTCATCTACAAGTTCATGAATTCTTTCAGCAGTCTGGAATCCCCTCCTAGAGGCATCAGTTACGACAATAAGGTCATCGATGTCTCGAATGATCTTCCGGCTAAAATGCTCAAGCCCGGCTTCAGCATCAATAATAACCACTTCATAATTCATGACCAGCTTATCCATGATACCTCTTAAGAGGTTATTCACGAAACAGTAACAACCTGAACCTTCGGGCCTGCCCATAACAAGAAGGTCGTAGCCAGGCATTTCCTCGATAATCTCATAGACTTTGCTCTTGAGTATGGATTCCTTATTCATATCAGGATTATCAGGCCTCGGTTTTGTAATTTCAGCCTGGAGAGCTTCTTTTGCATCCCCTACTGTTTTTACTGTCTCGCAGCCAAGAGTCTCGGGCAGGTTAGTGTCTGCATCTGCATCAACTGCCAGTATAGACTTCCCTTTTTTGGAAAGGGAGCGGATCATAAGAGCTGATACCGCTGTCTTGCCAGTCCCACCTTTTCCTGTTATTGCAATTGTTTTAGTCACACAATACCTCATCCGATTGTTTTTGTCTTAGGCGATAACCCGTTCGTCACTCAATTATTTCGATTACTTCTTCTCGCTGATGACCATTCTTTCAATGGATATCTTTGCCTTCTTGAAGGTGATCTTTATTCCACCAGTTTTGCCAGCAGACATCATTGGCATTGCCATTGGCATTGAAGCCATTGCAGGCATCTGGTAGCCAGCAGACGGCATCATCCCTGGAGCTGCTGTGACAGCTACTTCCTCTTCTTCTTCCTCTTCTTCTTCCTCTTCTTCTTCAGCAGCTACCCAGGTAGCAACTATCGGGTGATTCTTCGCCTGGAGGAAGGCTTTCAGAGACTGAATGTCCTCTGCATCTTTTTCGGTTGCGATCTTATCTATGATCTCTGCAGGGATGGTTTCTGCTATCTTTTCCTTGAGCATCGAAGGAAGCCAGACAACTCTGTTCCAGCCGCCATCAGCCTGGATAAACTTCGGTGAGTAGAAATAGTTGACACCGATACCAAGGAAACCTACAATCTGCTTCCCACCGCCTGTCTGACCGGCCATAGTGGAGAAACCAATACCATTAGGAGCCATTCCCTGATACTCTCTGTTAACCCAGCCAATTCCATCAACTTCAGGAATGAAAAATCCGACTACTTCGAAGCAGCCACAAGAAGTGTGCGGTGATTCGAAGAAGGAGTGAAGTTTAATCTTGTCAAATTCATTACTTGAAAGTTTCTTAGCGATTTCATTTACACCAGTGTATTCACCAGTATTGGCGTCGAGAAGGTCACCCTTGGCTATTTCAAATTGTGGGCCTTCTGGATCAACCTTTGCTGCTGCACGGCCATCAAACCAGTTGATAGCACCACATAGAGAAACCCTGTCTGGAGACACAACACAAACGTTTGTCGGAGCAAAGGACTGACAGAGAGTGCATCCATAGAAAACTTCCACATCTTCGTCGTGGAGGTCTTTTGTCCTAGCGTCTCTTGCCTTGAAAATTTCCTTTGCAGTTTCCATCTGCTTCTTAACGTCTTCTTCGCTGGTGTAAAAAGTAACCTGCATTTTCTCGATAAAGGGCAGTTCTGTCTTGAAGAGCATCATAACAGCTCTACCGAAAGGTTCAAAAGAGTCCATCTTTTTAGCAGTGTCTTTGGAAACTCTCATCCAGACGTCATACCTCTGGTTCAAATGCATTATGCCCTGGCAGTAGTTAATGAAATCGTGGACACGCCTTTCGACAACAGACTCAAGATCAGTTTCTACAAGTTCTCCGCCGATGTTGAAGATCATTGCCCAAGGATAAGTCTTGCCCTCTTCCATATCTTTAAGGTCGGGACCGATAATCTGAACCTTACCATCTTCAATCTCATCCATGGGTTTTGCTCGGACAAGTTCGAGCCCGAGGGATTTCGGGCCGCCTAATTCAACGAACATTCCTTCCTTTCTTATTCTTTCTCCTTCAAACATTGGGGAAATCTCAAATGGGAATTCTTCCATTGTGTTTTCGCCTCCTTAATCAAATTTATAAAAGGTCAATTATTTCGTCCAATGCAGCAATGTGATCTTCCCTGCTAAGATTTCCGAAAGACATTGTTGCGTTCTGGATGTAATGTTTGTCTATTGAAATTGCTTTTACATCACTGAAATTTTTAGTTGCAGATAACACCTGGTTGATATAATATTTCTTATGGCCCAGTAGAATGATTGTGTCATAGCTACCACTGCCTTCAAGTCCAGGCCAGTTAGGATCTGTTAGATAGAAGCCAAGCTGATGCAAGTTAATGTATTTGGCTTTAACATCTTTCTTGACAAAACCAGGCATTGAAGTACCCGTTGCTGCAATTGGGATGTTTTTTGCCTTTGCAATCTTCACTGCACGATCCAGAATTTCAGGATCGAGAACTCCAGTTCCAACTACTAAAAGTGGCTTCTTAGCCTTTGAAATGAGCTTAGCAGCAACTTCCGTAGTAATAGCTTTTGAAGTCTTTACACCGTAGGTGGTGAACAGTTTAGTGTTTTTGGTGGTATCAACCATCTTCAGGCCTCCTTGCAAAGTCTCTTAAGGTTAGTCGGCTGTGCAGAGACATCGAACTTAATCTTCGGGCCGGAAATGATCTTCTTCTTCTTCCAGTCGATTTCCCATCCTTGCTCGGATTCAAGCTTCTTCAGGAGCATTTCACGCTTGGCGAGTGGGAGATCAGCTTCATTCCTGACAAATTTCCACCAATCTTCGGGTATGATACCAAGGTACTTCTCGCTAAGTTCTATCCAGTGGGTTAACTTAATGGATCTGCCCATACTGTTATCGGAAGGGCGAATGCAATTCTTTGCCATCATTACACAGGCTTCCTGCCAGGTCTCAGCAGTGGTGATGAGGAACTCCGGAGATGGTGGAATGGCCATTTCAGAACCGTTTCTGCTGTCGTAAACCTTCCATTTACTGTCGTCGTAGGTCTTCGCTATCAGAGCCCTTCTATACTTACCACTGTGGGGACCGAGCACTGCAGGAATACCATATATGTTACATCCGGTACCGATGGCAGCTGCCTTTTGTGAGTATGCACCCCATGCAAGTCCTACTGCACCGACACGATTGAGTGTGTAATCGGCGATCTCGGCAAGATTGCCAGAGAGGTTTCTCCCTGCAAAGATTGCAGCGACCTTATGGGCTGTACCCGAAATGTGTGCATTTGAGACACATGATCCAGTATTAAGGATATTACCTTTTTCAAATCTTCCTGGAAATCTCTCGTAAAGAGTCTTGCCATCGGCATCTTTGAACATACCAATGTCCATTGCGGAACATCCGGAAACCGCAAGCAAGTAATTCCTATTGAGGAATTCCTCTGCGATATTATACACATCTTTGGTGCCTGCAGGGTAATTTGAACATCCAATAATTGCAATGACACCAGGAGTAGTACCCATAACCAGATTCAGACCTTCGGCCCTGATTTCGGCATCACTTACCTGACCTCTTCCGGCTCTTACCAATCCCTTCTCTTCTGAGATTGCTTTCAAAGAAGCCTTCTCGATCATGCTAAGGATAGGTAACTCCTTGTTGCAGACCTGTTCACACCTGCGGCAGCCTATACAAGCGTCATGTATCTCTTCGAGAGCAGAGTAATCTCCTTCTTTAGCTAATGCAATTGCTTCGGGGATTGCTTGCTCTTCTGGGCATGCAAGTGTACATTCTCCGCATTCTACACACTTGGAAACTAGCTCTTTCATTTCTTCGTCGGTAGGTATAGCTGTGAGTCCTTCTGCATCGCGGATAGGGGCCATTGCAAGAGCAACTTTGGGCACAAGTTCTCCGAGTTTCTCGTAGTCCAGCATCACACAGCCTGGGATCTTGCCAGATACAAGGTCTTTGACGATTGCATCGACGTCATCATTGGTCCTGTCTGGAAGACCATACATAATCTTTTCATTGGATGCGATGACAGGGATCTTAAGTTTCTGGCCCTCCTCAACAAGATCAGCTCTTACGCACTGTTCATCAAGAACGATTACGTCAGGAATTCCGGAGCGTACTACCTTTAACTCCTTAGAAATGGTACCGACGATCTTTGCATATGGAGCTTGCCTGTCTTCTCTTTTATACCTGGTCATATCGAATGCGGTACAACAAAGACCTCCGATTTCCAACTTGTCAGTCAGTTTATTGTCTTCCATGTAGTCCATGATATAGGTGACACCAGCAACATTATGTCCGATGGCAATTATAACTGGTTTCGTTTGATCGAGGGTCCCCATACCGACTTCCACTAGAGGGGCATCCGGATCAGACTTTGGGAAGCCAAGTGCAGTAACCTGAGCGATATCGGAAACTTCCATACCAACATGATCAAGCATCCCAGCAAACATTGCCTTGTTGTCATAATCGATTGCAGCTCCTTCTTGTCCTGCGTGTATGGTTGCAAGCAGCTGGCCTAGCTCTTCTTCTACATATTCCAGTATGGGTTTGAGGTCGCCAAGAGTCTTAGGCTGCATACCTGTGACAAGCTGAATATTGGGAGCAATTACATTTGATGCACCCATATTAATCGGCATGTCCTCTCCAAAAACTTCGATCAGGTGATTGAGAATATGGCGTCCATGGGCACTGTGACATGCACAACCCGTTATACAACGTAGGAAGAACTCTCTTGCAGTCTGACCCTTCATGTCAATACCACAAGCACCTCTCTTGTTGCCTTCCAGGTTACACGGTCCGAAGGTACAGTAACAACATTGGTCACACATTGGAGTGTAGACAGGCTCATAGCGATCGAATAAAGTAAAATTCCAGTCCCTTAATGTTGCAATTGACGGGAATGGAGTCGGACCCATGGGACCTGTAGGACCTGTTTTCTCAACAGCCGTCTCAGCAGCCGCTTTTGCTGCTCCTACAATATTATTGATAGTGATCTGAACAGACTCCAGATCTTCTATAGAAAAACTCCCGGTAGTTAGCTTGCTCATATGAGCTTTTCCTCCTAAATTTATTTTAAGTGATTTTCACCAAGACGATTACAATTTTGGGTATTAATTAGTCCAATTTTTCTTGCGTTTGCTCCAAATCATATCGTCAAATAAGTTTTTTGAGGCAGTGACGATTTTACACTTTTTTATGAATACTCTATGCCATATCAACGTTTTTCAAATAGGGACCTTTTTAAGGTTGTATTTCCTCTTAAAAATTTTTTAAGGGCCTTTTACTCTTCAAAATCGTTTTTACTCCCTTAGCTCAAATAACTGCTTTGCCAACGATTGAAACCTTAATCGTGAACAGAGGTCGCTATCGATGGATAATGAACAATAAACAAAGTCTAAACGTATCAAATATATATAACATTTTCTAATTTGTAACGCCCTATTTCGATAAGAGTAAAATGAAAATATTCAAAAAAGAATATGCGAATCCCCCTCCTTTTGCTACGCAACTCGTAAGAATCTGACTGGTTCTTCCTTTTTTCATTGAAAAATAGTATTGTTCTAATTCTATGTGTTCGAAGGTGTTAACTAAAAATGAAATTTTCATCGTTACTAGATAATTTTTTAATTTTGATTGCTAAATTGATATCCACAATCATGTTTTACCTTGTGATCTGGTGAGATATCCAAACTATATATTAATATTATTAAAATTATTACGCCTATAAATGATATAACTATAAAGGATTCCGATTTATTTCCAATTTTTTTTATTTGAGTGAATCCGGTCCAGATCTTTCTACCTAAATTCGTATTTAATCTAATTTTTACTTTCCCTGTTCATTATCCTTTGATTTTAAAGCGGGCTTCATATCTCCTTAAACTATTCATTTTATTATTTATCTATTATCGACTGGTAAAGATTATAACAAAAAGCTTTACACAACATCTTCAGATTCACTTTTTTAACATTAATGACAAGAAATTCCCAGTATTTGAATTTCTATTTAGTTACTGCATAAACCGTCTCATTTTAGCTTTTTTGAGATTATATCTTGCTTCTTAATTTATCGCCCATTCCCACATAATATTCTTTTACTGCTTATTTCATTGCTGCATCATGAACTTTTTATTCTGATCAAAAGAATCCTCTGTCTCTAAACAACTTCATTTTTTTCTAGTAAATTTACATACGAATCATGAAGTTATACATTGTTGTTTTGAATCTTCTGATAGGTTCATAATCCTTGTCTATTATGCTATGAAGTTTATATCCAAAGTAGGACTTCATAATTTTTTTACATAGGTTCCGTCTTTATATGCACTTTTAGCACCGTTTGAAAGTTCTCTTCATTCTGTATGCTGTATAAACTTATTTCGTTTTTAAATGTAGTTGATGATGACTTTATTTATTCTTGGAAATCGACCTCTCTGAATTTCCTTTTTATGAAGATGTTTCAGTGGCTGTTTATCTATCAGGAAAATGCTTTCTGTTTTGTGCCAAGGATATGGGATCAAAACTATAACTTGGACATTGAGGATCAAGTGGATTTTGAATATAAACAAATTATTTTTATTCGCGTTATTTTTTCGGTCGGGAGGAAAAATCATATAGGATTTTAGATCTCTAGCACTTCAACAGCCAAATCAGCGTTGATGATATAATCAAAGTTGATTATTTTATCCCATTTCTGTTGCATGAATATGGACTGAAAACATAATCCAATAATTTTTCCTTTTTTCGAATTTTCGAGGACCTTTTTGACAATTTCGTTTGCTTTTTCAGGATTAATCTCCGTCTTCGGCATTGCAAGCCCTCCGAGCAAGACTATCACATCAGCATGTGCATCTGTGAGCTCGCCAAGCTGCATACCCTCAAGAGTCATATGAATCAATCTGGCTTGCTCAAAAATTAGACCTGGGATAAAAGCAAGTTTTCTGTCCCGAACTACAAAACTTAGAAGTTCAGCAAAGGGAGTGCAGAAACCTGGAGTTCCCACAAAAGTTATTTTTTCTGCTCCGTTTGCAAGGCTCCTGAAATTGTTCAGGATACCTCCTACTCCTTGTGCGGTATTTATTATTGACATAAAAATGTTCTCCTTACGATCTTTCATTAAACTCCTTTTTGAGTATTCTCTGTAGCATTATATATTTTATAATAATATTGAAGCCATTACTTCAAATAAGTTGAGCTGGTTAGCTATTCCCAAAACAAAAGCAACAAGTGTATTGTTCAGAGATATTGACACAAGATTAGGAAACTGACATGGAAATTATTTCAAAATAATTATGTATTGTCTAGGTTATTTAGTAACAGGCATTAAATGTTTTTTGCATTCAGTTTATTGCTTAGAGTAACCATTATATATGAGATCTGAAACAGCTTTTTTAAGTAATTCTCATTCTTCAGAGTTTAACGATTTTTATGCACAGCTTCGAAAGCTAAGTGTAGCGATTTTCCGACTTTAATGTAAGTTTCTTAGTACAAAAATAACACAATATAGACCTTTTTTTAGATATTTTGTATTTTAACTGAATAAGAATAAAATAATTTCCAACAATTTTCGGGAAGAGTTTTTAAACTTTCTGATAGATTTCTTCATCGTAGACAGATTCAGAGTAATAATTTTCTACAACGTCTGTAGATATCGTTTCTATTGTATAAGGAATTATTTTCAGGTATTCACTTATCTTTTGCCTCAAAGCACGGGATACATACTACTTTTCCATTTCTAACTCTTCCCAGAGGTTCCATAAAACCTTCTCCACATTTGCTACAGATCAGATTAGAGTAAATTATGACTTTTTCTGAAAGCTTTATTGCCACTTCCCATACCCAGAAAAGTTTTTCCTCTAGCATTTCTAGGACCCTCTGGCTTTTTGCTTCGTGTAAGGCTCGAAAATCCTTAATCTCCTCTGGGCTTGCAGTGTCAATCCTTATTTTTGCAAAGAGTGTAACACGCTTTTAGTCCTGTTAAAGGACAGTTGGTTTCAAATAAATCCTGATGCCCTTTTTATCGCCTCTTTTGAAATATGTGCAAACATGCTTCCCATAATCTTTAAAAACAAGACTTTCATTCCCGCAAGTATAGCCATTTATGACCTGAATAGCATCAATAACACAGGATTTATTTTCCACAATTGCAACTGATTCTTCCTCTGTGCTCCTCCAGTCTCTAAAGTGATCGGTAGCTAGTAATGCTGCCCTATAGACAATTGAAAGTCCTGGCAGACATGGCCATGAAATTGTACAACAGTATCAAAAATCCAGATTTTTAACTCCTACATCAATTGATCTTCCTGTAAAGATGGTTAATTTTCATAAAATCGGTCAATATTATTGAAATAGTATTTGCCCGAGTAGGATTATTTGGGATGATAATATTATAGTTGGTCAGAAATTTCCTACTGAAGAGTAAGAGTACATAGGAATATCCATCGATGGAACTATCGAACGATTAAATACTTACTCAAAAATTGACTTATATAAAGAAAAGATTCATATAGAATTTATAAAGCAGAAGATAATGAAGTATTTGCGAAAAGGCAAAATACTTTACTTATTTAAATATGTTCTTGGACCTCATTCACTAAATGTTTGAAATCACCATAGCCCTCTATTACACTTAGAACAATATGTCGGCTTTATCATCATAATCTTCTTGTTCTGCATAATGAGATGCTGGGTTTTCCAGGAACAGCCTTCATCAATGACTGTGAAATCGCTCAAGCGAAAATTCAACGTTAAGATGACAAGCACTCTGGGATGGGGACTGGTTGGCCATAGCGTCAAAAGACCTTGGAATCTTCTGCAAGTAGTCTTATTTGCTTGCCATTAACTTTTTTTGTTTCTTATATCAGGATTGCATTATTTATCAATGAGCGCTACTTCATATGATACTTTTGAAATTGTCCAGCTACTTTTTTTTGATCGATTTCTTCACCACATATATAGAAATTGATAACACTAGATTTGCCAGAAAAACCTAGTATTAGGACATAGCAATGCTGGCAAAGATTGGTGGTATTGTTGAGCATGTTGAGTAGCAGAATCTTTCTGGCTACTCTGATGTCGAGATGAGACATCTGAGCCTCACTTGAGACTAACATGCGACACGAGACTGCATACATTTGTCTTTGAAATGCTGATCTACGGAGGAATGCTAATTGATACTTATGTTGAGAGAGAAGAGCGACTTCTTGGAGTCGATTCCCAACAAAACACTCATAATAGCCATATTTGGCAATATGATCGTAACTTTTGCAATCTCAACCTTCGGGATCCCAGGCTTGATGCTGATAGCTGCTTATTATTATACTGCTGATGTTGATATGGTATTTTGCATTTGCTTTGATTATTAATGGTATTTTCAAGGTCAAAGTATGGAAATATTCCATAACCAATTAGGAAGTTATTTATAATATATCTCATATGTATACCTTGATGGTCAATAGAGTTAAGCGCAGAGTATCCTGCTTCCCAAAAGCCACCTATTATAAACCCAGGGAGGTACCGTTCTGTGATCTCGAAACTATCAACTTATCCATCGAAAACCTTGAGGCTCTCCGTCTTTGCGATCTCCTCAATGTAGAGCAGAATGATGCTGCTGAAATGATGGGTGTCTCCAGGAAAACCTTCTGGAACGACTTGCAAAAAGCCAGAGAGAAAGTAGTTGATGCCCTAGTCAATGGTAAAGCAATCGAGATTTCTGGAGGGGAGTACATAAATAGCGGCGAGTGTCAGATCGACTTCATCTGCAAAGGATGTGAGAATGAGTGGAAATTACAATGCTATGAGGGACGCCCCACAATCTGTCCCAAGTGTGGTTCCGGCATTATTTACCGAACCAGCGGCGATGGAAAGGGAAAAAGGTTTATTAAGAACAATTACTGCTGCCCCAAAAACAAAGGAAAAGCAGAGATAACTACTAAAACAAGAAGTGTAAGAAATGACAAAAATTGCAATACCATCGATGAATAACGGTGGACTGGAATCGGATGTATGTGCCCATTTTGGCTCGTGCGAATATTTTACAATTGTAGATGTACAGGACCAAGCCATTACAGACATTGGGACAATAAACAATGTGTCTCCTGATGGCGAGCACAACTGTACCATCCCTTCGCTAATCCTCAAATCGCACAATGTTGAGACAGTACTCGTCTCAGGCATCGGTGGAAGGCCATTAATATCCCTGGTAGAAAATAAAATAAAGGTATTTGCGGGAGCTATGGGTAAGGTTTCCGATGCTCTTCAGGACTATAACAATGGAATGCTGCAGGAATTATCTACAAATGGCACTTGTAACTGTTCTCATCACTAAAGTGAGATAATAAGTGATATGTGTAAGAATCATGTGATTTCTGCGAGAATAAAGATCTGGCGCTTATAACACCTATGAGAAAAAAGCTAAAGCAGGCCAAATTGGGATATTTAATAGCACTAGGAGCTACGCAGTGAACTGAAAAATCAGGATCATTAAACCTTTAACTATTTAAAATGCTAATTCAAATCACAGCGATTACTAGGATCAATTTTATTGTTCAAGTATAAATCCGAAGTATATTACATTAATAATTTAGCATCAAAATCTGTGCTCTATCTAATAGTATATTGAAATGATCCTTTTGTATTTAGGTGAGGATGCAGGATTCAAATCTCAATAAAAATGGAGTTAAAAGTATGGATATAAAAGAGATAAACAGCTATGGACGGGAACTAGTGGAGTGCCTTAAACTCACAACATCTCCGGTTGCAGTAAAATTGATTCCGAAAGTAGAAGAAGTTCCCAAGGGCATCGAAAAGGTAGATGGAGCTATGAGACACTGTCAGTTGGTTGATAGAGTAAGAAGAACAGGCGAGGAGTTCTATACCCTTGGCGAAGATCAAATGTGCAAAGGTGGAGCTGGTGCAATGGGCCTTGGGGAAATTCCTGCAAAAGTCGCAAGTGGGGAATTTTATTATAAAGAACTTAAACAGTTCAGCACCCAAGGTGCTGCAATTCGGACAGTTTCCATGGTTCCTAAGCTTCCTTCAAATTCAACCGAAGCCGTCTTATATTCTCCTCTGGAAAAAACCTCTTTCATTCCGGATGTTGTTGTGATCATCTGCAACCCAAAACAAATCATGTTACTCACACAAGCTTTTATGTACAAGACAGGAGGCAGGCTTGAAGCCAGTTTCGCAGGAAAGCAGAGCTTATGCTCTGACGGTGTTGTACAGGTGTATAAGGAAGGTAAAATAGGAGTCACTGTCGGTTGCAGTGGCAGCAGATCTTACACCAAAATCGCCGATGAAGAAATGATCATGGGGATCCCTATTGAACTTCTAGAGAATGTTGTTTCCGGCCTAAAGGAAATATGTCCTAAATAAAATTTAAAATTTAAGCCTTCTCCTTACATCGAGGATCTTTCATGTTTAAGTTATTTCATCACGTTTTTTTACTGATCTTACAAAAGTCCACACCTTTTACCGGAATATCTGATGATTTTAAAAGAACGTCATGAGATTCTGTCAAATTAAAGTCCGTATACAGTTATGATCCGAACATATCAAATATATAGATTATTTTATTGTGCCATCAACTTAAAATGATTATTTATAATGTAAGATATATGCTCAGACTGGTAACAAACATCCATCAGAATGTTATTATAGCTTATAATTACGGAGGAAAAGTCGTGCCTGTATTCATTGACATTAAGAATTTAACCGTAGATCTCGATGGTCTCAAGGTGCTGAAAGACATAAATTTAAGTATTAATGAGGGAGAAATTGTCGGAGTTCTAGGAAAAAGCGGCTCCGGAAAAACAATTCTGATGCATGTGTTGCGTGGGACTGAGTCTTTTGAAAATATCTCAGGTGAAGTTATTTATTATCTGGCCCGTTGCAAGAAGTGCAGATACATAGATTGTCCCAGCAAGAAAGGCCAGAAATGTCCTGTCTGTGGAGAGACGCTTGAAGCTTTCGACGTTGATTTCATAAAAATTTCTCTTTACGAACCGATAAGGAAAGATATTAGCAAAAGAATTGCGATCATGCTCCAGCGTACCTTTGCTCTTTATGGAGATGAAAGAGTTATTGTAAATGTTATAAACTCCTTAAATGAAATTGAGTACCTAGGTCAAGATTCCATAAGAAAAGCGGTTGAACTGCTGGAAGAAGTACATTTGAGCCACCGCATGATGCATATTGCAAGAGAACTTTCAGGTGGAGAAAAACAGAGGGTTGTACTTGCAAGACAACTGGTAAGAAATCCATTGCTTCTGTTAGCTGACGAGCCTACCGGTACCCTTGATCCAATGACTGCTAAACTGGTCCATGATGTTATGATTAAGGTAGTGAGAAATTATAATATGAGTATGGTCCTCACATCTCACTGGCCTGAAGTTATCGAGAAGCTCACAGATAAGGCGATTCTTCTTGAAAACGGAGAGGTAGTTCTGGAAGGTAATCCTCTTGAAGTTTCTGCAGTCTTTATGAATAACGCATGTGCGGTGAGGCACGAACAAAACACCATGGTTGGTGAGCCGATCATCCGAGTAAGGGACCTCTCGAAACGTTATATCTCTGTAGACCGTGGCGTAGTAAGAGCTGTGGATGGGATCTCTTTTGATATAAAAGAAGGAGAGATCTTCGGGCTAGTAGGTGTCAGTGGGGCAGGCAAGACTACCACCTCGAAAATTTTGATGGGAATTCTACCACCAACTTCTGGAGAAGTTGATGTTCGAGTAGGAGATGAATGGGTTGATATGACAAAGCTGGGAGTCGAAAATAAGGGAAGAGCAACTAAATACATGGGATTCCTGCACCAGGAATACGGCCTTTACACTCATAGCTCTGTAATAGATAACCTCACTGAATCCATTAGTCTTGATTTACCCTTCGAACTTGGTGTCAGAAAAGCTTTAATGACTCTCAAGGCTGCAGGCTTTGAAGAGAATAAGGCAAAAGCGATTTTACCAAAAATGGCTGATGAAATGAGCGAAGGAGAGCGGCATAGGATTGCACTTGCACAAGTCCTTATAAAGGAGCCAAAAATCATCATCATGGATGAACCAACTGGAACAATGGATCCAATTACCAAGATATCGGTGACAACTTCCATTCTTAAAGCTAGAGAAGATATTGGGGAAACCTTCGTTATAGTTTCTCACGACATGGATTTTGTAAACGAGATATGTGACCGCGTCGCACTTATGCGCGATGGAAAAATTGTAGACATTGGGAAACCTAAAAACGTACTTTCCCAGCTCACTGAAGAAGAAAGGATCAAAGCTGATCCAGTTGGGACTTATGCACTTGAAGAACAAAATAAAGCACATTCGAGTAAGTTATAAATATTTTAGTTTAGATTATTTGGAGTTTAATCTTACTAGTGCATCGATTTTAAAATTGATGCATAACTTGGAAGATAATTAATTTTTCTTGGAATGAATTCAAACATTTAGCTTTTTATGCAGTTTGCAATCGATATACTAATTATTCGGTTCAACTGCATAATACAAGTGATGAGGCACTCTGAGCTTATGAAGTAGTAAAAATGGAAAATAAGAGATCTTTAAATTGTTTATAGAGGATTTCGATAAACCTCTGATTTTCACGAGCCAGTTATATACCATTATATGCATGTGATAAAATTTAGGAGTTTATCGAAATTCTCTATAAAATCTAACTCATCAAGGAAGTGAAACATTGGTAGAAAAAGTTGACATCGATGAAAAGCTAAAAATTATGGCTGAACAACTTCCAGAAGTGATGAATGCATTTTCCGGGCTCCATTCCGAAGTTGTTAAGGATGGCGCTCTCAGTTCCAGAACGAAAGAACTCATTATTGTGGGAATTGCAGTGGCGCTTCACTGTGAATACTGTCTCTGGAAACACGTTCCTGAAGCTGTAAAATTGGGAGCAACCCGTGAGGAAATTTTAGAGGCTGTGAGTACTGCTATATTAATGGCTGGTGGACCTGCAGTAGCTTATGGGTCGGTAGTTGTTCTTGAAATTTTAGATAAACTGGGCATTTAAAAAAATAAGGTGATATAAATTGACTGAAGAAACAACTAATCTCGTCAAATGCCATGTTTGCAGGGGTGAACTGGAAAGAGAAGATGTTATTGAGGAAGAAGGCGAGATTTTCTGTGAGGACTGTTACATAGAGAGCCATCATAAAATTCAGGCTTGTAATCCCTGGGCTGTCCGTTCAAAAAAAATATTTAGGAAAGAAGCTGGGTTTGAAGGAACTGAAGGACTGACTGAGCTGCAAAAAGCCATTTATGAATTCATCGTCTCGAGTGGTGGAGTAAAAAAGGAAGAAATTACACAAAAATTTGAGATATCCTTACTAGAAACAGAAAACCAATTTGCTCTTCTGAGGCATTGTGAACTGGTTAAAGGCCAAAAAAGGGCAGATGGGATATACCTTGTACCTTTCGAAAACAAATATATTCCATGATAAATTTAATTTTGATATTCTAAATTCGGAAATAATTTTTGCTCCGAAATCAATATTATGCAAGCAAGAAAATTCTTAACCGAGTTTCAATTCTAGTTCATAACATTTTTCTTTGAGGCTACATAAGTGTATTACTTTTTTATTTTTTTATAAATCAATTTTTCGTATAATCGTGTCACAGGCTGATTAACAAATGGAATCCAATTATTTTCTTTATGCCAGCATCAGAAGAAATTAATATCTTAGAAAAGCGTTTTGAAAACTGTTTCAACGCAGTCTAAATAGATTTTCAAAACAGGACAAATAAGCATTAAAGAAGATTGATAATTATTACTCTACTCAAACAAGTATATCGATGATTTTTTTGGTTTTTAAAAATGTGTGATTGATAACCAATTAAAAGCGAAAAACATGATTGATAGCTATAATTAGAGAATATGGGTCCAAAAAAACTTACCAATTGAATATTAAATAAGATAGCGAATAATATTGTTTTTACCCCCAACTAAATAATTATAAAGATTGTTGATAAAGTTAGCTGAGACAACAGAAAAAAGAAAACAAAAAAAGAAAAAGCAAAAGTCATCGTTTGAAGAAGAGTTTATCTGGAAAATAGAGCATCATTCCAGATATCTTCTGCGGTATTCATTACCTAGACTGCGCCGATAATCCGAACGAACCTGATTTCTCAATTTTTCTTCAAGCAGTGATTCCAACGAGTCTTTTTTCTTTTCTTCTCTTTCGCAGCGATCTTTCTCCTCTGTCACTACCATGTCATCCCCATTTGTATTTGGTTAAGGAACCTATTAACTCTAAAAACTCTAAAATGACTACTGCAATAATCTTTTGTCTTGATTTGCATTTATAGTTTTTCAGGAAAAAACAGCCAAAATGACACACTTCTTATAGATTATATCTTAACGGATATAAATGGAATTAATTTCAATGAAATTAAAATTTTATTGTTTTACACGATTTAGAGTGAAAATGAGAAAATTGAATATAATAACCATAAAATAATAAAAGAATTTCAAAAATACTTTAAACCAATAATAAATCTTAAAATTTAAGCTACTCGCTTTTGTTGTAGGAACTATTAAATTGCATTAGCAATATCATTCCTAGTAAACATATCCACACTCGTAATCAAACTAATATACGCATATACATACAATAATGTCACAGTATAGTTGACAGTGATTATAGTTTCCCTGATATATAAGACCTTAATTTCATTAAAATTTCTGCTCCAAGCCTACGTAATTCTTTGATATCTTCTTGGTATACAAAAGCTGCTGGGACTAACATAAGCGGGATAGTTGCCATGGCTTTAGTTCCTTCTGAAATAGGCAGGGCAGCTAAAATGCTCGCTCCAGTAGCACCATAAATAGGAACTATAGGAATTAGCATAGCTAAACCAAATGTTCTCCTGAAATGGATGCCTAATTTCGCAGCTAGGAAACCATTGTGCCCTATGAGTAAACCGATACCGATACTGGGTCCTATATTCTCAAAAAGATTATACGATGGCCCAACATAGAGTCCAAAATCAATACCAGACAAGGAAACAAGACCATGGAATTGATCCCTATCATGACTGGAGTTTCCTCCAACGCTTGATAAAACTATGCCTACATCCAGTTGCACTGGTCCTTTTTCTACTCTTCTTCCATCCATTATATCATTGTTTTCCCAAATCCATAATATAGTTTACTGTTATGATGATGCTACTCTATTTTAAACCTAAAACTTAGCATAACCAAGCTATTTCTCAATGGACTTAATTGTACCATGTATTGATTGTTTTATGAAAATTATTGCTATAAAAAAACTTTGAATAGACTCGGGAAGGATATTGTAGGTATTATAGAAGATTTAGAGTAATCACCTAAGATGTCATTAACCTATTCAATCTCTTCTGCTTACAATATAAGCTGCTGTGATAATTAAACAATAGCCTAAAAAAGTTGAGATGTAGACTGGATTTTTGAAAATAGCACTACTAAAGAAGATTCATGACGCTTATTCTAAAAGAGCAAGAATATTACTTGTTTGCGCCTGATTGCTAAAATTCTTCTAAATAGATAATAACACATGAAAGCCTGGGAAACAGTTGGCAACGTTAGTTGGCTGAAACCCTTGCACTCATAAAAAATGCTACATAGGCAACTGGAACCATAAAGCTACCTACCATCACCAAAACTGGAAACAGATTGGAATTACCAGTTAGTAACAAGACTGAAAGTAAGAGAATATAGAAATTTACTGCAATGGATAAAGCTTTTAGCCAGGCATTTCGCTGGACCACCTGCAGAGGTGGTTGGATTTTCGTTGTGCTATCCATAATTTTCTCTTTATGCAATCTGTTTATCTTACTCGGTCAGTTGAATTTCTAACGATCCACTTGGTATACAAGGGGGAATTTGTCTACATGCCTTCCGGGATTGATCTATTCCTGATAGGTACAATATCCGGAGTAACTTAATTGATTTAACTCAGTGTCTTCTGAGATAGCTGGATGTCGGCTGCGGAACCGTGTGCATAAAATGTTGCATGAGTGACTAACAATAACGATATTTCCAGACTAATTGACAAGCACTTAGACAATAGTGAACTAGGTCTCAGATATCTTGTCAATCTACCATTTCTGTGAATCTGTAATAAGAACATCGTGTAGAGTTTAGCCATCAAATAGCCTATCAATCGATCTCTCAATAAGTTATTGGATTAATATTGATCCCTTAGCGATTTGATTTCGCCGCGTCGATAATTTTGTAATAACCAGAGACCATAAATGAAGAGCACAAGAGAAAAAGGAAGCAATTCCAGATCCCAAATGGAATTTGTCAGAAATGACAGGAAATCCCACAACCAATGAATTATGATTACTGGAATAATTGTGTTTAGACGAATTCACAAAGCTGCAGTCCAGATACCAAACGTACCTGCAAAAAAGGCCTGAAGTATGCTCGCTCTAAAATCTCCGGTGATTAAGCTGTTTAATATATGGACTGAACCAAAAATAATCGATGTGATCCATACTGCACGCCAGATCCCAAATGATGATGAAGCCCCATATAACAAGATGCTACGAAACATCAATTCCTCGCTGATTCCTACCATTAAGGTATTGATCATTACAATCATAAGAACCCTGATTGATGGTAGATTTGAATATAATACGATCAGCAGCATGAATAGAAGAGATAGGGCTGGTGGCCACAATAAACGTAAATCTGGTAAATTATTTGGGCTTTTCCACCCAACTTGAGGCCACCATCTCAAATAAGTAATAACTCCAGTCAAAAAGATAATTTCAACAAGCTCCCCAAACATTATCTGTTTTTCAACTAATTTTTCAAGTTGAATGTGATGCCCCTCAATTTGTAGAAGTCCTCCTACCACTATGAAACTTAGCCAAACTGTGAATATTACCAGTGAAATAGGCCAAGATTTTCGTGACACATTCATTTTTGTTTTCTCCAATCTGATCGTACAATATACGTTTTTAAAAAGAATTGTTACTGCCTTTCAGGATTTCAAATTGTGATAATACAGAAAACGGTTCCGTTGCAAAAAATCCTTTCTAATTGATACAATAGAATAAAAAGAAAACCAAAGATAGTAACATGCTATCTAATTCCTTTAAATGGAAGCATTATGAAGGGGAAATTATCTTATTGAATGTAAGATGGTACTTAAAATATGCATTAAGTTATAGAAATTTAAAGGAAATGATGGCAGAAAGGGGAGTAAAAGTCGACCATACAACAATCATGAGATGGGTACATCAATATTCCCCTGAAATAGAAACGAAGATAAGAAGACATTTAAGACCAACAAATGATTCGTGGAGAGTTGATGAAACCTATATCAAAGTAAAAGGTAAATGGAAATATTTTTACCGAGCAGTTGACTCAAATGGAGATACAATTGATTTCATGTTAAGTTCAAAACGAGATAGAAAGACAGCGAAGAGATTCTTTAAGAAAGCTTTAAGTTCTAATCATAATCAAATTCCAAGATTAATAACCGTTGATAAGAATCCAGCTTATCCACCTGCTATAGATAAACTAAAAATTGATAAAATACTACCTAAAAACGTAGGCATTCGACAAATCAAGTATTTGAATAACATTATAGAACAAGATCACAGATCTATAAAGAGAATCGTTAATCCAATGTTAGGATTTCAGTCTTTTCGATCTGCTAATAAGACTTTAAAAGGAATTGAAGCTATAAATATGATCAAAAAAGGACAAGTAATCGATTTAAATTACTCTGTTCTTAATGAAGTCAAATACATTAATCAATTATTTGGTATAGTTTTATAATGTTAGTACATTTTCCTTGAATATTTTGATTTTTATTCATTATTTATAGATTTACATATTTTGTTGAAGTTTTTGCAACGGAACCAGTTTTACTAAAGCTCATTAAATGAAAAATTACTATTATTCTTGGGTATGTACCACAATAGCAACATCCTTTCAAGCGTTTCCAGCCCCCTTAGAAGAAGGAGCGCAACTATTAAATTATTTTAAAGATATATAATTGAACATTGGAAAACGAACTAGATAAATTAGAAATTTATATGCTAATTACATGCTACAGATACAAATCCTAATCAATCAGAAGGCAATTGAAGTACTGCGAGCTCAGAAGAAGTGGCGATGATATTGAAAACTCCGGCTACAATTTATAACACGTGATAAATACCACATGATAAATGAGAAAAGAAAAATATTCTAGTAAAAATAAGTAGAATTCTAATTGAAAAAGTTAACCAGTTTGTGACTCATGCATTCCTTTAACCCAAAAAAACTTCGTTAGAATTTCTTTTCTAATTCTATCAACATCCTTGATAATCATCTCAACTTCTCATTCTTGTTCTCTGAAACAACATTTGTTTTCCGAGATTCATGCCGACAACAATCTTTCAGGAAACGTCGCTCAAAATCCACATGCAAATCTGGCAGTTTCCGGCCTCAGCAGCTTCATTCAGGCGTTTCAAAAGCTTTTTAGCCACATCTGCATTAAATTTTTGAATATACTTTGAGAACTTAACATACTCTCCAGATGTTGATTTTTTACCTTTTTTCGTCCAGTCATTGAACGTCTGATATGTAATTCCCGCAGCTTCGGTAGCAAAAGCATAAGTAAATCCCAACGCGACATTATCTCCAATTCGCTTGTTTATATTTAGAGTTAGTTTACAAGATCTATCCATTGTCACACTGTTTTTACTCTTAAAAAGAATATATGTAAGTCTTATATTTGATATTTTTTTAGTTTTTTCTGCATGAAGCCGAGCTTTGTGCTATTAAGAACCTACCTAAAAAGTTTTGTAACATAGTATAACTTTTCAATAAACAATTGGAATGGATACTTTAGACCAATTATAACTGTTACAACATGCCATTAATGACCTCTAGGATAGTCTCTAAGAGGCTATCCGAAAAGTCCTGCTGATCTTAATGTTATCAATGCGCACGCTAAATGTAGGATAGCAAGGTAATTTTCAATTTTCTTTTCCCATCTTATAAGGAGTCTTCTGAATCTATTCAGCCAAGAATGTGTCCTTTCTACAACCCATCTTTTTGCCCTAAAACCAGGTATGTCTCTCCTTATGTTTTCTTCTCCACGACTTTTGATATGCGCAGTATAACCACATTCTTCAACCAATTTTCTGATATCGGTGAAATCATAACCCTTATCCATGCATATATTCTGAATTATGTCTTATGCAGAAAGTATATTATTTTTTGGATAGGCTCTTAGTCGCACATAATATTTTTGTGATTGTCATATAATATTTGATTTAAGATATATATTAAGTGCAATATATTTCTACTTGTTAGGGAAGCGTGAACCTGAACTAAATTTCTAATGTGAATTGTCCTAATGAATCTTTGAATGCCATTTCATCACAGAGCGATGTAACTTTGTCTGTAGCTATGCATAGTGAGTAGATGACAGGATAAAGCTATCCTTCCATAGTTGCAGCAGAACTTTTGTAATCGTACAAATATTTCTTTTATGCACCTTATACTGATATGGTTATCATTGAGTTAGCCATAAAAATATACTATCAAGAGAACGAGGAATTAAGACATTAAACAAAATGAAAAATCTAGGTTTACTAAAGATAGAAATGGATCATTTAAGGATAATAGTCAAAAAAACAGTTTATAGTGTGAAAGATAATGAGAATTCAAAGTGCGGATATGAGTAGCTTTTGCACCAAATTGTTGGTTGATATTTGCCTTTGTCATTGGCCCAAGAATAACAGTATACTGCGGACAAAATATTAAAATTAATATTTTAAATAAGTATAGGATGATCTATTGATGCTTCTTTTAACTTCATAATACCTTTTTTTGCTTCTTTTGTTACCTTCTTGAGAACTTGTCTTATCAGATGTAAATAACACATTTTCCAGATTAATCCAAGAAAAGTCTCTCTAACTGTTTTCTGTATCCCTTTGTGCCTGTAAGAAATTATTAATTTGACATCTATTAAACCTCTTTCTTTAATGTCATCAAAAAATCTTCCCAGAAGAAAGAGTCTTCAATGTATGAGAATTTTGCCCCAAGATCTCGCAGTGACTATCATTCATTATTCACCCATCTACAAAAAGAGCCTTGTTTTCATAGTGAAGCATTTTCGTTTACAAGTGTTTAAGGATTTTGAGGATCTTTAGATATAATGACTCTGGATTTCAACAATTTCAGTACTGTTTTTCGCAGTTGCATATTCTTCTAGAGGCTCTTTATTCAACTCAAGAAAACTGTGACCCCAGTTAAATTTGGACAGAACTTTCTCAGCCTGCTCTTTGCATCCTAATATATAAAGAGCCGCTGCTAAAGCCTCTACAGAGCTAAGTTTGAAGGGCCTTCCGAAGTTCACAGGATTGCCCGCAAGTAAGTAGGGAAGAGCCCTGTGATCCAAGTTCAGCTTTCCAAGTTCGGGAAAAATACTTTCCACTTCTTCCCAGGAACAGTCAAGTACTACAATTCCTTTTCCGGGATAATCGGCAGGTGAAATAGCCTTCCCTGCAAACGGGTCCAGCAGAATCGTTGATCGGGGTATCCTTGAGACCCGATTATACAGGCGAGCAAGGTCAAAACGAGCCATTTTTCGTCCTGTGCACTTTTTGGGGTCACACTGCCCGGCATGATAAATGTAAAGGGGAATATATCCATTACTTATAGAATTCATAAGTAATTCTCTAAAATCTTGAATTCTATTTAAACAATTTCCTTATTCCCTTGTTTTTTTGTTCATCTGTTTCTTTGCGCATAAGCGTCTAGCTATTATTTTCCTGATAGTAGATCATTTTTGAAATTTAATAATGAGGTCAGATCCTTAATTCAGCATCTATTTTGAGATATTTCAAAAATATATTGTTATTTGAGGGAGGTTAAAATTATTTACAAAAATTGGTTTCTCAAATTTTTGTTGATGAAATAAAGATTATATTAATATGAAATTATTAATATGAAATGAAAAATCAAGGCAATTTCTTCCTGAAAGAAATTAGTAATATCGAAAACTTCAAAATTTAAAGAAAAAGCTTGGAACTAAAAAATCCAACTTTGAATTACTTCAGCAGTTTGATCATTTCCCTTCCAAAAGCAGAAAGGTCATCCAGGCTCTTTGATAATACCAGGTTTTTATCTATAGCGACTTCACAGTCTTCGTAAAATGCTCATGCAGCTATAATATCGTTCCTTATCCCTAACCAACAGGTGACTTTCCTGCCTTTTATGAAGCCTGCAGAGACTAGAACCTGGAGGCCATGACAGATTGCAGCAACTGTATGTTTTCCTTGAAGAAATATCTTGTAATCTCAAGTGCATCTTTGTCAAGCCTCATTTTTTTCAGGTCCTTTCCATCCGGAGACCAAGAGAATATTATAATCTGTAGGATTCACATCCTTAAAGGCAACATCAACATTGATTTCATATCCATGCTGTCCTGTTATAGGCCCTGTTTTCATCGAGGCTATATGAGTAATTATTCCCTTTTCTTTCAAACGATGCTAAGGATAGATGAGTTCAACATCTTCAAAACCATCGGCTCCGAATATAAGTGCTTTCATATAAAATCCCTCAAGATTTCATTTTGCTTTTTCAATCTTACACTTAAAAACTATGCACACAAAATTCTGAAAACAAATATAGCTTTCTGATTGTGAAAATATAATAGGTAAATTCTATCCCTAATCTATGTAGGGTTAGATTGTTTCAAAGTTCGTGTAGAGGATGACTTGGAAGTCCAGGAAAATTTCGATAAATCCCAATTTTTGGCTTATTACCTATAAAACAAATGTAAGCAATTTGGTGGAATCGGAGTTTATCGAAATTATCTATGGTCTTCAGTGGAATAGATTAAACTCCACAGGAGCTCTTATAGCCAGTTCTCAGTAGTTAATTGTGTTAATGGGATTAGTGACCTCCTGGGAGATATTCCGAGCCTTAATGTTGGAAAACCTATGATCATGATTAAATTAGGTAGTAAATAAAAAGTGCTCATAGGGCATAAGGCCTTCAAGAAGCCACACAACTTGTCTCCAGGTTGATTGAACGATTATGAAATAGCTTAAAGGAATCTGAGTAGAGAAGATTTCGACGAACTCCTTAATTTTGTCATATATACTTATAAACAAACGGCATAGAAATAGCTCTTGAAAATCGGATGTTTATTGAGATCCTCTAGAGGCTTTATCAAGAGAGGAAAAAGGACAGACTGGAGATACTTGGATCTAATTTTAATTACGGATGACAGTTCATTTTTGAATTTGATCCAAAAATTTATATTGTAAAAAGAAACTTCAAGGAATAAAAGTCAGGTTAAGAATTAAGCTGGTAGGAATTCGAAGTACACTTTTTATTACACCATCAAATTTAAAAAACTTTTATCGGAGTCCTATAATGCACCTTATTGCAACGGAGATCTAAATGCATCTTATTGTAACGGAGAAAAATATTGCAGCAAGGAGGATAGCTGCGATTCTGGCTCCAAAAAACCCAACGAAGGGTAGAGTCAGCGGAGTGGACGTATACAGGTATGAGATCGGATCTGATGAGGACAAGCAAGAGATAATAGTTATAGGGCTTTCGGGCCATATTGTAGGCATCGATTTTCCAAGTGAGTATAACAACTGGCAAAAAGTCGATTCCAAAGCCCTTATAAACGCAAAAATCATAACAACTCCTATTAACCAAAAAATTTTAACAGCTCTTAGAACTTTGGGAAAAGAGGCAAGTAGAGTTACAATTGCCACTGACTACGACCGGGAAGGAGAACTGATCGGAGCCGAAGCCCTCAATATCATAAAAAAAGTAAATCCGGATGTGCCTTTTGATCGGGTCCGTTACAGTGCGATAACCCCCAAAGCAATAGTAGCCTCATTTTTAAGCCCTACAGATCTTGATTTCAATCTCGCTGATGCTGGTCACTCAAGACAGGTTATTGATCTTGTATGGGGAGCAGCTCTTACCCGTTATATCTCTCTTGCTGCAGGCAGGCTTGGTAAAATGTTCCTTTCCGTGGGGAGAGTACAGTCTCCGACCCTATCTCTTATAGTTGATAAGGAAAAGGAAAGGAATCTGTTTGTTCCGATTCCTTACTGGGAAATCCATGCAGAATTTGAATGCACCAAAGGGGAAACTTTTTCTGCCCAGCATTCAACCCGTCGCTTCCTGAACAAAAAGGAGGCAGAGGAAGTGTTCAAGAAACTTGGGAAAAAAGCAAAATTAATGCAGATTGAGAAAGGGAAAAAAACTGACCAAGCTCCCATCCCTCTTAATACAACAGGGTTTATCAATGCGGCAAACTCAATTGGGCTCAGTCCTGTAAAAGCTATGCGCATAGCCGAGTCCCTCTATACTAATGGTTACATTTCATATCCCAGGACAGATAATACGGTTTATCCCGATACTCTGGATCTAAGGGCACAGATCGAAATTTTCAAAGAGGGATCTTTTGGAAAGTATGCAAATGCCCTGCTTGAGAAAGTCGAACTTATTCCTATGAAAGGGAAAAAGGAAACCACTGACCACCCTCCCATTTATCCTGCTTCCCTCGCAAAAGAAGCTGACCTGAAAGAGGAAGAATGGAACGTTTACGAACTGGTGGTCAGGCGTTTTTTTGCAACATTTGCTGGACCAAGTGAATGGGAAACCATGAGTTTGAGAATTGATATCAATGAGGAAGAATTCAGGGCAAAAGGAGCACGCCTGATTGAACCTGGCTGGAGATGGTACTATCCTTACAATGTTCCTGAAGACAGGGTTTTTCCAGAGCTCCAGGAAGGGGAATTCCTGAAAGTAGTAAAAAAAGAAATTTTAGATAAAGAAACCCAGCCCCCCGGCCGTTACGGACAGGGGAGGCTTATAAACATCATGGAAGAACTGGGACTTGGGACAAAGGCAACGAGGCATGAAATAATCAGCAAACTTTATTCAAGGGCATATATCCATGGAAATCCCGTGCAGCCCACAAATACCTCTTTTGCAGTATTGGATACCCTTGAAAAATACTCCCCTACAATCACAAAACCAGATATGACGAAGTTACTCGAAGAAAATATGGATAAGATTGCAGAGGGCAAGATCAAAGAAATTACTGTAATTGAAGAATCTCGGGAAATGCTGAAGCAGGTGTTTTCTGAACTTGATAAAAACCGGGATAAGATCGTAGAATCCCTTCAAGCAGGCTTAAGGGAAGACAAGATTATAGGTAATTGCTCCTTATGCGGAAGCGAACTCATGATCCGCCGTTCAAAGAGGGGGAGCCGTTTCATAGGCTGTAGCAACTATCCAAACTGTACATTCTCTCTACCTCTACCAAAGAGCGGACAGATTATTGTTACAGATAGGTTATGCGAGATACACAGGATGCACCATATACGCATAATTAACGCAGGAAAGCGTGCTTGGGACCTGGGCTGTCCACAGTGTAATTTCATTGAATGGAAAAATACACAACAGAAAGAACAGGCTATGCAACCTAAAAAGGACAGGCCGAAGTCAATTAAGGACATTGAAGGCGTGGGTAAAGTTACTGCAGAGAAACTCGAGGAAGTAGGAATAAAAAGCGTAGAAGCCCTGATAAAGGCTGACGCCTTTGAGCTTGCAAAAATGATAAATATAAGTGTAAAAAAGATCAAGAACTGGCAGGTTTCTTGCAGCGATGCAGTCGAAACAGCTAAAAACTATTGAGAGTCGAGGATATTATCCGTGACACTCAAACTTTGACCACTGCTAAGCTTGCTCTAATTTGATGTACATAATAACCCTGAGGTCTACACTAACTCAATTACTGAGAGTTTCTCAGCTTTCTTTATAGGATATCCTCAAGCTCGTACCTCCCTCTCACTATGGGGTGTATCAACTTTTGGCCCTGAGATTTCAGCAACTTTCTCGGCTGATCGAAAAAGAATTTTTTTGAGATTTTAATAACCAATAAACATGGAGTTTGCCTCTACAAAGCAAGTCATATCCCCTGCGCTTCTGGAATCGACCTGGAATCCGGATTTTGAGAGAGTTTGCTCTATTTCATAGGTTTCGGCTTGAAGGAAACAAATCCAGTGACTGATGCAGCCGAATTTTGTGAGGCAGACATTCCTGTGCTCGAGAATACGTATTTCAAGGAAAAATCATATTCTGCGAAAAGAAAACGAAACAGATTTATCAAATCCTTCTCAACACACACAAAAAAGTGAAAATTCTGAACAATCTTCAGAATCATTGTTTCGAAAAAGATTTGAATCCAAATTACATATTTTTACTATTAAACATTTTGAGGTGATATAAAATGAACTGCAGTGAACTAAAAGAAGATCAGCGACTTTCTTGTGAAGGATGTGGATTTGAACTTGAGGTGGTAAATGCATGCGGAGATGATAGCTGTTCTACAAAAGCATGCTGTAACGGCGACATAAAATGTTGTGGAGAGCCGATGAAATTAAAATGATACTCAAGATAAAATAACCTAATCTAGAATTTTCAATCCATCATGAACTGTTATTCCTTTAAACTTTGGAAAAATTCCAATAGATTCCATTGCTTTAAATTCTCTTCTTGGATGGAAAAAATAACATTTGATTTGTAATTGTGAGCACATAAATCCAGGATCCTTGTTTCTTGATTATCATCCCTATTTTATCACAATAGAAGACATGAGAAGTTGTTAAAATCTCACTAATCATATTTCCAAATTTCTCTAAATTTCTGAAACATCTTTTTTCTGCTCTATTATGATAGCAGAATATATTTTTATCCACACAATATAATTAAAAAACTCAGAAATTCTCTCATGAAAGATAAACTAGTAATTTTGACAGTAGATTGCTGAAGCCAGAATAATTAGGATCATCTGGAGATCTCACTGATTCAGGAAAAACAGTTTTACTTGAGATTCTATTGTAAAGAAAGATCTTCATTGACTTAGATTTCATGTAACAATAAAACTTAGAGGTGAAATGTCAAAACATTGTCTTTTCCCATAGGATCCAGCTTCAAAATTTTCAAAAGAGTAACAGCATTCTTCAGAGTAGTTCAAAGAGTGTCACTATTAAACCAAGCCAATAAAAATAATTAACCATTTCACGAATCGTTCCTGGATGATCTTCTTGAAATTCATGTCTTTTTCCCCTCTTTTTACAGCGATTCTTGTGATTGGGTTTCTCTTTGATAAAAAAATCAGTCGACAGAGGTTTGTCAATATTAAGATCGTTTTGATTTGAACAAGATCAATATAAGAGTAACCTTTCAGTGAGTTCTTTAATTTGCGATTTAAAACTCTCAATATAAGCAATAAATTCAGGTTTTGAAGCAAACAGAATAAGAATCTCGTTATGTTTCACCATAGATAAAAATAATTCATTTTACGTTCTATTTTTTCTCATTTCTAGAAAAATTGTGTAGCTACTCGTAATGTCTCCTAATAGTTAAGAAAAATTGTGAATGCATAAGAATAACCATTCGAACTACAGCAAATAGAACTATCTAATGAGGAAATATGCGTAAATACTCCTAAACCCAATACTTTTCGAATTTGTACGGTGCGAATATTTGATTCCTTAACTAAGGGTATTTTCAGAATTAGGATTCCCAATGTAATCTATGGATGTTAAAATAAATTTACTTAAGAAACAAGTATAAAACTTAATTAAAATTATTATTTTTGTACCGGATAAAGAATTAAATACAATTCGAACATGTAATGGTTAAGCTGAGTCAAATATTAGGCTTCAAATAACAAAATATATGTATAATGATAAATCAGAAATGAAAGGGTGAAATTATGTCGTATATCGGTCTACAGCAGGATTCTGGAGAATATAAAATCCAAAAGATACATGCTCGGGAGATCCTGGATTCAAGGGGCAATCCCACTATTGAAGTTGATGTATTCACACCGAAGGGATTTGGCAGAGCCAGTGTCCCCTCAGGAGCTTCCACTGGTACCAATGAAGCCCTTGAACTGCGGGATGCAGACCCCAATAGGTACGAGGGAAAAGGAGTTCTAACCGCAGTCAAGAATGTGAACACTATCATCCAGAAAGAATTGCTTGGGCTCGATGTGCGAAATCAGCGAGAAATCGATGAGTTGATGATCGAACTGGACGAAACCGATAACAAATCAAGTATGGGAGCAAATTCAATTCTTGGTGTATCTATGGCTGTCGCAAAAGCAGCTGCAGACTCTCTCGATATACCTCTTTATCGTTATTTAGGGGGTTCGAATGCTTTTACTCTGCCAATACCTATAATGAACGTCCTCAATGGAGGCAAACACGCGGGCAACGAGCTTGCAATCCAAGAATTTATGATTCAACCCAAAGGTGCAGAAACCTTCTACGAAGCCCTTCAGATAGGGGTAGAGATTTACCACGTTCTTGGGAAGTCATTGGGGAAAAAATACGGTAGTTCTTCTACAAACGTAGGTTATGAGGGTGGGTATGCTCCCAAAATGAGTGAATCTACGGAAGCCCTAGATTCTCTTGTGCAGGCCATTGAGGAAGCAGGATATACTGAATCTGAAGTTACAATAGGGATTGATGCAGCAGCATCAGAATTCTATGAAGGTGGATTTTATACCATCGACGGAAAGAAACTTACTGCTCAAGAATTGCTAGATTACTACGTTGAACTTGTAAACTCTTATCCAATCCTTTCTATCGAAGATCCGTTTTTTGAGGAAGCCTTCGAGGACTTTGCAGCCCTGACCAATGAGCTGTGGGATACGATCATTGTTGGTGACGATCTCTTTGTTACGAACATCGAGAGACTTTCCAAAGGTGTGGACATGGGAGCAGCAAATGCACTTCTTTTGAAAATTAACCAGATCGGAACACTCTCGGAGTCTTTTGATGCTGCAAGCATGGCCTCCAGAAACGGCTATACAGTAATCGTGAGCCATCGTTCCGCTGAAACCGAAGACACAACCATTTCAGATCTTGCAGTTGCCATTGGGGCAGAAATGATAAAAACCGGGGCCCCTGCACGTGGTGAAAGAACTGCAAAATATAATCAGCTACTTAGAATAGAGGAAGACTTAGGTGAGGTTGCACATTATGTGCAGCTCTAACATTTTTAATTTTATTCCTTTTCCTTCGTCGGTCTTCCGTCATTAGGTGGTTGATTTTTTCATAATTAAGTTTCCAGTATAATGAAACTTTGTATCTTCACATACTGAAGCATATCGGTTCAGCTAACCTCACTAAAAGTTAGAACATAAAAGTCCGGAAAATGATATAGCGCATTAAGAAATAACATCAACTAAATTCAGCACTTTACCAACTGGCTCAAATACCCCCTAAAATTTCACTCATTTTTCATGATTTTTACAGAAGAATAAGGTTGAGTATTATTTTTTTATTTCACAGTATTTGTCTTAGTTATAGAGGAATGAAAACTCTAGGTAAAATTACCCTGAAACACATCTAGTTATCTTTTTTTATATGTAAGATGGGAAAATCGATATGCTACGCTAGATCTATCGGATTGCATCAAAATAGGAAAGAATATAAAGGAAAGTACAGAACATCAGAATATAAAAAATTTAAAACAAATGAACAGATTTAGTGAAGATCTGAAAAGAGATATTATAAAAAAACATTCTATTAAATATGATCAAACATTTCTATTAAATATGGTAAGGGAATCAGACGATCAAAAGTAATCTTATATATTTTAGTTGTATTTTCACGGAGAATTTTTTATTTTATTATAGAAAAGGCATGAAGTTTACTATTTATGTTTTGGTGTCCCAGAAAGTAGAAGAAAATATTCAAAGTTCTCTGATTCCTTAAAAATAACAAATGGAAATAGTTTTATGCTTGGATTAATTAAACAAGAAAACCACTTTAAACATCAACCCACAAAGGAAAGCAATCCGAGAAATCCTTAGGTTTTATGCTTTCCCAATGGAGGGAAGCCATGAATATGTTAAAACGATTTAGGGTAAGCTTTTCAAAAATGTTCAATAAACTGTTCAAGAGAAAAGGAGCATGCATAGGAATTTACGGCCCTCCTAATGCCGGTAAGACAACTCTTAGCAATCGGATACTTAAGGACTGGGTCGGGACAGAAGAAACTATGGGCTCTGTTTCTCATATCGCCCATGAAACCAGGCATGCAAAGAGAAAGAATGGGATCACTATCGAAGCTAATGGGTATACTATCAGTCTTGATATAGTGGACACACCTGGGATTGCCACGAAAATAGATTTTCACGATTTCATGGAACAAGGAATGAGTGATTCTGAATCAAAGAAAAGATCTAAAGAAGCGACAGAAGGTGTAATTGAAGCTGTCAAATGGCTCGATGACCTAGACGGCGTCATACTGGTTATGGATTCCACTGCAAATCCCTATACACAGGTCAACGTAACGGTAATAGGAAACATGGAAGCCAGGAACCTTCCACTTTTGATAGTAGCAAACAAAGTAGACCTTCCTGATGCTGACCCTGCAAACATTAAGGAAGCTTTCCCACAACATCCCATGGTACCAGTTTCGGCACTTGAAGGGGTCGGGATGGATTCGTTTTACGAAGCTCTGGCAAAGCAGTTCGGGTGATCAATATGAAGGGAATTCAACTTGATCTTATATCTGAAGCCAGAATCTCTCAGATGGCTTCGATGGAGAAAGTCCGCTACATAATCGATGAGGTGCGGAAAGGCAAAATCCTGGTCCTTGAAAAAGGCCTGAACCCTATGGAGGAAGCAAAGCTAATAGAGATGACAATGTCAGCAATCCAGCCGGATGTGTTTTCAGGCATTGAAATGCAAAGTTACCCCGCAAATTCAGACAACTCACTGCTAGGAAGGTTTTTTAAAAAACAGAGCAGTCGAAGACTCACAGTAATAGGTCCTGCAAACCAGCTAAAAACTCTTCAAAAGGACAGTAACCTTATCAGTGCACTTGTCTCTATAAGTAAGTGAACGAAGTGGAAGCGATGCGTGCCCAAAAAACCCAAGACATGGAAGCAAAAATATCCTCTCCTCAGTCCCTAAGCTCCTTTGAAATGGGCAGGAATGACGTCAACATAGTTTGTACCTACGGGAAAATCGCTGTATGGTTTGGAAGAAAGGTTCCTGATTACATCATAGCACAGGTACTCATTGGAATTTCGAAAATAGACCAATCTGCAGTTTATGAATTTGAGACAATCTGTAATTTTGATGATATCACTGAATATGAAAGTAAGGGGTACATATTGGTGTCGTACGGAAAAACAGCCGGCGGTTATCGCGTTAACTATAGCATTCCTTTTTCCAATAAAAAGGCTCTCTTCCATATGTCTAAATTTGTACTTGAAGAACTCAAAAAGGGAGACGTACGTCAGGATTTTTACTGGAACGGTAGTGACTGTGATATTCAGAGGCTCTACCAAGAATTAAAAAACAATATAGAGAACTGGGAACTGAAATGTATAAATTATAAAACTGAATCACAAACAAATCGATAAAGAAGACAACTTGTTGGCATGCCATTAGATGAAAAGAAAATTCCAGGATTTTGCCTTGGAACAGAAATTCTGTGGATCCACTCAGATCTAGCATTTGTTTGCCTATGTGTCCATTATTTTCATTAATAGTAGATAATTTACAAGTTATTGTTATATTAGTAAAAATATATGTAATTCTTGTGTACAGCTTCCGAAAGTGAGCTGAAAGTCCATATTAATTTTACATAAAAATGAACCAGGTTATAGAAAAAGAGTTTCAGTGGTGCTATACATCATTGATACAGACAGGTAGATTAAGCTCTAATTAAATCATTCTTATATAAATCAGGTTTTTAACCCAATGTTCTATGGAGAACTCATATGAAAAAAATTAAGGTAAATGACTGTGAAGAAGTATTATCATCAATGAGACTGATCATAGAAAATATAGAAGAAGTAATTGATAAACTAGATAGGGAAGCCATAAAGGCGATGCTCCAAAAAATAATTGACGGCCATCAAGTTTTTGTAATGGGAGCCGGAAGATCGGGACTTGTTGCCAAAGCATTTGCTATGCGGCTCATGCATCTTGGACTTAGTGTATATGTGGTTGGTGAAACAACAACCCCTGCTGTTGTACCGCAGGACATTGTGATTGCTATTTCTGGGTCAGGAGAAACCCGTACTATAGTTGACCTTGGAAAATTAGCAAAAGATATCGGCTCAACCCTTATAACGATTACTTCTAAAAAAGATTCTACACTGGGTAAAATTTCTGATATTGCTGTGATCATTCCAAGCAAAAAGAAAAATGACCCTGATGAAGCCGGCTACCTTGAAAGACACATGCGTGGTGACTACAAAAACATGCCTCCTTTGGGAACTTCTTTCGAGATTACTTCACTTGTTTTCTTGGATTCTGTTGTTGGCCAGCTGATTATGCTAACCGGCGCTTCAGAAGCCGAACTTAAATCAAGGCACACGAACATCGAATAGAGTCTTAAAATCTGCAGAAAAAAAGGAGATATTTCAGGAGTAGCGAATTACGGGATACAGGAGAGTTCAGTTTGAAGGAGATAAAGTTTTCAAAAAATGTAGCAAGAATAGACACTTCTGGAATTAGAAAAATTTTTGAAGCAGCAGGATCGCGCTCCATTAACCTTGGTCTAGGGCAGCCGGATTTTGATACCCCTGAGCATATTAAGGCAGCGGCAATAAAAGCCATAAACGAGGGATTTACTGGTTATACAGTAGGGGCTGGAATTCCGGAACTTAGAGAGGCTCTGAGCTCAAAATTCAAGGACGAAAATGGCTTTTGTGTTTCCCCACAAGAAATAATTGTCACTTCTGGAGCATCGGAAGCTCTTTCCATTGCCCTTGCAGCCCTCCTCAACCCAGGGGATGAAGTACTTATCGCAAATCCAGGATTCGTTTCATATAACGCACTTACCGAGATCCTAAATGGTAAGGCAATAGGCGTCCCTCTAGAAGAAGACTTTACTATGAAGCCTGACACAGTGCTTGAAAAAATTACACCGAAAACCAGAGTTCTTATCCTCAATTCTCCTTCAAACCCCACAGGTGCAGTCGCAAGCAGGGCAGATATCAAAGCCCTTGCAGAGATTGCAGAGGATCACAATATTACTCTCATCTCAGACGAGGTCTATGAGTACTTTATCTACGAAGGAGAGCATGTAAGCCCTGCCAGCTACTCGGACAATGTAATTACTGTAAACGCTACCTCTAAGAGCTATGCTATGACTGGCTGGAGACTAGGATATGTGGCAGGTAGAGCTGAGTATATCAGCCAGATGCTCAAAGTACACCAGTATATGCAGGCATGCGCCAATTCAGTAGCTCAGAAAGCTGCTTATGCTGCAGTGGTTGGACCCAAAGATTCAGTCGATGCAATGAGAGAAGAATTCCGAAAGCGCAGAGATGTTCTTGTGAAGGGAATAAATGAGCTAGGGATGGAGTGTGCTTTTCCCAAAGGAGCTTTCTATGCCTTCCCAAAAATTTTAGATTCTGCAGCAGTTGTCTCTAAATTGATTTCAAACGGTGTTATAGTCGTTCCAGGGACAGCCTTCGGAAGCGAGGGTGACGGCTATATGAGAATTTCTTATTCAGCTTCAACGAAAGCTATTGAAAAAGCTCTAAGTATCATGGGTGAAGTACTCTGATACTAATAAGGGTCCCTAAAAAGTGATACTTTTTTTGGCTTTTCTTTCCGACTTTTCCTTTACTTTCATCTACCTACATTTTCTTCACTTTTTCCTCCTTTGTTTTCTTTTCACTTTTGATATGTTCATCTTCTTCGTAGAAGAATGTCAAAAATTTTAATAGTTCCAATTTGCTGTAGTTTGAATTATAACTTTTATTAATTCTCAATTTTTACAAAATAGTTAATAAAAAAATTCATCCAGATATCTTAATTTCATTTTTTTGCAACCGCTTCTAGAAAATTCAATATTGTAGAGTTCTGAAGTATAAATTATGTAAATTTTCACTATACGGTTTTGTGATTTTTTGTGTGAAATTTTTAAGCTGATATCTCTATTAATCTGGAGCAAAACACCCTATTTCTGACTAGATTAAATTTCGTCAAATAATTAATAAATAATTTATTTCAGTCAAACACCCAGTATCTTGCTGCAGGGATGTAAAATTCCCCGAGAATCGTTATTAACAACTGAGTTATATTTTAGGATACTTTTGTACCATAAAATAGAATTATGGCGTGAAGGAGACTACACTGGATCTGTGGGTACTGGTACAATTTTCGATATATTTAAAAACTATATTGAAAATTAGGAAAATCAGGAATGAGAAGAAGCATATAAGCAAATAAGCCATAGATTTTGGATAATTTCTTTCAATTCAGAGAAGTTGCGCGAACATATCTAGTTGCTTTAGTGGGGTATGCCACCATAAATTTGATTATTTTACATGATTTTGAGTTGAAATATAAAAGCCAGAATAGAATAAAAAGTATCTTCCAAATAATCGAAAGGCATCTCTGCAACCTATAAGACAGTAAAGGTGGATGCCGCAGTCCCCTATAAACATAAGCTTGCAACTATGTGGAAGGCGGAAACAAACTTCTTAATGCAAAAGGAACTGGGAATAAAAAATGGTTATTATGAAAAGGTCGAAGATTAAACTACTGTGCATCTCTGCTTCGAAGCGATTCAAAAGATGGGCTTCAAAAATCGAGATGCATTTTGTGGTCGAAGAAGGCTCAGCTGCTGAACTAATTGCCCACGATACAATAACCTAATGCTGTGAAAGTGATCCATAAAATGGATGCTAGGATACTTATAGGAAAAAAGTACAATCAAATTATGCTAAAATTCACTTATAAGATTCTCATAGAAGTATTCAGGTAATTTCAATGGCCCATATCACAATCTGGAAAAAAACAGCTATTGCATTATCTTTTTCTTCACTGATTTCTACAATTGTGGGATATCTAAAATTTGATTATAGCATTTATAAAGGAAAAAAATTCTATATATTAGATAGAGAGGTGTGCGGGACAAAAAAAATGACAACATAAAAATACTTGAAAAAATATCCCTTAATGTGAAAAATTCCTAAAGCATAATCAAAAGCTATTAGACATTGCCGATGATGATGAGTTAGAATTCCAGGGAATAACTGTGCGTTATGCTCCCGGGGCCCTGCAGCACGTGGACGGCAGGGCAGTTATCAGGGGTAACTCAAAAGCTGAAGCATCCCCATTGCAAGTGTTGATGATTCTCTGATTGAAATAATCCATGAAGATGAAATCATTTGTGTGAATGAAAAAGTGGCAGAAACTCTCATGTCCATGACCTTGAAGAAGACGATACTTACTAATTTATTGTTAAAGAAATGCTGTTATAATATCTTTCCATTCCTTTTTACCCGAAATGTCCATTGTTCATATAATTTTATCTGAGAATGTAGAAAAGCTTTTCAAAGACCTGAAATTTAATTTTTACATGAGGTGGGAAGCATAATTGACGAAATTATAATCCTTGAGAAAAAGTACTCTGGAAAAAACTTACAACTTATAACAGGAAAAAAAGATATCTCTCTAAATTGTGAAGATATTCCAGAAGAGATGCTGCTTTTAAGTGAGGTTATAGAGGATCCACTCAAACTACCTTCTCTACTGGATACCTTCTACAACGCAAATATAAAAAATGAAAACGCTTTTCATTTTGCTCTCTTGCGAGTTCAGGTAGATTCCGACCTTAGGATGCATGAGGATCTTCAGAAATATCAGCAAAGGAAGTATGTAGCTGAAACATTGGAAAAATTACTTTATGGAGAACTTATGCTTTCTGTGGGGAAAAATTTAGAAATAGAAGACACTTGATTGATGTTGCTATCTTCTTACAATAAGCCTTTCTTCTTTTTACGGATATTTGAGAAGGATAATAAAGAAATACCACCTTTCCAGCAATTTTAGATGATGTACCAGTCGGTATCATCGACCGAAAGATTTTCCTTGATACCTACTGTCCTTCTGGGAAGCTTAAGAGCGTCGGTAATTGAATCTGACAGATCCTGCAAGTACTCTTTACAGGAGAGACTATTAAAAATGAAAGATTTAGAGGGTTGGAGCATTTTCTGAATTGTAGTCTCCCTGGGAACGATATTTACTTGTATGTCGATTATTTTCAAAGCTTTTTCCATTGCAGTCCGGAAATCTCCTATACAGTAAGCTATCCTGTGAGTGTAGTTCCTTCTAGTTTTTTCAAGATAAGCGGCAATTCTTTCGCTCTCCAATTTTATGAAATCTTTCTTAATCCGCACCACATTGCATTTTCCCATCATGAAACTGTAATGCATGAAAGGGTATTGCGTATCAAGTTCCCTGGGAGTAATACCGCAGGTTCCAAAGGTGACAATATGCACATCCTCAAGTTTTGCGATATCGAAGATTACTCGATCGAACTTTTTGTGAGAGGGACTTTCATGATAGGGTTTTTTTTTTGAGCAGGGAACGAAAACACATAGTTTTTTGGAAGGGGCTTCATACTCTTTCAGAATCCAGTCGTTGGCCCTTAACATATCCGGGTGATAAATTATTTTATCAGTATCAAGAGGTTCTGGAGAACGTTCAGCTTCAGGAATGATGGGCTCCATAAACGTCATCGATAATTGAGTGTGGATATAATATATATAAGTATAGTAAACGAATGAATAATTTTCACTTCCTTAAATCAATTATGGTTTCAAACGCAATCACTTATACTTAATCCACCCGAAATTCTATAAACGTTAAAAATGATGAAAAGACAAGGGAAAATTGTTCCAGTATTTCTTTTTTTCAGTATTTTTCGTACTATACGCAATTTATATCTAAATTTAAGATTGGTGAAGAAATTTTGGTATTTGACCATAAAATGCATTTTTCTCATAATATGAAGTGTTGATTTTTATTGAGAGAGTTAGAACAATAGTTTTTAAATAAGTTAGTCGCAGTTATAATAACAATGATATAACTTACAGTATTTCCTATTTTGTATATTTCAGAATTAACATTCATATGATTTTTAATTCTCTCTCAATAGTTCATAAGAAAAAATTTCATCAATACATCTTGATCCCATTTTATAAACCCCTCTAGATAACTTAATATTGTAGAGTTCTGAATAAAATTATGCATAGTCTCTATGATATTGTTTTGTGATTTTTTGAATATATTTTTAGTTCATATATCGATTAATCGGGAGCCAAGCACTTCGTTCTCAAGAACTTACTTGAACACATTAAAAATGTGATTCATTATACAGGATTCCTGCGGAGAAAAGAACTAGAAGTAAATTCAAAATCTTCTGTATTTCAATTAATTCCATTTATATTCGGTAAAGACATAATCCGTAAGAAATGTATTACTTTCTCTTTTTTGTAAACTCATAAATATAAATTAAAATTAATAGAATATTGAAGTATATATTTTAAAGTTGACAGACTCCTTAACCGGATACAAATGAAGAAGAATGAATTGTAATTAATCTGTCCACATCTCAAACTTTCAACATAAATCCTGAGAATCAACACTTTCCTTTGAGTGTTTCCTTGTAAAAACCATGCATATTAACCATGCGAAATAATCTATAAAATTAAATTTTAAGCCTTACACTATTGTATTTCTATACTCTATATGAAAATAATATCTTATTCATTTGATCGGGTATGATATCTAAAGAAAATTGTTATTCTCAATATCCTTGCTACAGCTAGGGTAAAAATACACAATCTAAAAAGTAAGAGGAATAATGTATTCTTGTAAAGGATAAATATAGTCTATAAAATTTTGTCATTATAGAAAAGAATGGCTTCAAAATTCGATCTAGCTAGGCTGGTTTTATTAAGTTCTTTCCTCAATTTTTCATTGTGGTTCTCTTAATTCTGCCAGTCTTGCCCATAGGTAGAATTCCTAATTTTCGAGTCTTCCTTCAAAGCTACATTAATTTTTTCAATCTTACCTTTTATACCGTGGCCACAAGTTACTGAAAATGGTTAGCATAAGAATCTCTTTGCATTTTCTCAAATATTTGGGTAATATTCGTTTTTTTCAAAATTGATAAATAAACTACTAAAGTGGCTCAAATATTTATATAGTTTCAATAGTGTATATATTAGTTTCAGAAATCCACTTAATATTTTCTTTTTTATTATTAAGTACATTTTTTGGATGCTTATAGAACAACTTCTATTTTAACAAAATTATTCCATATGACAACTAAATTTTAGGACATATATAGCCAAATTGAAAAATCAAAAACATTTAAACCTTCTAATGTCTAAGTTCTAAATTTAAAACAAAGGTTTTATTGTACTTGATTTTGATCCTCAAGTACGTGACTTCAGTCTTCAAAATTTATTCTACACCTTGATTGGCAAAACTACAAAAGGAATGCCTTCCGCATATAGCTTTCTCTGTGATGAGAAGACAGTATAGTTATGGAGCCATCTTGAGAGTAACGATTCATTAGGAAAGACAATCTGTCCACCAAAGAATACCGAATTAGGAAACTTCATTAAGATATCTGGTGCCAGCTTTGTAATTTCATCAACAACATCAGTACCTATTGAAGTAAAACTTTCGGCATAATAACCATATGATGAAACTAATCCTACATATTTATGTATATCCTTATTTACCTCGTCCTGAAGTCCTTTAATTTCTTCTACTCCTTTAAACACTCCAGCATCAATTACTCCAATTTGTACAAATACAAAATTTTTGTAGATTCCACCAAATAATTTGAATATATTGTGCAGTGTATGGATTCCCAAACCATTAAAACCATTTACAAGCAATACAGCAGTCTTATCTTGCAGGTCAATTTTATCAGGTGTATCATTTTTAATTAGATCCGCAAATTCTGTATAATTGATGATTGTGGCATTCAGCTCTTTAATAAGTCCTGAAGCATAGTCATAATGGTGTCTTATGATAAGAACAACTCCAGCAAAGACTGAGATAATAAGCAATGTCACCCATCCACCTTCATGGAACTTAACCAGTATCACTGATATTAATATCAAAACAGTCATTACCAGTCCCATACCGTTGATGAAAAATTTTTTCCCCCAATCTTTGACCTCCATTTTAGATTCCCACCAATGGCGAACCATTCCGGCTTGGGATAGAAAAAAAGTTATGAAAACTGCTATACTGTAAAAGACTACCAAGTGTTCAACTGATCCCTGAGTAAGGAAAACCATAATTAACGCTGAAATGCCCATTATCAATATGCCATTTTGAGTCACAAATCTATCACTTAGAGTTGCGAATTTAGTCGGAACCCATCTGTCTAGAGCCATATTTGCCAGTACGCGGGGACCATCTATAAATCCAGTCTGTGACGCTACAAATAATAGTCCTGCTTCTGAGATGAGAGTTGCTATTACAAAATAGTTACCCAGAGTTCCCCAAGACTTTGTCACATTTTCAAATAGGGTGGCATTCAAAGTTTTGCCAGGTTCATGGACGACATTGTAAAGTACATAAGCAAACATCAGTCCTGCTGCCATGAATGCCAGTGAAATCGCCATAAGACGCATGGTTCTCTTTGCTGTCTTCACTTTTGGTTCTCTCATTACTGGTACTGCGTTACTTACGGCCTCGATTCCAGTATATGTCCCAGCTCCCATGCTATATGAATGCAGAATAATAAAAAGCAACCCCGTAATCCCTATTCCAGATGTTACATCGTGGACATCGGTGACGGTATTATTCATCACTGTTGGTACGTTCGCTAAATGGGTAGAAAATGCATATATTATTAATATAACATGGGTAATTGCAAAAAGTGCAAATATTGGTATTAAAACTATAACTGATTCCTTTATCCCTCTCAAATTCAATAATATAAGTATCAGGATCACAGAAAAAGCGAACCACAATTTAGTTGTTTGCCAATTTACAGGTAGGAAGCTTAGTACGGCTTCTACACCACTTGCTATTGAAATGGAAATTGTAAGTACATAGTCTATCAGGAGTGCACAACCAGAAAGCATTCCAAGAGACGGCGATAGCAATTTGCTTGCAACTAAATATCCACCACCGCCAGTAGGAAATAACTCAACTATTTGCGAATAACTCGTACTAATTACAAAGATTGTCAATATAATGCCCATCGCAACAAATATGGCAAGATAAATATGCCCTCCTAATGCCAGATATGCTTCTGGAGGACCATATGATGAGGAAGACATTGCATCAGATCCTAGACCAACCCACGCAAAAAGTGATATCAAAGAAATTTTATGAAATATATTCGAATCTAATGGATTACGTGGTGCTCCAATAATTGAAGTCTTTAATTTTTTAATATATGTTCCAATATCCTGCATTATTATTTCAGCCTTCACTCAATTTTTAATCATTTTGCTGGATTTTTTTACATTTGGCTTATATAAGTATCATCAATATATAGCGCACGACTTGACGCTTAATTTGACCTTGATCACTAAAGTTAATCCCAGCTGTCAAACAGAAATATTACGTAGTTGAACAAAGAATCAATAGAATTAACTTTAAAACAATATATAGTCTTCACATAAATTAGTACATTTATAAATAAAAATCTGTAAAGTGCTTGAGAGGGAATGTACGAATACAAGAACAATTTTGAATGGCAATTCAATCAACTGACTATATATAAAATTATCTATATGATAAAGGCCAATTTTTTTAACCTTTTCCGGAAAAGTGTGCTATAGCAAAGACTTGAGCAAAGAATAGAGACTACTAATTAAAAATAGATACACAGTGATAACTGCATTTTCATAAAAGAATTTAAAGAAAACTTAAAATAAACACCAGATCTGTTTACCATTAACCACATCTTATACAAACTTCATGGTATAATAGGCAGGGATTATGAACTGATCAGAAAATTCAAAACAACAACTATATAACTTCATTATTTGCAGGTAGATTTTTCAGAAAAAAATGAAGTAGTTTACAGAGAGAAAGGATACCTTGGAACAAAATCAAAAGGTTATGATGCAACAATGAAAAGAAAGTAAAAGAAAATCTTCTGGGAATGAGTATATCTCAAGAAACAAGATTCTCAGCTCATAATTCCTGCCTATTATACCATGAAGTTTGTATAAAATTGGACTTATCATTTTTAGTATCCAGGTCCCATCTGTACTTCTTCCTTTTTTTGATTCATTTTGTAGAGGCTTATTTACTTTTGCATGTCTAAGATCTGAATGGATAAAAGTAAAGTTCTTAGTCATTCCAGTTTTTATTTTTCAAACCAAGGCAATAAAGTTGAAGTTGCAATTGTTTCCATATTTTATTCTTATTTGCAGTTATCAATAATTCTTTTCCCAAATGACAAGACTTTGGTACTGTCTGGTATTTGCTCAGGGAAACCAATAAATTTCCTGAATAAAATTCGATCTAATACGTTGGTTCTCAAGTTCAAAGTCCGAAAACCATGCAATTGCTGCAAAAAGGTATTCAAAACATAATGATTATGTCAGCTTCATTTATGCCTCCGGAAACTTTTTTATTAAAATATATGAACCCAAAAATGATGCTAAAATGTGTTCAATCAATTAAGCAATCAATCTCAGCAAGTATATTAACAACTATCTAAAGAGGTTGCATTTTTCTGTAAGAGCAAAATCAGTGAGGTTTTTCATAAAAAAATTAATTTTAAAAAATTTAAACTCTTCAATACTCAACTGCATCGGATTTTATCGAAATTCTCTAGAGTTACAATACAGTAGTTTTCTTACTTTGAATATATTGAAGGAATCTACATAACTTTTTGTTAATAATTTCACTAAGAGCCTATCCGAAAAATAATATACTTTCTGCATAAGACATAATTCAGAATATATTCATGGATAAGGGTTATGATTTCACCGATATCAGAAAATTGGTTGAAGAATATGGTTATACTGCGCATATCAAAAGTCGTGGAGAAGAAAACATAAGGAGAGACATACCTGGTTTTAGGGCAAGAAGATGGGTTGTAGAAAGGACACATTCTTGGCTGAATAGATTCAGAAGACTCCTTATAAGATGGGAAAAGAAAATTGAAAATTACCTTGCTATCCTACATTTAGCGTGCGCATTGATAACATTCAGATCAGCAGGACTTTTCGGATAGCCTATAAGATGTGGGGAAAAATTTTAATCAAATGGATAAATAAGGTAGCGTAATAAAGTTAAGAAAAGTACGATTGCGTAATATATTTGCACTCATCTTTTATTTATATGTTTCGATGAATCTGCTCTATTATTATTTTATTCAAATTCAATCTACAAAGAAATTTATAGATTAAGGAGGATATCGATAAATTCCTAAACTTGTCACATTTTTCTTAACGGCGTATAACTGATTCTTGGAAATCAGAGGTTTATCGAACTCCTCTAAGTTATCCATCGTCCAAAAGTTTACACACATGCCCATATACAACGATGTTTTTTTTTGATTGACCCGCTATAGCTTATCAATTACTCAAAGGTATTATGCGAGGCAGAAATACTATATAGTTCAACTTACAAGCTCTTGGTTATATGCAAAATTTGAAGATTACCCCCCCAATACTTAGCCACCAAAATTTTTTCCAAAACTCCTTCAATTTGGTTCCCAGGATGTCTTTTTCCCCCTACCTTGGAGGGAATGAAATCACATTTATTTCCGGCCCTCTACATGCAGGCAAAACGTCTCTTCTTAGACAAATTGCCAGTAACCTGCAGGGCTCAAAAATCTATATTGATTTTGAAGACAGCAATATCTATGAATTAGGATCCGGAAGTTTTCAGGTCATTGAAAAACTTGCAACTGAAATTCACGAGAAAAAATCCTTGAGAAATGAAGCAGAACAGATTTATTATTTTCTCGACGAAATACATAATGTCCCAGGATGGGAAAGCTGGGTTGATAAACTTAACAAGCAAGGGGCAAAAATTTTCATAACATCTTCTTGTTCAGGCTTAAAAGAGAAGGAATTTTTAACAAGGTTTAAAGACAGAAGTAAAATCATAAGGCTTTTGCCATTCTCATTTAAAGAATACATTCTCTTGAGAGGTATCACAATACCAAAGTCTAAATTTCTTACACCTTCTCAAAGCGATGAAATGTTGTGTCTGTTTTTACAATATTTTGAAAATGGTGGCTTCCCTGATGTGATCGGAAATAACGCTATTCAGCTCTGCCGAAAATATTTTGAAGAAATCCTGCAAAAAGGGGCTGTAAAAGGTTGTGATACTCAGGTCATAAGTGGATTAAAAAAGCTTTCGATATTCTTGATATCAAACGTGGCTTCAGAGTGTCTTTTGAAAACTTTAAAAAAAGCAAGTGGGATTGAAGACAAGGAAATTCTATGTAACTATCTGGATTATCTGGAAGATAATTTTTTGCTGTATCGTATCCCGAAACTCACCCCTCCTTATGAGAACAGCTCGGAAATGGCGGCTCAGTGTAAAATTTACTTATCTGACACTGGTTTCTTTAAAGCAGTGTGCCCAAATTACCCAGACAACCTTGGGCAAAGATTTGAGAACCTTGTGTATCTTGAATTGCTCAGGCAAGAAAAACAGATATTCTATTTAAGAAACATGAATGAATGTGATTTCCTTATTAAGGAAAAAGATAGCGGAAAGATTTCGGCTGCAATTCAAACTTCGATCCATTTAGGAAGCCCGGTAATCAGAGAAAAAGCAATTTCCGGACTTCTGGAAGCTATGGAAGATTATGGGCTTGAAGAAGGACTAATTCTAACTATGGACGACGAAGAAGTCCTGTTTATTGAAGGCAAGGCTGAAAAGAAAAAAATAACGGTTAAATCGGTGTGGAAGTGGATGCTGGAATAATTGGTCTCAGTTCCAGCACTCTACCAACTGACTCATATACTCAGCAAAATTTCGCTCATTTTTCGAGATTTTTACAGAAAAGTAAAATTTAATATTAATTTCCTTTATTTTATAATACTCTTCTCAAATTTCGTTAATGGAGCAGTAAAATATCTTCAGTTAAAATTACTCTGAAATACATCGTATCAGCTTGTTCGGTTCCGTTGCAAAAAATCAAAAAAATATGTAAATCTATAAGTAATGAATAAAAATCAAAATATTCAAGGAAAATGTACTAACATTATAAAATAATACCAAACAATTGATTAATATATTTGACTTCATTAAGAACAGAGTAATTTAGATCATTTACTTGTCCTTTTTTGATCATATTCATAGCTTCAATTCCTTTTAAAGTCTTATTAGCAGATCGAAAAGACTGAAATGCTAACATTGGATTAACGATTCGTTTTATAGATCTATGATCTTGTTCTATAATGTTATTTAAATACCTGGTTTATCGAATACCTACGTTTTTAGGTAGTCTTTTATCATTTTTCAGTTTACCTATAGCAGGTGGATAAGCTGGATTCTTATCAACGGTTATTACCTTTGGAATTTGATTATGATACGAACTTAAAGCTTTCTTAAAGAATATCTTCGCAGCTTTTCTGTTTCGTTTTGCACTTTACATGAAATCGATTGTCTCTCCATTTGAGTCAACTGCTCGGTAAAAATATTTCCATTTACCTTTTACTTTGATATAGGTTTCATCAACTCTCCACGAATAATTTGTTGGTCTTAAATGTCTTCTTATCTTTTTTCTATTTCAGGAGAATATTGATGCACCCATCTCATTATAGTACTGTGATCAACTGAATTTCTCTTTCTATCATCATTTCCTTTAAATTTCTATAGCTCAATGGGTATTTTAAGTATCATCTTACATTCAATAGGATAATTTCTCCTTTATAATGCTTCCATTTAAAGGAATTAGATAGCATATTACCATCTTTGATTTTCTTTTTATTCTATTGTATCATTAGAAAGGATTTTTTGCAACGGAACCGAATTTTTTATGACTCAAGAATAATACTCTTGGATCCAAAAATCTCATCTTTGATATTTTGAAAATACATTATGGTATAAAAATTATAAAAATGAAATCTTACAATTCTTTTAAAGCACAATTTTCAATAAGTTAATGATACATTATTGTCCAGACGGTTTAAACTCCGCCACGGGCTTCTAATAAGCTCATAACGTTTATGTATATTTCCCGCTTCCTATCTGGATACTTTATAATATTTCATTATAAGACTTTTCGAATAGGTTCTAAGCTATATGCACATTCACTTTTGAAGCAAACTGAATCTCTTTCAAATGCATGAACAAGTTAAAAGATGGTGAAACTTTCATCAATGATGGCTTATATATGGGTAAAGCGAAGATTCCTTTGAGACTTCGCCAATAAATTTACTAACTAGTGATTACATTTTCATATGCATTATAGAACAAAATATGAAATATAAGTACTCAAACAAAAAGTTTAATGCTCTCAGGAAACTTAGAACAATAGCTTAATTGAATGTCAAATAACAATAATAGGAGTTTGAGTCATATGGTTAGAGATTTATTTATGTTTGCAGGCTTAAGTGAAAATTCGCAGATTGTATGGTTCAAGATTATTTATTCGAAAGAGCCCGGATCTTTATCCTTAATAACTGATTTTCTTGAAAAAGAAAAGGCTTTCATTATGTTTGGTCATCTAGATAATTTTACACAAAAAAGGGGAGAATATTCGGTATTTACGGAACTTAACGAAAATATTGATCCTGAAAATCTCGCCAGAAAAATAAAAGATCTGGAAATTGTAAGTGAAGTAGAGTACGGGATCTCAAAATACGGGATGATTTATTCCGTGAACTTTCCTCTTAATGTAGCTGGAGTCAGGGGAGTAATAACAAGAGCATTCACAATTGTTGATATCATTAAAAATCTCATCGAAAGCGTGCCTGGTGCAGAGGGGCTTCTAACCATTTCAGGTCTTAAGGAAGGGATTCATGTGGCAAAATACTTCAAGAGCATCATGCTGATTAATGAAAGCAATTACGCAAGTGTTCTTGAGGAGTTCTACAGAGCAGCAGGCTGGGGAATTCTCGAAATTGAATGTGATCCAAAGACTTACGAAGGAAAGATCATTGTGAAAGACTCGTTTATAGCCGATGTTTACGGATCGGCTGACCAGCCTGTTTGTGCCTTTATGAGTGGCTATTTTGCAGGTTACCTGACTGATTATTTTGGGAAAGATATCAGTGTAAGGGAGGTTAGCTGTAAAATCACAGGAAAGAATGTATGCGAACATATAATTTCGCTGGCGCCCTCGGCACAATCCAGGAATTCTAGCTAAGAAGGATAAACGGTTATCACATACGAATGTCGTTTGGAATAATGAACTGCTTGTGGGGAAGAAGGAGAAATATTAATCAGATTCTATCCCTGCAAGAATCAGGGCCAGCACTTAGAAGATCCCCTTGCCTGAATACATACAGGGAAAAACTTTTTTGAACAAACGATGACTATTGGCACAGCATCCAGATTTATATAGAGGCCTCCAATATTTGATCCACAAAACTTTACCATTATTTGGAAATCCAAATCTTTATCTTTGACCCTTTGCATCCGAAGTGCCTATTCTCATACGCAGGTTCAAGCTCTGTACCAGAAAAAGATTTTAGGGAAATTTTGCTGCTAATCGAATTTCGAGAGATTTAAGTGTAAATAATTAAGTTTGAAACTATGAACAATTTTGAAAAGTTTAATTAATTTGTGAGTGTACTATGATTATAATCCTGGAAAGTGCGATTTATGAACATTAAAATAAAATACATAATTTTTGATCTCAATGGAACTCTGGTTGACGCTATGCCAATATATACCAGAGTCTTTTGTGATGTTTTAAAACGGTACACCAAAATTGAAAACTTTGACATCCCCGATATAGTAAAATATTCAGTTGCTGTAACTGGCACTCCGTGGGATGAACAATTTGCTTACGTTCTTAATCTGCATAAATATTCAACAGATGAAGTTCCGAAGCTTATGGATGAATTTTGTAATATTGTAAATGAGAAAAAATATTCTCTTTTTCCGAAAGTTGAAGAGTTGTTAAAATTATTTAAAGATAAAGGGTATAGAGTTCTAATAACTTCTGGTAGCAGTACGGGTGCAATGATTAAACGAATTTATGATCTTGGCATCTTGGATAATATTGACTTTTTGTTGGGTTTTGATACATACAAAAAAAGCCAGAAGCATATGGAGATATTGGCGGAAAAAGAAAACTTGTCGCTTGAAGAATTTGCAAGACGGGCAATTTATTTCGGTGACGGACCTGGCGATATGAGAATTGCTAAGAGTTCAGGAATTTATGCGATAGGTGTGGCACAGACAGTGAGTGCAAAACTTTTAAAGGATGCTGGTGCAAATTTGGTGCTTGAGAAAATAGGTGATGCGCTGGATATAGACTGGGAGAAGGTGGTGATATAGGATCTAGAATTATTTTATTGTTAAAATAATACCTTAGAGCCTGCGTTCGGCAGGTCGACATTAGAGGTTATATTAATGATTCAGAGATTTTTTTTGAACACGTATTCCGCCTCCTCCAAAAAAAGAGACTCATTTTTATTAACACCGGTTAGTGCCTATTTTGCCCTTTTTCTAAATTAATTGTTCAAATTTTCATAGATATCGCTGAAAAATATGCCAATTTTGGGGTATTTTTTGCGAATTTGGTGGGAGTTTCAGTAGAATTTTGGGATTCAGTCAAAATCATTGATTTTATTGAGCACGTGTCCATGGAAAATTTAATATATTTAGTCAGTTGTTGCAAAAATCACCTTATTTTTGAAAGGAGGTCGAGATGTAAATTTGAACATTTTATAAATGCACATTAGATTTAAAGTTGGTTAGCATGGCTCAACTTCACGACACATATAAGCAATAAAACATTTTTGCAATAAAGTTTAATGAGGGACCAAGATAGTCTATATAAACCTAATGACTACACACAATTATGGCACACAATTTAAAAAATTTTATCATTTGCAATTATAACAATTTAATGTCTACCTACACCGAGAGTATGTTGAAAAATTAAGAAAGGATCGTGGTCAGAGAACCATTTTGAACCTTTCCATTGTATTGAGCGCGTGGGAGTCGTTGGCAGGCAATATGATCATATCCCCTTTCTCTAGAATATTTTTATCACCGGAGATAGTTATTTCGGCCTTCCCATCTATTAGCTGAACTATGGCATCGAAGGGGGCAGTATGTTCACTTAATCCTTCTCTCTTATCGAAGGGAAATATTGTTACGGTTCCTGTGCTTTTATGGATAATTTTTCTGCTTACCACGTTTCCTTCTTGGTATTCAATCAAATCTTCTAACTTTAGTTTCTTGGCATTTAATTGTTCAGACCTGATTCTACCTCTAGACTAAGTTCAAAAATCTAGTGATTTTTGAGCTTTTTAATTAAGAATTTAATTTACAGGTTCCCACGTGTTAAAATACTCTTGCTCATAAAGACTTTCCAAATATCACATATATTGTGTCGAATTTAGAAACTGATTTTAAATTATCCATTCGAAATAGCGAAAAGCCATATATTTATTAGTCCGGTACTCCAAATCACTTTCTCTTATATGATTAAGTTAGGCGGTTTATGAGCCGATTAGTTTCCTCTTTTGGATCAAACTACCTAAAAAGACTTCATAAATAAAGAGAAAAATAGAAAGATTATTGAAAGTAAACGTCCTTTTATATTTTGGACTTGCCTCATTATTTGGTTCATATTCATTTTAAGATTCATTGCTCATGTACACCCGTTTTCTGGACTTGCCTGCACAAGAAAAAAGTGTAAACTGAGTAGAAAATGAGATTCGAAATGTGAGTATGTGAGTATTTCTAAAGAAATCATTTATCATTGCTGACTACAGAAATGGCTTCTAGGTATAAAATGCCCATTTTATTGTTTAGTCGGTGGCGATGTTTGTGAAAATACTTAAGTATATATGAAAAACGGGTTAATTTTTGTCTTTATGAACCATAAGTGGGGAATTTGTGATCAAAAATTGTTTAAAAGTCAAATGTTGTGAGCATACTTTGGACTTGCATTATAGCAAGACAACCTGTAAAAGCCCCTAAATAGCAGAAACACAGATCTCTAAGTTTATCTCAAGTTAAGCGATTTAGAAACCCTTTAAATCACAAAAAAATACTTTAAGAGTATTTCAGGCGCCATCCTTTGGAAAATAGGATTTAAAGCCTGTTCTAGACGCTCGTATATTAGTTTGATCAGCTTTTTCGATTTCAATATTCTGGAAATGATGATTAACAGGTATGTTGGGCTGGATTAAGCAATATACGCCTGCACATTAACAAATATTGTACTGTAGTAATTATCCAAATCTGAAATCCAGTGTGACAAAGTAGATTTCCCATTTGTCGCACAAAGGAGTGGAACCATGCGTGATGAGAAACTGATCAGTGTACTTGCAGAATATCTCGCTAGATGTGCAGAAACACATGCAAAGAACGAATCTATACGACCAGAAAGTTTAGAAAGTTTTATTGTTGATGTTGTAAGCTGTTTAAATGTGTTATACGATGATAGTGCAGAATTAGTTCCACTCAAGAAGGCCAGAGCAACTATCAAGCTTGCAAGGCGTGAATTTGAGTGGCAATGTGACAATACAGAGCATCCAGATGATTGGGAAACATGTCTGAGGAATGCAGCATCAGGTCATGTATAAATCGCATTGGGATTTGCTTGGAAACACCATATATTTATATGATAGTGTTTTTTTGATTTTTCATAAAATGGATCTGCTTCTTTTAGCCTCATAAAACTTTGAGGATTTCGATAAATTCCTAAATTTCGGCCCATGCTTATAAATGACATGTAATGATTTGTGAAAATCAGAGTCTATCGAAACCCTCTATAGTTTACAACATATGTGTACCTTTTTCCAAAAAATATAAAAATACATCCTAGATTTTGCAGGTGTACATAAATATAAAATTTGGTTGCATATTTGCTAACTATAATTTAGTATAAATTATATTATTTATTAACCGCTTAATATTGAAAAAATAGATTACATTAGTGTGATATCTTAGGAAGGTGGAAATAACTAACGAATACAATCATATCTGATTCATTATGTTTTAAATTCACTCCTTTTGATCTATTTTATAAAGGAATATAGCAAGTAGACAAGCTATCAAACAAATCATTCCAATAACTGATATGTTATTGCTTCCTTTCTGCTCAGATTTCTGTTTTCCAGTCATAGGTTCTTCTGCTTTCGTCATACCAGTTATCGCAAATGGAGAAAACCCTGGGGTTTTGGCTATGAAATAGAGGTACTTGTCATCCTTTCCTGATAGACTGGTTGGAAGCTGATTCCATTTATTCTCGCTGTATCTGTTCAGAAATATAGAAGACTGATTTATATTTTTATCCTGTATCCACGATTTTTCTACCTTGAAGCATACGGCCGGATTTTCGATATTATTTGGAATTTCAAATCCTTTGTCTCCAACCCATATATTAAGATATTTATAGATTTCTCCAGACGGCAGCCCTGAAACAAGTGTAGATTTCTCTTTCAATATCTCGATGGTGTTTGTTGTTTTGCCAGTGGTCTTCTTTGAATCAAATTTCACATATATGACAGAAGTAGTGTTCTTAATAAAATCAAACTTCGCAGTTTTTCCATTTGTAATGAAAGCCTCTGAAATTTCTCTAGTCAAAACATTACTTTTAGGCTCAGAAGAGTCACCGGCTCCATTATCTCCACCATGACCAGTTTCAACGCTACTGTGGCTGCTTCTACTAACGATACTTCCATCACTACTACTCTCAGTGCTGACATGATTCTGCACAGTTATGGTAACAGTTTTTGAGGCAGTTCCATTTGAATTGCTTACTTCAAGGTTGACAGTATAGGTCCCTTCTGTAGAGTAAGTATGCATTGGATTTTGCTCAGTTGAAGTACCTCCATCTCCAAAATTCCAGTTCCAAACGATTGCATTTTGCGAACGGTCTGTAAATAGGACGGAAAGAGGAGCATATCCGCTAGTAACATTTGAGGCAATGTTTGCAACAGGAAGAATTTTATCGTTATTGGATCCTTCGTGAACGATTATTTCTAGAATTTTTGAATTTGTGCCATTATTATCATTTACTGTCAGATTAACGGTATAATTACCTTTTGCAGAATAGATATGCTTTGGATTCTGTTCAATAGAATCATTTCCGTCACCAAAGTTCCAGTTTCTTCCGGTTACATTTTGTGAGAGATCGGTAAACTGCACAGAAAGAGGAGCATTGCCGCTAGTGACATTTGCGTGAAAGTTTGCTATAGGAAATACTGGATCAGTAGGATTAAAAACTGTCATTGCAGAGAGTTTTGAATTTGTACTGTTTCCATTTTTCTTTGTAGTGTTAAAGATATCGTTTTCTGCGGTTTTGTACACGTAAACTGGTATCTTATCACTTGAATCAGCAGTTTCGTCATTCTTGAAGTCCCAGCTCCTTAATGTCGCATTCTGTAAAAGGTCTTTAGACAGGACCGAACGAGGAGCATAGCCACTACTAGCATTGGATGAAAAGTTTGCTACAGGAATAACTTTATCTTTATTTGGGACTTTATTTACATTTGTCTCTAGATCTTTTGATTCCATATCTTTTAAGGTATGATTTCCATTAGTAACATTGGCGCTGAGATCAGCAGTTAGAAATTCAGATTGTTTTTGAACAATTATTTGAGGAAATTCAGAGTCCGTACTACTTGCCAATGCCGTAGGTGATAATAAAATAAAAACAAAAACAAAGGCTATTGAAGAACAAAATTTTGTGTATCTCATTTCTTTTTTCCTTATTCTGTCTTGTTTATAATTCATAAAAAAAATCTTAATACACATAACTTTTTAATAATCTTTAAACTTTTCCATTCTAACAGTGCTTCCTATTTGCGGTAGTTCCGATAGGCTCTTCCTATTCAGTTATAATTTGGTCCCCCTAGTTCACAAAAAACTTAATTCAAACAGCTTAATTCCGATTTTTTGTAACTATTAGTATATCCATTCGATTGTTGCACTTTCGGTTGTCAAAACCAAAACTTCATGACGATTTAGTGATATTAGGCACATATTTCGTTGCAAAAGATCTACTGTTCATTAAATTCTAAACTTTATGACAAATATTATAAATAAATTTTAAATATTAGATTTTGAATCAGGACAAGAAGGTTTAAATCCATAAATAGGAATCAAGATGATTTGAGAATGTAGTAGTCACATTAACATAATAGATTACCTAATTAATTTCAAATGGATATTATTGATATATTTTAAAACGAATTTTATCAATCTTATTTATATCCTTAGCATTATATATTACTTGAGTAGAAAAGAGTTCTCGAGTGACACAAAAATTCTAATGAGTCTGAACTCAAATATCCTAAAAACGATGAGTTTTTTGGGTTCCGTTGCAAAAATTTCAAAATAACCATGTAAATCTATAAGTAATGAATAAAAATCAAAATATTCGAGGAAAATGTACCAACATTATAAAACTATACCAAATAATTGATTAATATATTTGACTTCATTAAGAACAGAGTAATTTAGATCATTTACTTGTCCCTTTTTGATCATATTCATAGCTTCAATTCCTTTTAAGGTCTTATCAGCAGATCGAAAAGACTGAAAACCTAGCATTGGAGCAATTATCCGCTTTATAGATCTCTGATCTTGTTCTATAATGTTATTCAAGTACCTCACTTGCCTAATTTCAACGTTTTTAGACAAGTTCTTCTCATTTTTCAGTTCATTCATAGCTATCGGATATGCTGCATTTTTATCAACTGTTATTACTCTTGAAATTTGGTTATGATTAGAACTCAATACTTTCTTAAAAAATCTCTTCGCTGCTATCCTATTTCGTTTTGAACTTAACATGAAATCAATTGTATCTCCATTTGAGTCAACTACTCGGTAAAGATATTTCCATTTACCTTTTATTTTGATATAGGTTTCATCAACTTTCCACGAATAATTTATCAGTCTTAAATGTCTTCTTATCTTCTTTTCTATTTCAGGGGAATATTGATGTACCCATCTCATTATAGTACTGTGATCAACTTGAATTCCTCTTTCTATCATTATTCCCTTTAAATTTCTATAGCTCAATGGGTATTTTAAGTACCATCTTACATTCAATAAGATAATTTTCCCTCCAAAATGCTTCCATTTAAAGGAATTAGATAGCATGTTACTATCTTTGATTTTCTTTTTATTCTATTGTATCATTAGAAGGGATTTTTTGCAACGGAACCTGACTTCTCGTTAATAATATACGTAAGTCTTATTTTAAATATTTACTTAGTTATTTGATACATGAAGTAGCCGACCTTTTGGCTATTATATCAAAAATGAACGATTATAGGGAGATTTCGAGTATTTTCTTGAGTCTTTTAGGTACATTGGAGTAAGCTAACAGACTAAATAAAGTTGGTAACGATGAATAATACTTTATTTAGAAACTATCTTTATTATTATTAAATTAAGATAATAATATATTATGTTCATATATAGTTTAGAGCTTTTCCGGTGCATTTAAGCATACAGGCTATGGGCTTCAGATAGCTATCGCCAAGAAATTCACATAATCTCTTTTGGTACATTAACGATTGGAAGGTAATAGATATGTCAGAAATACTAAAAATTAGTCTTGGTAAGTTAAAAGTGGCAATAAACATTTTTGTATGCTCATTGATTATTTTATTATTGCTAGTACCGTTTACAACTGCAATCAGTACAACTGATGGGGATTACTAAGCGGTTGAGAACGATTCGTATACTATAGCCGTCCAAGCTTACATCTATGGTCTTGCTCCAGTAATGATGCAGCGGACTGAAAATCTCTTTGTCACAACGCCTGGAATGGGACACGCCCCGGTAAATCAGATGGGCTACTTACTCTACACACCTTGTCAATGCCAGCTTCACAGATGTCGTTACACCTAACGCAGATACGCTTTACAATACTGCATTTCTCGAATTGGGAACGGAACCGATAGTACTGCATGTACCGGACACCAATGGACGTTACTATGTCCAGCAGATGCTTGACGCATATACGAACACCTTTAACAGCGTGGGTAAACGAACCACTGGCACAGGAGAAGGCAATTTTGCCATTGTTGGACCTGGCTGGAACGGCAGCCTGCCCACAAGATTCCAGGTGATTAAATCGCCGACTAATACTGTCTGGATCCTTGGTAGAATACTGGTTAAGGGTGAGTCTGACCTGTACAACGTGCTAACACTACAAAAACAGTTCACTCTAACACCACTGAGCCAGTACGGGAAGCCAACGGTCTCAGCTAAAAATGAGACACTTGCTGACTTTAAGGAAGCTGTAGTTTCACCTAATGCACAAGATAACATACTGTTTAACTGCGGGTTGCCCTGAAGAATAATCCGCAACTAGCGGGAGAAGCAGCTCTCATGGCAGTCTTCGATCGAATCAGCTTGGATAAGAATGAGACACCCTATGGAACAAACCTAGATTCAGCTATTGCTGATGGGCTTGCTCGGGCAATCAAGGACGGGGAGCAAATCGTGAAAAGCACTTTAAAGAACTCTAAAGGGTTCTACATCAATGGTTGGACGTATAATACCAATATTGGAACCTATGGCTATAATTATCTGATACGTGCAGCCATTACTGAAGGCGGATTAGGAGCTAATGTCCCTGAAGAAGCGATCTACGCAAAGACAAACACTGGCATAGATGGACAACCCTTGAAAGGTGCCAACAAGTACATAGTGCATTTCGACAAAGACAATATGCCGCCTGTAGATGCCTTCTGGTCATTAAGCATGTACAATGCGACCACTTTCTTGTTCGTACCGAATCCTATCAATCACTACTCACTAGGCGATCAGACAATCGGACTTATGTATAATCCAGATGGTTCCCTGAATATCTACATTCAACACGAAGAACCAGTTGGGAAGGAATCAAATTGGCTGACTGCACCTAAAGGAGATTTCTCACTGATATTGAGAATGTATCTACCAAGTCCCAAGATATTAAATGGGACTTACCAGATCCCACAAGTGCAGAAAGCGGTATAGACAAAAAAGATAAAAATACAGGGGTTAGAATAACCCCCTTTTTAATTATTGAGCTCATTTAGAGCTTTATTCACTCTCATTTTTAGTCTTTCCTTCGTTATCTTATACATACAGGCGGGAGTTATACATGTAAAATCAAAAAATAAGCCATTTTCAGATGCAATGAGCCATTTTTTTTACAAAGGTAATGATAATGCGGACTTCTAATAAAAGTCTCACTAGTAACCCCAGATTAAGTCATTTTCCGACCAATTTAATTCCCCATGATTAAAATTCAGCAGCATGGTAAGTGACTTCAAGATATTTTCTATACCTTTTTATTATTTTAAGCATATATAACTAAAGATAAAGGAGATAATTCTTTTGATTTTTAGCTAGGATTGCACTTCTATCATACACTATTTATTTCAAACTATACTATATAGTACATATGCAGAAAGTATATCTTAAATCACATCTTGTTATATCCTATAGGTATTCCAGTACCTTGCATCAGACTTCCGGCAAGCTGCAGGGTTCTCTTCCCCTGCGGCTACAAAATCACCTTTTTGACATCTAAGATCAACCTGATCATTTAAATTAATAAAAAAACTAAGTAATTGATGACTTTTGACCAGAAAGTGGTTGTTATTTACATGCTTAATGACAAAATTAAGATGAAGCAATCAGTATATTTTATAGTTAAGGTCATTATTGATGTTGCATTTTTGGGTATCTTAGTAGGAATATTTGCTTTGTTTCTCTTGGTGAAATGGACTTAAAATAGGCACTGAGAAATTAAACAAGTTCAAAGCAATGATAATATAAAAATCCGCCCACCGAAATTGGATCAATTAATCTCAGTAAAGATGGTTGTTGACATTTTTTTCTCCAGGTTGAATAGTTAAAAAACATATATTTACGCACAAAATATCGCATTATTTAAAATAACTATTATAGTTTTCAGAGCAGGTATTCATGTAATTGAGAAGCTAAATTAGCCAAACAATTTTCCCATAAATTTTTTATTTAATAAGACCAAATTTGAAGATTTTTTTGTTCAGTTAAATATTATAAATCGCATAGCTATATTTCTAATCTAACGTTCGCTTTTAATTATATAGTATGACTGTTAATACATAGATTATACACTTAAAAGTTATGTTTGATGATATTATATTGCTACTATATAATCCACAAATATATAATATCAAATAAAACTTGTATTAATTTTTAGTTAAAAAATATGATTTATTTTTCACCTATGAGTCCTTTTCAAAATAGAGACTATCAGGCATATGCTTAGATAAGCAAATATTTAGGAGTAAATGGATGGTAAAAGAAATACTTGGTGAAATAAATAAAATCTTAACAGTCTCAATACTAGTCTTTGTTGTAGTATCATTGACATTTGAATTGGTAAGTGGAAGCTCTAATCTCACAAACAATTCTGCTCCCTCATCATACACAGGCAAATATTCTGTTCTGCAATCAAATGAAAGCAAATATTTTGTTGATTCGTCAAGTCCAATTAGTGGTTATATCAAAATTATTGACCTGATAACAGTTTCAGCAAAAGTTTCTATTTCGAAATTGCATATCATAGAACTTCATATTCCGTCATCAGGGTCAAGTAACGGTCCTATTCCAATTTCTTATCTAATGGGCAGTTTAGTTCCTTCATCTTATTTGGGTAAAAATTCTGTTCCGATTTCCAATAATTCTGTTCCGATTTCCAATATCAGAAACGGTTTTGTGCCATCATTAAACTCAGTCAAAGATTCTGTTATGATCGACAATCAAATGAAAAATTCTGCTCCGTCTTATGTTGTTAAATTTAAAAACAGCAACGGTACATACACAATGGTCTAAATCTCACTAATCCTGATCAGGTTTTCTGTATTCGATATTATATAGCAACTGTGTAACTACTAGTTCTTTAAAGTCTGCAGGATATGGACAATTTTATAGTTAGAAGCTAGCTGGAAAAAACTCTAGTCTACCGCAGTTTTACATAACTATATTGCTTTTAAATATTAGCTAAAAAATTTAAGAAATAACTAGAAAAGGCATTTTCTTAAGTAGGGTCGGAGTATCTTACATTGGATAAATCATAAATCGAAACTGTGATATTCTAGGCTTTATAATGTTCGTTCCTATATACTTCTTATTAAAAGTGAGTCTCCCGTATTTATATTCCCAATAGTTCCAATTATTCCCGCTATATTCCTATTATATTCCCATTAAAAATAATATAAAAACAATAACAGTGGAATTAAAATCACAAAAAAAGGGAATTATGTTCCCAAAATAAAAAAATGATATATGATATTCTAAAGTACTAACCTAAAGTTTAGAATGTCCGAAAAATATATTTTTCTATTTTCTTCTTGCATTTTCGGGTTTTGGGAACAAACTGTCAAATGATTACGTTTTAATGGGAAAAAAACGGGAATATTTTGGAAAAAAGGGAAAATTGGGAAATAAAAGGATCAGTTGTCTTTGTGCATAGATTATGCGTCCTTCAAGAAGATAAACTCCTTATCAAAGAGTGACCAGTAATCAAACTTTGATTTATCTATGCTGAACTTAAGAGCCTTCTTTCCACTACTGCTTCTTAGCATATCTCCATCTCTCTCATATTTTGTATCCGTTTTTCTTCTTCCATTTTTAATCCCTTAATCTTGTCAAGGAGTCCACCGACGTCTCTGTCTGTCCTACCAACTAAGGCTCGTCTCTGAAAAGTCTAAATGATTAACACTAAAATGAATTTTGGGCTAGTCTCAATGATAAACTGCTATTAGTACCAGCAAAGTGGATAGGATGACATATAAAGCTCCAGGTATAAAGTGAGCCCAAAAAACAGGACGAATGAAGCGCTCTTTTTGTATCCTTTCTTCATCTACGAAAAAAGATTCTGGATATCTATGCAAAAAAGCTTCATATACTCTGAAGTAACCAAATTCAAAAAATGAACCCAAGCCGATTAAAGCAACATTTAAACTGCCTCTTATAGTCATATCGAATCGAACATCAATTAATCCAAGAAGAGCAAATAAAATTGCAAACTGGGATAGTGGTACTATGAATAAAATAATCCATGCCATTAATAAACGATTAATATTATGAGACTTTCCTTTCCAGGCATTATAAGTGTCCCAAGGTTTATATGTTTCATGAGAGCGGTCTATTATCAGAGCGAAATAAATTGCAAAGAATAATGAAAACAGCTCTTGTGCTTCAGTGAAAGGCATTTTCTACCAAATTTTTAATCCATTCAGACTCAAAGCGTCGATAAAGGAATAAAAAGGGATAGAATAATAAAGGGTATTTATTGAGTGTAACCATAAATTAAACTTTCTTCTCTGGAGGGACCATCTGTCCATTGCTATAGGCCGTCGCTGTATCCAGCAAGTGACCCTAACTGGGCAGATGCACTCTAAATACCAAAGCATAAGGCCATCCTTTTGCTTCATCTATGCGCCATCAGCTTGAAGTTCTGCACCAATTGACCACCAGTTACGCACCTTCCACACCCGCCGGAGCAAGAGTTGCTATGGTGGCCTCACGTTCAAGAACACTCACTGTTCCACTCGCATCTATGACAGCATGGACGTCAAAGCCCTCAAGAACCGCATCTAATGAAGGAAACTGCAAGCATGTTGAATCACTGATCCCGGCGATTATGAGCTTCCTTAGTCCAATACTCTCAATAGCTTTCCTAAATGTTGGCCAGCGCCAGGCATTGATAACACCTGGACGACGAATGACTTCTACATCTGGGAACAGGGGGTCTTCAATTTAGGAAGAACAGTGCCGTTTGGTCCCCAGTCTACACTGGTAGTTAGGATTACTGGAAGATCAAAAATCTTTGCTGTTTTGGCCAGACCCACTACATTATTTTTAAACTCCTCTGGAGTCATATCTCGTACCAACTGCATGAGGCCTACTTGGTGATCTATCAGCAATAGCGCTGCATTTTCCGGCGTGATCATCATCTTTCAGCTTCACTATGTCCCAATATTTTCAAAGTTTTTTATGGCAGAACCACCAATCTTAACAAGTAATATCTCCGCCGTTTTACACGTGTCTTGGCAGTCTTCTCGTCCGATGGTAGGGTATCCATTACCTCGTCTTTTATCTTGCTCTAGAATGAGCAGAAGCACCTATTTTACGACGGGCTTCTCGATCTTCTGATTCTTATGGGCCCATATTAAATCAGGAAGTCTCACACATTTGGGACGCAATTTGGGGCGCAAAAATCAGTTCAGGTTACCCTATTTCATTGCTTTTTCCATCAACACAGCACTGACCTATAAACAATCTTGCTTTATAGCATAGGCAGAAAGAACGGGCAGAGCTTTCTCGTGTCTACCGTCCTGTCGTGCCTTGCGCATCGTTTTGCCGTCAATGGCAACAACTTCTTTAACGGTTCTGATAGAGCTATCAACCCGAAGTGCTTAACCCCTCTTCAGGTTAGCGTTGTCAAATATTAGTGTCCGCCACCAATAGCCTTTAAATAGGCAATGCCAATCCCATAGGTACCCCCCGTTTATTTATGAGGCCAGTAACGGCTTCGTAGGTACCAACACGCGCCCAATCCCGCTGTAACTCAAGCAAATATTGCATCGATGTCATCGGCCTTATGCCGCGTTGAATCATACGTTCCATAGCCCTCTCATGCGTTTCGTCCGTGATATCGCCGCAGGCATCGGCTATTACATACACTTCAAAACCTTGATCAATTGCCGAAAGTGCGGGACCCGCAACGCAAACTGAGGTCCAAAGTCCAGCCATAACGATTTTGTCTTTCCCGTATTTATTGATGCGGTCCGTGATACGGCTATCCTCCCATGCGTTTACCGTCGTGCGATCAATGACCTCGACATTAGGATAAACCTCTTTAATCTCATCAAACATGGGATCAGAGAACGATTTCTCTGCCACAGTCGTGAGAACGGGGGGATTTTAAATATAGCGGAGGCATGCGCCACAAGGGCGGTATTATTGCGAAGCATTACCGGATCAATAGACTTCGCTGCAAAAGCCATTTGCGATTGATGGTCAATCATCATTAGCACATGATTGTCGGGTGACAGCAGAGTGTTACCGGGTGCAGGAGTTGCCTTAATCATGAGAACCTCCTCTCAAACTCCTATCACCAATCATTTTTTTCACATCCTCTTCTACTTTTTTGATTTCATATAACATTTCATTTTTAGCCATGTGAATCTTCGTCTCTCAAAATTTAATATATAAATTAATAATTAATATCCAATAGGGGATTTCAATAAATCCAAATTTTTGGTTAATTGTTTATATAAGTGAATGTAAGCATTTATTGAAATCGAGTTTTATCGAAACTCTCGACTATTATTTTGATATTAATGCATCCTACAGTTACATTTCACTTTTTATCTGTTCGCTTTAAGCTTTGTTTGTTCACTTTAAGTCACAATGTACAATTATCCCCTTATTTATTTCAAATGAATTATACAAAAAATAGTTTCTGAACAAAATTTACTTCTACATAAAATATTTCAAAATAGAACAACATTTTAATATTACTCATGTTTTAATAAGAATTTCAGAATGAATTGACTTCCCCATGAAATGCTGTAAAACCAAAACATGAGCTTATATTAATTATATTTTTATTATTTTTGGAGATCTTCACAAACTTAAAAGAACCTCGATAAACCTCAAATTTCCACAAATTGCTTATGTATGGATTAGAAACAAACAACCAAAAATTGTGGCTTATCGAAATCCTTTTAACATTGAGATTTTTCCTAAAAAAGCAATGAAGATCAATCTTAAAGGTAGAGTGTATAATTTTCTGTCAAATCTGCTCTATACACCCAATCCAACTCTAAACCCTCCCTTTTCAGTAAGATCTTTTATGCTTGATAAAAGTCTCATTGTCGAGTTTCTCAAAAGCGATGCGTAACTCATCTTGCGTGTTCATTACAATAGGACCATACCAAGCAACCGGTTCACCAATGGGCTTTCCCGATATTAGCAGGAACCTTACATGCTCTCCTTCAGTTGAGACCATAACTTGATCACCATCGCCAAAGAGGACAAGATCTCCGTTTACCAGGCAGGGGTCTTGCTTCATGTCGAAATAGTTGATTCCTTCCATTTCGTAGGAAAATGGTTTTTTCTCCTTGCAGAAGTACCCTTTTCCCTCTATGATATATGCTAAAACGGTGTGCTTGCGCTTGGTAGGATGAGCGAACTCCAATCCAGCTGGAACGGTTATATCAAGATATTCAGGATCAGTGACTATATCTCGCACAGGCCCTTGTCTACCACCTGCACTTCCACAAATGACCCTGGTTTTCGTGCCATTAGGCAACGATACTATAGGAATTTGATCACTCTTCACATCCCGATAGTGTGGTTCCATCATTTTGTGGGTTTTGGGGAGATTAGCCCATAGCTGAAATCCGTACATTGAGCCATCATGATTTCCTTTGGGCATTTCTTGGTGGATTATTCCGCTTCCTGCAGTCATCCATTGTACGTCACCTGATGAAATAATCCCCTTATTTCCCATGCTGTCCCCATGTTCTACGTCACCACGAAGAACATAGGTAATTGTCTCTATACCACGATGAGGGTGCCAAGGAAACCCTTTGAGATAATGCTCTGGATTATCGGACCTAAAATCATCAAGGAGCAAAAAAGGGTCAAACATGGGAACCTGGCTGAATCCAAATGCTCTTTTGAGGTGGACCCCAGCCCCTTCAATTGTTGGTTTGCTCTTAAGGACTTTCGCTATCTCTCTAGTTTCAATCATAGTTATTCTCCATGCTATGAAATCAGTATTTGATATCTTATATCCTCCTTGGAAGTAATACCTTTCAGGAAAACTTTTTTTCATGAGTATTCGGCAGAGAATATCTAGGCTTTTCAAAGTTTTCTATGGCAACCCCCAAGTCTTATTGATTCCAATTCCAATGCTTTCTCAAGTTTTTAACTTAAAATTTCAATAAAGTGAGTATCCACAAAAAGATCTTTGAGAGGATCCTTTTATGCCTCTCGAGCTGTATAATCATTTACTCTTTTGGAAGTCCGAAGGCAACGTGTAGCCCCCAAAGTTTGCGGCTTCCATATGTTTTCTGTGGATATCAATAGCATACCGGCTCCTATAGATGGTCCACCTATGCTAATTTGGGCTCCTATAATTGAATTCACACATTTATTTACCAGTTTCGGCATCAAAAGCCCTTTGTATTCCAGAAGTTATATCCTGTATTTCAGTTTTGCCTCCATAGTAACCAAACTTATAGATTATGCCAGCTTCTTTATTTTCTATAGCTGTGATGGTACCTGAAAGTATATTTGATAGTTAGTAGCTGTATTCAATATTTAGGAATTTGGATCTATGAAAGTTAATGAATTGAAGGACAAACAATAATTGCTACAGAAGATCAAAAAAGAAATCGGGCAATACTGATTACCTTAAAGAATTTCATTATTGCCCTGGAAAATTAGTGACCAACCCTTTTAAATTATGCATGGAGATTACATCTATCAACATGAAATTAACAACAATAAAATATTGTTTGTGTAGTTAGTGGAATTATCAACTCGATGCTTTAAGACTTATTTTTTCTAACTATTTAACTCGCTCTGCTAACAGACTGCATAATTCTTGTTTTTAGGCGTGTTGTATATTCCTTCCGAATAAATTCTGCTTACCTAACTTGATTTCTTACATAATTAATTATATCATTTGCTACATTAATCAATATATGCCCTTTTTTGATGAAAGTTGACCATTATTGATGCACTCTTTTACCTTACCAGTAAAAGTATTAAGTTAGTAATTAATGCCAGCATACCTCCCGTTGGCTCGCGTTCCATTTCATCTAGACTTTTTTTCTGAAGCTCGGAGCATAGCTGTTAGTTCATAAGATGATCCTTCATCCAGCTCACTAGGAGTGGTTATACCTTGTACAAAAGTAATCATTTGATTGATTTTCTGCGTAGGAGTCAGGACATTGATCAAAGCAGTTGCTGATGCCGTTGTATAGTTTGCAGTATCAGTTGGTGTGAAAATCGTAGCCAGTTGATGGTTTTGACCTGCACTTAATACCGTTCCTGGTGGTGGATTATATGTAAAACTTCCAGATTCAGGACTAGTTGCATTTAGCTGATTGCTGCTTAATGCTGTACCATATGTTATGTCAGCTGGTTTATTCCAGGTGATTGTAGGAGTCACCTGTGTAGTATTGAGCACATTAATAAAAACACTTGCTGAAACTGTTGTATAATTAACGTTATCAGTTGGTGTAAAAGCAGTATTCAATGTTTGTTGCATACCTACATTCAGTACCGTTCCTGATTGTGGATTATATTCAAAAGTTCCAGTTTTAGGACTAGTAAAATATAGTAGTGACATTTTGGAAAAACAACATTTAATTTCTTTACTTAATTTTTAACATTGATTAATGGGGTGATAACTAAGATCTTTGTGTTGAAAATCTTGATACCTCTGATGGAGCAGTAACTTCTCTTGTCGACCAGTTAGATGGAGAACTTTACTTAAAAGGGACAAGGGATTGAGTTAACTAATAGGTTCACCATAAACGAGAATTATAATCAGGAATCAACGCCAGCCCAGCAATTAGTTGAATAAACCGCAGTAAGATTTAAGGGATACGAAAAGACAGCTTGAAGTAAGCCATGTGCCCTTGACCTTGTGTGCTTTTCATGATGTCTGGGAGGGGTTCCGTTGCAAAAACTTCAACAAAATATGTAAATCTATAAGTGATTAATAAAAATCAAAACATTCAAGGAAAATGTACTAACATTATAAAACTATATCAAATAATTGATTAATGTATTTGACTTCATTAAGAACAGAGTAATTTAGATCGATTACCTGTCCTTTTTTGATCATATTTATAGCTTCAATTCCTTTTAAAGTCTTATTAGCAGATCGAAAAGACTGAAATCCTAACATTGGATTAACGATTCTCTTTATAGATCTGTGATCTTGTTCTATAATGTTATTCAAATACTTGATTTGTCGAATGCCTACGTTTTTAGGTAGTATTTTATCAATTTTTAGTTTATCTATAGCAGGTGGATAAGCTGGATTCTTATCAACGGTTATTAATCTTGGAATTTGATTATGATTAGAACTTAAAGCTTTCTTAAAGAATCTCTTCGCTGCCTTTCTATCTCGTTTTGAACTTAACATGAAATCAATTGTATCTCCATTTGAGTCAACTGCTCGGTAAAAATATTTCCATTTACCTTTTACTTTGATATAGGTTTCATCAACTCTCCACGAATCATTTGTTGGTCTTAAATGTCTTCTTATCTTCTTTTCTATTTCAGGGGAATATTGATGTACCCATCTCATGATTGTTGTATGGTCGACTTTTACTCCCCTTTATGCCATCATTTCCTTTAAATTTCTATAACTTAATGCATATTTTAAGTACCATCTTACATTCAATAAGATAATTTCCCCTTCATAATGCTTCCATTTAAAGGAATTAGATAGCATGTTACTATCTTTGGTTTTCTTTTTATTCTATTGTATCATTAGAAAGGATTTTTTGCAACGGAACCTAAGATTGTATTCTTTAACAGTCTACCCATTTCTGCTAATATTCAACTGTATGCAAATTTATATTTGGTCTTCAAATGGAAAAACAAATATTTACAGAACAAAAAAAAACACTGAGTCTATTATTTGTAGTCTTTTTTATAGCAACCGTTACAGCTACAGTAAGTGCAGCTAATTGCTAGAATGGAAATGGTAGCTTTAATTAGAGGATTTCAACTGTAACTATAATGGAAATGCAAATCGTTGTTTATCAATGTCACATTTAAGCTCTCGTTGGCAATTCAGGATCAATTTTAGACAAATTTTTGAGAACCAAGTATCAGGCAACCTATTTGCTCCAGTTAATTATTAAATAAATTGTCATAGAAGATAAGATGAAAAGTACTTTCATTTGCTTGGACCAGCTATTTGAAGAAATTTATTCTTTTTTTGGAGCTGGGCAAGAAAATGAATCCGTTGAGAATTTAATGGAAAAAGGATATCGATATTATATTGATAGAATGAATTAACTACAAATTCTTCAGTTTTTTTGAGGAGCTCTACCGCTAATTCCCTAACCTTATATTTTTGGATTTTACCACTTGCTGTAAGGGGATAATTATCTACAAAGAAAACGTGTTTTGAGACTTTATAGCGAGAGATTCGGCTAGAAGTATAATCTCTGATGTCATCTTCTGTTAGTTCTATACCTTTTTTGAGAATTACAAAGGCTCCCACGATTTCTCCATATTTCTTGTCAGGGATGCCTACCACCTGTGAATCTTTAATTCCTGGAATTCCATGCAAGAACTCCTCAATCTCTCGGGGATAAATGTTTTCACCTCCTCTAATAATCACATCTTTCATTCGGCCAGTGATCCTATAGTAACCTTTTTCATCGCAGGTTCCGAGGTCTCCACTATGAAGCCAGCCATCTTCATCGATAACTTTTTTAGTTTCTTCAGGCATCTTGTAGTACCCTTTCATTACATTGTACCCACGGCAACAAATTTCCCCAACCGTATCTGTAGGCACTTGTTTATTGGTACTCGGGTCAATAACTCTTACCTCTATTTCAGGGAAAGACTTACCTACGGTTTCAGCTCTAAGCTCAACAGGATCGTCAACAACAGTCTGGGTCATACCAGGGGAAGCTTCTGTAAGCTCGTAGACACTAGTAATCTGATAACAGTTCATACCTGTGTCATGACTTTTTTCATAACTTCCACAGGACATATCGAGCCAGCCATGATCCCGGTTCTGAGGGAAGAAAGGTCACATATTAAACATTGGGTGGTTGTACTCAGCATAAACATCGTAGGTACGCCGTAGAGAGCTGTACATCTTTCTTTCTGGACTGCATCTAGCAACTAGAGTTCGGAAAACTTCAAGCATCACAAGCGTTGCTCTGTGGGTTAAGACTGCCATGACTCCAAGTACAATTCCAAAGCAGTGAAAAAGGGGCACAGGTAGACAAACTCGATCTTTTTGGGTGAACTTCTGACGGTCGCCTATGAAAAGGCCAGTGTTAAGGATATTTTTGCTGGTCAGCATAACCCCTTTTGGGAAACCAGTAGTTTCTGAAGTATATTGCATATTGATAACGTTATCACCGTTCAAACATGTTAGTATTTTCCGAAGTTCATCATTGGGATAATGACTGCCAAGAAGCATAAGCTCTCTGCTATTGAACATGCCCCTATGTTTTTCCTGACCTATGTAAATCAAACTCTTCAGGCATGGGAAATTTTTGCTTTTCAAGCGCCCCCTGTCTGAATTTTTGAGCTCAGGGAGCAAATCATAGATAATTCTGAGATAATCAACATCTTGGAAACTATCGATAAGAGCCAGTGTCTTCACATTAGATTGTTTGAGTATGTATTCGACTTCATGGCTCTTATAAGCGGTATTTACAGTAACAAGTACTGCACCGATCTTTGCAGTAGCAAACATAAAGGCAAGCCAGTCCGGAACGTTCTTTGCCCAGATTCCTACATGATCTCCTTTCTTTATCCCAATGGCAAGAAGCCCTTTAGCAAGGTTATTAGCTCTTTCGTCGAACTGCCCGTAAGTAAAACGCAGGTTTCGGTCCGGATAAACGACAAACTCGTGGTCAGGATCTAAAGTCACTTGTTTCTCGTAGAACTCCCCGAGGGAATTTTCAATAATAGCATGGTTTCAGCCTCTTACTTGCATTTTCTACCTTTAGAAACTTTTGTTTTTGTCCATTAGTTGTTGAAAATCGTAAACTTAAGACTCTCTTCACATTTTTCCAAGAATTGGAGACATACTAATTTTCAAGATTTTATCAATGATCCAAAGATATGCTCAAAATGTTACTAGGGAGTAAAAATATTTTCAATGCTGTGAAGCTCATTTTGCGGGCTTTATATCAAGAACGTTCAAATAGAACAAGAGGAATCAACATTCATTTCATCAGTATCTATGGCAGGAGATATGTGCGTTTTCAAAATGTCACGAATCTTGTTTGGAAGAGGCATTGATTTCTTGATCTTGAAGTCATAATAGACTAGTACTGCTTGACCCCTGGCCTTGAGTTCCCCTTCTTGCCAGGCTTCGTGCCCAACTGTAAAGGAGCTGTTTCCTATCTTCACAATAAAAGTCCTAATTTCCACGTCAGACCTATAATACATCTGACGAAGAAAATCAAATTCGGTCCTGACGAGGATCAGATGCCATACATCAGGACTAAGATCAAGATCCGGTGAAAATATCCGGAATAAGGGGTTTCTTCCTGTTTCAAACCATATTGGGAGGACAGTATTATTTATATGCCCAAGCCCGTCCATGTCCCCAAATCGCGGACTAACATTTGTACTGAACATTTTGGATTCCTGTGCTTTGAAATACTTGTATTTTGATATTTATCAACTCTATAGATTCCAGATATTATATTTTAAGTTTTTAATCTATTCAATCCAGACTGAGACTTTATGCAGGAGCATAAACCACAGCCATAATTCTTGCATCCTCTTCTCCTGCTGCATGTACATCATGCGGGACAATTGAGTCATAGTAAATGCTGTCTCCTGAGTTTAGCCTTTGAACATCTTTCCCGTAGAAAATCTCAATTTCCCCTGAAAGGACATAGATGAATTTCTCTCCTTCATGGGAAGAGAGTTTGTGGTTTACCTTAGGAGAGGGATGTATATCGATGATAAAAGGCTCCATATGGCGGTCTGCTTTATCTGAGGCAGGTGAATAAAACTCAAGAGAACTTTTCGTTGGGATTTCAGCCTTACCCGAAAAACGTACCACATTTTTAAGTAATCCTGCCCTAACAATAACAGGTCCGCTCTGTGGCATATCATCCAAAAAAGTACCTAAGCGGGTGCCTAGAGCTCGGGCAATCTTCAGAAGAGACGTTAAGGATGGCACCAGATCTCCGTTTTCTAACTGTTGAACTAATTCCACGCTGCTTTGACTGGCTTCAGCCAGTTCTTCAACACTCATTTCCTTGACTTCTCTAAGCTGGCATATCTTATTGCCAACGTGGTTTTCTTTAGACATTATTCTGATCCTCATACATGATTTCAAGTTAGTGGACCTTGAAGAAAAGTATAACACAAAATCCCTTTTACTAGCTTTACATGTTTATTTCTTTTGCTTCTCTCTTATAAAATATACGTTAAAATTTGTTGAAAAAACAATCGAAAAATACGAAAACAAAGTTTATCGAGAGTTGAAAAGGGAGATTGATAGATAGTTTATGGTATCTGAACTTCAATTAAACTCGAAGTTGCACTTGATCCCCTCGATATCAAAGCAGAGATTACAGGATACACACCTTGCTTTTGTAGTTTTCCCGGATTTGAGTTGTAAAACAAGATCAGGCTCGCAGATAAATGTCCTGCTCATGGAAACCATATCAGCAAATCCGTTTTCGAGAAGATATTCCATTACAGAAAGGGATCTAATGCCACCTACAAGGATTACAGGTATATTTACGGCCTTTTTTATTGCTTTAGAATATTCTCTAAAATATGCTTCTTTGGTAGGAGAGTTAATAGCTAATCTTATGGCTACCCCACTTGTCTTACTTAGCCCTCCGCTAACCTCGATTGCACAAACTCCAGCTTTCTCCAAAACTTTTGCAGTCTCAATAGCTTGTGAAATTTCAACTCTCATATCTGTCCTCTGGGAGTTAGGCCGAAAAGCATCCGTTGCATTCAATTTGACCAGGATAGGGAAATCAGATCCAGCCTGCTCTTTGATGCGCCTGACAATCTCAGTAACTATTCTTGCTCTGTTTTCCACTGAGCCACCCCACCGATCAGTCCTTCTGTTTGTATATGGGGAGATAAAATCACTTAGAAGAAAACCATGGGCACAGTGGAGCTGTACACCGTCAAAACCTGCTTTTTTTGTCCGGGCAGCTGCTATCGTGAAGGCCTCGATTACTTCCAGAATTTCCTGCTCGGTCATTTCCCTCGGCACAACTGCTGAGTATACATCTTTTATTTTGGAAGGAGCTATTGGAACCATGTATTCTTCAGAAGTAGTTGCTTGCCTACCTGCATGAACTATCTGGAGTACTATCTTACTTTTGTATCTGTGCACTTTTTCAGTTATCTTCAGGTAGGTTTCAATAAAACGGTCTTCATAGATTCCCTGTTGGAAAATATCACTCTGGCCTCCAGGAAGAACATAAGAATAGCCAGTTATAATTAACTTGACTTCATTTTTTGCAAGTACCTCGTAAAGATCCCCTAACCTTGAAGTGGGTTTTCCATCCTTTTCAGCCATGAATTCATGTGTTGCGGATCTTACAAATCGATTCTGGATTTCCATGTTGCAGATTGTGATAGGATCAAAAATCATGGCAAAAATAGGGGAAATGAGAGTAAATAATTATCCTTGATCCCTGGAAAAAGAGAATTTTGTGTCCGAACATAATGTTTCTCTCAGCTTTGACAGGAAAAGGGAAGGAAATTTGATCAGGCAACTTCAATTGATCGCCACTTCCGAATTGAAGACCATATAAGGATAGAAAAGCTAGGCTAGATATCTGGGGAGATGTGAAAGATATCACCTGGAGGTCAACTGGATTCTTATAAGAGATAACCGTAAGGTAGCAATATATAATTCTGTAATCAGCAATGAACTTATCAGGAGTGATTTCTATCTGACAGGATGTTTCGTGTTGAGACCTTTGTCATCGTATACTTGGCCATGACGTTGAGCATGTTCGAAATCGGATTCATGAGTATCTGGCGCACGAAGACTGGATCATGCATGATAAACCTATAAAGGCTCTCTTATGCGGGTTTACATAATTTGGAGTGCAGTTCAAAGTCAGATGCTGGATAGAAAACTATGTGATACCAGAATTTCAGAGGATGGGCTCAACACAGCAATTTACAAAGCATTGATAGATGTAGATATTGTAATGGCAACAGGGGTTTCATATATTCCCCTTCATTTTGCGGACTCGGAAAATGAATCTGTAATTCCTAGACGGGGATAAGGACTTCAAGAACATGTGATGGCACTTCAACGGACCCTAAAACCCTCTAGACATAAAACCTGATAGAATTGAAAAGAGATCTAATATAAAAAGTAGAATATATGACTTATACATTATTTATGCAGTTGAACTGGGAAATAAATAACATTAAATCTTCAGTTGTCTAAAAAATTATTCTCAACTGCAAGGTCTATTATACTTGATTTTGTACCTAAAGTGTTAATCTAACCAGTAGAAGTTTTATGCTACTGATTCTGAGTTCAACTGCGTAAATCCTGATTAATTAAGGATATCATTTATTCTAAAATTGATCATGGAGTTAACTGTATGGTAGAAATGGATATCCAAAATAACAAGAAAAAATCGAAAAAGATATATTCGATGAACATAACCGAGTTTTGGAGAATTTTCATTCACTGATAAGTTTAATATTCACATCAGCTGGGTTCTCTTTTACACTTATTAATTTTTAATGTGGCAAATCCGCTACCTTTCGAGAAGAGCTTGGTAACTACCATATCAGTTTATGTTTTCTTTTTCTATTCTTAGCTCTTTTAATTTCAATTATTAATGTGCTAGCAATATCTCACCACCAAAGGCTAGTAAAAAAAGTCGGCTCGATCGGATATAGAGATGGTGATGAACTAGTAAATCATAATGTGAAATTACATTCTACTATTACAAAGCAAAAGGATTTCTATGAATTGCAATTAGTTTAATTACATTTGCGTTTGTATCTCTCTTTAATAGTTTTGCGAAGCATGTTGTCCTGACCATTATGTTCACTATAGGACTTGTAGTAGAGTTAGCGCTTTAATTATACAAATCTCATAAAAAAACGTAGGACTAATTATCCAACAATAAATCAGCCTGAGAACAAAGAGACTTTTTAATATCTCCTGAACTCGCAAAAGTTACCATTAATTCTACTAGCAATTGACTGCGATCAATCAAAAATTCATAACATAGTAAAAAGTTTCTAATTTACAAAACTTTCGATTGTGTCGCGAATTTGCTGTAAATATATAGCTAAATTTTTGTTGACTGTGTTTATTTAATTCTTCTAATTTGGGATTCCCTTCCTATTAACTTTTTGAGAATTGTGATTTTACAGAAAATTAGGCACGCTACCCTTCGAAGATCTATCTGGATATCCTGCAGCTGCTGTCCGTTGTGAGATTCCAGAGACCCCATGGTCATTAACGACAGTATATGTCAAAAAGTTGACATTGTAAGCTGCAGGTTAGGAAATGCCAGCAGCCTAATAGAAGATCTGCTTGAAGGCACTGGAAAATCTTCAAATTATACCTATATTTAATCAATTATATATTTTTTTGTACATATTTCAAATATTAATAATTTAAAATAATTAGTACGGAAATTATACGGTCCTGATCTCATGAATTATGACAGACAAGCGCCTTCTTCAGTCAATCAATAAATGACGTAATCTCAGCACCTAAAAGAGGTTCTTTGATTATTCCTTAGGATTTCCCTATATGACTCAAAAATATGACTTAAATCGCCCCAGAATCGACTACTTTTTGATGTCAAGAGTCGAATCGCCTTATGTTAGATTTTAAAATGTTTTGTGGAAAAATGAATGATAGAAAAGTGGGCATTATTCCTTAATTATCGTAATACATAATTTATATCTAATTGTTGTTCAATGTTGAAATATTCAATTGGCAAAGACTTTTTGGTTATAAACTATTTTTTTATAATTAATTTAAAATAACTAACAAGCTAAATAAGTTTTGTAGTTCATCGAAATTTGTTGGTGTAATAGAATAGATATCTATCAACTAATTTTTGATAGCTTGACTAGTCACCAAAAACAAATTCCATTCTATTTTAATTTTTAACCATAACGTGGTGAAATAAATGTTGAAACAATCATCTAGTAGAATGAAAAAGCTCTTGCAGGGATTCGGGAGTACCTAACTTTGAAGATCTAGGTTGACGATACTAACTAGCTCTTAGATGATACGATCTCAAATCTGGACTAAAATATAGTTAGCTTTGCATTTTATACTGAAACACTGAATTTGCAGGAAGAATTCTTTCTTCAATAAAAGTTAACATTTGGTATCTAAAAATATCAGTCACTGTGTGAGTGTTCAAAGGAAATTAACCAATTTAAAAATCTAGTAATTTCCCGGTAGCCATCGGAAGGTTACCTAACGAGATGCTAACTAAACTTAAGGGGAAACGAGTAAGAGAGATGATAAATGAAAAATAAGGACAAAATTATGAGCAAGACAATACTTATTACTGGTACTGGGCATGGTTTTGGTAAAGGGGTAGCATTTGTTTTGGCCAAAGCAGGTCATAAAGTTATTGCTGCTGTGCAAATCTGGCCCCAAGTCTGGGAGTTAAGATGTGAAGCTAAAGAACAAGCTATCGAACTTAAAGTAATTAAACTCGATATTCGAGATTATATCGATCGACAGCATGCTCTGACCTATGATATTGATATTCTAGTTAATAATGCCGGAATTATGAAAAGTGGTGCAATGGTCGAGATACCTGTGGAAAGGTACATGAATCCTTTGAGACGAATGTGTTCAGTCATCTAGAGCTGACACAGGGTTAATTGTGCGTAAAATGGTAAAACAAAATCATGGCAAGGTTATTTGGATTTCATCGATGGCTGAAATTTTGAAGGCCCCATTTGTAGGAACTTATTGTGCAACTAAGCTTGCTATCGAAACCATTGCTTGGACAATGAAAGAAGAGCTTGAGCCCTATGGCGTGAAAGTCGTGACTATTAACCCAGGCGACTTCAGAACTGGTTTTAATGATACTGGAGCAGAAAATATGTATCAGTGGTACGATCCTGAAAAAAGTTTAATAAAACTCCCTGACTACAGAGATGCTTTCTCCTATCAGAGCGATCCACAAGAAATGATCGATACTATGGTTGAAGTGATTCCATCTGACCATCATCTTTACCGTACTGTAAAGCCAGATCAGACTGTGGATATAAAGCAATTCCAGGCTAATTAATGGAAAGCTGAGTTATACGGACATATAAACGTTTTTGACGTTTCCTGCGTAGGCATAAATTTACAAACAAATCCTAAAATTAATCAACTTGTTAAATGAAAATGGCAAAAAATATCGGAATGAATCAAATAATTCAAATAAAATCCCCGAAATTAGCGAGGATCATCAAATAAATCTCAAATAAATTCGCTATTTACTGTTTTTTAATTAATTTCAAATAAACATAGCTCATCCAAACCACCGTAACCAAACAAACTGCTATGGCTAAACAGTCCACTGAAACAGTCGTAGTCTATGTCATGGGCTCTATCAAGATCAAGATTCTACTAAGATCTACGACATAGTCACCACGGTCACCAAAACCTCTTAGCCCCAAAGACCATATAGATCACTTTAGCGACTTTAGGATAGATTTTATGGTGCTAGCATACTTTTCTCCTATGTCCATTGAATGAGAAACCTACTTTGGGCCTATGAGTGGCCCATTCCTTACTATATCTACGAGTGTAATGTTTATGCACCTATCGTTATTAACTCATAATGTGTAGAATAACTAAGGTAGATGGTTTATTAGGTGATTAGTTTCCTTATTTTGCTTACACTAGAAAGAGAAGCTTGCTAGAACAAGTTGAACATTTAAACGATTATTATTTTACCCTCTTTCTCTTTTTTGACCTTCCTTTCATAACGCTCTATAAGTTTGAAGTATCAGGAACTATTTTTTTCGTTCCTCTTTTTACTCTACACCCGATTTTCTAGTGACTGTGTAAATATACTTACATTTCACCATAATTTATTTATTTTCGACAGCTCCATAGTTTTATGGGTATTTTCAATGAAATGCGAATCTTGTGGATTAGAAAGCAAAGGAAGATATTGTAAAACATGTGGCGATATACTCGATGAAGTTGTCAGAGTAGTAGGAGAAGAACGCTGGGCAGCAATAGATGATTGTTCATTTATTTATCCACTAGTTCAGCGTGTAGCCAAAGGAGAACTAGAGGTCCATGATGTAATTCAAGCCCTTGAAGTAGAAGACTGATTTCAGACTTTCAAAGCCTCATGATTTTAGGCTGTTGCTTTCAGAGAACGGCTTCAAAAAATCTTTCATGGATGCATTTTCTACAAAGTCGACTAAACCAGATTATTTGGAGGTCATACCTGAAATCTGCCGTCTCTACAACTTTAGTCCCTAATGAAGCGGAGTTTGAGTCTGGATTTTGAGCCTGGAATCAAGTATCAGGATTAAACTGCTAGTATCAGTTTTTGAATTTAAACTTGAGGTATTTTAAAGTTGAATTTTAGCAGGTGCTTTGCTATTAAGCCTTAAAGTTATATCTCTTTAGTTTTAATATAATAGAGAATTTAGATAAACCTCATATTTTTATGAATGCTTATGTAGGCATTATAAACAAACAGTAACAAATTAGGGTTTATCGAAATCCTCCATAGTTCTGAGCAGTTTTACGGTCATCAGAAGGTTGAATCATCCATGACAAGAAAAATTAATCTAGTTTGGATGCTCTTAATTGCGAAAATGCTCTTGATTTCTGTATGAGCTTAGGATAGAATAAGTTACTTAAAAGCGGAGGATTTCTTGATAATGCCAAAGGGGATGAAATTATGAACATCCAAAACATAAAAGTTATTAGCAGCGCATTTGAATCTAATGATACTATCCCGAGAAAGTACACTTGTAGCGCGGAGAATATAAATCCCCCTCTGGAATTCAGAGGTATTCCTGAAAAAGCTGAAAGTTTAGTTCTTATAATGGATGACCCGGATGCTCCCATGAAGATATTTACTCACTGGATTGTATGGAATATAGTACCTATTGCAAAAATAGACGAAGACAGCATACCCGGGGTTGAGGGAATAAATGATTTCAGGAAAATAGGGTATGGGGGGCCATGCCCTCCTTCAGGAACCCATAGGTATTTTTTCAGAGTATATGCTCTAGACAAGCAGCTCGGCCTAAAAGCAGGGAAAAGCAGAAAAGAGCTTGAAAGCGAGATGATAGGCCATATCATAGCAGAAGGGGAACTTATGGGAAAATACAGTAAAACTTGAGTGTTTAAAGGTGGTGATAGTGACAGAGAAAGTATTGATGGAAAAATATATGAAAATAGTAAAGATTTTTTTAAAATTCTGGGAAATACATCGAAAAGCACTTTGAAGCAAAAATCTCCCCGAGTTTTGAAGAAGCTTTCCGTTAGATTATTGTTGTTGTTGAAACTGCTGTTGTCTACACTAGAGGATATTTTGTACCTACTTACTATAAGGTAAGCATCCTTAATGCAAAGCACTCAGAGGCCTTATAGGCTATTTTTTGCCATTCACCAATACTTAACTTTGTACAGTTGCCAAACCATTTTCCTAGCATTGCTTCATAGCTATTATCCAGGCAATCAATAACACGATCAGCTCCCGAAAATTCTGCAAAATCTGATTGACTCCATGTCCTTTTTCTGTCACTACAAAAAATAGGATATATCGTTTTACTGACGCTGAAGTTTTCATACAAAACTATGCTTAATTCATGACTTCAAAGATCTTACAGACTGGAAGATCTCCCTAGCTCTAAAACCAGGGTTAGAGCTGTTTTCGATATAATGATCTAAATACTTTCGAATGACTATTTTCATCTAAATGAGCCAAAAATCCGATTATTTTAAAGCTTTTTATTGAGTTTTATTTTTATCGGGCAAAGCGAGCGAAATCCTAACCTATTTAAACAAAATAAAATCAAATTAAATACAAAGAGTATGCAAAGTTGACTAATAATCCAGTTCTTATAAACTAACAACTGATGTATTAAAGAAATCAAAATGGCTATCCAAATTGAAAGAGTTAATTCTCAAAAATAAAACATGCTACGAACTAAAAACTATTTGCTTCTTGGAAGTCAGCACAATGTATCTCTTTTAAAAGTTTTTTGTATCGAGTTATATTTTTTCGTGCATTCACATTCTAACTCATCTTTACATTCCGAATCTATATCTCGACAGCTTTTCTCAAACGAGTCGAATTCTGACCGACTTACAAATAAGGACAAAAAACTTACTCCCAAAAGTACACAAAGTTCTAGCCCACCATTGTGAACTGACGGTTGTTCTATTAAGAAATAAAAAGCGATTATCGAAGTTATGAGAGATGGTCCCAAAAAAGTCCACTGAACTAAGGACCAAAAAATGTTTTCTCTTTTGGTTCCATCTGAATTAATGCTACCCTCTAAGCCCTTCATGACTAAAGCATAATTTAGGTACAAGCATCCAAATAGGGATGACTCAATTGAAATTTATTTTGTTCGATACATAGATAAAGGTGTTTAATTTCCAATGCTTATCACATCCAAATCATAGGTATGAGAGGGTACTACCTCAGACCAAGGTTCCAAGAACCAACCCATTTTATAATGAAGCGATGATTTAGGTGTTTAAAGAAAACAAAATGAGGTGAAGGTTAACGTCATAGCCTACCTAAAGTCGGGGGTATTCGTGACCTTCCGCACTCTATAAGTACTATTAGATAGATAAACACAAACTAAATTTATAGCATCATGGTATTTAAATCACAACAGATACATGAATCAACTATATAGGTGGGTGTTCATGCCCGCCTATTTTTCTGACTTACCGACCTGTTTTAATGAAACTGCGCCAGCGTTCTTGCATTCAAGTTCCCAATAATTCCAGAAAAATAAATATTTGATGTTTTAGACTGGTGCTTTTTTGACTACTTTTTAATTAATCAATCAGTAAAAATATCCTCAAAATAATCTTCTTCAGCTTCGATAATTACCTTCATCTTATAGCTTTTCCCGTTGAATTCCAACTTTCTAATTACTCTTTCAATACATGTTGTGCATTCTGATTCTTCTGAAAATTGTTCTATAAGAGTCTCAATTTCATGGATTTCATTTGTTGTAAGTTTAATCACTGACCCTCCAAAAATTTAATTTAGTTTCAATGAATTCTACACATCATTCCCTTATCCAATTATAACTTTTTGGCTGACAAAATTTATCCCCGTATGATTTGTTATAATCCTTTTGCTTTTAAAATAATTAAAGGTTTAATGTTATTAATCTTTCATTTTAACTGCTCAGTCCCAATTAAAAGCTTTATTTCATAGATCCGATTTTCTCTCATAACTTAAGTTCGAGTGGCAAACTTATCTCTTGAGGCAGAGTTCGATTATTTAGTTTGGTATATTCGAATGATATTGTTTTTTAACAGATAATTCAGGTCAAAAGAATTCGAATATCCATTCCATGTTGAAAATAACTGTTTTAATATTATCATAAATTTTTGTGTTATTAAAAAGATCAGCTCTTTTCATGCCTTTCCACTTTATTTTAAAGGCCCAATCATACACACGATTCAAACCCACAATATCTGAAGTCGCTTGTAATTCAATTATTTCCTGATATGTAAAGCTATGCGAATTTTTGAGAAGACGATCAATCAGAGTTTTATCGAAATCCCTTAAATTGTGATTTACGCTTTTAAGATACAATCAAAATGATTGCATCCTTTGAAGTTGAATTCTTGATTTATGTAGTTTATGCTTTAAGCTGTTAATTTCTGAGTTCACCCGCGTAAGTCCTAATTGGTCTATAAAAATATTTTTAATAGTCCTAAGCAAATATTATTTCGCAACGTTGTTTGGATCATTTTTGCTTCGACATTGGAGCAGGGGTATAAGTTGATGAATGAGTATCAATAAGTTCAGTATATAAGCTAAATAATTACTTTGTTTCATTTATATTTATCCGTTCATACATATAATATTTTCAGCTTTTTAATATTTCATCACTTATTGACCTTCTATTCATAATGAATTTTGATTTTCCATAGTGGTTAAGCAGGTGCAGCTGCTCTATTGTATCCTTTAGCCAAGTTTGTATTTACGTATACTACAGCTTCATTTGTATGCTTGTATGCAAAGTCTTCGGTAATTATTGGCAGCTTATCAGCGTCTGTCTGGGAAGTGACAATCATACCTGCTGGAATGTACTTATTGTCAAAAATGGTTACGCCAATAGCTACTGATTTTGGCTCAAGCACACATTTGTTTCCTACTTTTGCCTTGAAAACAAGAGTTTGAAAGCCAATAAATGTATCATTACCTACATAAGCCGGACCATGCACCATGGACTGGTGGGCAAGAGTAACATTTTCTCCCACATAAACGAGTGTTTTTTATCATTGACATCAACAAGGTGCTTTTTGACCGGCTTACCTTGTTCATCAGTTGTCTCGAGGCCGTGAATCACAACTCCATCCTGGACATTGCTATCCTTACCTATGAAAATCGGCATTCTCTCGTCACCCCGGACAGATGCCATGGGAGAAACCATCACATTAGCACCGATTATCCCATCTCCAATGACCGAAGCCTGTGGATGGATATAAGCTGTGGGATCAATTACAGGATAGATGGGCTCATGATTCCATGGTGTTACGGGATTGTTCATAATATTCGGAAACTTCAACGATGTTATTTGTTTATCCTTTGCTCCATTGCTTTGCTCCATTGTAATGTTGAGCACTTGTGCTCGCGACAGTGGCCACTAAAATAGCCAAAATTAAGATTGTAAATATCTGCGTGTGAAACTTCATAATTTTGTGCCTCATCTCTTTGATAAAGTTATTTGACCCTTTTTCTTAATAGACTAATTTCAGTTAAAATATACAAAAACCCCACAATTATTATTAATTAATTGCACAAAAAATAGTTTCGGAACGAAAGTTACTTCTACATAAGAAATTTTAATTTTGAACAACAATTTGATATTAATTATGTTTTTATTGTTTTCAAAGAAATTCCTAAATTTAGTATGGATTTCCTTCTAAAAAATAACTAAGTTAAATCTCATACCAAATTCTGATCGCGTACAAATCCTAAATGGGTTTATCCTGTTTTTCTTCCCAATGAAAAATAGGAATTGCTCAATATATTAGAAAAAGAGCTAAACACGTAAGGGAAAAGAAGTTTTAAAACATCGAGTTTATAATTTCAATAACTACACAGACAATATGTTATTGTTATTAATTAAAAGATTAGTAATCTACCAAAGGTTTTGTGAATTCCGATTGACTATCGACACTTTTTAACGCAAAAAAGAAAATTTACCGTCTATAATGATGCACAGTTTTTGTTATAAAACCTATGTATTTATAAAAAAGATGAATCCTGTTTTTGCGATGATGGAAGAAGGTAAAAAGTTATTTAGATTTTACGAACTTTTGGTACGTAATCTTTTTAAAATAGTATTTATTTTTATCCAAATGTTATCTTTTAATCAGTTCTTTGTAAGTCTGGATTATTATAGTACCCAAAGTGAAAACAGCTGTAATTAAGGCTACAGATTTCTGAATTGAATCCACATTTGAAAGATGATACTCATCTAAATATGAGTTAAATTGATCATGGAATTTGACCAATAAGAATGCGAATAAAGTAATAGACATTAATAGAATTCCGGACCTATATCTATGAAACCACGAAAATTTGTGCAGATCAACTTTATACTTTCTTTTTTCTAAGAAGGATCCTATATCTGAATATATTTTAGAAATAGGTTTAATAAGATCTAAAGTTTTTCTTTGATTTTCACCTTCAATTAAAGTGGAGATACAACTGAGATTACTTCTTAAAGAATTGAGCTCATCTTGTTTTCCGTATTTGATATAAATAATCAAGTAATCTGTAATTACTTTTTTTATTGAAAGTGATTTTTCACGTTCAAAATCTTCGATTTTAACACCTACTTCTAAAAGCCTGTCTATGCTATCTAAAAACTTTTTTAAGTAAGACTTAAATTTAGCCAAGTAAAATCGATATTGTCTGTAATCTGTATTTTCATATAGGCATTTCAAAAAAATGACATTCAACATTTTCATTTTATACTTAATATTAGCAAAATATTTGATTTCCAAAATTCGCATTATCGTGAATAGCCATATAGTTATCACGGAAAAAAAGATAATAATAAAAGGGTCATTAAACACAAAATAATATAATATAAAATATATCAAAGAAGAAAAAATAATATCCCTAAGACTGTAAAAATAATAGTCAATGAATATCGCAAAGTTACTTACTTTATCTTCAGTTGTATATTTAATTATAACAGCTACTTTTTTGAACATGCCATAATTTATACAAAAACCATAAAACACACTATAAAAAAAAGATGGTTCAAAAAAGATTCATTTAAAAATGATTTTTAAAAACAGACAAAATAATAAGAAACATAAGTACATGAATTATAATACCAAGTCGCAATGAATCAAGTAAAAAACTATCTTTTCATGTGGAATTTTCATTAAAAATAATAATATGATAGATAATATTTATTTTTTTTGAAATTAATTCGATTTATTCATTAAAAGTACTAAATAATATAAAATTAAATAGAGTGATTTAAATAAAATTCCTAAAATTACTTAAAGTCATCAAATAAATCACTACAGCTTACAAATCCACGAAAAGAGTTAGGTCTTTATCGTTTTCCCAGGTGCATATTTTTTGTATGAAAACTTCAGCGTCAGTAAAACGATAAATCCCATTTTTGTGATGATAGGAAAAGGACATAGAGTCTATCAGATATTATAGAACTTGCAGTACACTGCTGAGAAGATGTCTCTCTAGTGTGGTAATTTCATTCTAGTTAGTTGATACAGAACTAAATTTTCGTGATGAAGGGAAGGGATCACGCCTTCACTTTAGAAAGCTGTTCAAATGTTAAATAGTGAGCTTCTCTAAATTCAGCTCCTTCAAGATTAACTCCTTCAAAGCAGGATTTTTTTAAGTTGGCTTTTATAAAGTCAACTCCTATAAGATTAACTCTTTTGAAGTTTCTCCGGTTAAAGTCAACTTTTGTAAAGTAGCCTCATTTATGTTAACTTTCATAATTTCCTGCATATTAGAACTCCTTTCATTTTCCACAAAATTTTGTTTTCCCTGTGTTAACTAGAGATTACACAAACATTATTCACATGATTCTAAATATATGCTATTATTTATATAGTTTTTGAACATATACTATATTTTATTAGATATAACTATTTAGTACATAAATTTTTTAGCCCTGATCTCATGAATTACAGCAGATGTTAATATTTTCCCCTGCCCTTTTTGAAAAACTGGATTAAATTTTGTTATCACCATACAAATATGAAAAGATCACGTTATCATGAATGCATAGTTTTTGCTGAATCAATCTAACTGTACTTTAAGATTAGTGTATCTCTTTAGATTGAAGAATTTAGGATATTTATATTACGAAATTTTGATTCTAGTATATTTATATTATGTTAAAAATATAAAGATTATGAACATACTTATATTTATTATTTTTATTTTTGAGTAAGTATGGTCATAAGTATCTTTATTTTAATTAATTGAGTTAGAATTTTAAGAAAATGTTTTTAAAACGAATATTGAAACTTATCTAAATTATCTTCGATACTTGTCTAAAAAGTTGAGTGAATGAACTTATCAAAAGAAAAGAATATCTAAAAAACAGGTTAAACGTGTATCAAATTGAGAAAAAAATCTGGAGTTTATTGAATACAAAAAAAGCATTGGAAAGAAGAAAAATGCACTAGATATTTTGGTAGCATTTTCTATAACAATTTCAATGACAGCTACTGCAGTAAGCGCCGCAGCTGAACTACAAGACCAAGTACATCCACTACGTCCAGCATACCACTGACAGAACAAATTATTATCAGGGTTAAAAAAATTACAATTTAGTCAATAATATACTTTTCTAGCTCAACTGTGCAAGTCCCAATCTAATTAAAATATATTTATCTGAATAAAAATGGAGTAAAATACAAATGAAAATTCGAAGGATAATTGCAATTTTGTTAATAGTGTATTGTGTTGTCTCGTTGGCAGCTACAATAGTAAGTGCAGAAAAAAAAGCGCGAGTTCAGGCCATGGACGCCAACAACGCCTTCGTGCTTGGAAGCGACGGTAACCTATGGTACACGCTCGATCCGTCCGGCCAGGTACCTAATCCGAATAGCATCCCGGTGGATGGCAATGTGGTGGATTTTCAGGCTGTGGATGCCAATACAGTTTATGTGCTTGAGAGCGATGGTAACCTGTGGTACACGCCAGGTCCGTTCGGACAGGTGCCTAATCCGAATCGCATCCAGGTGGATGGCAATGTGGTGGATTTTCAGGCCGTAGATGCCAATACAGTTTATGTGCGTGGAAGCGACGGTAACCTATGGTACACGTCCGGTCCGTTTGGACAGGTGCCTAATCCAAATCGCATCCATGTAACAGCATTCGGACAGGTACCTAATCCGAGTTCTATCCAGGTAAAAGATAATAACGTTGTAGTTAATGGAGGAGGCGCCGTAGCAGGTAATGAAGTAAATAATAATGTAGTAGTTAATAACATTGTAGTAGCAGGAGCCGATTATCCAGAAGGATTGTATGATGGTATACTCTGGAGTGGGGGTTGTTTCTTAGTAGATAATGTTTGGATTGACGGTGCTTATTGGATTGGTGATAAAAGCTGGTGGATCAATAGAATCGCACCTGTGTGGATTATAGATGCAACACCCGTTGTAGTAGAAGGAATCGACTATCCAGAAGGATTCTTTGGTGGTGTACTCTGGATGGGAGGTAGTTTCTTACAAGACGGGGCTTGGTTTGACGGTAGATGCTGGTATGGTGATAAAAGCTGGTGGTACGGTAGACACGAGCCTAGCTGGGGATCCTGGGATCATAGACAATATCGCCGTCCTTTAAGTGGTAATGGCTTTAAAGGTCCTGGAGATAAAGGACCCGGGCATTATGGTAATGGCGAATTTCGTGGTAAGAGCATGGAGAATGGACGTCCATTACATCCAAATCCCAGTCCTAATAACGTAAATAAACAAACAATTACATTTAAGAGCTTAAATAAACAAACTACAACATTTAAGAAATATACTAAGCCAACAAAAACATTTAAGAGCTTAAATAAACAAACTGCAACATTTAAGAAATATAATAAACAAACAAAAACATTTAAGAAATATAATAAGCCAACTACAACATTCAAGAACTTAAATAAACAAACTACAACAGTTAAGAAATATAATAAACAAACAAAAACATTTAAGAAATATAATAAGCCAACTACAACATTCAAGAACTTAAATAAACAAACTACAACAGTTAAGAAATATAATAAGTCAACAAAAACATTTAAAAGCTTAAATAAACAAACTGCAACATTTAAGAAATATAATAAACAAACAAAAACATTTAATGGCTATAATAAACAAACAAAAATATTTAAGAGCTATAATAAACCAACTACAGCATTTAAGAGCTATAATAAACCAACTACAATATTTAAGAACTATAATAGACCAACAGCAATATTTAAAAACTATAATAAACAAACAACAACTTTTGAAAGCTTTAATAAACCAACAACAACTTTTAACAGCTTTAATAGGTCAACTAGAACTTCTAATAGCGTGAGTCATAATAACATGGCTGTTGGTAAAGCTAATCGCAGAAGTTTGTCACCATAGCCACTCTGGACTAGGTAGTCACGAGCACCTTTACCATGTACATTGAAAGAGGAGAATAATATGCAAAGAAGTATTGGAAGCAAAACTCTTGGACAGATACCAATGTAGGCTTCTACATACATTTTTAATTTTAGTTATAGCCATTTTATTCTTATATACTCGTTCTTTTATCCCTCACTATTTTTGAAAAACCAGATTCACTATTTGACCAGACAATTCATCAAATTCTCATGAATACACAGTTTTAGTGATTAAATCTATGGATTTCCTAAATGCCATCAATAGTAAGAAAACCTTGTTGATCTCGTACTCATGGAGCTTTTGGAACACCTGGAACACTTGGAACTAATTAACCAAACAACCATTGCAAATAAAAAAATGAGGAAGTAATATTTATATAGAACTAGGAGTGTACCAAAAATTCTGTAAATTTTTCTTCCCAATGAAAAACAGGGATTACTTAGTCTATTAGCAGAACAAGTTAAACAGTTAAGGAAAAATCAGCTTTAAAGTATCGAGTTGATCATCTCACTAACTACATACACAATCTTTTATTGTTGTTAATTTCATGTTTATAAATATTAACTCTAGGTATAATTTAAAATTGTTGGTCACTCAATTTTTCAGGGCAATAACGATATTCTTTAAGGTTATCAATATTGCCCTATTTTTTATCTTCTTCCGTAGTTATTATTTTGTCCTTTTTTTAAGTTAATGAAAAGCCAATATCTTTACGGACAAATGTCTTTTTCTTATTTTTTCATTGATGTATGGGTTTAATATTATAGGTTCGAAGCGTGAACTTTCCCTTAATATTTTATTCATTAGTACCCAACCCACAAACTGAAAAGTATAGCAAAAAGTAGATGCATTTAATTTTTAGTAAATCAGCTTTTTTTTCAGTCCAATATATTTTTGTGGTTACAAGCAGATACTAAATGTCTTTTCCTTTCCACGCTTAATTAGTCAACGATTGAGATCATTGACGAAATAACGGTTTATTTTTACCAACCATTATTGGCCATTATAGCCTTCGGGATGTATCCTGTGGCTTCATTCCAATAGCATCCATAAGGTCCGCAGACTACCTCGCTATCCCCACTATCTCCATAGGGAGCTGGTGGGTAATAATCCAAACGGTCCTATAGGTCCAACCATAGGTCCAACAGAACTAGTATTAAGAGTTCTGTGCACTCGCTGACACTGTTAGCAACGGCACTATTGCAAAGACTAATATGAGAATGCCAAGTATTGTTTTCATTCTATCAAATTTTTGTTTCCCCATCTTTGTATACACTCGAAATTGTTTTCACTTTGTATTATTTTTAGAAAGCTGTTATTTTTCCCATTTATTCCCAATCTCAAATCGTTGGTAAAAATCGTTGCGATTTTTGATAGTCTATTTTAAGAAAATAAATGGAAACACATTATGAAATAATTATATTTTATTATTTGGAGAATAGTATAATTATACATCTCCTTATCAGGATATATTTATTGATGATTTATAATATGTGATGAATAATAATTCAGAAACTAAAGTAAATTGAAATAATGATTGACTTAAAATAAAACAAGTAATATTAGTTTTAAGCTTAATAACATAAAATATGAAGAAAATAAAGAAAAATATTAAATATGAAGTTGTTATACATTCATATGTCTATCCAAAAAATATCAAAAATACGAGAATCTGAAGTAATTCATTGAACCTGTGGTAGTGAAATTCCGTATATATAAGTGCAGGTAGCTGGTGTTTCAGGTTTTTTAAACAAAATATCAAGTTTTATAGAAGGATTTTACCACTCCGTCCTGCCAATCTACTATTTTTCAAATTGGCAGAATATCAGACCTACTCTATTCATGATATATCCAATCTTCACTCATGCAGGAAATCTAACTTGGGTTTGTCCTTCATACGGTGGAATGCCATACACAGTGAATGCTTCAGAACCTGCAGAGCCCGCAAAAGCTCCAGATCCAAGTCCAAATCTTGCAGGAGCAACTCTATTTCCAGAAACAGCATCAAAAGATCCAGGAACAAAACCAGCCGCATAAACACCAGCACATCTAGACTCATCTCATCTCCAAGATCACCGACGTCTGGAGATGTGGGAACATCTCAGGTTTCTTAAGGGGATTATTTGAAGCAATATAAATAACGTTCCAAAAGAACAATCCATTGATTTAGGTTTAACTTGTTCTAATCTATAATTTATTTTGCATTGAGTGCAATTGTTACACTAAATTACTTTTATAAGTTTTTATGCACTTGGTTTTTTTAAAATAACAATCTTTATTAAGGGTTAGAACAACTAAATTTGGTTTAAATTAACTAACCTTTACTTAAGATAATATTAAGACTCACACTGTTTAACTGAAAAATCAACTGCATCAAACCTTATGCTGGTTAAAATTCAAGTTTAAATTACTTAGTCTATTAAGCTTGATTTTGTACTTCAAGTGCCTGAGTCTTAAGCATAGTTACTTGACTTGATATTTCATGGTGATCTTATGCATATAATGGAAGGCTTTTTACCGGTGTTTTGGTGTCTAGTATGGTTTGCAGTATCAATACCAGTGGTCGCATTTGGTGTTTACAAAATGAATAAATTAGTGAACAAAAAACGCGAGATGTTACCTATCCTTGCTGTCGCAGGTGCATTTATCTTCGTACTTTCCTCCTTGAAAATGCCTTCCGTTACAGGAAGTTGTTCCCACCCTACAGGAACAGGTGTAGGTGCAATCATTTTTGGACCTGCGATTACTGCAGTTCTTGGGACGATTGTGCTGATTTTCCAAGCTCTCTTCCTAGCTCATGGTGGGCTTACGACCCTCGGAGCAAATGTATTCTCAATGGGCATCGTGGGTCCTGTGGTGTCATACCTAATTTATAAGGCCGGAATGAAAGCCAAAATCAACTTTTATTTAATTGTCTTTCTGGCTGCAGCTTTCGGAGACTGGGCTACTTATATTACAACTTCTACGGAACTTGCTTTGGCATTTCCTGCAGGAGGAATCTTAAATTATGTGGGTTTCTTCAGTTCATTCAGCAAATTTCTGGAAGTCTTCGCAATTACTCAGATACCCCTGGCAATCATCGAAGGCGCTGTTAGTGCCCTACTCTTCAAGTACGTGATTGAAGTCAAGAGTGATATCCTTGTTGAAATGAACGTATTGACCGAATCTTTAGTTCGCAAAATCAGGGGGCGTGCTGCATGAGCAGGAAACTTGAATTTATCGTGATTGCTATAATTCTGATTTTTGCAGCCCAGTTCTTTTATATGTCTTCTACTACACATGCCGAATATGGTGGAGCTGACGACAAACCTGCAGTCGTTATTGATCAAATTACAGGTGGGGCTTACAAACCTATTGCGAAACCTATCTGGGTTCCCCCAAGTGATGAAATCGAAAGTCTGCTTTTTGGCCTTAAGGCAGCTACTGGTGCAATAATTATTGGTTACTTCCTTGGGTATTACAGAGCAAAAAATAGTTCTGAAGGCGATTTCGGTACTCAAATGGAGAATAAGCTGCAAATTGACGAAAAAATTCAAAAAAGTTGATAGGTTTTGTAAAGTGTGACCAGCTCTTTATCCTTTTCTGTTGTGGTAAAGAAAAAAGTACGAAGTTAATCAGATTTTATCGGATGTTTGGTACTTTACCTGGATAAACAGTGTCCTGAAAGTTCTGTAAAACAGAATCTGATCAGTCACGGAACGGAAGCAAAATGGATGAAAATGATGGTAAACCAGACACTTTAACAGCAGCATTATATCTGATTATCTTCATTACATTCTAATATGTTATAATAAGATATTTTATAATATCCTAACCATTTTAAGCTTATGCACACTTCAAAGGCAATTGATAAACAGCGTACCAATGAATATATCTTGTAGTCTATATTTTTATGTTAAAGTCATTGTTTTATCCGCATAATTTTTGAATATTGGAATTTTTGAACTTCAGAAAATGTGATTTTTAACCCCTGTTAACATAGTCTTGCAGAAGACAGCCTTGTAAGCCCTAATTAAATTACTAAAATTGAGATTTACAAGCTGCCCTTTATACAACGCTGTTTATTTTGTGTACTTATGCATGCTCAACATCCAGAGATTCTCTCTGGGATGATATGTTAAACATACTAGAAGGGATCATTACCTGGTAATCAGACACGTTTTGTAAATCGGTTGGCTTAACATCAATTTGAGTGTACGTCCCCATATTTTTTACATTTATTTTTGGTGTGTGACCTATTTTATACCCCCAAACTTCATTGATTTCTCTTTTGACTCCATGGCTTTTTGGTGAATCGCCTTGTGATATCATCCATTGTTTTGGTGTGTAGAGATATTGTGTGTTTTTGGTTGTCATAAGCGGTGCATGCGGAGTTATGAATGTCCCAACTTTCCAGACACCTTTTTCCTTAGTTGCTTGCGTGTAAAAAACAGTCCAAACTCCATTATTATCTTGCGCAGGTATCCAGAGTTTCAAGATGTTTCCGTCATCACTAAATACACCTGCACTACGATATAACAGAGTATCCTTATGTGTTGGACATGATGATTCCTTGAGTTTTAGAAGTGATGTATTTTGAACTGTAAAATTATCGGTGTAGTTATTTGCAGTTGCAATATGTAGATCACCGGTGAATCCGTTGTTACTATACATTGTAAGTAATGCATAAATTGTCGATTTTCCTGGATAATTCATTACATTAATATGCCAGGGGTGATATTAACTTGATAGACCCACTGCTTGCTTATTACTAAAATGAATCCCATCAGTGGACGTGTATCTGTATATTACATGCGGGGTAGGATCGATATCAACAATCCACATGTAATATGTTCTCGTAGCTTCATCATACAATACAGCTGGTGATACACCATGACCATTGACATTTATTTCTGGTGAAACAGTAATACTATCATAAGTCTTAACCTTCGGATCTTCTACGGTTTCATCACCAACGACATCTACTATTACATAGTAGCACATGAATTTCCCGATATTAGGATTGTATATTATATGCGAATCAGAACCATATAGATCAGAACCACATGAATCAGAACCGTATGGATCAGAACCATACGGATCAAGACCATAAGCATTTGATTCATACTCAGATTCTATTGGTGTTCCAATAGGATTTTTCACTCCTGGCGGTACATGCCAAACTAGTCCATCATCAGAATAGTACAAACATGCATTTTCAAGCTCACCTCTCGGAGTATGCATATGGTGTAATAAACATCCACCATTTGTGACCAAATATGCCAGTCTTATTGAAATAGATGGATGGATGATTGAACTGGTTATACCCATATGGATCAGGTATAGATAAGGGTAGACGATTTTGAGTTACATTTAGCATGTACATGTTTGCATTACCAGAAGAATCATAACTGTATGCCACTGTATGTGAAATATTCTCTTGGACGTAATCATTTAGTCTGATCCCAGGGATTGGCACATTAATATCCGAACTGTTTGAGTTTACCCAAATCATTGCTTTGTCTATTCCTTGACTTTGGAATGAGCCACCACCAGCTTTGAAATGTGTATGCCACCAATCTGTTCCCCTAATCCCACCTACTGGTGCACCAGAACCAAAAGAAACATCAGAGAATGTGCCTAAGTTATGGGTACCCCCTGCCAATGTTTCATTGATCGCCAGTTCAATGCCGTTAGTGAATTGTTTATTCAGCACAACATTTGCAGAAGATGTATTACCCGAGCCTGACAACACTAGATGTCCATTTTGTACGTCTATTGTTGCATTATTGCTTCCTTCTTTGTAAACTGTCCATTTTGATGTATTTAAGCTGCCTGAGCTAAAGTTATCGTATGCCCACATAACTGCTTCCCCGTTGGGTGAGTATCCCGGCTTATTGTACACCTTAAAATGTTGTGCGCTGCCATTCATGTTAACTTTGATCCACAAATTATGGTGGGGGTCAATGTGATATGGCTGTGCGGCAGATTTTACAGTCTGAGTTGCTGCAAGTGCAGTCGTTGACAATAAAATCATACTAATTAACATAAGAGTATTTTTATATCTCATTTCCATAATATTTCCATCTTTTAAGTATTATTTTGATAGTTTTGCTGAATGATAGGCACAATTCTAGAAAGAAGGGATTTTTAATTTAAAACTGGTAGTTGAATATGGAAGTATAGTATAATAATATGCATATTGGATTATTTATAGTTAAATATGGTTTAATATGGATATGTATCGCTGAAAATATACTCCTTTGTTACTAATATAAATTTAATTGAACTTAGATTGTTAAACTAAAAAATCAATAGCATGAAATCATTAATTATCTTAAATCTGAATATGTTAGATTAAAAAATTTGTTAATCCTAATTGATCACTGTAATAATTTATTAATCTTGATTTAATTTTTAGATTTACTGAAAAAAGCAGCCAAAGGTACACATCTTTGATGAAAATTACTTGAAACTGTATACTGTGGTTTATGAAACATAGGTAGACAAAAATTAGAAAATTATCTATAAACAATTTTACAATTTATTCTTTGAGAAAAATATTTTCTAAGTATATGTAAGCTATGTTAATATTTGTAAATATGTTAAAATTGTAAAAGTAACAAGAACCGCCTCCCAGAATAAGATCCTAAAAATAAGCACGACAATCTTTATAGATCAGAATGGGACAATTGAATATTCACAGTCAACAACTGACTCCAAAGGTACTCATAAATTTATAGTACCTTATTCACAACAGATGGCTTGAATCTAGGATAGACTCAATTCAATAAATTGCCTTTTGACCCATATTTACTGAGCCACGGGAATACTACAATAGAAATGAGAATAAAATGAAGAAGCGGTGTTGAAAAAAAAGTGATAATTTAAAACAATTCGGAGTACACCGTTATTTCACCGCTTAATATAAAGGTTTAGAGAAAGATGTACTCCATATGTAGATCCATCTCCAAAATGGGTAAAATAATCTCTGAAATTACTTATATCAATAAATTCGACATTTGTAGACCCGTTGGACTTTACTTGACTATTTTTTAAAAGAGCTTTTAATTTATATAACTCTTAAGATATCAACTAATTAATGGAGAGGCATTCTTTATTAGATAAAGAGTGAAATTACCATCTTTAGCTATTTCATTATATGGCAAAGATTTTGTCGATATCAGATATGTTGTTTTATTTAATTCCATAGATTTTAGAGAAGTCTTTCCAGCATTGACATAACGAATATTTCCTTTATTCCAAAATCCGTACACGTACTTTTCGATGTTTACATTTGCAGGAGCAGTAGCTTGGTCGATGAGATAGGTAGTCCTGTTATTGGTGCTATTTGTTAAAAATTTTGCTATACTATTATCCATTTCATCATTTGATTTTGCTACTGAAACGCGGTATAATGTGGTAGAAAAAATCAGGGATGAAGTGATAATAAAGATCAATAGTAAACTGATATAATGCTTTTTTTTCATTGATAGTGTTATTAATGCTACAGTCACCGAAAAATAGATGTACATAACCAATGATGGATGTAAAGATGATGAGATTGCTCGCGTTATAATTGTAGAACTCGGTTCATAGAATCTTGCGAATGCATTAAACGTAGTATACCCATAAAATATATTATATACATATAGTGTCGGATTATTTTGTAGGTCATTGAATACATTGATAATAATATTATCCCAGGCGAAACTATATGGTATAATAAGTATAAGTGGAATGGAACTAATGATAAAATAAATAATATTCCTTTTGTTCATTATTTTTTGATCAAAATTACTTATACATATAATTCCTAGGATCATTATTATTGGTATGATTGGCTCAATGTATCTTCCAAGTATCAAGTTTGTATTTTTATCCTTAAACAGAAAGCTGATAGTAGCGATTATCAATAATAGGGAACTGATGAAAGCATAGAAAATTGGCATTGATAATGTATGATTTTTCAATGGTTTTTTATTGATGAGTAACAAGATAAAATAATAAATAATGATGAATAACAGAAAAGAGGAGCCAACTAACAGGTAACTTATTAAATTTGCAAAGAACTTAGTAAATATCAACATATTTTTAATACTTGCAAAAATGTCTGTCCCGTGCTCTACCACCCCTTTGATATTATGAGCTGATCCAAAATCATAAGTTTTCGTTAATTTATCACTAAAGGGTTGATTTATGTCCACGAAATATGTTGAATAAGTAAGCCAACATAATAAAAATATAATGATACTAGCCATTAAAATGAACTTTTTTTTAATTAAAACGAGCACTCGATCTTTATTTAAATTTGAAATAATATAATATATAAATGTCAATACAAATGCTATTAGCATTGCCAATCCAGTCGATCTAGTGATATATAAATATACAGTTGACAATGAAGCTAATAATTCCCATTTTTTATTGCTAGTTTCATAACTTTTAAGGATAAACCATATGGAAAATAAAAATAAGGGTATAAATAATGTCTCAGTCATTAGTGTAAAGCTATAAAAATTTAAAGATGGTAATGTTGACACGGTAACTGAACCCAGAACTGATACTGCCTTTGAACAGTATTTTTCCATAATAAAAAATGAAGGAAAAATGATGGTGCTAGATATGAAAGCGCTTATCACTAACATTATGTGATAAATAATATTTTGGTCATTGGAAATATTATATGCTAATGACAATAAAAATGGATATCCTGGAGAAAACGAACCTAACTTTCCATATAACTTACCGTGTACAATACTTTGGGCAATGCTATTGTATAAAGTTTCATCTGGAAAAATAAATGGACCACAAAAACGAGATGATAATAGAATTTTTACAATTACCAGTATTACAAAAAATACACATATAATATGAAACGCATAATTATTGATTAGTCTATCCAAAAATTTGCTTGCGCTAGTATTAATCATTAGTTATCTTTTACCGTCAATTATTAGTCTTCTTTAACTGTGGCATCTAATTTGTGCAGTAGAAATATAAGAAAATTTTCTATAACTCCTAAATTTCATTATATGTTTATAAATAATATTAAAATTACTTGTTAAAGTAAAATAATCATCTAAATCCACAACAAATAATCATCTAAATCCACATAAGTTTATAAATTCTCATAAGTTTATTATACAATATATCAACAGCACAAAATTTTCCATTATTTTAATATTTTCCAGTATGGAAAGATAAATTAAGTTATTATGATAATCAATACTATGAACAGGAAATGTGATAAAGCCAGGTTAAATTGAGTTAAGTTGTGGAGTGGCTTATCTACAATACTGTTCACTAGTTTAGTTGTCTCACTCTACAGGTTCTAATTTTCACTTCCAGTGTTACCACCTTCTTCAAAGATGGTATTATCAAAATTGAAAATATAAGATTCTTCGCTGTTTTTTGTTGCATCTGCAGGAAGTTTAAATACTCAACATCGAAGTGTTCTTACGATATGATTTCCATTAAATCCCATTTTGTTGACAGAATCTATATCCACTTGAAAAATATTTTCGATTTTTATTGAAATTAATTTTCTTCAGGACAATATTGTTCTCATGATCGCACTGTAGCAGTATTTCAGTGACTCTCTTCCCTCTGGTTCCATGTTTTCATACCGGATTTCAGAGTTTTGAAAATTTTGGAAGAACTCAGATCTTTTCTTATTATGGTTTATATTATAAATTACTTTCGATGCCCTTCGACTCTTTCTGACAAATATGAAAACGTGAAACTTGATTAGCTAAAAAGTTCATGTCTGATAATTTAGGTTAGCCAAAATTTATATATATGGGGATTGTTTTTAACCGTGGTAGTGATTCGATGCCATCAGAACAAGTGGAAGAATATCTTAAAACTATTTATGATATAGCGGGCAAAAACAGAGCCGCAAGGACTACTGAGATCGCAAAATGCCTTAAAAAATCGCCAGCAAGCGTTACAGAAGCGATTCAACATATGGCGGAAAAGGGTCTTGTCGTCTATGCGCCTTATAAAGGAGCTACTCTAACAAAGGAAGGGTTGATAATAGCTATTAAAATTAAACGTAAACATAGGCTTCTGGAAGTATTTCTCACTGATACTCTCCATATAGATAAAAAAAAGGCTCATGCTGAAGCGTGTAAGATGGAGCACAATATCTCTGACGAGACGGAAAACGCTTTATGTAAAATTCTTAACGCTCCTGCTAGGTGCCCACATGGAAGCCATATTAGTTCCTGTACCATGTTTTTAGGTACGTGTGATGATTGCAACGGAGCTACTAGTTCACGGAAGCGTAGAACAAATGATGGGAGCATTGTTCCGATAACTGACCTTGAACCTTGTGAAAAGGGCTTCATCAAATTCCTCAGGGGAGATAAGAAAATCGTACAGCGGTTATCTGACCTTGGATTAACGTTGAATACAAAAGTCGAACTACTGCGAAAAGCACCAATGAATGGCCCCATAGAAATATGCATCAGAAGGACGAATCTAGCGATAGCAAGGGAAATAGCAGATAATATTTTTGTAAACGTGTCAAGATAAAACGGAGTATTAATGGCAGAATGTAAAAATTGTGGGCAGTGCGACTCCGCAACTAAAAAGAGGAAAGATTTCAAAAGGGTGGTTGCTCTTGCAGGGAACTCTAACGTGGGTAAGAGTGCCATATTTAATCAATTAACTGGCGTGGATCAGATAATCGGCAACTGGCCGGGGAAGACGGTAGAGCGTGCCGAGGGATTATTGCATTATAAAGGTATGAGGATCAAGATAATTGACCTTCCAGGGATATACTCGTTCTCCACATACTCAATGGAAGAAATCGTATCTAGAGATTTCATCGCTCTTGAAAAGCCGGACATAGTCGTAAATGTCATAGACGCATCGGCACTGGAAAGAAATTTGTTTTTCACACTACAACTGATAGAATTAGAAGTGCCGATGGTCATAGCACTCAACCAAGTGGATCTCATGGAAAAGAAAGGATTATCCATCGATGCTAAAAAACTTGAGGAAATCCTGGGAGTGTCTGTAGTCACCACTGTAGCAATCAAGGGAATCGGAATCGACAACCTGACAGAAAAAATAATAGATGCAATCGAAAATAAAAAACTTCCGAACAAAATAAAATATGGTCAAGAAATAGAGCAGCGCTTAGAGAAGCTTATAGTAGCCCTGGGGAATGTAAAAACTGGATATCCTTCACGGTGGACGGCTATCAAACTGATCGAGAAAGACGCTGAGATTAGCAGCCTTTTCGAGAAGGCTGACCAGAATGTTCCCATATTAGCTGATTCACTGGCTGAAGAGATTGAGGAGATACACGGTGAGCCATCTGGAATAGTGATCACCGGTGAGCGATATCATGTAGCTGACATGATTGCTCATGAGGTCTTCAGGGATGTCATGCCAGGTGTGAAAAAAAGAACGTTGACAGAAGCTTTGGATAATATCGCCCTGCACCCAGTATTGGGATATGTAACTGCTATCATGGTCATTGGGGGACTGTTGGTCTGGACGTTTATCATAGGTGCCCGTATTTCGGATATTATACAAAATTTTTTAACTGCGATAGAGCAGTATGAACCAGTCGTTACAGGTCCCATAGAAAGTATCATATGGAATGGAGCTTTCACCGGATTTGTAGCCGGAGTAACTCTCATAATCCCGTATGTGTTACCATTTTACCTAATACTTGCATTTATTGAGGATTCTGGATACTTGACTAGGATATCATTCATGCTAGATCGCGGTATGCACAAACTCGGGTTGCATGGCAAGGCAGTCATTCCACTCATCCTAGGGTATGGGTGCAATGTGCCAGCAGTTTACTCTTGTAGGATAATGGAAACTCCGAAGCAAAAAACACTCTTGGCATACTTGGTCACACTAATACCCTGTACGGCAAGGACTGTCGTTATCCTAGGATTGGTAGCTACATTCGTAAGTATTTGGTGGGGTCTGGCTCTATATGTATTTGATATACTACTCATTATCGTGGTAGGTCGCATAGCGTTCAAGGTAATGCCTGGAGAATCCGTTGGTCTTATCATAGAGATGGCAGATTATCACGTACCCTCTTTCAACGTTATACTCAAACAGACGTGGGCACGCACCAAATCATTGATCATGATCGTATTCCCAGCTTACATAATCGGCAGCGCAGCAGTGCAAGCATTATATGCATTGGGAGTACTAACTCCAATTAATAATGCGCTAATGCCGCTAACGGTCTGGTGGCTTGGATTACCAGCAGTATCTGGTATATTGTTGATATTCGGAATCGTTAGGAAAGAAATGACCCTATTGACGTTGGCTGTAATTTTTCATACCACAAACTTTGGCTCGATCATGACTCCGGTACAATTAATAGTCTTGGCGCTGATCAGCATGATTTACGTCCCATGCCTAGCCAATATATTGGCCTTGGCATCGGAGTTCGGGTGGAAAAAAGCAACTGCTGTAACGATAGCGGAAATCGGCACAGCGATCATGATAGGTGGTATCGCATTCAGGATACTAAGCCTATTCATGTAAGCAGTAAAATCTTGGTTGAGATTGGTGATTATTTAGCCAACATAATGTACATTTCATCTACTATAGAGGATTTCAATCAAAGTTGCGCTGGCGCACCCCGCAGCAAGCTGCGGGGTATTCGACTGAAATAAACATTTTGCAGATGTACACAGTTGAAACTCACCATTTAATCATTTTGAATTTATATATATCACTGAATTCAGAACTGCATCAGCCCGATTTTGTAGCAAGTTTTTTATTCAAGTTTGACCTTTGGTGATTTTGGATCCAATTAGTTATTTAAGATTCCATGATAATTATTTAAAGATAATATTTAGATATATTTAAGTATATCAAATAAAAATTCTTTGTTAAATAATCGCCAACAATTTTGGGTCGTGAAATATTAAATATGCGTCTTTCGCTATAGGTAAAACTGAAAGGGATCCAAATAAGATACTTCACAATTAATAGCAACGTCCTAAAATCTTGATCATCAAATTTCAAAACAGATGACTATTGATGCTAGCCCTTTCAAGCCGATCTCTCAATAAACTTTTCCCAGTTTTATTATGGAGCTTTGGTAAATGAAAATGTCAGATAAGCCTTTTGAAATTCTTTTAGTTGAAGACAACAAAGGAGACGTTGGATTAATAACAGAATTCTTCGAAGATGCAAAAATTAGAATTAGTTTTCATGTTACAGAAGATGGAGAAGAAGCAATCCGTTTTTTATTGGGTGAAAATCCGTTTTTAGGTTCTCAGCGTCCAGATATAATTATTTTGGATTGGAATTTACCAAAAAAAGATGGACATGAAGTTCTTAAAGAAATAAAAGATAATAGTAACCTTAAAACCATACCTGTAATCATTTTAACTACTTCCAGCGCTGAAAAGGACATATCCAAAGCTTATGAACTTAGTGCCAATGCCTATATCGTTAAACCTATTGACTTTGACGAATTCACGAAAGCAATTGGATCCATAGAAAACTTTTGGCTTAAAACGGTAATATTACCACCAAAAATCATTACATCATAAGCTGAAAAAAGTGCAATTTATTCCTACCGCTCTAAGCTATTTTTCATTTCCCACTATATCTGGTGGATCAATCAATTCCAATGTAGGAGATATATAAGGACGCCCCAGAGAATCGCAACGTCAATGCCTCCTATAAGGAGAACGAAGGTAATTCCAACGGCTGTGATAAGGTTTGTTTCTGCTCTTATAGCCAAAAAACCTACCAGATTTTTGCCCAATTTACTCATCCTCATTTGGAGTTCGGATTGTTTTTCAAGTGTCGAATTTTTTTTCATGATCATTGAAGACATCTATTAACAAAAACGCTGTCGTAAATATGATAATTATAGCTGTTGTACCAGTATTCACAAGTCCACTACTATTTCTCATAAGAAAGATCATGATTGAGGTAATACTGCGTAAAATTGAATTCAAGGGAGTATCTCTTCTTGTGGAGGAAACTAATGTGTAAGAGTATCTGTGAACCCTACTAATTAGTTCGGTAGATAGGGATCTTGTTCCTAAGTTGAATTGTACCTTTTACAACAACAATACTAAGAATCGCAACAATGCAAGCAAATAAAAGAATCACTAGAAAAACACTCAATCCAACAGGAATACCCTTTCTTTTGAGCCAGCGGATATGCGGGATAAAGATCAAGGCAGCAAAAATGGAGGAAAAACGGGTGTGAAGATAGGAGCGAGCTCCAGCATCCCCAGCGTCAGGATTACAGCAAAAGTACTTTATACTAAACTCTTACCACGGACAGAATTACTATTAATGTAATTGCAACTCCTCTAAGTATCAATCAGTTATTGCACAGTGATATGATTTCTTTTCTTCTGACCCATACCTTTCCGCTTACTATGACAGCTCTTGAACTTTTTGCCACTCCCACAGGGGCAAGGATCATTGCGTTTTGCATTAACGAAAGCTTCTTCCATGACCAGAATCCACATAACCTCCGAAGCAGGGAGACCATGAAGTATCAACTCTGCAAGGATCTGCATCGGAAAATCAATGTGATGAAAAAAAGCTTTAAAACCATCACAGAGATAATTCATACCTTGTTCTCCTGTAGAAGTGGTCAAGAAGCGGTTCTTTGGACATTCTCCTCTGCAAGCGAATAGCACGTCGCATTCACGGCATACCTTCGGGAGGAAATCACGCTTATCCTGTCCAAACTTGTACTGCCTTTTCGAACCTGCGAGCTCGATAATTTCTTTTTCCATGATATTGCCTAACATATAGTTGGGCTCAACAAAATGATCACAAGAGTAAAGATCCCCGTTGTGTTCCAAAGCAAGCCCTATGCCACACGTTTCTTCAAAAACACACATTCCTGAAGGCATTCTAAGCCACCTGCGTGCAGAAGCTTCAAAAGTTTGCACGAATATTTTCCCCACATCATTTCTTATCCACTCGTCGAAAATGATGTTCAGGAAATTGCCAAACTGTTCAGGCAGCACTGAACGATCTGAAACTCTATCTCCTTTTTGGTAAAGGGTATTTCCCTCCTCATTAATTCGCTCTACAACTGGAATAAACTGAATCCAGTCTGTACTTACTTCATCCCGCATAAAGCGATAGACTTCGAGTGGGTAATCAGCATTAATCCGATTAACTGTGGTCAGGACGTTGTATTCAACACTGTGTTTTTGCAACAGGCGAAGCCCTCTCATAACTTTGTCGAAGGTCCCCTCCCCCTTTTTGTCTACCCGATAGGAGTCATGCAGTTCATGCGGGCCATCGATGCTGATCCCAACGAGAAAATAATTTTCCTTGAAAAATAGGCACCATTTGTCATCAAGGAGTGTACCGTTGGTTTGCATAGTGTTTTCGAAAGTCATTCCAGGCTTTTTGTACTTTTCCTGCAGTTCGATGGCACGTCGATAAAATTCAATACCCATAAGCGTGGGTTCACCTCCCTGCCAGGCAACTGTTACCTGCTGGGTACGGTGAGCTGCGATAAGCTGTTGGATATAGTTCTCAAGCACTTCTTCTGACATACGAAACGTGCTGCTGGGATAAAGCAGTTCCTTGTCAAGAAAAAAGCAGTAGGAACATTTAAGGTTGCAAATTGATCCTACTGGCTTTGCAAGTATGTGAATGCGTGTAGGTGGATAGTCTTGTGCCATTTTTACTTCCTTTACTAGGATTGATGTTCAATACTATTCTTTCGATCTTTGCAATAATGGCCTGACAAGCAGGCAACATTGGGATAAAAAAACTGCCTTGCTATTTATATTATTGTCATGCCTTATATACTCCAGTCTGAACTTCCTGGCCCTCTATCAGCTCGCCAGTGACATCCACGATCAAGCTATCGAGTTTACCGTTAAACTTACAGTGAAGCCTGAAGGTCAAGTTCAACGTTATCATGGAGATGAGTCTAAGTAGGTCTGCAGATTCTGAAAGTATAGCTTTGAGCGTCCGGATTGCACCCTTCGTAACCTTGACCACGAAGCCATCCTCCGCGCTGAACTGAATAATACGTCTCAATAAGTTCTGACACCTACAATGATTCCGGTAGGCATTTGTTAGTCGTATTGCATGTGAGTTATCATTGCAATGAGTGGCTATAACTGCTTGAAAAGGTAGCCTGCTGCATAATGGAGACTGTATGCCCCTGCTCGATGGTAGTAGTGTCGATGATTATACGTAGCTCTAACTTAGAGTTAAGAGATTAATCGTGTCCTTTAACATCTCGGTGACAAGCATATTCTCAACCTTCGCCAGCTTGGCAGTCAGCTCATCAGGTCTTCAGTCCCCTGTGCAAACGAACGAAAGTTTATTCCAGTCAAAGCTGTATGCTGACGAGACGTCTTTGTTGTGAATGTACCGCAAGTGATGGATAATAACACCATACTTGTTGTAGCATATACAGGAACAAGATACGACTTTTACTCAGAGAATCGTGCCCCAGCTCCCATTGGTGACGTTGCATACAACACAGTAGCTCCATGCCTTGTTCACGATCCACATGTGCTTTGCGATATTCTGGACTGTTCACTATCTCCAGAAAGACTTTGCTCGAAGGATACTCAACAAGCACAATGACATCCCATGTTTTATCGCCCACAAGCAATTCAACCGCCTTATTAGCATAGATTGTGCGTGTGGCACCTGCTTCAAGAATCCTCGAGCCGCTTGTAGCATAGCGATCATATGCCTCTGCTCCTTCTTCACCCTTGAACTTCAGCGGATTCAGCATAACAATGATGCCCTCGTCAGGATTTGATGCCAGGGCACTCGATTCTTCATCATTTGGTACAATCGAACGCATATAAGACTCCTTTAGTTGATATCTTTAAGGGGCAGAAATAGCCCAAAGAAATTAGGGATCTTTGTCATACCCTTTTAATCGTTTATTTGAATCAATTTCTTTCTCTTTCTCGAATCAATCGTTTTTCATGATTTGCCTGGAAGGCTCTGGAAGGGAGTTCACAATAGCTTACCGTGAAATGTCCCTGACCATTAATTTTTCCAGGCTGCAATGGGCCTTTTTTCTTAACAAAATGCTGACTAAGTAAAAGGAAAACAAATTGCTTTCTGGCGCTTAAACATTCGCCATATGCAGTAAGTGAGCTTCTGGAGTGACTTCATTTCTGGCAGATCAATTTCGTAGCCAGGAGAAAATGACAAGGGGTTCAATTCCAAAACTTCTCGGTTTATCTATGAGTCACCGAATTTACTGCCTAAAACATGGTGTGTATTTTCTTTTCCGCTCACGTGTGAGGATACAGGTCAACTCGTCTCGGAGTCGTCGGGGGGTAGAACCAGTCATCGACCCTCTTGATGGAGCCAACTTAGGTCAGCACCGTGCCAGTAACTTATTTTCCTCTCCTACTGCCTGCTCCAGGCCATGTTTGTTGGCTTTTCCGTGGATTTAAATTCCCAAATTAGTCTATATATATTAATTAGCTGGAATATTTATTTAATGCTGGCTTAAAATTCATTTACTTTCAACTCGAAACTCTCCTTCATTCCTGAAACTTTGGGGGTGGAGATAACGGTTATTTTGACTTTACAATGGTACTCAAAAAATTTTGGCAAAAAAATCGAAAATGATTAAGTTATGAAATGTTTAAAATGTTATTTTTCATACTAATATAATTAACATTCCAGTTAGAAAATATCTATACACGTGATACTCAAAGTTGTGTTTAATATTCGTTAATTAGTATCAAAGGGGGCAGAGTTAGCAAAAAAAATTAATGTTAAAATAATTGATGCGATCACAGAAGATAGCAGAGAAATATAAACTATCAAGAGATCCAGAGTGCTAAGCATGTTATCAGGCTTTTTAGCCCTATTTTAATCCAGCTGGTATTCTGAAACTTCCTTGCTGAGGAAATAACCAAGAACTGTTCTTATCAACACGACGGTGCCAAGAATGATCAGTTTTTCCTGCATGGGATGCCTTGTGGTCTCCAGTACATCGGCTGCAATGAAAAACTCAAGCCCAAAGACAATTTTGCCCGTAAGCCCTTTTCTCATTTGCTGGTAACTATATGGTTTCTTCAAAACTTCACACAAAACTATCTCTACAATTGCCCGAAGGCCACCATATATGATAAGTAACGAGCCTGCTAAATTGAAAAGATAAGAGAATGCATTCAATAACAAGCCTTCTAAATTTTCTAATGTCCTTTTACCATCCCCATGATAATTGAGTATCGAAATTCGACAAAAAATCCCTTATCTTATATATTTCCTTGGGATTTATATTCTCCCTCCTGTTTGTTTTCCAATTGTCTATACTCCAAACTATTGTTCAATCTTATCATTAGTTTCGATAAACTCCATTTTTAGTATATCAAAAAGATACTGCTAAATAGTGTATATCCATTGTGATTTCGGATTAAAGAGGTATATATATATATTAAGAATAATTATATTAAAAAAATAATCATATTAAATGGTTATTATAATTTATTTATAAAATAAAGCGTTTTTTGATAAAAAAGCCTGTCCTGCACGTCACAATGGATTTTTATAGCTATAAACTCTATAATTTTTTCATTATATGACTCCCTTGAATAGTTTCACGGGAATTCTCGTATCCAAGTTTTTTCAGACTGAAGGTATATCTAATCGCATCTATAAATCAGCTTAAGTAGATGAATATTTCATGAAAATTACCAGTGAAGCTGAAGTCAGAAAAAAACTACTGAATTTTTTTATTAAAATTTTATCTAGAGACTTTGATAATGACATTCTCAAAGAATACAAAAAATAGATAGTAACAAAAATAGAAAAGAAAAAGAAGTATAAAAAAATCACTGATTATAAAAATCACTTGATCACTTTTCAATCATGGTCCTAACTTTAGTGTCGCAATAACTGTGTTTGAGATTATATGAGTGAGATTGCCTAATGCTGTTGCATACACTGAATTGGTCACAGAACCAGAAAAATATCTGCAGCTGATGCGGTGTATGTAGTATTTACTATAACGCTGGCATCTGGGTCAAGAGTAGTAATTGTGGTTACAGGCATTCCAGTTGGGCTAGTTTTGTTGTCATAAATCACAATTCCTGTGAGGGGCACATTTCCTGTGTTAGTTAGATTGTATCTGTATATGATTGAGATATTTTGATATACATTTCCTGCCTTGTTTATGCTCAGAGCTGGAGCTGGAAAAGTTGGGCAAGTACAAGTTGGACAATTACAAGTTTGGCATATAAAAACTGAACACTTATCATTCGAATTACTTGCCTTATTACACGAATTATCATTACTAAACGACTTATCATTGTAGGAGTGATCCCCACATCCACAGAATGGGAATGCACCTGTGATACTTATCAACATTAAAACCATAGCTATTGAAACGAAGGCTATTTTATACAATTTAGGTTTAATTATCATTTATTTACCTACTGTATTTTACATAGTACTTTCCCTAAAATAAAATTTGTGTAACATAAATCGTAAAAGTAGAATATATATTCACACGAACTAATTATTTATATATTTGCATAAATATTGATTTATTTATTATATTATAAAATTTTCAGGGATTTTTTTTATTTTGTATATCTGTGCCTATACCTCATATCTCGGTAGGAGCAATGTCTGCATAACTAATCAAAGGAGTTCGGGAGAGGATTAATTTGGAACAACAAATTTATACTGAGTCGAAAATAAAGTTAGAAGTAGTGCAGCCACCTTGGTGATCGGTTCTTTTGGAAGGGATTATTGCTATTATTATAGGCATATTTCTCATATACGAGCCTATAGAAACTACCATTCTGCTAATACAAATCTTAGCCATTTTCTGGCTAGCACAAGGAATTGTTTCTGTTATAGAGGTGCTGATTTTTACGAAAAAAATGGATGTGGAACCTGATTTCAGGTATCTTGAGCATTATTGCAGGAGTTGTTATACTTATGTATCCTATCATCAGTCCTTCCATAGTTCTTAACCTTCTCATTCTCTTGATAGGAGTTTTAGTTCTTGTCAACGGTGCGGTGAGATTTACTTTGGCACTTAAAGGAGGAGGGTTGGGTATGGGAATTCTTGGTGTGCTTACTATAATCTTGGGCTTACTTTTACTAACTAACTCCCTAGTAGGGGTCCTGGTTCTGCCATGGGTATTTGGATTTTTCCTTTTTTTCGGTGGACTTGGAGCAGTTATCGGAGGAATAAAAATGAGAACCTGAAAATATTCCGGAAATTTCTTTTTAAGGGATAAATTATTTGCCATCCTTTGAGAAGCTCTTTAGTCTAGAATGAACAATCGTATCCTAGAGTTGATAAATCTGTCCAGAAAAACAGAAGGCTTTGATAAAGAAGAATTATCTTTAACCTGTGATGAGTTAGTCAATGTATATACACACTTTGGGATTCAACCTTTTTGGTGAAAGAAATGAAGTACTATTTCAGATGATGACATAAAAATTATTATTACCGCTCCAATTTTCCTTTCAGAAGAATAATAGTTTGAGGTTCTCGGAAATCTCACTATATCTTCTATTTTTTAAAATATTCACTCTTTCACTAAGAAATTTATACAAAGATTGAAGATTGAAATATATTTATTTCTGGAAGATATGGCTTTCCTGAAAGGGCATCATTGCCGCTAAAATCTAAAAATTATTTATATACAGCAAACTAGCTCTGAACATATATATTAAGGGGGTAGCGTTACGAATTTGATATCAATTCAAATTCAAATTTTTGCATACTACATATGATTAGATTCTTTAAACATGGATCCTCTATCCGCTAATTTCTTGAGATTTGCAATTTTACAGAAAAGTTTACGCACTGCCAAAAGAGGCTTCCTCATTTGCTTGAGTACTGATAATCTACATGATATTAATACAGAAAGTATTTTATAAAAATGAAAATGATTTATACGGAATAAAACAATAGATAATCCAAATAAAGGGAATACAACGATAATAAGTGCTACTGGCTGAGAACTGTACTGATTGCTTAAGAGCTGAAAATGACCGACTTGAATAAACGTAGAAAACAAACAGTTTGTATTGCATCACTATTTTGCCTACTTAGTTTTTTGCTATTGATACATCTCGGATATGAGTACAAAAGTAGCAAGACAAACGAAATCATTTTGGAAGATGCAAAGGAAGATGCGCTCCAAAAAGCCGAAGATGCCATAAAAAACATTGATATGGAACTTAATTCTACTAGCTCCTTTGCTGATGGGGTTGCAAAGGATCTGAGTTCTGGAAAATTGAAAAATGATTCCATACTACGAGAGCGACTTTTGGCTGAAATGAAAAACAATTACCATATTTTTAGCATTGCCGTTGCATATTCTCCTGATACAAATGCAGGGAAGCTTTATGCACCTCATTTCAAGAGAAACGGTTCAGAAGTCTTGTATGCTCCGCTCACAAATGACTACACGAAGGATAGTGAACAAACCGCATGGTACAATGATGTCCTGAAAAAAGGATCAAAAGTATGGATTTCACCTTATTTTGGGATTGCAGACCACAATTATCAGATAGATTATTCAGCTCCTTTTTATCTTGCCGAATCCGGGAATGGGGACAAAGCTGCAGGAGTAGTAAGTGTAAGGCAATCTCTTGAAGGAATAAGAGCGTATATAAATAGCCTCAATATAGGAAATACGGGTTATGGTTTCATGATCTCTGGAAAAGGGGTGATTATTTCTTATCCTATCCAAGAGTATCTTACCAAAAATATTCACGACCTTGCAAAAAAAGATCCCACTCTCTACTTCATAAATGAGAACATAAAAAAACAAGATTACTTAGCGACAAATTCCTTTACAGGGAAATCCTACTGGGTATTTCAACAAAATATCCCGTCTACAGACTGGATCCTGGGGTTTGTCATCCCACAGCAAGAAACCCTGCTGAACAGAAAAGCAGAGCAAACTCACTCCATTATTCTTGTAGTGTTCGCGACTTTTGTTTTTTTATTCTCTCTGTGTCTGCTTTTTGTAGCCATTTACAGGCATGACCATAAAGGGCTCTGGATGCTAGCGGTTATTTTTTCATTACTTTGTGTCCTGGGAATAGGCTTTATGTGGCACCTTACTATGAATAATTCCTCTCTTGATAGCAGGAATAGGGACCTTGTTGTCTTTGACAGGGAAGATGTTGAAACGGTGTTGCAACACGTCAATACGAGCTCTACAACTCACAGGATTCCTACCGGATTTTTTCTTCAGTCAATGGAGTTCTTGAACGCTAATGACGTCTTAATAACCGGATATATTTGGCAAAATATTTCAGGCCTAGGGACTTGGAAGGATGTTACTGACTTTGTTTTTCCGGATTCAAAAGAAACCATAATTGAAAAAGCTTATGTGAATAAGGAAAGCGGTGTTATTGGCTGGCGTTTTAAGACTACTCTGCACCAACAGTTAGATTATTCAAAATATCCTTTTGACAGGGAAGATGTATGGATCAGAGTATTGAGTAACAATTCTGCAGGAAACGTCTTGGTTCCGGACTTTGATTCCTATAATAGCTTGATTCCAGAAAGCCTTCCAGGTTTGGGACGTTCTTTCGTACTTGATGGCTGGGAGCCACAAAAGACCTTTTTCAGTTATAGAGTTAATTCTAATAATACCAACATTGGGTTAGGGAATTTTGCAAATTCCAATGCACCCGAATTTCACTTCAACGTAGATGTCAAAAGGAACCTTGAAGCCACATTTAATTCCAATCTTCTACTCATAGCAGTAGTACTCATTCTTCTTTTTGCAATACTTACAATGATTACCAAGGGTGAAAGCAAAACTCATTTTGGATTCAGTTCACATGGAGTCCTGGGCTACTGTACATCTATTCTTTTTACTCTTATAATTGCCCACTCTTCTCTCAGAACTAGAATTCCCATCGGTGGGATCATATATCTTGAGTATTTTTACTTTGTAATGTACATTGCAATTTTGGTTATTTCCTTGAATTCAATAGCTTTTGCGTCACATAGGAGTATTCCCTTCATTGATACAAAAGACAACATGTACATGAAAGCCCTGTACTGGCCTGTTATCGTGGGGATTCTGCTTGTCATCACAATCTTGAAATTTTATTAATAAATGTATGTCACGTTGGATTCTCAATAAACTACTGATTTTCATGGGTTATACACGCGCCATTTAGAAGTATATGACCTAATTTAGGAGTCTACGTCAATGGGTTACAAATTATCCCAGTTCGTCAGTTTAAAGATCCCTAATTCTCAATCCTTGAGAAAAGTTAGAAGATTAGGAATAATACTGAAAATGGAGAAAGATCTGTTGATATGAGATTTGCATTCACAAGGTTGATCAGGAGTGAAATATCCAAAAAATAGGTTATAATTGAAAAATTATAAGGAAATATCTCAACAAAAAGACCACTCTTGAACTATGAAACCTTCCTACAAGATCGAGTGGACTTGACCCCTATTTAGCCTTATCTACAAGAAAATCTCAATGAAGGTTCCTATACATCACTTAAATCTTTAGTGAAATCTAGAGAATGAGTGTTGATCTCCAGGAATAATAAAAATATGATTAATATTTGATTTTGTTAGACTTTAAAAAATTTTATGTCGAAATAAGTTTTAGTCAGAAACGATTATTATCATCATTCATTTAAGATAATCTTGAAGGTAATTGTTTTATGGCTGAAAATAAACAGATCAAAAAAAGTAATTAATTGTGTTTGTTTAATAATACTCATCAAGGTGCTGTTATGGGATATCAATCTATCAAGGGAAGGTGAAAAAATGACGGGAAAGAAACCGAACATATTGGTCATCTTCATGTAGACTCCAGTGAAATTATTCCTGAAGGGGGACATCAACTCGGCTTCGAGTTTGAAGTAACCGATAAGCCAGATATTGCTAGTGGAAAAGGCTTATCTGGAATGGTTAAACTCTTCATAGACGGAAAGTTAGTAGCTCAAGCTGATGTACCTGTGACTAATCCGCTTTCATTTTGGTTATCCGGCGGGTTAACCTGCGGATCAGTTTATAGATCACCAGCCACGCCTGACTATCAGCCTCCCTTTGAGTTCACCGGCAAGATCCATAGTGTGACTGTGGAGGTGGGCAACCATCAGATAGGAGACGAGGAAGCTGAGATGCGTATTATCATGACCCTACAATGAGATCGAAATTTCATATTGACGGTTTTGAATGGCTATCCAGGCACAGACATCGTGCCTGGATAGCATCGAAAGGCTGGCTAACTAACTAAAATTGAAAGATGAATAATATATGAATTATATAACTTATACAGTTTAACTAGTAAATCAATAGCATTAAACCTTCAACTATCTAAAATGCAGATTAAGCTCGGTACAATAAAGGAACTTTATGCAAACAGATTGAATAAATTACATATAACTATTAAGTAGCTATTTAATTTTTATCTCTTTTTTATGTAGTGTACCAAAAGTTCTGTAAACTCTGATTGACTCGGTAATGGGTTTTAAAGTGAAAATAGGTAAATTTGGGATGTTTGTTTGATTTCAATTTCTAAAGATTGGAGCTTTAAGTCCTTAGAATCTCTTCCTTTCAGCTTATATTCAAAAACTAGAATATATATGTTATTTTTATCTAGTTTTAAAAATTAAATTTATCTTATTACTGATAAGTTTGATCATAAATAGTATTAGTATCGGGCCTACCCTAAAAGTAGTGTACTTACTGTAATTTTGTAATTGTAACTATCGACCTTCCGTTAGGCTCTATGGTAGATTTGAGCATATAGTTTTTATTAATCAAAAGTTTGGAAAATGTGAGCAAACAGTTAGTATTTTTTACACTTTGCAAATTGTTGATGTTTGGAAACCCAAGAAACTATTACTAGTTTAATGTAATCCAAAAGAGGAAACTAATCATCTTATAAACCACTTAACTCAGTCATGTGACCTCAGGATCCTGAATTTAAACTATTGCTTAAAACTAGTCCTCGAATATATTTTAGGACAGTGTGCATAATTTTCGGTAAAATTCAAATTTATAGCGATTATAGCTAGAAAAAAAGCTACATTCTAGAGTTCCATGCCAAGATAATGCATTTTAAGCATTCATGCTGCAGACCCTAGTAATTAGAGGCACTAGAACTAAATAGAGAAATTAGCACGAAAGATTTAAAACAGGATTATTGCGAAGAAAAAAAGCAGAGGTAAGTAGAGATCCTCCATAATGTGCTTTCGCTCCGATAATACTTTTTCAAATATTCGTTTTGGGTTTTATAACCTATTAAGATCCTTGAAGACCTGTAACATTGGTTATTCAAAAAGGGTGGGATGTTGCTCTTTTAGTGATTTGAAGATATCTCCATTTAATTTTGTATTACGAAGTGTTTTCACTTTAGAAAGCTGCCCAAATGATAAATAATGAGCCCCACTAAGGTTAGCTCCTTCAAAATTAGCTCCTTCAAGGTTAGTTCCTTCAAGGTTAGCCCATGTAAGGTTAGCCCTTTGAAGGTTAGCCTTTATAAGGTTAGCCCATTCAAGGTTAGCCCCTGTAAAATTAGCCCCTGCAAGGTTAGCCCCTGCAAGGTTAGCCCCTCTGAGTATAGCCCAATTAAGGTCAGCTCCTTCAAGGTTAACTTCTCTAAGATTAGCCCCTTGAAGGTTAGCTTCCCCAAGATCAGCTACTTGCAGGTTAGCCTTTATAAGGTTGGCCCTTATGAGGTTAGCTCTTTCAAGATTAGTTTCTTTGAGATTTGCTTCTCTAAGATCAGCTTTATGAAGGTTAGCTCCTCTAAGGTTACACCATTTAAGATTAGTTTCTCTAAGTTTGGCCCCCTCAAGATTAGCTCCTTCAAGATTAGCTTCCCTAAGGTTAGCTCCTTCAAAGTAGAATTCTTTAAGGTTAGCTTTTATAAAGTCAGTTCCGATAAGATTAGATCTTTCAAGTTTATACTCTTTAAAGTTAGCTCTTTTAAGATTAGCTCTTTCAAAGTTACCTTCGTTAAAGTTAGCTTCTTCAATCTCATTCATTCCATAACCTCTTTTCTTTACCCCAAAATTTTTGTTTGTCTTGTGTCAAGTGGGAATTAAAAGAAGCCATATAATCATGTTTCTGAATACAGGACTTTTCCTACCTGAACCTCAAATGCATATTTAATTAGATACTACTGTCTATGTGAAATCTTCTAGATCTTGTGATAATCAACGACAGTAATGTCCTAAAGTTAATCTTGTGGACTGCAAGTGAAGAGATACCTGCAGCCGATAGAAGGTTTGTTTAAAGGTGCTTGAGCACCTCTAAATTATAAAGAGATTCAATACTTTATATAGTTTTTGCACATATTCTATATAGTTATAACCTAATTGATTAGTACCTTGTCCTTAGGTGAACTACACCACTCACTAAAGGCTAAGTGGCTTAATGGTTCATATCGCTCTCTGTTGAAAATAAGTCCCTAAGCCCATCCATCGTATTTTTCTTTTTTTGGAAAGTTTAGATAATACAATTTTTCACTTTTTTTATGACTACAGAATAGAACGTCCCTTCCAACAGTTTGATTTGCTAAAGATATAATTATTGAATTTGTTTTTTGGATTAATCAATGTGCACGCCACTTCCTTTTTTCATATAATTGCGATTATTCCATTAATTATTTTATACGGCCATCAACCGATAATATCTCGAATATTCCATCATTATACAACAATTAACATTGAGGAGGAAAATTACGGTTAAAAAAAGAAATCGGATGTAGAAATGAGAAATATCTACCAATAGTCTCAAGTGGATTCATTAAATATTAAATAAAATTTATATCACAATGTGAATACATCTAAACTGACCAGGGTGGGGGAAATTAAACGTCCATTGGCAACAAAATTATCTGAAAAAATTTAAACAGGATTCTTACGAAGGAAAAAATCAAAGATATCTCATAATCCTTTAAATTAAATGATTTACTGATGTATGATTTATTGAAACATTAATCATTTTTGTGGGATTTATCCATACTTCCAGGCATCACTTATAAGCATTGCATTCATCCCAAGACTTTGAGGTGGATAAATATCATTTTCCGGCGTATCACCAATAGAAAGCACTTCCCAGGGCTCAAGTCCAAGTCGATCAAGAGCCATCTTGAAGAGCTTGGGGTCGGGTTTCTTGATATAATAATCAGAAGACATAATTGTGAAATTAAAGCGGTCGTATAAGCTAAAAAAGCGAAGTTCTTGTTCCGTAAAAACTCTCTGAGCGTTAGAAACAATGCACTTAGGTACACTTCGGTATTTTTCAAGTAAACGCAGACTTTGGGGGTAGACATTCAGTTTTCTTAAGGACGCAGTTCTGAAAGCTTTCGCGGTTTCAATCCCAAGCCAATATGGATCTATTTTTCTAAAAGCATAATCAGCACAAATCTCAGCAAAAATTTCTTCGATACGAATATCTGGGTGCTTTTGATCCGAATTGCCCAGCCTACCTATGACTTTCCACTTGTATTCTTCCCTTAATCTATCAGGGCTAATACGCACCCCATTATAGAGTAACCAATCGCTTACCCTTTTATTTGTTTCCCAGCTTCGCTCATCGGTCCTGATATCAATAAGGGTTTTGTAGCAATCAAAGATTAAGCCTTTAATTTTTCCATTTTGAAGCATAGAAATCTTTCTTATAATTTCTTTGTGACATATATGATTTTGGATTTACATATAGCAATTATTAATTACTAATTAGTTAATCGTTTAGATATATAGGTGTTATCATAATAGCTATAGTAAGGCTAAATAGTACTATATATAACAGTATATTTATATTAATACTAACCGCATCAATTCGAAACAAACATTTCGCAAAAAAGAGTTGAATTTAGTTTGATAGTTTCCAGCTGCACTTCATGAGCAGGATCTCTCTGTACGATCAGAAAGTTACGGGTTCTCAATGGTCAATGTTAGAACAGATATCTTCAGACACATATAGTGAACTACCCTACCATACCGGATTGATGCCCTCCGGGGAAGAAGAATGCTCTCCTTAGAGTTCAAAAGTCTAAAAATGCTTCTTAGGCTAAAAACTGACATACTTCCCACGCAAACTGTGGAGAAGTTTCTTTTCTGGCAATCCGTTTACTGAAAATTGTACGGCCCAGGATTCTTAGAGGGGGGTCAGTATTCCCTTTCTCTGCATCTCTTTCTGCAGAGAATTGACCATTGCTTTTTGGCGTCAACGCTATGTTAAAGGCGGCATTGACATCGGCATGATCAACATGACCACAGTGTGGACATTCAAATTGTTTACTGTGTCGGTTGCCTGTATGTCCACAGCGACTACACTTCTTACTAGTTGCATGGGGATCAATATAAGCTACCTCTACTCCGAGCAGCCTGGCTTTGTATTCAATAAATTGACGAAGCTGATGAAAAGACCAGCTGTTCAGGGAGTATTCATCTAGACACAAGTGTTTTAGGAGTTTACTTTTGTTTTTGAGAGACTTTTCGTTTATTTCTTTGTTTCTGCTGTTATCTCTTTTATGTTCCCTTTTTTTGTTTTCGTGTTTATTTTTCTCACCATCTTCTGCATCTCCAATTTTGACATTGAGTTTCCGGAGTCCATTTAAATTTTCGAGTTTGATTCCACACCCATTATACAGGGCAACATTCACAATCTTTCTGCTAATTTTATGATTTAGATTATTTACAATATTTTTTTCCCTATTTCTTACAGCTTTTAGTTGTTTGTATTTGCCCATATCATAGAGTCTCTTTTTTATATTCTCGTATTTTTTATGTATATGGTAGCGCATTTTCCCTAATTTCCAAACTTTACCCGACTCTGGATCTGCTACAACAGCAATATGTCCTCTGGTATTGAGATCAACTCCTATGTGGTGCTCGGAACTTTTGGGTTCTTCGTTTGGAAAGACAACTGCCACATAAGCATAGATGTTATCTATTTCAATCTGGGAGATTTTGTTAAAATTATTGGAAAAATGATAGTTAAGTAGAAGTTTCAGGCAAGGGATTATGAGAGTTTTCTCCTTCTTTAATACACTAACAGCTTTCGAAGGGATGATTAATTTCACATTCTTAACGGATTTGAGGTCCTGGTTTCGGGAATATTTCCTAAGAATCGGGCTGGAAATCGTTGACTTCAAGCCTATGTGCTTAACATCTCCGGGATAAAGAAAATCAGACATTGGAAATAAATTAGATACAGACAGAGAATTTACTTTCGTCCTATTTCTCTGCCTCTTCTTCAGATTTTTCTCATAATTTCCCAATTGCTTTGAATGGAAAGGAGAAACAGGAAAATTATAATCATAAGAAACAGATTCTGGAGTGGGAAGTGAATCAAGATTTCGATTTTGAATCCTATGTTTGATACAAAATTCAACAACCTGTCGAGCTTTTTGGAGTTCCTCCGAAAAATCCCGATTATGCTTTATTTTATAGGTGAGTAGCATTCTGGTTATTGCCCCATGCTCAATCTGATTCATATTTTTTTCATAATATAAATACTTTTGAAAAATCATATAGCTTTTGTTTAGTTTCTATATACATAATCGTCATAATAATATTTAAGCATTTTGTCAAAGTCAGTATTTTCAACGTGCTATAGTTTAGAATGAATAACTTTATTGTTTTATAATTTTCCTTATATATTCCACACGACTATTTGTGACATTCAATGTCGTTTGATAACCACAATGCTTCAGTTATTTATTGTCACTGTCATAGTTTGTGGGGTCAGAACCACGTAATTTTAGTTTATTTAGTTTAAGTTAGTACTATTTAGAATATATACAGAAAATATATACTAAATCAGAGGGAAGTATAATTTAGAATAATGGAATGAAGACAAGTTCATAAAAACTTGTATTTCAGATATTGGATTGAAACGCGTCGAAATCAAACGGAAAATAAAGGGGAGTTAAGAATATAGAGGAGTTGGATTTTAGCATAAACCCTGAACTTAACGAATTCGCAGGAGAAGTGAAACAAGATATTGATTTAATAAAAGAAATCGAACTAGCGATTACCGCAGTTTTTGTACTTCTCGATATCGCATGTATAGACGAAAATACACATCAAAAACTTGTCAACATGTGCTTAAAGGACGAAAGATGCACAAAAAGGTGCTATAACCATGTGTATCTGCAGAATCTTATAAAAAGCGAGCTAACTGAGATGTTAAAAAATAATAAATAAAGAGTTTTTTAGTTTTTTCTGGTTCTTCTCCAATTTTTAAAAAACGATGAAATTTCATCCAAATTCATTGAACCATTCCCTTATTTAGAAAAATTACACTACTCATATCTAAACTTGTTCATATTTTTATACAATATAGATGAAACTGAGGTTCTAGATGACTGAAACGTTATTAAATGTATCAACTCAACCCCAAAACATATCTCAATCCCATATAATAATAGAAAACCTCAATTTATGGTATGGAGAAAAACAGGCTCTTAAGAATATCTCCATGCAGATAACTAAAAACAGTGTAACAGCTCTTATAGGTCCTTCAGGTTGCGGAAAGTCCACTTTCCTACGTTGCTTAAACAGAATGAATGATCTTATCAAAAACTGCAAAGTTGAAGGAAAAATTCTGATTGAAAGCAAAAATATCTACGGAAAAGGCGTGGATGTTGTTGACCTCCGGAAAAAGGTAGGAATGGTTTTCCAAAAACCAAACCCCTTTCCAATGTCTATTTATGATAATATCGCATATGGTCCGCGTATCCATGGTGTAACTAAAAAAGATATAAATAGTCTTGTCGAGAGTTCACTTCAGTCAGCTGCACTCTGGGAGGAAACATCATCAAGGCTCAAGTCTCCTGCTTTTTCCCTAAGTGGAGGGCAGCAGCAGAGACTCTGCATAGCCAGGACTCTAGCAGTAAGGCCCACAATTATTCTTTTAGATGAACCATGCAGCGCTCTTGATCCAATTTCCACTTCAAAGATTGAAGAGCTTATCATGGACCTTAAAAAAGATTATACCATAGTAATTGTAACTCATAATATGCAACAAGCAGCCAGAGTATCAGACTATACGGGCTTTTTCTTAATGGGGGAATTGGTTGAATTCGACCAAACCAGAAAGATTTTTCATAATCCTCGAGAAAAACTTACTGAGGATTACATCACCGGTAGGTTTGGGTGATTAAAAAATGGCGAGAGAAAGATACCTAAAACATTTGGAAATGCTCAAGGAGGCGGTGCTTTCATTCGGAAAGACAGTTGAATTGATGTTCAGCGATTCGATGGTGGCAGTTATAGATCTAGATATCAAAATGGCTGAAAAAGTACTTGACTTTGAAGCAAAAGTGAATGAATTTGAAGACGAAATTGAAGTTTCTATCCTTGATTTACTCGCGCTTCAGCAGCCGATAGCCAGTGATCTTCGGCTTGTAATATCCGCTCTCAAGATCTCAGCAGATCTCAGAAGGATTATGGGGCTATCAATAAATATTGCAAAAATTCCCAGAAAAATCGAAGGTGGTCATATAAAACCTCTTGTAGATTCTAAAAAAATGGCAGATATTGCAGCATACATGCTTGAGAATTCCCTCAAGGCTTTCGAGACACGTGACCAAGAACTCGCAAGAGAGATAGCAGCTCGAGATGATGAAGTAGATAAGCTTTTTTACACAGTTCAGGTTGAGTTGATAGAAATGATGGCAAAAGATAAAAATATTATTTCCAAAGCCACATATTTACTTTTCATGATTCGCTACATTGAAAGGATTGCTGATCACTGCTGTAATATTTGTGAAAGTGTAGTTTATCTTGCTACTTCTGAGCGCGTCAAATTAAACTAAACAGAGTTTTTAATCACTAGATGCCATGGAAGTTTAGTTATATATTTGACGAGTAGAGTAGGATACATCCACTAAAGAAGTAAATAAGTAGAGGTTATTTCAAGAGGAAAATATGTCTAACAGGAATCATAAGGAAAAAGTAATTGAATCAATGTTCTTTTTGGTCAGTGCCCTTACAGTCATCGTCCTTTTACTGATGTGCTATTTTATATTCAGTGACAGTTTACTTCTATTTAAAAATATTTCAATTTGGAACTTTCTCACAGGAAAGTTTTGGTACCCGACATCCATACACCAACAGTTTGGGTTATTACCTTTGTTTCTTGGTTCCCTTCTCGTAACTGCTGGCTCAATTATTTTTTCAGTGCCTTTGGGAATCGCTTGTGCAGTATACATTTCCGAGGTCGCACATCCAAAGGTTGCAGATTTCCTGAAACCCTTTATCGAGATTCTCGCAGGGATTCCTTCTGTTGTATTTGGATTCTTCGGACTCGTTGTGCTGGTCCCCTATATACAAAATACATTCAACTTGCCTACGGGACAAACCGCCCTTACAGGTTCTATTATGGTTGGGCTTGTTGCACTTCCCACAATTATAACTATCTCAGAGGATGCTATCAGTTCGATACCCAGCATTATTAAGGAAGGGTCACTTGCTCTTGGAGCTACAAGATGGCAAACTATGTATAAGGTCATAATCCCTGCATCGTTTTCTGGAATTTCAGCGGCAGTAATGCTGGGCTTGGGTAGAGCTATAGGGGAGACTATGACGCTTATGATGGTAACCGGAAACGCTGCAATAATCCCTTCTTTTCCAGGGGGCTTTCTGCATTCTGTGAGGACAATGACTGCTACCATTGCACTTGAAATGGGAGAAGTTTCCCAAGGAAGTACCCAGTTTCATGCACTCTTTGCAGTAGGATCAGTGCTTTTCATCATGACTCTCCTGATTAACCTAATTGCGGATTATATCAAAACAAGATATAGTTTTAAGGTGGAATAAGCGTGAGATTTAATGCAAAAACGAGTGAAAAAATTGCTTTTGCACTACTCAGCCTTGCAGCATTGACAGTAGTCGGGTTTGTTCTAATTATCCTTGGCTATATTATTTACAATGGATATAATGCAATTAGCATTGAGTTCCTTACTGAAATGCCCAGCAATATGATGACTCAAGGTGGGATCTATCCAGCAATTGTGGGCACATTACTACTTATCATAGGATCAATGTCTATAGCCCTTCCAATGGGAATTATGGCTGCTATCTACCTTAAAGAATATGCAGAAAACAATTTAATAACCTGGCCTATAGAAATGGCAATCAGTAATTTAGCCGGAACTCCATCTGTGGTTTTTGGGCTTTTCGGGTTGGCACTGTTTGTTAAATACTTTGGTTTTGGCCCTTCTATACTTTCGGCATCTCTTACCCTTTCTCTCCTAGTTCTCCCCGTGATTATTCGTTCAAGCGAGGAAGCACTTCTTGCAGTTCCTAGTGAGTACCGAGAATCCTCCCTTGCACTTGGAATTAGCAAATGGCAGACCATCAGGCATGTGGTACTACCATCAGCCATCCCAGGAATGGTTACCGGTTCTATCCTGAGCATAGGAAGGATTGCAGGTGAAACAGCTCCTATCCTTTTAACAGGAGCTGCATACTTCTTGCCAAAGCTGCCTGAATCAATCTATTCCCAGTTCATGGCCCTTCCCTACCATCTCTTTGTGCTGGCCACTGCAGGAACGAATATTACTAAAACCAGGTCTATTCAATATGGAACAGCTCTGGTTTTATTGATTATCGTACTTATTTTGAACACCATAGCAGTTTTAATCCGCAGACATTACCGTCAAAAACTAAAAATTTGAGTGAATTTTTTATTATATAACTGTCGATGTTCTGAATAACTGAAGCTTTCCTAAGAGAGCTCAGTCACAAAATAGATCTTGACACCATATAGAATAGAAAACCTGGGTCTATGGTATAGGGAAAAGTAGGTACTCTATAATGTTCAATGAGAAAAATCGTGAAAAATACTACTTTTGATGAAAGATCTGCAGAAAATTGGGAGAAAAAAATCAGAACTAAATTTCTAAACTTTCTTTTGTTCCCTCAAATCCTTTTAGATCTCTTACTATAAATCTTCAGCGATTACTCTGGGTAGTTGGTATCAAGAAAATCGTCTTTCATTCCGAAAAGTGAAGTGTTAGCTTCACGACATCTCGTTGACTGACAACTCCAACTATTTTATAGTCATTATCCGTTACGGGAAGCGATCTGAAGCCGTATCTAGAGAACATCTTCGTGGCTTCTCCAATACTACTCTCTTTATCCAAGGTTATGACATTTTTATTCATGATGTCCTTTAAAAGTGCCTGACTATCTGCCTGAAGAAGCTCCTTCACATCAATCACACCCAATAGCGTATTATCCTTATCGGTTACGTGGATGTACATTATTTCATCTTTACCTTTTGCTCTTTTGGGGTACGCATTCTCCACAATCTCTACTGTTTCATCAGGCTGAGCTTTTAGATATCTCTCAGTTATGAGGTTGATTATCGTATCCTGTCGCGTCTCAAGGATAGATTTTATTTTATTGAGATTTTCTTCATCCATCAGTTCCATTATAGCTTCTTGATCCTCCAAAGTCAAAGCCGACAGTACATCAGCCGCCTGGCCCGGAGTCATCATATCAATCAAGTATGCAACTTTTTCCTTAGTCAGAGAGGAGATAATCTCCCTTTGCATATTCGGACTAATTTCCTCCAAGGTATCAGATGCATGCTCTTCTTCGAGCTGATTGATAACAGTCAGCCTCTGATCGTGATCCAAATCCTCCAAAATTTCCACAATATCCACAGGTGGAAGATCGTTTAGCTTCTCTTTCAGTATATTTAACTTTACATCTCCCTTAAAGCTTCCAATATTGGAGGGTAGAGCTTGGACGTATGACCATGGAATAAGCTCGTCCTCACTTTTATCACTATCCTTGAGAATCAAATGAGTAAATTTATCAAGACCTAGCCTACGATAACGCGCATTTTTGGAGGGGTCTACATCAGTAATATAAAGTTTGTTTTTACTCATAACCATCTTGATATCGTAGACAACCTCAACCTCAGTATCCTCTAAATCTAAAATCTTCTTATCTAGAATGTAATCCTTCAGAAGAATAAATCCCTCGGGAATTTTGTATGCAAACTTTTCTACATCATCGATATCTATAGTTACAGACTTTTCATTGAATGAACTGACATTATTCCATGGTACTACTAATGAAGGATAACCAAAAGGTCGACTTATTACTACGTATGTGACCTCTGCAGCCTTATGTTTTTCAAGTATGATCAGGTCCAAGAGCTTTCCTATTTTTTTGCCTTTAAGGAGGACTTTAGCATTCATCACCTCACTCAAAAAAAGGATGCTTTCAGTTTTGTTGTTATTTGATTCGTCTTTCATATATCTGCCTCCAGCTTACCTCACCATTGTGTAGAATTTATAACTTAATATAACAACCAACATTATTAGATAAAGTCTGAGAGCAAAGAGTGAAAACCTGACCAAAGGTGTCATCTTCAATCGTGGCTTGCTGTATTTTTTGTTTATATCGTTTACTGCTTTTCTCCATCCTCTTAGCACATGGCTGATCTTTCCCTTCTCACATCTGTCAATCAACATAGTCTACCATATTTTTCGTCTCCTGATAGTTTTCCATGTTATCTACGCTCATTTAAACATCTCCGGGAAGATCACGCTTAAGGCGTAAAGAGTAGAGACAATAATTATAGTAAATACAATTAAAAAACCCATAATATTTTGTGTAAGGGTATTCTTATATTTCCCCATCATCTCTTCATTGTTTAGCAGAAGTAGCAGAAAAACCAGAGCTGCAGGAAGAAGAGTAACAGCTACCACCTGCACGAAAAGAGTTATCAACACCAATGGAGCTCCTGGGGTTATTACAACTATGCCCGCGAAGATCAAGCTCAGGAAATAAAAGGCATAGAACATAGGTACCTCTGAAACCTTGTTGTTGATAGAATGAGCCCATCCAAAAACCTCACCCATAGCCCATGAACTTGCCAATGATATGCACATAGCACCAAGAAGTCCGGCATCGAAGAGTCCGATGGCAAGAGCAGAACCAACGATTGGGGAGCTGCCCATAATCGCAATTGCAGCTTGAGCAGCACTTTCGATATCTATTCCACCGGGCTTGAAGAGCAACGTGCCTGTGATAATTACACACGCTATTGCAACTAATACTGTAAAGAATGCACCAACTGCAGTATCGAATTTTCCAAAGGAAATATCTTTCTCAGTCATACCCTTATCTACTACAGAGCTCTGTTGGAAGAATATCATCCAGGGGGCTATGGTAGTTCCTATATTCGCCATGAAAAAGAAGAAAAAATCACCTGTGAACCCGTTTATGGGAATACTTGGAATCAAACCTTTGGTAACATCGCTAAAATTGGGGTGAATAAGCAGAATCGCAGGAATATAGATCAGATTGAGCACACAGAAAAGGAGTACTATCTTTTACCATGTCCAGTATCTTCCGTGAATGAATATTGAGATCATCAAGATGGAGACACCAATTATCGTTAATATAGGCGGCACGCCAAATATCTGTAGAGCAGCTGTCATTCCTATAAACTCAGTTACCATCGTAAGAAAATCCAAGATGCCCAAGTCTATTAGCGAGAACCAGCCCCAAAAAGAGCCAAAAGCATCGAATATAGCTTCTGCATGTCCTCGCTTGGTGACCGCGCCTAATCGCACAGTCATTTCCTGAACAACATATGCTACTGGGCCAAGTAGTACCAAGAGCCAGATTAAGTTAAAGCCAAATTTGGCTCCTGTTGCAGCATAGGTTGTGATACCCCCTGCATCATTATCCGCTACCATCACAATTATGCCTGGCCCAGCAAGTGCCAAGTATAAACCCAACCATTTTATGAACCGGCGATATTTGTAGTAATACCATGAACCTTCCATGATTGATTCTCTCCATAGTTTGACCCTCTACGGAGCTAAATGAATTTATAAGTTCTTATGCACTATCTCTATAGTTTAACATTCTAAAATATATTCTCAAATTGCTCAAACAATGGTGCACAAGTAAAGGTATCACAAAAATATAAAGTATTACTATCAGATTAAACAAGATTTCAGCCTTGATCACAGAGTATATCGTACTAAAAAGGTATAATCATAATCCGAAACTATGATAGCATAGGAATCTTTCTACAATTTAATGAGTGCTTCCTTTGCAAAATTCACAATATTGGATGTTATTTCGTGAAATACTTCTAGGAAATTATTTGACAGCTTATGAAATAAGAGATCATCATATACGAGTACCACTTTCATGAAATTCCCTCCCTAGATTATATTTTGAAGCTTCGCTTGAAAATTTAGTCATGATCCAGAATACGAGCAAAGGCTTGGACATAAGAAAATATTAGAAGTAGCTGAAAAGCTCCATGAATAGGACCTATGTAATATAAAGGTCTTACTTAAGATCTATTATCTTAAGATTGAGTAAATAAAGATCTAAGATCCTTCTGCTTGGGGTATCTATTAATTCAGCTTCTTGATAAGCTTTCATTTTCAGGTATATAGCAATGTATAGTTACACTAAAATATTTTATTCCAGGATTTATGTTATAGTGCATTTATATATCATAATATTTAGTTGGATATGATTCAATATATGCCTTTTGCAAATAGTCAATATATTAATAAATATAACTAAACATTACTAGATGCATGTAATCCTAATCTTGTGAACCATGGCAATGACCTTTTGGAATTTTTCTATTTATGATTGTGATTTAACTTAATTAAGCAGATTGACAGCAAGCTATTTTTTCTGTAAACTCGCAAATTTAAAGACACTCACGGATTGAAAATTATATTTCAGGATAAGCCAATTATTCAACCCACGAAAATATTCTTAATAGTAATCTTCACTAAGATTGATTGAGCAGATTTCGATGGGTTGGCTTTTATTTAATCAATCCTTTGAACTTGTTTAATCTCTCGAATGCCTTATCTTCAGTCCATTCCGCGATTAAGAGAAACAAAGCAAATATTCCTATCAAAATATCCCAAAATGCACCGCCAACTATACCAGTACCCATAATATGTACTGCTTGTTTTGCCTTTATTTTGTCATCGAGCATGTAAATAACAACCACCGCATCGTCGAAAGCCATAAATTACTTAGTTTTTTTTATTAATTTAAATGATCTGGCTGATCCTAGATGCCAAAAAGTTGATCTTGTTAGCTGCAGGTGAAGAGATGCCTGCAGCTTGTCGGAAAGTCTATTGTAAGGTATGAGCAATACCTATGAATTATAAATATATTTGATTTATTATATAGTTTTTGCATATATACTAAATAATAATAACTTGAACTAATTAGTATATATATTAAATAACATTAGTTTCATGATGAAGCCGATCAAGCTCATTATGAACTGATTAATTCTCAGTCCCTACACATGGTTATAATCTACCCAATGAAGAAAATACCCCTCCTCTACTCAAGAAAATGCCTGAAATCTCCCCAGAATGGGTCAAATCTACTTCATTTAATTAGCGTACGTGAGCAAGCTATCTAAAATGTCAGAAAAGTTGATATTATGAGCTGCGGGGGAAATTACCTACAGCCCAATGGAAAGTCTCTACTAGAAGTGGGGAAACCTATTAATTATAACCCCGTTTGATTTGTTATATACTTTTTGCATATACTCTAAATAGCACTAACTTTAACTAAATAGTAAGAAAATTATCAAGTCCTGATCTTTGGACCATCCAATATCCTTGCACCAGTATCCGCAGCAGATTTTTGTAGAGTTATATAAACACAAAGAGATGATATTGATCGATTATTGCGTAAATTCCAAAATGTGAGCTCTTTTATTTTATTAGCTTAGAGGATAAGGTTGGTCTAAAATGTCAAAAAAGTTGATTTTGTGACTAAGGGGGTCGTTGCATGCAATTTGATAGAGAATCCGTTTAAAGGTTTTGATAGTCAATGAAATATAACTAGATTTAATTACATTTATATTTGAAAACAGAAAAGCAAATTAGGTTGAAAAAACTTGTTTGTTTAAAATCAAATCGGTCTGCAGTCCTTTTTGGTTATATTCTCAGAAATTCTTTACGACTTTCTTTATACCTATCTAGGAAAACCCTTTAATGCTGCTTTTTAAGATTAACTCTTTCAAAATTGGGTTCTTGAAGGTTAGCATTTGTTTGTTGCATCAATTTGAAAATTTTATTTACTTTATTATCCCCTCAGCTTATTATCTGATCCGGAGAAACTCAGAACCGTGTATAACAATTACATATTACTGCTTCAAAACGTCATAAACCAAAAGGGAATCGAAGACCTCTGAGCATGAATATTTTGTCATTTTCTTTATTAGTCACTAGTTTATGATTACTCGGCAACGGACTTAATCACATTGCTCATTATTTCTACTAAAGTTTCGTGGTATTCATCTGGATCTTTGTATTCATCTATATTCTGTACTATTGTAAGCATAATCGACGCAAATTCTGATGGATTCAGGTTTTTCATCTCCTGTTAACTCTAAAGCAAGCTTGCAGTTTTCAACTTGTCAATAAATCATTTCTTGCATTTTTCGGTAGCAATAGTTCTAAAATCAATTTTTATGTGTTCTAATCAACTATCTTACTTTTAATGATTATTAATGCGTTCTCACATTCATTTTAAGCCAATCCTGATGTAAAATCTGTGTTTTTGAAGAGAGATATTTCGGGTCCAAAACACATCAATAAGGATTCAATCTAAATCCCTAATACAGATAATGTAATTATTCAGATTCTTTATTTAATATTTATTATATGAAAATTTGTTTCTGAACAAAAGTTTCAATCGAAACAAAAGTTTCAACAAGTCTCTAAAGTAGGTGGCCCTGCTCAAAGAATCAGCACTTATCACATTTGACCGAGAAAGAGTTGTGAATTAGATTATTGAAAACAATGGGCATAAGAATTTCTCCACATTTTATTTGAACATGGGAAATGTATGTGGAGAATTTCGATAAACTTCAGATTTCAACAAATTGCTTATGTAGATATTATAAACAAACAGCCAAAGATTGGAGTTTATCTATAGTCTGTAGTAACAAAGACCATTGCTGCTACAACCGTTGTCCATTTACCATCTTTGTCACCTTTTGCAGTCTGGCAAATATGAAATGAGTCAAAGATATACCCGCTAGCTTTGTATACCTGTTCTCTCTCATGCCAGGCCATTTCAGCATTAAATTCTATGCCGAGCGTCGTTGCAAGCATTGTTGCTGCCAGATCTTCAGCGTATTCTCCCGCAATAATTTCTTCTTCTCCAAAAGAATGATGCTCAGAAATATAGCCGTAATTTTCTTCATTCACTGGAACAGCAGTTCCTATAGCTGAAGCCATCAAACGATGTGGTTCGTTGGCATCGTTCCTTCCAAGTACACAATGAACAATGCCACCAGGTTTTAGCTTTAAAAGTCCTTCTTCTTTAGATATAATTTTGCAATTGGGAGGTAGAATGCTTGAAACACATACAAGGTTGTATTTCTCTATTCCTGCAGCTCTCAATGCAAGCTCAAAAGATGCTAATCTGGCCTTATGAACTCCGGTACCTTTTGTCACAAAAGCTTTTCTTGGGATCATATAAATTACTTGAATATCTTTATTCATCTCTATGCAATTTATATTCTGCAACAATATATGAATGTATAAATGAAACATGTCGAAAATGATAAAATGAAAGATTATTTATTATTACTAGGTTTTTGATTGATTGTGATTAACTTCCAGTGGAATTAATGTAGACATTATGTACTTGAAGTATAAAAATACGTACTATATGACACTATAGAGGATTTTTATCAGTCCCTAAATTTTGTCATATGCTTAGATATGATATCTAGATTACTCGTGAAAATGAAAGGTTCATCAGAATCCTCGGTGGTTTAAATTTGTATTTAGGCAATTAAACGTTTATAATATTATCAAAATTTGGGGAGTGAGGTTGGAGACTTGTTGACAACATCAGCAACACCATTGTGTACAATAACAATAATCGATCGCAAATGATGATGACTTTACATTCTAGTTGTGGCAAAAATAGATATGTAAAGGATTAGTTATATTGCATATCACGACTATAAGGAATGGTATCCACACCTAAAGCAATGGGCATCCTACATTGTGATCATGGAAATGAAACAACATTTAGATTTGTAAACAGAAGAGCAAATTGGACTGAAAAAACATGTTTGTTTAAAATCAAATGTGTCAAATCAAATGTGTCTCCCCCTCTTTTCGATTATATTCTCAAGACATTCTTTACGACTTGTTTTGTATCTATCTACAAGAACCCTTTTAATGTTAGCCTTTGTAAGATTAACTCTTTCAAGGTTAGGTTCTTGAAGGTTAGTCTTTTCAAAGTTAGCATTTGTTTGGTACACCAATTTAAAGATTTTATTTACTTTATTATCCCCTCAGCTTATGATCTGACCTAGAAAAACTCAGAATCGTGTATAATAATTACATCTTACTGCTTCAAAAATCATAAATCAAAAGGGAGTCGAAGGCCCAGTAGCATGAAAATTTTGTTCTTTTCTTTATCAGTCACTATTTTATGGTCACTCGGCAACGGACTTAATCGCATTGCTCATTAGTTCTACTAAAGTTTCGTGGTATGCATCTGAATCTTCGTATTCATCTATATTCTGTACTATTGTAAACATAATCGATGCAAATTCTGATGGATTCAGGTTTTCATCTCCTCTTACTCTAAAGCAAGCTTGTAGTTTTCAACTTGTCAATAGATCATTTCTTGCATTTTTCGGTAGTGGATCGTTTTAAAATCGATTTTTGTGTGTAATTAGCTAACCTGTACTACTACTTACAATCTGCAATATTTTCTTTGACAGCTCTGAATACTGGATTTTTAGGTTACTTGTTTTATGTACAAAAGAATTTGCACCATTTTCTATTGCCAAGTGCATGATTTCTTCTTTTCCGAATCCAGTAAAAAGAATAAAAGGAATGCTAATTTTCTTATTACGTATACTTCTCAAGAATGTGATGCCATCAATAAAAGGCATATCATAATCCGAAACTATCACATCATAGGAATCTTTCTCCAATTTGGCGAGTGCTTCCCTTGCAGAATTCACAGTATCGGATGTTATTCCGTGAAATACTTCAAGGAAAGTCTTTGACAGCTCCAGAAATAAGGGATCATTATCTACGAGTAGTACTTTCATGAAATTTCCTCACTAGGTATATTTTAAAGATTTGATTGAAAATTTTTTCATGATCCTGAATACAGGCTTTTCCATACCTACCCTCGAAGACCTATTTGGAGATATTACAGCTACTGTCTTTGTGAAATCCTCTAAATCTGGTGGTCATCAACGATGGTAGATGTCCAAACGTTAATCTTATGAGCTGCATTGAAAAAGCATGGCAAAGATACCTGCAGCTCATAGAGTTCTGTGTAAAGGTATTTAAGAACCTTTAATTTATTGTTAGATTTATTTTATTATATACCTTTTGTATAGTCTTTATTTATTTCTACCATGAACTATTTAGTAAATAGTCCTTAGAAGGTGGGAACAGGAATTAGAAAAGATGGTTCAACCAATGTAATAAAAAAATATATTATGTTTGGACAGTATTAAAAATTTTCATCGTCCCCTCCAGATACAAATCACTTAGTTTAGCAAAAAGTCAATAGAAAAACCGCAAAAATAGAGAATTTATCTGATTTTAGATATAAAGCCTCAATAAATTTAGTTCACATGAAGTACGGCAAAATATAGTACTTCACTAATTTTTAATCAAGGCCATATCTATTCTTTTAGTATTATTTGATACTCCACTAACTAAGCTCAGATACTTGATAAAATTTCCCCAATTCCCCCTATCGAGTTATATGTTTTATGACGATCCACAAATGCTTTTTTAACTTCTCAACCATTTATTTTCACTTTTTTTGCACTTTCCTAAGAACTTGCTTTATCAGATGTACATAACACATCGTTCAGCTTGATTCAATAAAAAAATTATCTGATTGCTTTTTGTCCTCTTCTTTTTGTGCTCATTAGAAAAGATTAACTTGAGAAATCTTTAAAACCTCTTTTTTTCATATAATCGAAAAGATCATCCAAAACTGGGAGTCTTAACTGTATACTTGATCTTGCTCCAAAGATCCCATGGTGAAAGACTTTTTTTATTTTTGGAAGTTAAATATTTACCACTGTTGATTCTTAGTTCAACCGCATAAATTTTATGTTCTAATTATGTTCTAAAGATCTCATAATTCTTTATTTTGAGTAAAACGGTAATAAAAAGTGTTCTCTGCTGCTTGAGAGACTGTCCTTATAGATATATCCATATCAATTATTTTTTGATATATATTGCGTTTGTGGACAATAGGCCACCAACCGTATAACAAAGTGTTTATTGGCTCCCACATGGCAACCCACCCAATTATAAGGAGCCCCTCAGAGAAAAGAGATTTCATCAAACTTTCTTCAAAGTTCGAAAACAGTCGAATTGTAAGTAGACACAAAAAAAAGAAAAATAAGAGCTATTAGGAAGTTTGTTCTTCCTTGATAAAGAATTCTTCTTAGTTCGATTTCAGTAAGGAGATTCTTGTAAGAGAAGTGATTCTGTATAGCTCTTGTGAGGTTAACTTCGATTTCTGTACTGATTTCGTTAGGAGGAAGATGTATCATTATTTCAAGAGATTTTTTCAAGGGAAATTCATCCACAGCGTTGTAAATATAATCTTCTGCATCTGGATTCAGCTCTTTTTCATGGAATGGAGCAGGGTCAAAAGAATTACTAAGTTGCTCCAGGCTATCGAGTTCCAGTTCGATCACAAATTTTCCGGCATGCTTTCTATAATGAGCTTCCGTTCCTTCAGGTGAAAATTTTTTTCTCCTGTTTTTATTAATACCTCTTCCCTTCGAATTGATTTAAAATGTGTAATTAATTCGTGAGTTTAATACAATAAAATCTTTTAGGTTTTATATAAGTTTTCAAAGTTAGGGGCTAATCCATTTTTTATATGGCAAAGCATAAAATCATTGGATCTTTAGCCTAGTGGGTAAGCGTCAACTTTAACTCTGGTTCAGCATGCAATTTTCGGCTGCTTCTTTGCTACCATTGTCGATAGAATATGTGAAATATCCATCATTCCATAGTGTATGTTCTTTCCAATAGTATTTTTCAATTATTCTTTTTGAATTTTCCGTAGCTTAATTGTCGTCTCTGGTTTCAGTTCTCGAATGATCGCAAGAGTGCTGACTTTGGTATGTTCTTAAAGGGTATATGGATGTGGTTCTTGTCTGAAAAAATTCAATTTTAGACTATATCCAACAATTGACAAATTGAATCAACTTAATCAACATATAGATAGTTGGATGTTTGTTTATAGTCGGCTTTTGATCAGAAAATAGAAATATGTGAGCAAATCTGAAAATCATTTCTATGTTTGACTTAACAGAATTAAATCCGACTCTAGAAAAGCAAAATCTATGGTTAGGAGAAGTCAATTCTAAATTATTTCAGGGCATGATTAAACTTATGGAATCTGCATTCAATAGATTTTTTCGAGAAAAAATGATTTTCTTAAATTCAAATTAAAGAAGAACTCAATTCAGTTATTTCCGATACCAGAACACTGCAATGTGAATTTTGAAAACGATACTTTTAAGCTTCCTAAAATTGGAGAAATCAAAGAAGTTCTTCATAAAACATTTGAAGGGGAATTAAAACCGCTACCATTTCGAAGTCTCGCACAGGAGATTACTGCATCAACATTTTAGTGGACGATGGAAGAGAACTTCAGTTAAACTATGTTTTCGAAATCCACGACTACCGGGATGGGCTCTGGGAAAAAAGATTTTGCTATTATATCAACTGGAAAAAAAATTAAAACTCCTAAGCACTTGAAAAACTATTCGGAGAGGCTTAAAGTACCCTTAATAGAGTTAGTCAAAAAACAGAACTGTTATAAAAAAGAGAACAGGTTATATAAGAACTTGCTGTACTTCATGAGAAAATAACAAATTAGAGAAATGATTTTCAATACAAATTCTCCTTTAAATTTTTTAGCGATAACTAAGCAATAGCTGTTGAAACTCTGAATGTTAAAGACATATTAAGAATCACCATTAACACAGGTTATATGTGATTCGGTGTGGAGTAGTTTTGTAACAAAATTCGAATATGTATCAGAATGAGCAGGAAAAACATTCTTATGATAGGTAAATTTGAACCATCATCTAAGATCTTTCATTTTTGTGGATAACATAACTATGAGTTCTATGAGTTAACACTAAAAGACAGAGAATGGAATTGTCCTGATTGCAAGACCAAACATGATAGACACATTACTACTGCAATTAATATCAAAGAATTTTCTATAATTGATTACTATCTAATTGTAATCTGACACCTGTGAAATGCGGAGGATGGGTATGGAGAATTGTTCTCGAAAGAGAAAGGAATGAACCAAGAAGTCGCTTAGTCTTCAGCTGAGTGATAGTTCACGCTTCAAAATACCTATTTAAAAAAAAGACCTTTCAGATTTTACCAGAATCTCCACCATGGTTTATTTTCTCCAGGCGCTAAAATCTGTTTTTGCTTAATCAAAGTTTGAACCTGGAGCATGTAATTATTGTGAATTTCTTCAAGATATATTTCCCTCCTCTCCGCTTTCTCAATATTTTTTTCCAAGTCTTTGATTCGCTTCTGTGTCTCTTCCACTTTTATTTCAAGCTCTCTTTGTAATTCTCGAGTACGCTTTTGTTCCTCCTCAAGCTTATTTCCCAATTCTTGTATCTTAATTTCCTGCTCTTTCCCAGAACGTTTTAATTCGGGTTCACCTATTAGCTTTTCTAAGGCGGTAATAACTGCTTTATTAGGACTATCAAAACCCAAATCTTCTATTTTTTCCCAAAGGTCTCCAGGTACCTTTGTTTTAATTTTTTTCCAGCTCTCTGTGTACATGGAAAAGTAAAAGAAATTTGTTAGAGATATAACTTCCTATTTTAGTTGTCATTACTAGTGTGCTAGCAATTCAATTCTTCAACATTTAATACTGGAGAATATCCTCATTAACATTTTTCCTCATAAATTTCCAGTTTATTTTTTCGTTGGCGCTTCTTCTTTTCGTCCACCCATAATAATTCATGAGTAAGTATCTTCATGTAACGAATATGTTTGCCAATAATTCAGCAATGAAAATTATTCACTCACAAGCTACCTAAATAGTTACAATTAATGCAAAAATATTATACGTGCCCAGAACCACATTTTCTTCATTTTATCAAGTGTTCATTTTTAATGTGAGGACTATAAATGGCCCCTACTTTCCCTTATAAAAACATTGGCTCTCTATACAGGTTTTTGATTGCGCTTTCAATTTTCTGTCTGAACTCCTCGCTCTGGATTTTTATCCAGGCTTCTAGGAAAGTATCAAGTAGCGTGTGGAGTTCTTCTTCCCTATATGTCTTGTAGGCTTCTACTCCTTTCAGGAAGTCAGGAATTTTCTTTTCTGCAGAATACTGCAACCTTTTTGAAAGGTCCCAATCTCCTGTCCGTAGATAAGATCCCAACAAATCAATTGCAACAACATTGTCTTGTATATCTCCAAGATGATCCTGAAGAATTTTAAATTCTTTGATCATTGTTTCTGCTTCCTTTTCTAACGTGTCTTCAAAGAACTCAAGTGTATATCGCAGTCCTTTGGCTGCAATCCTCAGTCTATGCAGTCTCTCTACAGAGACATATGGTCCTTCTACCCATTCAGAATAGGCACAGATGTCTGCGAAATTGGAATATAAGATCGAAGGAAGCACATCCTTAATTCGATGTGGCAGTGCGTCGCTTTTTCTGGTTGTAGTTGGCAGAGCCCAGTATTCTGAAACAGAAAGAAAATCTGAGAACTTTTTTTTGAAATTAGCATATTTTTCCCTGTCCATATAGAGAAGCATGTTTTTCAGAGCTTTTTTCCTCTCTTCGGCAAGAACAGTAAACAGGGGTTCAAGATCATTTTTGTTCTCAGTAGGAAGTTTTTTTAGATACTCTTCAGCTTTTTCCCGAAAAACATCCAAATCCCTGACATCTCTGAGTGCTCCAAGGGTACTTCTGAGTTCTTTCAGGTGAGGTCCAAGCTTTTCTGAATCAATATATGCTTCAAAGATTTTTGCAGCAGCCCTCATCCTGCGGATCGCAACCCTCATATCGTGAAGTTCTTCTATATTTTCTCCCTTCCGTGTTCCTTTCTCATGGGCAAGCATTCTAGCAAACTGCTGGGAAAAAACCTTATGAGCTACCATAGACATAGAGTGTTCAGGTCTAACTGCAAATTTTAGATCTCCTTTCTCTTTTTTACTTTCATCCTTTATTTCCGTTCTTTCACCAGATTCTTCTGGCCTTTTTTTCAATAAACCCTACTTCACTAATTTTTTCTCCATGAGTAAAGAGGAGTTTTGTGCCAAAAAGGTATTCCCATAATTCACTTTCTTTTTCGACTCTTTTTACAGCTTTTTTCGCATCCTGCCCGAAAATGTTTACTTCAACTGCTTCCTCGACCTGCTTGATCTTGCCTGGTAAGAACTTCCAGTCCCTTTTATCAAGAGAATACACAATCCGAACAAGAGAAGCAAGAATTAATGCTTTGTTCTTGATTTCTGGAGGTAACATGATATTTGATTTCTCAAGAGCTGATGACAGATTTTTTACGTTGATTTCTGGAGACTGGAGTTCCATGATAAGAGAGAGCATCCCGAGTTCGTGGGGCTTTAACCCTTTAAGAGGATGGGTCAAGATGATTTCTTTACCAACCTTGGCTTTCTCTTTCAGTGAAACCGTGATTCCGATCTCATGAAAAGGAGCTGCAAAGCCCAGTATTTCTTTCTCTTCCTGCCCTAATTTGTGGTAGGGGAATAGTCCATCAAAAAGTATGAATGCATTGGTTCTAATATTTTCTGCCCTGTCTTTATTTACTCCATAGAGCTCAAAGAGGGTTTCAAGGGTCCACTCCTTGGAGCTGATATATTCTTGACTTTTGCCCAGTGAGCAGCGCCTTGCCTGAAAATGAAATTCTCTTGCTCCATTCTTTTCAGAGCTAAAAGGGAAGATGAAAAGCCTTTCTTTTTCAAACCTAGAGTATAGAGTTTTGATCTCTAGCTCAGGGATTTTTAGAAAAAGGCTTAATTCTGCCGTATTTGAACCCTTATCCAGCGAAAGGAGAATTCTAGCCTGCTTTCCATACACATTTTCTTGGTCTGAAAGTTGCATACAAAAAGCCCTTTCCTTGAAGCTCAAAACTGTTTTTTCCGGCAGATTATCCTTGAAGAGAAGTGCTCTTTCGAATTTTGAAAAGGGATTTTCTACAAGGTTATAATTTTCCATTAGGTATTCCACAATAACCTGCAGATCTTGAGATGTTCCTTCCGTCTTCAGTTCAACTTCAAGTTCGTTGTAGAGCTTTTCCCCTTTTTCGCTTTTAAGGCTCACTTGATCCAAAGATAATTCGGCTATTTGTCTTTCTCCCAGTTTCACCTGGTGTAAAATCCTCTTTTGTTTAAGTTTCAGGAATGGGAGCAAGTCGAATCCTGAACTAAGTTCGAAAATCAGTTCCTTTATCCTGATATCTGGACATTCAAAAGCAGAAACCTCTTTTGGTAGAAAACTGTTATATTCTTCTCTTCTGTGCACTCCATCTTCGAACCCGCCCAGGCTCTTGATGGTCAACCACTGTCCTTCTTGTCCAATCTCTTTCCGTAGTCGCAGATAATAACCCTCAGCCATTAAAGACATTTTTTTTGTGTCCAGGAATGTATCTTCTATCATCTGTACTGCAGCTTCGGAAATAGAATAATCTCCCAGTTGAGATAGCGCTTCAAGGTCTTGAATATCTGTTTCGCCTAATACCATAAACTTTGATTCGATCTCCATATTTCCCCCTAATGTTCTACACATAAAATAGGATTATTCGTATAACGATTTAGGTCGTTTTGTGAGTAACTACACAGTTTCCCTCGTTCCGAGGAAAATTAGATGTAAAATGAATTATTTTTATTGCTGATTCAATATGAACTTTATACTCGATGATCTCAATCATATTATTATTCCTATCCTTAATTACTTATATTTAAGAATACAACTCCTTTATACTATATAGTACTATAAAAGAGTCTACGAATACAACAATTTAAGAGGGCTAAGATGGCTGAAGACACAAAGATATCAGAAGAAATCAATAAGCTTAAGAAAAACCTTGAAAAACTAGAAGAGATCGTAAAAAAAGCAAATAGCATAAAAGATATTAAAATGAATATATTAAAAGAAGCGAAAGAAAATAAACTTCTTGCAAAAGATGAAATAAAAAAGTATATAAGTGATGTTAAAAATCTCAAAATTATAGCAGAAGACAAAATTTTAATAAAAAAAGCAAGAGCCAAATTAATAAAGTTAGAGCTTGAAATAATGCCCAGTGAGTACAACAGCTTACAAATCGAATATACACAAACTCAAACCGAAATTGAAAACCAAGTAAACAAGTAAGCGATAGGGTAAACATAGCTAACAAATCAAAGTTGTGCTGGCGCACCCCGCTGCAAGCAACGGGGTATGTTCACACCACCGTTCTGGTTGTAATGGCTATTAAAAATCTAGTATTTTCATTTGCTGATATGCTTCTTTTTCTTCCCTACTCTTTATAATTTGCATGACTTTTGAAGGAGAATACTTTGGTTCAGCTCCAACAAAAAGATCTACATGATCACCATCACTACCAATTACCTCAAACTCAAAATAGTATCTTTCACTAATTTCAAAGCATACATTTTTCAAAAAATTTATGAGTTCTGTCCCTAAAAAAAGATTTTTACGGTACTTCAAACAAAAAACCATGTGATATCTGATTTTATATACACAATGATTTGCACGTCTTAATTCCATTTACAGTACAAATGTAGCAAAAAATATAAATTTATTATTTAACAACGGTTATCGGGGAAATTTTCCATCCCCGCAGCAAGCTGCGAGGTATTCGATTGAAATAAAATGATTTAGAAGAGAGTTTATCCGACGGATTTCAAAAATGGATTCTGGAAGAAAATGTAGGTGGCGTTGATCTCTTGTTTCGAACCGCGTTTGGAGTGCTTGCAATAATTGCTTTAGTAAACGGTCCCGTGAAAACGTCTCTTTGAAAAGGGATGTTTCCCTCATAGCTTTTATAGGACTCTACACTTCAATCCTGAGACATTGTACACCCTTATTATATCTTCAAGATTAATACTACACACTAAAAAATCTGAAGGTTAATTTGAAGGATTTGTCCTGATAAGGGATATGAAGTGAATAAGTAACAATATGGCTACCAAGTTACCTTATGCTCATTTCTTTTAGAATTCATTGCCAAGCGGTAGCATGGGTAAATATAGACTCGTTCGCCAGTCTATTCGTTCATTTAGTCAGCGACCCCGGCAATTGTGCGTAGATAAATCACGCTGCTTCATCGTCCTGAACGTTATCTTTTCTCACTTCTAGCTTTATTGATGATTCCACAGATAACCCGCAAGCCACTGTTTCCAGCAGGATTTATCATTTCATCATCAGGATTAAGCATGGCAACCAGTGAAGTACCGTTGGCTGTGAATAACGTGGTCGGCCCTGGTGACAATGTCACAAGGGTGGTGGTGATATTCATATGTCCCATACCATCCTCGCTCACTTCTAGGTTGGGCAAGTCACCTGCATGGGGGCCTTTCGGATTGTTTAGGCCATGCTCTTTGCTCAAAGGATTGTAGTGTCCGCCGGCCGAGATGAACGACTACCCGGTACGGTTTCCTTTATTATGAATATGGATGCCGTGCAAACATGGAGTCAAGCCGCTCGCGTTGACGTTGATACGGACCAGGCCACTAGCGTCCTCTGTAAAGTTGGCCAGTCCCACTGTATTGCCCTTCGCATCTTTCAAGGTAGCTATTGCATCATGTGTGGAACCTTCATAAGCATAAATCGTAGTTGAAGCCATCAGCATCGCAGAGATCATCACTACTAATAACAATCCAGTTTTCATCAGCTATTCCTCGAAAATTTTTACACAAATTAGTAATCAGAATGATTTAATGAATCATAATGGACATCAGATTTCATAGAAGACAAGAATCCGATATATCTAATATGATCAATTATTGGATATATTTTCGCCATCTTGCTAGATCCCTCTGAAGCAAAATAACTCAAATTCCTGTGCTGATTAGGTTATTACAATTCGAGTTTGTGTTAAATTTTGAGACTCACCATTCCTATAGATTCATTATAGACCTGTCATATACAGTAGGACATACGCAATTGAACAAAGAAATTTATAATATGTGCGCTTAAGGATCAAAATCGAGCAGCTTTTTAAACCTAAAACTGTCGAAATTTGTTCAGATTAAGTTACAATATACAATTATCTATTATTTATTTCAAATTAATTATATGAAAAATAGTTTCTAAACAAAAAATAATTCCGCACAAAATTTATTGCAACCACAAAAAGCAAAAATACATTCTTAATTATTTTTTGATCAGCAACCGGAAACAGATCGTAACCAGTTACATACGATCAAAAAGATATTCATGACTCAGAGAGATATTGGGTGAGTATATTTTACTTGCTGTCTTGCGGAGTCATAAAATAATTACATATATTTTATTTTACTAGATACATATTATCATGTTTTTAAGTAATACTAAACCAAGCTGTAAACAATACAGGTATTTATGGTGGTATCCTATATACAAAATATAATGTAAGATAAACTTATCATCTGTCTAGACCAAGAAATCATACCAATTACCTCAATCGATAGATGATGATTGCAACTCCACCTATACAAACAAAATGTATTTTTCTCAAAAAAAATCATAGATATCTTTTCATCGACAATCAGGTAACTCTCGTTAAGAGTTGCGAATTCCCTTGCTTGAGCCCATAAAGATTGTGCATCTGAGTGTTTATTAAGGAGGTAAGCAAAACAATCATGTTATGAACATTGATTATAGGAGCATAACAGCGAACAGCTTAGATGAATCAAAAAAATATAGATACAGGATGATAAATTAATGTAAACCAAAGTCAGTAAATTTTGGCAAATTATAAACATGAATTTAACTATTTATATCATCTTGTTAAAGTTAATTGTATTTCAATTGGATTTAAGCTTGCAAAATTCAAATGCGTAAATTCTGGTAAAAACGAATCCAAATGAAGACAAAATAATTCCCTCTAATTGGCAAACTGCTAAATAGAAATAGAGCACGTGGATATTCTAAAAAGGATGAAAAAGGAGTAAACATGTGCGGAATAGCAGGAGCAACCGGAACTCCTGATACGAACATTAAAGTGAAAAAAATGCTTGTAGCTCTGGAACATAGGGGACCTGATGCCTGCGGAACTTATCAGGCAAAAAATCTGAGTATAGGGAATACTTTGCTTAAAATTACAGGAGATATGGCCCAGCCTTTGGCAGGAAAAGGGGCTCTCGCAGTAAATGGAGAAATATTCAATTTCAAGGAACTTGCATCTGAATCCGGGATAATAACAGATTCTGATACTGAAGCGCTTTTTTCCCTGATAGAAACCCGAATTAGTAAGGGATGTATACCGATAAACGCTGTCTTTTCGGTACTTTCCTCAGTAAACGGAGACTATGCTCTAGCATATGCCTGTGATAACGAACTTGTGTTGGCCAGAGACCCTGTAGGTGTCAAACCTCTTTTTTATTCCGCCAAAAAAAGAAAAGGAAAACGAAAAATAATTTTCGCATCCGAAAAAAAGGCCCTCTTTACTACAGGAAGAGATATTAAACCTTTACCCCCCGGCAGCATCCTGAGTTTTAATATGAAGAATGGAAGTTTTGAAGAACGATCCCTCAAAATAAAGCCTCCGCAAAAAAGGATCTCGGGTGAATTTGAAGCTGTTTTTCATCTGAAGGCTGTTATTGAAAAGGCCTTGGAACTCCGGCTTACATCAACTTCAGGAATTGCATTTTCCGGTGGTATTGACAGCACATTTTTAGCAGTCCTTGCAAAGAGAATTAATCCGGCTACTCCTCTTTATGCTGTAGGGCTTCCAGATTCCCATGATATTACACAGGCAGAGAAAGCTGCTGAAGCTATTGGTATGAAGGATTCTCTGAGAATACATCTCTTGTCTGTCAAAGAAATCGAAAACTTAATTCCGCAGATTATTCGCGCAACTGAATCCGTTGACCCTATGAAAATTGCAATCGGAATTCCTCTATACGTTGTTGCTAAAATTGCGAGAGAAGATGGAAAGAGGGTCATCCTTACAGGGCAAGGTGCAGATGAGCTTTTCGGCGGGTACAGGAGGCATGAGGTTTTCCTTGAACAAGGATCTGAAGTACTTGATAGAGAAATTTATTCGGATATTAAAAAAATTTCAGTGGTCAATCTTGAAAGGGATGATATGGTTACTATGGCTAACTCTATAGAGCTCAGAGTACCTTTTCTAGATAAGGATGTAATTAAAACAGGCCTATCCATCATCCCAGAGTTAAAAGTGCTGAAAAAAGGTAGCTTGTATATAAGGAAATATATTTTCAGAAAAACAGCAGAGGATCTCCTCCCACCGGAACTTCTCTGGAAAGAAAAAAAAGCAATTCAGTATGGAACAGGAGTTCAAAAAATACTCAACAAGCTTGCCAAAGACGCGGGTTTTTCACAAAGGGATGAAAAATATATTGAAAAGTATCTCAGGAGGATTGCTTTAGAAAAGGGATTCGAATTCATAAATTACTGAGAGTAGATGACCAATAATCGGATCGAAAAAATCAAAATTAAATTAGAAAAATAACTCATAAAAATTGATTATTATCTTTTTAATTCTTTTTAAAGCTAATTTATGGCCTATAATATGAAATAGAGAATCCAGTATACAATCAAAGTAATATTAGATAACTAAGATAAATATTTATAGTAAGTATAACGTACTTATATTAAAGCAAAAACGAAAAAACTTTACAGTGGGGGAAAAACATGAAAATTAGAGTAGTTAGTTCCAGAGAAGAAATATTTACACTTAATCCTAATGAACGTATTGTTCACATGGCTTTTAGGCCTTCGAATAAGGACATATTTGGATTGATCGAAACCTGTCCAAAAGTTGAGGTAATTCAATTACCTAAATCTTACATGTGCACAGTCTCAAAGTCTATTTTGATGTTTCTTGGAATGCAGAGAATAAGACTTATCGAAGGTGATGTATGGGGTCACAGAAAAGACATTAATGAATATTACAGCATACCCTCCTCAGTGGTTGAAAAAATAAGGATGATGAAACATGAAGGTAAATCTACTGAAGATATTGAAGCAAAGATATCGAGGGAGAGAAAGCTGAGCCCTGAGATGGTTGCATATATATTGACAAAGGAAACTGCTGCCTGAATTCGCAAAGGACGAAACTTACTTCCAATCATACTATTTAATTTTTTTGAGGACTTGGCAGTATAAAGAAGGTGTTGAATCCTCCTAAAATTAATTTTTGTCCTCGAATCTTTAGTTTGATCTTATCTTTTTTATGAATTGCGTAGTTAAATCGAGGAATGAACTTATGTATTTAATTTACAGTTAACTGCTAGTTAAATAGCTATTGAAAAAACAGTTGAAATCTTTTTCATGATAAATTCCCTTATGCTTGTACTTAGAGTCTTTTTATGCATGGCAATTATACAATAATCTACTTTTAGGGGGATTTTCTTTGTAATTTTAACCCAAATTTGACAAACTTCACTAATTAAAATAGTTTTTTATTAAGAAAACACAGAAGAGTGCCGATTTTTAAGAAGATCGCAAATCTCGAGAAGTTGATGAGAAGAAAATTCCACACATAGGAAGAAAATTTTAGACAGCATGAAAACATTTAATTCCCAAGTTACAGCAAATTCGAGATATGTGAAAGCTCATCATGTATTGTACTATTGATGACCTCTTTAGTGCAGGGTCCAGAATCCCCCATACTTTAGAGTGGGGATCACATAAAATATCAACTATTTTTGTATCCTTCTAACCCTCTCAGTTATGACTCCTTTGTGAAATGGGTTTGTTTTTAGCGTCATTCCAGAGGTAGTGCCGCTTCCCTCTGGCGGGGATGTGAACATTCATTGGAACTGAACAACTTTAGTCATGATTATTATCAGATTATCAATCATCTAGTGTTGATGTCTATGGATTATAGATCCATTATTATCCAGGTTACAAAATTCATGGTACGAAAGTGGTAGATATAGCGCTCACCTATTCCTGGAGTTCCATCCAAGCAACTCTCATCAGAAGCAGTTCAATACTTGAAAGGAGGTGATTCATATAGATTTTTTAAGCTTCATCATTAACTGAAAAAAATGAATTTTGATGGAAGTCTATGATCAAGTATTAATTTTTTTGATCCGTTATAAATGCGACAACTGATACAATAAAACACTACATCAGTTGTCTTAGAGGAGACCAGAAAAAGAGTTTGAATCATCTAGATCAAAGAAATGGGGTCACAAAATGAATCGATGATTTCTAAGTTTCGACAAACTGAGAGAGAAACTCTAAGCATATTCCACCATTTAGGGTAGAATGGACACAAGTAATTTGATTTATCAGTCATGTCCATGAGGTATTGAAAATTGTAAATGTAAGAATCTCATTACCTCCTCCAAAAAATTTGAATTATGCTCATTTTTCATGTTTGATAAATGAAAAATCTAACCAATTTTTAGAAAACGTTTTCTACTATTTGATCTTTTCTTCTGTTCAGACCTCTTCGCAATTTAATTTTTCTGAGTTTTAATTTTTTTAGGAAATATTTTTCTTTGCATGTTAATCTCAGGTAAGAAGAGCCAAAATGTAGATAAATAAACGAGACATAATAAGAAGTGAGTAATAATATGTTTGGCAGAGAATTAATGTTAAATTAAATATAATTATCCCCTAAAAGGTATATTCATGATTGCTTCGAATTGTTTAAAATACGCAATTCTTAAACCATTCAAAAAGAAAAAACACAATCTAGCCAATAATCGACGAAAATGAGCTTAAAAAATTTACCATAATAATAAGAATAACTATGGTTGTTATGATGTTGTTTCATCAATTTTAAATAGTTGCAATAAAATTAAATAATTTATATGTGAGATGATCCCGTGAAAACATATCTTCTGGTCTGGTTCAGCAGTGAAGGAGCTCGTCCGTCAGAGATCAACCGAAGACTTATGTCTCTGGGTTTCGAACCAATGCAAGGTACCTATGACTTTGTATATAACTGGAATAGCAACTTTAGTATCGACAAAATTCTCGAGTTCGGGGACAAAGTATACCTTAGCCTTCAGGGCACAGGTGTCATGTTCAAACTTGAAACATTGTGAAATGATAAAAATCACAAAAACTGGAGTTACTGATACATCAATTAGCTAGGTCTTTGTTGGGATTTCGACAAAAAATGATTTCATTTTATGGGATTTCAATTACTGAGTGTAATACTTAGATAATCTTTTAATCAGCATCCTTAATTGTAAATACCCAGATCATTTTCTTTCAATGGTCATCCTTTCTCTTCGTTAACACAACTGTTTCAGGGTGAGTTTTCTTATATAACTGATCCATATTCCATTACATTAATACCATTACATTGATTTATACTTAGCAGCATTGATTGTGTATGTTTGGGGGTTTAAAGAAACTCTATTTTATCCAAAATCTATATTCTTCATCTTCACTTAATGTTTCATAAAAAAATTTCCCTTGTGGATGTTGAGATGATTTCGATATACCAATTTTTTAGATGGTCTCTTATAAAGCCTATATTTGATATATGTTGAAATCTAATGTTTATCAAAATTCTTACGATTAACATAACCAATAGTATGATTTCGACTTTAGATGTTTTCCCATATCCAGAGTATTCACTAATTGCGCAAAATCTGGAATGGGTCTTTTTTGGTTATCTGAGTCATCTTTTTCCCAGTTTGAGCCCTACTTTATGGATATATTTGCTTTTCTATTTATGATATATTCATAATCTTATTTTCTGAGTTTACAGACTTCATGGGAATGGTCGTTCTCTTATCCTGAAGAAGTTACATTGGTACCTCTTCAAGGCAGAGCAAGAAATTTTTTGGTTCTAATTTTTTTTCATATGGCCAATAATGCTGTATATCCTGTTTTGATTTCAGGATAGTTGTTCTTATTCACCATACACATCTCAACATAATTTGTTTTTGTTTTTTTAGAATAAGCCTAGTGATCTCCTTGTTTATTGTTTTAAATTCCTCTTTTTCCTCATTTATCCAGTAAACAGTTTAAGCCGTAATCTTTTGTTTTTATCAGAATAGCAGGTGAATTCTAATGCTATTAATTCTACAAAATATTTCCAGTGTCTTTTTTCGTTTGACACGTACTACTTTATTTATAATAGTACTTTTGAGACCTTCTTCAACGTATTTCTTCATTATTGTTAAAACAGTATTCCTGAAAAAACCGAATGTTTTCGTAATCTAGTACCTCTCTGTTATGATTTATCAGTAGCAGAATATAGAATCTGGTTATTAATCTTGTTCTTTCAGATCCCTCTCTAACAAAGTTCATTAGAAAATTTAGATCAACAGTTTCAAATTTAATTTCTAACATGAAGAGGGGGAGAAATTCAGAGTTTATCCGAATGATCAATAATTAAATTGTTGTGATATGAGTGTAAATGCGTAATTGAAGTATTAAACAATATTCAAGTAAGATTAATTCTGAATTACTTAATGAAATTTGATAGAGAAAGAAATAACTCTTGCTCTCAGTTTAATAGATGCATAAACTGAAAATAGACTCAGAAAAATCTTAAAATAGTTTAGAGGATCCTGTATAATCCCTTCTTCAGAACTCTACATACAAATTCTAGAGACGATTAAAAGAAAAAAACTTAGATGTATTGATGAATTTTTTTTCTTGCGAACTACTGAAATATCATAAACGAATAAGAATGATCATTCTGAAGTACAACAAATAGAAACTATGCAGTGGATATCTATAAATCCCTATATTTTGGTGTTTGCCGAGATCCTCTATAATAAAATTGATCGAATATTTAGATTACAAAGCTATTATTAATGCTTAATTTCGATTCTAACTTCTTTGCAGGGTTTTATCACCATTTTAAATTTCCTAAGTCTTGTTTCATTTAATCTTTTTCAGTTCAGTGGTTTTTACGAGCATTTAAGAACTTCATACACTTGCAAGAGTCTCCATCAAAAGTAATTATTCTGCCACATATACTTCTATTTTCAATTGTGAGTTCCACAACACTGGGACTTGACATCCTGGGTTCAGTAGGAGATCCAGGGCAGACAAGCATAAACTCATTTTTTTCAATCAAAGGCTGGTGCAGATGCCCGAATATCAGGATATCTACATCCATTTCTTTTGCGAGATAATTTTGTGCAGTTGTATCAATCAGTGAAAGTCCTCCTTCGTGCACCAAGCCGATTTTCAACCCTTCAACTTCAAATATAAGCCTTTTTGGAAGAAGCCTTTTTAGCTCGGAAACATCATCATTTCCAAAAACAGCTTTTAGTTTGCTGAAGGCTTTAAAGGACTGATAGGCTTCCATAGTGCTGAAATCTCCTGCATGGACAATTAGGTCACACTCATCAAGGAGTTTGGGAAGCTGCAAGGGGATATTTCCTGTTTTCAGATGAGTATCGGAAAGTGCAATAAGCTTCATGGAGAATCTCCAGATTTTGAAATAAAACGGCCTTGAATATTACAATATGAACTAAACTCAAGAAATATTAAATATACAGAAAATGTAACTTTTCTGTATGAATAGCAGAAGATTTCGATAAACTTTTGACTTTCACGAGTCATTAATAAGCAAATTATTGACATGTGACAAAATGTAAGTATTATCCAAATACTAAATCTTTGATGCTCCAACACTGAGGATTTGGAATATATAACTCGATAAGGGATCTGTAAACACCAAAATTTCGTTATTTTTTTGTAAATAGTATATAATAATAATTCGTGAAAACAGCGGTTTATCGAGATCCCTTCTAACTTAAAAATCCAAAGTAAATTACTCAACTGTCAGATCTACGAGTTCATATTCAAGATTTTCGGTTTCTAATCTACTAAGAAGCAAAGAAACCTGCTCGTCCACCGAAACTACAAGAGACGAAAGTCCGTGATATGCAGCTTCGATAACTGACTCATTGGTTCCAAACATAACATTTGGGCTTATCCCAACTTTGCGCAGAGCAATAAGCGCTTCCACACCAATAGCTGCTATATATGGTTTTGAGTTTGCTAGCATTTTCAGGCGTTCAAGTTCCACTTTTCTTGATCCTCCACGCCCAACTCTGGGAACTTTGCATATCGTAATGGTCGCATTTTCCATGTCAATGAGACCTTGGAGACTGGTTACTCCGACATCTTCTCCTATTGATGCAGCGGAGATTACATTGCCTGATGCACCTGTATTTTCCGTCCTACTTACATATAGAAGTCCTTCTTCCATTTTCAGGTAAACCTGCTGACCTTCTTTGACTTCTTCCTTTGTGATAGCTGTCCAGGTAGAAACATGGCTTATTATATCCTCCATTACAAAAAGAGCATACTTCTTCATTTCTATAGCATTTTCAAGGACCCATTCAACACCTTCTTTAGTTATCCTATACCTAACCCGGCCCTCAGTAATAATCAGTCCATCATTTACAAGATCTTTAATATATTCTGAAACTGCTTGAGGAGTTATTCCAATTTTTGTGGCAATTTCTTTTTGTTTTACATTAGGCTGATGTGCTGCAATTTCGATAAGGACTTGAAATTTGGTTACTCCGCTTTTAGTCTGGAGAATTTTTATCATCAATCGTAATTCTCCTCAACATCTTCAATTAATTTTAATCTTTGACCCATTACAGAAAGCTTTTCAGATCTTCGGGCTACAGCACATATATAGAACGGATTTTTATTAAGGGTCCTCGTTAAGTTGCTCATGGAAGTATTACCTTCATCAACAAGCCTTTCCAGTTCATCCATAGCATCTTTTACCTCTTCATATGGTTTAAAGGTCAACATTATGATGTCGCTGAGATCTTCAAAAGAACACTGAAAGTTGACCTGAACCTTGGAATAAGAACTATGATACTCTTTGGAGGGTTTCTGTCCTGCCTCGGGAACTCTCCACTGACTCTCAAGAAGTCCGGCTTTTTTCAAGATATGAAGACTTTTTGATGAATCTGAACCCATGAATTCATCTATTTCTGCTTTGGTCATCCATTTATTTGAAAGTGTATCAAATATTTTTTTATGAGTTCTTGACCCAAAAGTCCTGAGTAATGGTACTAAATAGGAAGGATCGTTAATTATTCGAGTTCGTTTACCCATTTATTCCTCTCCTTCTCGTCTTATAGATAAGTTTTCAAATATGATAAAGATTTGTAATGTGATTATTCGTTATATACGATATTAAGCCCTTCGGACCCTTCCCAATTAAAAACAGGGGCATTGCGCTTGAGGTCATGACATTTTTCATATAAGGCGTGGGCAACAATTGGAAGAGCAATTGTAGCATCCACAAAAACTTGCACTTTTTTTGCCTGGGCTGCGATTTTTCCCCAGGAAACAGCTTCATCAAACGTACAGCCTGAAAGCCCTCCCCAGTGCGGAGAATCAGAAGTATACTGAATTGCATAATCGTGCCCACAAGTATTTATTCCTAGAATGGAAGCTATGACTTCGGTTTGCTGAATAAAATTTTTTGGAACTCCGCCTCCAACATAGATGACTCCGGTTTTTCCTGATTTTTCTACAATTTGTGTAATCTCGTCAACATCTTTGATCTGGTCTACCTCAAGTTTCAATCCTCTCCTTCTTGCAATCGTAAGCCCGATGCCAATTGAACTATCTGAAAGTGCCGGAACAAAGATTGGAACGTTATGCCTATATGCACTTACAACTATAGAATCTTCTGCTGCTCCACAGCCTACAAGTTTCTTTCCCAACAAATAGATAAACTCCCTTGATGAACAGGAAATTTCGCCCATTTCTTCTGCAAAGTCCGCAATCAGATTGTCTGCTGCTCTGAACTCCTCTTCCACTGCAAAGACATCGTATATTCTGTCTACACCAGAATCGAATAGTTTTTCATCATCAGCTAGATGGGAACCCATGTAATGATTTTTGCCTAGAGCTTCATGTGAATCATGGAATAGATTCGCTCCTGTGCTCACCAAACAATCTATCATCCTCTTCCCAATCATATAAGAAATGACCTTGCGCATACCAGCAGGAACCATAGCCCCTGATAAGCCCATAAACACTGTTATATAATTTTCATTCAACATTTTGTGCCATATTTGTACGGATTCTGCTAGTTTCCGTCCCTGAAAACCTGTTTTGAGCATCCCATCCAACAATTCGCTTATTGATCTTTTCTTTACATCTACTGGGACCGTGGGATTTTTTGTGAATACATTATGATGCATGCCATTTCTCCATAATAAACAGATAATGATGGTTACCTGTGACTCCTAAAGCCTGCAGACATTCGGCAACAGACGATAAGAAACACGAAAATGCTAATTGATAGATATATTTTATTAAATATTAACATATGTGGACTCTCTCAGGATGATGTACGGTAAAGATGAATAATTTTAAAGAGAACTTATTTGCCGAGTTCGATAAATTTGGTCGAAAGTAGATAATCTCAAAGGATGATATCACTTTCAGTATTCTTAGATTAATGCCTAAAATAATATCGGAAATAAATGTGAGTATACATATTATATAGTCAGATTATGAAAACTGCTATGTACATCATAGGCTTCCCAATCTCTCTGCTAGTTTGCAAAGATAGTCTTGAAATGCTGAAGGTCTTCATAAGTACCTAATTAATCCACTTACTGTACATGCTTCGATTAAGTTTCCTGTAAGTTCCTCGATGTCTTATGCTTTATCATCATGCTGTTAATTCTCAGAAATGATCGTCGTGTTTATTATAATAAGGATTTAGCTGACCCCCTAAATTTAACATATGCTTATAAGGGTATCTAGACGACTCCACAAAAGCAGAAGTTTATAGAAATTATCCCTTTATAGTAGTGTGTATCACACAGCAGTGATGAGTGGATTTCCAATGAATTGAAAGATATTCCAGAAATTATGCAAATCACGATCTATCAGGGATTTAATTGTTTTAAACCTTCCCTTTTGGCACAATTTTGCATTTATTACCAGGATAGAGCTCCAGTCAAAAAATTAAATTTTTAGATACTCGTATCTCGGAATCAAATTTCAAACGATTCAAGATATTTTAGATTTGTACCAACTCCACTATCTGATGCCTTTCTGCAAACTAACTCTGATATCAACTTTGTATCCTCATGAAATCACAAATATAAGCTTAATCCACATGGCAATTATTACTTTTAAGCATTGTCCTTCAATTTTGTCATAAAGAAACTCAATTTTCAATTATTCAAGTAATAATCAATATACAAGCTATATTTGTGATATTATTTTCGATTTTGTTTCTCTACTAGACTTGCAGATTAGATAGGATTATTAATAAACCTCTGATTTCCGCCAAATATTAACTATACCATTTATAAGCATAGGAAGAAATTTAGGGATTCATCGAAATCCTCTCAAATTTCACGATAATTTTTTCCATTTAATATTAAAGTAACCAAATAAGATAGATTCACTATAAGTTTACTAGTCACATTTTGAATTTATTCAATAATAGACAATTTCGAGCTTTTTCATAAGATTTATATTATCTTGAAGAATTACCCGTGTTTATTACTCCCTTTAATTTTCGTGCTAACTTATCTTTCAGGACGGTGAAGGTCTCTACATTTGCCACAAATTTCGGAAAATAAAGTTGAGTGTGTTTCAATTACTCAAGCGGCCGATTATTTTTTCTGCCCCAAAGCCTAATAAATGAACTACTAACAATTAACATTGATGTCGGTATAAATGGAAAAAAAGCTCAACATTAAACTTCTGGAACTACTTGAGGGGAAACAGCTTTCAATTAGTGGACTATCTAGAGAATTGAAAGCTGAAGGCATAAATGAACATCGTCTGGTTCTAACTGGCTACCTCAGGGCACTCAGGGACCTTAAAATTTTGGAGGAAATTGGAGTCCCGCCCTCCAAAATTTATCATCTACCTGAAAAAATCAATGAATCTTTGCCCCAAAAAGGTAAGGTCATGAGGACTTCGGATTCTGAAGATGTTTATTCTATATTCAGAACTCAGCTTCTCAAAATTGACCTGGAACTCAGGATCCCTGTCGGAGTATACGTAGTTTCCAGATTATTTGAAAGGCCATGCTTCCGCAAGGAGTTGAAACTTATAGGAATCACTCAAAAACATCTTGATCAGTACCTGGAAAAACCCAGCTTAGTCTGCGAGGTTTCAGATGCGCACCTCAGAAAGGCAAGATCAGATATTACTAAAATTGAGATTCCTACAGGTAACCCTGCATATGAAATCAAGGAGCACAGGGAAGAGGTAACAAGGCTTGCAAATGAAGTATTTGCAGGTTTGATAAAACATAGTATTAACCTTGAGGGTCTGCTAGCAAAGAGTAAGCAAACTACTCTGATTCCTTAAAAAATTTCAATTCATTTAAATCTTGAAAATTTATGTTGATCAGACTTAAAAATGATATTTGAAGATTCACTGAATAAATTTAGACAGTTTTCAGATGTTTAAATTATTGACAGAAAACAACAACTGTAACCACATAAATGTATACCGTCTAATTTTCACAAAATAAGAACAATAAAGTAATAAAAAATATTGAAAACTTAAGTCTTTTAACTCAAAGCTTAAACTTTATACAATTACAGCTTTTTCTGACTTTTCATTCAAAAACTCTGAATTAATCCTATTCTCAGAAATCTCATTAATTGCTACGGTTAAATTATAGCTAATATTTTTGCCAACAGTTCATTTACCTAAGCAATGCAATTCTTATACCTCAAAGTCTCTCCAAACTTCCTCTTCAGGGCTGAGTTTATAGATTCAAGGCTGCTTCTCTTATGGTAATGCTCCATGAATTAATCTCTGTTAAGCTGGAAGTAATGATACAGCTTTTTCCATAGCTGAACCTGCCGTCCTTTTAGTAGCTTTTTTCTTAAATGGCATGTGAGGTTTTCCTCCAATACTGTTTACCATTTCAAGATTGTTGCGAGATAAGTCAGCTAGGTCAGAGAAACTTCATGATTGTGAAGCCCTCTGATATCTGTAGAATCAATGGCCTGAACTGTGAAGCCGCTGCTATTCCATTGGGTATTGTAATAGCTGCTACTATGTTAGTATTTACACCTACAAACATATGAGCCTTCAACCACTGATACTCTTTACTCTGGCCGTGCTTCATCCCATTGTATGCTCTGAATATAGTAGTTCTAAATCAAGTATATTCTACTGCGAAATAAATTTCCAATCCAGCAACAGGAAATGCAGATAAGAAAATCAATTTGTGTAGAATTGGTGTAATTTTTGGATTGTTGAAGAACTTTAAGGGTATATGAGATGCAGCGTATGTTCTATCTGTCCTCTCTCGGTTGCATTGAGAGAGGCTACATTCGAGCGACTTGATAACTAAGAGTAGACCTTATGAATGGTACATAAACAGTGATCTGTGGATTGACAGATGCAACCTTCCAATAATTTGCTTAGGTTCAGGTATTGCCTCAGCTTAGTCTTTCATGAGCTCAACAAATAACTTGACTTCTGCTTTTTGAGTTTCATTATAGGTATTCCATGCTTTAGCATAAGTTAGTTGCATCTTCTTGATAACAGTATCTTTGGGAGTTTCTTTATGGATTTCCAAGAAATATTTAGTAACCATAGTATGCTGATATTTCCTCCAAGGTTGAAGAAATCAGGCCGTATGCAAGTTATTCACGATTCTGTTTCTCCTACATCAACTATAAAATATAAATCAGTAGTTAACAAAATCTCTTGGAGAAATTTACATCCCCGTAACAAGCTGCAGGATATCGACTGGAATAACTCAGAATTGTTTTACTTTTAAACATCTATAAATCAGGGAAGAAATATAAAGTGAAAATATGCCAAGAGAATTTACAACAAAAGATATTGAGATTTTTAACAAGCTTGCTCCAGAAGCCGGGAATAAACTCATTTCCAAAGAAGCAGGACATCAGTTCCCTTTCATCCTGCGTCCAATTTCACACAAATTTGCCGAGTCTCCTGAAGATTTCAGGGAAAGGTTAAGGAGACTGAACCCTGAAGAACTCGATTATCTTGTAGGCCTGATACTAGAAGGAAAGGAGGACGTCCAGTCTATGGTGGATGAAGACCTTGAAGAGCTGGTTGCAGTAATTTTTGAAAAGCTATCTCCTGAGAGAACAAAGCAGTTAAAAGACTTTGTGGAAACTCACTGAAAAGGATATAAAATGCCCCCGAAAAAACTGCTTTTCGGAACTGCTGGAGTTCCAAGAAGTACAAAAGGAAAAAACAGTATCTCAGGGATTGAAAGAGTTCGTGAACTTGGCCTTGACTGCATGGAACTTGAGTTCGTCCAGGGAGTTCGCATGAGCGAAAAAGGAGCAAAAAATGTTCATGAGGCTGGAAATAAAGAAAATGTATTCCTCAGTGTCCACGCACCTTATTATGTCAACCTGAATTCTTTAGAAGAAAAAAAACTCAAGGCGAGCTTAGAGAGAATTTACCAAGCCGCCAGGATAGGTAGCCTCTGCGGGGCTGAGTCCATTGTTTTACATGCGGCTTTTTATCAAAAGAGCAGCAACCAAGAAGCCTACGATATGGTATCAAAAGCTCTGCAAAAAATTACACAACAACTCCTGGACGAAGGAATTTCTGTAGTCCTGCGCCCTGAAACCATGGGCAAACGTACTCAATTTGGGACTCTTGAAGAGGTACTTTCCCTGAGTTCAGAAATAGAAGGGATAATGCCTTGTCTAGACTTTTCTCATATGCATGCAAGGGAAGGGAGACAAAATTCCTACTCTGAGTTTATTGCAATACTAGCGAAAGTAGAAGAATCCCTTGGGAAAGAAGGTCTTTTAAACATGCATATGCACATATCGGGAATAGAATACAACAGGAACGGAGAAAAGAAGCATCTGACTTTAAAAGAATCTGACTTTAATTACCCAGAACTTTTAGTCGCTATAAAAGAGTTCAAAATTACAGGAATGGCAATATGTGAAAGTCCTAATCTCGAAGAAGATGGGCTTCTGCTCAGGAATATTTACTACGAGTAAAGTCTATTATAATCTTTTTTTTGAATGCCTCATACAATGTAAAAACAATCCATTGTCACTCAAATTAATTCTATAGGATCTCGAGAAGCCCTTGATTTTCGCGAGTCATTTCATATAATTTAGGGATTCATCGAAATCCTCATGAGTTCATTTAACAGCGTCAAGGCAACAGTAGACGACTCAGAAGTTATAGAAGTAGGAACTGGATTAGGGGTTTCTAGGTTATTATTTAAATAGAAGGATTATAATTAATACAAGGATGATAGACGAAACACGAAGAATTTTTAAGGAGCTTGATTCAAAAAATTTAAGAATTCTAACTGGTATCGAAATAGGAATGAGACGCTTTGAATGGGTGCCAATAGAAGAATTAAATAAATACACCAAGTTGCCCTTTGATAAGTTGGAATATAGGCTAAAAAAGCTTGTTAAGAACAAGCTTGTGATCAAGAACACTAAATCATATGAAGGTTTTCAGATTTACTTCGAAGGATATGACATCCTTGCCCTCAATGCCTTTGTCAAGAGAAAAAGTATCAGTGAAATAGGAAGTGAAATCGGAGTTGGAAAGGATTCAGTAATTTTTGAAGCAATCAGGCAGCCGAAACTTGCAATTGAAAAATCCATTTCAGTCATAATTAAAGTTTATAGGGGAAATAAAACCGGTTTCAATCAACTAACGAAATTTAGTGAGCACATGGGCAAAGGAGATAACTTTTCACGTATTTATGCCGCTCGCCTTGCTGCCCACAGAGAGTATGAGATAATGAGCAGGTTATACCCTAAAGTTTCAATCCCAAAACCTTTTGATCAGAATAGGCATTTGATAGTCATGGATCTTGCAAAAGGTAGCCTCCTTTCAAAAACAAAACTTATTGATCCGGAATGGCATCTCGATGAGATTATCAAGCAGGTAAAAATTATCTATTCAATGGGAATCATACATGCCGATTTAAGTGAGTTTAACATATTTGTTTCCGAAGAGGGGATTCAGATCATTGATTGGCCCCAGTATATCACTCAAGAACATCCTCAAGCTGATGAAATCCTCGAAAGGGATATATCGAATATACTGATCCATTTCTTACGGAAGTATGGAATTAAGAGAGAACTTAAAGAACAAGTCAATGAAATTAAGGGTGGATAAATCAAGGAGGATCTTGGCCATAGTAGTCTATCAAAGTAAGTATTTCACTAACTTGCTAATGATACTCAGCAAATATTCAACACATTATTCATCCATTTTACGGAAAAACAATGTGATATTGATTTTTTTCTTCCATAGTATTCTTCTAAATTCGAGTTGATAGATAAAATAAAATACCTTTTTGAAATTATCCTTAAGCACACCAAATATGCCTATTTTGGTATAGAATAAAAATTGAATAATCACTCATCTACGCTATATCTTTTGAGTTATATCTCCATAGCTATATTAAGCAAATTTTGTATTCAGTTGTGCATGATACTGATTAGATTAATCATTCCATTTTAGATCTAAAAATATGTTTTAAATAGTACCACACATCAGTTTAAATTTATCAAAATGAAATTTATCCTCATCAATGGTTTTTAGACCTGGTGAGCTATAAGTTGATCGACTATTTTAGCATCAAGGAAGCTAAAAAAAATGGTAAGATCAAGACGAATGAAGATCTAAAATCCTTTGTCTAACTCATTTATATTGATAAACATCGATTGTTAGCTTAGAGATTTTAATATGTATATATATAAAACTATACAATGTAAAATTAGTATCTCAAGCAGTTCTCTTCTTTGATTTTAATTCATTTATAAGTTAAGTAATCTGCGACCATAATATGGATACAATGTAAGTCAACAGCAGAGCTTTTTACCTTAACTTAATGAGATATCATCTTAAAAACTTCATCGTCTATTTCCCAAATGAAGAAAAAAATATTTTCAATGTAATTGGACTTTATGCAATTAAAAATATTATCTTCAAGAGGAATTTTTATTTTTGACATTTTTGACTTGAAGCATTGATTGAAGATTCAAGAGAATCAGTTAGAAGATGTTACAGCGGAAAATCAAACATTATGAACATTTTGAAAATCATAGTTCGTTTCAGTAAGTAAGTTGTTATATCAACAAAACTACATAATCCAGCAGATTCAGACTGTAAATTGGCTATTTCCATCCTAAAATTAGAGTCATTTTTTGTTTCACAACCAACGGTTTATTACCTTAGATAATTTATATAATATTCTTCTTATTTGTAGAAATAATTTTGGAACTGATAAAATTTGTAACTATTGTGAATTTTAAAATATTTAATTTAGCTGAAGAATAAGAGGGTAAAATAGAAGGGGATAAATATCAAAAACAATTTTACTTGATTTAAATATCCATAAAAAAAATATCGTGATCAAATTTTGAAATTATTAAGACTTTTGTGGTTGAACTGAAAAATTAATAGTATTAAAACCATCAATGTCTAAAATGCAGATTTTACAACAAAGTCTATTCCTCATAATTTCGCATCCAACTGCAAATCCTAATTACATAAAAAACGACGTATTAGAGCATAAGGTCTGGTAAAAATGGAAAAGAAAAGTGTTTTGATCTTGGGAACAGCCTCCCATGTTGGAAAAAGTTCATTAGTGACTGCCCTATGCAGGATACTGTCACGAAAATATAAAGTTGCTCCTTTCAAGGCTCAGAACATGAGTCTAAACTCCTGGATTACAAAAGATGGAAAGGAAATTGGAATTGCTCAGGCAATCCAAGCAAAAGCTGCAGGTTCCGAACCAACTGCTGATATGAATCCTGTTCTCCTGAAACCCAAAGGGGATTTTGTTTCCCAGGTAATTCTTCTCGGAGAGCCTTATTCTGACAAAAGTGCAGGCCAGTACTATGATTCCATCTCAGAAGTGAACGCAGTCCTTGAAGCAGCTCTGGAAAGGCTTTCTGTAAAATATGACATCATTGTTATGGAAGGAGCAGGGGGAGCTGCTGAAATTAATCTGTATGAAAGAGATATTGTAAATATCGGCACTGCGAGGCTTACGCAAGCTCCAATAATACTGGTTGGCGATATAGAGAGAGGAGGCGTTTTTGCAAGCCTTTATGGAACAATTGCGCTTTTGCCTGAAGATGTACGGAAAAATATCAAAGGGTTTATTATTAATAAGTTTCGAGGCGACCTGGAAATCCTGAAGCCAGGCCTTAAACAACTTGAAGAGAAGACTGGAATTCCAGTGATTGGGGTTCTTCCATATTTCAAGCTCCATATTCCCTCAGAAGATTCAGTTTCACTTGAGGATAAAAAAAATCCAAAAAATGAAAAGGGTATAGAGATCGTCGTCATCCGTCTGCCCAGAATATCAAACTTCACTGACTTCGAACCCCTGGAGGAACTAGCCCAAATTCGCTATGTGAACCTTTACGAAGAAATCGGAACCCCTGATGCAATCATGATCCCGGGTACAAAAAATACTGTTAATGATCTGATCGACTTAAAAGCAAGCGGAATGGCAGAAAAAATCAAAGCTTTTAAAGGAAAAATTCCTATTTTCGGGATATGTGGAGGGTATCAGATAATGGGCAAAACAATTTTCGATTCAGGGGTTGAAAATGGGGTTGAAGCAGAAGTCAAAGGCCTTGGCCTTCTTGATGTGGTGACAAAGTTTGGAACATATCAAAAGAAGACGATTCAGGTCACAAAAAAAATAAAGCCCTGTGGCCCGATCCTTACTCCAATAGGTGGGGAGGAAATAAAAGGATATGAAATCCATATGGGAATCACCGATTCCTTCTGCAACGTATTTGGGGACGATGGTGCAATTGACGAGGAAGGCCTGGTAATTGGCACGTATATTCATGGGCTTTTTGAGAACAAGAATATCAGAGATGCACTTGTGAAGTACCTCTATAAGATAAAAGGGCTCGAATTCAGGCCTGAAGATGTTATGACCGAAAACGACGCTTACGATGAGCTCGCAAATTTTGTTGAGAGGAATTTGGATATGAAACAAATTAACACAATAATAGGAATATGAAAAAAATGTAAAATTTATTAAATGAATGCAATTAAACTGAGGATTATTTCGATAAACCCAAAATTTTGTTAGATGCCAATAAATAGTGCATAAATAACTCGTAAAAAAAGAGGTTTATCGGAATTTTCTAATAAATCAAAGTTGCGCTGGCGCACTCCGCTGCAAGCAAAGGGGTATGTTCGCGCCACCGTTATGGTTGTAATGGCTATTAAAAATCGAGTATTTTCATTTGCTGATATGCTTCTTTTTCGTCCTTGTTTCCCTGATTTTCAACATAGTTTTTGATAGAATCTGAAGTTGTTCCATCTCCTATAGTTCCAATGTAACCTCCATCACTCCACAGTTCACCACCCTAAAGCTGTTTTTTGATTTCAGGGTATTGTTTAAAGATTTATCTTGCTGTAATACTTTTTATAATTTGCATGACTTTTGAAGGAGAATACTTTGGTTCAGCTCCAACAAAAAGATGTACATGATTACCATCATTACTAATTGCATCAAACTCAAAACAGTATCATTTCACTAATTTCAAAGCATACGTTTTTCAAAAAGTTGATGAGTTCTGTCCCTAAAAAAAGATTTTTATGGTACTTCAAACAAAAAACCATGTGGTATCTTATTTTATATACACAATGGTTTGCACGTCTTAGTTCCATTTACAGTACAAATGTAGCAAAAAATATAAATTTGTTATTTAACAACGGTTATCGGGGAAGTTTTCCATCCCCGCAGCAAGCTGCGGGGTATTCGACTGAAATAAAAATCGCAACATTTTGGTTTCTTTAGTTGTTATACTGATTTGAGTAAAAGCTATATATTTTCTTCAAATTGAGGTAATAATGTCCTTGAATTTTGGCTAAAATGTTTAGGAAATAGAATTTCAAGGCAACGTGGAATTTTTTAAGAAAAATCACAAATCTCAAGAAGTTAGTGTGTAGATGATTCCATTTATGAAGAATCTAATTACATACAGTATACTAAAATTTAACTTTGAATTAACTATAAATTCGTGACACTGCCAACTTTAACTGATAAATAGCATTAAACCTTAAACTGCCAAAATAGTAAAATTGACATTGTTATCTGATGCACTTGTCTTTATACTTTATACTCATTTGTGTCTATTCTACCAACTTTTAACTTTTTACCTACTGCCCAATTCTTATTTAGTCTTTCAGAATAGAACTTTGATATTAGATATAATATGTAATATATATAGTGTTCTTTATTTTTACTAAATACTTTATACAGATATATATCTATATTGTATATAGTGGGAATATTTATATATAATTATATTGTAGTGTATATAATATAGATAATAAATTAAATATCTATATATTGACAACATATTAAGAGATTTTCAAAAGGAGTACTGTAATATGGCAAAAAAATTTACAAATCGTATAATCTTCATATTACTAGCGATCGGACTTGTTGTTCTGGGAATTGGATGTAGTTTAGCGGCTCCTGAGCAGAAAGCTACTTCATCTCAAGCACAGAGCATTTCTGTGAAAGGTTCTGATTCAGTTCTGCCTCTTGCACAGGCTCAAGCGGAAGAATTTTTGAAAGAAAACTCCGGAAAAAGCGTCTCAGTTACCGGAGGCGGATCTGGTGTTGGAATTGCAGCTCTAATTGATAAGCAAGTGGACATTGCTACCGCATCCAGAAAAATGACAACTGACGAAATCAAAAAAGCCAATACAAATGGAATCAACCCAGTAGAACATGTAATTGCTTACGACGGTATTACAGTGATTGTAAACCCCAAGAATCCTGTTTCAAAACTTACCTTTGACCAGCTGCGTGGTATCTATGATGGGAGTATCAGTAACTGGAAGCAAGTTGGTGGTGAAGATAAACCAATAGCCATAATTTCTAGGGACAGTAGTTCGGGAACTTATGCAGACTTCAAGAAAGATGTTGGATTTAATGAATACAGACCTGATGCGCTTACCCAAGCTACTACGGGCGGAATAGTCAGTGAAGTAACTCTAAACCCTAACGCAATCGGGTACATTGGCTTTGCGTACGTCGATAAAGACATAAAGGTTTTAAGCCTGGATAACGGAAAAGGCTCTGTATTGCCAACTCAGAAAACTATTCTAAGTGGTGAATACCCCCTCTCCAGAACACTCCAGATCTATACGAATGGGGAACCATCAGGACTCACAAAAGAATTGAGCGACTTTATGCTGAGCCAGAAAGGGCAGAATATTGTGAGTAAAGTTGGGTACATCCAGCTGAAGAAGTAAAACTAAAAAATTTCAACCGAAAATATTTTACAGCTCTTATAAGGAAAGATCTCTCGAGTCAGTGCTTTCCTCAGTCAGCACCTTAAAGATCGGTATTCTCTCCTTATAGTTTTTTTAGTCAGTGCAGTTTATTTCTCTTTAAAAACATATCTCTTCTGAATTTTTTCACGGACAATTCTTATATATCCTATAGAGCTAATTCGAATTAGCTGACATAATTTTGAATTAGCTGACATTAGAAGAACTCAGCTATTAGGTTTTTCTCTTTCCTGGTTATAATCAAAGAAAATTGAAGCAATGAGCTTCTATCGGGATGTGGCATGGTTGAAGAAAAAATCTATCGTCTGGGAACTCGGAGAAGAGGAACTTCTCCTTCCCGAGCTTGTGAATTTTGCTCTCACCGCAAATGACAGAATCAAATATTACTTGACTCTACTGCAGACCGCCAGAGAAAAAGCAGAACATCCACAACTGAAGTTTCCTTCCCTCACAACCGAGAGGGAAAATGTCGGAGAAGAAAACTCAAAATTTGATAGAGTTGTTCCAGAAGCCTTTAAAAAAGAGCAAAACACTTACTTTGTTCCTTTTGCCGAAGAAATTCTCTCCAGGATATGGGGTTGCATGGACGAAATGCTGAAACCTCTGCTTTCTACAGGTAGGGTTGAGGGGATGGAATTTGAGGCAAGGTTAAAAGAGTTAAAAAGCCAAGGCGTCGAAATTGAGGCAGGAATTTCGGCTAGAGAATCCGGGATTCTGAGAGGGGATTTCATAAGGGATCTAACTTCCGGAGACAGGGGAAAGGACGATAGCCTCCACATCCTAGTCATGGACATACACAGGATTTTAAATAATGATACAAGAAGAGCTTGCTGTTGAAAATCTCAACGGGGCAAAAATTTATCTGGTGTCAGAAGGGGACAAAGAACTGATAATTGCTTTCATGGCTGGCGTGAACCGGACTTTTTCCCTGAAATTTGACCATCCAGGGCTTTGGACGACTGCAACCCGCATTTCAGGCAAGCTTGTGATCCAGAATGACATAGGAGAGACCGAGGCCCATGTGCTCGTGATCCATGTTATGGGATTTGAGGTATCTGTTACTTATACCGATGTTCATTTGCGGAGGCTGCTTTTTTTCCAAAGCCTTTTCGAGGGGACTGGTATTTCCTGGGAGGATACAGTCTCCAGAGTTGCAGGCAAGAAGTTCGAAGACGATCTCTACCACCTTTCAGTGGGTCGCTTCAGAGCAAAGGGTAGGGAAGAGCTGAAGAACTTTCTAGCTCTTCTAGGTTCCAGGATCGTTTTTCTCATCGACTGGAACCGCGCCAGGAAAAGCCTACAAAAATTTGTTCCTAATGTAGATTGCATAAAAGTACTCCGCTGGGCAGCCGAAAATGAATGCGGGCACAGGGCGTACCTGATACTTGGAGGAGAACACCTGATCTTTGGGGCTCTTGAACTTGTTTCTAGGGTGCCTCTTCCCTATGGTGAGTCACTCTACCAGATAATTGGAAGGTAGAAAGCTGAATATTTCCAGTGGGTCCTACATAGGGCCTCAAAGGGGCTGCTTAGTGGAGATCCCCTTCTTCTTATACAGGATGAAATTAGAGCTGAGCTTCTCAGATACTTCCACTCCGCTGAGGAAGATCTTATGGAAATATGCTTGGAACATGCATCCTTAATTGTGGAAACTGCAGGGGCTGTAAACGATTCCCTTTTCCACATAAGTTATATTAGAGACAATAACTTTGTCCTCAGGAACTCAAAGAGAGCCAAAATCTGGGAAAGCAAGGCTGATGAGTTCGTAAACAAAATCCGAACTATTTCAAAAAGGATCGAAAACGCTGGGTTCTTTGAAAAACTGATCTTCCATATGGATGACATTATTGACGCCCTTGAAGATGTTGTCTTTTTTGTAAGTCTTATCCCTCTGGTTAATATATCCCGGAAGATTCTGAAAAGCTTGGAAAAGATGGCAGTGATAGTCCTGGAAAGCAGTCGAGAATTTCTGAAAATTGTTTACGCTTACCAGTGCAGTACCCGAATCTGCACCCCTGACGAAATGCAAGCATTTTTCGGGTCTACAGCATAGGTTATCAACCTGGAAAGAACCTGTGACGAGGCCTTCAGGGAGGCAAACAGAGTAATCTTTGAAGAAGCACCGATTTCAAAGAAGCCATTCTTGCCCGTGATCTTGCAAGAAAAATAGAGGATGCTTCAAATTTCCTGATGCTTGCAGCCTTTACAGTAAGGGATAGAGCTTTTGAAGTACACATCTGGAAGGGATATTGAAATGCCTGAAAATATGCTAGGAGCTGAAAAAAATATTACAGAAGCAAAGATGCTTGAATTCGGAGACGGAAAGGAAAAATATGCCTCCAAGGAATCCTTTGGGAACAAAGGGTCGATCCTTTATAGATATGTCTTCTATGGGTGTCCCGATACCCCCTGGTTTTGTCTTGAATGTATCTGTATGTGAAGATTACTTCAAAAATTCAAGATCTCTTCCCGATGAAGTACCCAGCCTCCTCAGGCAGGGCATTCTTTTCATTGAAGGTGTAACTGGAAAGGATTTTGGGGGCTCTCCTCCCCTTATGGTTTCTGTCAGGTCTGGGGCTGCAGCTTCCATGCCAGGTTCTATGGAGACTCTACTGAACGTGGGGCTTTCCAGGAATAACGTAAGATCCCTCATTGCTAGAACAGGGAACCCTAGTTTTACCTGGGACTCGTATCGGAGGCTAATAGAGGGATTTGGAAGAATAGTGTTTTCCCAGGATCCTTCCATATATCGGAATCTGCTGAATTCCACAATCGATGCTGCTGGAGTTCCGGAAGAAAAAGAACTGGATTACATGGAGTTAAGGAAACTTGCAGCGAAGTATGAACGATTTTTCTTCGATGAAAGCGGGAGACCTTTCCCAGAAGATGCATAGGAACAACTTGAACTTGCTGTTAAGGCAGTGTTTGATTCCTGGATGAGTCCAAGAGCAAAGGAATTTCGACAAATCCACAATATCAAGGGTGCTCGAGGTACGGCAGTTACTATCCAGGCCATGGTTTTCGGAAACATGGACCTAAAATCAGGTTCAGGGATCGCTTTTACAAGGAACCCTGGACAGGAGAAAAACTGCCTGTAGTCGATTTCAGGCTCGAAGCTCAGGGAGAGGACTTGGCTTCGGGCTCAAGAGCGGGGACGTTAGGATTCAAGCTCGGAACTGCTCTTCCGGTTGCTTATAAGAAGCTTGAAGGAATCGGGAACGATCTCGAAGCCCATTTCAAGGATATGCAGGACATTGAATTCACTGTCGAAGAAGGAAAACTCTACATCCTCCAAAGTCGCAATGGAAAACGTTCTCCAATGGCAGCCTTGAGAATCGCAGTCGACCTTGTAGGAGAGGGACTTATTTCCACTGAAGAGGCTCTACGAAAGCTGGAAGGGTTAGACCTGAATTCTATTTCAGTACAGAAAATCATGACTGATAAACCCATCTTGGCAAAAGGTGATTCTGCGTCAAGTGGGGTTGCTATAGGAAAGATTGCGTTTAGCAGTGAGAGGGCAAAGAGCTATGCTCCTGGAGAAGCTGTGATTCTTGTTCGGGAAATCCTCACTCCTGATGACCTTCTAGGAATTCACGCTTCTGCAGGCCTCCTAGCATCCAGCGGCGCCAGAACTGCTCATGCAGCCGTTATAGCTCGCCAGATGGGCAAAGTCTGTATTGTCAACTGCCGGGAGCTCAAACTTGATCCAGGTGGCAGGAAATGTAACATAGGAGGAAAAGAGTTCATGGAAGGGGACGTGATAAGTTTGGATGGTACAAATGGGGAAGTCTATGAGGGAAAAGTTGAGGTAAAGTTCGAAAAGCCTGTAGAACTGCTTGAAGTGGTGGATGCATGGAAACGAAAAAAATCTGCTTGAGGATAAATTTTGTTTTCCTGAGAATTAAAAGAGTATTTAGATAAAATTTGAATTTCGGCTAGTCATTTATAAAGAATATATAAGCAATCTATTTGAACAGGAGTTGATTGAAAATCTTTCATACAAAGAGCAGAAACTAACAGAAAAATGTGAAAAAACGAGAAGAAAGGGATAATTATGAAAGGAGAAAGTAATGAAGCCAAAGATAAACTTAACCAATCGCTGTTCGACTACTTTCAGAAGTAAGACCTTTGAGAATGATATCATTCTCCCTGTGGATGGTCGGGCATAAAAGTGAAAGAGAATTTTTAAATCTACGAAATCTCTACAAAGTCTCGCTTACTGAGTCTAAAATACATCTTTGACAAAGGAGTAGAGGAGATAATTATTGGTACCGTCCAGACAGCATAATGTCTAGCTTTCAAAAAAAGCCGAAAAGTTTTTCTAAGAGAAAAAAACGCAAAAACAAAACTCCTTCCAACCTCCAAAAACAATTAAATTATGAAACAGAAGCAAAGGAAAGGTAATTGTAATGTTCCATGTGATCTGCTGAAATTTGGACAGTGTCTTGAAATTGCTGTAAATAGAGAATCAAATTTATGCATGTGGAATAAAATTTAGTTCTTCTGAAGTGAAATTTTCTACTCAACAATTTATTAAGATTTGTGACTTTATAGAAAAATCGACGCATTGCCAATTTTAGGTGGGGGTGCCAATTTTTTAAGGATCTATCCGCCAAGTCGTCTATCTGGCCGCAGGCATCTTCCAACTGCTACTTATAAAACTATTTTTTGCAGTTGATGTCATTTAATAAAAACAAGGCTTAAGTTACTTGTTATCATCGTCATGGTTCGTAGGATAAAAGGCCACGCAATTTCAGTACTAATTAGTTTAAGTTAGTACTATTTAGAATGTATACATAAAATATATAACAAATTAGATCTATTCTAATTTAGGGGTTTTCTAATACCTTCGAACAGACTTTCAATTGGCTGTGGGATCCCCCCACAGCTCACGAGATAAACTTTTTGACACCTACCAGAAGTTAATAGTCTGAGGACTTCAGCAAGAATAGCAACTGCATATATCCAGAGGGTCTTGGAGATCCGCAATAGGACATAAGCCTACATTCAAAGACAGTGATAATAATGTTTATTTTAATTCACACTTGATATAAGACAAACAAAAATTTCGTGGCAAAGGAAAGGAATTATGGCATGGTTGATTTCGAAGGAACTAACCTTAAAGAAGCTAACCTTAAAAGAGCTAACCTTGTAGGAGTTGACCTTATAAGGGCTAACCTTACATGGGCTAACCTTACATGGGCCAACCTTACATGGGCCAACCTTGAGGAGGCTAACCTTAGAAAAGCTAACCTTAAATGGAGTAATCTCAGAGAAGCTAACCTTAAATTGGCTGACCTTACAGAAGCTAGCCTTATAGAGGCTAACCTTGAGGGGGCTAACCTTGAGGGGGCTAACCTTGAAGGGGCTAACTTTCATGGAGTTGATATCACAGGAGCTAACCTTAAGGAAGCTAACCTTAGAGAAGCTCATTATTTAACCTTTGACCAGCTTTCTAAAGTGAAAACACTTCATGATGCAGAATTAGACGAAAAGCTTCTCAATTCACTTAGAAAAGAACATGTTCGTCTTTTTAAAATGTAAATTTACTCATCATTTTAGAGATCCATAAAATCCATTGAGAAATTTACCTTATCATCTTTAAGTTTAATCTTGAATATGAGAGTGTAAAGGGATTCAGAACTTGTCAAAACAGAAAATAATTAAGTTATTTGAGAATTAGGCATTGTATAAGTTTTTCTGCAATATGATGGACCCAAAGCAGTTACTGGGAAGGAAATTTCATCTTGTGAAAATCAACTAAAGTATGTATGCAAAATTTGACTTCCGATATACAAAACTATTATGGAAAAAAAATTAAAATAGAAAAAAAGTGATAATATAAGTTGAAAGGCTCTATATGGCTTGACTTTAGGCTATTTATTCAAAGTACACCTTCACCATTTTTTCCCTAGTTTTATTTCAGTCGAATACCCCGCAGCTTGCTGCGGGGATGGAAAACTTCCCCGATAACCGTTGTTAAATAACAAATTTATATTTTTTGCTACATTTGTACTGTAAATGGAACTAAGACGTGTAAACCATTGTGTATATAAAATAAGATACCACATGGTTTTTTGTTTGAAGTACCATAAAAATCTTTTTTTAGGGACAGAACTCATCAACTTTTTGAAAAACGTATGCTTTGAAATTAGTGAAATGATACTGTTTTGAGTTTGATGCAATTAGTAGTGATGGTAATCATGTACATCTTTTTGTTGGAGCTGAACCAAAGTATTCTCCTTCAAAAGTCATGCAAATTATAAAAAGTATTACAGCAAGATAAATCTTTAAACAATACCCTGAAATCAAAAAACAGCTTTAGGGTGGTGAACTGTGGAGTGATGGAGGTTACATTGGAACTATAGGAAATGGAACAACTTCAGATTCTATCAAAAACTATGTTGAAAATCAGGGAAACAAGGAAGAAAAAGAAGCATATCAGCAAATGAAAATACTCGATTTTTAATAGCCATTACAACCATAACAGTGGCGCGAACATACCCAGTTGCTTGCAGCGGAGTGCGTCAGCGCAACTTTGATTTTAATTTTAGTCATAATTCTTGATCCTTGAGATATGTAGCTCTCTGATTTCTCAAGTGTATCCTAGAAATATGGAATCTCAATCCTGACCATGGCAACAGTAATAAATAACTAAGGTCTTATGGTCATCAATGACGTACCAAAAAAGTAGACTTTATAAGCTGTAGGAAAGAGATGCCTACAACCTGATGACTACTTTTCGGAGATCTCCATGACACCAATGAATGATTCATGGATAGTTGATGAAACCTCTATCAAAGTAAAAAGGTGAATGGGAATATTTTTACCGAGCAGTTGACTCAGATGGAGATACAATTGATTTCATGTTAAGTTCAAAACGAGATAAAAAAGCAGCGAAGAGATTCTTTAAGAAAGCTTTGAGTTCTAATCATAGTCAAATTCCAAGAGTAATAACCGTTGATAAGAATCCAGCTTATCCACCTGCTATAGATAAACTGAAAAATGATAAAATACTACCTAAAAACGTAGGCATTCGACAAATTTCGATCTGCTAATAAGACTTTAAAAGGAATTGAAGCTATGAATATGATCAAAAAAGGACAAGTAAATGATCTAAATTACTCTGTTCTTAATGAAGTCAAGTACATTAACCAATTGTTTGGTATAGTTTTATAATGTTAGTACATTTTCCTTGAATGTTTTGATTTTTATTAATCACTTATAGACGTACATATTTTGTTGAATTTTTTACAACGGAACACTCTAAATAATTAAAAATAATAGAGTTTTCCCAGATCCATGAAACGTATGTTCTCGCAAGCTTTCATCATTAATGCCCCAGATATGAGTGCATGGAACTACTTTCACTTCAGGGGTTATAGAACAGCTGGAAGTTATAACGCTACACTAATTTGTTGACTGTGGTAGAAACAGATACATCATTCCCTTCTTCTTGAAGTAATTTTATGCCATATACAGCTTGGTTTAATGCACCCTCCACATCTCTTATTAAGTCATGTATTTTCGCAACATCGCCATCGATACTGACCTGGACATTAATATTTTTTAACTTAAGTTGCTTTGCGCTTTCACGATCAATGAGAGTACCATTTGTAGCTACACTTACAGATTTAACACCAAGATTCACGGTATAACCGGCGATCTCAAGGAAATTTCTGCCTCAGGTCCTTCTTCAAGCTTTTCTTTACACTCATTTTACCTTAATTCTTTCCTCAAGAAACCGTCTTACAGATGCAGGTCCGTCGAGTTCTTCTGTAATTTCTCTCAGTCTCCTTGTATTTTTATAATACTCTTCCTCTTCCAGAAATTCTCGAATACAGGCAAGAATAACTTTAGGTTCTGCAAGAAAGCTCATCTTCCTACCTAATCCTTCTTCTTCGAGGACAGTTGCGTTATTTTCTTGTTCTATGTGTTTTTCGTCAGGAAAGGACAGTACAGGGAGCCCGAAAGAAAGGCTTTCAAGTATTGTCCCATGTCCTCCTGCAGTAATTACGAGGTCAGACCCTTTGTAATAAGGAAAAGGGTTTTCTGTAAAGCCTATAAACTCGACATTTTCGGAGATTTTTGAGAACTCTCTAGGATCTATTCCTGGGCCTGAAATAAATGTATAATGGATATTGTGGTCCAGTTTTGCAGCCTCAATCACACTTCTGAATATATCTGCTCTGTAACCGAAAGCCCCAATTGTTGACAGAACATTTGGATGTTTGAAAGTTTTTGATTCGACTTCACTATATTTCCACCTAATAAGAGGACCGCTAAAAAACATGGTATTATTAATACTTCCATCAAGTGTAAAATTTTTCCTGTTTATTGAATCAGGAAGTGGATAGTCAGGCACTATTATACCGTTTACGCTCCTAAAAATATAATTGTAAAAAAGTTTAGTCAGCTTTCCTGCTCCTGCAACAAGAAAACCCTGCTTCTGAAAAAATTCCACCATATTGAACTGGTTACCAATAAAGTAAACAGGTGTCTTCTTAACCTGTGCAGCCAGAATTCCAATATAATAGCCATCTGAAAGTATGACATCGGGTTTGAATTCTTCAATAAACCTTAAAATTTTTATGAAACCTAAAGGATAAATATTCCTAAGGGTCTCTTTAATAGACTTTTTTATATCAAAAACCCCTAAATCTCCAACTAGCTTTATTTCAGATGAGATCTCATATGCCTGATATCCTGTTTTTTCAACTAGCTCTTTTGAGTATCCATATGCTCCAAAATATACCATGTGCCCGGCAGCCAAAAACTCTTTGCCCAAAGCAAGGCAGCGACTCGTGTGCCCAAGTCCTTCTCCGCATATAAGAATTAAAAGTTTCATCTTCTCATCTTAGCCTCTACTGCTCTCTATTCTCTCTACAGCTATCTATTTACTCGATATCCTAAAAAATTTGTTTCAGGGAATCAACAGGAAGTAAACTTTGTATTTTTCAAAAAATGAAAAGAAGAGATTTGAGGCACTGTTTCATTTATATAAAAAAGTAATGTGGAATTTTGGTTTTAGAGATGTTCGCACTTTTTCTGGTTTGTTCGTATATCTTTTCTGGTCTGGTAGTATTATTCTTGTTCCAAACTACTAAATGTAATCTAACTATAATACTCACTTTTTATATATATATATATTTTCCTCTTTCTATTTATAAGTATATTAAATACTGTTATTCCATTTGATAATTATATTTTTCCATTTTCATTTACATCTCATGTTTATTCTTTCAGGCTAAACCAACTAAATAACTTATTGATGCTTTATTTTCACTTTTCCCCGATTTCCTTCCTTTATTCCTTGGTGTTCTTTTTTAATTTAAAATTAGTATTGAGATATTCCATAGAAATAAATTTACTTTTCTAAATTTTGTGTAATTTGAGAAAATATATTTTCTTACAAAATATCTATATATAAATTCTTCATTCTTTAGATTGAATAAGAATTTTTGAAGTCTTAGATTACAAAGAACTTCTGTATACAATGGTAGTGTTTTATGAGAGATGAACCAGGAAACAATACAAAAATAACTGTGAGCGCAGAGGTTGCAGAAGCTCTTCGTCATGAAGGGTGGAAAAAAATGGATTTACATGTACATTCTTCATGTTCCTACGATGTCCCTCCAGTTTGGGCAATGCAACCTGCGGTTCTTTTTGAAAAAGCAAAGGAGCAAGAACTCAATTTTGTTACTTTTACAGATCATGATACTATCAAAGCATATGATCTGCTCGGTTGGGATAGAGAAGGGCTGGTTCCTGGTGTTGAGATTACAATTAAAGATCCAGAAAGGACAGGACACACTGTTCACGTTAACGTCTTTGAGCTTGATTCCGAAGAGTTCGGAGATCTTGAGACTATTGCAAGCCAGGAGCATGACTTCAAAAGCTTTATTCGTTATCTCAGAACTCATAACATGGCCTATATGTATAACCATCCATTCTGGTTTGCTACTGGAGATCACCCAAATTTATGGGCTATACCTGAGCTATTACAGAAGTTCCCGGTTGTCGAATACAACATTCAGGACCTGACTGAGAAAAACCTCATTACTGAAGCACTTGCGATGAGGTATGGAAAAGGAATTGCTGCAACTACGGACAGTCATACAGGAGGAATGGGAGCTGTCTATACACTAGCAAAAGGGGATACCTTTAAAGAATGTTTTGAAAACATCAAAAAAGGAAAATCCTATATTGTAGTTGAAGGAGTAACCAAGCGACATTTGACAAAAGAATTGAGTTCCTGGATTGAGCTTGTTTTTTCTATGGATAGGCAGTTACGAAAAGATGTGAACTTCACTACTAACATATTGAGTTTTGATAGAGCAATAAGGCTCTTTGCAAACGAGAAGATTAGAAAATTTCCTAAAATTAATAGCCTTACAAAGCAGTTTTTTCAAAGTTTCTCTAAATCTGGGCTTCCTGCTTACATATATATGAAGTCTGAAAAGCGCCTTGTATCCAAGATAGAGGAGGTAATGAGCCTGATGGCATGAGATTATTGCAAGAAAAGGCAGGTGGTACAATTAGGGATTAAATTTTGAATATGCACACCAAGTTCATAGGGGTAACTTTGATTCAGGACTAATACTTCATGGTTACAAATATTCGTTTTTTTGCAAAACCAGGAATTGTTAATTACTTTTGCTCAATTCATCCATCAATGCAGGGAACGATAACAGTATTATAAAACAATGCTCTACATTCCTTTGATGTAAGTCGAAACTTTCATCTTGCTATCTATAAGTCACCACTAATTCAGCAAGTGTAAAAGTCTTAATTGATACTCTCAGAAGTAGTCATGGTAGTTGTTTACTAAAATACAAAATTTCCGACCTTAAAGAGTTCAGTAAAAAAGGAGATATCAAGTGAATTCCAGCAAAACAGATAGGCTAAGCAATTTTATCACAAAGAGTAATAAGCTGAGGAGCGACAATCCTTATAGTATAATTGCTATTTATATGAAGCATCAAAATCTTACCTGATAATCTTAGGCGGCAAAGGGATTCTTGTGGACACAGGATTTAAGGGCAATATAAAAAAATCTCAAAATTGTTCTTGAAAAAAACAATCTTACGTTTTTAGATATAGTTCTGATAGAACAACATATTGGACTAAAAAATATGTTTAAATGAACTAAGTAGGAAGAAAAAGCAAAAAAGTATAAGAGAAGCAAAGATAAAAATTTACCCTTCAATGTGCGAGTGTTATCGAGCTAGGTCAAATGCGCCAGACTTAAGATCTGGCTTCGAAGTAGTTCGTGGGTTAGAATCCCACCCCACACTAAATTTTGATCTGTTGACTTCAAGCTTTCAGCTATCTCTGCAGTTCTTTTTGTAAAAATTTCTCAAGGTTCCTTTCTATATCGACACACTGGAATTACCCAACCAGGTCAAATGCGATAGTTGAGTTTCTGATATCGAGGAGTTCGTTCGAATCGCACCTCTTGCAATAAGAGCTTGCCGAAAAGTCATTAATGGCATGTTGTAAATAAAGTATATAGGGAGCGGGAAATGAACAGAAACGTTGTGAGCTTATTAGAAGCCCATGGTGAAGTTTAAATCACTGCGCTAATATGTCAATTAACTTGTTGAAAATTATGCTTTAGATGAATTATAAGAAAATATGTTTATATTTTACAGCTATACTTAAAGTATTTTCAAGCTATCGAAGATGAGTTTTCTGCTGTGTCCTTTTTTACCATAAAAATATCATTTATCGTTTATATTTATGTGGATGTTTTTGCACAAAAGTTCTGTATTTTGGGATGGAAAAGTCTAATGGCTTGATACGGTTCCGGCTGGCCCCTGTAATTATATGATCATACCGTATTTTAAAAGTCTCTAAATTGAGAGATTCTAAAGAGCCAAAAAAGATTTTTTAAATATAATGTGAGTATACTTGCATATACTCATATACTTTCGGTGATACCTGTGGATATTGTTTATATCTTTAAAGCGTTGACTGATGAAAACAGAATACGAATACTTAATCTTTTAAGAAGCGGTGAATTATGTGGATGTGATATTGAATCAGTCCTGGGCGTTAAACAGTCCAATGCTTCCAGACACTTAAATAGGCTGAAAAAAGCAGGAATCATTGTTTCTACAAAAAAGTCACAGTGGGTCTATTATCGACTCAGTAGTTCAATTTTTCAAAAATTTCCCTTCCTTTCAATCATCATCAACGACGAAATAGGAAAAGTCAGCGTATGTAAAGAAGATTTAGAATTACTGAAGAAAATCAAAGCAAGTGGTACATCTTGCGATTGAAGATCGATAATCAGCTATAATCACAAATAGAAGGTCTTTGTTTTGGAAGACTCCGTTGTACCAAAATTATCTTTTCTAAATCTTTATTTAACTTTGTGGATTTTTCTAGCTATGTTTATTGGTGTGGGTCTAGGCTTCGTCTACCCAGGATTTGCAGGCTTTTTAAAAAATTTATCTATCGGCACTACATCTATTCCCATTGCCATTGGTTTAATAGTTATGATGTATCCACCCCTTGCACGGGTCAAATATGAGAAATTAGGTCAGGTGTTCAAAAATCACAAGGTATTAGGATTATCCTTACTAGAAAATTGGGTAATTGGTCCAATTTTAATGTTCATCCTGGCGATTATATTTCTTAGAGCTTATCCGGAGTATATGGTAGGTGTCATTCTAATTGGCCTGGCTAGGTGTATCGCAATGGTAATTGTTTGGAACACTCTGGCAGATGGGGACAACGAGTATGTTGCTGCTCTGGTTGCTTTTAATTCTATCTTTCAGTTGGTCTTCTACTCCATTTTTGCTTATTTCTTTATAACCGTGCTGCCTGAATGGTTGGGACTTAGTGGTATGGAAATAAATGTCTCTATTGGAGAGGTAGCCCAAAGTGTCGGTGTCTACCTAGGGATTCCCTTTGCTGCTGGCTTTTTAACTCGCTACTTACTTCTTACGTCTTTCGAAAGGAGTCGAATGGTATGATAACAAATTTATTCCTCGTGCTGATCCAATTTCGCTTTATGCTCTACTATTTACGATTATTGTAATGTTCTCTTTAAAAGGTGAATATATTGTTACCCTGCCGCTAGATGTTGTAAGAATTGCAATTCCCCTCTTAATTTATTTTGTAATTATGTTTGGAATCTCTTTTTTCATCTCCAAAAAAATGGGTATTAACTACGCACAAACAACATCTCTTGCTTTTACCGCGGCAAGTAACAACTTCGAACTGGCTATTGGAGTAGCAGTCGCAGTTTTTGGCATAAATTCTGGGGAAGCATTTGCAGCGGTAGTAGATCCTCTAATTGAAGTACCAGTTATGATCGGACTTGTGAATGTAGCACTTTACTGGAGAAAAAAATATTTTACGAAAGGTTATAAGGTTGCCTAAAGAGAAGTACAAAAATAAGTCCTTTTGGCATAATGAAATCTATCAAAAAGAATCAGGAATAATGCACTTGCGTCATTTCCCGAATGTCTGGGAGATCCAGTCTTTTATCTCATCTCTAACCCGCCGAAAGATCTTGAGTTTCTCTTCTTCCGATCCTACTGCAGCGGCAGGGTCCTCAAAACTTTCGTGAATTACTTCTCTTGCTCTGGGAAACTGGGTCGGAAGCTCAAAATTCGTGCTGCATATAGGACAAGCTACTTTAGCCAGATCGCAGACCGTGACTGCTATGTCAAATATGGTATCTTGAAATTCTTGGGGAGTTTTTGAATGCTGACTGGAGATATCAATGCCTATTTCCTTCATGACTACAATAGCGTGAGGATTAACAGTTGTAGCCTCGACTCCAGCACTGTAAGCCTCGTATCTATCTCCATAAATAGCTCTTAAAAGCCCTTCAGCTATCTGGGACCTAGCTGAGTTATGTGTGCACAGAAAGAGAATTTTCTTCTTCCCTTGTGATTCCATAATTGTAACCATATTGCTACTATTGGACATAAAGTAAATCAACATTGTGATTGCCCCAGTGTATGATTGGAGAGGTTCCACAAGCAGAAAATTTTCATTCTTTTTAGTTTTTTCATCTTCCAGTTGCCTACTACTCCCTTTCTTATATTCCTTATTTTATGCTTTGCAAGCAACAGAATTTCTCCGCTACCCCAGCAAAAGTTTTTCAGTCCTCAAGTCCCAAACGCTTCATGAAGTGATGGTAGTGCTTCGGTGGCACCTGGGAATAGAAAGCTTGGGTTACAACTTCACTCAAGGAAGGGTGAATATCCATACCACGCATTATTGGTTCCGTACTTCTTGATTCAGTATACATGAGAGGAATTATCTGGTGGATCAGGACTGAGGCATGAGGTCCTATAATATGGGCACCGAGAATTTGTTTTCCCTCTACATTCAGAATTAACTTTACAAAGTAGTCCGTGATTTCCAAAACTGTCCCCTTTGCAGTATCTTCAAAAAATTTGAGGCCTATGCTCACCTTATCCTCCCCATACTTTTCAACAGCTTTCTTCTCTACCATACCTACGCCGGCAATTTCAGGATAAGAAAATACTGCGTGTGGTACAGCGTGGTAGTCTGTCTTCACTTTTTCTTTCATGATAGCATTCAGGTAAACTATCCTGGATTCATAGTTTCCAACGTGCTTAAGCAGATGCCTCCCGGTTGCGTCGCCAAAAGCCCAGATATTTGGCTGAGATGGTCTCGAGATATTCATTCACCAGAATCCAGCCCTGCCCCTCTGTTTTGATTTCAGCCCTTTCCAGATGAAGAATGTCGGTATTCGGAACTCTTCCAGTTGCTACGAGGATCTCATCCACAGTAATCTTTACTTCTTCTCCTGAATTTTTTTCCTTTGCAACTATGGTCTTCTGCCTGTTATCTTCTGTTCTAACTTCTATAGCCTCATAGTTTGTAAGGATCTTCATATACTCCGACATTTTCAACCTAGCAAGTTTGGAGATTTCTGGCTCTTCTTGCGGGAGAAAAAGGGAATTTCTTCCAATTACAGTGACTTCTGCTCCCATAGCTGAGAAAAAATGTCCGTACTCAGCTGCAATAAAACTTCCTCCAAGAATCGCTAGATTTCGGGGACATTCATTAAGCTGGAGAACAGTATCGCTTGTAAGATAACCAGCCGCTTCAAGCCCTTTAACAGGCGGGATAGCAGGCTTTGAGCCAGTGCATAGAAAAATCATTTTTGAGTAAAGTGTTTTGTCACTTACTTTTAGGGTATAAGGAGAAGCAAACTCTGCACTTTCATGGTAGTAGTCAATATTCGGGCTTCCGGTTATCCCCTGCCGGACAGCTTCTATATTTTCTCTTGTAATCCTTCGTACCCTTTCCATGATTGCAATGAAATCAATATCCCTTATTTCAGCCTTTATTCCAAAAAGAGATGCTGTTCCAAGTTCCCTGATAAGTTCCGCAGGATAGAGCAAAATTTTTGAAGGAATGCATCCCTTGGTAAGACAGATCCCACCTGGTTCGTCTTTATCGATAACAGCAATTTTTATTTCTGGATTCGAATCTATAATATGATTTATATAGTTCATTGCCGAACCGGTGCCTATTACAATCAGGTCATAATTTTCCATTTGTTACTCTCCACAATGTAAAATCGTTTTATTGTCCTGGGAATTATATTGGAACAACTTCACATTTGCATTAAAAGTCAAGATTGTTCATAATACAACTCTATAAGTTGATTTAATTTTAAACTAAGCTCTTATTTGAGAAATGTTCTAATTCTGAATTTTCGAGGTCTTGTAGACTTTTGATCCTGCAGGGGTATCCTAAGAGATGGAATGATCAATGAATTTTACTAAATAAGTGATTTATTCTGGAATCAATACGTAAAATTTTGTTTATAATTAACATATAATTATTTTTAGTCTGTGAAAAACAAAATGTAGAGACATCTGCTATATTGGTAAAGCTTCTTTTTTATTGTTTTATGTGATGCATAATTTTGTGGTAAAATTTATTCGTTACCAATTTAATATGAAATGATAGAACATTTTTTATTTGAATTTGAAAAAATGTAGATATTTTATTCTAATACCTGTATATCATAAAGTTAAAATGTTGCTACTCGATTGGATAGGCTCTAGCTTGATATTTAAAAAAACGGAAAACTAAGGTAAGCTTCAAGTCTATTCTGAAAAAAGCAAAATTAAGTCCTGGTTGAGGTATTTTGTTCCGACATTATGAACAATTCGTTTACCAAGAATGACCTAATCTTAAGACAAGCTCTTAGAGGTTTATTTTTGTTTCATGGCAATTTCAATGTTTTCTTTTACCAGCCTGCCTTTTGAAAAATAGTATACTGCAATCTCGCCTGTGGCGAAGTTGATTTCCCTGGTATCCTTATCAGAAATACCTTCTATATATTTGACTAGAGCTCTCAAACTGCTATGATGGGCGCAGACTATCACATTTTTCCCCTCTTTCACTGCAGACAGAATTTTATGCTTGAAATAGGGCACTGCACGCTCATAAACAGCTTTGAGACTTTCTCCTTCATGCAGACCTGGCTCAAAGTCTAAATCCCAGGAAGTAAATTTTTCAGCTCCATATTTTTCCTTCATTTTCTGTTTTATTTTGCCCTGGAGCTTTCCATAGTAGCGTTCATTTAAAGCAGCTGTCGAGTATACAGGGATAAGGCTTTTGTCGAGTTTTTCGGGAAAGGAATGCCATTTAATTTTCCCTATCCCACTTTCATCATTTGTCTTTTCATGGACAAGAATTCCTGTTTTTTTCTGCCCGGATAATATGATGAAAAGAGTTTCCTGTGCCCGAACAAGGTTTGAGACAAAAGCAAGATCAAATTCGATGTTTTCAAGTTTGACTGAGCAATCAAGAGCTTCTTCAATTCCTTTCCTGCTAAGAGGAACATCCATCCAGCCAACAATCCTGTCACCAGGCTTCAAATAGGACTTTCCATGCCTGACAAGCATAAGATAACCCATAGAATTACGCTCCAGAGAATTAAATCAACATATAATTACGCCATAAAACAAATGCCAGTAAACACTTTGATTTTGTACTTTTTGAACTTTCAAATCAAAAAATCATCATCTCGTCAAACTAGCCTGAATTCTAGCTTAGTATCGTCAAGAAGATGCAAGAGATAAATTTTTCGTTCATCGTTTCCGGATCAATTGCATCTCCCCATCCTTCAATTTAGAGCATGATACCTGTTTTCAGAAACTTAACTTTCAGATTCGACTTTCCATCCTCCTATAATCAAGGGCTTCAGCAGTCGTATAAGGGTAGCTGTTTTCAGGGTAAGGTTCTGCAGGTCTCCAAGTTTTTCGAATAATTTTCTTTTAAATTTCCAATGTTTCTTTTTTCATTTAGGAACCCCGTCCAGGCAAAGTAGGTCACAACCTTGCAAACAGCTCCGCTGGTAGATGAATAATTACTCTTCCCACTTTGTGATCATTTACAATCTCAGTAGCCAGGATGATACCATGAAATCTAGGGATTTATCGAAAACATTTTAATACATTTATCATGTTACAAATAACTTAAAACCAATAATATATTTAGATGGTCACTTTATATATTGATATCTGAATTAATAGGGTATCACAAGCCTTTTTTTGCTTCAATGCGGCCAGATTTTATTGCTTCCTTCAGTGCCTGATAATCGCGTTCCGTCTGTTCGGCATAAGCCATAGCAAAGTTAGTGATGGCCTCACAAAAAGCATCACTTTTGCCAATATATCCCGAAATACAGGCTGCGTCCCCTGTTCTGGCATGAGCCCTAGCCAGACACAAGCTGCACACCTTGAGATAGGTTTCTAATCCAGCTTTGTCCAGGGACTCCAAGTCAAAGGATCCTTTCATGTCTTTAAACTGCCGCCAATAGTATTGTATTCCGGTTATCTGATCCTTTATTCCTGCCAGAAAGATGTCGCTGGCTGCCTGCATCAGCTTCTGTCCAACCACCACGCGTTGAGCTTGGTTGTCATAATCTTTCTTGACGACATAGGGTTCCAAGACCGACGGTCCAGCCTCTTTCAGTTGCAATATCAGTGCATCATCTTTTGTAGCTCCTTCAAGGAGAAGGATCAGACAGCGCGTACCAACGCTACCAATGCCTACAATTCGCAAGGCTCCACTTGAGACCCGAAAATGTGACATTAGCTGGCGCTTTTCTTCTGGAAGGCTGGCTATGTATTCTTTGAACAGCTTTTCAGCATCCAGTTCTGTGATCCATGCTTCTTGTTCCTCTGGCACTCTCTCACTTAAACGTACCAGAAGTGGCGGGTCATTGCGGATCCGCCGCCTTCCACCGACTGTCTCAGTGAGTTTTTCCATTGTATGCTCTTGCGTGCTATAGAGTGCCTTTTTAACCACTTTTTGGGCACTTTTTTTGTCTTTCCGGGAGGATCTCTTAAAAGCCTCCAGGACGTCATCTACCGCTACGTCGTAATACCACACATCCAAAAAGGGAGCCAGGGCAAAATTTACTATTGCTTCCTGATAACTTCTGTTAACAACCATAGCTAGCTTCCGGTTTACCTCGTTATCAAACCCCTTTTCCCTTCCAGTTAGCACCGAACTGGTAGCTAGGCGTTTGAGATCCCATTCCCAGGGCCCAGGATAGGTCTCATCGAAATCGTTAATATCGAAAACCAGTTTGCGCTCTGGCGTAGCAAAGACGCCGAAGTTTACCAGATGTGCATCACCACATATTTGTGTTTGCAGCCCTATAACTGGTGTTGTAGCTAGGTCAGCAGCCATTACTACAGCCGCACCTCGCATGAAGGCAAAGGGTGATTCCAGCATACGGCTATATTTAATTGGCAAAAGGTTTTTCAGATGGTTTTTGTCATGTTCCTGAAGCAGACTGATTGGATCTGGTCTGGAAGGTGTAGGCTTCCAGATCCCATGGTTGCTACGGGGCACCTGTTCTCTCAGGGCCCTGCCTATTTTATGACGTTCCTGGATAGTACTCATCTTTTCTTTATCTAACATTTGTGCAACTTCCTAAATCATTTAGCTGACTATTTTCTTGTTCTTATTTGGTGTAGTAACATACATTATAACGCATAAATTCGTTTCATTCTTCTGTTCGATACATTCCTAATTGATATGGACAGTGAGAACCTACAATTAAACAGTACCACAAAAATCATAATAATTATGAGATATTAAAGAGAACATAGAAAGACATCGATTTTCAATCAATACTTTCAACAAAGGAAATTAACATATTGCCTTCGAATAAAGTTTTTATCATTGAGATAGCAATTGATTTGTTCCCTTTTCGAATTAACAAAATATTTAGTTTAATAAAATTAAATTTTTATTGCTTTGACTGATTTTGGTAAAAAATGAGAGAACATAACAGAATACAAAATCTTGTTTTCCGACTTTTGACAATTTTACTTCTTTCATAGATCTACTAATTCCTTATTCTTTTTTAATTGAAAACAATTTGACTTATATTCTTACTCTGCAAATAATTAGTTTAGGATGATCAATTATGCCCCTTAGTTTTATTAAATTAATTGGACAAAAAATCGTTTCTGAATAAAACTTACTTTACTATAAAATATTTTAAAGCAAAGAAATATTTTTATATTAATTATATTCTTATTATTTTCGGAGATCTTCACAAATTTAACATTATGTTTTCCTAAAGAAGCAACATAGATTAATTTTATAAACTATTTGTTATTTTAGGCGGGAAGTTATATTTTACTTTCTAAATGAATGTGCAATATACATAATCTTCAAAAAAAGTTATTGTAGCAAAATCAATTTCTATTCGATATTAATCTCTTTGGCGTGGTAATTTTTTAACTGGATAATTATTTTCAATCCACACAAAATAGCGAAAAATCAGATTTTTGCCCATATCTTTGCGAATCGGATCTTCCATAGATTATGGAAAAATACACGTTTCCATCGTTTATACTTTGGAAATGCAAAAAAAGTATTAATGAGTATAATAAAATTCAAATAGTTTTACTTGCTATCGATTTTTAATTTATACAGTGGAACTAAAGTTCTATAATTTTTAGTTGACTCTCTACTTCTTTCTTTGCCACAAGAAATAGGATTTTATCTTTTCTACGAATCCATAGGCTTTATAGCAAAATAATTATGCATGATCAAGGGCTTTACATTCAAACATTGATACAAGGGAACAAAAGGTAAACATTAGCTGCTTCCTGAAAATCTAAAAATAGAAATGCCCTAGTGAAAGTTCTGGTGATTAATATTAAATTCTTCCATATTTTTTATGCGCTTGTTCAGTGGTCAGAATATCGAAAATGTATAATTTTTTATCTTCCTCATCAATTTGATAGAAAATTCGATAGTCTCCAACTTTAAGACGATATGTAACTATTCGAGTTCCTTTGAGTTATTTTTTTGTTTCCGTTACTATCTGGAAACGGATTTGTAAGCTCCTTAATCGCAGATTTTCTATGTTCTTTTCGTTCTGCAGGAACCTTAACAAAAAGAGTAGGATGCACAAAAACTTTAAAGGTCATTGATACTCACAAATTCATTTTTATGCTCTCTTATAAATTTCTCCCTATGTTCTGCTAATTCATTTTTATTATGTTCGACTATCAGGTCATTAATGACCTTGTTATAATCGTCCCCAATCGTTCTAATTTGCTGTAACTCTTCACGGATTTGCTTTGTTATCTAGATAGGTGTTGTTTCAGGCATAATAGGTATTATGACGGTCATAAAATTTATACCGCTGGCTAAAAAAAGCTCTTCTGGAAGTTATGGTGACAAAGTAACACATATTTGGTATAAATCTGCAATTATATGAAATTTTTCTCATGAGTTACCTGCAGGGTGGAAGGTTTTAGACTTAATGCATTATCAGATAAACATTAGGCACTCACCGCTGAAATTGGAAAAAATGCATAGATTTTCTTACAAAAATTGTGCATTTATGGGAACTTGATCTATTTATATTTGTATGGTATAGCAAAATTCGATTCGGTTTTCCAAAAATGGTAGGGGAAAAGATCCACACCTGTTATAATTCACTAGATCAGGACCACGTAATGTTAATACTAATTAGTATTAGAATACTAATTAGTATTAGTTAGTACTATATAGTATATGTTCAAAAAGTATATAATAAATTAAATCTAGTTATAATTTATAGGTATTCAAATACCTCAAAGGAGACCTTCTCTCTGGCTGCAGGCAGTTTCTCACCTTCAGTTTACAAGATCAACTTAATGGTATCTAAAGTTAAGCGCTTTTACTTCAATTTGGGTTACAATCTAATAAAGAGAAATATATGACACATATTTGATTGCGTTTTATTATTTTCGGCTCTTTTATTTTTTAACGTGAATACAGGATGATTTTTCCGGAGATGCTAAGAAATGATGTCAGATACAAATCACAAACAGTCTTTCCAAAGAATGACCCCTGAACTTCTTGAGTTAAGATTGAATGAATACCTGATTAAGGAGCAAAAGTATGAGGACCACTGGAAACAACTTAAGGGAAGATTTGAAAAATGACTATTTAAGATTCAACGCTTAAAGACAGGTAATGCAATTGGTCAACTCTGTTCTGAATGGATTTTTAAATAAATATGAAAATGGAGTATTCAGTACATTGTTTGAATCTGTCATAGGTGGTTAAGCAGATGCCAGAGTTCTAAGAAAAAAGAAAAATGCCATTCATAAATAAGACAAAATGAGGAAGATAACATGATATTGAAAGGTCAAAGAGAGCTGTTTAAAAGAGATAGGAACAATCCTACGCTTACCTTTGAAAACTTGTCGCGCCAGACCTACTGATAAGCTGAAAACTGCAAGCTTGCTTTAGAGTTAACAGGAGATGAAAAACCTGAATCCATCAGAATTTGCGTCGATTATGCTTACAATAGTACAGAATATAGATGAATACAAAGATCCAGATGAATACCACGAAACTTTAGTAGAAATAATGAGCAATGTGATTAAGTCCGTTGCCGAGTAATCATAAACTAGTGACTAATAAAGAAAATGACAAAATATTCATGCTCAGAGGTCTTCGATTCCCTTTTGGTTTATGACGTTTTGAAGCAGTAATATGTAATTGTTATACACGATTCTGAGTTTCTCCGGATCAGATAATAAGCTGAGGGGATAATAAAGTAAATAAAATCTTCAAATTGATGCAACAAACAAATGCTAACCTTGAAGGAGCTAAATTTAGAGAAGCTCACTATTTAACATTCTAGCAGCTTTTTAAAATGAAAACATTTCATGGGAACTATTTTTTTTCTTGGTATGTCTCTATCATAATCTAACAAAAAGTAATTAAAAAATAAGATTAAAGAGTAAAGAGCAGATGTTGCAGAAAATTATGCATTCTACCAAATCAAGCGCATTAAAAAAGATTATTGGAAAGCTGGGAAGAGTTTTCTTTACTTTAAACCCAAATACAGTTAGTTTAAAATTATATTGGTGCAAGCATATTTAATTCAAAATAAGATCAACATCTTTCAAGCAATTATACTATGCTATCTAGCTCTACTACATAGGTTATTTTGCACTTTTTTAAGTCGACATTCTATATGGAGTTATAATATTAATACATAATTATTTTTATAATTAGTGGAAATTAATTATATAGAAATTAGTTTCTAAATAAAAAATAATTCCGCATAAAATTTTTCGCAGTCAAAAAACAAATAAATATTAATTTTTATTTTTTTTGTTTGTATAGTCGTTAGAATCTAATATTACACTTTTCTTAAAAAACTCGATCGATTTATATTATAAGTTCTTATTTATGCCAAAAACTCTTTATGTTTTTAGAAAAGAAGCATTATTAGCTTTATATTTACTAAAAATAGTCTACTTTTTGTCATAGATATCACTAGAACTTATTTATTCAAATCAATATAGTACATATGAACGAATTTCCAGAAAACACTAGAAAAAATTGGAATAATAAATCTGGTAGAGAGCTAACAAAGAACTCAGACGAGGCAGTGAGATGATAACAGTATTACTTAACCAGGAATCTTTCCTAGATTTGATCAATGACTTGAAGTCACCAGGAATAATAATATAATAATTAATATCTAATTGTTGTTCGGTTTTAAAATTTATCATGAAGAAACATTTATAGTGAGAATTTATTTCACAATATCTTTTTTAATTATACAATATAGTCTATATGCAAAAACTATATAATTAATAACTAATGTATAGATACTCACTCACAATTTGTATTTTAATAATTAGTCAATAAAAGAAAAACATAAATTTTGTGGAAAAGGAAAGGAGTTATGGTATGCAGGAAATTTTGAAAATTAACATAAATAAAGCCAACCTTACAGGAATTAACCTTAACGAGGGCAACTTTAAGAGAGCTAATCTTATAGGAGTTGAACTTATAGAAGCTGACCTAAAAGGATTTCACTTAAAAGGAGCTAATCTGAGGGAAGCGAACCTTGAAGGGGCTAATCTTGATGGTGTTAACCTTAGAGAAGCTAACCTTAAATGGACCAACCTTAAGAAAACTAACCTTGAAGGAGCTGACCTTAGAGAAGCTAACCTTGTAGGAATTGACCTTAGTGAAGCTAATCTTAGAAAAGCTAAACTTGATGGAGCTAATCTTGAAGGAGCTATTCTTAGAGGGGCTAACCTTGAAGGTGCTACTCTTCGAGGAGTTAACCTTGAAGGAGCTAACCTTAATTGGACTATGCTAAGAGGAGCTAATCTTTTAGAATCTTACTTGTTATGGACTAACTTAACAGGAGCTAACCTTGAATGGACAAATCTTATGAAAGTTAATCTTGGATGGGCTGATCTTAGGTGGGCTAACCTTGAAGGAGCTAACCTTGAAGGAGCTAACCTTGAAGGAGCTAAATTTAGAGAAGCTCACTATTTGACATTTGACCAACTTTCTAAAGTGAAAACACTTTATGATGCAAAATTAAATGCAGAGCTTCTCAAATCACTTAGGAAAGAACACGCTCATCTTTTTAAGAGATAAATATTCTCACACTTTGTAATGTATTCTGTTATCCATCAGCGTCATTGAACGAATGATAGACTGCTATAAAATATTTATTTCAGCGAATACCCCGCAGCTTGCTGCGGAGACGGAAAACTTCCCAGATAACCGTTGTTAAATAACAAATTTATATTTTTTGCTACATTTGTACTGTAAATGGAACTAAGACGTGCAAACCATTGTGTATATAAAATAAGATACCACATGGTTTTTTTGTTTGAAGTACCGTAAAAATCTTTTTTAAGGGACAGAACTCGTCAACTTTTTGAAAAATTTATGCTTTGAAATTAGTGAAAGATACTGTTTTGAGTTTGATGCAATTGGTAGTGATGGTGATCATGTACATCTTTTTGTTGGAGCTGAACCAAAGTATTCTCCTTCAAAAGTCATGCAAATTATAAAAAGTTTATAGCAAGACAAATTTTTAAACAATACCCTGAACTCAAAAAATAGCTTTAGGATGGTGAACTGTGGAGTGATGGAGGCTACATTGGAACTATAGAAGATGGAACAACTTCAGATGTTATCAAAAACTATGTTGAAAATCAGGAAAACAGGGAAGAAAAAGAAGCATATCAGCAAATGAAAATACTCGATTTTTAATAGCCATTACAACAAGAGCGATGTCGCAAACATACCCCGTTGCTTGCAGTGGAGTGCGCCAGCGCAACTTTGATTGTAGATTCTCTATGTTTTTTGAACACTACCTTCAGCTAGCTACTATATATGGCACTATTTCTCTAGATAGATAAAGTTTGTTAATAGAGTTCGGAAATTGGGTGACATTCGATCCACTGCCTTAAATAAGACATAGAATACACAACTTGAATCTTCCTTGAGCCAGTTTTTCCCTTAGAATTGTGCCTACTGAATTATATTCATTTAACGTAATGTTTCCAATTAAGATGATTAAAAATTCTCCTTTTCTGCAACTTTATTCGTATAAAAAAAGAATTAATTCCGATTTTGAGTACTAAGACCTGAAACGATGAGTTTTTAGATTTATGATGAAGTTGAAATTTGCAGTATTTATGTATTCTTTTCCGTTGGGTTTTCCATTTCAGGAAAACCGAAGTAAAAATTTTTCATAATGTTGTTCTTTAGTTATATTTTTCGTGTCTGATTACCACATATATCATCAGTTCACTGAAATTTATGGATTTCAAGTGTCAAGATATGTTTAATAGCTAATTTAACCGTGATTTATCTGTATTGTGTCCATTCAATAACTGAATCAAGAAACCGTTATTATTTTCAATTGTTAAGTCAATCATATCACAATTTTTGCATTTTTGAATAAATTCATTTAGTATAACTGCATTACCCATGTGTATCACAACGATCAGAAAATGATGAAGGATGCAGTATCATAATTTCCCTTCAGATTAAAGGATTCAGTGTTAACTTTCAATCAACACTAAGAGATGTGATTATGCTCAAGATTTCCAACTTAGTAAAAATTTATGATGTGTGTTCCAAAAGCATAAGGGTATTGGACCATATTGACCTCAAAGTGGAGGATGGTGAAATCCTTGGGATTACAGGTCGAAGCGGAAGCGGGAAATCCACGCTTCTTCGTATCATTCGTGGGGTGGAACCGTTTCAAGAAGGTACTGTGGAAATAGACGGAAAAATTGTAACACCAACTTCTGGTATCGAAGGAGAAAAGTTCCTCAAAAGCGTAACGGCAATACATCTCCAGCGAAATTTCAGTCTATGGAACGGGCCTGCAATTGAAAATATAATCCGAAAACTAAATTACCTTAAAGTGGGGCATGAAGCCCTTCCAAATAATGAACATATTCCACATAGTATAACTAATGAGTACGATGAACTTTTTGAAGAGGCAATAGAATATCTGAAACTTGTTGGCCTAGAGCACAAAGCTCTACATTCAACTAACCTCCTAAGTGGAGGGGAAAAACAGAGAATTGTAATGGCAAGGCAACTTGCTGCAAAGCCCAGAGTCCTTCTTCTGGATGAGCCTGTCACAATGACAGGGCCTGATACGAAGCAGGAAGTGCTTGATATAATTAAAAACCTAAAAGCGAACTTGAAAATAGCAATTATAGTAGTATCTCACCTTCCGGAAATCCATGCCTATCTTGCTGACAGGCTCATTTTTCTTGAAAACGGAAAAATAGCAGCTGAAGGAAAACCATTAAGTGTGCTTAAAAATTTCCTTATAGATATGAAGCCGAAGGAAGAGCTTACAAAGCTTGAAAATAAGGAAATTTGTATAAGAGTAAAGGAAATTTCAAAACGTTATTCCATCATCCGCATGGGAGAAGTCCTTAACATCAAAAATTTATCTTTCGATGTCTATAAGGGTGAGATTCTAGCTTTTATTGGCTCTTCTGGAGCTGGAAAAACAACAATTATGAAACTTATAGAAGGGCTTGTTAAGCCAAATCTCGGGACTGTAGATTATTTATGCAATGGAGACTGGGTAGAAGTTACCGAATATAGCAAGAAGCGAATGGAGCTCCGTAGGATTATGAGCATCATGAATCAGGAATTTTCCATGTCAGTTAACTCCACAGTTAGAGATCAGATTCGATTTAGGTTAAGTATCAAAAATAAAAGTGCAATCGAATACGCAAGGAATAAAGCCTTGGAAATGGGGCTCTCTGATGAGACTCTTGATATTGTGTACAGGTTGTCAGATATGCCTGAAGAAGAAAAAGCAACTGCATTGCAGGAGTTGAACCTAAATAATACCATTTATTTTGAACTTTTTCCCATAGTTCCGCTAAATGATGTTGACACATATGCGAAGCCAGTCTTTGAAGCCCTTGATCTGTCAATGGACGTGCTTGACAAAACTCCTTCCCAGATCAGTGGAGGCGAGCATGTTCGAGCTTTTATTGCCCTGAGCCTTTCGACATCTCCAGAGTACTTAATGCTTGATGAACCGTTTGGAGACCTTGACCCTGTAACTCTCAGGGAGATCACAAATTCTTTAAAAAGGATCAATGAACGCTTCAACATGACCATTGTGCTTGTGAGTCACCATATGGACTTCGTTCGGGAAGTTGCCCATAGAGTTGTGATGATCGAAAAAGGAGCAATTGTAATGGCCGGGAATCCGATTGAGATCTGTCAGGAATTGATCAACAGGAGCAATGCTCCTTATTTGAAACACAGTCTGGAAGATCTGATAGAGGCTATGCCAGAAGTTGATTAAAAGATTAATTAAAGAAATAGCTAAGACGTTTCCACACACTTTCCACATATGTACAGATGAATGACATCCATTTTTTAATGTGACAGTAGATAAAAAAAATTAATATAACTTTCAATGAATTAATAATGGCCAAATAAGCAAATTAATTCTGCATCTGTGTACATCCTTAGAATGTGTGTTTCAAGGTGACCAAAACAGTTTCTTCCTTTTGCTTTAGCTAGTAATAAGATGTTACAGGTTTATCTATCAACTAACATCTGAATTTTTCACATTAATTCTTGGTTATCCACACCAAGTTTCTTTTATCTTTCGTAGTTCTTCTCAATCGACCCTATCTTCATCAAGCAGTCGATCCCATTCATCGTTTCCGAATTTTATATATAAGCTTGGAGGTAAAATTGGTTTTTCGAGATCTTTAATCATTTTTTCAGAAAGGTTGTGGCTTTCGACGATCTCTTTGCCAGCACTTCGAAGGTAATTTTTATACTTACCTAGTAATGGTTTTAGCATGATATTGTCTTTGCCCCTGAAAATTTCCCCTTCTCCTCTGTAGATTTCGCCAATAAGTTTTGTGTGAAAGGTTCTTGCGAGCCTCCTGAAAAAAAGGCTTTCAACTTCAAAATTTTTCTGACCAGGTAGACCGGCATTCGAAATAACAAGTATTTTCGGAAATTTCTCATAGCGTTTTGCATGCCTATACTCACCTTTTTCATCTTCCTCAAAATGAGGTAAAAGGACAGGTGAAAGTCTGTCTATGAAGTTTTTCATTATAGCTGGAACATTGTCAAAGTATACAGGGCAGGCAAAAACAACAATATCCGATTCCAGGAACCTGGGAAGTAGGTCGTCCATGTCATCGTGGATGGCACATCTTCCAGGCGTCTTGAGCCAGCATTCGAATTTTCCCTTGCAGTATCTTATATTTTTCTCAGCAAGGATGATATTCTCAGTATCTGCCCCGGCTTCTTCTGCCCCATTCAGAAATTCCTCAACCATGCTGAGAGTATTTCCATTTTTGCCTTTATGGCTCCCACTGAACACTGTTATTTTCATATAATAATCTCCTTTTTGTCTCAACTAAAAATTAAAAATACTAAGCTTAAGTGATTAATATTCTAATTTTAAGCAATATAAATTGAACAGAATATATTTCCAAAAATTATAAATTATATGTGGTAACTTGAGCTGAAGTCCATAGATTAGCTGAAATAAGGTCTCCTCTTCAAGTTAAGTAGAAAGCTCTTCACTTTACATTTCAGGCATTTATTTTTTTGATTAGTTGATGCAGAGATAAGTATATCATATGTACTGATCACTATATCAAAGAAGCAATCATATGCATTTACCAAATTTTGTGCCCTCATAACAATTGTAATGAATATGTTTTACTTTGGTCTCTTTCTCAATCATATTTTAAACGCGGACGTATCTTTTTCTTACTTTTACTCTTAATACTAACTCTCTTGCGCTGTTATACAAAGAAATTTCTGGCAAAGCCAGAATCATCAGCTTACTTTCCTTTTTCTCTTTTATCTTACTTATTCTTTCATAGAGTTGCGAATTTTATATTGTTTAGGTCTAAAACAATTTATCAAACTCAGCGACAAATTTCTCCGCAATTCATGTATCTAATTTTATTCTGCACTCACAGAGTTATTCCATATTAATCACAATTTCGATTCAGAAAAGCTTATGATTTTCCTTAATGATGAGGTTCAACTGGCCATAACTTTTTATAATTATTCCCATTGTTAATTCAATAATTAGTATATCGGAATGTAAGTTCCCTAAAAAAATCTCACTGGTTATTGTTATTAAATATGAAATAAATTATTTTAAATGAAAGTATGAAGTTCTTGTGACAAATTCAATATATTCAAATCCCTTTTTATTTCAGTCGAATACCCCGCAGCTTGCTGCGAGGATGGAAAACTTCCCGATAACCGTTGTTAAATAATAAATTTATATTTTTTACTACATTTGTACTGTAAATGGAACTAAGACGTGCAAACCATTGTGTATATAAAATAAGATATCACATGGTTTTTTGTTTGAAGTACCGTAAAAATCTTTTTTTAGGGACAGAACTCATCAACTTTTTGAAAAACTTATGCTTTGAAATTAGTGAAAGATACTGTTTTGAGTTTGAGGTAATTGGTAGTGATGGTGATCATGTACATCTTTTTGTTGGAGCTGAACCAAAGTATTCTCCTTCAAAAGTCATGCAAATTATAAAGAGTAGGGAAGAAAAAGAAGCATATCAGCAAATGAAAATACTCGATTTTTAATAGCCATTACAACCAGAGCGGTGGCGCGAACATACCCCGTTGCCTACAGCGGGGTGCACCAGCTCAACTTTGATTTGTGTTTTTTATTTTTATTCTATTATGTTTCTTTTTAATGATTTCGGCGCCTTTTTTTATTTCATTTGTCATTGATCTTAGTGTTTTTTTGTTTCTTCTTTTTCCCTTTCTCTCGTTGTTTTTCTAGCTTTTTCTTGGTTGCCAGTTGTTTAGCTATATAATTTTTTTGTTTTTTCAGAGTGATCAATATATTGGGAATTCCTCTTGATGCTGAATTGTTTACTTGCTTTGTCATACTGTTTACATTTTTACATCTGGGTATCAGTTGAATAGCAATCTTCATCCCAAAGAATTGATATCATAGTGTGTGGGATCAGGACCACCAATTCGTGTACTAATTAGTTTAAGTCATTACTATTTTGTATATATATTAAAATATATAACACATTAAATTTATTTCTAGTCTATAGATATTCCAGTACATTGAAGTAGATTTTCCGGTGGGTTGCAGACATTTCCTCACCTGCAACTAACAAGATCAATTTTTACTATAAGTTATCAGCCAGATCATCTAAGCTAATCAAAATAAAAAAGTTAAATTTTGATCTTTATAGTTCACTTAAAAATTAAATTTGTCGGGAAAACTTTAACAAATTAGTAATGGTTTTATATGGGAATCAAATAGTTAGATGCTGAAATAGATTGTTTTGAAAAAAGAGTTGGCTGTATACCGAAGTTCTGTAAAATTTGTTATCTATTCCTTAGTCTTCTTTTCTGATTACTGTTCCATAACTATATACTTAATTACTGTGATCCATTCCACATTTATATCGATGAACGTTGCCTATGTTTTTGATAACTCGATGATTCTATTACTTATAGCCATGTACAAATTTTTATCAATTACATCTCTAGTAAATGTGAAAAAAGTATAAGAAACACATAGACAATTCATAATGAACCCTAAGATATCAATTTTGAATTACGACAATTTCGAGAAAATTGTTTTATAAGATTCAATTTTCTAGTATGCATTGTTGTATATTTTGAGATCAAAAAATTCTGTTTTTCTCAATTATTTTGAACGGATACATATGTATAATAATGTATATAGTTAACAGATCTCTCCAAAAAAATCTAATCTTTTTAAGTATGATCTCTTTTTATTCTGATACCATGAAAAAAAGAAGTGTAAAGATACCAATTATTCTTACTTATGAAGTGGTTGCATGGGCGGAGCGAAGAGATGGACGGGAAAAGAAGATGGACTAAAAATTTGCATGCAAGCATACTAATGAGAAGATGTTCAAGTGTTACGTCAAACAATTTAATTTTCATGAAAATAGCTGAAAATAAGTAGAGGAATTTACTTTGAAAAAGTGCATAGGAATTAATTTGAGAGTTTTAAGTCAGAGGATTTTGAAGAATGTGGTAATTCTTCTTCGGGTTTCCTCATCTCAACAATAAAAGCTTATTTTTACAGCTGTAATTCTGTCACATTTCGAGTTTCATAAGATCTTCAGCAAAAATCACTTCTCCTTCGAAATACCCTTTAAGGCGGTATGTTGCCTCTTTTTCATGCCCTCGCATGTTTGGATAGAAATGGGTAAGGCAAATGCTTCCGATCTCACTTTCAAATTCTTCTAGAATTTCTGCAAGTGTAATAGGAGTCGTATGGTTTGTGACTTCCATGCCTGAAGGGAATGAGCATTCATGAATCAGGAGATCGGCTTCAGCTGCAAGGTCCATTACATTTCTGCATGGCTCAGTGTCTCCAGAGTACACAAATTCTCCATCTTCTGCAGCTACACGGTAAGCCAGATTCGGAATGCTGTGCCTTGTTGATGTACAACTGACCTCACAGTCGAAGCCTTCGGGAGTAAAGTCTTTTCCAGGAAAGAGTTCAATAACTTCTACATCTACTTTATCCAGAATATAATCATAAGCTCCAAGTACCCTTGAAAACCATTCTTTTGTTCTTTCAGGCCCATATATTCTCATATCGGTCTTTCCACATAGCCAATTTGCCTTCAGAAGGCACAGCAAGTCAGCTACATGATCTAGATGAAGGTGTGAGAGCAGTACAGTATCTACCTTAGTGTGTAAAATTTCAGCTTCAGAAAATCTGCTTAATACACCACTTCCGCAATCAATTAGCAGTGGTTTTTCCTCAAGCCTCACTAGCACTCCGGACTGTACTCGACCACGTTCTGGGATCGCCACTCCAGTTCCAAGAAATATAATTTCCATAAGGTAAAGAATAAGCTTTAAATAATTTAACTTTATTTAAAACATGTCTATATAATGAGTCATTTGCATTAAAAGCGATATGCTTGTTATGAAGTGTGAGGGTTGGTTGATCTGGTCAAAGGAACCAGATTTAAGAAACAACATATTGGATTAAATAATATGTTGAGATAATTTCAAACATAATGAAAAAAAGTTAGGAGATTTCAGGGCAGGCAAAAATCAAAATATACTCTTCAATTTGCGAGGGTTGCCCAGCTAGGTCAAAGGCGCCAGACTTAAGATCTGGCTTCGAAGGAATTCGTGGGTTCGAATCCCACCCCCCGCATTTGGTTAAGTAATTAATATCTCAAATCTGTGTACTCCAAAGCATTTTATGTACAAAAGCGTTTTTTCAAAATTTGCCTTGACTAAAAACCAATTTTTACAAATTTTATTAATTAAATTAGAATTTTGGATCGTTTGCGATTAGCCAGCTGATGTTTCATCTTAAAACACACTTTGCTCAACTGCACTCGTTATCTGCCGGAGAGCTACATAGCAGTTTTTCACTGCCAGAAACATAACTATATTAAAACGGTAGGGATACCTGCAGCTTGGTAAATTATATGTTAGATAGCTCCACGACAATTTTTTGCTTTCAGACACATAATTACACTAAAACAGTTTATTTCGGGATCTTTGTTATAGTGCATTTATGAATCATACTAAAGTCGCTGAATATGACCTGATTTATTTTTTTAGATATATTCTATATATTGATAATTTGGCTAAATAGTGTTCTCTGTAATTAGTCCTTATCCCACGCCATGCAAGAAATTTTTGGGGATGAAAGGTCGATATTCCACTGATATCCAGATATAAAAATGTAAATAGTATTATAAAACATATTAAGAAATTTTTTCTACTGAAGCAAGCAAATAGAAATATTTGATAAATGAGATTATGATGCCAAAAAATTAACTTTATGATTCAATTTATTAATGCCTTTATTTTTGTTTAGAAGTACTACACAATTATTTTTTTTCCTAAAATTTTCTATTATAACTGTTGCTTAGTTTAATTAGTTTTAAGTGTTATATGAGATCCATATGCTCCATATGAGCTATGAGTTCCATAAGCTCCATGAGTCATAGATGAGCAATCTTTTCTTATTTTGGATGGAACTGAGGAATTTCATAGATTTTGACACAAAAACTATGCTTAAGTGAAAACTGGAAATACAAAAACTTTGTCAGCATAACATTTGATTATGAATTCTGTTTTTGTTACGAAAGAAGGAATTGAGAACCTATCAAATTTTATAATATTTTCTGAATATTGTTAAAATCGACTCATCATTGTTTTTTGATAGTTATGTTCAACCTTACAATGTAAATTTTTTTGGCTTGTATTTGAACTCAGACTAAAATCATTTTCCTTAATTTCTACCTTGAATTCAAAATGTTATTTTACTTCTTGGGTTTTAAATGTTTTGATGAGTTCTACAAAGAAAAAGAATATCGAAGTTATATTAATATAATAAAAAATATAATTTTTAAGTAGAAACGTTTAATTCATAGCAAGATATATTAACAATGTTAATTTGTTTGGTTATTTTCATTATTAATCCATAAAAAATATCAGGAGATTGAAATTGAAAAAAGTGACATCTGATACAGCTAGTCGAAGGCGTATCATCATAACAGCTTTAGGAATCACTGTACTGGCTTTTTTAATCCTAGTGAGTATCGCAGGCGCAACGCAAGATCCAATGATTCGGAATAATAAAGGAAACGTTCAAACTGATTTAAATAAAATCGATGAAGCAATAAATGCCTATGGTAAAACAATGGCCCAGGAGTCACATATAGATAATTTAAATGAACCCGATAAAGCTTTAAATAAAACCGATCAAGCAGTAAATGCATATGTAAATGCATTTAAAATGAACTCGCAGAAACTAGATAATTTCAAGAAATCCGATGAATCAATAAAAGCGTATGACAAAGCAATTGAAACTAACCCGCAGGACGGAAATGCTTGGTACAATAAAGGAAATGCTCTATCCAGATTAGGTAAGTCAGACGAGGCAATAAAAGCATATGACAAAGCAATTGAAATTAACCCTCAAGATTCAAAAGCTTGGAACACTAAAGGAGATGCTTTTTCTCAACAAGGTAAATACGATGAAGCATTAAAAGCATATGACAAAGCAGTTGAAATTGATCCCAAAAATCCAGATGCTTGGAACAGCAGAGGCGCAGCTCTAGCGAATTTAGGCAGGTACGATGAATCCATAAAAACATATGAAAAAGCAAGTAAACTTAACAATTAGGATTACTATGTGTGGTACAGCAAAGAACTTGGGATGGTGTACCGAAAGTTCTGTAAAAATCTGATTGACTCTGTATTCTTTTTTTCATCACAAAAAATTTATAGAGCCAACAGATAATATTTTTTCACTCATAAAATATTATCTTTCCGATCAGGAAGATGGAGTTACCATCTAATTACTTTTTTTGAAACCATTTAATGGAAGAGGAAGTCCTTCTTCAATCTAGCGGTAAAAGCTATATGAGAATCAATTCCATATAAATTAGTAGAAACGGCTACAAATCCTAAATCATCGAACCAAATATGGATAGGTCGGATTATTAAAGTTTTGATTCCTTGAGTTCCTCTTTAAAACGTATATTTTTGAGAAGTATCCAAGAGTTGAAAAAGCCATCTCAACTGCTATAGATGAAACTTACCTGTAAGGTGTCTCCATCCAAAGGATGTAGCAGATCATGAATGCTTAGGATGAGGTGAAATTTCAGAATATTTGACTATGTTTATGATAACTCGTTTATTCTAGAGTGATATAGGAATATACAAGTTTTTGCATATTACATCTCTAGTAAATGAAAAAAGATAATAATAACTGCATAGATAATAAAAAATCTTCATCTATCGAATAATTTTATGGATATCAATTGTATTTTGTAGTCAACGTGCATGGATTTGCACAAGGAAATTCTCATAAATAGTAAAAAATAATTATTAATATTTATTTGTTTTTTGATTGCGAAAAATTTTATGCGTGATTATTTTTTGTTTAGAAACTATTTTTCATATAATTATAAAATGAATACGGAACTAATTAAGTATTATTGTTGTACCTCATGGATTGTACGACAGCACGAACAGACAAAAAAGTGATAAATAACCGGTAAAGTAGATTTGAACCGAAAGTACACTTGCTTGGAAGAAGTTGGTCTTATTTTGAATTAAATATACTCGCGATTGTATATATTCAAAGTGATTGTATCTGGGCAGACAGTAGACACAACCCTTCCAAGCTTTCCTCCTATTTTTTTATCATAAGAATATTATTACATGAGTGAATATTTTAAGAGTAATTTTTCTACTAAGAATATTTGTTTTAATTGTTCAATTATCTAGATCCTACTCGTGGTCGTTCTAATTTATGGAAAATAGCAGATATACTCTGAACGCCCTGAAATTCATTCCTATTGTAACACAATTTGCGCATAACTGAATTGGGTGGTTTATGTGATGATTAGTTTCCTAATCGTGCTTTACACACTATCATAGTAAATTATTGATTGATTCTCAAACTCTCTGTCGAACACTTAGGACATAGTTAGACCAATTACATTATGAGCATTTCAAAAGAGCTTTAGGTAATATTTGAGAAAATTTTCTATTCAGAGGGTTTTTCAAAAAGGATAGGAAACTTCTTTTTTAAGGTTTTAAGAATCTCGTTGTCTAATTTAATATGATAAAGTGTTTTCACTTTAGAAAACTGATCAATTGAAAGATTCTTAGCCCATTTAAGATTAGCTCCCTTGAATTTAGCCTCTTTAAGTTTAGCTCCCTTGAGTTTAGCTCCTTCAAGGTTAGCTCCTTCAAGGTTAGCTCCTTCAAGGTTAGCTCCTTCAAGGTTAGCTCCTTCAAGGTTAGCTCCTTGAAGATTAGACACTTGAAGGTTAGCCTTTATGAGGTTAGCTCCTTGAAGATTAGCCCCTTTAAGTTTAGCCCATTTGAGGTTAGCCTTTATAAGATTAGCTCCTTCAAGGTTAGCTCCTTCAAGATAAGCCTTTTTAAAGTTCGCTCCTTCAAGATTAGCTTTTCTAAGATTAGCCCCTCTAAGGTTAGCTTCTTTAAGTTTAGCTCCTTCAAATCTAGCCATATTAAGATCAGCTCCTTGAAGGTTAGCTTCTCTAAGATTAGCCCCTTCAAATTTAACCATATTAAGATTAGCTCCTTGAAGGTCAGCTTCTATAAGATTGGCTTCTTGAAGATTAGCTCCTTGAAGGTTAGCTCCTTGAAGGTTAGCCTTTTCAAGGTCAACTCTTTGGAGAACAGTTTCTTTAAGATTAGCCCCTTCAAGATTAGCTTTGCCAATGTCAGCTCCTTTGAGGCTAGCTTCTTGAAGGTTAGCCCTTATAAGGATAGCATTTTCAAGATTAGTCTCAATAAGATCAGCTCCTTGAAGATTAGCTTCCTGAAGGTTAGTTTTTTCAAGGTCAGCTCCATAGAGATTAGCTCCTTGAAGGTTAGCTCCTCGAAGATTAGCTCTATAAAGGTTAGTCATTTGAAGTTTAGTTCCAATAAGGCTAACTTTTTCAAAGTTGACCTCTGTAAGATCAGCTCCATAAAAGTTAGATTCTTTAAGATTAGCTCCTTGAAAGTTAGCTTTTTCAAGGGTAGTTCCTTGAAGTTTAGCTCTTTCAAGGTTAGCTCCTTCAAGGTTAGCCTCTATAAGGTTAGCTCTTTGTAGGTTAGCTTCTCTAAGATTAGCATTGTGAAGATTAGCCCCTTCAAGTTTAGCTTCTTGAAGGTTAGCTTTTTCAAGGTCGGCTCCATAGAGATTAGCTCCTTGAAGGTTAGCTTTATAAAGGTTAGCCTTTTGAAGTTTAGCTCCCATTAGGTTAGCTTTTTCAAGGTTAGCCTCAGTGAGATCAGCTCCATAAAAGTTAGATTCTTTAAGGTTAGCTTCTTGAAAGTTAGCTTTTTCAAGGATAGTTCCTTGAAGTTTAGCCCCTTCAAGGTTTGCTCCTCGGAAGTCTTTTTTCTCTGGAATATCCATGGGCAATTATTGACTTTGAACTAAAATAAACGTTACTAATCATAGAAAAATATCTTTTACTCTTAAGGATTTAGTTTTTAAAATTTATCTATTTTATAGTTTGGATCTTTAATGTTCGCACGAAATGATAGCTACGTTCTTAAGATGAAAACATTGCTATTTCCTAGATTTTACACTTAATTCTTATGGATCTCTTGCTTTTCGAGAGACAAAATAGGAATTTTTTGGTTTTTGAGTTATTGTATGGATTTTAGTAAAAGCTGTGTATTTTCCTCAAATTCAGGTAAAAATGTCTATAACTTCGGCCAAAACTAAGAAAATGCATAGCTTTCACACAAATACAATATCCCATTCGTTTTCTGTTACGTAGTGATCGAAAAGACGAGTTATTCAAGCTTATCAACAGCACCATAAGCATGATAGTCTAGTATTTCAACAATTACATAATGATGCGCTTTTATGTTATACGTGCTTACCTTTAAATTACAAAAAGTATGAAATTTAGAACGAAGGATAATTAACTTGTGAAATTCTGAAAGTTACGGATATCTGATAAATATACACAAGTAACTGAGCATAGATAAGGAGACAGCTTATTGATCAATAATGAGAAAAAGCTCGAATTTTGGAGTGTTTCTACATTCGATATGTTGAAAAAACTCCAAACAACAACTGACGGGCTGAAAAGTTCAGAAGTCGGTGAACGTCTTAATAGGTATGGAGCTAATTTTCTTAAACCAAAAAAACGAACAGACACTATCACACTCCTGCTTTCCCAATTCAGGAGTCCAATTATTCTTATCCTCCTTTTTGCATCTGGGCTTTCTTTTTTTCTCGGTGATGTCACAGATACTGTAATTATAGTAATTATTATCCTGATCAGCAGTATGCTAGGGTTCTGGCAAGAAAAAGGAGCTGCTGACGCTTTTGAAAAATTGCTGGCTGCGGTGGAGATAAAGGCTGCAGTGCTCAGAAACGGTGAAGAGAAAGAAATTCCTGTTAAAGAGATTGTGCCTGGAGATATAATAATCCTTAACGCCGGAGATATTATACCTGCAGACTGTCTAATTCTGGAATCAAAAGATCTGTTTGTTAGTGAAGCAACTCTCACAGGAGAGACCTATCCAGTAGAAAAAGTAGCCTGTGTGCTGAACGCAGAAACCCCTCTCGCGAAGCGCACAAATTCTCTATGGATGGGAACTAGTGTGGTCAGTGGTAGCGGAAAAGTGCTGGCAGTTTTCACAGGAAAGGGAACTGAATTTGGGAAAATATCAGAGAGATTAAAACTCAGGCCCCCGGAAACAGAATTTGAAAAAGGAATTTCAAATTTTGGACATTTCCTGATGGAAGTTACGATACTGATGGTATTAATCGTATTTGTTATCAATGTATATCTCAAACGTTCATTCTTGAATCTTTTCTCTTCTCGCTGGCTCTTGCAGTTGGGCTGACTCCTCAACTCCTTCCAGCAAGCATCAGCGTTAATCTTTCCCACGGAGCAAGAGAGATGGCGCAAAAGAAAGTTATTGTCAAGAGGCTGGCTTCTATTGAAAACCTTGGAAGCATGAACTTGCTATGCTCCGACAAGACCGGCACTCTGACCGAAGGAGAGCTGCAACTTCACTCTTCTCAGGATCTCAAAGGAAATCAGAATGAAAAAGTCCTCCTTTATGCCAGCCTTAATGCCTCTTACCAGAAAAGCTTTGAAAACCCAATCGATAGAGCAATTCTTGAACAGAATAAATTTGATCTATCCCAGTATGAGAAGCTGGATGAAATCCCTTATGATTTCCTGCGCAAAAGATTGAGTATCCTTGTCTCAAAAAACGGTATGAACCTTGTGATTACTAAAGGTGCTCTCAAGAATATTCTTGAAATTCGCTCCTTCGCAGAGGTTGAACCTGAAAAACCTGTAGAAATTTCCGATCTGAAAAAAAAAATCGAGCAGCAGTTTGAAAATTTCAGTGAAAAAGGATTTCGTACTCTTGGGATTGCGTACAGGGAAATGGGACAGCAGAGGATTATAGGAAAGGAAAACGAAATCGATATGACTTTTCTAGGATTTCTTTTCTTTTCTGATCCCCCTAAGCAGGGGATTGTGAATACGATAGAAAACATGGAAAAACTTGGAATTTCTCTGAAAGTGATCACCGGAGACAATAAATATGTAGCTGCCAGCATCATCAGGGAGATCAGGCTTAATTATAACCGGAAGCGAACTTTATAAGATGAGTAGTGAGGCCTTGATAAAGCAGGCAAAAGATACTGATATCTTTGCCGAGGTAGAGCCTAATCAGAAAGAGCATATTATTCTTGCTCTCAAGAAAAGCGGAAACATCGTTGGATTTATAGGAGACGGCATCAATGATGCATCTGCTCTTCATGCAGCAGATATAGGAATCTCTGTTGATAGTGCTGCAGACGTTGCAAAAGAAGCTGCAGATATTGTGCTGCTAGAAAAAAACCTGGATGCGCTTGTTGCGGGGGTAAAGGGAGGACGAAAAACCTTTGCCAACACCCTGAAGTATGTCTTCATGGCTACCAGTGCCAATTTTGGGAACATGTTCAGCATGGCAGGAGCATCCCTCTTCTTGCCTTTTCTTCCTCTGTTGCCCACGCAGATTCTCCTAACCAATTTGTTAACTGATTTTCCGAAGATGACCATAGCCACGGATTCTGTGGATAGGGAATTAGTTGAAGAGCCACACCGCTGGGATATAGGTTTCATCCGCAAGTTTATGATGGTATTTGGCATTACAAGTTCTGTATTTGACTATTTGACCTTCGGTGTTCTGCTCTTCCTCCTACCAGGTATGACAGAGCAATTCAGGACTGGTTGGTTTGTGGAATCCGTTATTTCAGCATCCATGATAGTTCTGGTAATCAGGAGCAGAAAACCATTCTTTAGGAGCAAACCTGGGAAATACCTACTTATAGCCACTCTCTTGATAGTAGGCCTGACTCTTTGCATCCCATTTACTTCTTTTGCAGCTCCTTTTGGGTTCAAGCCTCTTCCAATTTCGGTTGTCTTAATAATTGGAGCCATAGTAGGGTTATACATTCTTGCGGCTGAAACAATAAAAATATTTTTTTACAAAAAAACAAAATTTTGAGCACAAAATGTACTGATCCACAGATGATTCATGGAGAGTTGATGAAACCTATATCAAAGTAAAAGGTAAATGGAACTATCTTTACCGAGCAGTTGACTCAGATGGAAACACAATTGATTTCATGTTAAGTTCAAAACGAGATAGAAAAGCAGCAAAAGATTCTTTAAGAAAGCTTTGAGTTTTAATTATAATCAAATGTCAAGAGTAATAACTGTTGATAAAAATGCAGCATATCCGATAGCTATGAATGAACTGAAAAATGAGAAGAACTTGTCTAAAAACGTTGAAATTAGGCAAGTGAGGTACTTGAATAACATTATAGAACAAGATCACAGGTCTATAAAGCGGATAATTGCTCCAATGCTAGGTTTTCAGTCTTTTCGATCTGCTGATAAGACCTTAAAAGGAATTGAAGCTATGAATATGATCAAAAAAGACAAGTCAATAATCTAAATTACTCTGTTCTTAATGAAGTCAAATATATTAATCAATTATTTGGTATAGTTTTATAATGTTGGTACATTTTCCTCGAATATTTTGATTTTTATTCATTACTTATAGATTTACATGGTTATTTTGAAATTTTTGCAACGGAACCAGAAATATCTGTTTTACAAAAAAGCATTTATCAAGATGTTGGCAAAAGTTAACCTCGTTAAATCTTTGCATATTAACCGTTCCTTTCATTCACCGATTATTTCTATTTCTGGTGGTAGTATCCTATGTAATTCATTTGTTTTAACGTTAATTTCATAAAACTTAAAATAAAGTTCCAGTTGGACTCTCGTAATATCTGCAGCTGAAATTTCTGTCGTTTTTGCGAAATATTTATCTCTAAACTCCCAAATCTCGGTACCTGGGAGTATCTCCAAAATATTTGGCAACACTCTGGCAGAAGGCTTAATCTCTTGAATAAATTCCACCATTTTATTCAGCGATTCTGTTGTCTCATTAGGTAATCCGATGATGAATGAACAATGAGTCTTTATGCCTAAACTTTCAGCTAATCTTACTACCTCCTTTGCTCTATCGATATTGAATCCTTTTCTAATCGTATCTAGGACTTCTTGAGAGGCTGATTCAATGCCAAAGAATATATTTCCACAGCCAGCAGATTTCATTGCTTCTAGCAAATCCTCAGATAATAGATCCACCCTTGTGCTACAGCCCCACTCTATCGCAAGGTTCCTTTTCTTAATCTCATTACAAAGATCAAAAATCCTATCATTTTGCATTGTGAAATTATCATCTACAAAGGATATCACATTTAAGTTATATCTCTTCTGCAAATATTCGATCTCATCTACAACATTTTCAACACTTCTCGTGCGGTATTTGCGGCCGTGGAGAACTGTGGTGGAGTAGAATATACATTCGAAAGGACATCCTCAAGTGGTTATCATTGGAAGACCCCTTTTCTCACCTTTGCCTATGTAATTTTCAATTGACGGCTCTAATAAATGAAGCGCAGGAAACTGTAGTGCATCTAAATCTTCAATTCTTTGCCGTAAGGGGTTAGTGATTATTTTGTCCTCATCTCTATAGGTTATTCCGTCCACACAGCCTAAAGTTCTTCAATCCTCTATGGCATGATGATATCACACATCGTATATTCACCTTCATAGCGAACTACGATATCTACCTCGGGAACTGTTTCCAATATCTCCTTATGCATAAAGGTTGCATGCACACCACCATAGATCACCATAGCATCTTGCTTGCTTGATTTGACCGTTCTAGCTATATTTATGGCGTTAATATGGTTACAAGTTAAAGACGTAATTCCAATTATATAGGGATCTAGGTCAATAATTATTTGCCTTAGTTCAGATAGGCTTATATTTTCCAAATCCATATCGATGATTTTTGTGGTTATGCCTTTAGATTCTAAAATAGATGCAATATTGCACAAGCCAAGAGATCTCGATTTACATTTATAGGCTTACAGAGACGGCAACGAAAATAACACATTTTTGGTATATAGTATCTTAACCGAATACAAATGTAGGACTTGCGCACTTGGAGGACAAATCAAATACGATAAACATAATTATTTAAATTTAAATCTTATACAGTTACAGGTTTTATGTTATTGATTTTCCACCTCGATCACGCAAGTTCTACAAAATTTTTATTTACGCAATAATATTAAAGGTTGTGATGCAAAAAATCTTGCTTTGTTGCAAAATCAGTGTAAACCTTCACAATTAAGAGAGTTAATCATTTTTATCACCTGTAAAATGGTACATAAAGGTAAGAATTATAGTATCAAACTGCGGAAATATTATTTTTGCACCACAACCACTAACTTACACTGAATAGTTACAGAATTTTTTTAATTAATAGGATCCAGTAAAAGTGAAAAAATAATTTTTTCATTATTGGAAAGCTTTAAAAAGAAATGTAATACACCACCTGAGCTTACCATTAGTACAGAAGTAAAAAATAAACGTTGACTAAAAAAGGTAATTCAAATTACAAACTTAAATAAAATTAAACAAAGACAATAAGTTCGATGGTAAAAATTATGAAAAATAATACTTTTAAGGAGAAATATGTGGGAAGCCTGAAGAGAAAGTCCAGGACCCAATTTCTAAACTTTCTTTTATTCCCTTAAATCCATTATATATATTGCTGCAAATCGTCAGTGATTACTCGCGGTGGTTGACATCCCGAAGATTGTTTCTCATTCCGAGAAATTAAGTTTTAGCTTCACGACATCTCGTTGACTGAAAACTCAAACCATGTTATTGTCATTATCTGTTACGGGAAGTGATCGGTAGACTTATTCTAAATCCAGGCTTGTAAACATACTTTGGAATCGCAGTACTAGTTTATAGATGTAGTTATTAATCGTATGAAAATAGACAACGAAAAACATCAAGCTGGAAATAATTTTTTCCAGCCAATATTATAAGTAACAGATATTTCATAAAGTGTGCATATGAAAAATTTAAATTTTTTTATAGACCTGTTAATGCATCTTGACACGCACTTAAGCGCAATTACAAATGAATATGGTCTGCTGATATATTTTCTGTTGTTTGTGATTGTTTTTTGTGAAACAGGTCTGGTGATAACTCCTTTCTTACCGGGGGATTCTCTAATCTTTGCAACTGGAGCTCTGGCTGCCAGCGGATCGCTCAACTTAGTTATTATATTAGTTGTTCTATGTCTTGCAGCCATTACAGGAGACGCTGTAAATTATCATATAGGTCATTTTTTAAGAAATAGAGTAGCAAGTCACGAAAAAATGCGGTTTATTAAACAGGACCATCTTGATCGTACATACTTATTCTTTGAAAAATATGGTGTTAAAACGATAATCATAGCCCGCTTTATTCCTATTATCCGCACTTTTGCACCTTTTGTAGCAGGTGTGGGAATAATGCCCTATTCAAAATTCATTAGCTATAACGTCATCGGTGGAGTAGCATGGGTATCTGCATTCCTTTTTGGAGGATATCTTTTTGGGAACTTGCCAGTTGTAAAAGATAACTTCAGCTTTGTAATAATTGGGATAATTTTTGTTTCACTACTTCCAGGTGTTGTCACATATATTCAGAGCAAACGTGATCCAAAAAGCGCATGATAAATTGAAAACCGAACGTATATTCTCTGAACTTGTTCTTTAGCCAAGTAATATTAATATCCCACAAAATCGAGAGATTAAGAATATGTCTGTTGAGCCATTAAATAACGAACTGATAAAATACGAAAATATAGGAATCTCGTTTGAAAACAAAAAAGTTCTTTCAGGTTTCAACCTTAGTGTAAAGAAAAAACAAACAATCCTTTTGCGAGGAAAATCCGGGACCGGGAAAACCACTCTTTTAAAAATGTTGCTGGGCTTTACAAAGCCTGTGGAAGGTACACTTTACTTTCAGAATCGGATAATTAACTCCAAGACATGCTGGGAAGCCAGACAGAAGATCGCTTACGTGGTACAGGATACAGATCTTGGGGAAGGAAAGGTAAAAAATCTGTTAAATGATATCTTTTTTTACAGAGCAAATAGAGATAAGCTGGACTCTGAGAAACGGCGGGTTTTCATGCTGGAGCTGGGGCTAGAAGATGATATTCTTGACAAGAATTTTCAAGAATTTTCGGGCAGAGAAAAGCAGCGAATAGGAATCCTCATTGCCCTCCTCCTGAACAGGGATATATATCTGCTCGATGAGGTCACTTCTTGCTCTTGATGTGAACTTAAAAAAGACGGTGGCTGATTATTTCCTTGCCCAGGAAAACTGGACACTTCTGGTAATATCCCATGATCGGGAATGGGAGTGCGATTGGATCGAAAAAATAGATCTTGAAAAAGATCATTAGAAGCTGCCAGGACCAATCCTCAAACTAGATAAATAAACAAAAAAACCAACATCCAAGAAGACTCAAAGATGCCAATTTATGATATAAGCTATACCTCATTAGTTTTCTGTTTTTTCTTACTTGCAATTCCGATTTTCATAAGCCGGAAAATTAGGCTTGAACTCGAAAAAAGCACTCTGGCAGCTGTCTGTAGGATGTCTATACAGCTCTTTCTTGCAGGCCTCTTTCTTAACTTCATTTTTAGCCTGAACAGCGGGTTTCTGAACCTGGCCTGGGTAGGAGTAATGATCTTCTTTGCGTCCTATACGACAATAAAAAGTGCCGACTTGAATGTAAAAAAACTCTTTGTGCCTATCATTTTATCCATTGCCTTTTCAAACCTGGCGGTCCTTTTGTATGTTAATAAATTCGTGATCAATCTTGATAATCTCCTTGATGCACGCTACTTGATCCCTATAGCGGGTATGTTGCTTGGAAATGCGCTTCGAGGAAATGTGGCAGGGATAGGTGACTTTTATACCAATATCAAGCGGAACGAAAATCGCTACCTTTACAGCTTATCCATTGGAGCAGATATGTATGAGGCTGTTCTTCCATACCTGCGAAAAAGTCTGAGGTCTGCAGTAAAACCCACCCTTGCAAACATTTATTCAATTGGGATTGTTGCTTTGCCTGGGATGATGACAGGGCAAATCCTTGGGGGAGCAAGCCCGCTTGTTGCCATTAAGTATCAGATTGCCATCATGATAGCAATTTATGTCTCAACTCTCCTGAGCACAACCCTCAGCATTCTCGCAAGCTTAAGGACAGCCTTTGATGAGTACGGACTCGTAAATAAAGAGCTTTACGGGAAAAACTTTTGAAAAAATGTCCTATGAGTGTGCAAAAGGTCGAAAATACCCCAAGTTCAGTTGTGGGTAATTAATAGAACCCTGTGATATCCTGCTCGATTGCAGTGCTTTTTCTTATACAGTCTGCTCCACTATCGACTATTGTTCTCAACCGCAGTTTTTAATGTGGAAGAATAGATCTAACATAACCGTTTCCATACAAGCCTTACATAGCAGAAAAATCTGAATTCCCATCAATTTTTCCATTTTCATTTCTCTCTTCAATCTATGCTTTTCTGAACTCGGCTATTCTACATCATATAGAAATATATAAAATATGACCGATTACCACTAGTAAATGCAAAAAGAGTATTAAAAAGCATAGCAAAATTCAATAAATACCCTTGCTGTCGATTTTCAATTTGGGCCAGTAAATCCTAATCACATGAATACTTTCACCTAACTTCCTCAAACCTTTTTATGTTTTTTATCTCATATTACTACAATGCTTACCCTTAATCCCAAAGTAAACAATTTCGAAAGGCATATTATCTTCCATATAGACATGGATAGCTTTTTTGCATCTGTAGAGGTCAGAGAAAGGCCAACATTGAAGGGACTGCCAGTGATTGTAGGCTCTGACCCTAAAGGAGGATCAGGCAGAGGAGTTGTGAGCACGTGTTCATATGAGGCAAGAGAATATGGAATCCATTCTGCAATGCCAATTTCACAGGCCTACAGGCTCTGTCCTGATGCTGTCTTTTTACCTGTAAATATGAAGCTTTATGGTAGAGTTTCGGCAAATGTAATGGAAATTTTTAAAGGTTTTGCTGAAAAGTTCCAGCAAGTCAGTGTGGATGAAGCCTATCTTTTACCGGGGCCTGAGGTCAGGAAGTTTGAGGAGGCTGCTATCTATGCCCTTAGAATTAAGGATGAAGTCCAGAGGCAGGAAAGAATTACCTGTTCTGTAGGAGTCGGGCCAAATAAGCTTATTTCAAAGATTGCTTCTGGATATCAGAAACCTGACGGGCTTACAATTGTTAGGCCTGAAGAGGCCAGAGCCTTTCTTTTTCCGTTAAAAGTTTCAAAAATCCCCGGAATAGGGAATAAAACAACTGAAGCCTTAAAAGAGATGGGAATAACCGAAGTAGAAGAACTAGCAAATTGCAATGTCCAACTTCTTTCGGAATTTATTGGAAGGCAAAAATTCAGGCTTGTATGGATAGGAGTCACAAAACTAAGGGAAAGAGACAAAAGACAGACTCTGATTACAGATTTTACTTAATAGCTCTGGAGACTTTTGGTTCCGTTGCAAAAAATCCTTTCTAATGATACAATAGAATAAAAAGAAAACCAAAGATAGTAACATGCTATCTAATTCCTTTAAATGGAAGCATTATGAAGGGGAAATTATCTTATTGAATGTAAGATGGTACTTAAAATATGCATTAAGTTATAGAAATTTAAAGGAAATGATGGCAGAAAGGGGAGTAAAAGTCGACCATACAACAATCATGAGATGGGTACATCAATATTCCCCTGAAATAGAAAAGAAGATAAGAAGACATTTAAGACCAACAAATGATTCGTGGAGAGTTGATGAAACCTATATCAAAGTAAAAGGTAAATGGAAATATTTTTACCGAGCAGTTGACTCAAATGGAGATACAATTGATTTCATGTTAAGTTCAAAACGAGATAGAAAGGCAGCGAAGAGATTCTTTAAGAAAGCTTTAAGTTCTAACCATAATCAAATTCCAAGATTAATAACCGTTGATAAGAATCCAGCTTATCCACCTGCTATAGATAAACTAAAAATTGATAAAATACTACCTAAAAACGTAGGCATTCGACAAATCAAGTATTTGAATAACATTATAGAACAAGATCACAGATCTATAAAGAGAATCGTTAATCCAATGTTAGGATTTCAGTCTTTTCGATCTGCTAATAAGACTTTAAAAGGAATTGAAGCTATAAATATGATCAAAAAAGGACAAGTAATCGATTTAAATTACTCTGTTCTTAATGAAGTCAAATACATTAATCAATTATTTGGTATAGTTTTATAATGTTAGTACATTTTCCTTGAATGTTTTGATTTTTATTAATCACTTATAGATTTACATATTTTGTTGAAGTTTTTGCAACGGAACCATAATGGCTCTCATCAACTACTATGAATTTGAGGTTTGAGAAAGAACTCCTCCATAGATGGTGCCAGGCAAGAAAACTCATGTGAACCATTTCAGGATTTGTGAAAACAATATTCTTCTGTCCTTCCCTGACTTTTTTTCTGGAACTCACTAAGTTCTCCGGTATAACGGGCTATGCCTGCCCCTGATCTTAATGTTTCTTCGAATTCCACAGAAGCCTTTAACTGATCATTTACAAGGGCGTTTAAAGGAGAAATATAAAGTGCAGTTGCTTTCAGGTCATCGAGGATAGTTTCAAAAATCGGGACCAGGTATGTTAGGGACTTTCCACTTGCTGTGATTGTGCAAAGCACGATGTTTTTTCCTTCTCGGATTTTATCGATGGCTTCTATCTGGTGGGAGTACAGATCTTCGATCCCTAATTCTGAAAGGGCAGCTTCTACTTTTTTTCCCAGTTTAAGTGGCGTGTAAAGGGCTTCACTGGCGGGAATCTTCTCTATATGTACGATCTGGTTTTGATAACTACTGGATGCCTTTATTTCATTCAACAGGCGGAAGATATCAATTCCTTGCTCCATTTTTTTATCAGACTAGGACTTTTAAGTACAAAATCAAGTACTCAGACATGTAGTTTAACTTTTGCTTTTGACAGTTAAAGGTTTTATGCTATTTATTTTTTAGCTCACCTGCTTAAGAGATTATCCAAAAAGTAAAAAACTACGATATAAGCTATGTTTGTTAATTACAATACGAAAAATCTGGCACGACTGCAGATATATGATGAATTTTGTGAGAAAGTAGAATCATTACTAGTAATAACGTGATTTGCTGCAAATTCGACGTCAAATTTTTGTTTACTGTGTGTAATTTGGTTCTTCATATCCGTAATTTATCTACTCAATAATTTATTAAGATTTGCGATTTTACAGAAAATCATGCATGCTGCAGAGCAAATTATAAAAAAAATAATTAGACTCGTATAAATTATTGAAAATTAAGTGTCATTAGGCTTAAATTTACTGTTAGTGATTATTTTTTTAGTTAACCTGGATGAGTTACTTTTAGTGCATAGCAAGACAACATTGCCTTAGATGGCTTTAAAAACACTTATTAGATTGTCTTAATAGAAGAGGATTTTTAATGCATCTAGGATTGCTAAAATTTGCCATTAATTCAACTGGCAATTGACTGCAATCATTCAAAAACCCCGAAAATAATAAAAGTCTCATATATTAAAGAAGCACCTCAATTTAAGGAGTGAATATAATTTAAGATTTTAGAAAGATAGTTTTTAAGACAAAGAAACCTCAAATATTATTACATGAATCTGGAGAAACCATACATTATTTCCATATATGCCATTTTACGGAATGAGAAAGGCGAATTTCTGCTTCTAAGGCGATCGCAAAATTCTCACTCAAACCCAGGCAAGTGGGATCTGCCAGGAGGAAAACTAAATCATAGAGAACTCCTTGAGGAAGCTGTTGCGCGGGAGGTAGGGGAAGAGACCGGGATTTCAATTAACCCTGGGAATATTGCAGGATATGTCACCTTTGAGCTTCCGGATAAAAAAGTTATTGCCATAGTATACGATGGTGGATACGTTATTGCAGATATAAAGTTGAGCAATGAGCATATAGAGTATTCATGGATATCACTTGATACTATTCTGAAGATGAACACAGTTCCTCCTTATTTTAGAGATTTCTTCAAAAGATTCGTCATAGAAAATAAAAAATCTTCGAAGCTATCGATTTAATTGAAAAAGGAGTTCATTTGTTGTTTATATTTTGTGGTTGATGTTAGTGCCAGAATACTCTTAGCCGTTTCTCAGTTTTTTTGTTTCGCATTACGGTAGACAAGAGCAGATTCTGCTTAAATTAATGAAAACGCAAACAATTGTTACAATGAAATTTGGTCATGAAAACATCATTCATATATTAGTGGATATTCAAATAACGGATAGTTCAAAAATTATTTTTATTTACATCAAATTGAAGAAGCTGCTCTTATTTAGTGCAGGGTAAGATATCTATGAAACTCGAGTGTAAAATTTGAAAAATATAAGTTTTTTTATTTTAAAGGTTGCTGTCCTTCTTATTCCTGAGATTCTTCATTTCTCTGATCCCAGTATATCCACGAAATTTGGAATTTCAATACTTAGCAGTGACAACAGCATTTAACAGCAGATGCCTTATAATCATCAATGATGTATCATAAAACTAGATCCTATAAACTGCAGTAAAGGGGTATATGCAGCCAGGTAGATGATCTGGAGAGTTACGTAACTATTTTTCACTTTCAGATTCATAACTACACTAAAACATTTTATTTCGGAATCTATGCCAGAGTGCATTTATGGATCATGATATATTAGCTGAACATGGCATAAAGTGGTTTTTTTGCATATGTTCTAAATAGTACTAACTTAAACTAATTAGCACGAAAATCATGTGGTTCTTATATCATGAATTATAACAGATATGGGACACAAATTCTATATCTATGTACATCTGAGAAATCTCGGTTCAAGGGTTGTAACCAATTTTAAAATACATTGACTTTCAATTTTTACGTTCATCGCTGGATTTTGGAACTGAGGCCTTAAGCTCATTCGATGTAATTTGAATTTTTTATCCGAGTTTTGCTCCCCGATTTTCTTTCGTGAAAAAGAGATCTGTTTCTTTTCTTTCAAGTAGACACATATAATTCTTCAAATGAAAGGGAAAATTATAAAAGAAAACGTTAAACATTGAATTCAAGTTCAAGCCCTACAGGACAGTGATCTGAGCCTGTGATTTCGGAATAAATTGGAGCAGATTTTATATTTTTTTGAAGATTTTCGCTGACAAAAAAGTAATCAAGCCGCCAACCTATATTTCTTTCGCGAGCCCTAGTTCTTATTGACCACCAAGAATAGTTTCCACCATTTGTGTTGAACATGCGAAATGTGTCAATGTATCCTGCATCAAGGAACTTGTCTATCCAAGCCCTTTCTTCTGGAAGAAAACCCGAACTAGTCTTGTTTTCTCTGGGATGGGAGAGATCAATTTCTTTATGGGCAGTGTTAAAATCACCGCAAATGACAAGTTTTCTCCTTTTGGATTTTAGGGTATTTGCGTAGTCAAAAAAGGAATTATAAAAGGCCATCTTATAGTCCAAGCGCTCTGGAGAGGCTTTTCCATTCGGAAAGTAAATATTCATTAAGGTAAAGTCATCGTAATCGACCCTGAGGAAGCGGCCTTCCTTATCGAACTTCTCGATTCCCATTCCAGTCTCAACATTCAGGGGCTTTCTCTTTGAAAAAATTCCTACTCCACTGTAGCCTTTCTGTTCTGCTGAAACGAAATATTTAAAGTAGCCCGAAATATTCTTGACTTCCCTCGGGAGTTTGTCATTAGAAGCTTTAATTTCTTGGATGCAGACGGCATCAAACTTCTGCTCTAGCAAAAGATCAAGAAAGTTTTTTTGACTGCAGCCCGAAGACCATTTACATTCCAGGAGACAAGGTTGTAGTGACTAGGCATTATTTCCCACGACTCAATGATATTTCTTATTTTATCATGGTGACTTAGAATTACATTTACTGATACTAAATATCAATAATATTATTCTATGTTAAAATTGTGGGTTATGTCTGTGAGTTATTGACCTAATATGAAAAATGATTAAAATCCCACTTTAGATTAAATGTGACTGGATTCAATTTATTATCAGTGCTAAGTATCTTGATTTCCCAGCATAATTTCTGGATATGTAGCATAAAAAATAATACTTTTTGATGTTTTGAACTTTAACCGAATCCAAATCAATTAAGCTTTGCATGTAGATAGCTTGCTTATGAATAATTTTTCATTGTAAATATATGCATATCCACAACATCGACGACCTATCACTCTTACCGCACTATTACCTACAGTCACAAACCTAAATGTATAGATAAACTATACTCAGTTAATTTTAAACAAAGTTATTCTAAATGTAACTAAGTTGCATCTCCAGATTGTTTTCTAATTACCCATATTAAAATTCCCAACTAGGATTTTTAAGTCGAGCGATAATTCAGAATTATATATAAATAATTTTCTCAAATTAATTTCCATTAAAAGTTGATGGCAAGAGTATTTATTGAATTTTGCTCTGATTTTTTAATGCTTTTTAGCATTTATTGAGCACTGGCGAGAGTAAATAACCTTATTCCTAAAAAATATGGAATAATTGGGTTCTGAGGTACATAGCTAAGAAATGAGATCATTGTCTTCTTGCAGTGGAACTGTGGGTAATGCATATATACTCATGTTAAAATTTAATTTATTCGATGCCTCGAGTGTTATGTCTATTATAATATCGTATTACTTTATGCATACCATGAGTAAACACTAATTTTTGAAGAAATATCTTATCACAAATTAATAGTATCGATTTTAGTAGAATATCTTTATAAGAAACAATGTTTTTAGGTATTTACATCAGATTTTTTGCAAATTTTTAATTCACTTTCTTCGAGAAAATTGTAGAACCTAGAAAGAAAACCCATGCTATTTTTAAGGTTTTCAGTTAAGAGTTTAGGATATAGCTAAATTGAATTGCGTTAGATGTATCTTAAAAGCACCTCAGATAATATTAAAGCAAAAAAATAAAAAGTTTGACGAAGATATCTGGAAATGGCTGAGGTATCTATTTTCTGTGAATCTATGATAATATCTTATCATTCATAGAGTTCTCAGGTGCTATAAAAAGGGCGTAGTAGTCCTCTTTTAGTGATTTAAATAGCTCTTCGTTTAATTTTGCACCTTGAAGTGTTAGTACTTCAGAAATCTGGTCAAATGATAAATTGTGGGCATCTCTAAGGTTAGCCCCTTCAAGGTTAGCCCATCTAAGGTTAGTTTCTTCAAGGTTAGCCCATCTGAGGTTAGCTTCTTTCATATTAGCTCCTCTAAGGTTAGCTTTTTTTAGGTTAGCTCCTGTAAAGTCAACCCTTTCAAGGTGAGCCTCTATCAGGTTAACTCTTTCAAGGTTAGCCCATCTGAGGTTAGCTTCTTCAAGGCTAGCTTCTGCCAAGTTCGCTCCTTCAAGATCAGCTTCTTCAAGGTCAGCTCCTCTCAGGTTAGCCCTTTGAAAGTTGGCTTGAATAACATCAGCTCTTTCAAGGTCAGTTTCTATTAGATTAGCGTCTCTAAGATCTGCCCCATGACATTTGGCTTCTCTAAGATTGCACCATTTAAGGTTAGCTTCTTTAAGGTTAGCTTTCTCAAGATTAGCTCCTTTAAGGTTAGCTTCTCTAAGGTTAGCCCCTTCAAAGTAAAACTCTTTAAGGTCAGCTTCTTCAAGGTCAGCGCCTATTAGGTTATTTCTTTTAAGGTTAATTTCTCCAATGGTTCCCAAGTTAATTTTAAACATCCTAAAATCACCTCTGCCTTTACAACAATTTTTTTGACCTGCTGTCTTAAGCCCCCTTAAAACTAAGTTCAATTTTACAATTGATAAAAAAAATATTTGAAGATCAATTCATATTGAAGTAATTCCTTCATGCATCATTCTAGATAGTGATTACCCATTATCCAATGTAGAAATTGGTTTAGTTTTAATACAGGCTTCTTTTGGATCAACTGAGTTGCATTGTATCGAGTGGTTGATGTTTACGTTTTTAAGTTCAATTTTTAGGTCGGTTGATAGTTACCAATTTGAGTCCAACCTGATATAACTTCAATAGAATTGCCGCAATGCAGCTCTTGCCAGAAAAAATACACTAATGTTATTTACCAATTATTATTCCAGAATCAGTTTTTGAAGAATAAATATGTGGTAAATATTATCGGATACTAATACCCCTGACCATCTACAGGATACCAGTTACCTGACCAATTATATTTTAAGTTATATCAAACAGTTATATATTAATTAAACAATATAACATATTAAGAAACATAGTTTAGAATTCCGTATAATCCAACGTTTGCTCTTATATATTCAAACTTTCAAAAAAAATATTTTGTCGTGTCTTTGTCACCCTTATATTCTAAATAATAAGAACATATCCTTTAATATTAGATAACTTACATAGTATTCAGCCAGTCTTTTACTATATTAAATAAATTTGAATATTAAATAGTTATACTAAACAGATATATTTCCATGCTGATAACATCTTTCATCAAATGTCATAATCAAAAGTATAATCTTCACTTCATTCAACTAACTTCCCAATACTAGTTAATAAACGAATTAAATTTTTAAAACAAATGTTGAAATCAAATTTGTGAGGTAAATGGGTGGGGTAAAAGTGAAAGAGATCTTTTATCAAAGTATAAGACTACCAACTCTTTGATCTCAAATCAACAATCAGATTTGCAACCTCTGCAAGCTGCTCAGGAGTCAGGTTCTCAGCTCTTTTGTCCATCAAATTCTCAGGGAGTTGAGCAATTAACTCTCTAATGCTAGGAATTTTGAGAATGCAATTTGTGTTCAGGATTGCATTTCTTATCTTTTTCCGGCGCTGGTTGAAGACTGCTGCTACAAATTTCATGAAAAAAGCTTCGTCTCTTACTCTAAAAGGTGTTGGGCGTGGAACAATTTTAACTACTGCTGAATTAACTTCCGGTACTGGCTGAAAGGCTTCTTTTGGGACTTTCATAAGAATAGAAGCATCTGAAAAATAGTAGGTATCAACAGTTAGACGGGAATAGTCCTTGCAGTTGGGTGTTGAAACCATGCGTGCTGCAAACTCATACTGGTACATAAGGATTCCGAGTTTGAATTTATGATGGAGAAGCTTGAAGGTTATTTCTGAAGAGATGGAATAGGGAAGATTTGAGACGACCTTGTCGAATTTCGGAAAATCAACTTTCAAGGCATCACCTGCGACGATTTCAATGTTTTTGATATAGTCGAAATGATCATGAAGGACATTAACTAGGATCGGATCAAGTTCAATGCCAATTACTTTTTTTGCCTTCTGTGCCAGCCTTTCAGTAAGGTTTCCGACACCAGCACCTATTTCAAGAACAATATCCTCAGACCTTAACTCAGCAGCCGCCACAATTCTGTCCAGGTAACCTTCATCGACCAGAAAATGCTGATCAAAAATACCTCCCTTTATGTTATATTTTTCAAGAAGAGAAAGTACCAAGACTGAAACCTCCTTAATAAAGCAAATATTTTGTTCTGAAACAAATTAAAGCAGCTTGAATAAAAGTGAATAAATAATTAAAATCAAATCTATCTAAAATAAGAAATCCGAACATATTCTCTAAAAAAGATTCCACAATTCACATGGGTCTCTGACGGCGCGGAAGGGTGGTAAATAGTCTGTATTTGATGAAGTCATCCTTAAGTTCAACTTCGATTCTGTGGGCAATAACTTTAGCTGGATCATGCAAGCTTGGAATTCTTTCACGGATATCCTGAAAACTCTTAAAGTCTCCTTTTTTTCGTTCATCTATCATGGACCACATAAGCTTTTTTCCTATTCCTGGCAAAAGTTCAAGCATATGAAGCCTGGTAGTAATAGAGTGGGCATCATTAAAAAATTTCACAAAACGTTCCTCCTGATTCCTGACACAAGCTTCAAGAATAAAAGGCATTTCAAGATTGGCCCCCGTAGTAAGGTCAGTATAACCTATTCTCTGCTTTACGTGATCTATTTCATTCCTATCTCCAGGACCTATGTAAATTTTTGACTGGATGTTAGGAATCACACCGTTTTTGGGAACAAGCTCCATCAAGGTGAACTTTTTATCTCCGATAGCTTGTACAAGGGGTTTTTTCTGGAATACACTAGTGCCATCAACTAACTTCCCATAGGGCAGATAATCTAGAACCCATACATATTCCTCTCTGCCTTGCGAGTTATCCAGGGATTTGCCAGATGAGTGCGAAGCTCTTTCTGACTGCCGATCTGATTGCGGTCTGCCTATCGAACGTTTGCCGTCATAAATTTTTTCAGAAGCTGGTCTGCCAGCATACAATCTACTTGATTGCGACTTATCCACTTTCATCAGCACCCATCCTATCGCTAAATATGAAATCCTGCAATAGACTCTCTTTCCAGGGTATACAAAACCTTAACACTATCAGCTTATTTTAATGCTTCTATACTATTCAAGATCTTCTCCAATAATCATACCTTCAGCCTTCAACGATAAGTTTTTTGAAAACTTATGATTTTGTCATAGCCAGTTCTAGGACTCAAGGCCTACTGCCGCCTTAAGAATCCTCTGTGTTTAATTTTATAATATGAAGATTACTCCATGATACGTAAATGATATATGTTTCGAATACTCATCTTCTAAATAAGAAGATAGAAACTGCTATATAGCTATTCCCTTTTAATTTGAGAGACTTTTTAATATTTATGGAATCGCAGAAATTCATCCTCATTCTCGGCATTATGCAACTGCAATAAATCAAAAGCCAATAAAATAAGAACAAGTGTAAAATTTTACTTATTCCATAGTCTCAGATATGTAATCAAGAATCTGGTCCAACTCTTCATTACTCAGCGTATACTTTTCTTTTGCATAGATTGATCTGATTTCGTCCCTGGACTGAGGCAGAATATCTGCGATCCTAACCGCGATTACAGCTTTCATTTTTTCTAGCATTAGCAGTTTATTAACAAGTTCTCTTGATTTTTCCCCACTGATCTTTGAGAACTGATCAGCATGATGCAAGGCTTTTCGAAATCCGTATACAACCTCAGTCCCTTGCTCTCTACGTTCTTCAGCAATCTTGGAAAGTATTTCTTTGACTTCAGCCAACGTCAATAATTCTTCGTTGAGGACTTCCTTGACTATCATTGGAATACACTCTTTTTGAGTTAAAAACTTTAGATAATTGCCATTCTCTGCAGACTGGTCTATTTCGATCACTCTTCGATATCCTAATAATTTCTGACTTCCCAAGTATCTTTTTCCTGGTAATACTCCGAATACTGTAATTTGAACTAACTTTTGTGGTAAATAGTTGTTATACTACATTTGATCAGTTTCATCCAAATTTAATTTCATTCATGCTCCAGCCTTCATTTAACAAATTGGGTTGCTCTGGATAACATTATCCTAATATTGTATCCAAGTTATATGTTTGACAAACAATATATAACTACAGATATTTCCGAATCTGAATTAGAACTAGGGTTCTCATAGTAGCTTTTTGTTCTCATCTGAGCTTGTATTTTTAACAGTTTTTTCGAGGGAATTTAGGTTTTTTATATTTATAGTGAACCAACGAATTAATCGCAGTTTTAAAAACCAATTATGGTTTTCAAGTAATAATTAATCCTTAGACCATTCGAAATTATGTAACTACGAAAATGGGAATTTTTTTTGAGGTGGCCATAACTTTATTTTTCTCATATTAGGAAGTGTCGCTTTTTATTGGGATGACTATAATTATTTAGTAGTCTATTGATCCCGCAATTTTCCAATCCTTTAGGCATGAACTAGCGTCTGCGAGGTAAGATGCTTGTAGACAGCAAACCCAATATAAAAAGATTAGATTTAGAACTTAGATGTCTGAAATGATATCAGTATTTCTGCGGTTTCAGGTGCTGAGGGAGGGAATAAACTTCTTTCTTTGCATTTCCGGACCGGACTTCTAGCACATATGAACGACCTCGCTGTCCTGTGACCTTTCCAGTAGAACCCTGGAACTTTGGATTAGGCATGCCTCTCTGAACGCTCGGGTCGATGTCTATATGAACCATCTGCCCTACTTCGAATTCCTGGATTGCCTTGCTTACAGGGGAAATTCCTCTTTCACGAACAGTCTTCTGTAATTTGTATCTTGTACAACGTCTTTCACCGTGTGAGTTTGTCATCGCATGTTCCTCCTTAGAATGCTCGATTAATTTCGTTATTAATACTACAATAAATGTGAACAAAATTTTCAGTTAGGCAATTTTTTCTTGACTCTCTATATAATAGACTCTTTATTATTTATTGGGATTTTAAAAATTTACTAGTATTTCCCTAATTCTTCGATGACGAGAAATCAAAAACCTGAAGATAATAAAAAAATCTCTTGAATAAATCTAATTTAAGCATTGCTTAGATATCTACATTAATTACATCAAGATCTTCCACAAGTGTATAAATACCTAAAAGCCCACTAAGACTTGGATTTGTTCTACCATCATCTCCGGAAATAAGTTCTTTTACATACAAACCGCCTTCGCAATTGACTATTATGTAAGCATAACCATCCTCTGTCAATTCATCAAGTTTTATGCTATTCACGTATCTCTTCCGGACAATGTCAGCTCTCCTGTGAACTACGCGTCTTGGAGTCTGCTGTTTGATCTCTGTGCCGTTAAGAGACTCAAGACACGCTTTAAGCTCTTTCTCTGAGACAGGTTCCTTAAATGTAACTTTAAGCTTATAAGTTTTATCCGCTTTTAAGCTTTTTAGAGTTTCAATCATATTTTTTCCGACGAAAGAAAGCTCTCTTACATAAATTTTTCCGTCAGCTTTATCGTTAATGCTTTTCATAAGCTCTTCAAGATTCACGTTACGCTTTTTAGGAGACTTTGCTTCCACTATAAAAGGCCTGCCTCTTCCAAGCATAAGGGCATCTATATCTTCCCTACCCGAGCCGTGAAAAGCTGTATCAACTGCCTGGAATGCTTCTAGAATAGGATCCTTAATCAACTCGTCTACAGACTCATGGTACTGTTTACCGGTATAATTACATCCTCCACAACCTTTGCCCTTACATTTCCTGCAAGGCCAGCGTGTCTGCGGGATTCCTCTTACCATTTTGCAATAGCGACTAATGATATATACAGGGCGGATCTGAAGCTCAAGATTGCTTTTTGCAAGGTCAAGGATAATTGTAATATCTGGGTTTTTTAAATCCACATCTTTTTGAACTTTTTCGGCAATCCGCTTGCCTACTTCTCTGTTAAACTCTGTCTTAAGCTGTTCAGCATACAAAGTCCCTGCCTCAGCCCAGAGGATTTCTTCGTTTTCACTCAGGAGCCCACTAATCTTTGTGCCCACAAGAAATGTAGAATACTCAAGGCCTTCAAGAGCCTTTGCCGCTTTATCTGCCCATACATCTAGCTTTTTGAATTGGTCAAGGCAAACCCAGCACTTCTCGTCTTCACCCTCTGTTCCAAGAGTCTTCCTTGCAAATACACTGCAACAGGAAAGTTCCTTTAGTAGATAATTATCTTTTTCACTTTTGTAAGCACTATCCCCTTCCAGAACAAGGGCGAGTTTTAAGGCCTGACCACGTTCTTTATTACTCAGGCCGGTAGATAATTTTGCAAATTGGCGACCAAGGCAGTGATCACATATCGGGCCTTCATGTAGAATCTTTTTTGAAATTTCAAGTACATCCATTTTTTTCACTCTCTTTAACTCTCTAGATGGAGAATAGACCTTGAGTGTATATTATGGAAATAAAAAATAAATCGAAGGCAAGAAAGAATGCCCTGAAGATGAATGCCTAAGTGGCAATATTCGAAGAGGTAAATATCCTGAAAGATACGTCGAGTAAACTTCTATCTTCATACAAATAAATGGGATATAGCTTTTTGCATTGAGGCAAATCAAAAATTACAGATTATTCATCATCCTTTCAATAAGTTCTTCTTGTTGATGCCTTTTTTTCAGACTCAGCTCTGTCCAACTCATTATGGACAAGGATTATGCAATGGTTAGAGTGAAGGGAAATCGGGCCTACAGATATAATTTTTGCCCCTGCCTTCAAGATCTGTTCTTCCTCATCTTCTGTAACACCTGTATGATCTCCCAGAATAAAAATAGGATCCCGGATCTCACAGGAAAATTCTCGAATATCCTCCCCATCTTCTCGTAGGTAAAGTAGGGTTCGCCCTTCAAACTCTGAGAGAATGGATTTAAGGTCTCCCCTGCGGATCCAAACACCTGGAGTGGAATGAGTATATTTCTCGATTGCATTCTTCTGAAGAGCTTTCTGGATAAGCGAACCACTACTTCTTTCATCAGGATTAAGGTATTTCAGGTTTAGCCCTTCAAATCTGATGATCTTCCCTGGCTCAGGATCTCCTAAAAGAAGTAGGTTTACATTCACATTCCTGCGCATTCCAAAAGAGATAAATAGGGCAGAGCTTACGCAGCGGCAGAGAATATCCATTCTTCCCGCAGAACCGGGGAGATCGTTTAAAGAAAAATCGCCGTTTGTTTTTGCCTTATGCCCTATGACAACGATATCTCGCATGGGCACTATATTTTCGTAGGGAATATAAAAGATGTATGATGTTCAAAGTAAGCAAAGATTATGATGTTATAAACTAAAAACATTGAATTAAAAACCTGGGAGTGGGATTACATATAATAAGACTGTGTGCCTTATTTTCTGTAAAATCACAACTCTCAATAAGTTATTGGATAGAAAAATTTCACATCTAAAGAACCAAATTACACACAGTACATAAAAACTTGATTTCGAATTCAAAACAAAGTTGCGATACTGCTTATACGGATGGGATACGTATGAAGATACTAGCTATTTCTGATCCCCACGGGGATTATTCAAAGATAGAGAAAATAATGGAAACAGCTGGAGATTTTGACATTGCTATGATTGCCGGAGACCTTACTCACTTTGGACCTGATGCGAAGGTCAAAGAATTGATGGAAATGTTTGATAAGCCTGTGCTTGCAATCCCAGGGAACTGCGACCAGAAGAGTATTCTTGAAGCGCTTGATACCTCAAAAGCTATAAATATGCATGGTAAACTTGAACAGATCGGAAAGATCCGGTTTATAGGACTCGGAGGCTCAAATTTCACGCCTTTCAATACTCCCTTTGAACTTTCTGAAGAAGAGATCGAAAGAGTCCTTAAAGGAATGTTCTACTCCGCCGAAAGTACAGAAGATCATGGGCCGATAGTGCTTCTTACTCATGCCCCACCTCATGGAGCCAGGGATGAGCTTCCCTTTGGGCATGTCGGCAGCAAAGCAATTCTAAAATTCGTTGACAGAGTTGACCTGATAGTATGTGGGCACATCCATGAGGCGAAAGGTATTGAAAATATTGGAGCGACTATGATAGTAAACCCTGGAGAGGCCTGCAAGGGTTCCTATGCCCTTATAACTATCGAAGATACAAAAACCAAGCCCATTGAGGTTGAATTCAAAGAAGTGTAGAATAAAACAGGTCCCAATCAGATTAGTACGTTTTATTAGATGGCTTAGTAACATTTACAATTTCCCAAGGTTCCTGTATACTATGAGCCTTTATCCATTTCAGTGGCTATCTTAGTTTACATTAGTGCATTATACTCTATAATCATATTTTTTGGTTAGATTACTCAATAATTTATCTTTACTTACACTATAATTAAGTATTAAGTGGCCAACTTATTACGTCGCTAACTTTGTCAGCATTCTTTATTTGCATACAACTATATTCCTATATTAGAAATTAACACTTATAAAACTTTGAAAAAAGGATTTGTGTTCAATTACATACATATCTCTGCTAATCACAAAATACAAAGTTGAACGAAGAAAAGCATGGAAAAAACGGAAGAAAATGGGAAGCTTTTGCAGTAATTCCTTTCGTTTACCTTTTCTGAATTTATACAATACCAGACGACTTAAAGTGAATATTTGAATCGCAAACTGTTATTTTATAGATTTGTAATTAACTTGGCATTGTCAAATTAACTCATCTTTGTGGATTTTTCGACCCACTTTCAAGAGAATTTATATTATTTTGAAATTTTTATTTCATCTGTTTTACTGTTTCTATTATCATCCTAAACCATAGAGGATTTAGATAAATCCCTAAATTGTATTATATGATTGTAATTTGTATATAAATAACTCGTGAAATCATAGGTTTATTGAAATCCTTTGTAATGATTGGACCATAATCATGGCTAAAGTTGTTTAATTTCAGTGCTTATAACATCCCTGCCAGGGGGGTGGGAGTTCTACCTCTGAAAATGGTGCCAAAAACAAATTAACTTTACAAAGGAGTGATGATTTCGAGGGTTAAACCAAAAAAGGCGAAAGTTCACTTCATACCTAACTTAAATAACAGGGTACTCGTCATCCTCAGCACTTCTAAAGTAATATATTTTTACGAGACTTTATTCAAAAACCATTAGACATCTTGTAGACACAATGATTTTGCATGCTGGAGTTCCGTTTCATATTACGAAGGTAGCTTAAAGTGCAAATCAGTTAGTTAATCACAATTCTCGAAAAAGTTTACATTTTGCCAATAAGCTGAGTGGTATTCACTAAAACAAAACCGAAAATTTTGAAAATGACATAACTGTCATCTTTTAAAGTGCTGACGGATATTCCACTCTCTTGATCTGGATTATCTGTTAAAATACGACATTACCCTTGCATATCTGCTTCATGATGTAAATCTACTCCCTCGATTTATTTTCCTCCTCGGCTTATAGGAAGAGGCAAAGGTGGTTATGAATAAGCAAACTGGATTCTAAGAATAGAACTAAATAACTTACGTTAAAGAAGAATACTTGGAAAAGAGAGGAGGTAATAATAAGATTGATGTAAAATTGACCTTAATTCTAAATAATTTATTAAAGTTTATGTAGTTATGCACCAATAAAAATATAATATATCCAATATATAGTTATACCGCTATCAGTATTAATGTAATCAAAGGAGAAATAAGATCTTTTATAGGAATTGAAAGTTTCAGAATGGAAATATATGAATACTGAGCAAAAGATACGATTGTATGAGTGTTCCTGGAAGATAGGGGTAGTATGAGATGGGACATCGCCATGTTAATACTTTAAGTCCTGGGGATCCTTTCAGAGATTGGCTTGTTGAAGAAGTTGTTGAGCACTGCCTCCGAAATAAAAGATGTTTAGTTGATGTCTTTAAGTATGATTCCTCCCATACAGTCTGTAGGTACCAGTTCAAAGGAGAACACTTAAGCGTAATGGCAAAATTTTTTTCCGAGCCCACCGGAAGGATGAGAGATTATAACCCCTATAAAGGTATGATGAATGAATACAGAAACCTGAAAAAAGCAGGTCTCACAATAAATGTTGCGAAGCCTCTTGCAATCAATAAAAGGTTCAATTGTGTCCTCGTAACTGAGCACATACCGGGGCAGTCCCTACGTTGGTACATTAAGAATGAAAAAGGACTATATGAACGACTTGCTTCAGTTGGCCATATGCTCAAGAGACTTCACGAAAATACTCGATCTTCCTACAATAAGGAAAATGAGTTTAGAAATTATCATGAAGTATTGAACCATCTGAAACTGAAACATGATACCAGAGAAAGTTTTAATCAGTTGCTTGGAGAATGGTGGTATAGCTCATGGCTTGACAGGGCGCATGGCTGCATGATTCATAGGGACGCTACTCCTTCAAATTATGTATTTCACAAGGATAAACCTTATGCGCTTGATTTTGAAAGTTCCTGGTTACAGGCTCATCCTGTTAGAGACCTCGGAATTCTTAGTGCAGAACTTAAAAATGACTTTGAACTACATAAAGGTGGAGGATGGAGAGCAGAACCTTACATTGGACAATTCCTTTGGGAATATAGCAAGGATGAAAAGGACTTCTTCCGAATTACAGGGATTTTGCCCTTTTTTATGAGTATAGGATTACTTCGTTCTGCGCGTCTCCATCAGAGCAGCTACAGAAATTATCTAATCAAGGAAGCACTAGAGTGTTTAAAGGCGATTAATTAAAGGTTCAGAGATTTTTAATATCTCATGCTATTGGCAGGATTTGCTATTAATTCCTTGCAAGTAGTTAATCAATTCAAAATCTAAAAAATAATAAAATATCCTCAAGGTTAAAGAAAATTACTAAAGGGGACATCGGAGGTAAGAGCATCTCTGAAAACTACAAATCTGATGCAGGTGAGGGTAAGGTAGTATTTATGGGCGATACTGCTAGAAAGGATGTAGACACATTTGAAAGTTGTCAGATAAAAGGAGTTATTTTTGACTGCTATCAGACCCTTATAGACATTCACACTGAAGAACATTCTTTTGAAACTAACAATTTTCTAAGTCGATGGCTTGCCTACCAAGGGGTGAAAATAGAGCCAAATAAATTATGGGACACTTACATGTTTAAAGTCAGGGATAGACTAGAACATTCTAAGGAAATATATCCTGAAGTAAGGGTAGAAGAAATCTTTGCCGAGATCTGTAGGGAAAATTCGGTCTGGAAGATTGATGAGAATCAATTAGGAGTTGAGACCTCGAGGGTCTTTAGGGCAGCTTCCATCCGGAAACTCCATCCCTTTCCTCAGAGCATAAAATTAATAGAGCATTATATAAACGTCCCCAAATGCATAATCTCCAATGGCCAGAGGATTTTTTCCGAGCTGGAACTACGATTCTTCGGGCTTTACGATTACTTTGACTTCGTAATCTTTTCGTCTGATGTAGGATACCAAAAACCTGACCGCAGGCTTTTTATGACCGCACTCAAGAAGATGGGACTTGAACTCGAGCCCAAGTGTGTGATGTCTATAGGGGATTCTTATGAAAATGAGATACTACCTGCCAAAAAGCTTGGAATTCGCTCCATGCATATCGAAGATGCATGGGAACATTTCGGTCTGAGAGACTGATTTCCCACAAAAATCGGATTGTCTTTCTTTTTTGTTACGAACATTAGTTTCATGATATTTCGGCTGTTTTTTTTCGAAGAGTGTGATATCTTCTCAAATGTTTGAATTCTTTTCAAAATGACTAAAGATTTTGAGTTTTGATTTTTTTACGTGAAATTCTAGCCCAAGTTCATTGTTTACAGCAGAATTATTCCACAGAAACGACCCTTTGGGTGCATATATACTTCACAAATTGACTTTTCAATTGCCATAATCTTCACTATAAATATGACAATACTAGTGTCAAGATAATTGAATAATTGAATTATAGAACATACATAGTACTTGGCAAGTTTCTAAGCAAAATAAATAGATACCCAAATTGTTTAGATGATCAATAATTTGAAGATTGAGATATTAAGCAAAATTAAATTCCGATCATTTTTTAATTATCCAGTTTCTAATCCTACTATGTTCTAATTTAATTTTGACAGTTGCCACTCATTTCTAATGAAAATCAGTACTTTTTGCGGCTCAAGTTGATTTGACAAAACATGTAAAAATATGAAATTTTAGAATATGTAACACGAGATTTTCCTCATTTTTGTTACAATTGAATCATTAATATCATCAAATTTAGCAAGATATGCTTTTTAGCATATTTTTCATGAAGTTGATTTTAAGTGCCAGGTTCATCAAGCTTTATTATAACTTTTGTGTACCTATGTTTAATCTCCTTGAATTCATATTTAATTAGTGCTATGAATAATTGAACAATAAAGCTCAAGAGAATAGCTCCATAAATGTTATTCATGATCACATTCTCGATGGCTTAATTTCAAACTTTTTCTTAAAGAGTTGAATTCTTTATCAATAGGATTTTATTCTTGAGATATTTTCAATGCCCTCACAGATGCCAAGTCCTTTCTTGACTTTAAACAAAAAAAATAATCTTCGTCAATTTATCCCATTTCCAGTAGATATACTCACGAACACCATCTATTTTTTAATATGACAGTAGCTTAAAAATTGATCTAACTTTCAATGAATAATAGTGGGCAAATCGGCAAACAAAATATAGATTTGTGTACAGGTGTGAAATTTCGGATACGAAAAGTTCTTCAATATCTTAAGGAATCAATTTCAGCAAATTTTTCTTTAACTGACTGAAGTTGCTGTGCCCTTTTTTAGAATAAAATATGTGAGGTTTTCCATGAGAAATAATTACTGTTGATAGATTTAAACTCTCCAATGATCTGATGCATTGAGGTTTATCGAAGTTCTCTATAATCAAAAAATAGCACTATGTATTCTTAGTAATTCCTTCATCTATTCACCTGTACCTTAACTGAATAATAAATGAGATCTTCATTGACTGGGTTATCTATATCGTGACAATGCGTAGAATTCCAATCAATGCACTGGACTTTAACTTTTGCTTTAAGTTACTTAATAATATTTATGAATGTAATTATGGAATCAACCAGGGACGAATCAGGAAGCTTAGGTAAAACTGCAATTCTAATTCCCATTTTCCATAATTTATAATTCGTTGTATATGAACTGAAGTAGTTCTTTGATACTTTTCTTTTTCTACTTATGTCATGATCTTCATTTTTTTCATCATAACCTGGATCAGTTGTGAAATCAACATAAAAATAATACTTCTATAGGTCTTTATTAAAGGTTTGATTTGTTCTTCAAAAATTGGTTGATTTACTTAATTTAATATATCAAAGTAGATTCATTTTCAGATGACGATTTAGCGATCTGTCACAGGATATCTTCGAACCTATACTCTGAATTGTATGTATTGAGAACCTTTGGATAGTCAGTGATTAATAGAACATTGAAAAAGAGCTTAAGAGTCAGACTTGATCAAATGGTAATTGAAATATTGTGAATATAGATGTGACAACAGGGTTTATGTATTTAACTCATTCAAAGTACCTACTCCAACATTTTGTGATGTGTGGTTAATCCCAGGCGTAAATGTCGAATAAAATAAGGCATATGTACATTAGAATATACTTTTGATATTGTATCTACTTGAACAAGATGCATCTACGTTGACCATCAGCTTTTAATTAGGATAAATGGAGTAAATTTTCTTTTGCAATCATCGATTACGACTTAGTGAAGTACTGTAATTATTTATCAAGTTTATTTAGGAAAGGATTAGATGCTTATTAGGGTATATAAACATATAAACTCAAAAATATAATCAAAAACAAAAAGATTATAACGTATTTGAGTATATACTATTCACAATTTCTACTTTGTAAATCCACAATATTGAATTTTCGATAAGCTATTACAAAAAAAGTTAAGTCAAGATGAATGGATGAATTTTTTCTTGGAACCTTTAAGAAAAAATTGAATTCGGCATTACAACAAAATGGAACTACTGGAATTAGATACACTAATTTTAGGTCATCCCTTCTCTTGCCTTTTAAAGACTAAAGTTGGTTAATAATGGGTAGAAAGTGAAACAAAGTTCTGATCTCGGCGGGCTTATGGGGAAAAACCTGAATTTCTTGAAACACAGATAAAAATCCTTTATGATAAAATGTCCATACCTTTTGACTTGATGAAACTTATGCGATGGTCAAAACCAAGATTTGATGGTCTTATGGCTTTTTACAGGTGCACTTCCAGTTTCAATTTATCTTATTCTTTGCATTTCTCGATATCATAAATCCTTAAAGAGAGCCGTTCATAATGATCATACAATTCTTTTCCCCAGACTAGAGCGTCTTGTTCAAAGCTGAATAGATATTTCCGGTCGAAAGCAGCTTCTTTCGGGAAGAGGACCATCGCCATGAAGTTATCTGCAGCTGTGATAGCTGGAATCTTTTCATAATCAGTGCCGACAAAAAATTTAGTATTTGCCAGCCTTATAAATTTCTCTGTTAGTATCTTGTGCTCTTCAGTCCATTTTTTCAGGATCGATTTTTGAAGAATAAGAGATACAAATGCTCCCTTTTCGGCAATTTCAAGATACAAAGAAGGAAATAAAGGATGAAAGTAAGAAATTATAGCTTCCAGCTTCTTTGCCGTTTTAGCATTTTTGACGTACTCTGCATTCATCTCAAACATGTTGTCTGGTTTAGGTTCAGTTATTGTTATGTGCCCGAGATCCTTAATTCGGCTAAGAAGGTATTTTGGAATCTGGGTCAGATCCCTTTCAAACCAATAATTTACATCTTCTTCCAGAAAAGAAAGAGTATTTAGCAGGGGTTTCATTTTCCCAGCTACTATTTTCCCTATTTCGCTTAGCTTATAAAAATTGTTTTCTTGGACTACAAGGTGATTTTCTTTGAGCATTTTTATCTGCGGCTGGATAGATGTCGCACTAGCATTAAGACTTTTTTTGATGGTATCGATAGTCATTGGCCCTTCGAGCAAAAGGAGAATCACGTTCTGTCTTTTCTCTGAGAGGAGTATCATATCAAGTAGAAAATTTTTCATATTATGCACCTGGACTTGATGCTCATAGATTTAAGGTATTTTTGAAATTTGTTGGTATATATTTACCAGAAAGAAGATTCTGGTGAATACAATATATACTTTTTTAATTTATAAAAGCTTAAAGGTTAGTTCAGTAGTTTATATTTGCTGTATTTCAGAATGATTGTTATTATTCAATTATAATTTTTCTTCAATAGTTCACACGAAAAATAATATACAGAGATTATGAAGTGATCAGAGTATTTAAAATAACAGCTTCATAACTACGTTACTCTCTGGTAGATTATTTATCAGAAAAAATGTAGTGGCTTACATAGACTGAGGATACTTGGAGTAAAATCAAAAGGCTATAATGTAACAATTAAAAGATTGGTAAAAGAACATCTTATAACAATGAGTGGTACATTAAGAAGCAAGAGAATCAGTACGAAAAAGCTATCTATGATAGTTTATGCAGCAACAAAAAGGATGTTAGAGCAGTAAAATTTCTTGTCACTAATGTAAAAAAAGCGAATCTAAAGATGTTGTGTACAGCGCTTTGCTATAGTTTCTATCAAATGATGACATTGAAAGTAAAAGGAATATTTTAAGGATATAGGAATATATCATAAAAATCAAAGGATATTGAACCATAAAAGAAAAAAATCTGTCAAATACAAGAATCAATGAGAAAGATTTGGATAGGATTCCCACGCGGAAAAATATTAGAGGTAAATCGGCTCTATATTGTGTCGATACTTAAGTATCAACAATATTTGATATGTGAATTTATTATAGCCTTTGCTAAAGCTATTTAATTCCAATGCGTATCACATCTCTGTTAGAAGTGGATAGCACGACTTCTGAGAATGGTTCAAAAACTACTTATCTGATGAATAAACGATTATTTAGAGTTGTGAAAGAAAACAAAGGATTTGAGGGCTCACTTCATCCCCTAAATAAAGGACTGTTATTTGTGACCCTCAGTATTTTCTAAGTAATACAATAAATGAGTTTCAGAAAATATTTTCTTACAGAGAAAATGTTTGATTCGGTAAAAAAGTTCCTGTTATCTGCTTCATTAAAATAAATTTATACATATAAAATTAGTCACTCTCTTGCTGCAGAAGGTAAATTTGACAAACTCATATTATTTCTCAATCTATGTTTCACTCTATGTATGTATCATCTGTCAAAAAAATATGATCAGAGAATCATATACATTAATAATGCAATATATTTTTCGTTATTTATTACAATATTTATAAAAATCCATACTTAGTACTCTCAAAAATATGGGATATACTTTTAAGTTTCTGGAAGGGTATGAATGATTAAAACACGCTTGAGGGATTTTCTTATCACAAAAGATGACTGGTTTTTTTCTGTTTCCGATTACTTCTGTAAGGATGGAATAAGATCCATACTTCGTTATATTCCGGACGAAAATGGAGAACGGGAATTAAATGGAAAAAGATACAGAAAATATGATTTTGGTCCGGCTTTTGAATTTATGAGAAAGTATAGACCTGAATGGGTGCAGGATGTTCATGTAGTTCCAGAACCCGAGGTAAAAACAGTATTTCGTCCTCAGAACATAATTCCTAAACTTATAAACTCCGACAGTCGAGTTAGGGAGATTGTAAAGGTGTTTGACATGTCTGGAATTCCCAGAACAAGTATGGGAGTTACGGGTTCAATGCTCTTGGGCCTACAAAATGAAAGTTCGGATATCGATTTTGTCGTCTACGGACCGTTATGGTTCAGGGCAAGGGATATCATAACAATTGCAAAAAAGCAGGAAGGCTCAATTGAAGAACTCGATGAGGAGATGTGGCAAAGGATCTACAGGAAGAGGATTCCGGATATTTCATTCGATGAATTCATGCTGCATGAATTCAGAAAAGGAAACCGTGGAATGATTGAAGGCACTTACTTCGATCTACTTTTTGTGAGAGAGTGGAATCAGATTAATGAACCTCTTCTCCGCGGGAAGGATACAGTAAAAATGAAAATTGAAGCCGAGGTAACAAACGCTGACTTTGCTTTCGACAGCCCAGCTTATTATAAGATCAGACACACTGAAATCGACCATGTGATTTCCTATACCCATACATATGCTGGCCAAGCTATTCCTACAGAAATTATTGAAGCAAGCGGCGTCGTTGAAGAAGTTGGGAATATGAAACGGCTTGTAGTAGGCACTTCAAGGGAGCCAAAAGGAGAATGGATAAAGTCTCTCACATGGCTTGAGAAGTGCGGATATATTTAAGTACTTTTAAATATATCTGCATAGGTATTAAATTTTAGAAAGCCAATATCTTTTTATTATTAACTTTAAAATATATCATATACATGTGGTTTCCTTCTTAGCACACAACTTATCAGGTTCTGTTGCAAAAATTCATAATAAGGATTCAATTGAATAACGAGAAAATCAATAGAACGATAATATGCTATCTAATTCCTTTAAATGGAAGCATTATGAAGGAGAAATTGTCCTATTAAACGTAAGATGGTATCTTAAAATATCCATTAAGCTATAGAAATTTAAAGGAAATGATGATAGAAAGAGAGGGGTTCCGTTGCAAAAAATCCTTTCTAATGATACAATAGAATAAAAAGAAAACCAAAGATAGTAACATGCTATCTAATTCCTTTAAATGGAAGCATTATGAAGGAGAAATTATCTTATTGAATGTAAGATGGTACTTAAAATATGCATTAAGTTATAGAAATTTAAAGGAAATGATGGCAGAAAGGGGAGTAAAAGTCGACCATACAACAATCATGAGATGGGTACATCAATATTCCCCTGAAATAGAAAAGAAGATAAGAAGACATTTAAGACCAACAAATGATTCGTGGAGAGTTGATGAAACCTATATCAAAGTAAAAGGTAAATGGAAATATTTTTACCGAGCAGTTGACTCAAATGGAGATACAATTGATTTCATGTTAAGTTCAAAACGAGATAGAAAGGCAGCGAAGAGATTCTTTAAGAAAGCTTTAAGTTCTAATCATAATCAAATTCCAAGATTAATAACCGTTGATAAGAATCCAGCTTATCCACCTGCTATAGATAAACTAAAAATTGATAAAATACTACCTAAAAACGTAGGCATTCGACAAATCAAGTATTTGAATAACATTATAGAACAAGATCACAGATCTATAAAGAGAATCGTTAATCCAATGTTAGGATTTCAGTCTTTTCGATCTGCTAATAAGACTTTAAAAGGAATTGAAGCTATAAATATGATCAAAAAAGGACAAGTAATCGATCTAAATTACTCTGTTCTTAATGAAGTCAAATACATTAATCAATTATTTGGTATAGTTTTATAATGTTAGTACATTTTCCTTGAATGTTTTGATTTTTATTAATCACTTATAGATTTACATATTTTGTTGAAGTTTTTGCAACGGAACCTCTTCCGTAGTTCCTCTGACCGAATCTGCAACTCCTCAGAGTGCAACTTGAGATTCTCGTAAGCTTCACGAAGATCATCTTCCGACTTTTTACTCTGAAGAGCCTGCACAATCGCTGGTGCAATAGCTTCAAGACCCGCCAGCTGCTCGGAACTATAGCCACCTTCACGATTTGCGACCCCTAGCATCCTCATTGTTTTCCCATCCAATACAAGGAGCACGCCAAGAAATGAAGTGAGCAATGGATGACCACGCAGCAAGCCCATGCTGTCGGGATGTGACGGCGGATCGTTAGTAAATAAACTTTTCTCGCTGTTTATGACACTTCCGTACAATCCATGAACGACAAAATTTCCCGTGGGACGGCGATGCCCAGTCTTATCATACATTAGGCACTGTTCCCATCTCATCTCGCTGATTGCAATATCGTGTAATAATTCTTCATCACTAACTAGATTGACGAAACCAAGTTGGCTGCCTGTCACTTCTAAGGCTACCGATAGACACAAATTTCCCAATTCTTCTTCTGTTTTGTCCTGTACTACAATGCTGAAGATCCGGTTGATTCCTTCAAGAACACGATTATTTCTAAGCGTTATTTCGGCTTCGAGTTTATCCTTGAGTTTCATCATCTCATTTTTGGTGCGTAATGCCTGATTAGCTCTTTCCAGTTCAGCTATCCGTTCCTGGACCAGAATTTTTGGTTCATCAGCGCCTCGATGATCTGAAGTAGTCATAAATCTCCAATTATGCTTTAAACAGTATTCTGCAGATGTACATAGATGTAGATTCTAGGTGTGGATTCATAATTTAATTATTTTTAATTTAGTATCAACACTAAATTTGGAACTGAATTCTATGTTTAGTAGCTTTTCCATTTTAGTTCGACTTTTGTGAGATCTTGTGTCTAACTGATTTTTGTATATATTCGAGTAGCATTAAAAGTTTTTAGATAATTTTCTGAGGATAAAAATCGATATATTTAAGTATATCAAATAAAAAGTCTGTAACAAGTAATGATCCAAAAGTTTTGATTTAGGATATTCCTAATATATAATTATTGATCCACGCAAAACTAATTCTGTTTATGAAGGTTTTAAAAATGAATATATTAACTAAGCCTTTGGAAATTCTTTTAGTTGAAGACAATAAAGGAGACATTGGATTAATAACAGAATTCTTCAGTGATGCAAAAGTTATAACTAATCTTCATATTGCAGAAGACGGAGAAGAAGCAATCCGTTTTTTATACGGTAAGGACAAGTTTTTAGGTTCTACACTTCCAAATATAATTATTTTGGATTTGAATTTACCAAAAAAAGATGGACATGAAGTTCTTAAAGAAATAAAAGAAAACAGTAACCTTAAAAACATACCTGTAATCATTTTTACTACTTCTAGCGCTGAAAAGGATATACTCAGAGCTTATGATCTTCATGCCAATGCCTATATCGTTAAACCTATTTACTTTGATGAATTCATGAAAGCAATTGGATCCATAGAAAACTTTTGGTTTAAAGCTGTAACATTACCACCAAAGCACTCGCATTAAAAAAACCGGATGAAAGCTTGGAAGAGTTGTTTCTACTTTCAGCCCAAAGACAGTCACTTTGAATATATATCGGTGCAAGTATATTTAACTCAAAATAATATCAACACATTCCAAGTAATTCTACTAACTACCTTCTCCATTATGCAGCTTAGTTTTCACTCTTTTAGGTCTGTTCGTAGTAGACACGACGATATAAGACCTAATTATCTCCATATAATTTTTTGGAAGAATAAAAACTACATTGACCATCTTGTTGGCAATATCTTTCATAATACCAATGACAGTTTTATTTAAAATTAATTGCATAAAAATAATTTCTAATTAAAAAATAATTCCGCATCAAATCTTTTTGTTCCCTATAAGCCAAAATTCTTGTAATTATATCGTTTTTCCCGGGATTCAAAGCTTAAATTAATTATATTGATCTTCAAAACAGTACTCATTTACCGTTTTCGTTAAAATTAATTATCACATAAATACCAAGTTTAGCCATAAATTGATAAATAAATCTCAAATAATACCGGATTAAATATATTAATTAGTATAAAAAGACTATAACTAGCAAAAAATCATTAAATAAATCACTATGGCCAACAAATCCATGGAAACAGTCATTGTCTATGTAATATTTGAGAACAATAACATACGACTCGCATTTTCCGTACAAAACAAGATAATCATAAAAGTTATCATATCAAATTTTACAACGGAAAGAACTTAACATTACATTTTTTCAAAAAATCGCTACCTATACAGAACTTGATGTCCTTCAGAAAAAGTATATCACATTGACCTCCCCCATTAAGTATATCTTGTAGTAGCAGGAGCTTTTCAACTGTTGATCAAAGAGTCTAAATGATAAGCTAAAATAATTTTTAACTTAAATAAATTATAAAAGCAATGTTGAATAGGTCTAGAGTATCCGAGTATCCATTACAAGTTTGCATTGAAAAGTTATACTAGGTTACAAAACTTTTTGAATCGGCTCTAAATCTGCATGTTTTTTGATTAATTCTTATAATTCCAGGGTTAGATCCCTATTCAACTCAAGAAAACGTTTCAAAATCTTCTGAAAACGGTTCATTTTTGATTAAACTAGTTTAAACTCCAACTTTACGAATAATTAAACTAAATATCCATTAAATATAAGATTAGTTATATTAATTTAAATAAGTAAAAACTGGATTATCATGGCAAGACTTTCGAAATTAACCTATGAGATACAACAGCGGATCGGTGAGAATGTTGTATTTGGACTGCCGTGTACTTTAGAAGCAGCATCTGCATGAATTACTTATCAAACCTTCCACTTTGTATGGTCAAGGGAAAAAATATAAATTTGGAGATTATTTTCAGTTCCTTCAATACATCAAAAATGTAATGCAGAAGGTTGAAAGCTCTACAATGCTTTAATGGAGCAGCTGACGTTGTAAACTGCTAGATTTGCTTGTGGATTATTTTTATTTCTGAATAATTATTGAGGATTTATTTCAAATGTTGCTGCTTGTAAATATTGTATCCTGCATTGTATCCTGAAATGAACTTCATATCGTATCCTGTATTATATCCACCAGCGTATCCGATATCTTGGGAAGTAGTGCTTTTTGGTGCAAAATTTATGCGGCTTACTCCGGTATATTTCAAGCCTTTAACTCCTAGATCAAATCCACGATTATATCCATTTATAGCTCCAACAGTATATCCTTCACGGTACCCATTTAAATAATGCTGTTTATCCTTTAATCCCCAATTCGGATTTATGGGTAAGCTTACTGATTCAATAGTTTCATTTTTGGCTTTTGCATTTGTGCTTACTGACTCAGCAATTTCAGTTTTTGCCTTAGTTTTCGTGTGTACTGCCGCATCTGTTATGTATGTTGGCTTTATTGCTTCATTGAATTTATTCAAATTATATAGAACAAGTCCTTTGCCTTTCAAAGCATCTGAATTATGTGGGTTAATTTCAATCGCTTTATCGTATGCTTTTATTGCTTCATTAGATTTATTTAGATAAATTAGAGTGTTTCCTTTATTGTTCCAAGCAAACTCATTATGCGGGTCAATTTCAATTGCTTTGTCATATGCTTGTAGTGCTCCATCATATCTATTTAACTTATATAGAGCAAGCCCTTTGTTGTACCAAGCTATTGAATCCTGCGGATTAATTTCAATTGCCTTATCATATGCTTTTATTGCTTCATCTGTTGCATTTAATTTATTTAGGGCATTTCCTTTATTGTACCAAGCTATTGAATCCTGAGGATTAATTTCAATTGCTTCGTCATATGCTTTTATTGCTTCAACTGTTAAATTTAATTTATTTAAAGCCTTTCCTTTATTATTCCAAGCTTCTGAATTCTGCGGTTTGATTCCAATCGCTTTGTCATAGGCTTTTATTGCTTCATCGGATTTATTTAGATCAGAAAGGACATTTCCTTTATACATCCAAGCATTTGAATCCTGTGGATTAATTTCAAGTGCTTTGTCAAGTGTTTTTATTGCTTCATCAGAGTTGTTTGAATTAGAGACATTGTTGCTGGTGGAGTTTGAAATATCTGCTAATAGTGCCGCGCCTGCGACACTCATAAGAATTAAAAATGCTAGCAAAGTTATTTCAAAAACCATTCGGAGAATATACCCTTTATTTGCTTTATCATATCTTTTTTTCCTCATTTTCAACCTCTTGATATGGATTTATATATTGATGCGAAAGAGAATTAAAAAATACAAATGGATATTACTTCACCCTGAAAAGTAAACTTTTCGAATGAAATATTATATTTATAAATTTATCAGCATATTCTTTATATTATATTTAATTGTTAAACTTATAATATTTATCAAAAATCATCAAAAAACAATATTTTAACTTACAAGGCAGCCATTCAGAAGAACTAATTTTTAGTTTGAATTTCAACACAAACTCAAAAAAAACTGAATTATAAGTTACAGGTTTTCTCTAAGGTCAATACTTTCAGCACAATTAAATCGTATCAGTATGGAAAGAGTGGGGGAGGTTACATTGGAAATGTAGGTAAATGTAAAACTTCCTATGTGATTAAAGAACCATATTTAATACCAGGGAAACTGCGAAGAAAAAGAATCATCTCAGCAAGTAAAAATTTTGATTTTAAATAATTCCCTTATATACACTTCAACAAGTAACAGAGAATCATGACGATTGCTGCAATAACAAAACTGAAATCGGCATAACCCCTACAAATGCAATCTGAAAAGCTGTTATGAGACCATAAACAAATAACTACCCTCATTATTCTCTACTCAAGCCTATAGCTGATGCCATACTTATTAACTCATTTACTGAAAATGGAAATGAGTAATCTGCATTCTACTGAATAAATTCATAGATTTATATAGTGATTACAGGTGAATCTAACTTCCATTACCATATTGTTCCCGAATTTCGGATTCTTTGAGAACCCTAATGCCTAATTTTTTCAGAATTGCGGAAATTCTGTTTCTGTCTTCACTCTTCATGGATTTTCGATCAAAATAAGCGAAATCAGCATTCGATTTCTTAACAGCTTGCATGATAAGAGTTTCATCAACGAAATTCAGCTGATACTTGGGAAAATTATGCCCAAAGGAGATGGCGGTTTCAAGCAAAATCCCCGTCTGTCGTATGGCATAATGTCCGCCTCCAAAACCTACGGCGACTGGTATTTTTTCAAGAGAAACTGCAAGGATAGCTTTTGCAGCTATATCGCCTGCATCCATGTCTTTCCATTCATTTTCAGTACTTCCAATTTCAGCATATAGAGAAGGAACTGAGAGTTCTGTGGGACCATGGTGGGTTACTTCGAGGGTAATATCGTAATTCATGCCTTTTTTTTCTGCCAGAAGTTTCATTTCCTGAAGTATAGATTTCATTGCAGCAGGAGAAGGAACTGCAAGTTCTTTAGGCCGGCCTCCAAGTCTTGCTTCGTTGGAAGGATTTCCTGTGCAATGCACGGTAAGGGAATTGATCTTCTCCTTGCTACTGTGCTTGGATGCGAAGATTATGAGGGAAGCTGGTAATTCTGCAGCTTCCAGTTTCGCATCGAGTCCATCCTGAAAAACGTGCATTTTTTCAATTTCCACGAGCCTAAATTTTCCATCAGCAGATTCCCAGACTGCAGAAAATTCAAATTTTTCTGGAATTTCAATATGCTCCCATTTCCTAAAATTTAAAAGGTGGTTTTTGATATTTTGACTGGCAAGGTCAAGGGCAGAGCAGATTATCGTTATTTTTGGAACTGGTTTTTCATTAAGGTTTTCTTCCTGGTTACCAAGTTCGTCTGGATTGCTGTTATCGCTCATTTTTGATCAATCCGAGTGTTTGTCATTTCAATCTCCCTATAAATTTCGTTAAGCTAGATAAAATCAACCCAGAATCGTATCCTTGAGTCTAAGGTTGAAGAAGCCAAGAGGAGATCGCCCTGAAAGGTTAAAACTCAAAGGAAAAGTAAACTCAGAAAGAATCTATTTCCAGGAAAACATAAGCTAAAGGAATAAGAAGCTTGAGAATTAAGAGGCACATTACTCGAAAAAACCTAACGAAAACATGTTTGTAGCAACCCTTTACTTCCAATGAGCAGGATTCTGCGGTTTTTACTAGCTTAAAAAAAAGAAAAATGTTTTTATAGTGCTGAAACTAATATCAGCCAATGTGGATATAACCGTCCACAAGTTTTTTGATTTCTTCGTTCTTGCCGTAAAGCCTCTCGCTGAGCTGGTAGTCATCAAAGGCCTCAAGTCCCTTCACAATGTCGTTGATCATACCTTCGGTGAAAACATCGTACTGCGTGAAAATATTCTTCTGTTTCTTCAGCGCCTGAGCGGACTCGTAACAGGAAGCAGGAAGGTGTTCAAGCTGTGCAAGCCTATCCTTATGTTCATCATTAAAGATGTTCACGTCGATATAAAGCTTAGCTGCTAGTTCCAAGGCGTTGTTAATCTCAAATCCATGGCGAACACCTACAGCAAAAGCTGCAAAAAGTAGATAGAGATCAGCTGTGCTGTCTGAAGCACGATATTCGAAGGTCGACTTGTAACTGTGGCTCTTGAGCTCCTCATTATAAATCGGATTGGCGAGAGTTACCATCTTGCTGGACTCTTCGGAGAACCAGCCAAGGGGTACACGGATTAAGGCAGAACGATTTCTGTCTCCCCAACAGATGTTAGTAGGAGCTTCCTGATGTGGAACAAGACGCAAATAGGAAGTGGGAATCTTGTTTCCAAAAGCGGTTATGCCAGCTGAAACGTCAAGAAGACCGACCATTGCATTCTTCGCAACGTCGCTAACATCTCCATTCTCGACCATGACACTCTTACCGTCTTTCAGAAGCTTCATATGGATATGCAGCCCGCTTCCTGCTTTTCCTACAGTTATCTTCGGTGCAAAACTGACAACTACTCCGTATTGATCGGCAAGCATCCTGAGCATCCATTTCGCAATAAGAAGCCTGTCGGCACTGTTTTCTAAGGTATCTGTTTCGAATTCGATTTCATTCTGCTCGTAGTAGTATTTGTCGTCAGAGAAGTTCCCGACTTCAGAGTGTCCATACTTGATTTTCCCTCCAGCTTCGGAGATGTACATCATTGCTTCCTTCCTGAGCTGGTCGAATTTGGTGAAAGGATTACATTCGTGGTAGCCCCTCTGGTCAACCGCTGGGAAACTCATGTTGACTTCATCTTTATTGGCAATGATGTAGTATTCAAGTTCTCCCATTAACTGAAGTTCGTAGCCTGTCTTCTGAGTCAGAGTATGGGCAGCCTTCTTCATGACTGTTTCAGAAGCGCTTTTTAGGGGGGTACCATCCTTGTCGAAGTATGAACAGAGAATGTCCAGGGTAGGAATTTCTTCAAAAGGATTTACAAAGGCAGTTCTATATTTAGGGAGGACATAAAGGTCGCTTGAGGACGCCTCAATATATGTAAAAATACTCGATCCATCTACCCTCTCTCCGGCGGAAAGTAAGTTGTCAAGATGTTCTTCGTCTCTTATAACGAAAGCTAGGGATTTAAGCCTCCCATCCCCACCAACATAACGAAAAGTCAGCATCTTAATGCCGTTTTCCTTGATAAATTTCATAATGTCTTCTTTGGTGAATTCGCTTGCTGGTTTGTTGAGGTACTGTACCAGTTTGTTCGGATTCAGTTCTACATTTGATGGTTTCATAATTGTCCCTTCTTTTTAACTGGAATATTCAAGGTACTAAGAGTCTCATTTCAATACCGAATATTCTCAGGCTTGTTGATTGCCACATTATCATAATTTTATGGATTCTTGCCTGATAGGAAAATGATAACTCACTGCTATCTATATAATCTTTTCCTTTTTTTATTCTTTCAAACAAATATTATGAACTAAAAAGTAGCACATGTTTTTTGGCATATGCTATTCTCCTCATGTCATTGGAATATGCAAATAAGTATTTTTTTCAATAAAAAAGTTGCTAATTTTTCCATAGAGTATTTCGACTAAACATCTTATTTTCACGAGGCATTTATCAATATTTATAAGCATATAACAAAATTTGGGGCTTATCTAAATTATCTATAGAATTTAAGAAGCTATTTGGTTCTATCTGGCATTTCTGCAACTTGAAATCATATTTACAGCAGTAGTACAACTAGAAATTTCGCCACCGATACAAAGCCCTTTGTTAGCCTGTACCTCGATCCTGGTGAAGCCCCAATGGATAAAGAAATTACGGTACTCGAACAACAATGCAAATATAATCTTATTAGTATTTCAAATCTTCTTTAAATAATAGCTGAAGAAAAGTTACTATCACAGATAAATAAAGGCAAACCCATAGTATTAAATTTCACAACCATGATAAAAAGGAAGTCGTACTTGAAAAAAAATGATGGAAACATTGTGTCTCTGAATTCCTCAAAAATGGATTTTGCGTATTTGAGAAAAAAATTATGAGATGTTCTATCTTCTAGCTGATTTTCTCCAAAACTTTCGGAAAGCATAACTTTTTTATTTTTTATTTAATCAGAGGTCTGAACTTATTGCAAACGATAAATAAAAACAAGTGTTGATTCTACAAAAATCAATATCAAGTCTTAGGCAAACAGGATAATGATGTAGGAAAAATCCTTTGATGACACAAAACTGAAATGAGTGACAAGTTATATTCAGAATATCTCCAGCTCAGTGGCCACATTTAACTACTCTCTAGAAACAGCAGTTACTACATAAAAGGCAGTTTCCTCTGAAGTAGTAATGTAGGGATATCGGCTCTATATCCAAGAATAGTTTGTGAACCCGCCTATAACCAGGTATAACAGACAGCTGTCATATCCGCAAATTTATATCTGTGCAAAAATAACTTTTTTTGACAGCTAGAAAGGTAATAAAGCACAATTGTTTTGAAGAATAAAAAAACTAGAAACAGAAGTCTTGGAACACTTTCTCATAAATGGGTCACAAGAGTATATTATTAGATTTGAAGGATAGCTCCGTTTGCTGGGAGTAACATATAGATCACATTCTGAAAGTTGAAAAATTTGTCCCAAAAAATGTAAAAAAATATTTTCCCCTCTATTTTCTTTTCCAGTTTCCCCATTTAATCTGTATTTTTTTTTCGAAAATTTCTTGGTTTTCTTGAGTACATACCCGAAAATATCACAGTCTGGTCATCCATAAATAAAAATATCAATGACTCCAAATGATTACAACGAAAACAAATAGTGGGATAGTTGTAGTGACAACTTAGTACCTTGGTTTGAAAATAAAAAAAAGGTTCCAGACGCTACTTTATACATTCAGATCTGTGCAATACAAAAAAAGATAAACCTCGAGAAAATGAAGTAAAATGAGGATAATTAGAGACAGAGAGTGAGAGGAAAAGTAATAAGTCATACTTTGTATATAAACTTCATGGAAAGAATTGATAGAGATAATTAGCTGACCAAACGTTTCAGAATAACAACTTCATAACTTCGTGATTCGTATGTAAAGTTATCTGAAAAAACGAAGTGATTTGCAGATATATAGCTTACTTTTGAGCGAAATCAAAATTCAGTAACTTAAGAATAAAAAAGCAGTAAAAGAACATCCTCTGGGGATAAGTAATGTTTTAAAATAGTGGAAGGTAGCTTTAAAACCAGAGAAGATGGACCCTAAAAGAATCGGTGATAAAGATTTGGAAAGATTCCTAGCGAAGAAAAATCGAAGTCTTCGATTTATTAGAATGCATTTAGCTAAACTCCTGCGCTCCGTCAGATGAGTATCAACTTTATAAATTGGTCACGAAAGTAGACTTTTATCTGAATGGTTGATAATATAATAATACTACAATTATCGATAATAAAAAGCCTGAGAAGTAAGGAAAAATTATAAGCATAATATTATTAACGTCAGTTGGATACCAAATCAATTATTTATCTAAATTAGTAAATGATAAAATCGCATGATTCAAATATATGTATCAATGTTGGGTAATTTTTGACAAAATTGTCTTTGTCAATGAAAAAATTTGATAATGATCGTTAATAAATGTTCAATTAAAGTCGTTTATTCAGATTTATTCAAAATTTTACTTATGGGAATTGGAAGTATGAACAATAAAATAATTGCATTTGATTTTCTTAGGGCTTTAGCAATAATTATGATTATTCCAGCTCACTTGAGCAACTTCTTATTTTCTATTTACAGTAAGCTAGGACTTTATGCCTTTGATCCTTATTTCGCAAATATGGGTTTAGGGCTATTTATTTTTATAAGTGGATATTTGTTATATTATAACAACCATTCTATAAATTCATTGCAAAGTTTATTATCCTTCTATAAAAAAAGACTTTTCAGAATTTTTCCTCTTTACTGGGCAGCTCTCGTAGCTTATATAGTTGTGTTCTCGGTATTTGCTCAAAAACTAAATACTGGTTTTGTATTTCCCCATGCAGATAGTGCATTTGGTTATTTTAATATTTTGATACATATTTTAGGATTACAAATTTTTCTTGCTCCAGCTTACGCTTCCCCGATGTTAACATTATATTTTATCGGTCTAATTATCGCATTCTACACCCTTTATCCCTTCATTATTATGTTTTCAAAAGATGCAAGATATATTTTACTTAATTCATTTATCATATTTATAGTGTTTTTATTACTCTCAAAGACTTTCAGTATCATTGATCCCCGTTTTTTTATGTTTTTCTCAGTATTTGTGTTTGGTATCCTCACCTGTAAAGAGAGCTTATTTGAAAAATCCGAGATAGACATCATGAAAAAACCTGTTATCCAGATCATACTGGCAGTTCTTCCGGTTATATTTGTATTGATTATTGTTTTAGAGTCAAGAACACTCTTGTTTTTAGATCCAAAAGTTTATTTTACAATTAACTCCGTAGGCAGCGGTACAATAGGATCTTCAATGATCATATCGATGTTGAATAGCTGGGCAAATTCATTAAATCTGAATTACACCACTTTACAATTCATCCTTGATACTTTACTTCTAAATATTTTTGTAATAATCTTCTGTATCTTTGAATACAGGTTTGCAATGAAATTTATAAATGATAAATTTTCAAGCACGCTGAGTTCTATCTTTACATATATAGCTACTTCTTCATATTGTGTCTACCTATTCCACAGGCCTTTTTTTGCTCTGTGGAATTCCGGAACAAACTTCATACACAATTATATTTTGCACGATATTGTCATAATATTTATAGCTCTCCCTTTCCTGTTTTTTGTTTCATATAATATACAAATATTAGAATCAAATTTAAGGAAATATTCCTAATATATAAAAATTACTGACAAAGACATTTCCTTCAATGGATCAACTAAAGCGCAGGTACGTAAGCAACAATCCAACATTAGTTTAACGTTGTCAACTCAACAATTAACCAGAACTTACCTGAAATATAAATATGTAATTTTTGCATCGGTTTCATGCTTCTGTTTTAATTTCACAATTCAAACCTACATCTTTTGTTTTTAATCTTCATATTGATGCTTAGCGATTTAGAATGAGTAATTTATATCTTTAGCTTGATAGTATAAATTTTATCAAGAATGAAATTTTATTTTTTCGCTAAAAAAATCATTTTAAGGCCTTCAAAAATTTAATCGAAAATTTGTACATATTTGTCAGTTTTCATCTTAAGTCCAAAAAAAATTTAATTCAAAGGTTTTGTTCTATTTTAGCATTTTTGCTGTTCAATTGTTCACAAATATTAAGTTTTTTTCCGTCATCAATATAAACTGTCCAATTCAATCTCGAAAATCCGATCAAAACTAGTAACTGATCATCCTAAACTAAAACAAATCAATAGCCTTCTTTACTAGGATTCATTGAACAAATTTATAGGGTTTTATTTATAGAACTGTCGGTTATCGGTAATGTATTTTATTCCAGTTTAACACCACTAAGATTGTTGTAGGGATGGAAACTTCCCTATGAATCATAATTGACTAGCTATTAATATTTGCAGCCACGTTTGCACTATAAAATGGAACTATGTATCCAGACAATTGTGTCTACAGAATAAGAGATTTCATAGTTTTTTGTATGAAGTGCAATAAAGAATTTTTTTTAGACACTAATAGCATCGACTTTTTGAGAGATATATGATTTAAAATTGGTTAACGGATAATAGCAAGTAAATAGGCAAACAAATTATACAAATATGTACATCTTAAGCAGTCGAAATAAAGCAGTTATGGAGAATATTAATGAATAGCCCACTGCAAAAAATAAGGGAAACGAAACCACTGATACATCATATTACCAACTGGGTTACTATTTACGAATGTGCAAATATGACAAGAGTTTTTGGTGCACTCCCTGTAATGGCACATTCCCCCGAGGAATGTGCCGATATGACAGCGATTTCATCGGCGCTTGTACTTAACATCGGAACTTTGACATCTGAAATCATTGATGCAATGATACTCTCTGCTTCTTCTGCAAACGAAAAGAAAATCCCTGTAATATTTGATGCAGTAGGCGTTGGCTCTACTAAATTTAGAAATGAAATGGCTGCTAAAATTCTTGATTCTGTCCAAATCGACATTATCAAAGGTAACTATTCTGAAATTGCAAAATTGGCAGGTGAAAGCACTGAAACAAAAGGAGTGGAAACGACTTCCATCAACGTTGATCCTGAAAAAGTAGCAAAGGAACTTGCAAAATCAAAATCATCTATTGTAGTGATGACAGGAAAAGAAGACATAATAAGTGATGGGAAAAAGATATATATTATAAGGAATGGTAACGAGCAAATGGGGTCAATTGTCGGAACTGGATGTATGGCTGCATCGGTAATAGGTTTGTTTGCTTCAATTAATTTCAATTATTTTGATGCATCCAAAGACGCCTTATGCTACTTTGGAGTTGCAGGAGAACTCGCGGCTGAGAAATCAAATGGGCCTGGAAGTTTTATTGTCAATTTGTATGACGAAGTTTTCAATCTTTCAGATGAGAAAGTAAAAAATATGATGAATTTTGAAGAAAAGTAAGTTTAGACGACAGAAACTCTTTAATCTGATTTGATTAGAAAAATTCAGAGGCTTTTCAATATGTTTGGAGATCGCTAAAACTAACCACTAACTCTACCAGCAAATGATGGAGAAGGTTTTGATTAAACCCACATTTCGTAGTATCTTTATAAATATGACATCAGTAACTCGTAAAATCAGAGGTTTATCGAAATCCTCTCCATCATTTGCTGGTAGAGTTAGTGGTTAGTTTTAGTGATCTCCAAACATATCAAAAATTCTAATCAAACGAAATTTAGGAAAACATGATTTTAAAAATCTATTTTGATGGGCAGATATCTATGGAAAAGGGGAACATAAATCAGAAAAAATATTTTCTAAAATATATTGACTTTTACCTTGTGACAGATTCCAAGTTCTCAAAGAAAGGGATTTTATCCGATGTCAGGGAAGCAGTTGAGGCAGGATGTCAGATTATTCAGTACCGAGAAAAAAATAAGAGTACAAAAAAAATGATCTGTGAAGCAACAGAAATCAAGAGAATATGCAGGAATAATGCAAAATTTTTGGTTAATGATAGAATTGATATTGCGTTAGCAGTTGATGCAGAAGGCGTACATTTAGGCCAGAATGATATGCCAATCGAAATTGCAAGAAAACTTCTAGGCGAAGATAAGATAATTGGTCTCACTGTCCATAATGTTTATGAAGCAATCGAAGCAGAAAACAAGGGTGCTGATTACGTTGGTCTGGGTCCTATATTTGACACTGCTACCAAAAAAGATGCCGGAGAGGGGATTGGCCCTGAAAAAATAAGAGAAATCAAAAATTCAATAAGAATCCCTGTAGTTGCTATTGGTGGAATAAACATGGATAACTGCGAGAGTGTTATTCAGAATGGAGCTGACTGCTTGGTTGCAATCTATGCAGTGGTAGGCAGTGATGATGTAAAAAATAAAACTAAAAATTTTATTAATATTATCCGGAAAATAAAACTCTTGCAGAACCATCATTTAACTGATAAACACAAACATTGAAGTTCTGTAAAAATTTCTTGAACTTAGCCATAAAAACTCCTTCGATTCTAATTCCTCCTAGTAAGTGCTTCTTTTCATCCCATTCTGGAGATGCAGGTTCATCAAGTTCCTGAATACCGCATTCCTTCTACAATATGAAATTTAAAAGTGGATTGCTTATTTCCTTGTGTTTGTTTTTTGAATCGATCCCAGTTCTAGGGCTCACCAGGATTATTGACGCTATTTAAGAAGGGGTTCTGTATCAGGGTGTTTTTTTTAGTGCTGAAACTGTTGCCCTTATCTAAGTACTTATTAAATGACAATAATCAATAAAATTTTACCCATGTTTTACGTATTTTACAAAAAGTAATTTGAATATGTTTTTTTACAGTATTCTTATCAAGTTGGGATTAATATATAGGAATAAATAAATTTCACTTAGAATTACCCTGAAACACATATAACCAGTTTGCTTTTAGATATTACGAGGATAGAATAATCAATGAAATACACTATATATATTGGATCATATTTCCCGAGCTAACTATACTACTGCCTTTTTCGCTCAACATTACGTGATATTTCTGGGAGTAATCAATCAATTTGAGATTAAGAAACTGCTTTTCTAAGTAATTTCATACAATCAGTTAAAATTTATCAAAGCGAAATTTATACTCTTTAATTTTTTTAGGACGGGTTGTTACTTTTATAAGTCAGAATTTATTTAGACTTATACTTAGTTCCTTAGTCATATTTCCTAATATATTATTAAATAAGAGTGGAAATACTTTGATTATTTAATTCAAAATGATATCCGATATTATATAATAACATCTCTATAAGACCTTTAGGTTTTTACCTACCTGCTTCCTTATAGCATTAGCGGTGATAACAATCTCACATGCGGAAACTTATGAATACATCTTGAACAAGGACTACACTTACATTGTGAAGGCGCTTATAAGCGATAACAGTTGGTGAAAATAAGCGGTTGTTTCGGAGAAAATATCTATCGCTGACTAGCCGACTAATTTAATCATGAAATAGATTATCTAGATGAGTTAAATTGCTCTAAAACTGGACTATACTGTTTAACTGAAAAATCAATGGCAATAAACCTCAAATTATTCAAATTAGAAGTCAAAACAATGATCTAAATTGCACCTTATTTTGAAACCCAATTGTTTAGTTTAAGTCCTGAATTTTAGTTTAAGTCCTGAATAATAGTAGAACAGCAGAATGAGATCCAAGGATGCTGTTATTGAAATTACATTTCCTATAATATACATGGAAGAAAAATAAAACTGATTATTCTAATTATGGATATTCATTTAGCAAACCAGGATAACAACAAATTTCGAGATTTAATTCCTGTCTTATTCACGTACTTTGTTTGATCCCAAAAAAATGTGGCTAGGGAAACTAATCACATGCAAATAAACAGCCTTTATACGCTACAGTTTAAGAGGCCCCTTAGAATCCATAGGAGTTGAGGATGCATGAAGATAAAGAGAGCAATATGTCTATTCGCTTTTGGCATTGCACTAATTATTGCTTTGAACCTCGTAGCTTTTGGTTCTTCTGAAACTTCGATGGGTAATACAACCATCTCAGGATATGAAAAGGCCTTCGACCCCTGGAGCATGAACCTCTCAGTAAAACCTGGCGATAATTTCTATGAATATGTTTAATGGAGCTTGGATAAAAAGCCATCCTTTGCCTGCGGACAAATCCAAATATGGAGAGTTTGAGATAGTGGATGACATAACCTACGACCGCATCAAAAAAATAGTCGAGAGCGCAGCCAACAACATCTCTGCTCCGAAGGGAAGTCTCGAGCAGAAGATAGGTAAGTTCTACTTTGTGGGAATGGATAATACCACCCTTGAAAAGCAGCTTCTGGATCCCATCAAAGACGAGCTAAAGATGATAGACAATATCTCCAACGCCTCCGATGTCCAGGCTGTATCGATGCACAACCTAAAGAAAGCATTCAGGGAAATAATTAAAATTTGATATGGATGGAACCTGAAACCAAGAAAAAGGCCCTAATGAAGCTTGATGTTTTGGATGTTCAGGTAGGCTACCCCGATGAATGGCTGAATTATTCAGAGCTTGAAGTGAATAATGCTTCATATGTCATGAATGTCATTCGTGCCTCTAAATTTAAGTTCCATCACAGTTTCGATGGCTTAGATAAGATGGGCAAGCCAGTGGATCGTAAGCTCTGGGAGATGAATCCCCAGGAGACTAACGCCTACGCTGATTTTAATAAGGTCCTAGTAGTCTTTCCAGCTGGCATTCAGCCTCCCTTCTTTAAACAAGGACGTTGATGATGCGTTCAACTATGGTGTCATTGGTACCATTATAGGACACGAGATGACTCATCATTTCGATAGCCAGGGTAGGAAGTTCGACGTAAATGGGAATTTAACTAATTGGTGGACGGTAAAGGATGCTGATAGCTTTAATAAAAACGCGGAGATTTTGGTGGACGAATACAACAGGTTCGAAATCCTGCCAGATCTACATGTAAATGGCAACCTGACCCTGCAGGAGAATATAGCAGATTTCGAAGGGTTGACGATAGCCTATCATGCATATAAACTTTCATTGAAAGAAGAGCCAAAAATAATTAATGGATTTACGGATGATCAAAGATTCTTCTTAAGCTTCGCCCAGATGTCGAAGCAATCTGAAACTAATGAATTCATGAGGATACAAACACTTACGGATCCCCATTCTCCAAACAGGTTTAGAGTCAACGGAGTTGTCTTCAATGTGTCTGAGTTTTACAAGACGTTACCTAGTGTAAAACCAGTGGATAAATTATATAGGCCAGAGAATGAGAGGCCTGTGATATGGTAAAGTGATAGTAGAAAGCCTTCTTTGCCTGTGATGGTATCAATTCTAGATATGTAATTAATAATTAGCTATTTAACTGACAAATCAATAAAGTTAGACCTTTAATTGGAAAAAATTTATTTTTAATTGCCAAGCCTATTGTATTTAATTTTATACTTGAAGTACTTAAGTTATATTTGATATAAATTACAAATGAAATTAAGGAACAGGAGAATTAATTATAAACTGCATAAGAGTACGACATTCAACGAACGGGAAATGAGCTAGCTATTGTTTTATACGCTAAAGGGGAATAATACAGTTGCTTATCTTCTGCAATGAGGTTATTGTAGAGGAAGTAGGAGGTAGAATCCTTGTTTGCTGTGGGGAAGAGATGACTCTTATAAAGGAGTAAGGAAAATATCCACAAAGCTCTATTTAGTTATACTTACATTAGTTTTAGACGTAGAGATGTTCGGAGAAGGAAACAACTCTTCTGATGTGGAGGAAAATCGATGAAATGCTACGAATGCGCCAGAGAAGGAAAAGATACGGACGCTATTGGGATTTGTATAGTATGTGGGCGAGGAGTTTGTAAGGAACACCTTATACATGAGGAAATCCCTGTGTGGGAAGGAAATTATCCAATCGAGCTGAAGCCTGACCTTGAGCATATCAAAAGAATTGTCTGCCTACCTTGCCATGAATCCCTGAAAGAGAACTGCCTATTTAATGAGGTTTGTTGAGGTGACCAAGAATGCTAAAATGCTATGATTGCTCAGAAGAGAATAAAGTCAATGAAGCAGTAGGTGTTTGCATTGTCTGTGGGAAAGGCCTCTGCATAGAACATATCAAGCAGGTGGAGTTGCCAATGAAAGGAGGATATCCGCTAGCCCATTTGACGCTAAAGAAAGATCTTCCCAGAATGATATGTCGTGAGTGTATTGATACTACTCTGGGAGAGGAATTCTGTGTTTAAGACTGACAAAGCAATTGAATGCTATCAAATTTAGTAAGAACGTATAGAGATTAGCCAAAAATTAAATGGCTGTCTGGAGATAAACAATATGGGACTTATGCAGTTAAACTGAAAAATCAATTCATTAAACCTTCAATTTCTAAAATATAAGTTTAGATCTCAACATCTAATTGTACTTGACTTTTACAATTCAATTGCATAATTCCTATTATAAAAAAAATTTAAACTCAAGAGTTCATGAATTAAATTTTTACGGTTTCTATCGTATTTTCTAGAAAACTTCCTTAAAAGCCAATTTTTTGACCTATTAACTCTCTGGATAATTACACATCATCACCCAGTTATTTTAAATTAAAAATAAAAAAATAGTTTCTGAACAAAAGTTTCTTCCGAATTAAAATTATTAAAATCAAATAACTTATCAATGATTATTATGTTTTATTATTTTCAGGGCTCTCCATAAATTTAGCATTGAGTTTTTCCTAAAAAACGAGAAATATTAGAGATCTCAAATTAGCTCTTAAAATCCGTTATCTAACTTGAAAGTTATTTTTTTAGAATCCTCCAAATAATTTTTTTTAAACATTGTTTTGAAATTCCATAAGGATCACTAGTTGCTATGCAACGAAATTCATTATTGAGTAGAATTTTCGAATCTTCTTTCTTACACTACTTACATCAAATATTACATATCAATATAACCATTTTTTTCACATATTACTCTTTTTTGAATAGCTTTTTGAATGAATCATCTCTTATTTTCAGGTTTCTCGTATACATTCAAACATATATATTATTTCAAAAACCAATTATATTTCATCTTTTATTCGAGAAATTTTAACAGAGGTTAATTAGTTCATTCTGAGAAAAAAAATCAACGAACAAATTAACAGCACTATTTAAATTTCTTCTTTGTTATGAAAGTAGTTTGTTTACTAAATCATTGCTCTACATAGGAATCAGAACTTATAACCAATCACTTACTGATGAAATAAAAAAATATTGTGAGACTCTTCTAAATAATCGAAAAATCGATATTAAGGATCAAATTTACTGCTCCATGTCATCATTCGTGTTTAACCTGCATGAATTTACACTTCGTAGACTCTCTAAATAAATTACAGATTAGTGATCCAGCTCTCAGTTAAACGTTTGTATATAGGTAGACTGAATGACATTGAATGAATTTTAACAGTATCTTAGGCGACTTAAAGAAAGGTATAAATTTGAAGGATATAAACCTCTAAAAGTTGAAATCTACGCCATATTGGATGTTTTTATAATCTCCAGTTATTCATCATAAGCATGTGCTTCAAAAAGGGAGAGTACTTTTCTTTTATGGTATGAGTATCTCTCATCAAATTTTGGATTATAAAATGTTTTCAAAACAATCTCAAGTATTTCAGAACTCAATCATAGCCAACTTACATTTTCTGATCAACGATACATGATCTATCACCATAGTGAATAAATATAACCTAATGCTAATGCAGATTGGTGATGATCTGTAGGAACTAGTTATTGATAAAACTAAAACAGCCCTTGTGGTAATAGATCTGCAGAAAGGTATAACCTCACAGACAACAAAGCCCTATTCTGCGAAAGATATTATCAAAAAGGCTGCAAAGCTAGTGAACACATTCAGAGAAAACATGATGTTAGTATTCCTTGTTCATGTCGTAATAACAAAAGCAACGATTCTCAACCCCGAAAGCGACGAATCATTCTCCCATCCTGCAACCCCTTCTCCAGATTGGTCTGAATTTGTACCTGAAATTGCTCCAATTTCAAATGATATCGTTATCACTAAAAAGCAATGGGGAGCATTTTACGGAACCGATCTAGAACTCCAGCTACGGAGACGTGGGATTGATACGATCGTGCTCTGTGGAATTGCAACAGATTTTGACGTTGAGAGTACAGCAAGGTTTGCCTACGAGTACGGATTTCGCCAGATTTTTGCCGAGGACGCTATGGCCTCCAGATCCGAGGAACAGCACAATGCAGCAGTGAACTTCATATTCAAAAGAATCGGCATGGTACGCAAAACGGATGAAATTCTCAGAGCTCTCAATTAGGATTCCGCCACTTTAATTTTTGATGATCGATCTTTAAAAAGCCTAAAATGAGTAAGAAATTAGATTGTGATCGATGACAACAAGGTACACGGAGTAATTATCGAAGGGTATTTTATAGCATGTGATGCGGTGACTTTAACTGTTGAGTCCAGGGTACAGGATAAACTCACAAAGGAAAATCGTGGAGACATCCGAAAAATCCTAAAAATATCTATTATCACAGAACGGCATGTGCCCAAGTAAGTCCTAATAAGAGCCTTTTGGAGATGGAAATAATGGTTGAGCAGGAAAGCTGATCTGTCTTTTGGAGCTGTTATTGAACAAACTAATCTTATATCTTTTGAGTATAAAAAACACATTATCTACATAATTTCCGATCTCTAGAACGGAAAAGATTTCTTTGAATGCAAAAAAAGAAATTTTGGATTGCTATCTAAAAATATTGGAAAGATATTTCCTGTTTTCTCAAGTACAGATGTTCACAATCACAGGGCAAATCCCTTCCGCATGAATGCATACTTAGTAATAAAATAAGTAGGAACATTTTGGAAAGGTTATGTAGTTTACCGTGAAGCCTTCTTGCCTTTACCTTACATGAATGTTCTCTTCAACCGAATGCCCAAAGAGAAGTATAAATGGATCTGTTAAAGCAGGATCGAATCTGCAACTGGAATCTGCAACTGGAATCATTTAAAAGAAGTGATAATTGAGATAACATTGGATCTTCTGAAGAAGCTTTTTCTTGGGTTTTAATTACAATATTATTTTATGGAAGAAAAACTACTAAACTCAATATATTTTCTTGAGACGAACTATTATATAGTCCAAGGGATAATAATTAAATGTCTGTAAATGCAGGATTAAGTTCTGCATTACTAACTGTCTTTCCAAATTTGTCATTAATTGCAATTTTGACAAGGATAGATAATATAACTACAAGCAAATTTAAAAAATCTGAATTTCTACGTTCGATCGGTGTCTTGATAGCTTGCATGTTAAATATCATGACATGTAAAATATTAGTTTCGTATTAAGGAGAGCTTTCAAGGAGAATCCTGGATACTATAAAAAGCTGCCGAGTTTCTGGGAAAGTGTATTGGACAGCATGTAAAATAGAGAGGGATAAAATATGTTATTCATGGATGTTAGCACTTGGGACCCTTCAAACCGCGATAAAATTCTTGAACACTTTAAGAAAATGAAAGTTCCAGAAGGGATCGATATCATTAACCAGTGGATTGACCTTTCAGGAAACCGTTATTATATCCTTTACGAAGCAGAAACTGCTGAGGCATATGGAGCTTTCAACCTTCCATGGTCAGATATCTGTATAATTGATAGCGTGCCCGTTATGGAAGCTTCAGAATTCATGCAGCTTCTACCAAAATATAAAAATTAAACTCCACAGTTTATTGAAATGATTTTTAAAAAAAGAGTCGATGAGCCATAACTCAACTGGCTCATCATAAATGTATAACACATATCGTGGTTCGTAAAAGTGAACATTAGATAAAGTTTTGTCTTTGTGCATTATATTCAAGTTTTTATCATTATAGCTTTTAAATCCAAGTATTCAGAAAGAGCATAAGGTCCGTTCTCTCTTCCGAATCCACTTTTTTTAATTCCCCCAAAAGACACCTCAGGAGTTACCTTAAGATGTTGATTTATCCATATAATTCCTGCATTCAATTGCTCACACCCTAACAGAGCCCGATCTAAATTTTTTGTCCAGATGGATGCCCCAAGCCCGTAACTAGTATTATTTGCCTCTTCAATTGCCTCATCAAGGTCCTTGACTCTTACGACAGGCAACACAGGACCAAATACTTCTTCCGTTAAAATTCTGGATTTACTTGGGACATCTAAAACAATAGTTGGTTCAAAAAAATATCCCCTGCTTAAGGCGCTTTTTGCAGCAACCTTACCTCCTGTAATTATTCTACCCTCATCATTTTCTTCAATCTCGGCTACAAGTCGTTTAATATATTCCCATTGCTTTTGGTTGTTGAGAGGACCCATATCGACATTCTCAAACATCCCATTTCCAATCCTTAATTTTTGGATAGCAGCTTCAAACTTTCTTATAAATTCTTCGGCTACGGATTCAAAAACGTACAGCCTCTTTACAGCAGTACAAATCTGACCGCAATTGTAAAATCTCCCTCTAACGGCTCCAATAACTGCGTTTTCAATATCCGCGTCGTCACAGACAACCATGGGATCGCTCCCTCCTAGCTCCAAGGTTACTCTTTTTATTTCACTGACTGCAAGTTCAGCTATACGTTTCCCGGTAGCTTGATCCCCTGTAAAAGAAACTTTCTTTACCTTATGGTTGGTAACAAGAGGTTCTCCCACAAGTTCTCCAGAACCTGTAATTACATTAAGAACACCTGCAGGCAGACCTGCTTCCCTGAGGATATAAGCAAGGGTAAGGTTTGTAAGAGGGGTGTTGCTTGAAGGTTTCAATACAAGCGTATTTCCAGAAATAACAGCAGGACCGACTTTCCAGGCCATAATTAGAGCAGGCATGTTCCAAGGAATTATGGCGGCACAGACTCCCAGAGCTTTCTTTACTGTAAAAGCATATCCATTTTGAGGGATCTGAATGAAATCCCCTCGAAGACTATGGGCAAGACCACAATAATATTCAAGGACGCTCGCAAAACCCTCTATTTCATTTTTAGCTTCTACAATAGGTTTTCCCTGTTCCTTAGTAAGCAGAATAGCAAGTTCATCTCTTTTCTTTCTTGCAATTTCTGCAGCCCTATAAAGAACACCAGCTCTCTGCTGAGAAGATCTGGAAGCCCAGCTGTCAAAAGCTAACGATGCAGCTTCAACAGCTTCTGCCACATCGTCGCTAGTGCCCCTAGGAACTTGATCGATAAATTCACCAGTAGCTGGATTTAAAATATCAATAAACTCGCCACTCAAAGAATCTACGTCTTTTCCGTTAATCTGCATTTTCATATTTGTTAGTATTCTCATGGACCTATTTTAAGCTACAAGAAGAACTTAGAAAGGACAACCTAAAAGTAAATCAAAATAAAAATCCAGACTATGGTTGCCCCTTATTGTTAATTTTTTCAAAGTCTGATCAAATTTTTGAGATTTAATTTAATAGATTACAAATATAAAGATGAAAATATTTATTATGTGACATAATTTGATAGCAAAATACCAAGATGGAACAAAAACTTCATATTAAAACCTCATTTTTAGGCTTCTTGGTTAAAAACTGACAAAGCCGAAATAATTTAGTGAAATTTTTGATGGCCGGAAAATACTTTTGACGAAAAAATGAAGTTTCATTCCAAATGGAATTCGTACTATCAAACCACTGTTCTATTACAAATTGCTCAGGCAGCAGTAAGAAAAAAATAGTAGACGAAATTTTTTTTAAATTGGAAGAAAAACCTATTGGATATCTAAAAGCAATTTATTAGTCTAGAAAGGAAAATTACCAAAATTATACTGCATATGATTACAAATGATGGAACGTACGAAGATGAAATTTGACATAAAATCTGAGAAATTCAAGAGAGGAAGATTGTTGAGACTGAGGCATTATCGTTGATAAACGTATAAGAATAATCAGTGAAATGATAGAGATTATGAACATCGGAGACTGAAAGAAGATAGGTGGAACCAGTTTAGTCATGCACTTTAATTCTTAAATTTATTAGAAATGTAAGTAATAGACATAAAAATGACTCTAAGATGCATTTCATGAAAAATCCAGTTTTTGGTTTTTTTATTCGCAACTTGAACTCAAATCTGTTTTAAGCTCGCTTGAAATAGCAACGCAAGTGAAACTGGCTACATGCTCACAAAGCAAAATTCGGGCTACTGAACCACAAATTTGCTGGCGAAACTATATACTCCAAGATCCATCCCTCAAATCCATTCATAATTCATCAAAACTTCTGGATTGAGGCTCTGAATCAAGCTATTTTCCACATATCCAAAAAAAAGACAACCTTTACAATTTTGTATAATTTCGCTTCTACGCCTTTCCGAGTTTTTCCATACACTCTCAAGACCATCCAACATCACATTTCCAAGAGGCTCGTTTTGCACGCGGCATGTCTCAAGAGTGTAGTCATGAGTCACATCTATAATAAAACCACTGGCTCTGCATTTATAGTTCATTTTCCCTTCTCTGACCATTCGAAGGTATGTTTTGGAATTAATGATAGGATAATCTTGTTCTTTAAGCTCTATTATACGGTCAACTGTGCTACGAAACTTTTTGAGATCACTGATTGCGATATCTTTCCAGACTTCCTCACTTATCCCTGGAAACTTGTGTATAGGCTCAAAAGAAACTTTTAGTTCCAGCTCTTTTGCAAGAAAAATAAGAGTTTCAATGTCCTCAAGATTTTTCCCCATTAGTACGCAATTCATTAGGATAGGGTTTTTCTGATTCTGGAGTTTTCTAAACTTAATGGCTTTTTTTATCCCCTTTATCAATGTTTCGAAATCCATCTGCCGGATTTCCTTATATCGCTTTATTCCATCCACGGAAACAGAAAGATAATCCACATCTCCAAGCTCTTCAGCTCTTTCATAGAGCAGCTTTCCGTTTGTGATCATTGAAGTTATCATTCCAAGCTCTTTGACGTGAGCCATAATTTCGGGCAGGTCTTTTCGGAGAAGAGGTTCTACAGTCCAAGCATTATAAACCCCTATCCCAAATTCTTTTGCATTATCTAAGAGCCTAAAAACCTCCTCAATTGTAGGCTCATCCCCTACTTTTTTCCAGTGCTCACAAAAACTACAGCTCATATTGCAGTGGGCATTTAAAGCGTGCGAAAGGATAAAAGGACGCTTTTTGACTCCAATCTGCCAGAGTGCCTTTGATATGAGGAATGGGTCAATTCGAGACATAAGAATCGTTATCCGTTTTAGTAAAAAATCTATACTATAAATAAAATAATGTTATTTATGTGTTTTTTGCAATATTCCGTTTCCATTATCAGATTATATGAAAGATATTATTTTAAAAAATTTCAATCTGATAATTTTGAAAAACAATAATTTGCGCTGTTTAAATTAAAAAAGTTATTTTCAAAATCTATAATCCCAAATCAATACTTAAATTGTGCTCAAACAGACATTCCACAGATGTACACAGAAGTAGAATTCATTTCCCCATTTACACACTGTTATTCATTGAAAACTAGACTAATTTTCGACCTACTTACATATTGGATAATCTCTTGCATTCTTGGTACATCTGCGAAAAGTTGGCTAGATGAATAGGACTAGCGCAAAATGGCTATTGTGATAAGCTCGATATTTAAAAGGATTCTTAAAATGCAAGTTTGCAAATAAATCTCCCTACATCACAATTTTCTTAATGTCTGTCTTGACTGTGACCTTTTGTTTTATGCCCACTCCCTTTTGACTTGTGGCCGCTAACTTTTGATTTGTGTTTGTGACTCTTGGATGTTAAGTGCCTGTGGCTCTTAGGTATAAAATCTTCATTGCGCCCACTACATCCTTGTTCGAAGTATCCATCGCCAACTCTTCCAGCTCCTAGATTTCTAGCTCCAATGTTAAAAGCTCCTATGTTTCCAGCTCCAATGTTTCCATATCCAACATTCCCAGCTCCAATGTTTCCAGCTCCGACATTCCCAGCTCCTACATTTCCATTTCCAAAGTTTCCATTTCCAAAGTTTCCATTTCCAACGTTTCCGTCTCCAACGTTTCCAGCTCCAACATTTCCAGCTCCAACATTTTCAGCTCCAACATTTCCAGCTCCAATGTTCACGGCTCCAATGTTTTCATAACCAACGTTTCCAGGTCCAATATTTCCAGCTCCAATGTTTCCAGGTCCAATGTTTCCGGGTCCACAGGTTCCAGGTCCAAAGTATCCAGGTCCACAGAAGTATCCAGGTCCAAAGTTTCCGGGTCCACAGATTCCAGGTCCAAAGTCTCCAGGTCCAAAATATCCGGGGCCATATGTTCCATTTTCATCTCCAAATGCATCACTTTGATCAGCCCTTACTGATAGAACTGTCATTGGTATTATGAAAGATATTGCCAACAAGATGGTCAATGTATTTTTTATTCTTCCAAAAATTTGTTTCCCCATTATTAACACTCTCCTAACTTTCGCTCAATTTAATACAGTCTTAAGACTGTTGATTTTTCGATCAGCTTCCTGTCGGCGATCCATCACATAAGGAATATTCACCAATTAATCATCCATATTAAGCCCTGAGTCTACGATATTGGTAAATTAGATCATCGACTTAGATATCAAGGAAGATGATTTCATTTGTATCGTCAGAATATTATTATCTGAAGAATATAATACATATAGAAATATATTTACTTATCTATATTATACTAAATATAAAATTTATTTATATTAAATTCTGTCCCGCAAAAAAAAAATAATACATCAAAAACCTGCAAAAATGGATTTATCATCAATCACATACATCTCTAGAACGATCATGAATCCAAAGTAAATAAAAGAATCAAAGAAAAAGAGAAATAGAGGAGAATTTCTACCGCATCCCCTTATTAAGTACTATATATATATGTCAGATGATTAAACGCAAAAATTTACATTTAGAAATGGATATGTTTTTTTCAGTTATAGAAAGTTTTAATGACCTTTTACTTTAAAGAATCTGGCATGTCTATTTATAAAAATGGGACAAAATATAGGGGTTTATTGGAATTATCTGTAATTAATTAATAATATGAGTCTAAACGTGAATCAGAGTATGTTTAAAAGTGTAGAATTTTAGTGTTTATTTTTACACAAATTTTACAAAGATTATATCGATATATGATGATGTCATATTATAAACAAATGGATCTTCACATCCTTCGTTAAGTATACTCTTTTCAAGGATTTGGGATTCATTGGTGGATAAAGGTGAAATCAATGTTTTGAATTCATCATCAATAATCAAATCCATCAAGAAGCCTCCAATAACTTAATAAAATGAATCTTAGCAGTGCATTGTTATTTTTTTCAAGCTGGTTATAACTTTCAAGAGTAAAAATGTTGGATCTGGTTTGTATTTATATAATTTAACATTTATACCCAAATATTTCATGGAAGTCATTGAAACCTGATAAATTAATTAACTGGAAGCTTCAATCTTATTCGTATGTCCCAAAATTGCAAGATCTTTCTCAATTAAGAATCGATATCAAAATGATTTACTAAAATTCGCCTATGGTTTTCTTACTATTTAATTACATTAACTTGGGTAATCGGCGAAGAAAACTTGAAAAACTTTGAAGTCATAACATCACTTATATTTCCAATACCCTACCAAAAACTACTTTAAAGCGAACAAATAATTCCGTTAATGTATTTAAGGTTGAAATTTAATTGATAAAAATAAATAGAATATTAAGAGGGGTATAAAACTGACAGAGAAATATATATATGGTAGTCTGTTAATGGGAACATTAATGGGGATAGTAGCTGGAATAATTTTGGGTTTGATTGCAGGAGTTGTGCTAAAATATATACATGATTCATATCTTCAGGAGCGACCTATGCGCAAAGAACTTAAATATATTATTAGAAAGGCATTTAAAAGAGGTAATAAATGTCTTATAATGTAATCAAAGATATAATCTGAAAGAAAGCATGCTTGTATAAAGAAAATCTAGTAATTTATCCCAAATAAGGATCCTCCTTATGGTAGATAAATCATCTACATTTTCTAGTTTGAAACACATTAGATATGAAAGCTTTTACGCATGAAAATAGAAATAAGGTCAATTCAGAATTTATTGCACACCTCGGCTAATAAAATGATTCAGATACAACATTTTTCAAAATATTATAGCGAATTTAGTTTTTCATGTCAAGATTCTCCATAGACTTGTACAAAAAAGGCAACTGCTAAACCTGGGAAGAATAAACAAATAATCATTTTCACTATGATTAACTGAGCAGATTTTGATAATCTTATTTTCTTTAACTGTAAGCTATTGATCATTTTTTTACACACATATCATCTAGGAATCAAAAGATTATATTACGTCAAAATAGAATCAGCCAACCAATTTTTGGTGAGGTGAATAGTTATAAAGAAAGAGCAGATATATATAATTAAGGTCATTCTACTTCTTACCTGAGATATTGACCTAAATGATGTGTTTACAGAAATTTTTGACAAGAATGACAAAAAAATTATATCACGAATCTCTTCAGGTAAAAGGGTTGCTTAGATAATAAAAACCTCTTCGACAGATGTTCGTAGAAAAAATGTTCAGATAAGAGAGATCCTGGACACAGATAGATCTCAAAGCGCAGCATTGAGATTCTCGACATGTCTGGATCTATAAAACAACTTAACTACAATATCGAAGCTTTAGATACATAAATTTTCAATTATGCTTATAGAAAGCATAAAATCTAAATGGAAATTTCAATAACATTTCCGATTATTAGGGAACTTGATACATCAACTCTGATTATTGAAATTTGCAATTCCACGGATTTTCCTTCAGAAGATAAACTTGCATAATGGTTTGAGGCGTTCCTAATGTATGCCAATATGCTGATAAATTCTACAACTGCAGAATCATAACGAGATGATCAAAAGTAGCAAGGTGGATTCGAACGCAGATTGCTCAGGCAGTGGCAAGAAAGGACAATAGCAAATTAAAAAAATGCCGAAATAAGAAATCAATTGGATTCTCAAAAGCGATTAATGCTCTAGCAAGAAAAATTGCATATATGGCATCTAAATATAAATAGTGATGCAGTACGCACAGCAGTTCCTTTAGACGAAGAATGCAGAAAAAAATGGAAAATATAGAACTTGAATCCATATTTGAGACTACACATAAGTATATGGAAGCCCACGAAGAACTAAAAACCCTTTCCATAGTTTGTGAATTTGGCAAGCTGATGGCTGAAAAATAAGGAGTAGAATTTATGGCAAAACTATCGCTTTTTCTTGGCTGCATCGTACCTAACCGTTACCCAGGAATTGAGAAAGCAACGAAGCTCTGCCTGCAGAAGCTTGGGGTAGATGCTTGCGATTTGCCAGGTGCCTCTTGTTGCCCTGCACCTGGGGTGTTCAAGTCCTTTGACAAAGCAACATGGCTTGCCTTAGCAAGCCGAAACATAGTTCTATCTGAAAAACTAGGAAGGGATATCCTGACAATCTGTAATGGCTGCTATAGCTCCCTGGCAGATGCTAACATGGAACTGAAAAAGGATCCCGAAATGAAAGCCTATACAAACAGCTGCTTGAAAAGAATTGGCATGGAATTTAAGGGAACTATAGAAATAAGGCATATAATCGAGTTTCTATATAAGGAGTTTGGGCCTGATAAACTCAAGGACTATATTACAAGGCCCCTTAACTTGAAAGTGGCTCTTCACTATGGATGTCACCTGATAAAACCATCAAAAGACCGAAATCTTGGAGAAACGGAGTATCCAGTTTTCTTTGACGAGCTTGTTGAAGCCATAGGTCCAAAAAGCGTGGACTACAAAGACAAAATGATCTGTTGCGGGGCAGGAGGTGGAGTACGTTCAGGACACGCCACAGAATCCATGGAAATACTTGAGCGTAAACTTGCCTGCATTCAGAAGGCAGATGTGGATTGTATTGTCAATGCATGTCCCTTCTGCCATCTCCAGTTTGACAGGGGACAGCTTGCAGTCAATGAGAAATTCGGAACAAATTACTCGATTCCTGTACTTCACTATTCTCAGCTTCTTGGACTTGCGCTCGGCTTTTCTCCAGAAGAACTGGGTATATTACAAAATGCAATTCAGAACACTGAATTTATTGCAAAAATCAATGAAATTAATAAATGATAAAGCTAAAGGTTTTGAAGTAAGATGTTAGGAATAAAAATAAGTAACACAAAAATAAATTTCATTTCACTTTTCTTAAACTCAAAACAAATATGAAACTCTTCGAATAGCAGTCACAAATAATATAAGTATTTTTCAATTTAGGCTCTGTAGAAATCCTCTAAATTGAATTTCTACACTATATTTTATAGCTATTATGTTATAATATAACTCCTTATTTTTCCCCACAACAACGAAGGAACACTCAATATTGAAATCGAATAAATACATTAAATTTGTTGATGCTAGCCTTGAAACTGTTCAGTCTTCGAGACTGAAGCTTTATTCCTGCAAATATTCCAAACATGTTTATACTCAGCATCAGCTTCTTGTTCTTGTTTTAGTGAAGGAGTATATAAGCACAGACTATCGTGATTTTGTAGAACTTATTGACCCTATAAACTGTATAAAAAACTTGATCTTGATAAGATTCCACAGTTCACTACTCTTCAAAAGTTTGTATCAAGAATTCTTTCTTCCCTGTTTAACCTCATTTTGTCAAGGATTCTAAAGCTATTTTACTCACATGGAGAAAATGTCTCTATTACAGCGATTGATGCAATAGGATTTACGAGTTCCTACGCAAGTTATTATTATTCCCGCAGAACAGGGAAGCTTCGAAAAAGCTTCCTGAAAACTTCAATATCGGTAGACACAAATAAAATGGTAATATTAGGATGGAAAATCAGTCAAAAAACAGATCACGAGATTAAACATGCAAATGCTCTGATAAGAAATCAAATAGGATAAGAAGGTCTGAATGTTATGTGATGGATAAAGGGTATGATTCTGAAACGATTCATGCTCTAATTAGAGAAAAATGAAGGCAGACTCAATTATACCTTTAAGGCAGAGAAAAAGGAAGAAAGTCGGGGGAAAATATAGAAAACAATTACATCTGGTCTTTGACAAAATTAAATACAATCAAAGGAATATGGCAGAGACAACATTCTCTGTAGTGAAAAAGAAGTTTGGAGAAATACTTCGGGCAAGAAAGTTCCGTAATCAAGTAAAGGAAATTAAACTTAAAACTCATAGTGTACAACATAGACAAAAAAGTTGTAGAAATAATTTGCATCAATTTAGAGGATTTCTACAGAGCCTCAATTTAACCTTTTTTTAAACATCGACTCTATTTTTATTTTGGGCAGGATGTTTATTCTAAATTTGGTGTTCAAATAGTCTAAAAACTAATCAATGAATTGTCATCGATGGCTCAAATATGATTTTGATCACATATATTAAATTTGTTTTTAGTCAATGCCACAGCTCAATAAAATGATGATTCGCATTTTTAAAAATAGTAGACAAGTCTTGTGGTTTAGACATTACCAAACATTTTTGATTAACTATTCAGCCAGGAAAAACAATATAAACAAGCATCTTTATTAAGATTCACTTGGCAAATTTCGGTGGGTAAATTTATTTAACTTTCAGCTATTGATCCTGTTTTCTATTTTCCCCTTAGTTAGTAATCAAAAGTCTCCATTGCGTCAAAAAATATATTCCAGCTAATTTTAGGTAGGCTGAATAGTTAAGGTTTTTCATTGCTACTATCCTCATATATCAAGTGAAAAACAGAAGCAACGTTTCGGTAGAGATTATGATTGAATTTGAGCTCTTAAGATTTTGGGTTATATCAGAAAAATGTAATGTTGCTGCAGGGAATCAACAATTGACTCTTGGATTCTATTTAGGATTCATTGATAAATCATATCTATTATAGTTGAGGATACAAGAAATTTGAGACATTTATGCGTATAAAGATAGTAAAGTAGATTCAAAATTCATTGCACAACTTGTGCTTAATAACGTGCTTCAGCCATCAAAATTTTCCCAACATATCATATCGAATTTCTATTTTATGTTAGGCTTTCCCATAAATTTGCACAAAAAAATAGATCCAAAAAAATGAGGTTCATCTCCATTTTTGCATCTGGAACTGTTGAATTTAAATTATGTGTTGGTAGATATTTTTGGTAAAAATCGCAGAATTATTTTACTAGGAGTCTCTTCGGTGAGAGCATTGATTAGAATATGGAAAGCCTTTTTCCAATATTCTAAACAAAATCATAGAAGTGAGTTTTTGGACATAGAAATATCTCAAAGCGCTATAGTTATATTTCAGACTAATCTGAATCTTAGAAAATATCTTGATGTTAAATTAAAAACTTTGAAGAGTGATGATTGTAATTATATTTATTGAAAGCATAAAAATGGTATGAAAATTTTAATTCGCTCCGAGTATTGAATAAATTGATGCAGAAATTCTAATTGCTTAAATCGATAATTTTAAGGATTTTTCTTCAGCACACAAGCTTGCTTCATAACTTGTAGCCGCTGTGAGATTATACCAACTTACGGACAAAATCTATAACTGGAGAATCACAGAAAAAAAATTAGAGATAGTAAAGTGAATTCGAACGCAAATTTTAACGCAGCGGCAAGAAAAAGGAATAGTAACCTAAAATTTTTTTAACCTGAGGAAGAGATTATTTGGACATGCTGAGGAAATTATTGCTCTGAAAAGGAGAATTACCACAATTATATGGCATGAGATTACAAATGTGAAATATAAGAATACTAGACAAGGAGTCAAAAGGAAGAAATTCAAATAAAGAAAATTGTTGAGACTGAGTTATTCGCAGTTATAAGCTATAAAAATAATTAGTGAAATAATTTAGTTATAGAAAAATGATCACGAAAGTACTTTAGGAGCCTGTTTAGTACGTACTTTCATGTTGAATTATAGAGAGTTCCGGTAGACCTCTAACTTTAACGAATCATTTACTTAGCATTTCTAAGCATGAACAAAATTTAGAAATTTATGAAATCCTTTAGATTTTGTATCTCAGTCTATGCACACCATATAAGCTCATATTTTAATTCAAAGGTTTTGCAGATATTGATAACATAGGAGGCACTATTTATTTTCAAATTCATTAAACTGGAAGATTATTCTTCATCTATCACTAGTCACTTATTGGCTTTTTACATTACTCCTAAAAACAATATCCATATTCCTGATCATGCGAGAGAAGACTGATTTAGAAATCAAGCATTCCCTCTTGCTAAAACAGGCAATACATATATAATCGTATTCTGCCGAAATCTTGATAAACCCTGAAGGGAAAGCCTTGATTTCCTAAATCATTGTCTTCATATTGGGTACAAAAGTCTAACTATACCATAACACTTAAATCCCTGAATATAACAGAAATTTGAGCTCTGATTTTCAAGTATTCAGAGCCAGTATAGAAACCAGATCAAGATGCACGCTTAGATTTTTTGATCATGTATTTTCCCGGAATTTTGACTCAAAAAAAACAATCTAGTATCGTTCATTCAATAATATCGATTCCTGAATCCCATAACTGAGGTAATTCCTGAATAGGAAGGGTTATCGAAGGAACTTCAGAGTATTTTATAAAAAGAATATCATACCCTGTTTTGAGCCCAAGAATAATATTTAGATCGGTAAAGTCATCGTTCAGAAGAAGAGCTTGTCCTATAGGATTGCAGATAACCTCTAATTCCAAATCATCCGATGCACTAATCCCTAACTTCGCTTTATCTAAACCACAAACCTTACAACAAATCGAAAACACTTCAAAATACCTTGACAAAATATCGTAGACAAGCCGGGCTTCCCTTTCATATTCTATACAAAAAGCAATTCCTATTCTTCTGTACCCCAACCGTTTTGCATAAATCGTAATTTCTTCTAGCTTTGTCCTTTTCACATGACTGGAAGCGAGCCAGGAAGAAATCTTTATTGCTTTAAGGTCATCGCCACTAAATTTAAGCCCCGATTTGATAACAGAACAGTTTTTGCCTTTGAGGCACTCCTTATTCCGACATAATGCACACTGCACACTTTTTCTCCCGAATTTTGGCATAATTAAGATAATATAAAGGCTTTCTACAAACATCTGATTTTCACGAATCACTGATATACCATTTATAGGCATATGAAGAAATTCAAGGTTTTATCGAAATCCTCTAAATTCATAAACAAACCGCAAAGCTATAAATATTTCCATAGAAGCCATCTAAATATTTTCTAGAATTTGCATGTAAAAGAGACTAAAAAACGATAGAAATAAGAAAGAAAAGAAAATAAGAATGGACAGGAAAAACAGAAGCAATAAAAAGTAAAAAAGAAAGATTTGAATTAACTGTCCATAACTCTTCTTGCAATGTCGCTCCCTACATCTGAGGTGCTACTCTTACCACCCATATCATAAGTTTTGACTATGCTTTCAAGAAGATTTCCCTGGATTTCATTCACTATTGCGTCTGCAGCTTCCTTTTCCCCTAGTTGCTCGATGAGCATAGAACCTGCCCAGATTGTTGCAATCGGGTTGACTTTATTCTGATTCTGATATTTGGGGGCAGAGCCATGAATGGGCTCGAACATACTTGTGCCTTTCGGATTAATGTTCCCTCCGGGAGCGAGGCCAAGACCGCCCTGAATAATTGCTCCGAGGTCGGTGATTATATCTCCGAACATGTTCGGGGTTACGACAACATCAAACCATTCTGGGTTTTTCACAAACCACATGGTAATAGCGTCAACGAAATTGAAATCAGTTTTAATTGACGGATTTTTTGCAGATATCGTGTTAAATTCTTCTCTCCATAAGCCGTAAATGTCGGAAAGGACATTTGCTTTGTCCACGGATGAGACGTGTTTTTTTCGATTTTCGGCAATGGAAAAGGCATACTCTATTACTCTTTTTGTGCCTTCTTTGGAAATCAGGCCTATCTGATACCCTATTTCTTCACTGTCAGTCTCGATATCAAGGCCAAATTTTGCTGAGTAGAGCGTCCTTTTAACTTCGAGAACATCTTCGCTCTCGCCTTTTTTAGCCCTGCCACCTATTCCAACATAGAAATCTTCTGTGTTTTCCCTGACCACCACGAAGTCGATATCTTTTGATGTCTTGTCTTTGAGCGGGGTCCAGACTCCGTCGAGGAGCTTTATCGGGCGAAGATTGACATACTGATCAAAATAAAAGCGTGCAGTTAATAAGATTCCCTTCTCAAGAATTCCTGGAGCAATCCTCGGGTCTCCAATGGAGCCGAGGTAAATGGCAGGGTAGCAGGATAATTCTTTTAAGGTCCCTTCAGAAATCAATTCTCCTGTTTCGAGGTAATGGTCTGCTCCATGCGGGTATTCAATCCATTCTATATCAAAACCAAATCTTTCACCGGCTGCATCTATGACTTTTCTGCCTTCGAAGATGACTTCTGGCCCTATTCCGTCACCTGGTAGAACCGGAATCTTATACTGCGTCATATTTATGCTCCTTCCGAATTTACAGGCAAATTTGCCTATTTTATTACGAACTGTCAAACAAGGAAAATATTATATCTTAATGACTATCCAGCCTGGGTTAAACAACAATCAATAATCCTACTGACTAAGATTCACAAAGTTAATTTATGTGAGATTACTTTATTTATGTGAGATTACTTTATTTAACTGTAGACTAATGATTATGTTTTTATTTTTCAAGCAGTCAGTGATTATAAGTATCTCTTGAATCAAAATCGGTATCTTTAAACTTATATTTACTATTTTTAAGAAGTATAACTCGGGAAGATTCCCTTTCCTTAGCGCTTAGGGACAAGTTTTCTAGCATATTCCACAAGCCCTCCAACATCAACGATCTCTCGAATGAAGTCAGGGAGTGGAGTTGCTTGGTAGACTTCTCCTTTTGTTTTGTTTTCAATAACTCCGGTTGAAAGGTTTACCTCAAGCTCATCTCCATCATCGATCCTGTCAGTGTCTGGGCATTCAAGGACAGGAACTCCTATATTTATTGAATTTCTGAAAAAAATCCTTGCAAAAGACTTTGCAATTACACAGTTTATCTTCAACCCTTTAATGGCTAGTGGCGCATGCTCGCGTGAGGATCCGCACCCAAAATTACTTCCAGCGACCACGATATCATTCTCATGAACATTTTTTGCAAATTCTGAGCGTACACCTTCAAATGTATGCTTTGCAAGATCTTCCTGAGTATTGAAAACCAGATATCTTCCTGGTATTATTGCATCTGTATCTACGTTGTCTCCGAATTTCCAGGCCCTTCTTTTCATAAATATCACCAATTATTTGCTGCAATTATTTTGATACTACCTCATAAAATACTTCCAGCCTGTTAATTGAACTACATTAACAGAGTTAAAGTATCACAGTTAGTATTTAAATAATCTCCTGATGAGTATCAAAATTGATCAACATTGCAGCTTTTTCTCTCTGAAACTTACTCTTAAAATATGAAAGATAATTATTTTAATTATTAACTTGCGAATTCTTCGCCGCGTTTGTTTGCTTGGAGTTTAAGAACACTTACATATCTCCTCTCGATTTGCCATATTATCTGTGGGGATGTGCATAGTGGGAAGGCTCTAAATGGTCATCAACTATAAGCTCCGCCCCCCTTTTGCACACCATCTTCTCCAGATAAACTTGCGGAATTTCCTGCACATAAAGTGAACTGAAGTTTTTATAGTTAGAATATCATCACGATTAGTAAGTTGGCTGCAGTAAAAAGTTTACTCTGATAAATTACGTTCGGATCCTGACCGCAAGTCGCCTAGTTACCAGAAAAAGATATAAACCATCTTGCCACTCTATCACAGAACCCGGTAAATAAGTTATCTAGATGATGCTTTCTCCTTGGGATATCAAAATATGAGACCTATCTACCAGGAGCTGGATCATTGAAAAATTTCCTTTGGAGAGTCTTTCCCTCATAAGCTTCTTTTCATTGGTTCTTCTGGCCTCAAGTTTCTTTTCAGAGATTCTCCTGCAAAAATTAATTCTGCTACAGAGAAGACTTTTTCATTTTCAAGATTTTTCAATTTAAAATGCGGTTGTTTTTTTCAATATATGTGATTTGTAAAAATATCCAATTGTCATTTATTAAGTGGTTGATTTTTTCAGAATTAAATTTCCAGTGGAACTAATTTTTTGTTTTCATGTATTTAAGAAGATCTGCTCTAAATAACCTCAATGGAATGCGTAACAAAGAGAACAGAAAATACACCATTTGCATTTTTAAAACAAAAGCAAGCAGATGATAAAGGACTACATATTTTTTCCAGAAAATATGCAAAAAAATAAAATTTTAATTTCATTAAAATAAATTCTTTTTTAATGGATGCTTTAGATATATTTAGATAACATTATATTATTAGGAAGTTTCAAGACGACTTGCGGTCAGGATCCGAACGTAATTTATCAGAGTAAACTTATTACTAAACCTCTGATTTTCACGAGTTATTTATGCGCCATTTATAAGCATATGACAAAATATAGGGATTTGTTGAAATTCTCAATAATAGATACAAGAACATAATATACTTTTTTAATATTAAATTGGCTTAAAAACAAGTATGAAACTTTACTAATAAAAAGCTCAAATAAATGAAAGTCTTCTCCAAGAGACCTTTTTTGAGCATTACTGTATCTTTATTTTGTAGAAAGCTGGTTCTAATTTTAGCTTTCAAAAACTTCTAAAAACAAATTAGTGAATTGCCATCGAAAGATCAAATGTGAATTTAATCACGTATGTTAAATTGGCCTTTTATACTATTTCACTGCCCAATGAATTGGTAATTTAAATTGGCAGAAATAATATACAAATTTTATGGTTTAGACAATAACAAAAGTTTTTTTCCCTTGCTTCTAAATTTTGTATAATCTGTGAATAGCAAAAACAACGTTTATGTAGAATGGCAATGAAATTTTGGAGCTTGTTAAAATTGAATTAAATCATAAAAACATGATGTTGCTGCAAGTGAATCGCCAAGTGACTTTTAAGCTTCTCTTTATGATTCATTGACAAAGCATCTACCTGTCTATGGTCGATAATACACGAGATACGAATACAGCTGCGCATAAAAACACAAACAAAGTAGATGCAGAATTTATTTTATAATTTGTTTTCAACAACATGACACGCTACTCCGTAGACGTACACATATGTACAATTTGTTTGCCTATTTACCAACGATTATTCATTAAAGGTTAGATTAATTTTTAAGCTACGATCAATATTGAGAAACTAGATGTATTCTTGGTAACTCTACGGGAAGTGGATCAGAAATATCTGCTAACATTTTCTATTGCTTTTACAATCAACAAGACACTTGCTTCTACGTCTGAGATATCCAGAACTTCAACTGGGGAATGGACATACCTGGTGGCTATACTAACAGTGCCTGTGGGAATACCTTCTTTTGTGAGGTGTATCGATGTAGCATCAGTAGTCCCTCCAGAACCAACGTTCAACTGATAAGAAATATTATTTTCGGCTGCAGTATCCCTCAACCACTTAAGAACCTGAGGATGGGCTATAAGGCCTCTTCCAGACGCATCGGCTACGTTAATTACAGGCCCTTTCCCGACTTCAAGGGAAGAATCGGTTTTGTTGATACCCGGATAATCTCCTGGGACAGTTGTATCAAGAGCGAGAGCCAAGTTAGGGACAAGCCCAAAAGCAGAGATTTTTGCTCCCTTCAGTCCTACTTCCTCCTGAACAGTACCTACAGCATAGATATTTGCTTCAATGTTATGCTTAGAAAGCTGTTTCATAACCTCTATGAGAATTACAACTCCCACACGATCGTCAAAAGCTTTTGAAGTGACCTTGCCATTTGCTAGAGGCATAAATTCCCGGTCAATACTAACTGGCGTACCGATCTCGATTCCAATTTTTTCAGCATCATCCCTGTCATTCGCTCCGATATCAATAAACATATCCTCCATTTTCACAGGCTTTTTCCTGTCATCTTCTTTCATCAAATGGGGAGGCTTGGAACCAATTACTCCTGGAATTGAGCCTTTCTTGCCATGAACTAGAACTCTCTGACTGAGGAGTGTCTGGTCAAACCATCCTCCGATCTCTACAAAACGGAGAAATCCGTTATCATCAATATACTTGATCATGAGCCCGATTTCGTCCATGTGAGCAGCAAGCATTACAGAAGGTCTGTCTCCTTTTTTAGTAGCTATAAGATTCCCCATGATATCACTCCGGATAGTGTCTACATAGGGTTCTATCTCCATTTCAAGGAGATCACGGATATTATCTTCAGAACCTGAAATTCCATGAGCATTTGTGAATTTTTTAAGAAGAAATCCAATTTCTTTAAGGTTTCCGCTTTTTTCCACTTTCATCCATCTCCTGCACATTAGTTTGGGATTCAAATCGATCTCAATATATATTATTATGACTGAGTATGTACAAATCCTAATTATTATATATTAATTATTATAATATTTCCTAAACTTTTTCCCAGCTTTTAGTCCTCGAATAAAAAGTAAAACTTCGATATCTTAGAAAAATTAATTTATCATCAAGTGTACACATCTTCCTACTACCTTTAGAATTTTAAGTTGAACGAAGGAAAGCACTGAAAGCAACTGAAAAACTTAGCTTAAGTTTCCTTTTTCCGGCTTTTTCCGTAATTTCCATATTTCGTCTCTAATTTTAGGATCAGTGATAAATTTTGTTAAGTGACTATAAAATCACTTTTCTTATAAGATAAAGTGTTAATTTCATACTTAAGGATTAAACTTTAATTAACTCACATCAAATATTAATAATTAGTATAATGTTAATTAATTAAGGTTCCGTTGCAAAAAATCCCTTCTAATGATACAATAGAATAAAAAGAAAATCAAAGATAGTAACATGCTATCTAATTCCTTTAAATGGAAGCATTTTGGAGGGAAAATTATCTTATTGAATGTAAGATGGTACTTAAAATACCCATTGAGCTATAGAAATTTAAAGGGAATAATGATAGAAAGAGGAATTCAAGTTGATCACAGTACTATAATGAGATGGGTACATCAATATTCCCCTGAAATAGAAAAGAAGATAAGAAGACATTTAAGACTGATAAACTATTCGTGGAAAGTTGATGAAACCTATATCAAAATAAAAGGTAAATGGAAATATCTTTACCGAGTAGTTGACTCAAATGGAAATACAATTGATTTCATGTTAAGTTCAAAACGAAATAGGATAGCAGCGAAGAGATTTTTTAAGAAAGTATTGAGTTCTAATCATAACCAAATTTCAAGAGTAATAACAGTTGATAAAAATGCAGCATATCCGATAGCTATGAATGAACTGAAAAATGAGAAGAACTTGTCTAAAAACGTTGAAATTAGGCAAGTGAGGTACTTGAATAACATTATAGAACAAGATCAGAGATCTATAAAGCGGATAATTGCTCCAATGCTAGGTTTTCAGTCTTTTCGATCTGCTGATAAGACCTTAAAAGGAATTGAAGCTATGAATATGATCAAAAAGGGACAAGTAAATGATCTAAATTACTCTGTTCTTAATGAAGTCAAATATATTAATCAATTATTTGGTATAGTTTTATAATGTTGGTACATTTTCCTCGAATATTTTGATTTTTATTAATCACGTATAGATTTACATGGTTATTTTGAAATTTTTGCAACGGAACCCTTGTTAATAGATGCCACCAATACTCCTGAAAAAATGAATTCAGAACTTGAAAAACAATCCAAACTCCAAATGAGGATTAATAAGTTTGACAAGAATCTAGTAGGGTTTTTGATCATAAGAACAGAAACAAATCTTATCACAGCCATCGGAATTGTCATCTTTTTCTTTCTCGGAGGGATCGACTTTGCGATTCTCTGGGGCGTCCTTATATTCCTGTTCAGTTATATCCCCTACATTGGTCTCGTTCTATCTTCTATTTCATCCATAATGTTTTCACTGTTCAAATATGGACCTGTAGGTGCTCTTGCAATTATTGTCGTTATCTTGGTTATCAATATGCTTGCAGAAAATGTTATATTTCCTTCACTTGCAGGTAAAGGCCTGAAATTATCTCCAGGTATCTTATTTCTTTCGCTGATCTATTGGAATTATGTGCTTGGAACTGCAGGTGTGCTGCTTTCCATACCACTGACATTGATTTTGAAGATCATATTTGAAAGTTTTGATGAAACAAAATGGCTGGCTAGATTGATGGGTCCAACTGGAGACATAAAAGAGGAGAAACCATAAAGAAAAGTACAGGGAGCTAGGTGGATTGTGGCATAAAAATCAACCAAATCGCACAAAAGAAGGATATAAGTCTAAATATCCCAACATTTGCTAATAAATATACTAAGTCCAAACTCTACCATTAGATTTTTTTGATTATTCCTTAAGCTGATCTACCTGACTCAAGAAAATGCATTAAATCGCTCCACAATTGTTCATTTTTTGATGCCATCTTCAATCACTCATATTTGTATTTGGTTAAGGTATCTGCTAATGTTAAAATGATTACTATAATTATACATTTACATCGATTTACCTTTAGATGGTTACAGAACAAAGTAGCAAGAGGGTCCTATTTCATACAGACTGTGTCTTATAGGCTATCCGAAAAGTCCTGCTGATCTGAATGTTATCAATGCGCATGCTAAATGTAGGATAGCAAGGTAATTTTCAATTTTCTTTTCCCATCTTATAAGGAGTCTTCTGAATCTATTCAGCTAAGAATGTGTCCTTTCTACAACCCATCTTCTTGCCCTAAAACCAGGTATGTCTCTTCTTATGTTTTCTTCTCCACGACTTTTGATATGCGCAGTATAACCATAGTCTTCAACCAATTTTCTGATATCTGTGAAATCATAACCCTTATCCATGCATATATTCTGAATTATGTTTTCTGGAGAAGGTCTTTCAAAGAATATGGCGTCTAAAGTCCTTTTTACAAGTTTTTTATCGTGACGATTGGCTCCATCCACGACAACAGAAAGTGGTATGCCTTTACCATCAGTTAAAAACATTCCTTTTTGTACCTTTTTTTGCCACGATCAGTAGGATTGGCTCCTGTTCCAGCTCCATCTAATGGTTCTTTTGTCATAGCACCATCAATTGATTGTCATTCCCATTCTAATCCTTTTCCGAAATCATACTCAACAAGACCAGCCATCCACATGCTCTCAAATAAGCCTGATAGTTGCCATTCCTGAAATCGATCATGTACAGTGCTTGGAGCTCCATAAAATCGTGGCAATGCTTTCCATTGGCAACCAGTAAAAAGGAAATAGAAAATGCCACTCATTATTTTCCTATCACCTTTTCTAGGTCTTCCAGACTTCTTTTTTGGCTTAGGTATAGGTAGTAAAGGTTCTATTTTTTCCAATAATCTTCAGAAATTTCGTAGTCCTGAACAATTTTCCGTTTTGTCGTTACCACACATGATCTTAAATTGAAAGTATATTATTCTTCGGATAGGCTCTTAGTCGACTTTTTTTGCAAAGGCCAAGTGTGTCCTGTTTGCCATTGATTCGCCAGTAAATGCAGCTTTAAGATGCTTCTTAAAATTAATCTGATTCGACAATTGGGATAGGACTTACGCATTTGAACTGAAAAACTGTAGTATTAAAACCGTTAAATGTCTAAAATACAAATTAAACAATGGTGTTTAAGGTTGTGGTGCAAAAATAATATTTCCACAGTTTGATACTATGATTTTTACTTTTGTGTACCTTTTCCCGGCGATGATATTGATTAGATTTCCTAATTGTGAATGTTTTCATTTATTTTGCAAGGGAGTCAGATTTTTTGCAACGGAACCATAATTCTTGGGAAAACCTCCTTCTTTTACAGCATTTTTTCATGTATTTCCAAAAAAGAAGTTTTGCCGGTTTTAGGGGTAACTCCAGAAGTTAGCGGTTCTATTCAGGCAAATGAAGCAATTAAATTCCTGACAGAAAGAGGAAACCTTCTGGATGGTAGCTTCCTGTTTTGGAATGGATTTTCAGGAAATTTCAGTGAAGTTTCACTCTCAAAGTTAAACACTTGTTCAGTTTGCGGATATCTTAGTGAAATAAATAAAAATTACTGAAAATAAATGAGATCTAGACCTTTTTCAGGCAAAGTAAACCTCTATTTAAACTCCCTGCCTATTGGTCATTTTTATATATATCCTCAGTAATAATCTCCTATAGGATATGTCACATCCGACATTCCGTATATATACACAAAAATGTTAACTATTTTCTCAATACGGAAGTGGTTTAAATGTTCATCACGTCTTTAAGGAAGAATATTGGGCAAATCGGCAAATAAATTATACATCTGTGTACATCTGCAGAATGTGGGTTTAAAGAAAAAAATGTGGGTTTTGTTTTGTAGATGCTGAAATCAGTGAGTACAAGAATCTCTCTGCATTTTGCTCAAATTTATTTTGGGATCGTTTTTTTGGAATTAATCAAAACTCATTGATACGACCCAAAAATAGTAAGTTAAGAATTATTAAAATGGTTTGCATTTTGGTGAAAATCGATCGTGACAGTAAAAAATGAATTTAATTTTCCAATGTCAAGTTAGATATACTATAAAAAAACATAATCAGTAGGTGAAGGTTAGTGATAAATCCTATCATAGGTAGGATCTGGAAATTTGGAGACAATATTGATACAGACGTGATTATCCCAGGAAAATACCTGCGGACCAAAAATATGGAGGTTTTTGCAGCCCATGCAATGGAAGGCATTGACCCAGAATTCGCAAAAAGAGTGAAACAGGGAGATATTATTGTTGCAGGAACCAATTTCGGATGTGGCTCATCAAGGGAACAGGCTCCCCTTGCTTTGAAATATGCCGGAGTATCCTGCGTTATCGCAAAGTCTTTTGCAAGGATTTTTTTCAGAAATGCAATAAATGTTGGATTGCCTCTCATGGAAGCAGATGTCGAATGTAAGGATGTATGTGAGGTCAGAGTTGATTTGTTAAAAGGTGAGGTTGAAGTTTATGGGAAAAGTATATTCAAAGGAAACAAACTGCCGGACTTCCTACTAGAGATACTTACTGATGGTGGACTTGTGGCTCACAGGAAGAAAGTTCAGAGTAAGTAAAGAATAACTAGATATATGGCCTATTTGAAAGAATTATAACCACTCAAAAAAACAGCTACCTATGATCTTTCCTGACGAATATAAACTTGTGGGTATGAAGCTATCCACTAATTCAGCTGCTGAAGAACTTATTTACTTTTTGACTGATTACCTCATCGTTGAAAAGGAAAATTCTGATACCTTCAATACCAATTATGAGGTTTATTATGTGAAAAAAAGCGGGGAAGGACTGCTCAGAAAAGTTGAATACCTTGAACTCATTGCCTCTGGAGAAGAAGTGATGAAGTATGATGAGGAACTTAATCTAAGGAATCGTACCCTCCTGATTGAGACTGCAGTAAACCTCTGCTCAGGCAAGGTTAATACTATAATTTTTACAGGCTCGGATAAGCACGTTACATTTGTTCATAAACCTGATCTTTCCAGTATTATTCATATAGAGATACTTGACGTCGTTCCCCCTGAGCCTTCCTGGCTCTCCATGGTTGTAAGGAGGCTTGAAGCCAGTGGGATTTTCGGTGACCTGCAGGTCCATTTTGTTGAAAAGCTAATTGACCTTCGACATTTTGAAGGACCAAATACTGTTTTTCCATGCAGCGCGTCTGGTCTCAAAGGAAAATACCTGGATTCGGATATATTAGTCGAAAACGGACACCTGCTTGTAGGGTGTGAGATCTCAAAGACCATTTTTGAAATGCGCTTTCCGGAACTTGAATACTTCTTCATAAATATATGTCCATTAGAATTCGAAATATTGGTACCATCAGGACCTTTCATTACGCGTTGCTGCAGGTCCGAAAATTCTGGCCTTGTAAATATTTCCGGCTTTGAAGGAGTTGTTGTCCACTGGGGAGACTCGGAATATCAGGTTGCTGAGGCCATCAAAAACCTTGTGAACAAGATCAGAAATAATCCCTAGAATTTTAAAATCGTCAATGAAAATTTGACAGTGTGTCTATGATACCTAAGTTTGACAGTATACATTATTTTCTGATTAAACTCAGTACTATTTTCATCCCAGTTGGTTTGACAAAACTTATGAGCATATGACTTTATATTGTAATATTAACTATTTTTGCTGTGTTACAATCTATTTTCATCAACTACAGATCATTTTGATAATTTTATCTTTCTATTTTTAGTTTTCTCTATTTTTTAATTCAATCTTTCCATTCAGTTGCTTAGAGAGACGCTAAATAAGGCTGAGAAAACAACCGGAAAAAGACTATATGTAGTTATCAATCCCCTGTAAGATCCTAACTTTTTTTTTATAGGATGGCAAGCTAGGTATATATCTGAACTTTTCAGTTTTTCACAAGTGGAGATTGATGAAATTTCCACCAGAGCAACTGTCTTGGATAGGGCACCTGGAAGGGCATATCTACATTTCTACTGGCATGGTAACTACAAATAGAACGATCAAGCCAGTCAGGTTTGTATATGGTCGGAGAGAAAACCTTGAGCTTAAAATATCCCCCAAATGACATAGTTGATTATGTCTTTAGCAAGATTAGTAACACTTTCGGTTCCGTTGCAAAAACTTCAACAAAATATGTAAATCTATACGTGATTAATAAAAATCAAAACATTCAAGGAAAATGTACTAACATTATAAAACTATACCAAATAATTGATTAATGTATTTGACTTCATTAAGAACAGAGTAATTTAAATCGATTACTTGTCCTTTTTTGATCATATTTATAGCTTCAATTCCTTTTAAAGTCTTATTAGCAGATCGAAAAGACTGAAATCCTAACATTGGATTAACGATTCTCTTTATAGATCTGTGATCTTGTTCTATAATGTTATTCAAATACTTGATTTGTCGAATGCCTACGTTTTTAGGTAGTATTTTATCAATTTTTAGTTTATCTATAGCAGGTGGATAAGCTGGATTCTTATCAACGGTTATTACTCTTGGAATTTGATTATGATTAGAACTCAAAGCTTTCTTAAAGAATCTCTTCGCTGCTTTTCTGTTTCGTTTTGCACTTAACATGAAATCGATTGTCTCTCCATTTGAGTCAACTGCTCGGTAAAAATATTTCCATTTACCTTTTACTTTGATATAGGTTTCATCAACTCTTCACGAATAGTTTGTTAGTCTTAAATGTCTTCTGATCTTTTGTTCTATCTCAGGGAAATATTGATGCACCCATCTCATTATAGTACTGTGATCAACTTGAATTCCTCTTTCTATCATCATTTCCTTTAAATTTATATAGCTCAATGGATATTTTAAGTACCATCTTACATTCAATAGGATAATTTCTCCTTCGTAATGCTTCCATTTAAAGGAATTAGATAGCATATTACTATCTTTGGTTTTCTTTTTATTCTATTGTATCATTAGAAAGGATTTTTTGCAACGGAACCTCTTTTCTTAACCTTGAAGTTCTGTAACGTTGGATCCTCTCTCCCAGTTTAACCTTTTCAATTAGCTTTTTTGTTTCTTCTTTGAGATTATCTGGTGAGAGTATCGAGACACCTTTTTCTATAATTTCTTCCGATGAATAACCATAAATCTGCTCTGCATCCTTATTCCAGCTAGTAATAATACCATCATGAGACATAGTAAGGATAGCATCATTTGATGATTCTACAACATTCGCTAAGCTCTGAATTTTTTCTTCAGTTTTTTTACGTTCAGTAATATATTGAACTGTTCCCTGCAATCTCATAGGAATCTTTTTTTCATCAAAAATAGCTTCGGATTGTAAATGGACTGTGCGTTCTTCCCCATTAGCTAAGATAATTCTATGATCAATACTGCAGGGTTCTCCATTTATAGCTTTCTTAAAGGCATTATCCACCTGGTCTAGATCTTTGGGGTTTACATAACTTAAATAGTCATTGTAAGGTGAGACTAATTCTCGTGAAGTGTGTTTAAAAATACTATACAATTCATCAGACAAATATATTTCATCAGTTATAAGATCCAATTCCCAATTCCCAATATGAGACATTTTTTGAGCTTCAGCAAGCCCATTTTCACTTTCTTTTAGCGAGCTATAAGCTTTTTCAAGCTGACATGTTCTTTCTTTAACTAACTTATCTAAATTATCATATGCTTTTTTTAAAGTTACCTCTGCTTCTCTTCGCTTGGTGATATCACGGGCAACATGAATGCACCCAGTGAGTTTTCCCTCTGAATCATGCAGTGGCGAGACGCTTACTATAAAATAACCACCAAGAAAATCCTCACAAATCTCTACAGTATGTTCAAGCTCATCACTAAGCAACTGCCTGTGCGGGCAAAAAAAGGGAGGTTCATCCGTTCCATGGACAATCCGATAGCAAGTCAATCCAATACACTCCTTTGGTGTCATACCCAAACTTGCTACCATGGAGTTGTTTGCACGAACAATTCGAAATTCAGTGTCTAATATGGCAATCAGGTCTGGCACAGCATCAAAGGTATGTTTCCAATCCTCTATATTGCGAAAAACTGTTTCTTCAGCTTTCTTTCGCCCGAAATTTCTCAGGTTTCCATTCATTCAACTCCCCTTCAAGTTTGAGAATATAGACGCAAAAACTCTTTGCCATTAGGCTTTTTGAGTCAGATTTTTTAGAAATTCTTTTCCTATATTAGATAATTCTACCCTACTATTGTTATATAAATGAAATGTATATAATAAATGATTAACATAATCTTATAATATATAAATAATATTCTTTTGTAAGTAAGCCGTTAATGTTAAGGTGCTTACTGCGATCTTAATGGTAGTGTACCGAAAGTTCTATAAATGTGGTTGATTTTGTATTTTTTTCTTCCCAATGAAAAACAGGGATTACTCAGTCTGTTAGTAGAACGAGTTAAACAGTTCGGGGAAAATCAGCTTAAAAGTATCGGATTGATGATCTCACTAACTGCACAAACAATATTTTATTGTTGTTAACTTCATGTTGAAAGATGTTATCTCCATGGATAATTTAAAAGGGGTAGTCTTCTAATTTTCGGGGCAATAATGACATTCCTTAAGGTCATCTGTATTGCCCTATTTCATTTGAGTCTTCTACAGCACTCATTATTTTGTCCTTCGTTGAAATTAATGGAAAGTTAATAGTTTTACTGATAAATATTCGGTTTCTTATTTTCCCATCGATGCAGAGCTTTTAATGTAAAAACTATTTCTAGAAAAGAAAATACTTTTTTTATGTTTAGTTTTGGTTGATTGCAGGCTATTGTTAGTGGAATTAATGAAAAAATTGTGCAATCCCAGAAGATATAAAAAAAGTCTCGAAAACCAAGTGTATAAAATGCTGATAAATCAAAAAACATATTTACATTATTGTCCTAATGAGCAATGTGATGAAAGTTGATATCAACTCTTGACGGGTCATTAAGCAATGGGTCATTAAACAATAAATCATTGGTAACTTCTTTTTTACTTGGTGTTATTTTACCAATAATAACAGCTTATCTATTAAGGTATCTTCCTTCACGAGAAAAAAATAACTATATTAAATTTTTAAAAGTATATTTATACTAGTGTAAAAAAATTGTTTAAAGAAATTAAAATACATAAGATGCTTACTCACCAAATCGAACTCTTAGGGATATAAATCGGTTTTGCGGGAATTAGTTTATTTCTTATATCTTTTGTCTCACTTTTAAAATTAGATGCATATAAAGGTGCTTTTTGGCATTTTCTTGCTTTACTTTAGTTTCGCGCTTTTCAGTTATCGTTTCTGAAATTATAATATCATTTGCAATTGATTCATGTTTTGTATTTTCTTCAATGTTATCTATTCTTTGAGCTAAAATTGTTAACTGCTCAGGTATTGTTATCTGGTGATCGTCTTCTAAATCTTGAAAATCATTCAAACCCATACATGTCTCTAAAGCTGCAAGCCGTTTTAAAATTCGTAAATCAGAAGTAGCAAGAACATTTTCGATATACATTCTAAAAATTGGTTGAATATCAGGGTCCTTTATCAGCATCAGAAACGGATTGATTTTTTCAGCTTTAGAAGCCCCTAATATTGATCAAGAATTGCTCAGAAATTGTACTGGAGAAAGTAGCAGGGAACTAAAAAGATGGATACTATAATTGGTATGTATCGTTGCCGAAACCGATAATGTAACACAAGTGTTGTGCCCAATTAAATATAATTAATATAAAAATATCGTTTGGTTTTAAAACATTTTATGGTGAAGTAAATTTTATTCACAAACTATTTTTTGTATAATTAATTTAAAATAACTAAGTGGATAACTGTATATTGTAGAAAGTAAGAGAGTGATGGACGCTCGGTAGGATATGTGAGTATACGAAGCAATAACAGGTGATGGTATACATTGCAAACAAATAGTCATATGGTGTGCGCCAAGCAATGTATACCAGTATATTCACGCAATGGAAGACATAATACTTTTTTCGATGTAAACTGGTATTTTCATGTATTTAAACAGTTTAGAACATGATTTAACTTTAAATTAGTCAAGAATTAGCACTCACAGACTGTTTCGCCATTGCTGCTACATTTGTGACGAGATACTCCATTGGTAGCACTCATCATGCCTACATGTATGGCAGTAAGCGCTGCCACAGTGATGATGTCCATGCGAATGGCATGCACTTGATGCTCCAACAGTTAATGATGCTACAAAAAGAACTGCTGCAAAATAATCAATACTTTTTTTGCTTTACTAAATGATTGTTTCAACATCAGTTTCACTACTTTTTTATTAGAATTAATAGAATTTTAGGGGTGTTTGTTTGTCAATTCAAATCTTTTTTTTTATGGTAAATGAACTATGAACTTGGTTCAAGTGCGCAAATTTAACTTCATGAAATTATCTGATCGGCTATCTGCTATTTGACTGTTAGATGGTTAATTAGATTTAATAAAGATTTACTGATTTACTTTCAGAAATTAATCGAGTTTAGCCATAATTTAATATAAAAATTCCAAAATGAAGTCAAGTTGTTCAACCAAAGTGTCAAAGGATACTTGAATATACTAAACAACTCTTATAAAATGGTCGTCATTAACGAAAAATCAACAAAAAAATCTCCACGGCCCAATAATTCATGGAAACCATCTTGTTATCTATTATAACCCTATCTTAATCACGCAGAATAATAATTAAAAAAGAAGATTAAATAGTAAAGAGCAAATTTTGCAGAAAATTATACATTCTACCAAATCAAGAGCATTAAAAAATATAAAGGAGAACTTGGAAGAGTTGTGAGTTGAGTATATACTGATGCAGGTATATTGAATTCAAAAAAAGACTAACTCTTCCAAGCAATTCTTTATTTACATATCTGCTGGCTATTTCCCCTTTCTTTTGATGTATGGTTTGTATGTGTACTGGTGCCTACACTACAATACATGATTATCTTCATAGTTATTTTAAATTAATTGTGTGAAAAATAGTTTAGAAACGAAAAACAATCTCATATAAGTTTTTTTGCAATCAAAAAACAATAAAATATTAATAATTATTTTTTATTATTTATGAAATCACCATGATCTAATATTATTCTTTGATTCCTTCTTTAGTTGTTCTTACTCATGAATTTCTTCTTCAGTAAAATGTATATGTATCTTTTCGTCTTGATATATGTAAAAATCCATTTCTCCATATCTAGTTTCAAGTGAATGCATGTTGATTTCCTTTTTATCTTTATAATCATGTTTCAATTTTGTTTTGTAGCATACGATATTCAGTTTTTATGACCTTCTTGGCTCCTAGTGATTGATAATCCAAAAATTATCTAGCCAGTTAATGAAGTTTTATATAAAGCTTACTTATTTATAATCAAAAATTTTCCAAGTTTAGCTATAAATTACTCTATACATCCAAAAATAAATTAAAGTTATTCAATCAAAGTGTCAAATGATACACAAATATACGAAAAAACCCTCATAAAAAAGCCACAGCTAAAGCAGTAAGCGCACATGATGGTAACTGTGACTATGAATGCGAATGTGACTGTGGATGTGACTGTGGCTGTGGATGTGACGCTAGATCTTTCATAGATATTTTCATAAACTGGTTACCTTGTCTTGAAAATTTCACATCAGAAAATTGCACATTATAATGCTAGCAGCCTGATTGAAAAGTGATTAAGTGGTTTTTTTTTAATTATTAATCACCTTTCTCGAAAAATTTCATTCATATTTCTTTTTTTATTTTTTCGTGTAGATTTTCGAATTATTGATGGGCTAAAGTATACACATGATACTGCTACATTTGGTAATTCAATATATTCCCCACATGCTGATACTTTAAAAAGTGGAGAAACCTAGACAAAAATAGCGAATTTAGTAAAAGTACATCCAGAATATGTAACGTTAAGGTCTGCTGATTTATGAGGTGACATCAATTTTTAACGTATAAATAATTATGTTTTAAGCCAATTAGGCAATTCTAATAAATCAATAAAAGCCTATGAAAAAGCACTTAAAATTAGCCAGCAGAATTCAATAGCATTTTAAATAAAGGAACTTTATCTGAACAAATCAAATAAATTAAACTTGTAAATATTCTAACTAAATTTTTCTAAAATATGGTTGGCTCTTTATCCTTTACCTTCGTTGCAAAAAGTTGGATGCAGAGCCGATGGTTATACTGATCCAACTTCTGTTCTGATTGTCTTATTGATGCACCAATTTAGACATTAAAACTATGTATAAAATGAAAATCTAAAAAAGAAGCTTTGTAAATAAAGATATTGGCTCTGTATTATGTTTTGAGATGAAGTAAAGTAATACAGAATCAATTAGAATTTAAAAATTTTTAGATACATTGCAATAAAAGCAAAGTTGACTTTAAAACTTGAATCTATTACAGGTATCCATATTCACTGGTTGCAGGCCCATACTAATTGTTGGTAGAAAGGGTCTCGTACCCAACAATCATCAGATGTCACAAATGGTCTCAGTCCAAATTTTTGTGGTCATAATGCCATCAGTGGCCGTAGTCCAAATCTTTGTGGTCATGATGCCACCAATGGCCATGGTCGTGATCTGCACTAGCTACCACTGCTGTCACAGAGATTACAAAAAGGACTGCTAAAAAAATGCCCTTACTCTTTTAATTCTACTAGATGATTGTTTCAACATTTAGTTCACTTCTTTTATATCGCTCAAATTAGTAATATATTAAAAAATAAATAATTTCGATAAACATCTGATTTTCATGATTATTTATATTTCGTTTATAAGCATATGACTCAATGAAATAATCTGTCGAAATCCTCTCTACTCGATTCCTTTCAGTTTATCACATAATCGTCAATCAACCGAAAGCAAGTTATGCGGCTTCTTGAAGGTCTTATTTCCTGTGAGCGTTTTCTATTTTGACCACAGAATTAAAACATGATCATAGTTTTTCCCACATTCAGGCTAGGAATATATCCAAGGAGTCAATATCTCTTAAAAACAATTAACACACTGAGAACTGGCTATAAGAGCTTCTATGGAGTATAGCCTATCCCACTGAAGATCATAGAGAATTTCGATAAATTTTGATGTGTTTGAGCATTGGATATTTTAGATATCTCAACAATAATTTTTACTCATGAAAACTTTTATTGATTTTGCTATTAAAGAAGAATAAACACTTCTTCAGTAAGTTGGAGACAAACTTTCTAAGATTAATTTCTTAATTTATTGGAAATCTGTTTGTATCATTTTTGAATCTATATATCTTAACAAAACAGTTTCCTGAGGCAGACCTGAAGCTGAATTAATAATTATGTTAAAAGTACTAATTTTACAGTAATGAAGTGATCTTTCAGACTTTGAACTTGAGATACAAAGTATTGATTGAATTTCTTTCAGAAAATATCACAATTTTCCTGAGCAAATAGCAAACAGTAACACAATCTGGTTATTCAGGAAAAAATTATTGGTGACTGCAAAGAAGAATAAATATGGGAAATTTGAAATGCCAATTTGAGTACCTTGGTTTGAAAATAAATAAAGGAAAGATTAAGGACGCTACTTTTATCCATTCAGATTCTGTCTATACAAAAGCGGATCAACCTCGAGAAAAATGAAGGAAAAACAAGGCAACCAGAGATTGAACTTAGGTAAGAAACGATAAATCATACTTTGAGCACAAACTGCATAGCATAAGTGACAGGGACTATGAACTGATCAGAAGATTCAAAACGACAACTGCACAACATCCTGATTCTAGTTGGATTAATAAGTAACAATTAGGCTACTTACAAGGATATATGATACTTTGGAGCAAAATCAAAAGGTTATGATTCAACAATGAAAAGAGCAGTAAAGAGTGTTTTCTTGGAATGATTGATATAATTAAGAAGACAGAAGATCAGCTCTACAAGAGCTCTATGTGAAAGAGTTTGTGCAGTAACTAAAAAGATATTCAGAGTGAAAAAGTTTAGTCATTACTATTCAAAGAGTGAATCTAAAGATGTTGTGTACAGCTTTTTTATGATTTCTATAAATGATGACATTGAAAATAAATGGAGTATTTTGAGGACATCGGAAACTATCTTTAAAATCAAAAAATAATGAGCCAGAATAAAAATCTGTTCAAATAAATAAATTCGAGAGAAAAATTTGGACCGAGTTCCGCAAAGAAAAAAATGAAAGGTAAATCATAATTATATTGTATCAATACGTGGGCACCAAAAATATGTGATAGATGATCTGATGCAGATCTCGGTCAAAGGTAAGATACCGCCTCTGATGATGGTGCCAAAAGCAAACTCATTTTAAAAAGGAGTGATAATTTAGTGAGTTACACGAAACAAAAGAAGGTGAGTGTTAGTTTAAGCTCGATCTAATGGATGCAGGCTTCGTGATTCTCCACAAGCACAGAGCTCTTAAAATTTCGATGCCGAATCCAGCTGCAGGCAATTAGGTATGCTCATGCTTCCACTCTGGATATAAAGGAATTATTCTAAATCAAACATTTTCATTTGCTTATAAATTTCTTCTTCCTGGTTTCCAGATTTTCAACATAATTTCTTTAATGATATAGGAGGTTTTACCATCACCAACAGTTAATCATCCCAAAATTGTTTTTTAATCTCAGGGCATTCTTTAAAGATTCCTCTTGGTGTGATACATTTATATAATCTGCACCACTCTTAAAATAAAATATTTTTGTTCAGCCCCAACGAAAAGATGTACATGATCATCCTTAGTAGGGATTGAATCAAACTCAAAACACTCCATTTTAACAATTTCAAAGCATATTAATTTCAAACAATTGATTATTTCATTGACTAATAAAATTCAGATACTTCATATGAAAAAACAACGTGGTGTCCTATTTCCATAAATGCAATGTTTTGCATGACTTAGTTCCATTTAATAGTACAAAGGTAGCTTAAAAAAATTCTCATATTAATTTTTTATCTTCGAAAAATAAAATAAGCATCTATTAAATATTTATACCCAAATTGATTGGATAAAACCAAAAAAATATCTGGGTAATATGATGGGAAAGTGATAACAATTTCTAAGTCCCTTTATTTTGAGAAATTATCCATTTCGCACCATTTGCATTCCCCCTCCCAAACCTTTACCTTCAGAGGGAAACCGAACCTTTCCAGAAGGTTTGAGTGAATGCTCTGGCAGATATATTCAGAACTAGGGAACTCTATTAGTTCGTTTAATAAAATGTGATCATACTCCTGAAGAGTTTCTTTTACACCTCTTTTCAGGTCATAAAAATCGATTATCATCCCATTTTCCTGTACCTCTCCCTCTATTAAGACCTCTATTTTATACGTGTGGCCATGTACTCTCCCACATTTTCCATGTCCTGGAAGGTAATGGGCACTGTCGATGTGGTCAATGACTCCTAATCTCATTTTTGTCATCCTATGTACTCCATTTCAGTCAAAAAGTTTTTCTATTATAAAGTTCCCTTTTTTATCCTTCCCTCATTAAGAATTTTTTTATTATTTTCAAAGTTTTGAATTGATTGCAGTCAATTGCTAGTTAAATTAATGGTAACTTTTGGCAATCCCAAAAGGTATTAAAATGTATCTTCATTATAATAAGGCTATAAGCATCCCCACAGCTTGTGGGTCTGAGGAATTATTCGTGTGTCAGTAAGTTCAAGCAGACTTTTCTGCAGTTCCAGGATTTTTTTTACTGAAGCTTTCGTAAACTGCTGAGTTGTTGCCACGTTGCCAATTGGAGTTTCGGGTTGGAGAATTAAACAAGATACATACGTTGCTATAGCCTCTGCAGCCATGATTACGGTTTCAAATTTAGTATCTTTGCTTACAACTATTTTGCAAAAACAATCTCTTGAATTAGTTTTTCTCAGAAGCATGAAACACTCTATTGAATTTTCCACATGTGCTTCCCAGGTCTCAGGGCTAATATTCTGGATGGTTTCAGGAAGTTTGAAATCTCCGGCAACATAAGTGACCTTCTCACTAATTTTTCTGGCCTGTTCAGGTAAAGTCATATTGGATTCCATGTAAAGTGGTAAGGACAAATTTAGTTTTTCTATGAAATCTGCATTCAAGAGAGGTTCTCCTCCTGTAAGGGACACTGAATGGATCTTTTTGAAAGGCTGCAACATAGCTTCCAGTTTTTTGATACTTACAGGGTTCGGAATTTTTTCAAAATTTCCACTTCCTTCCATCTTCTCGTAATCGCAGGTATCTATAACTTCAAAATCCGTATCACAATAGTTGCAAGTAAGGTTACAACCAGAAAAGCGAACAAAAGCCTGCCTTACGCCTACATATGGGCCTTCTCCCTGTACAGAGCAGAATACCTCCTTTATAGGAGCGAATTTATAGTTTGAGGTGGACATCTATAAAACTCACAAGTTGCTAAATTTCCTAATATTCTTTTCAATATCCTCAAAATCAAAGATTTGAGCTCCCCTACCACCTGCATGAAGAATTAAATTTATTTATCGCCTCTTATGCAGCCTTCTTTCATACTCTCATAGATGTCTTGAAAAAAGTTAATTTCATAATGAATCTTCTGGGAAACAGCAGAGGTGCTGGCAATAGATACTACTAGTTTTTTTCCTTAAATGAAAAAGTCATTTCCATCATGTGTGGTTTGTACTCCAGGCAAGTTTTTAAAAGGAAGATATAAAGATGCCACTGTGCACGAGCCAGCTTCAGATCGGTTGAGTCAAATTGTTTGATGATAAAACTTATCCATATATTGGATCAGATTGACTCTTTGTTCATCTGTCTTTAAGGACAATTATATGTTATATTTTTATGCCATATGTACTTCTGAATACTAAAACAAAGTTTTTTTAAACTCCAAAACTATTGTAGCTCAGTGAGTGGAGATCTGACTTCAGTAATAAGTCAAATTTACCAGGCAAGAAATTTTATTTCGTCCCCTTAATAAATAATGTGGTACTCTTGATCCTTCGAATCCCCCACATAATAAGTCTTCAAAGTTCTTAGAAATAACATCGAAAAAGCAAAAATAGAAAAGCCCTTTAAATCACTTTACAAGTGCTTTTGCAGATCTTCTGATGAAGCGTCTCTTGTGACCTGATGAAGTGAAGCGTTGCGCAGGCCCTGGATGTGCTTTTTGTGCCTGTGATTTTTGGACCTTAATTACTTTTCCTTTTCGACCTTTTACCTTAACCCAATTAATACTACCGGTTTTGCCCATTATCATTCCTCTTTATCTTTTAATCTTAATTTTCTCTGAATTTATTAGTAATTTATCACGTATTGCATTTCCATTAGTCATTAATTGATCAACCAACACTACATATTGGCGTCTATTCTTCTCCTTAGAGAGCTTTCAACAAATAAACATTTCTTGGTTTTGTAACGTTAAATTCATGATTTCCAATGTTAGCTGGAATATTCAAAATATTTTGAAGTCTGAAAATGCAAAATCATAAATGTAATCAAGCCTTGGGTTTATCATAAAGAGAAATGCTAGTAGTTAAATGTTACGGACATGGGCTGAAAATAGAGTATAAACTGTGAAAAATGTAAAATGAGTACAAAGTAAAAGCCAAATAAAAATAGTGTAACCTGAGAATTGAAGAATTCTGTTCTGAAAGAAATCAATTAACAGAAAAAAATCACCAAATGTAAAGTAAATAAAAATAATTGGATTTCTATTTCCTTAAATAGAGGTAGTGACTGCAACGACAAGCTTAGAGCCTGGTATCCAAAGATAATGATTTCAAAACTAAATATGAGTTCAGTCTGGTTAATCTTAAATAGATAATATGAAAATTTTGAATGACTCTGACGATTCTCAGAGAACTAAATCAAAAAACCAATCTATGCTATACGTGAGAATGCATCAGAATTAATCGGTGAAGTGGATTTCATGTTATCAAAAAAGTAGAATCCACATTATATATAATTTTAAACATATATATGCCATGCATATTAACATAAATATTCCTTTGGATTATACTTCTAGGAGAAATTTCATGCAACCGAATTTTGAAGAAACTAAGCAATTCAGCATAAACTATGATGAGCTTTTTATGACATCTCTAGAAGCAATTAAAGCCTTTGAATTTGAGCGGATTGCATATGATGAAGAATCTGGATCTATTACAGCCAAGACATCTAGTAGCCTAGAATCACTTGGTGAAGATATCCAGATTCAGGTTGATCGCGATGGTAATGTCTATGCCCGAAGTGAAAGTGCATGCGCATTTATTGACTGGAGTAAAAACGAGACGAATATAACAAAATTCTGGGAAAACTTCTACGCTATATTAGAAGATGCTAAAGAAAATGCCTAGATTAACTATGTTGATGACGGATTTGGCTCCTATATCAAAACAGCTAACCATTATAAACATATTACCATTATGGGAATCAAACTTTATTATTAGCAAAAATTCATAATTTAATGCACAAGATGGATGTAGAGTCAACGTTTTACAGATAAAGATTCCATTTCTATTTTAATAGCTTAATATAAATCTCGATACGAGACTCTCTTTCAAATCGTCTTGTGGATAATATTAGCCAAAATCTTAAAGCTCTGGCAATTACCTTAGAACATTTCAATTTCTATAGCTTAAACGATGTTTTCCTGTTTAGTAGAACGAAATAAGGATCCATAAAAAATTAAATTATATACTTATAAATAAATAAAAATTTACATAAAATATCGAGAACTTACTTATCGTAATCAGATCGCAAAAGCATGGTGTTTCCGTTTTTGTCTAAATAATTACTTATTATAGGGCTACTAGTGAAACTTTTATTAAGAGGTATCAAAAATATCACTCTTCGAGTCGAAAGATGTCTTAAAACATTCCACAATCGTTTATTTTCCTATGCCAAGGGTTTAAATTCGAGCTCATGTATCAGAAAATGAAGGAAATATTAAAAATGAGATTGAATAAAGCTCTAAATGAGCTCAATAATTAAAAGGGGAGTTATTACAGTTCCCCTTTATTTTTATTTTTTGCCTTTATTACTTTCTGCACTTGTGGGATCTGGTAAGTTCCATTTAATACCTTGGAACCTGGTAGATACATTCTCAATATCAGTGAGAAATCTCCTTTAGGTGCAGGCAGCCAATTTGATTCCTTCCCAACTGGTTCTTCGTGTTGGATGTAGATATTCAGGGAACCATCTTGGTTATACATAAGTCCGATTGTCTGATCGCCTGGTGAGTAGTGATTGATAGGATTCTGTACGAACAAGAAAGTGGTCGCATTGTACATGCTTAATGACCAGAAGGCATCTACAGGCGGCATATTATCTTTGTCGAAATGCACTATGCACTTGTTGCCACCGTTCAAGGGTTGTCCATCTGTGCCCGTCTTTGTCTTTGCGTAGATCGCTTCTTCAGGGACATTAGCTCCAAGTCCGCCATCAGCGATGGCTGCACGTAGCAGATGATTATATCCTTATGTTCCGATTTTGGTATTATACGTCCAACCGTTGATGTAGAATCCAATAGAATTCTTTAAAGTGTTTCCCACGATCTGCTCGCCGTCCTTGATTGCCCGCGATAGCCCATCAGCAATAGCTGAATCTAGGTTTGTTACATAGGGTGTCTCATTCTTATCCAAGCTGATTCGATCGAAGACTGCCATGAGAGCTGCTTCTCCCGCTGGTGGCGGGTTATTCTTCAGGGCAACCCTAATTCAAAAAACAGTATGCTGTCCTGTGCATTAGGTGAAACTACAGCTTCCTTAAAGTCAGCAAGTGTCTCATTTTTAGCTGAGACCGTTAGCTTCCCGTACTGGCTCAATGGTGTTAGAGTAAACTGTTTCTATAACGGCAGCACATTGGTCAAGTCCGACTCCCCTTTTACCAGGATCCTGCCAATGATCCATATGGTATTTGTCAGCGATTTAATCACCTGGAGTCCTGTGGGCAGGCTGCTGTTCCAACCAGGGCCAACAATAGCGAAATCGCCTTATGCAGTGCAAGTGGTTCGTTTACCCACGCTGTTAAAGGTATTCGTGTACGCGTCAAGCATCTGCTGGACATAGTAACGCCCATTGGTGTCTGGCACGTGCAGAGCACTATAGGCTCTTTCCCCAGCTCAGCCATGCAATGTTGTAAAGCGTATCTGTGTTAGGTGAAACGACATATGTGAAGTTGGCATTGGCAAGGTGTGTAGAGTAGCCCATCTGATTTACAGGGGCGTGTCCCATTCCAGGCTTTGTGACAAAGAGATTTTCAGTCCGCTGCATCATTACTGGAGCAAGATCGTAGATGTAAGCTTGGACGCCGATAGTGTGCTAATCGTTCTCAAGCGCTTGGTAATCCCCATCCGTTGTATTGATTGCAGCTGTAAACTGTACTAGCAATAATAAAATAAGCAATGAGCATGTAAAAATGTTTATTGCCATTTTTAACTTACCAAGACTAATTCTTAGTATTTCTGGCATATCTATTACCTTCCAATCGTTAATGTACCAAAAGAGATTATGTGAATTTCTTGGTGATAGATGCCTGCAGCACACAGCCTTTATGCTTAAATTCATTGGAAAAATTATAGACTATAGCTGAATATAATATTTATTTATTCTAATAATAAGATAAATATTATTGAATAAAAGTTTACCTATCAGCCTTTTATTTTTGGATGTGTTCGTTTTGAACTACGATATACTTACAAGACTCACTAAAATGCATTAAGCAGCTCTATAAATGTTCATATTTGATTAATTCAGCCTAAAGCTCGTCTCATGCAGAACAAAGCTAACTAAATATTAAATACAAGCTCAATTTATATTAACTATAACATATAAAAAACGGTGAATTTATGGCACGCCCTATTAAGTCAAATCCTGAACTACAACAGAGAATCGGCGATAATGTCGCTTTGGGACTCACATACTCTCTTGCAGCCGAAGCTGCAAGAATCACATACAAAACATTAAATATTTGGATGAACAAGGGGAAAACAGAAAAATCTGGGAAATATTTTCAGTTCTATAAACATATTCAGAAACGTGATGCAGATGCCGCAAAAGGATGCATTAAACGTCTTACTGATGCAGCTGATGCTGGAAATTGCCAAGTTTACATGCGGATTTTGGAGAGACGTTTCCCTACAGAGTTTGGAAGGCAGGTATATCGGAATACTAATTCAGTTTCTGAAAATAAAAATGAAAATATCGAGTTAGTTGTCAATAATGCGGATGAAATTAGGCAACGATTCTAGAAAAGTTTACTTTGGACCGAGAAAATCAAGAGTATTTAACTATTTAATATATTTATCTAAACTTAACATATTTTTATTAGAATACCTCATCTGCTTATTTTATTTAGGTGTATATTAATAGTCTGATTTACTAAAATATCTACAAGCATTACTTTGTTTCTGTGTTCTTTGGTAGTAACTTAACATTTAACCTACTGTTCTCTTGAGTCAAGCTCTGAATATGGAAGGCAGAAAAGTTACTATATTTATCTCGCGAATAATAAAAATAAATGAAAATTAAGTAACGATTCAATCTACAAATTGGATTCATTTAATCTTTTTGGATAAAGTATTTTTCTTGTTCAAGGCTTCTGAATCCTGTGGTTAATTTCAATTGCCTTGTCATATGCTTTTATGGCTTCATTGTACTTGCCTAAGCTGCTTAGGGTAAGTCCTTTATTGTTCCAAGCTATTGAATTCGGTGGGTTAATTTCAATTGCTTTGCCACATGCTTTTTCTTGGGATTCACCGCTTAGATATACCATTTTGATTCTTAAAATCAGTGTCAATTTCTCGATATCCATCAAAATTAATTCTCAAATAAATATCATTTTTTGATAAACTGACGAATAAATCCTAATATTAATTAGATTTAATCAGTAAAAACGCCAAAAGATATCGAATTAGATTAATAAATTGGCCTAAAAAGAATAAGACACAAATGACGGAAGCAACACAGATTTAACTTTTAGCATATGTACGGGAAGAAAAAAACCACTAGAAATTTTCTGATCATATACTTCTAGAGGTTTATTTCAATATCCACTATGATCTCCGTTTTTATAAATAATATAAAATAATTAATTCTGAATAATATTCCAAAAAAAATTCGAAGGTATAGAGATAAACATTTCTTACATTATAATCATAAACTGAGAAAACATATAGCATCAAAACTACAAACACAAAGCTACCTACCGTTAAATAGAAGTCAATGTATGGGGTTTCAGTTTGTTCCAAACAACGACTTACCTGGGCTCACTCAGAAGATTTTATTGTGGGTTCCATAGAATAACATGCCAAGTCAAAAAAACGTCTGACGGGCTCATTTTTGATTTGACGTGCATAAGTCCCGCTCTCGTATAGAATTAAACTCACTGAATATTGTATACAAGTTTGTTAATATTGATTATAAGAAATAAATACAGAAACGGAGGTGAAATTCCATGAGCGTGAAAATTAAATTGCTGTTGATTACATTATTGCTATATGCATTAATGGTTCTTCCTGCGTTAGCAGGTGGAGACAACTGGGGGGGCTGAACTTTAATGACGAACATATCCCAAAACTCAAAATTGCTTCTCAAAAGTTCGTATTTTGAATTATCAAACGAGTTTATGATTATGGAGAATAATTTTGGGACTCTTAATGATTTGAAACAAGAATAGTTTTGGGATGAGCTCGGTTCTCAAACGAGGAAAATTACGAGTATTCACTTAAAAAGGAGACGGTTACTTAAGCTTTTTCTCATCAATAATGGCATTTTGAAAATAAGGAGCGGATAAATATATGAGAAAGCAAATAAAAAATACAATATCAATTTTGCTGGCCTTTTGTTTTTTACTGTCAATGACAGCTACAGCAAGTGCAGTAAGTCCAAGCATAACAGATACAGGTGAAGATTTCCTGTACATCGGAGATCAGGCAGGCAACGGTACAGTTACACAATTCGATGCGAATTCAGGCAATTTTACTAAAATTTTAGTAAGTTAAAATAGTGGAGGATTAGATGGACCAAATGGGATACTATTTGAGAAAAATGGAAATCTTCTGGTAGCTAATCAAAATTTGGGTCTACCTATACCTGGTGATATATTGCGATTCAATGGAAAAACAGGAGTTTTCGAAACAGCATTAGTTAATTATATAGACAAAAATGCGCCTTATGCGCCAAACGGTATTATCGTGAAAGACTCTAAATTATATGTAGCAGATTTAGGAGATTTCGGAATACCAGGCAATGTTAGTGTTTACAACGAAAACAATGGAATGTTCCTCGGAAATCTCATTCAAAATGTTATCCAACCTCTAAATTACCATCCTCGTGGGATTTTATTTGGTCCAGATGGTAATCTTTATGTATCGCTTCGGGATATTTCTAATGGACTTGGAGGTCATGTACTTCGCTTTTATCCAGATGGAAGCTTTAAAGACGATTTCATTAACGATACTGGCGGTGTTGGTAAATTGAATCATCCAATCGGACTTGTATTCGGTCCTGACGGAAATCTCTATATCACAAGCTTCAGGGCAGATCAAACTGATACGGATTCTATTCGGATTTACTCAAAAGAAGGAGTGTTTCAGAGAAAGATCGACCTTGATGCAGCCGGGGTAACAAACGCGAATAGGACATATGCATCAGCAATACTATTCGGGCCAGATGGAAGGCTTTTTGCTCCGATATCAAATGTCCTAAATCATAGTGAGGTAAGGAGATATAATGTTACTGATGGTACATATGATTCCTTCATAAAGGCAGGCGGAGAATTGCAATATCCATGGTTTTTGACCTTTGGAAAGACCGATCCAACAACTCTGGCATATCCATCGACTCCCACAATTATCTGGGACAATCCTACTGACATATGTCATGGCATGCCATTGAGATATGGTAATCAGCTAAATGCGAGTGCTACAAATCCAACATCTGGAGACGTATTACCTGGAACTTTCTATTATAATCCAGACGTAGGCACTGTATTAAAAGAAGGTCAGAATCAATCTTTGGATGTTACATTCGTACCAGGTGATTCTACAAACTATACTACAGCTTCAAAGACTGTTCATATTAACGTAAACGAGTGCCCAGAAAAACATGGATTCTTCCATCAGACTGAGTACAGTACATTTCTTCCCTTCCAATGGGGATAATACGTCTAATATTAACTAAAAAATAAGGAGTCCAACAACTCCTTTTTTAATTTAACAGGAAAGTAATGATTAAACTGATTTGAGGTGTACCAGAAGTTATGTAACAGATTACAGGCTGTAGAGTCTATATTTATGCTGAGAAATTTCGGCCTTTCTTATTATTACTGATGCACAATTTTTACTTTAAACTTATGCATCAGTGAAAACAATTGAAACATAATATTTGGTAGTAAAACTATTGACTCTAACTCCTGTTTTTAAGATGAAATAAAATCATACAAAGTCAATAAAAATTTATAGATCTTTAGGGATATAGGACATCAGCGGTTAATTCAAAAAATATCTTAATCAGTGAATAATTACCAATAGGTAAGCCTATATATAATTCACTTGCGGAATAAATTCTATCATGGTTTGCTCTTATAGGCTATTTCTGCTATCAAACGGCTAGTCTTATTATTAAACGGCTAATTTTGAGATTTAAAGTTCGTTATACTTTAACAATTATTCTATTTGAAGCCCGCTGATCAGTTTTCGTCAAACTCAACTCCTCCATAATTGTCAATAGTAAATCTAAATCGACAAATAAATGTCCAAATTAAATTAATTAATGGAATCAAAAGTCAACTAATATCGAATTAAATCTATTAAACCCACTAAAATTCCCATAATTATGATAAACCACTTAATATAATACTAACTAAATTCTCCAATTGTTGTTTTTTAACTAACCTTAAAAAAGCATAATTACCTATCAAATAGTGATACATTCAATTAAATTTTAGCGAAAAAATAAAAATAATGTACCACATGATCAATAAATAACTTATTGAAGTCTTAGTGATGCTTGCATAAAATAAATTCAAATACTAAAATAGTATTGATCGTAAAAAAAGATAACTATTAACGGTTTTGGAGTTCTAAGATCCAAATCCATTCCACGCAAAAGGGGAAAGATGTCTAATAAATATTACGATTTCTTAGATTTTTAAATCTTTCGTTCAGATAGGAATATTATATCTTCTCAGGGAGTGCTTTAAAGATGTTCTTCACTCTTATTTTGAATTAGTTTTAGCTACTTCTGAGCTTAAGGTTTTGAAGAGAATAACAACTGTCGAACATATATTAGGTTTATCAGATTATGGGGATGTAAAGAAGCAAATAAAGAGCCAATTAAAGATCCAAACAACGTTAAGAAATGACATTCGCTTAGAACTATTAAGAATATTTCTATAGATCCATCAGGATATGATTAAAAACTACTTTGTATCAAAAATAATGTTGATCAAAAGATGATAACAACCACAATTAATTGGAATTTGATTGCTGATGGGCTTAAGTGTGGGTATAGTTCAATAACATTTGTGAGGTTGCTGGGCTATTAGGATATATAAATGTTCAAAGTTTGAGAAATTGAAACAAGAAAGTATAATCTAGTAAAAGGATATTTGGCCACTGCTTATTTGCAATAGAATGGAACTTAGATTACGGGTCTGAGTATTGCAAAAATGAATTGTTATGGAAATCAAAGTGCATTATGAATCGATTTGAGATATTTGAGATAATGCTGCACACACCAGCAATATATAATTTACTTCGGAATGTTTATAGTTCTATTCGGCAGAAAAGTAAAAGTTTATCAAAATTATCAATTTTTACAAAGCGTTTTCTTAAAATATTCTCTAAAAATGTAGGCTTTCGGCAAATCAAATGTTTGGATAATATTGTTGAACAGGATCATAAATCTATAAAGTGGATAGGTCAGCCAATATTAGGTTTGCAGTCTTTTTATACGGCCAGTAAGACTCTTAAGTGAATTGAAATTATGCATATGATTAAAAAGGACAGGTTGATGTTCTAAATCGATGTGTTCTTGATGAAGTCAATTTTATAAATAGATTATTCGGAATAGCTGTCTAAATCTGGATATTATCTGAGGGATATTCTGTCTTTTTATGTTCTTTGCTTTGCAACCAAATTTTTACTTCCACATTATGAGATTTTTGCATCACAACCTTTCAGAGCATCATAAAAGAATTACAATGTTTTCAAAGCTTAATCTTTTGCACCTTATGCTATTGTATTTTATGTCTAACTCATTAATTATTTTAAATTTGCAAAAGAATTTCAGAATACAATACACGTAATAAGTATCACATGTGTAAATTGGAGATTTTCATCATCTAGCTGCTTTATTTGCACCATAATAACATTATTGAAGGGGAAGTCTGGCAACACAACGCATTGTTTTTGAATTCCTTAATAGTCCCTACTCGAGAATCGGGAAACTGGATTAAGGTAAAAAAGATTATTCTGGATTCCGGGGATCGCATCTCTCTTAACAAACTGGACCTCCTCCCTACATCCTGACGGTTGTTTTACCCAGCAAAGCACTCGCATATAAAGTAATCAAGTTATTTCTCACTACAAGTGGGGTAGGCCGTGCTGATCTAGATTTAATGCTTACGGCAGTTGAAGCAAGCTGATTCTGGATATTGGTTGATGGGTTGTGGTGCAAAAATAATATTTCCGCATACTATAATTCTTACCTTTGTATACCATTTACCTCGTGATTAGAATGCTTAATTTTCCTAATTGTGAAGGTTTACACTGATATTGCAACAAAGCTAGATTTTGTGCACCACAACCACTGAATGGCGAATCCTTCTTTGCGAAGATCATTAAAGAAAGTATCTGTTTGATCATTGAATACTCTGATGCATTCGCAGCAGACATATTTGTGAACTCTTTTATTACTTTTTGGGATTTCACATTGCCCACAACATTTTTCTTTTCAGAAATAGCATAAAATTTACAATTTTATTAGGACAAAAAAAATCAGTGAATTTTAGTTTTGCTCCTCATTTTCCTTGAATTATACATGCCAGTTCTAAGAACTAACCCCCTAAACTAATTTTATTTCCATATCAATGAAAGTTTCAGAACGAGTTTCTGAATCAGAAAATTGATTGATTATCCCAAATTCGAAATTCTTGGGATTTAACGCTCAAATATATTCTTTTGATTCTCTAAAGCCGCAATGATCCATCTTTTTAGTCAAAATTAATGATCAAATAAATACAAAAATTAATTCAAGCTAGTCAGTGAAAATGCCAACTACTATTAAATTAAATCATGTAATTAACATAAAATACTTACTAGATAAAAAATAATTAAATAATATCGCTATGGCCAACAAATCCACATAAATCGCCATTCTATATGTCATGGTCTCTATCACGACTGCTGCCATACTCATCAATGTCACCAGAAACCATTAGCCCACATAGCTCATGTAAACCACTTTAGCGACTCCAGAAACGATGTTTTGATGGCCAGTATAATCTTTTTTCTGCCAACGAATGAGAACATCACCTTGGGCCTATAAGTAGCTCATCACTCATATATATTCATGATTATAATGCTTATGTACCCACCTTTATTAACTAATGATATGTAGAATAACTATGTTAAGTGATTTATGAGATGATTAGTTTCCTTATTTTGCTTATACTTAACCTGATAGTTTCTATATTTTCCTTTATAAAAAGCGATGTTGATTTATAAGAGCCATACTCCAATTTGCATAATTTATTCTCACATGCTTAACAAGGAAGCTGATGAATCAGATAAAGTTGATTTGCGCTAACTAAAAGACTTAAGTGATTACATAAGCTACAATTCCAAACTTGGATACCCTGAATTGAAAGCAATTTGCCAAGAGACCAGGGGTTATCAAGAAGTTGACCTGAGCCATATGATTAATTTTTAAAGGGCTATGCAAGATCATGTTGAAAAGAACTGCTTGAAACATGTTCAAAGAATGATATGATCACACAATGTGAAAAGTTCTCAAAAGTAATTATGAACTTGAAGTCTTCGTTTAATCTGGAATCGGATTTCTGAAACATAATCTCAGATCAATTAATAACTTAAATAGCAAATTAAGGTTAAGTAAAAGTAATTAATACTCCTATAAATATTTTAATAGTTATCGACGGCGAAAAATAAGAAATAATTTCATTTTCTGTTTCCTTTGACCTTCCATTTAAGAAGCACTCCACTCTCCATCTTTTCCATGGATAGAAGTTCAAGTTCTAAGACTTCAGCTTCTGAGAATCCCTCTCCGTCAGTAAAAGTTGGGGAAGTGGCTCCTCCAATAATAAGATTTCCTACAAAAGTATATATTTCATCAACAAGACCCGCAGAAAGCATGCCCCAGTTAAGAGTTGCACCACCCTCTACCATAAGAATATTTATTCCCATTTTCTTCAATTTTTCTACAAGCTCTGAAAGATCAACTTTGTTAGTCTCCGTTTTAATAACAAGCGCCATTTTCTTCAGTTTTTCTACATTTTCTGCAGGAGCTGCATTTGAAACTGCAACTATTCTTATCCCATCCCCTTTTGTGAAAATATCTGCATTCACAGGGGTTCTTGCGGAACTATCCACAATAATTCTGGCTGGATTTTCATTTTTCCCAGCTGCTTTCCTGGCAGCTTTCCTTTCTGGAGATTTCACAGTAAGGCTTGGATCATCTGAAAGGATAGTTCCTATTCCTACCATCACTGCATCTGCCTGAGATCTTAGATCATCCATTCGTTCAAAATCAAGCTTTCCAGAGATCCGGATCTGTTTCCTTTCCCTTGTTGAGAGTTTACCGTCAGCTGATATAGCAGAATTGATAAAAATGAAAGGCCTGTCCATTTTCAGGCTCCTGAAATATATATCTTTTTGAGGAATTTTAGTTCGGAAAAAAGCCGTCTTATTAACATTTATTGAGTAAGCTCCATAGTTCATTTAATTTTTTTATTTGCTTCGTATTATAGGTTGATTATGTTTTGGGAGTGGATCTTAACCTGAATTATTCCATTTCGACCAAAGGCTTCAGAAGATCATGATCTCTCAAAAGCCCCTGAAGTTTGCGGTTAGAGTTAATGATTGGAATCTGGTCAATCCTATTCCGCTTCATCTTCCTTGCACAATCGCTTACAGATGCAATATAAGTGGCTGTGATAGGTTCACTGATCATAATATCACTTGCGATCATGTTAGGGACTTTGATCCTTGAAACACTGTAGTAGATGCTCATAGTATCACGCATTGATTCCCAGGTCCAAGCATCATCGTCCAATCCAGCAGACATATCTGACATCTCTACACTGTCCTCAATTATGCTGGCAGAAATTACGTCACGATCTGAGATTATTCCTACGAGTTCCAGATTCGCATCAAGCACAGGGACAGCCTTGACTCCTGCAAGCTCCATGATCCTAGCAACAACAGGCAAAGGTGTTTCATTATAAATAGCAACTACATCTTTTTCTACATAATCCTTAATGGGAATATCGATATTCATATCTGCAATTGTTGCCACAACATCTGCAACAGTAACAAGACCTACGAGTTTACCCTCATCTACGACCGGGAGCCTCCTTATGCGGTGTTCTAGAAGAAGACGTGCTGCCGTCTGCAGGGCTGACCCAGAGGATATGGTTATAGGATTTCTTGTCATAAGGAGGGCTAGCTGTTCTTCTTCAGGATTTTGTAGAAGATTCGTCCTGGTCACGATTCCTACAACTTTGGAATCTTTAATTACCGGGACTCCTGATATATGTTTATTCTTAAGAACTTTAAGAATTTCATCCCTTGAGCCTGGTAGGGTTGCACTTGCTACATCCCTGACCATAATATCTTCAATGAAGATGTTTTTTGGCATGCGATTTACACCTTTGTATCCTCTGAATCCGGATTTACTTTTGATATTCCTTTATCAAAAGATTTCTCATTTGATAGAAAGAATAATCACTGTTCTTCACCCCGGACTATTAGAACCGGGATTTTTGAGCTTCTCATTACTTTTTCTGCAACACTCCCCATTAAAAACCGATCGAGTCCGGTTTTTCCGAGGGTACCGACTACTATAATGTCAGCGTCATTATTTTCTGCGAAAGTGATAATTTCACTGCTAGGATGTCCTTCCAAGATAACATCTCTTACATTTACTCCCGACGCCTCTCCAAGTTCTCTTACTTCGGATACCGCTTTCACTCCTTCTTTTCTTAGGACCTCATACATTTCTTCCCACCCGCTATCCATTGGTATCGAGGAAAAAGCAGATGTATCCACCACGTAGAGAGTGTGAACCGTTGCTCCGCTAAGTTTTGCAATTCCAATTCCATAAGAAATAGCTTTCTTGCTATTTTCGGATCCATCTGTTGCAATCACTATATTCCGGTAAAACTCGCTCTTCATGTCTTGTTCTCCATTTGCTTATGAATGAAGTACCGATAATATATCATCGGGTCTTGCCCGTCTTACAATTCCACTTATAGGGTTTTTTACCCCTGTTAGATTATTGGAACTTCCATTAAGGATCATTAAATTAGCTTTATTTCCCTTTTCTATCGAACCTGTGGAATCCTGCTCTGTTATAAAAGAACCATTAAGTGTGCAAATTTTAAATACTTGTCTATCATCAATTGAAAAAACCTTGGACATAAATTCCATTTCAGCAAACATATTTACTGAATTTAGCATTACATTATCTGTTCCTGCAGCTACCATTAGTCCAGCCTCCAGCATTTCTACAATAGGTGCTACGCCAGCTCCTGTGACAAAATTTGATCTAGGACATACTACGACCGGAATTTTCGCATCAGCCACATATTCAATATCTTTTTTTGTGGCAGTAGTTAGATGAATTAGGAGATCAGGCTCAATTGACAGTGCTTTTTCTATATCGCTTCGATTCTTTTCTCCTGCATGAATCGCAAAGAACTTTTTCAGATCTCGTGTGTAGGTTGCGATCTCTTCCAATATTACAAGATCAAGATCATTTGCTCCGCTCATTCCAATCCCGTTGGAATGTAGAAGAACTCTTTTTACTTCGTCAAGTATCACTATGAGGGGTAATTCAGAATTTTTAGGTCTACCCAATATCATGGAATTAATTTCAAGCCCTTCCATAGCTTTATTTAGGGCTTCAACTCCTAAAATCCCCCCTTCTCTAAAATCTGCGAAGGCATAAGTACCTGTTTCTATCATATCAAATAGAGACTTTCTCATACTTTCTATAAGGATTTTATACGGGGTTTCTCTGAGAATTTCATGCTTTATTCCGTCTGGATATTTTACGAGAGAATCGAGATCCTTTTGAATCCGAAAGCCATGGATTTTTCCTAAAGGAGGATCTTTAAGTACTGAATCTCCAAGGTGAGTGTGGGCATTGACAAAACAGGGAGCTATTATATTGGAAGAACACGTGTGTTCTTCTCCAATTTCTGTAATTATTCCGTTATTTACGCAGATGTAACCCTCAACAATTTCCAGTTCGGGACCTGCAATGATTGTTCCGGAAATAATCTTTTCATTACTGTACATATATAATAACCTCTGTTATTTCTCAAACCACATGTGCTCATTTTGTAGAAGACTAAATATATACATATTGTGTATGTGTAACTTTTCAGCCTGGGAAAAACAATAGTTTTAGTCACCTTTGTTGAGATTCAATAAGCAAACTTTGGTGGGGTTACTTTATTTAACTGTTAACTATTGATGATGATTTTATTTTACCTATCGTTTTTGGTATTTTATCATGTCATAATTTTTTTTCTTCAGAGCTTAATCATTTGAGGATAAGATTCAAGCACAAGCAAGTTTTTCATAAATATTTATACTCTAGATAGTTGAAAATTTTAATAGCACTGATTTTTAGTTCAGCTGTATAACATTAGTTCCGATTTAATGTAGTCATAATAAATATTACTTATTTTTTTTCAAATTTTTCCTCAATAGTTCACACGAAAAAACTTCATCCATATACCTTGATTTTATCTTTTTTGGCTTCAAGGAAGCCAAGTTCCTACTAAACTCCAGAGTTTACCCTAAAAATGCACATACATTTTACCTTTCTTTACTTCAAAATTTACTTACAGGCCATATCTATCACGAAATCAGGACATAACTCAAAACTTATTTTTTATGTGAGGTTAACTAAATTGTTTCATCACTTCTTGAAACTGAAGATCCCTTAGAAGACAAAGGTTCCTTGGGATTCACTTATCTATCTTATTTAAGGGTAGTAAAATGAGGAAAAGCATGAATATTTTAGAGTCTGTGTGATTCTTCTTTGTGAAGTTGGAGATATGTGCCTGCCCCTTATCTTTCCAATCTCAAACAAGACTAAATATTTTTTATTTCAACACAAAGTATATATCATATGGTGCGTTTTCTAGTGATGTTTTTACCGAAGAACCTACGCTTTTGCAGGAATTCCTGAAAAGCCACGCAACAATTTTTTTTGTGGCGGATTTAAATCTCCCGATCGATTTGTTGGTCCGTTATAGTCGGTAAAGATATAACTTCAGCCCAGAATATTTCCTTTCTGGGCATCGATCAATTGATATCAGGAGAACTATTATGGCAAAAATGCATACCAAAAGAAAAGGTAAATCCTCTTCTACCAAGCCCAAACGAACAGAACCGCCTGACTGGTCCAAGATTAGTTCAGATGAAGTTATTTCAATAATACTTGATCTATGGAAACAGGGTATCTCTACATCCGAAATAGGGATGATTTTAAGAGATCGTCACGGGGTCCCTGATGCCAAGCTTATCACAAGCAAGAAGATAACAACCATTCTTAGGGAAAACAACGTTTCTTCGAATATCCCGGAAGACCTTACCAACTTGATCGTAAAAGCACTCAAGCTGAGGAAGCATATTTCTGTCAACAAGAAAGACGTCCACAACAAACGTTCCCTCAACTTGACCGAATCAAAGATAAGAAGGCTTGTTAAATATTACCAGCAGGAAAAGGTATTACCGAGAGACTGGTTTTATAAACCTGAAACTGCAGAGATGATGATTACAAGGTAACACTATAAATCTCTTTAGTTATTTGTTGTCGGTTTTGCTTCTCGCCAAACCGTTATTCATACTTTTTTTTGGAGACATCTTATTTTTATTGTTTTACCAAGTAAATTTTTCCTATATTTATTCTGGAATTATTTCGCCTCAAATTTTTTATAATTTCTCCCTACTCTCACAATTTCAAAAAACTAAATCTAATTCTAAGTATTGATTCTGCTGACAACAGGTTCTAAAAGGTATTTTCTGGTGACCTTGGGTCTTCAAGTTTCAAGGTAATTTGGAACCTTCTTCGTATCATTGGATGAATTCCTCAAAGATTTCAAACTTGTATCTGAAACTCTGGTATTCATTGAATCATGTCTCAAGGTTTCAGTTTATCTGAGGAATATTTCAGTATTTTCTGAAGAGTTCGACCATCATTTGGATCGTGTTTTAAGTATTGCAATCATAGTCAACTTACAAATTAATTACATATTTACAAATCAATTATAGTTGGAAACGTAATTATAGAGAATCTCAATAAACCACTAGTTTCTCATATGTCATAAATGGTATAATATAACTAGTTAAAACCGAAGGCTAATCGAAATTCTCTTTAATTTATTATATTAACTTATTCTTTCAAAACACAAATATCTCTAATCTGAGAATATTTAGCTACATTATATGGCAATCATGTATATACAAACTAAATATATTTTATTATAATTAAATTATGTAACCGCTTTAGTAGTGTTTCTCATATCATTACTTTTCTGCATACCACTTCTTGATTATAATGAAATGATTCAAATTATTTATATAGTTGTATTACATAGTAACAATGGGGCTTTCAGTACAAGGACAGAGGTGTGTTATTCACAATCGATGAACAGCTTATGAAAGAAAAGGGGACACAATATATGGAACAGATAAAGAATTGTATAATTGATTATTTGAAGGTTAACTCTTTTATGGACCAAGACACCAAATTTGGAGATAATGATTCACTTACCCAGAGTGGAATTATAGATTCAATTGGCCTGCTTGAACTCGTGGATTACATCAGTGAGAAGTATTCGATTGAAATTCCTGAAAACATGCTCACGCCGGAAAACTTCGATTCATTGCAGGGAATTACTAATATGATATCCAAGCTGGCGAAGTGAAAAAATGCGAATTGATGCGTATATCACAGAATACGCCAAAATAACCCCTCAAAATATTGTTCTTGAAGAAGGCAAAAATTCAGTTTCCTATGGTTGTCTTGATGAGGATATAAATATTTTCACATCGTCTCTGATGGATTTTGAACATTGTAGATTTGCAATACTGGCAGAGTCTGGCATACAATATATAAAAATACTTATGGCTGTATACAGGTCAGCCAACATCGCAATCCCTCTGCCGATCGAATTTCCAAAATTCAGTCTTGAATTGATCCTTGATGCTGACAATGTCAATAATATAATTGCAACATATACACAGTATTTTAGATTCGGAGAGAATTTTTTTGAACGCTTTGGAACCGTTATCATTATTGACAATAATAATTTTTTAAATATCTTACGTAGGAAGGTAGACTCAGAAACAAATAAACCGAAACTTCGACTGGTTCTTTACACCTCAGGCACAACAGGTACTCCAAAAGGCGTCATGTTGAGTGACAAAAACCTGGTGGCAAATGCAAAATCAATAATAGAAGCGCTTGGCATAACTCCAAAAGATAAAGCAGCACTTGTTATATCCATGCATCATGCTTTTGGAAATTCCATAATAGATTCCCACATTATGGCTGGTGGATCAATCAGAATTGGAAGCATGAATTTTTTGGATTCGGTTTTCAATCTGGTTGAGTCAGAAGTATCCATATTCTATGGGGTGCCCAGCACATATCGTATACTTCTCAAGTATCCAGATAGATTCAAAAAAGCTTTCTCCAATGTCAGAATTGCTGCATCAGCTGGTGGCGGCATGGATCGAAAGATTATAACTGATATATGGGAACTAACTCCTAATATCGATATTTTGCCAATGTATGGCCAGACGGAAGCTACAGCACGGCTTGCCTACCTTCCAGCAGAAGACGTGAATGAATTCATTGACACGATAGGAAAAGCAATTCCAGGGGTTAAGCTGGATGTCTTTGATTTTGAGTACAGATCAGTAGAACCAAACATAACCGGTGAATTGGTCGCTAGGGGGGATAATATCATGTTAGGTTACCTAGATGATGAAATCTCCACTAAGGAGAGGGTCACAGATGGTTGGCTGCATACTGGAGACCTGGTACAAAAATTGCCTAATGGGTATATTAAACTGTTAGGTCGAAAGGACGATATCATTAAAATTGGCGATCATCGTGTGAACCCAAGAGAGATTGAAAGGCATATCGAGGATAATAACAAGGTTTCTAAAGTTTTTGTTGTGCCTGTATCCCATGAACTTCTGGGAACTGCGATCAGCCTCATGGTCATACCTACGAAGGGGACAGAAATCAATACTTTATTTACATTCTGCAGGAAGAGCCTGCCGGGTTACCTGTGTCCAAGAGAAATATTACTCATAGATAATTTCCCATTAAGTGAGAACGGAAAAATATCCAATCGATCCATTATAGAGGAATACAAACATGTCAAAACTAGTATGTAAAAAATGTGTTCTGGATTCGGATATTCCAGGTATAGATATTAATAAGGAAACTGGTCTCTGTCATTTTTGTGAGACATACACTCCTCTTTTATCACAGGAAAAAAGTGAATATCTGAGTAAAATTGAGCAGTTGTTTAAAAATTACAGCGGAAAGGATAATTATAGCGTTATTTATGCGCTTTCCGGTGGGAAGGATTCTTCGTACACGCTTTATAAGCTCAAAAAAGAATATCCTTTTCTGAATGTTTTGGCTGTTCAGTTCGATAATGGATTTATTTCTGAAAATGCAATAAAAAATGCCAAAGAGATATGCAAGGTTACAGGCTGCGATTATTTTAAGCTGACAATAGATAAGGAGATACTTTATGATACATTTCGAAAAGCGGCCGAATCTTACGATGCATTTCCTAAGTTCGCTAAATACCGAGCCAGTGATATCTGCAATATCTGTATCACTATCATCAAACAGAAACTTATAGAACAGGCCATCATTCAAAAGGCGCCTTTTATTGTATTTGCTTTCACAGCTGGCCAATCTCCTAATCCTATAATTAACTTATCACTTAACTTTATACAATGGTCCAGGAATCTATTTGAAAAGCAGCTTCAAAAAATAGGCGTTGATGATAAAGATGAATTATTCCTCATAAAAAGTGAGGTTATTGAGAATATGGGGGACAATGTTGTCAGTATTCTGCATCCATTGTGTCTATGGGAATATAGTGAGGATAAAGTACTGAGGACATTGTTGGAAATTGGTTGGACACTACCGGATATTAAAGACAGTAATTCAACCAATTGTACATTGAACTCCTTTGCCTGCTACAACCATCTGGAGAAATATGGATTCCATCCTTATGCCTTTGATACAGCCGGACTTGTCAGAAGTGGGGAAATGTCTAGGGAAGAAGGATTTAAAAAAATTAACCAAGCTCTGTCTAAAAAATTGGTAGAAGAAGCTGCAAATAAGCTCAAAACAAAAATAAATAATTTTAATTAGTTATTAACTACAATTTAATCCATTTTTTATGATATAGTTTGTTAATATAAATAAAATAGCTATTAAAGGGATGATATTATGCAAGCAGTTGAAGAATTGAATGTGTATATAATGGAAGAACTAAACAGAGACATTGAAAATCTAGCTTCAAATATTAGAGGTTTTATTAGAAGTCAGGTAGTGAGTTTTAAGAAAAAAGGAGTGCTATTAGGAGTTTCAGGTGGAGTTGATTCAGCTGTTACTCTTACACTTTGTGTACAGGAGCTTGGGAGTGAAAACGTGTATGGGCTTCTCCTTCCTGAAAAAGAATCTGCTCCTTCCAGTAAAATTTTGGGCGCAGAAATCTGCGAAAGCTTGGGTGTGTCGTATGAGGATGTTCCTATATCTCCAATCCTGGAGTCCCTTGACATTTATGAGAAAAAGGAAAAGATCATTAAGAGAACCTGCCCAGAATACGATGCAAAAATTCATAAAACATCTCTAATACTACCTGATTTCCTTAACCAGGGGCTTTTGAATGTCCCTTACATCCGATTGATAAAGGATGGTAAGACGGTTGCAAAATACAGGTTGAAAGCAAGTGACTATCTGGAACTGATCGGATTGCAGGGTGTCAAGCAGCGGTCTAGAATGGTAATTCAGTACATGTATGCTGAAAAGATGAACTACGTTGTTTGTGGGACAACCAACAAGACAGAACTTGTCCTTGGTCAGTTCGTAAAATATGGAGATGGAGGTGTAGACCTCGAGCCACTTGCTGATTGTTATAAGACTCAGATATATGCACTTGGAAAATTTTTGGATGTCAATGAAGAGATTATGAAACGTTCTCCAAGTGCTGATACATGGAGTCATTATACGACTGATGAGGAGTTCTACTGGCGTATGCCCATGCACTTTATCGATCAGTTGCTATATTCCCAAGAACAGCATTTATCTTTGGAGATAATTGAAAAGAACACGGGATTATCCCGAGATCAGATAGAAAAGGCTCAAAGACACCTTAATAAAATAAAAACCAACACTGAATATATACGGGCTAGCCCTCCTATTTACTATCTGAACAAATGAAATTTAGACCAACAAATTCTCGGAGGCAAAGATGTAATAGCAACAATAAGAAATTTTGTTACATTGCCTGAAGCAGAAAACTAATCATTAGAGGATTTTGATTCAAACCTCTGATTTCTACAGGTCTATTATAACTATTTTATAAGCATCTAAAGAAATATTAGGTGTTTATCGAAATCCTCTATTAATTCTATCTGACATATCTATGAATACAAAGGTTTCTATTGTCCGCTGCATTGATTATTCGAACACAAAGGAAGCGATCAAAGAGTCGCTAAGTCTGATAGGTGGTCTTGAAAAGATTATAGCTCCCGGAGACCGCGTATTGCTCAAACCCAATGTACTTGGTATAAGGCCTCCAGAGGATGCAGCCACAACTCACCCAGCAGTAATATCTGCAATGTGTGAACTGGTTTCAGAGGTGGGAGGTGTTCCACTTATAGGAGATGGGTCCGGAATTGTAAGCTCCGGATCTAGTACCACTTCGCAAGCATTTAAGTTAACGGGGATTGAAGATGTGGCTTCCAGGTTCGGGGTAGAGTTGATCAATTTTGAGACATACGGTTATGTTGAGGTTGATAGTCCAGATCCCAGACAATTGCCACATTTGTACATCTCAAAAGCGATAATCGAGGCAGATGTAATAATTTCGCTTCCAAAGCTCAAGACACATGAGCTTACGCTGTATACAGGAGCAGTAAAAAATTTTTTTGGTATCCTACCTCAAAAAAATAGGAAGCAGGCTCACTTTCTGGAAGACCGTGACCATTTTGGAGAGGTAGTCACTGACATTTACTCTATTGTCAAGCCTCATCTTGCAGTCATGGATGGTGTAGTTGGGATGGAGGGGAATGGTCCATCGAATGGTATGCCTATCTTTGTAGGTGTAATCATGGCAAGTTATGACTGTGTAGCCCTGGATATTGTGGCCTCTGAGTTAATAGGGATTGACCCTTTAAAAGTTCCCACAAACAGAGCTGCAATCTCAAGGGGGTTTAGGCAGGAGTGTCTGGAGATTGTTGGAATACCTTTGGCCGAAGTAAAAGTAAGGTTCAAAAGACCAGAAGGTGGTATTACTGCCATGATACCATCTTTTTTGATGAGGATCCTTCGAAGGCAGTTAACTGTAAAGCCATTTATCAACACCTCACGTTGTACACTTTGCAAAACATGCATTTTGAATTGCTCGGCAAATGCCATTGAAGACGTAGGCAGGTCTCTCAAAATAAATGAAAGAAAATGTATTCAGTGTTATTGTTGTCGCGAACTTTGCCCAAAAGATGCGGTAGGAATTAAGAAATCACTGCTTCTCAAGCTGATTACAAGAAATAAATACTAACAAATAATTTATCTCAAAATTAAATGCTCTTCAGTCCTATTAATCAAAAATTAATTATAAAAAATATAATTATTTGTCAAAAGTAATGAGAGCGAATAATTTAATTGAAAAATGGGGTCACTAATATGAGTACCTTAATATCTAACAGAGATAAAGTAACCTATCACGAAATTGCTGATCATTACAACAGCAATAAACTACTATTTGGAATAAAGTATTTCAAAAACTGGATTTTGGAATTACTTGCCTCAAATGTTCCTGTTCCTTCATGGAGAGCAAAACTGCATAGGATGAGGGGTGTAAATGTTGGGAAGAACGTATACATTGGTTATGACGTAGTTTTTGACAGGTTACACCCTGAATTGATTACAGTAGGGGATTATGCTGAAATCGGTGATAGGTGCATATTGTCTGCACATTCAAGGGGCAGCTTAACCACAAGACAGGCATATCCAAGAAGTATGGCTCCAATAATAATCGGCCGCGGGGTTTCTGTCAATCCAGGGTGTATGATTACTCAGGGAGTCGAAATCGGAGAAAATTCAATAATAGGAATAGGGTCTGTAGTTAGCCGTGATATTTCTCCAAATAGTTTAGCTCTGGGCTACCCGGCAAGAGTTATTAAAAAACTTGATTGTGTAGGGGAGCTTCAAACCTAATCTTCATATTTTTTTAATTATTTGTCGGATCTGTATTCTAATGCGATACCAATTTTTCTTCACTTTTTTGCATCATTGATGAAGTCATTTTCGGTACATTTGCATTAAATATTGTTTGAATGTATCATTGCATTATGTGCCATTAAAATCCTCTCGGATTTAAATACATCATACATTTAGAACTCACGTAGTAGAGGCTCTTTATATTTTTTCCCTCAACTTCTCCAATATTATACTCAATTTTATTTGTATTTTGGTTGGTTACCTATTCCTTCACCGCTACACTATACAATTATTGTTTTCCTTTCAAACCAAAAAATTTCATTTATGTTTCTTTTAACTCAAACCTTAAAAAAGCTCTCGATAAGAATATTAGATGTGTTATGTGAATTTTTTCTTGCCTGAAACTTTCCTCACCAATTAACTGTTTGATCCTTCCATTACATTCTTCAATTTGCTAGGACTTTCTAGCTAGATCTGTTCTCTTGTATTCATCTTATACTTAGAGCCTATCCGAAAAATAATATATTTCAATTTCAGATCATGTGTGGTAATGACAAAACGGAAAATTGTTCAGGACTACGAAATTTCTGAAGATTATTGGAAAAAAATAGAACCTTTACTACCTGTACCTAAGCCAAAAAAGAAGTCTGGAAGACCCAGAAAGAGTGGTAGGGAAATAATGAGTGGCATTTTCTATCTCCTTTTTACTGGTTGCCAATGGAAAGAATTGCCACGATTTTATGGAGCTTCGAGCACTGTACAGGATAGATTTCAGGAATGGCGACTATGAGGCTTATTTGAGAGCATGTGGCTGGCTGGTCTTGTTGAGTATGATTTCGAATTAGGTGGAGCTGGAACAGGAACCAATTCTACTGATCGTGGCAAAAAAGGTACAAAAAAGATTGTTTTAACTGATGATAAAGGCATACCACTTTCTGTTGTCGTTGATGGAGCTAATCGTCACGATAAAAAGCTTGTGAAAAGGACTTTATACGCCATATTCTTTGAAAGACCTTCTCCAGAAGACATAATTCAGAATATATGCATGGATAAGGGTTATGATTTCACCGATATCAGAAAATTGGTTGAAGAAGATGGTTATACTGCGCATATCAAAAGTTGTGGAGAAGAAAACATAAGAAGAGACATATCTGGTTTTAGGGCAAGAAGATGGGTTGTAGAAAGGACACATTCTTGGCTGAATAGATTCAGAAGACTCCTTATAATGGGAAAAGAAAATTGAAAATTACCTTGCTATCCTATATTTAGCGTGTGCATTGATAACATTCAGATTAGCAGGATTTTTCGGATAGCCTCTTAGTACATTTGTAACCCATTATTGCATATAAAGACATTTAAAGCAATTGATACATTCAAACAATATGTAATGCAAATGTACCGAAAATGACTTCATCAATGATGCAAAAAAGTGAAGAAAAATTGTCAACTGCCTATTGGACTCTACTTAAATAATTGCAACAAGGAATTATATACCTAAAAACTTATCCTTGCTTATGACCCCAAAACTTATAAAGCTCAAGTAACTATTAATCGACAAAATCATCATCAATTGAATTTTTTATCAAGTTTTCATTATGTTTATCAATTTAAAAGAATAAAAAGGTATCAAAGGACTGATTTCTGCTTCCAGCTTCACATTAAGTGGAATTTTCAGAAAAATACGGTAAGACAAAACAGAAGTAAACTTAAATAACTGAAATAAAAAAAAGAAAAATAGTAAGAGGAAATAATATGGGAAATATAAGACAGACTAACATAAAAAGGATCGCGTTTAGACTGATAGAAAATTATGGAGATGTTCTTACAAAGGATTTTGAAACCAACAAAAGTCTTGTGACAAAGTATACAACTATTGAAAGCAAGGTTATAAGGAATAGAGTTGCAGGTTATGTTACTAGAAAAGTAGCACGCATGAAAATATACTGAAAAGATGTTTATTTTGGATACAGGAGGATTTCTAACATGTTTGAAGGAGCAATGTCCGCTCTGATCACTCCTTTCACAAGGAGCGATAGGATTGACAGGGAAGGCTTACAGAGGAACATTGCATTTATTGAAGAGAGAGGAGTTGCAGGGATTGTACCTTGTGGTACAACTGGAGAATCGGCAACACTTTCTGCACTCGAACACGAAGAAGTGATCGATATCGCAGTGGAATGTTCGAATGTTCCTGTAATTGCAGGAACCGGCTCAAATAATACAGGAGAAGCCCTACAGTTTACAAAACACGCTGAAGATGCGGGTGTTGATGCAGTACTTCTGATTTCTCCTTACTACAACAAACCAAATTCTGCAGGACTGCTGGCACATTTTAAGAAAATCGCAGAGGCAGTAGACATACCTATAATCCTATATAATGTTCCCTCTAGGACAGGGCAAGATGTGCCAGTAGAAGTAATTGCCGAACTTGCAAAGATAGAAAATGTTGTTGGGATTAAGGAAGCCAGTGGAAACGTCGGCAAAGTTTCTCAGATCCTGGAATTTACTGTAGATGAAAATTTCGTTATTTTATCAGGTGATGATGGGTTGACTCTTCCTATTCTTTCTTTAGGAGGCAGAGGAGTAATCTCTGTTGCTGCAAATATAGTTCCTGACAGAATGTCCATAATGGTAAATGCAGCTCTTGCTGGAGACTACGAAACTGCAAGGAAAATTCATTTTGAGATTGCCCCTCTGATTCGTGCTCTTTTTCTGGAAACAAACCCTATCCCGGTCAAAAAGGCTGCCGAACTTATGGGACTTGCGAGTGGGCATGTGAGGCTCCCACTCGCACCCCTTAGCGAGGCAAATACCATAAAGCTTGTGGATGAACTTCGAAAATTGGAGATTATGGAATGATCAACGCAGCAGTACTCGGAGCCTGTGGAAGAATGGGCTCCTTAATTGTAGAAACGATTATCTGCTTTCCAGATATTCGGCTCGCTGCCGCCTTTGACATAAGTAATTTTGGAAAGGATGTAGGGGAATTTGCTCGTGTGGGTAATCTGGGAATCCAGATATCGGACGTAAGAGATCTTGAAGCTGTTTTGAAAAAGAACCATGTTGATGTCCTTATCGACTTTACGGCAGCAATGGCAACTGCAGTAAACGCTCCGATAGCTGCTAGATGTGGAGTAAACCTTATAATAGGAACTACAGGCCTGACCCCGGAACAGCGAGCAGTTATTGACAAATTTATCAAGGAAAATCAGGTACGTGCGATTATTTCTCCCAATTATTCCATAGGTGTTAATGTCTTTTTTAAGATAATTAGGGAAGCTGCAACGTATCTCGCAGACTATGATATCGAGATTATAGAAACTCATCATAACCAGAAAAAAGATTCTCCAAGCGGGACCGCACTTCGGGCAGCCGATGTGATCAGTGAGGCTGTTGGTGGAAAAGAGTATATCTATGGAAGGGAAGGAATCGCCCCTCGTGGCAAGGAAATAGGCATTCATGCTGTCCGAGCTGGAGATATTACAGGAGATCACACAGTCCTTTTTGCAGGTAACTCAGAAAGAATCGAAATCCGGCACATTGCTCACTCCCCTCAGATTTTTGCCAAAGGGGCAGTCCGTGCAGCAGAATGGATATGCGAACAAAAACCCGGAATTTATTCCATGGATGATGTACTTTGCTTGTAAAAATTGCTTGTTGTAGTTGAATAGGGCGCAAATATGGCTTGCAAAGGATTCTTAAACTTTCTTTAGGCCCTTCTTAATTTTAAAGGTCAAAACCAGTTATTTGATTTTGTTTGGAATTTTTTATGACCCGAAATATATAATATTGACAGATTATATACTGAATTCTAAGACAAGATTTCTTTTACTTCATTTTATTAGCTTAGGTGATATATTGCTAATCCTTTGTCCGTTTGATCTAAAAAATGACTTAATTTCAGCCCCTTATATAGGTTTTTTTGATTGCTTCTGAGGAAATCAACGCTATCCGACTAAGAAAATGCCTTTAACAGCTTAATAATCATTCATTTTTGACTTAAATAATCTGAACCCCTAAAAGATCTACGCTCTTATAATTTAACTCGGTATGAATTCGCTGAAATCTCAAATACAAAAAGAAAGTGGTTTACTAATTAATTTCATCTCTAATTAATTTCTTTCTAGCTCTCGGAATTGGGATGGATGAATTTGCAGTTTCATGTCATCTGGAAGTAAGATAAGCTCCATCCGGTTCAATGATACTTTCAAATTAGTTTCTTTAAAAATTTGATTTTTGAACTTCTGCGGGATTGATTGGTAAAATGAAATAAAAAGTTGAACCTTTACCCAATTCAGATTCTACCCATATACTTCCACCCTGTTTTTCTATAATTTTCTTACAAACCGCAAGTCTCATTCCTGTTCCAGGATATTCTTCCCTTTTATGCAGTCTTTTAAAAAATTCAAAAATTCTTTTAAACTTTTGTGATTCGATCCGAATTCCGTTGTCCTGAACTGAAACTAACCACTCATTAGTTTTTTTCTCTGCAGAAATATGAATTTGTGATGGTTTTCACTGATTTTGTAAAAAAGTCAAATTTTTTGCAACGGAACCTAAAGGATTAATAAATGTAAAAAAGATATATAGGTAATAGATAAATAAGATTCCAAATTATTTCTACTATCCAATTAACTGCAATTGAATAAAATTGAGGTTTATACATATGATTCCAATTAATAAAAAGGATGTCATCGTACCTTTAGATATCCCAAAATCAATGCGCGAAACATATATTAAAAATTATATGGAGATTACAAGGAGCAGTGGAAGACTCATGCTTTTTGCCGGAGACCAGAAAGTAGAACATCTAAACGATGACTTTTATGGAGAAGGAGTGCCTGAAGATGATGCTGATCCAGAACACCTCTTTAAGATAGCATCCCAGGCAAAAATAGGAGTTTTTGCAGCTCAGCTTGGGCTAATTGCACGTTATGGTATGGATTACAAAGACGTGCCATATCTTGTGAAAGTAAATTCAAAGACTAATCTTGTAGAGACTTCCCAGGCAGATCCTTTTAGCAATCTCTGGTACGATGTAGATCAAGTGGTTGAGTTTCAGGAAAACAGTGAGCTCAATATCCTTGGCATAGGTTATACCATTTACCTTGGCAGTGAGTTCGAAGCCGAAATGTTTGCCCAGGCTGCCCAGATAATTTACGATGCCCACAAACACGGAATGGTCTCAGTACTCTGGATCTATCCGCGCGGTACTGCCGTAAAAGATGAAAAAGATCCGCACCTGATCTCAGGGGCAACAGGAGTAGGAGCTTGTCTTGGAACAGACTTTGTAAAAGTCAATTACCCAACAAATAAAGGAGAACAATCTGCCGAAATTTTCAAGGAAGCTATCATGGCAGCTGGATGTACCAAAGTCATTTGTGCGGGTGGTACCAGTGATGAACCTGAGACTTTCCTGAGAAAGCTTCATGATCAAATACATATATCTGGAGCTATGGGAAACGCAACCGGAAGAAATATTCACCAAAAAACTCTTGACGAAGCTGTACGCATGTGTAATGCTGTCTATGCCATAACCGTTGAAGACACAAGCTTCGCAGAGGCCCTTAAGATCTATAAAGGGAAATAAGAGAGGCTGCAAAATATATGGCAAAAATCTGTAAACTGATAGTGATATTTACTAACTAGAAGATGCCTATTTCCGGAGTCCTTATTAAGAAGGAAATTATAATTTAGAACTTCAAAAATGTCATAGATTAAAGGTTGAATACTAAAGGCCGTATCAATATGCAGATTCCAAATCATAAGACAAAGATAGTTTGCACAATAGGTCCAGCTTCGTCTTCCGAGAAACTAATCAGGGAACTTGTGCTTGCAGGCATGAATGTGGCAAGGATCAACTTTTCTCATGGGGATTTCGAAAGTCATAAAGAGGTAATCCAGAGAGTCCGCAAAGTCGCCAAAGATCTTGACAGAATAGTTGCAATTCTTGCCGATCTACCAGGCCCAAAGATTCGTATAGGCAAACTGGAGAAAGAACCGCTTATGCTTCATAAAGGAAACTTTGTGACCCTTACAGTTGACGAGTCTTCTGTAAATTCGGAACGTATCCCTGTAAGCTATAAGCAACTTCCGGAAAGTGTAGCTCCTGGAAATCTTATTTACTTAAGTGATGGATTTATCCAGCTTCTTTGTCTTGAAATCTCGGGGAAAGACGTTCTTTGCGAGATCCTCATTGGAGGGAAGCTTTATTCTCATAAAGGGCTGAATCTTCCAGGAGCAAAGATTTTCCTTGATCCTGTGACGGAAAAAGATTTAAAAATTCTTGAGTTCGGCTTGAATGAAGAAATTGACACTTTTAGTATTTCCTTTATAGAAGATGCCGGAGATATCAAGAAAGTTCGAAGTTTTGCAGCGGAAAGAGGAAAATCTGTATATATTGTCGCTAAAGTAGAGCGCAGACGAGCTGTAGATAATATTGAGGAAATTCTTATGGAAACCGATGCCCTTATGATTGCCAGAGGAGATTTGGGCGTTGAAATTCCCATCCAGGAAATCCCCTCAGTCCAGAAAGAACTTATCCAGAGTGCTAAACTTCTTGGAATTCCTGTAATTACAGCCACTCAAATGCTGGCTTCAATGAGTGATAACGTGAGACCTACCCGAGCAGAGGTGACAGATGTCGCCAATGCAATCCTTGATGGGACAGATTCGGTCATGCTTTCGGAAGAAACAGCTGTTGGCAACTATCCTGTAGAAGCAGTTGATATGATGGTAAAAATTGCAGAAACCACTGAAAACTGGCGCTGTCGGACAAAATGGGGTCTTGATACAATGATCAAGGGTATTACAGCCAGGGAAATGTCAGTGGATGAGGTAATAACGCTCCAGGTTCATGAGGCTCTGCAGAAACTGCCTGTTGAAGTCATTTTGTCCCCTACTAGAAGCGGAGCAACTCCTCGTAGGATTTCACGCTTCAAGCCTGAAATCTGGATCCTCGCATTCAGTCGTTTTCCAGGAACTTGCGGTTTTCTTTCCTTATCTTATGGCGTTTATCCGGTTTTTGTTAAGAAAGTAATTGAAAACTGGGAAGTAGAAACCACTAAAAGAGCTAAAGAACTGGGATTTGCAAATAGTGGTGATATTGTAGTTTTTACCCAGGGTCCTTCTTCAGGAAAACCCGGAGGCACTAACATGCTTAAGATCCTTTCTCTTGACTAAACTCAAAAGCAGCCTAACTTAAATACCATAAATTCCAGTTTAAAAGCATTTTTTTGTTTGATATTTGTTTCTGATCGATGAAAATGATAGAAAATCTTCCTTTGCCACATATGTATATATAAAAAGCGTGTTTCCTACTGTTAAAAAAATCCATCTTATGTTATGAGGTTTCATTAATGAAAAGAAATGGACCAGCAGCAAAAAATAAGAAATACCTGGCTATTCTCTTGGTTGTTATTATGGTTTTCTCAGCCTTTGTTATATTTTTTGGTAACAGCTTAAAAACAGGTAGCAACAATGATTTTTCCACTAAAGCAGTTGAAGATAATAGCTCTACAATCCCCTTTTCTCAAATCCCCGGCAAACATATAAATCATAAATTTAATTCTATTGTTGATGGGTTGAACATGTCTCCTGAAGGGATAATGAGTGCAATTTATATTGACCTCCAAAAATCAAAAGGAACCCCTTTAGAGACTCTTTTTAAAAGTAAAGATCTGAAAGACTTTTATGGTGTAGATGTTACAAGATGCTACCGTGCAAATTACGCTAACGGAACTGGGTTCGAATTAAACCAAATTCCAGAGCAGAAGATTCTGATGCCCTGGGGTTCAATTCCATATCATGGATACAATCTTCTTCTGAAGACAAACAACGCCTACAATCTATTGACTGTAGTCGGAAACCCTGTGATTAGTGGCTCTCGCCAGAGCGTTAAAGACGTAATAGATATAATGGAGAAAAACAAAACATCTACCAGCGAATATGACCAGATTTTGAGCCAGGCGGAACCTGTGAATGTGATCATCGAGGAAGTAGTAACAAAAAACAATGTTACGAATATCCCTGCCGAACAGTATTATATGGATCTCAAAAAATTGGATAATGGCAGTTATATGCAGACGCTCATGTTCCTCAATTCTGAGCCCAAGGTAACCAAAAATATAGCAGCTCTCAAGGCAAGCTCGAGCGAACGCGGAGTAACCTATGATGTAATTAACTCAGGAAACATTATTAAACTGAAGATAAGCTCTGATTTTGCAAGCCTGAACAATGAAACAAAGTTGCTTTCATTGTAAGAAGGCAGTTTTTCTTCATCTTCAGTTTTTTTTATTTTTATCAGTACCCCAAATTTTACTTTCTTTCATTTTGGTCTACCATTTTAATAATTAGGGGTGAAAGCTGCAAATTTCCAAACTATTAATTTTTTTAAGCCTTAAATTTATTATTTTTTGAAATTTTCAAAATTTAACATTGTGTTTTTACGTAAAATGCGATTCAGACACATTTTATATAAGTTTATTAATCTTAAAATTCTGATACAGATCATTGTAGAGATTATATATCTAAAATAAACTATTTTAAATATCCTGTCGCATCTTGATTCATAGATCAAATCTTAAAAATGATTCTAATCTCCATATTTGGAAGAATTTAGAACAAATATGTGTTTATATTTTTCAATAACTCATGAAAAGGACTCTTTTACCCCCAGTCCTTTCTGTTATAAACATCAGTGGCATTGTAGCTATTTTTTCTTCTCCGGTTATTGTACAGATCAGTAACTCTTCAAAAAGACAATCAAAAAACGAAATTTTTGACTAATCTTCCTAGGATACTAAATGCAAATATTTTCAGCTATTATAATATAATACCTTATAAAAATAGGCACTTCTGGCACTTCGACTTATGATTTAATCTTCATTTTGAAGTTTGTTAGATGTGTCATCTGTTTCGTTGTTTAGTTTCTCTAAACTAACAGCAAATTTTGGTAGTACCAGGATATATAAAAAAAGTCTTCAATTTTTAGCAACAAATATTGATTACAAAATAATTTTTATAATTATATCGTAAATAATGCAATAAAAACTCACAGGTGAAAATCAAGTGACTAACGATGAATATATGCTAATTCTTGGATCAAACGTTTACGCAGATCCAGTATAAACATTGTCATATCAGGCAAATAAGAATACTGGAGACAAGATACACTTGGTTACTTTAAAAAATTGCAGCAACAGTTTAATTTTGACAACCGAAATCCGAGATGAAAATTCAGATCTCATCGCAAAAATCAACGATAATGAGTTAATTCAAGTTGATCAGAAATTTGATGTACACGGAAAAATCGAGAAAGAAAATGGTCTTACATTGACAAGAAAAAATGATGGTACTGTTATTTTCAATGTTAGAATTACAGAAGATAGATATGTTACAGTTAATGGAATTTTTTATGCAGAAGGCAAGAAAATCCATACAGCTGATAGTGAAGTGACAATAGACGATGCGCCCCAGCAGACCATAAACGGTGTGAAAATGCATGATTCCATTTTTATTGGAACTTCCGATATTTTGCTAACTGATAGTGGGATATGGATTCCTTCCTGTGTAAACCAGGCAGGTAACAATTGCGAGCCATAATTGATAATAATAGCACAGATCAAATTGCTGTATGTAAATTCAATAATCATCCATGTGTCTTCAGTCAATTAAGTCGTGCCTAAGCCTATATGTTATTACTTCTTGTAGACATTATTTTTGGCGTTTAGGTCTGACTTGTTGGTATCTTTTGATAACCATTATTTTTTAGATGCAAGCTGGAAACTCTATTCTTTCTATTCCGTTGGGAGTTTAGTACCTTCAATTTGAGATGTCGCATACAATTTCCGATCCCAATAACTAGCATTGTCATCCTGAGTTGTGCTATGAAATCCTGAAGAAGTATGAGCATCATAAAACTTCGAAGATGAATGATTAGGTTCTAAAGCAACCGATCCTACTAAAAGGGTTATGGCCAACAAAAATTTCACTGAGCCAGATATTGAAATATTCAACTCGGATTTAGCAAGTTTGAAATCGGGGAAAGGATACAAAAGCTGCCATAAATATGAATACTGCTGAAAATTATCCGTGTTCTGTAACCATCTCTGAAGCAATTATTATAAAGAATAATCCAAATATCCAACGGAGTATACCGCTTAATGTTATTTTCAGTGGTTTTTTGATCCATTTTAGTACCCCAAATCAAATTTTTCTATCGAATTGATGATGAAGAGAAAAAAAGTATATATTTTTAATATTTTGATAGTTGAACAAGTGCATAAAAATATGGAAAATTTTTATATTAATTACCGGAACTCCCACAAGAGCTTCTTTATCTTTAGAATTTCAGGAAATATCTAAATGTTTTAACCTTCTGTTCTCTTGGATCAATGTTTGAATGTGAATCACTTCATTACACATAGTTTATGTGTCAAAACCTATGGATCAAGGAAGCTTGAAATCCTGTTTTTTTACTGAAAGAAAAAAATGGAGAATAATCATTTTTACAGAACTTTCAGTACACTGCTTAATTCGTTTTGGAACCAGTTCAACAAATTAATTAAATGGATTGCCATAAATTTATCCCTAAAATTATAATGAAACTAATATCGCTGCGTTGTTCATTACCTTAGGGTAATTAACTGTCTAAAAATTAGGGTTAACTACAACTGGATACCCTGCATTTACCCATGCTGTGATACCACCGTGTATGTTATAGATTTTCTTATAGCCAGAATCTACAAGCATTTGGCTTGCAAAGACACCTCTTTTCCCACTCAAGCAATAGACAAGTATTTTTGTACATTCGTTATTTGGCAAATCTTTATTATTTTGATATGCTACGCCAACAGCTCTTTATTGGATTAATTAATAGGATCATGCAACGGTACATTTTTTAATGGTATCAATTTTGCTCCTTCAATATGTGTGTAGTTGTATTCTGTAGGAGTACGAACATCAAGAATAAATACTTTATAGCTTGGAACGCTGCTATAACGACCAATGAGAACATTGGAAGTATGATAAGAATTGCAGCGAAATACGGTAGATGTTCTTTATTCAACTAGATTCTTCCATTTATTCAATTTTCCATATTTAAAACTCCACAGATTCTCTGTCATGTCCATGAGTTACAAATGTTATATGTATGACTCATGAAAATAAAAGGTTTATTTAAGTATTCATTTATTTATATCTTAAAAGCAGAATTTTGATGATAGCATTCTTTACGTATAGTTTTTGTAACAAAATCTATGAATTTCCTAAATGCCATCAGTAATAAGAAAACATCGTTGATCTCTAACTCATGGAGCTCATGGAACATCTGAAACTAATTGGCCTAAAAAACCAGCGTAGATGACAAAAAAATCATTCTTAATATTTTATTCTATTTTGATTGTGAAAATTTTTATGCGGGATTATTTTTCGTTCAAAAGCTATTTTTCGTATAATTAATTTAAAATAATGTAGAACATATTGTACATTGTCGTTTGAAGTGAACAAATAAAGAGTCAAAGAGTGAAGAAGAGCTGGAAGATTAATAGGATTTATGAGTACATAGAGCGGCTGTACGAGTAATGGGATAATTGTAGAGAATCTCAATAAATTTTTGATTTTTAACAAATTACCTACACTCACTTTTGCTACCAATATTTTAAGTTGTGATCATGTCCAGCGAAAGCTTAGAGATTTTTGCAGCTCTTCATAAAGTAGCATTTATCGGGCTACCTATCTATCATACACAGTTTAAATTATTTCTACAAGTTTATGTTAAAAAATCAATAAAGTCAGAATTTCATGATAACAGAAAGAGATTTCATGATAACAGAAAGAGGTTATTGTATGATTGATCTTGGAGAAATTAACCTTTTTAGAGCTAATCTTAAAAGAATTAACCTTGAAAAAACTAATCTTACAGAAACTAACCTGGAAGAAGCTGATCTTAATTGGGCTATACTTGCAGGGGCTAACCTTATAGGGACGAAACTTGAAAAAGCTAATCTTAAAGGAGCTAATCTCCAAGGGGCAAACCTTGAAGGGGCTAACCTTAGAAAAGCTAATCTCCAAGGAGCAAACCTTGAGGGAACGAACCTTGAAGAAGCTATCTTTGAGGGAGCTAATCTTAAAGGGGCGCTCAATTTATCAATTGACCAGCTGTCTAAAGTAAGAACACTTTATAATGCAAAATTAGATGAAGAATTTCTCATCCAACTAAAAGAGGAGTTTTCGTTCCTTTTTAAATCATTAGAGCAACAGTTTCTAGAATATCAGCACAACCTTTTAGGAGCTATCTCCAATAATCTATAGAGAAAATGGGACTATGTAGGATTTCGATAAATCCTTTAAAGAAGTACTGAACTAAAATATTTATTGGTATACTTCTATGATGAGAAGTCCGATTTGAAACTTGGTGATAGGTTTGTTGGCTGGATGGATGTGCCGCTTAGCAGGAAAGGAATTGAAGAAGCTCTTGATTGCACAGTCAAACTTGAAGACATCGAATTGGATCTTGCTTTTGTCTCAAACCTTGTTAGGGCACAGGAAACTCTTTTCGTTATATTATCCGGGCAGAAAAAAACAGGAATTCTTGTCCATGAAAAGACAAATTATGACAGCAGGATAGGGGAAATTGAATGGTATTCTTATCCCGAAAAACTCAATAAAGGTCTTATTCCAGTATACTTTACAGCTGCTTTAAACGAACGTTACTATGGAAAGCTCCAGGGCAAAAAAAGCAGAAAATGGAAGAAAAATACGGGACCGAAAAGCTTACTTCTTGGGAATTTGACTTTGAGCCATGTCTACTTGAAGGAGAAAGTCTAAAAGTTGTCTATGAGCGTGCAGTGCCTTATTTCAAGAAAGAAGTTCTGCCTGCAATTCAAAAAGGGACAAATGTGATAGTCTGCGCTCATCATAGCAGCCTGAGAGGTCTAGTCAAATACATAGAAGATATTTCTGACAAAAATATAGAAAAAGTCAGGTTTTCCACCGGTGAGATCGTAAGATATAATTTTTCAGAAGGCAGGCTGGTAAAGGAGAACGCTGAAATAGCCCTAAAACAAAAATAAACTTTTAGGAATTTATCGAAAAATTGGATCAATTTTTGGTAAACTGATTATTCATAAATGTCGGAACAAAATATCTCAATTTTATCTTAATTTTATTTTTGTTCCAAAAATATGCATGATGGTCACTTTTTTGTATTTATTAGCCATTAACACGCTATAAAATGGGTATTGTTACCTATCTACAGATAAAATAGAAGACTCGTGAATTACATAAAGACGATAATCGGGGTTTTTATATGAAAGAGAGTGAAGACGAACTTGATACATATTTCGAAAAAAAAGAAAACTTTGTGAAAGTGAAGCTAGCAAGATGGAACATTTTATGAAAGAAAAAGTTTCAACCAATCCGGAGAAAGTATACAAAACCTGATTAGTTCAAACGATTTCTGCGTGTCTTGTGGATAATTAAATTTAATTTTAAGACAATCTTTAACCATTTTAACACATTAATTATATCTATGTCTATCGTTTTATTTTACGGTTTAACAAGATATTCGAGGTTCTAAACTTATTCTTCAAGACAGTTTTTGTCACAAAACTATGTATATTATCTGTTCCAGCTAGAATTTAGAACGCAGTTTAATCTAAATTTGAAAATAATAATGTATATTATTAAAATATTTTTGTTAGTTGAATACTAAAAATTAATATTTTTATTTACAAAGAGAAATAAAATCGCACTGTTAAATTTGTGAAGATTTATACAAATAATAAAATTATAATTAATATAAAAATATTGTTCAATTTTAAAATATTTTATTGGAGAATAATTTTCATTCATAAACTATTTTCGCTATAATTAATTTGAAATAATCGGCTGAGTTATTATATTATTGTAGTTTTAAGTAGACAGTGACTTGAATATATGATCTTACATACGATATTTAATAATTGAAATTTTCTAAACATAGGAGAAAAAGCGTGAATAATAAAGAAGAGCAGACAATGATCGGAGTATGTACAAGTTGTGGAAAGCCGCTCAAGATAGAGCAAAACGGCGGAGGAGAAGATTTTCTGCACTGTGTAGAGATCTGTGCTAATCCGGTAACGATATCAACAGGAACGAGGGTGATGGCGGACCAGGCTAAATTATTCTTCGTAGACGGCAATATGCACGAGTATACTCGAGAAGATTAAATCAAAAATAACGGGATTGATCCTCTACCCATCTGGAAAGCAATCTAGAATGGCGTGAAGAGCAGATAATCAGGAAAGAAGAATCTACTGTTACAACAGAAAAAGTAACGACAAAAACGAAAAAAACATTTGAACAAAAAACTGCAAATGATATATTTGTTTTTGTACAGAATTTGGATGATTTTGAGGAAGCAGACATATTCAAAAAGCTGTACATTAAAGCAGTAAATAAGAATCTTGAATCCAATTAAGAAAATTATATTAATAGACGAAGATGCGGTAAGAAAAATAATTGCCGAAACAGGCGGGCGATTTGTATATGGAGAGGAAGTTTGCGAAGAATGTGAAGGATGTGAAGAAGATTAAAGAAATTAATAGCGGACTTATATACTTGGAGCATAAAACCTCGCAGGTGAAATCACATGACTAAAGATGAATATATGCTGATTCTTGGATCAAACATTTACGCAGATCAAATTTATACAGTGTCATATCAGGCAAATAAGAACACTGGAAACAAGATACACTTGATTACTTTGGAAAAATGCGACAACGATTTGATCCTAACAACCGAAATCCGAGCTGAAAACTCAAATCTCATAGCAAAAATCAGCAATAATGTATTAATTCAAGTTGATGAAAAATTTGATGTACAAGGGGAAATCAAGAAAGGAAATGGTATTACACTTACAAGAAAAAAAGATAATACTGTTGTTTTCAACGCTAGAATTACAGAAGAGGGATACATTGCAGTGAACGGAATTTTTTATGCAGAAGGCAAGAAAATCCATATAACTCATAGTGAAGTGACAATAGACGATGTGCCTCAGCAGACCATAAACGATGTGAAAATGCATGATTCCATTTTTATTGGAACTTCCGATATTTTGATAACTGATAGTGGAATATGGATTCCTTCTTGTGTAAACCAGGCAGGTAACAATTGCGAGCCATAATTGATAGTAATCGCACATATAGAATCTTTGTATTTAAATTCAATGCTCACTCATGTTTCTTCAGTTTAGTGGGTCGTGTCCCAGTTAACTAATTAATATTTTCATTTGAGAATTTACTTCACTTAAATTTCGATAAATTTAACGAATGCGCCTCATACAATTATCTGTAACTTTGATGACGTAATCTGTGGAGTGGCATTAAAAAGCAGTCTGCTAGATCAATCACTGAACTTAGCCTTTTCTCAGTTAGAAACCTTGCATAACATTGGAATGCTTTCACCAACAAGCGGTTAGACACTGATTGATACAGCAAAGATATGATTATTCTCTAAGCAATCAAGTTAGGTAAGTAAAGACTATTTGGAATATAATACAACACACCTCAAAACAGGTAAAAGTCGAGGAGCCAATTAATTTTCTCTATATTTTCTAAAATATGTGTTAATAGGTCATGCCTTTAAGTTATTGATCAAAGTCGACAAATATTGACTGTCAAGACAGGTTAAGAATTCACGACTTCGACGGTTTAAATTTCCTCACCTTTTGATATATAATTCTACTCAGTATTCAATGAATTGATGACCCTCGATTATTTGGTTGGTGTTTTCAAGATCGAGTTTCAATTGTGATGAATACTTAAGTTTTCATTAATTGAAATACGTATGTTCATTTCGCTGAAACCCGAAACAAAAAAACCAAGATAATGTTTGTACGAGTATTTATTGGAAATAATATCAATCAAATAATATAGAGAATATTAGCCTAACAGGGTTCATATTCGTGGAATGGCAAAGGCATAGTTCCAATTATTTTAAGTAAATCCGATGAAGCAATACAAGGATAAGGAAAAACAATTGATTAACAAGAGTATTCAAGTGCCTGATCCAATCGTGCACATATTTGTTCTCTCATCAACAAGAGTGATCAATCAGTACCTAGAGAATTTCGATGAACACCTAAATTTTGTTATCTATTTATAAATGGTATATAAATGATCCGTGAAAATCATACGTTTATCAAAATTCTCTAAGTTTTTTAGACTTATTTTAGTAAATAAATAATTCCAACTTTTTTTGAAAATTCAATGTATTAAAATCTATTCATAAAAATCAAGGATTAGCTTTCTCCTAGATACATACTTATTAATAGATTTTTTAATCTATTTATCCACACATTTTATATTGAGAGTTCACTGTTTCTCATGTACTGTGTAACATTCATTCTAGCATCCACGGAACCCCAATAGAATTAAGAAGGCAAGAGAATTGATACTGGAATCACGTAACACCCCAGCTGGAGGATAGTTTTCATATATGTTATCATAGATATTTATGTCTACAAACGGAATATTTTAAGTTGAAGATACTAATCAATAAATTAAAGTACAATTAATCTTCTTTTTTACTGTTCTTAGAGCTTCTTGTTCTACCCTATCGCAGAATGACACTTTTTGAAAGCTGCTTTCTTCAAAAACAGGTAGGATTATATATAAAGATGATGGGGTAAATATGGTAGAATAGCTCCTTTAAAAGAAAGAGTAGGTGTAACTTCTATGAAGTTTAACAAGCAAATCTTTACAATCCTGATTCTAGCTCTTTTAGTGCCCCTTGCCGTGAATGCAAGCATACATACTAATGGAGTCAAAGAAAAAAATGCAAATCCGGTTGTGTTTTAGAACATCATGCCTAATGCTATGACACCATGGAATTCCAAGCCCACTAGTCCTGTAATTGATCACACAGCTTTTGTTCATCCCATGGCTTCGGTTATAGGAGTCGTGACAATCGGTGAGATTGTGATGGTTTCTCCCATGGCATCTGTCCGGGGTGACGAGGGAATGCCGATTTTCATAGGTAAGGATAGTAATATCCAGGATGGAGTTGTTATTCACGGCCTTGAGACAATTGACGAACAAGGCAAGCCTGTTGAAAATAACCTTGTTGTTGGTTCCGACGGTAAAAAATACACAGTTTATGTGGGAGAAAGGGTTTCTCTTGCACATCAGTCTCAGGTGCACGGTCCGGCTTTGATAGGTAACGATACATTTATTGGCATGCAAACTTTCGTTTTTAAGGCGCACGTAGGAAACAATTGTGTACTTGAGCCAAAATCGGCAGCAATTGGCGTAACCATCCCTGATGGCAGATACATCTCCGCAGGTATGGTCATCACCAAGCAGAAGGATGCTGATAATCTGCCAGCAGTTTTCGAAGGCTATATGTATCAAAAAACGAATGCAGCTGTAGTAGATGTAAATGACAACCTGGCCAAAGGTTACAATGCTGCTATGGCTGCTTAAGATTTTTTGGAATCGCCAAAATTTAACTTTTTTCAGCATTGTGTGGCTACAATCAATCTAAATTACTAATAAATAATAAGAAGTATCGAGTGGTTTAATAATTAAGGAGCAAAAATCTCAGCAGTAAAGCGAAATCAATAAAATTAAAACAAACTTTTGTTTAACCTTGTCTTTATCTGGAATTTCTTTTGTCTTTATTCCAGGTAAAACGTCTCTTTTTTAATATCTCTTTCCTAGAGCATGTTCTTGAGTTATTGATCAATTCTATAAAATCGACTACTGTCTAGGCAATTGATACAAAAACTAACAAGGTTATAGCCACGGTACCTGTAAAATCAGCTAATGAAATTGCAATCACCTCAGATGGAAAAAATGTACATGTAGCAAATTATGTCAACAATATTTCTTTAATTAACACAGTGAATAACACTGTTACAGTCAAGGTGCTGTGGGACACTATCCTATGCCTTCGGCAGTTTATAAGAAAAACAGCTCCTACTATTATCTGGATAACCCTGCCAACATAACCTATAGAATATTTTCGAAGTAAATATCTGCATCAACAGTGTATACTTTCGCCAACAAATGGGCAAATATTGATCGATTCAGCAAATTCTGTGATTAATGTTTTAAGGAATCGAGTTAGATGAGTAGTGCCTATTTGAAAACCCAATAAACTTAGCAACTATGCAATCAATTTTAGGAGGCTAGTATACCTTTTCCCCATGTCCATTGAATGAGAACCTTACCTTGAGCCTATCAGTGGTTTATCTCGTGTTTATTTTAGTAGCCGTTACTTATTTGAAAACGGCGTCCACAGTTGGATGGAAAGGGTTAGATACTAAGCAAGTCGATGCCTTTTTAAAATTAAAATATTGAAACTTTAATCAATGACGGTTTATATTAGGAAAAACTAAGTTACTGAAAATGAAAGGTGCTTTGAACAAAAATTTAGATTCTTCAGCAGGGAATTTTTCTACAGGTTCAGGTCTTTTTATCAATATTGATAAACCATTCCAGAAACTTATCAATGGCCATTCGACGGTGTGAAATCTTGTTCTTCTTGTCATATCTCAGTTCTCCGAAAGTAATGCCCTGATACTCAAAAATAGGGTCGTATCCAAAACCGCCTATACCTCGCTCTTCGTGCGCTATCTTCCCTTTCACAACGCCTGAAAAAACAAGAGGCTCTTTCCCAGGTTCGCAGTATCCGATTACTGTTTTAAAGTAAGCAGTTCTGTCTTCTTCTTTTTCCATTAGTTTGAGCACTTTCAGGTTTCCGAGTCTATCTTCCACAAAGCGAGAATATGGACCTGGGAAGCCATTTAAGACTTTTATGAATATTCCGGAATCATCAACCATTACAGGCATGTTCAGTTTATTTGCAGCATGTTGCGCTCCATAGGCTGCAATAGGTTCAAGTTCATCTTCCTGAAGTTCAGGATAGCCGTTTTTGTCCTGAATTACTTCAACCCCAACAGTTTTGAGAATATCCCTTACCTCTACAAATTTGTCCTTATTTCCCGTAACGAAAACGATCTTATGCATAGCGAGCTCTCTTTTTAATCTCTCCAACTCGCTTGAGTACATCCTCTGAATCTATAAAAGTACTTTGGTACCCTGTTTTGAATGCTTCGATAAGAGCTTTGTGGCCGCTGTGTGTACTCTCATAGGTCTGAAAAAGCACATGGACATCCACCCCTTTGGCTTCCAGGCCTTTATCGAAATGAGCGAGTCCGAAGTCCAGAAGATAAAGCTTCTTACCTACAAGCATGAGATTTGAGGTGGTTAGGTCTCCGTGTACTATACCTGAACTATGAAGTCTTCCGATAAGTTTTCCCACGTTTTTAGATATTTCAGGATTGATAAGGTATTTTATGGGAACTCCTTCTATGTACTGCATTTTGAGCTTGAAATCTTCTACATCATAAATGATAGGTGTCGAAATCCCACATCTTCTGGCTTCAGACATTAATCTAGCTTCGGTACGGTTTCTTTCCTTCCTAATAATTTCGTCGATCTCTTTATGCCTGTAAACCTTTGAAATCCTTTCTTTAACAAGCACTTTTCTTCCTTCAGGTCCTTCTTCCAGATATACAACAGCTTCAGCTCCGTTTTCCAGCATTTTTCCTGGGGAAATTCTGGAGAAATCTCCAGAGGAAATTTCAGGGATTTTTTTCATTTCTTCTTCTCTAATCCATATAACATTTACATCGTCAGTCCTGAAACTTGGGTTTACACGGGAGTTTTCAAGTGTGAGAGTATTTCCTGCCTTATACATCAGAAGACCTGTATATGCAATCATTGTTCCATTATCTCCCATGAAACATTTTTCTGGCACATAAAATTTTGCGTTTCTGGCCTTGCACATTTCGTTTAACATCTCTCTAAGCCTTGTATTTGCTCCTACTCCTCCTGCCAGAAGCACTTCTTTTTTTCCTGTATGAGCAAGAGCGCGCTCCACAACTTCCACAACCATTGCGAAAGCAGTTTCCTGATATGAATAGCAGACGTCTTCAAGGGGCGTTGTTTTTAGGGCTTCGCTGGAAGCCGTTGCGAGCCCGGAAAAGGAAAGGTCCATTCCCTTTACAACATAAGGCAGAGGAATATACTTTTTTGCATTTTTTGCGTATGCCTCAATCTTTGGTCCTCCAGGATGCTGCAAGCCAGCTCCTCGCGCAAATTTATCAAAGGCATTCCCAAGTCCTATATCCAAAGTCTCTCCAAAAATTCTGTATCTTCCTCCCATATAAGAGATTACCTGCGAATTGGCTCCGCTTACATAGAGAATAACAGGATCTTTTGTAAGCGTTTTCCAAATACCTATTTCTATGTGGGCGATGCAGTGGTTAACCCCTATCAAGGGAACTCCAAGGGAAAGGGAAAGCATTCGGGCTGCTGTTGCAACTGTTCTCAAGCATGGTCCCAGTCCAGGTCCTTGTGAAAAAGCTATCCCATCAATATACGAAGGCGTGACTCCTTTTTCTTTTGCCTTTGTAAGAAGTCTCTTGATCACGCTGGCTGCATATTTTGCATGGTGCTGAGCGGCTTCTCGAGGATGTATTCCTCCGATTTCGGGTTTATACGTTTCTGTAACCTCAACAATAATCTCGGTTTCGTTTACGATTGCTGCACTAAGGTTCCAGGCAGTGCCTTCGATTCCAAGAATAAAAGTGTTTTTCAAGGCTTATGGTCTCCTTTAAATCCTTTTCCTCAGCTTTTTATCACTGACTTCGATAATATTGGATTGAATTTATATACATTTGCTTTTTTGACATCCATTGAAGAAATTTTGATTTTTCTCACGGCTTTCAAATTTTCAAATTCTCGCACACTTTCTTCTGTGGGTTCTGGAAAAAACAGGCTTTTTTCAATTTTTGTCTTAAATTCATCAAAAAGAGATGCAGAAATGTCAAAATTTTGAGACTAAGGAATCAAAAACCTCTATTATGTTTTATTTTCGATGTGATACTCTTTGCTTTCCTGACCCTAAATATCCTTTTTACAACATCAAGAGTTACAGAATAATTGTAGATACGAACTTAGATAAAGTCAATAGTATAGGTAGCCTCTTTTTCAGTTCGGGAAATTCTGATCTTAATTGCTTCGATTTATACCCTTTTATTTTTGATACCACTGAATAACTACTATTTTTGGATCTATATTAATAGCAAATGCATATGAATAAGGATTGTCTCCATGTAAGAACTTAATAATAAAATTCTTCTTTTTTTCTAAGATAAGTTTTTTGAATCTTATAGCTCTCTTGCCTGTAAATAATGTTTTTATGTATTTTGGACAAAAGATTACATGGTACTAACAACTATACACTAAATGTTTATTACTTTTTTATTTCTTGTTTAATTTTTAACTTCAATATCATCATTACACTCATTTAACTTATATGCCAATTAATGCAAATAATTACTGAAAAATAATTATATCAAAAATACTGGTTAAAAAAGTTGACTGCATTTCTCCTACTACTAAAGCCCTGGGCTTCCTGCCTTCATTTTGATAAATCCTAGAAATGTTCTGAGATTTTGGATGAGATTACTTTGGTTGTTTCATTTTTCAATTGGGAGCAATATTTTTATCCGGAGTGTCTGCTTAAGAAGATCCGAATTACAAATTTTCATGGTTACTACCCTTAAACTGGGATGCTATTTTCGTTTGGATCGATGATAGGAAGCCAAATTTTCAATTGGCAGACAACCTAAAAGATTATGAGTGACTAGATTTTCGATTGGTAAATTGACGGAGTGATAAGCGACCAAAGATGATAAAGATTGATTTTAGTTTAGGTTCTAATTCAAAATAGAGATGGTCAGATATTTCGACATGTAATTTTTTTATATATTCATTATTTTCAAATTTTTTGAGAATATGTCCTCAGATCCATTTCTCTTGCCTCCATTTTTTTATAGTTGAGTTTATTTTAAAACCCAAAGTTTACTTCTCAAACCCGAAGTTATATTCAAAACATCAATAGTTTTCATAAGTATAGCATAAGTTAAACAAATAACAATACTTTAAAGACAGCTAACTTTGTTAATATTTATAATAATGCACTTTTATTTATATATTGATACCAATTTTAGACCTCCTAGTAACCATAAAATCCAGTTATCCTATTTTCTTTTTCAGGTAATCCATCACTATTATTGAAGATTTTCAACTCCATAACACTTTTTAAAATACTTAATCTTCAAAGAGAAACTCATGGAATTAAAGCTTTAACAATTCGAGTTTTTCACATTTAGTTCAGAGAGTCCTAGGTTTGCAGCTGTTTCTACGGTCTTTAAGAAAATCAGCTTCTTCACTATATTTTGCACTCGATTGGATTAGAGCTTCTTCTTCCATTACAAGGTTTAAAAACCAGGTAATTAGATGACTTATTCAACCTTTCTAATAGGCAAGATCATCTTTTACAAATTATACAATGTTGACATTTGACTCTGTATCTTTTTTGTGTTGATATAATACGGATACAGAGTCGATCCTATTTCAAAGAACTTTTGGTACACTACGTGCGACAGGTTTTTGCGTAACTGCCGTCACTGTTATATTATGGGGTTTTGTGATCGTATTATTACTTACGGCATTTGTTACTGTAAGCGACACTGTGTAATTACCTATTCGTAAATAATGGTGTTTTGGATTTTGGATTGTTGAGTATGTTCTGTCTCCAAAATCCCAATACCATGAAATTGGTAATCCTGTACTTTTGTCAGTGAAAACAACATCAAATGATATATTTCCGGAGGTGGGGGTTGCAAAAAAATCAGCAACATTCGATATATTCCCAGTGTCTGTGAAAGCCTTTATACACACATTAGTATTTGAGTAACTTGAATCTGTTGTTATATCTTTCCAAGAATTTCCATTCGAACTGACATAACTCTCCCCAGCATTTGCTTTTGCTTTACTACTATATCCCGAGATTGGTGATTCTACAGCAATCGGGTAATTATATTTAGAGTTTGTGAGCTTCAATATTACGGAAAATTTTTGATCAGCTTTTAGTTGAACTCCAGAACTTAGATTAACTGTGTGGTAGCCCGACATGGAGATTACCCCACTCTGGGTAAGAACCGGATCATCTTGACTAATGGGTGTGGAACTTGGATTAGTGTAAATGTATATTTTGTAGTTGCAGTTTAAGTCTGTTGTATAGAAACTTACTGCTTCGAGGACTTCGTCAGATTTTGCAGTAAAGATATTTGCACACCAACCAGTTTTGCTGCCATATCCAAAGTTACCCGTCCATCCGAGCGGATCGTACTGATAGATGTGTTTATAATTACTAGTATTTTCAGCCGTGAAAATCCCATTATTAGAGCTTCCTATAGACGAATCATAATAGGAAACATGGAAATATCCGTTATCACCCCAATGTGGACCCCAGCTATTTTTCACGATAAATGCTCCATTTCCTGGCGGAACCTGGGAGAAATTATTCTTATCAAAAGAGTCATCCCAGCCTACAATAGCCACTGCGTGATTAGGGCTTGAGGTCCCTCTATAGTAATAATTGTGCGTGGTTGAGGAATAAGAAGTTGGGTTATAGTACAATGTGGTCCATACAGCTCCATAGTTTTGAACTGCCAATTTTATTTCCTCATTGTCCAGAGAACCGTGCCTATCTGGGAGGAAAAGTACATTTTGCACATGTTTCTGTAAAGGAAGGCCAAGCTCTCTGGGTGAATAGGTTGATGAATCATTATAAGGATCACTATTTCCAGCGATAGGACCGTTCCAGCGAGTCAGGTAAGCAGTTGACATAAACATGTTCCCACCTTCGTTTAAATCAAATCCTTCCAGATAAGCAGGAGAAAGCAAGTTTTTTAAATTATTTTCCGAGAAGTCCCAGTTTTCTCTCGGCATTAAGTATGATTCAAGAGATGCATAGGTTGCAAATGCCCAGCAATTTCCTGCATTACCCTGATCTTTCACATGTGTAATTCTGTTTAGTTCCCTCAGGTCATAGTGAGTCGGAGTAGATGTATTTGCTCCAGAAATACTACTACTAAGCAGGAGTTGGCGATGAGTGCTTAGATGACGAAGGTCCACAGGTGCCGGTATAAAGCCTGTTCTATATTCATCCAGGGAATAAAAATTCATTGGATTAGAAACTATGTTTCTCTGATATTTGACAAACTCAGGATTTTCTGGTGCAAATTCAAGCTTTGGAGAAAACTCAGTATGATTTACGATATTTTTTTTAATATCAAATGATTTGTTATCATCTAAGAATCCTGTATATGCCATTGCTATCGATGAGCCTATAACTAAAAATAAAATAAATATTCCACTAATTTTTAGCGTTCTTGTTTTCATATTTACAAGCTTTTTTATGTCAAAATGTTTTCCCATTTTTATTTCCTCTTCTTTTATAGCCTCTTCTTTCTGTGAGTTATGGATCGAATTTAAAAAAGAACATAAATGTTATGTGGAAAAAAATTTAATAAAACGTTTTCATTCATTTTTTTTATAAATTAATCATTATCTATAACCTCCCTCTAACTTTATTTACTCCCTAATTTTCATGTTTTGCAAAAAGTGATATCAACCTATTACAACTGTTAGACATTTTCGTTTAGGAAACTAACTTCCTCAATATTGCTCATATTTAAGTGAATATACTATATCTAAAGTATATATCTATACAAGCTCAATACTGTGGTAATTATACATGATTATATTTAGAGTTATTTGATTATTTCTTTATTTAGTTTGCTTATTATTCTAAATATCAGGGTGTTAAAAAACAATCCTTTACCTTGTTCATTTTGTATTAATTATGACTTATGTAGTATGTAGTTGAATGCATAATAAATAGCATTGAACCTCACACTGTCTAAAATTCAAGTTGAAATTAAAATGTTCATTATGCTTGATTTCTATGTTAAGTTTGTAAGTCTCTTTTGAGCGAGCAAATCAGAATAATCTAGGTTTAAAGGGCATTTAATTTAGAAAGGAGAATGTAAAATCCTGTCCAATGCGGATTAGATCAACTCCTTAGCTTACGACAGTGTAATGGAAATTATTTAGCAGGCCGAAAAGGCAGATTTCGGAGGCTGTTTCCCCTCCTGTGAAATTAATGATTCTTTACTCTAGGCATCTATTTAGATAGGAAATTTCTGAATTACGATTTTAGAAGGAATTAGCGGAAGATGTGTTCTTGAAGAGGACGAAATTAAAACTGAAACTAAATTTGTGTATACATTTATAGAGTATAATAGAGTATAAAACGGTATCAGAAATTTGAGGCAGCAGGTGTTCGGACTTACTGTAATCTACGACAAAATCGTGAATTAGGATCTTGCAGGTAGCTGGGATTTGTAGTCCCTGTTGAAACTGACCGTGAATCTCTTCCTTTCGACACTGTATAGGATGTACCTCTTCATCTCAAACATATGAAGAGATTTAATTTTGATCCCAAATTCATAAATAAACTTGTTTTTTCTCACCAGCATTGTGATCATATAGCCGGCCTTCTTGAGATTCTTCAGGCAAATTCCGAACTTAAGGTCTATGTGCCTGCATATTTTCTAAGAACCTGAAAACATAAATTGAAAACAGAGCTACTTTTATTGAAGTAAAAGAATCTGTTGAAATCTCTAAGGGTGTTAGGAGTAAAAGGGAAATTGGAGATAATATCAAAGAATAGGCCCTGATTCTGGATACTGGAAATGGATGTTATGTGCTTACAGGCTACGTTCATCTGGGCCTTGCCATAATCATTGATAATGCTCTAGTTTACTGGAATATTCTGGGAATTTTTGGAGGGTTTCACGATAGTAGAGAGTTTGAGAGACGTTCAGGGCTGGAAATCATAGCTGTAGGGCACTGTACTGCTCACAAAGAAAAACTAAAAGAGAGATTTCCTTCGGAATTCATTGAAATCAAAGTTGGTTTATGCCTAGATTTGAAATGAATAGACATTAAATAAAAAATTCGCTTTTACTCTTGATATGTTTTTGCACTAAAATTATGGTGGTCCTATATTATTTGGTTAATGTTATTTCCAAAACTCCTCTTTAATGCTGTCTCCAATCATTTTTGTTTTGAATTTCGGTGCAGCTAGAACAAAATATCAAATTTTAACTTAAATGTATATCTTCAAGCAAAGAATACACAATAAGAAAACGGTGTGAATGGCCGGTGTTTTTAATACACCTGCTATCTCCCTGCACTGGAACCGATGGGAAGTCAGAAAGATAGCAAATTTGCCAGAATGAAAAAATTATGTTAAATCCTTCAACTTTTATTTCGCTTATTTTTCTTCTAAGGTTTTTTCTACCGCATTCACAACATACTCAAAGTTCTTCTGCCACTCCGTGTTGTGTTCAAGTAGTTCCTGGAGAATTGTGCCCTTATCTTCCATTTCTGCGACTTTTGGTTCTATCGGAAGCCTTGCTAGAATAGGAATGTTGAAATCTGTTGAGGTTTTTTCGACACCACCAGTTCCGAAAACTTCTATTGATTTGACACAGTGAGGGCAGATCAGACCATGCATGTTGTCGACAAGCCCTATAATAGGCACCTTGAGTTTCTCAGAAAATCTAATTGATTTGCGGACGCTGATGAGAGCTACATCCTGAGGAGTTGTAACAAGTATTGAACCGTCACAATTGGGAATCAGCTGAGCTACGCTAAGGGGTTCATCTCCTGTGCCTGGAGGCAGATCTATAATCAGAAAGTCAAGTTCTCCCCAGAGAACATCTTCCAGGAACTGTTGGATAATCCCCATTTTTGCAGGTCCCCTCCAGATGATAGGTGAATCTTTATTTTCAAGCAGAAAACCGACAGACATCACCGAAAGATTGGGAAGGACCTGGATTGGCAGTATGCCTTCTTCGTTAACAGCTAGTCTCTCAGATTCTAAACCAAAAATTGTGGGAATAGTCGGGCCGTGGATATCACAATCTAGAAGTCCCACTTTATATCCACGCATAGTCAGTCCAATAGCTAAATTTGCGGCTATTGTGCTTTTCCCTACTCCCCCTTTACCGCTCATTATCATTATCTTACGCTTGATGCGCCTGAGGTTAACTATTATTTTAGGTTCTTGGGGCTTTTTAGATAAGCTTTCCAGTGGTTGAACTTGATCTGTTATTTTAATCACCTTTTTAAAATTTCCGTTTTTCCCGTTATGTATCATCGTTAACGCAAAGCATTTTCATTAATGTCAGCACTTTAAGACTTGATATAGTTGCAACCCTGTATTTTTATTGCTTTCCCTGTGATAGAGATAGATACTTCAATTCTGGTGGCTTTCAGATCACCCCAGAACTATTTTCTTGATATTTCTATCTTTGTGGCTGTCTCCTTCCCGTATCATTCATCCGAAGTCCATAAACCTCAGGGTTTCAATATCTCCTATTTTGAGAGATCTTTAATCAACTCTATGGAAATCAGCAGCTATAGAGGTTCTAAGCAGGATAAAAAAACTCTAATATCCCTAAGACTATACAGACCCCGAATAAATAAATCAATTTGAAAACTTTTAATTTCTCTTATGTATTTCAAGCCAATCTATAACTTTAGGCCAGAGAGATAGTGAAATTATCATTGTAATTGCCAAAACAAAAATTGAGCCTGCAACTATATCTACTTGAGTATAAGCCACTCCTCCTCTGATCACATTGGTTGAAATAGCCCCGAAAAGAAAGAAAATTACAAGCACTATTGACGTGACAATGCTTGCTAAAAGCACTGATCTAGGCCTATTACCCTCGTATCTAGATTTTACCATAGAGCTCACCTTCGATCTCTGGGATTTCAAAATTCTCCAAACGTCATTTTAAACATCTTCTCAGGGAAATAGACTTTATACATAGAGAAATTTTGTCAGCAATTATCTTCATACTTATTTTCCATTCTTCCTTCAAATATATTCCAAACACGCTTTAGATGAATCAACTTTAAAATTATTTTCATAATTTATTTAATTCTGCTTCGTTTCATTAGCAAGGAATTGGTCGTTACCGAAACTGAACTAAGTGCCATGAAAGCGGCAGCAAGTTCAGGTGTGATCAGAATCCTGTGAAAAAAGGGATACAGAATTCCTGCTGCAATAGGGATGCCTATCGTATTGTATCCAAAAGCCCAGAGTAAATTCTGCCTGATCTTGTTTATGGTAAGCCGGCTCAATTTAAGGGCTGCAACCACGTCCCTCGGATCATTCCTTATGAGAACGATTTTTGCGGATTCCATTGCAACATCTGTGCCCGCCCCCATAGCAATTCCCACATCAGATTGAACCAGGGCAGGAGCGTCATTAATACCGTCACCTACCATTCCTACAAGTTTTCCCTCATTCTGAAGCTTCTTTATTTCGTTTGCTTTATCCTCGGGCAGCACCTCGGCAAGCGATCTGAGAATCCCCACCTCTGCTGCAATAGCACCGGCTGTTACTGCATTATCACCGGTTATCATAATTACCTCGATCCCCATCTTTTTCAGGGTTTCAACTGTCTCTTTAGAGTTTTCCTTTAGAGTGTCAGCAACTGCAACAAGGCCTATAATTTCTTTTTCGGAAGCCACAAACACTGCGGTTTTTCCGTTTTCTTCGAAACTCCGCATTTTAGCTTCAAATTCATTGAATGAGATCCCATTTTCTTCCATAAGTTTACGAGTACCGAGCAAGATTCTGTTTTCTCCAAAATAGGCTTCGATTCCTTTACCTGGGATGGAACGGAACTTTTCTACCTTTCCAAGCCTAATTCCTCTTTCCTCAGCTTCTTTTACGATAGCTTCCCCTAACGGATGTTCCGACCCTCTTTCAGCTGTAGCTGCAATAAAAAGGACTTCTTTTTCCTCATGGCCCAGAGCTGTAAACACATCTGTAAGGCGTGGAATGCCTTCAGTAAGGGTTCCGGTTTTGTCAAAAACGATAGTGTCAAGCTTATGCGCTCTTTCAAGTGCTTCACCGCCTTTTATAAGGATTCCATTCTCTGCGCCTTTGCCGGTGCCGACCATTATGGCTGCAGGGGTTGCAAGCCCAACGGCACATGGACAGGAGATTACAAGAACTGTAATGGAGATTAGCAGGGAAAAGAGAAATGGGCTAATTCCTCCAAAAGATGCCGATACCCCTACCCCGTAGAGCCAGTATCCTATGAAAAACCAGAAGAAAAAAGCCAGAAGGGCAATAATATGCACACTTACTATGAAATTGCCCGCAAAAACGTCTGCAACTCTCTGGATGGGGGCTTTGGTTGTCTGAGCAGTTTCCACAAGCTTGATTATCTGGGCAAGAGCAGTGTCAACTCCAACCTTTGTTGCACTGAACCTGAAAGATCCTGTCTTGTTTAGTGTAGCACCGATAACCACATCTCCCGGATTTTTCTCCACTGGGATACTTTCTCCTGTGAGCATGGATTCGTCTACTGAAGAACTTCCTTCTGCCACAATCCCATCAACCGGGATCTTTTCTCCGGGCCTGACAATAACAATGTCGCTTACTACCACCTCTTCAACAGGGACTTCTTTTTCCACGCCATTAACGAGAATCCTGGAAGTCTTTGGTCTGAGTCCCATAAGTTTCCGAATAGCTTCAGACGTCTTGCCTCTTGTTTTTGCTTCGAGGTATCTTCCGAAGATAATAAAAATGATTAGAAAAGCTACAGTATCATAGTATAGACTATTATACCCGGGGCCCAGATCGAGGAAAGTTGCAGCCACACTGATAAGGTAAGCTGACCCGGTTCCTGCAGCAATCAGCAGGTTCATGTCAGTCACGCCATATTTGAAGCCCTTGAAAGTCCCGACAAAAAACTGCCTTCCAGGGAAAAGAAGGACAATAGTAGACAGTATAAAAAGGACGATATGGTTGGAAAGGAAGCCAGGCACAAAAGATAGGGAGGAAAACATCATGCTCATGTTTCCAATGCCAATTGGAATTCCCAGCACAAGGGCTATGATCAGGTTATTTCTCTGCCTTCGGATTTCAGAATCCTGTGACATTTGCTCTCTATCTTCATACTCTACTGTTTCAGTCCTGACCGCTGCCCCATATCCAATTCCCTGAACTGCAGCAATTATCTCCTTGACAGAAATTCGGGCCAAATCGAATTCTACAACTGCCTTTTCAAGTGGGAAATTTACTGAAGCTGAAATGATGCCTTCTGTTTTATTAAGAACCTTCTCAATGTTTGCAGCACAGGATGCACAAGTCATACCCTGAAGGTCGAGAGTTACTCTGTCCGTCTCTACCTTATACCCGATGGATTCGATAGTTTCCTTAATTCTCTTGGGAGCGATAAGGGAGGGATCAAAACTGACTTTTGCCAGTCCTAATTCCAGATTGACAGCTACTGAGTCCACTCCCTCCCTTTTCTTCAACACCTTCTCGATATTCAGGGCACAGGCCGAGCATGTCATGCCTGAAACTCCAAGGGTAATTTCTTTTTTGTCCGTTTTTTGGCTTGAGGTGCTGAGTTTTTCCTTTTCTGCAAGCCTGCATTCTTGTGTTGCTAGGGGGCAGGCTTGAAACTTTCCTTTCAGTTCTTCTAAAGCTATATCAACAGTTTCGGAGGCTGTGCCTGTTACACCTGCAGCAGTCAAGGTTCTTGCTTCAATATTTGCCTGTGCCTTTTTGGTTCCTTCTTCAACCTCTGTTGAGTAACCAGCCTTTCGGATGGCCTCTTTTATATCATCCATACTAATTTTTTGAGGGTTAAAACTAACAGTAGCACGTTCAGATTCCAGATTTACCCTCACTGCCCCCACTCCTTCAAGCAAAGATACAGCATCCTCTACTCTTTTCTGGCAGTGACTACAGGTCATGCCGTAGACTCCTATATTTACTTCCATCGGAATATATCACCCATATTTTTTCCAAATCTTTCCGGAGCTTATAAAGCCTTTAACGGCTTCGTTATGATTTTGTAACCTCTTTTATAAGCAGGGCTATCCGTATGACATGCGCATCAGTTATATGGTTTTCATAGAATACATTTCTTGTCCTATCAGAAATATTCAGTTACTCTGTCCACTCCCTTTTGATAGTTTTAACGAACTTTGTAGCCTGTCCTTTATAGTACATGTAGGCCATGTCATCTACTATGAATGTCGTATCTCTATTGGTTCACACCCACCGAATCAGCTGTTTTTTTCAAACAGGTGCTTCACCCATTGTAATAAAAATCTGTACCTTTTGGTATATAATCCTTTGAAACTGATGTGCGAAATCCTCATCATTACACGGGCTCATACCCGGCTTCCTTAACTGCAGCCTTGATTTTTTCGAGGTTTGCCCTCCTTTCGTCGTATTCAACAACTACATGCTTATTCTGAAGATTTACCTCCACTTTCCGTACACCTTCGATGACTTCAATTGCTTTTTTAACCCTCATCTCACAGTGTCTGCATGTCATGCCTTCAACTTTTATTGTTTCTTGAGTTATGATTTAGCCCTCCGATTTCATACTTGTTTAGATTACTTTATCAAATAAATTTATTGACTATTGTATAGAATAATAATTCAAATAGAATATCTGATTAACCATAGATTTCAACGATAGTGTTAGATAATATATCTCTGGAAATTTTAAATCGTTTATGTGTGGGGCTTTTTTGGCAAGCTTAATGCAAGCAGAATACAAACGTAATCACAACAAAATAACATATATATAGAGATTTAGAAGTATAACTAGAGGGTTTATAAGGGGGTTTTCCAATGGATTTCAAAAAATTGTTTCAGGAAGAAAATGTAGGTGGCTTTGATCTCCTGTTTCGGGCTATGTTTGGAGTGCTCGCAATAATTGCTCTGGCAACAGGTTTTGTGAAAACATCTACCTGGAGATGGTTTGTTACACTGATAGCTTTTACAGGGCTCTTCAGTTCGATCATGAGACACTGCACTCTCTACTCTGTCTTTAAGATTAATACTGCAAAAAAAATAGTTCGAGATAACTTTTAAGGACTTTAAGGATTTATCCTTATTAGGGGTATTGTGGAAGATGCCCATTTTCTTCAATTCGCTGTTCATTTTCAACGAAGTTGCCTGACCAAAATTGAAACATATTTCATTTTTTTAAAATAAAAATATTTGATTCCTTTGTTTCTCAAATAATATTGAGAAAATATACTATTTTTAGGACTTACGCACTTGAGATATAATATTAAGTACAATTTAATACTGTGGTTTAGTATTATTGATTTTTCAGCTCAACCGTGTAAGTCCTACTGACAACAAATTAGATTTCTTTTATATATGGCTTAATCATTCTTCTGTATGCACTACAGAAACCGCAAATGCTTTTCCATATTCTGTGCACACAAGATCTTTCTGAGGCACAGAACATGTGTTAGTTGTTTCACAGTGGGGACATTTACATTTCCGTTTAGAAGGATATCAAATTGTTTCTTCCATAATCTCAACTCCTATTTGGTGCGAGAGGTGTGATTTGAACACAGAACTCCTACAAGACAGACTTTAAATTTGATGTATTGGACCTAACTGGGCTACTCTCGCACACGATTTATACTTCAGCCAATTTAATATAACTATGTAAAATAATGCATGTAGAATATATATTTTCAAAAGTAGTGAGATTTCCTTGAACCTCAAGTTTTTTCCGAATTTTTTTAATAGAAAAATAAGAGTTAAAACAACACTTTCATGTTGTCACCCACCGTAAAACACACCTAAATAATGGCAAATGCAACAAAAATTATTAAAACACACTTTACAATATTCACCCACATGCATTCAATTATGTATACGCCAATATATATATAAAAGCAATGCTAAAAATAGCAAACTAATGCAAGTCTCTCAAATCGTCACCTTTTTACTTCCCAATATATTAAATCAATTATCCATGATGAGTATACACACGATATAGTTCCTCGCGAGTTAACGATGATTTATCTCTGTCAAAACCTTATGCCTTTTCCTTAATACATTAGTTTTGTTATTTTGAATCTATTGAAAGATACTATATAGTGTTTTCTTTAACAATTTCACTAAAATGTAACGTAAAAAAACTGGAAAAATAGGTAAATGTCCGTGAGTTATTGAAAATCGTATGCATTAGACTCTCTATACCATTTCCCAAAAATATTGAGTATCAATCATTTTTCAGATTTGATCGATGACTAAAAGTCTCCAGAATGAATACAAAACATATTTAATATTAAATTGTTGTCCGATTTTAAAACATTTTATGTGAAAGTAATTTTTATTCAGAAATTATTTTTCTTATAATTAATTTTAAGAATTATAGAAGTAATTTTTATTCAGTGCATGTAAATGCCTACATAATAGTATTAAGCTCTAGTAAATGTGGGATATGTAAAAATTACTAAATAATACTAGGAGAGTTTTTCGTATGGGTACTAAATTTAACCATAGTAAAAAGACAATTATCTTTTTGATAGTAGTAAGCTTCTTAATATCAGTGACAACTGTTGTGGCAAGCGGACAAGGACCAGTCACGAACGAATCAGGCGTGATAAATGGATCAAGCATGATGAATGGATCAAGCATGATGAATGGATCAAGAATGATGAATGGATCAAGTATGATGAATGAATCAGGCATGATGAACGAATCAGGTATGAACGAACCATAACTATTGGTTCTACATCTAGTTTTTTTGTGCTGAAAGAAAAGGATACCTAGTCAATATGTACTACAAAACTTTTTATAGAACTTTCTGTAAACCGCTCAATTTGGTAGCATGCATAATTTTCGATAAAATTTGTCATATACATATTTAATTTTTTTAATTTTTATTTCCATTATTGAGAATAGCTAAGTAGTTGAAAGTCTGTCTTGAGCATCAATATGTTTAGCTTGATTCCTGCCGACCTCAAGCAAAAAATTTATGCTGCAGTGGAGGTCAAGTAAGCTCCAATATAGGATTTACAGAACGAGGCGGAAATAGCGGTATATTGATCCAATTTACCCTTCAGTGCTGACCAAGACCCAATGAAAAGAAAATAGTGAAATCACTGGATTATGGAATTGAGTCATAGTAACATTTATTTATATTGTAATTTTATCATAAAAAGTGCCCCTTTTATGTGATGATGAGCCAAAAAATTAATTAATTTCTTTTATTCAGTGATCCACTTTTTAACTTCTTTTTCGTCCGGGACTTTGCCCACCAATTTCACATCCCCATCAATGACAACGGCGGGGGTGATCATGACTCCGTAGTTAAGGATCGTTTCAACGTCCTCTACTTTGACTATTTCAGCTTCAACACCGCTATTCTTCAATGCTTTTTCAACAACTTCCTTTGTTTTATTACATTTTGAACAGCCGGTTCCAAGAATTTCAATTTTCATATCTTTGGCCTCGTGTTTTATTTCCTATTGTTTTTGTTCTTGATACTTTTTTTCAAACTTCAGAACACTTTGATTTCATAGAATAATGTTAAATAGATATCCCATAAAAATGATAGATATCGTAATAGTTAAAACAAAAACTCCGATCAGCTTGTTTTTAAGCACTTTTTTCAGGATTATAATTTCGGGAAGGGAAATACCACTGACCGACATAAGGAAGGCAAGGGCAGTTCCTATTGGAAGACCTTTCTCAATCAAGCTTTCAACGATAGGAATCATAGTTATAACGTTCGAGTAAAGAGGTATCCGGATAATAACCGCAATCGGAACGGCAAGCAAATTGCCTTTGCCTGCGTATTTTGCGAGGATGCCTTCGGGGGCATATCCGTGGAAAATCCCTCCTAGAGTGACTCCAATAATCACATAAATCCAGACCCTTCCCACAATGTCCTTAAGACTGTCAAAAGCGAAGTCAACCCGTTCTTTTATGTTCAGATCTTTTGGCTTTTTGGCTTGACTCCGAATTTTAATCTCGTAAACGAAATCTGGTTCCGTTGCAAAAAATCCTTTCTAATGATACAATAGAATAAAAAGAAAACCAAAGATAGTAACATGCTATCTAATTCCTTTAAATGGAAGCATTATGAAGGGGAAATTATCTTATTGAATGTAAGATGGTACTTAAAATATGCATTAAGTTATAGAAATTTAAAGGAAATGATGGCAGAAAGGGGAGTAAAAGTCGACCATACAACAATCATGAGATGGGTACATCAATATTCCCCTGAAATAGAAAAGAAGATAAGAAGACATTTAAGACCAACAAATTATTCGTGGAGAGTTGATGAAACCTATATCAAAGTAAAAGGTAAATGGAAATATTTTTACCGAGCAGTTGACTCAAATGGAGATACAATTGCTTTCATGTTAAGTTCAAAACGAGATAGAAAGGCAGCGAAGAGATTCTTTAAGAAAGCTTTAAGTTCTAATCATAATCAAATTCCAAGATTAATAACCGTTGATAAGAATCCAGCTTATCCACCTGCTATAGATAAACTAAAAATTGATAAAAATACTACCTAAAAACGTAGGTATTCGACAAATCAAGTATTTGAATAACATTATAGAACAAGATCATAGATCTCTAAAGCAAATCGTTAATCCAATGTTAGGATTTCAGTATTTTCTATCTGCTAATAATACTTTAAAAGGAATTGAAGCTATGAATATGATTAAAAAAGATAAGTCAATAATTTAAATTACTCTGTTCTTAATGAAGTCAAATACATTAATTAATTGCTTGGTATAGTTTCATAATGTTAGTACATTTTCTTTGAATATTTTGATTTTTATTCATTACTCATAGATTTACATGCTTATTTTGAAATTTTTGCAACGGAACCACCTCGATAATAGATAAAATGTTACGAATATCTCAGCTCCATCAAAAGATAGGATTTAGACGCAAGAACTCATAGGGAAGTAAGCCAATATCTTTATAACTTTTCTTTATACCTAGAATTTAAGCATTTGAAGTACAAAACCAATAGTATTAAATTCATACATTTCTAAATTTTATTTTTTAACTATAATATATTATTAGTACTTGATTTATATATCAAAAGTGCGCAAATCTTCATATGAAAACACCTTCTCATTCTAAAAATAAACGGTCAACGGAAATAAAGGGGATATAATATTGGAATTATATCTTATACTTTTATTAAAATTTGACGTAAAACAGTAGCTGTTTGATTTTATCCGGACCGTCTTCTTTTCAAAAAAGCTTTATTCAGTCTCTAATATAACATACTAAAATAGTCAATTTAAATGTCAATCTTATTATGGTTGACATTTCAGCTATCTTCGTTTTATCTTCAAACATCTTGGAATAGCTTTAATTATCCCTCAAAGCCTATGATTCCCCAAGGCCTCAAACTTCGCAGGGTTGCAAAATTGCTTCAGGGAAAGTTGCGAAGGGAACATACAAAAAAGAGTTAAGAATAATATTCAGAGGGCGTTTATAATGGATCAAGATACTTTCATGACGTTGAATGTGATTGCACTGACAGAAAAATTGCCTCCAAAATCTAAAGAGGTATTGGATGAGTTAATAAATTTCGATTTTGAAGAGTATATATCCCTAAATAAAATTGAACTTCGGAAATTCCTTACCCAAGCCTACCTAATTGGATACGACAGAGGGAATATTGACAGAGAAGAGAGGGAAGTGAAAGAGTGTCAAAAATTGGAATAATATTCAAAGATGGAGATCCATAGCCCCTGAAAATTATAAGACAAATGAAATTCTAACAATAGATGAAGCAGATCTACCAAATTATGAAACAATTATGAAGAAATCTTGAGTGAGTTAACTGAATGTGAAGAAGAAACTTTTGATAAATGATACAGATTGGGATGCGAACTGAAAAAATTTGAGATTCCGTATGAAATTTTACGGATATAAGGAAGGGGACAGATTTTATCAGGTTTGAGGATGTTCAGAGGAAGGCTTTGATAATGACGAAATCACATCTTTTCAGATATAACTTGCAGAAAGGGGAAAGTTTAGTGCGAGGAGTGCGATTCGAACGCACGAACTCCTACGAGAATAGGCTCTGAACCTATCGCCTTTGACCTAGCTGGGCAATCCTCGCACATTGAGGTTACTTTTTTAAAAAAATATGATTTTCTATGTTCAATTCTGAATCCATCACCATTGATTGGCCGACCAACCATCGCAGAATAGAACTCATTTTGCAGCAGCAATAGTATTGCTATTTGTTCTTATACTTTATCCTTGAAAACCTTTTCTGAAGACTAAATATATCCTGGACTTCCATATAATTTTTATTCTCCTGGAAACAGATTTTAAAACTAAAATCCAAAAATAGGTGCTAGGAAGTTTATGGGAATTTATGACGGAGTTAGAAATTGATGAAATAATTCATCCCATCAATTTCAGGATAAGGGCTTTTTGAGAATGCAAGCGGTTTTCTGCCTGTTCAAAGATCGTTGAGTTCGGGCCATCCATCACTTCGTCTGTAATTTCGAGGCCTCTTCTTGCTGGCAAACAGTGCATAACCATTACGTCAGGCTTTGCAAAGCTAAGGAGCTTGGTGTTTACTTGGTAAGAAGCAAAATCTCTCAGTCGTTTTTCCTGTTCGGCTTCGTCACCCATAGAAATCCATACATCCGTATAGATAATGTCTGCATCCTTTGCTGCAATTTTAGGGTCATCTGTGATCTTGAATTTGCCTCCGAGGAATTTTGCCTTTTCAAGAAATTCTGTTTTTGGTCTATATTCCTTCGGGCAGGCTACTGTAAATTCCATTTCCACGATTGCAGAACCAAGTAAAGCTGAGTTGCAAACATTGTTTCCATCTCCTATCCAGGCAAATTTTAGGCCTTTAAACCTGTTTTTGTACTCCATAATGGTCATGAAATCGCCCAGGATTTGACAGGGGTGTTCCCTGTCAGAAAGCGCATTGATTACAGGTATAGTTGAGTAGTTGGCCAGTTTAGTTACTGTTTCGTGACTCATGACCCTGGCTATTAATCCATGAAGGTAACCGGAAAGAGTTTTTGCGGTATCCTCAATAGTTTCGCCTCTTCCCACCTGAATATCGTTGGGATTCAGGTAAAGAGAATGACCTCCGAAATCTGTCATAGCTACCTCAAAAGATACCCTGGTCCTAGTAGAGGATTTTTCGAAAATCATTCCCAGACTCTTGTTCTTCAAGTACTCAGTAGACTCTCCTGACTTGCGCTTTTCCTTCAGGTCCGCAGCTGATTCAAGGATTTCGTATATATCCTCCCTGGACAGATCAGTTATCGAAAGTATATCTCTCTTCATCATTTCAACCCCGACTTGGTTCTGGCTGAATTATAACTTTATATTACCACATAGTACTATATTTGAAAGCCGTACGTTTGTATAATTTTTGAAACAGTCAGCTTCTAAGTTCTTTCATATGATCGATTCTTTTCTGAATTAAAGCAGCAGTTCCAATGTCTTTTCGGAAGAAAAGATTGCCACGAATATTTTCAAGAGCATTTTGGGCAATTTTTTCAGCTGCATCTATAGTTTCCGCACATCCCACGATCGCAACAGCACGAGAGCCAGTAGTATAAATTTTCCCGCCTTTCTCATAAACACTAGCATAATAGACCAAAGCTTCTCCTAGATCCTCTACAATTACTTCGCTATCCTTTTCAGGATTATCAGGATATCCTGCAGGAACTGCATACTTACAAACAGTTGCTTTCCTGCTGAATTTTACAGGCAGTTTTCCAAGGGTTCCTTTAACCACTGCAAGCATGATTTCCACAAAATCTGTTTCAATGATGGGAATTATGTTCATGGCTTCAGGGTCTCCGAATCTTGCATTGAATTCCACTACCATAGGGCCGCTAGCTGTAAGGATAAACTGCCCGTAAAGGATACCCATATATTCCGTATTTGTTTCCTCGTAAAGTGCCTTTACAGTACTCTTCATTATTTGTTTTGCTTTTTCGAGATCTTCAGATAGCATAAACGGTAAGATCTCCTCTGCATCTGTATATGAGCCCATGCCACCTGTGTTAGGTCCAAGATCACCTTCATAGGCTCGTTTGTGGTCCTGCACTGCAGGGAAGAAAACAAGGCTTTTTCCATCCACTAGAGCTTGTAGGGTGAACTCCTCTCCTATTAAGCATTCTTCGATAACAACAGATCCTTTCTCAAGAAGCATACTCGTGTAAGCCTTGGCAGCTTCAATGTCAGGAAGCTGATCCCCCATAACTTTTACCCCTTTACCTCCTGTCAAACCTGATGGTTTGACTGCAACATCACCCAGTTTCTTGATAAAAGCATGTGCAGGTCCTTCCTCTGTGAAAATTTTATAAGTAGGGCAACCTTCAATTCCATATTTTTTCATGAAATTTCGTGCCCAAGCCTTATCAAACTCGATAATTGCGCAGTTTTTTTTAGGCCCAATTACAGAAATTCCGGCTTCCCAGAGGGCATCTGAAATTCCTGCTGCGAGCGGAGCTTCAGGCCCTATAAATGCAATATCTATGTTTCTAGATTTTGCATATCCAATGACTTTTTCAACATCTGTTTCCTTCTCAAGCAAAAAATCCTCACAGAGGGCAGCAATTCCGGGATTTTTTTTTGCCATTACCGCATAGATGGAGGGATTATGCTTGCTGCTCTTGATTCCTGCGGCAATTACGTGTTCTCTTCCACCACCACCGATAATTAAAATCCTCATTTTCATTCTCCTTTCTAAAAAAATTACTTCACTACATTATAATTGGCTATAATCTGTGTCAATAAAGAAATCAAATAAGAAAAGGTAGTGAGTTTTCAGTCCTCAAAACCTCTCAATATTATTTTAACCTACACTCCACAAATGTACAACCATGTAAAATTTGGTTGCCTATTTTCTCACTATTTTTCATTGAAAGCCATATAGTTTTTAAGCGACTGTCATATTAAGAAAATAGATGATATTCATGTATAAATCTGTAACAAGTGGGTTTTATGGAATATATTTTCATTAATTGCAGTGTATTTTTGATTAGCAATACTTATATACTCTGGAATATACTGAAAGAATTTATAGATCTCTATTTATTCTAATAAATATCTTCTCATTGTTAGACTCGCATTTATATTTAAATTATGTTTTTTAATTTTTTTCGGGATTTGGCTTTTCGTTTCCTCAAACAGTTAAGTTCTCCAGATTTTTTGCCAAAAATATAATTGGAAACATTCATAATTTAATGCATTTTCAGCAAATTGAATGAATGGATCAAATTCCATGTAAAATTACTAAAATAATGTTCAGAAATTACAACACTTTTTAGTAACTCTTTAAAGCTCAAAGAGCTCTATAAGGACAAAAGCAGATCAAAGCAGTTAATAAAAATTGCTATCTGAACAGTGAATCAAAACTCAAAAGATTTTCAGATCCGTGTAATGATAGCAATCATTAAAAGCAACAACTTTCTAAATAATTCGATTCTTAATTCTATTGAATCTTTATAACTCAGGTCTTGATACAATCCTTTATTGTCTTAATAAATCAATTAGAAGGACCGAAGGTAAATTCTAAAAAGATCAAAACAATATTTAGAAGAATTCACATAAAAACTAACAATACTTATTAAACAAAGATATCTTTAAAAGAAGCAAAATATATTTTTATATTTATTCATTAGATCTCTTCAATATAGAAAAATGTGTATCACTACTTTAATTTAACAGGTCACTTGCACTTAGAAGAGGGAAAAGTTCTGCCCCTGCTTCTTTCATCTTTTCCTTTGCCCCTTCTTCTCTGTCTACAACACTAATTATATGCTTCACACTGGCTCCAGCTTCCCGGACAATTTTGATTGCATCTATGACAGAACCTCCAGTTGTAGTAACATCTTCGACCATTAAAATCTTGTCTTTTGGTTTAATATCACCTACAAACCTGCTTTTTGTGCCGTAGCCCTTCGTAGCCTTACGAACTATAAGTAATGGAAGTTCTGTTTCCATCGAAACTGCTGTCGCCAGCGGCACGCTCCCCAATTCAATCCCTGCAACTACGCTTACATCCATATCCCCTATCTTGATTGCTGCTTGTCTGGCTATAAGCTTCAGGGTTTTGGGATCAGTACTGGCTTTTTTGATATCTATATAATACTTGGTTTTCTTCCCTGAAGTCAGAGTGAAATTACCATATTGAACAGCTCCGCAGGCTTTGAGGGCTTCGATAAGTTCCTTTTTTTGAATATCCAACTCTTTTTTTGTTTCTGGTTTTAATTTACTCATGATCTCACCTGTTGCAGCTTTCGTTGCTCCATTAATTATTATAATTATCATATCTATTTTTTCTTAATATTTAGAGAATCATTATTCATTTTTATCCTATTATTTTACCTCAATATTTTATTAATTTAAATGATTTCACCAGGGTTCTTTTTTTACCCCTATAAAGTATCCTATTATGTTTGTGGTAAGATGAAGCAGAGGTGTTATTATAAGGACTACTATCATTACGTTGAGAGTAAAATTACTCGCAAACCATTCTGGGGATATAAGGTATGTGAAAACCCAAGATCCTACTACAAAGTCCAGCTGGTCTACAAGTGGGAGAGGTTCACCTCTTTTCAGATTCATTCGACGCTTGAAAAAACTTTTGAACATATCTCCGAGAAGTGAACCGCAGGAAAGAGCGAAGACAACTTTTAGTGCGTAAATGTAGTTCTGGCCAAAAGCTGGTACATCAATTCCCAAAATTTCGAACCCATTTGAATTGAACCATATCTGAATACTGCCTGCAAGAACTCCAAAAAAAATTCCTGAAAAAAAGCCCCTGTAGGTCTTTCCATCCCCTATGATTCTTCTTCCATCCTTTAGAAACCTACCTCCATCAATTGGCTTCCCGCCACCAAAAATAGCTGCAAAGGAATTGGGGATGTAAGCTGGAAACATCAGCCAGAGTGCTTTAATTATCAGATCGATCATGTTATAAACTCTTTATTTTGGTTTTATTTTTTTCTTTTGGAATAAATTAAGTTATTTTCCCATCTTTAACAATTCACTGTGTATTTAAGTTTTGAATGGGTATCAATTACACACCTCTAACAACTCAAAATAAGCATATAAAAGCTGATTTTTGTAGCTGAATGATTATTATATTTCTTCTTTTACCAGAAAGAAGCTTAAAACTTCTAATCTCTAGCAAAGAATAATAGGCATCCAATCCACTGAATTTACTACGCAACCCAACAGATTAACAACATATTCAACTAATAATGTTACTTCGTCTCTTTGCAAAAACTAGCCAAACGGAGCTATTATAGTGGACTTCAGTAAACTCTGATCTTGGTTAGTCATGTTTATCCTCTCCTTATAAGCATATAACAAAATATGGGAATTTATTGAGAACTATCAATAGTTAATGCACGCATTGGGATACTCTGGAATATAATAGAGGTATAAGATTATATTTTAAAAGTGTGAATATTGTGTGTAATGACTTCAATTATAAATATTCAATTTTTAACTTAAGCAAACTCTAAAACCATAAAAAATCTACAGAAATGTAAGAACTCAATCTATGTTATTATAACTACCGAGAAAAAAATTTACAGTAAAAAACTGCAATTTTATAAGTCTGCTCCCTTGAAGAATAGAAAAGGGCAACACACTACCGAGCTACAACTCTGCAGAGGCACAATTCTGAGTGATATAAAATTTTGTTCATATTTCCTCTTTTTCTGTTTTTCCATACTTTCAGTGTTTCATTTTAGTTATTTAAACTTCAGTCAGCGGACTAATTATATACCTTTTAGAAGAATCCGATTTACATTTATTTTTTTCCCATGAATCCTGTCCAAATTTCCTCACTAATTTATGTATTTGACCTATTTTTTTAAACTTATAGGTAAACCATGGAAAATGCAGAAAAATAATGAAGAAATGAGTTCAGGGAATTTTTTTTCCTTGGTTTTCTTTTTTCCCGTGATTATAGAATTTTAAGTGACTTGAGCATAAACAATAACTTTTGAAAACATAATTATTTCGTAAAAGCGCAATTAATTTATTTACTTTTGAATCGACATTCTGCAGATTTACATCGATTTAGAATTCTTTTGTCTATTTAACCATAACTATTCATTAAAAGTGACTAGTCAGTCTACAAAATATCAGGTGTGAGATCTGTTTTGGCGTAGTAGATACTTCTGATTGTTAACTGCTGGGTAAATAAAAAAAATGATCAATAACTTACAGCTAAAGAAAATAATTCTCCCGAATATCACTCAATGAATTTTGAAAAATATTGCTATCAGTATTGTTTTACCAGGTTGAATCGTTAACATTGAAAGTTAGATAAATTTTCAAGCTACTATCATATTGAGAAAATAAATAACATTATTTTGTGTGTATGAGAAAGCGAATTTAAAAATACTAATTGGCTTTTAATTGAATTTTCTTTTAATTGACTTTTTAATTAGTTAGTTTACTATGGAGAATTTTGATAAACCTCTGATTTTCACGAGTTATTTAGGCTCCATTAATAAGCATATGACAAAATTGAGGATTTTATAGAAAACCTCTGTAATACATTAATCACTGCAGGAAAACTTCTGGTTTCGTTTCGTCTGCAGATTGCAGAGTTTAAAAATGATAAGTTATTCTAAAAGAAAAATTCGATCATATTATCAACTTTCTGCAGGTATATACAGGGATGAAATCGATTTTCTAAATATGACAGTAGCTTAAAAATTAATTTAATCTCTATTGAGAATAGGTGGGCAAAAAGGCAAATAAATTATGCATCTGTGTGCATATATAAAATGTCGAATATCACCTGGTCCTTACTCCATTTCTTCAATTTAAATCCGTCTAAGTTTTACTAACCCAGAAATCTCAGTAAATACTTACCCCTTTCACTGAGTGTAGGTTCAAGATCTGATCCACAAGGTCTCCAGGAACTTTGCGGTCAGTAATAATTGTAAGCCTTGGGTTGTCAGTGAGGTAGGGATCATCGGAAACAGCCTGCCGGATACTTACATTGTTTTTGGAAATAATGCCTGCAACTTCTGCAAGAATACCCATATTAGCAGCATCTTCCGGGATAATAATAATCACTCCTAACCCAAGTGAGGGGGCAACATCTCTGAGAAAAGGAATTGAATGAACATTTTTAAAAATAGCACTAAAAAAATCATCTGAGATAATTGTCTTTGTGGTTGCGTCAACCACTCTCCTGTCAACGCCTGCTTCTCTTGCAAGCTGTGTATGTGCGATTTCAATATTTCCTGAAGTGACTTTTCCTTCCTCATTCACCTGAAATCCACGTTCGAATAGCAATTTAAGTACTTTTGCCTGTGCAGGGTATTTTTCAAATTTTTCTACTAACTTATTCCACATATAAACTTAATTAAAACTAGTTCCTTGATATACTTTCGTATTACAATCTGTTCTCTTCTGAATAATATTTTTATTAGTAATTATTTTCGAATAGGTTTGAAGTTAATTGCTTCCTGCGTTAATTTGATGTACCCTTGGTACATTTTTCCCCATGATGAGATATATTAATTTTCCTTATTGTGAAAGTTTCCACTGAATTTGTTATAAAGCTAGATTTTTTGCACAAGAACCATATTTCTCTTTTACTTTCAATGTTTAGTGATGTCTAATAAAAACAAAAAATATAGCATAAATATTAATTATAGTTATAGTGTAATAAAAATCATTATTAACACAATCAAGAACTCACTCAGAGTTTACCAGAGTTAATAGGTGATGGTGTGACTATGAGCGGCTGAAAGAGAAACTAAATATGATGTTATTGAAGAAAAATTAAGAACTTCTAAAATGTTTGAACAGCTTGTAAAAAAAGGCAGGAATATCAGTGATTTTGATTGGTATTTCAAATCTATAGTAGATAGTTATGTATGTCCTCATTCAGGATGTGGTATCGGAGTCGAAAGAGTAATTCAATTTATTTTAGCAAGTGATGATATAAGAAATTTTACACTTTTCCCTCTGAACAGAGAGATATTGTATTGATTATTCTACCCACTTTTCATTTTCTTTTTAGGATTGAAGAAATCTTTATTTCTAGAAATGTTTGACATCAGTCCTTAATAAAGTCTCTCTTAACTCATTTGCTCTTATTTGTTGAAATTCTGAATTGTCACTCTTATTCCCCTCCACACTTTTCTAAGCTCATCCGAAAAATTTCTGTTCAATAAGGACTAAGGGCATAAGAACTTTTTTCAGCTACTATCTAATTTAAGTTTCTTTACCCCATAACTTAACAAAACTCAAATAAAACTCCTAACATAGGATACTATGAGCAATCTTTGGCTATCATGCAAGCAGTTCTTCCTCCAAACCACCCGGACATAGCATTGAGTTTTTACAATCTGGGAATTTCATGGAATAATAAGGACGATTATGACAAGGCAAATTTATATCACAATAAGACCTACACCATTAACCCAGCATTACATCCAGCGAACCACCAGTCAAATATCAAACGCTCATTTAACTGGGTGCTTAGCTTTTTCGGCTGGGCTGAAGTATTTATTTGAATATAAAGGCTTTAATTTTCAATATTTAGTGACAGCTAATAAAAATAAAAAAATATTGTTATTATTAATTATATTGATAAATAAAAAAATTGTTATCAATACTGCCAAGAACTCGCCTAGAGTTTACTAGAAGGAATAGGCTATGGTGTGATTCTCAAAATGCCTACAACTCTTAAAGCAATATCAACAGCATCTTTTTATTAATTCTATCAAAAATAATATGATTAACTTATATTCTCAAATTCATAGTGAATTTATTTCTTTTTTATTAGTTTGGACTATATTGCTAACCTTGTTCCAGATTTCGTTTACAGATTGACACAACCCAACTCATTCTAAGCTCTTTCATCGAGTTTTTTAATAAAAATTTACAATATCATTACTTGACTCAAGAAAGTCCCTATAACAGCCTTACATTAGTTCATATTTGAACCAGACCTTTTACGAAGCGAAAATAGTTCCATTTCATAAAATTTATCATGAGTCTACATCTCAAAGTATATTCCATTTGTGAGTTCGTAGTAGGTTATATGGATAAATAAACTAAAAAAATATTAAGCATGATACTCAATTATATTAATAAAAGTAGTAAAAACGGGACCAATATGGCACGACCTTCAAAATTAACCTATGAAATTCAACAGCTAATTGGTAATAATGTTTCACTGGGACTTACTTATGCTCTTGCAACAGCATCCGCAGGAATAACGTATCAAACGTTCAATGATTGGATGAATAAAAGAAAAAATTCAAAATCTGGAAAGTATTTTGAGTTCTATAAACACGTCAAAAAATGCAATGCTGAAGGAGCTATGAAGTGTCTACAGCGCCTGAAAAAAGTAACTGATTCTGGGAATTGCAAAGTGTGCATGTGGATTTTAGAGAGACGGTTCCCTAATGATTATGGAAGGCGGGAATATAGGAAAATTAATGCAGTCTCAGGAATCAAAAACGAGATTGTTGAGATAATCGTCAAAGACGAAGATGAAATCAGGAAACAAATTATAACTAAACTAGCTATGTTTAGATAAATCAATAGGTCTTCAACTGATCAAGACTTTACTAGAATATCTTTTTATTTTCATTTCATTTTGTGATATAAATGTAGCAAAATTACCAAAATCGCCGCCACGGCTTTTTTGCTCCTGGGGCTTCAACTGCTTTTTGATTAATAAGAGTTTGAACTTGTATCATGTAATTCAACGTCTTTTTAATGTCATTTTTATCCTGACGTGCTTGGGCAAACTCCATTTTCAATGATTCATTATAGGCATTGAGTTCATCAAGTCGCCCTTTTCAAACACAATTAATTTAGCGACACTAGGAACGATTTTATGATGGCTAGCTTCTCCAATGCCATCGAATAAGAACCTTACTATGCGTGTATCAGTGGCATATCCCCTGTTTATTTTAGTAGCCATTATCTATTTGGAAGGGGGGCCAAAAATCGTATGGAAAGGCCTAAATATTAAGTGAGTTGATGTTTTTTAGGATTGAAATATTGAAAACTTTAATTAATCATGGTTTATATTATGTAAAACTAAGCGATTGAAAATGAACGGTGCTTTGAACAAAAAGTTTTAAGTTCCTGCAGAACACGAACTTTTATATGGAAATTTTCAATTCATGCAGTAAACAAAAACATAAAAAAACAAACTATCAGCTCCTTCTAATTACCAGCCTCAAAAAGGAAATCGAATCAGCTCTCAAACTTTGTCTAGAAGATCTTGCAGCTGAAATCAGAGTAATCGGTTTTTCTTGTAAGCACTGTGGAAAGTGCTGCAGATGGGCTTTTGGGGATAACAGGGTAATGTTAATCCCTACTGAGATTGAAAAAATTCGAGAGTTTACAGGTCTATCAAAACTTGAGATCGCAGGGCCATTTGTCCCTGAAATAGTTCAACTGAATAGATTGGAAGAGAACGAAAACATAACTGAAGGCTTTTTCGAGGCTTCGGAAGAAAAAGGAGTTTCGTTTTCTACTGAGCTTCTTGAGCTTATTCAGGAAAATATCGATGGAGAAGGAAATATTCATGCTTTTGGATGGATGCTCAGGCGAAATAGTAACTTGGACTGCATCCTTCTTGAAAAAAGCACAAGCACATGCCGAGTTTATTCAGTACGGCCAATGCTCTGCAAAACATACCCTTTTTATATAGAAGAGCTAAAACTACATACTTGCGAATGTGAAGGCCTTGGATATCCAATTTCTGCAGAAGACAGCCGAAAACTAGCAGAAAATCTTCTTTATAGGTATGTTTCGGAGCTTGAGGACATGCTTGCTATGTATAAAAAATTTGTAAGTTTCAAGAGAGGTGAAAAGGGCCTGGAGCTTGCAAAGAAAAAATTGGGAGATAGCACATGCACATACATAGTCCACGACAGCACAGGAAATAATAAATTTATCGATTATTAGCAGCAGAGCAAGCTATAAAATTACTGATAGAGCTTCCATTATTTTATGCGCCTTAATCGTTTTGTATGCCTGCAAGATCTTTATATGTCAGTCGAATACTCCCATTACTTGCTGTAGTGATGGAAACTTTCCCAAAAATCACTCGTTATTGAATTATTTATACAGAATTTCGGACAAACCCTAAGTTTGATCATATGATTATAAATTATATATAAATGACCTGCGGTAGTTAGAGGCTTATCAAAATTCTCTATATTTCAAACTACATTTGTAGAATATTTAGATGAACCTCTGATTTTCAAGAATCATTTTACATATCATTTATAATCAAGTTAAGAAATCTAGCGATTTATTAGAATCATCTGTACTCTAAAATAAAACTATACAACAAAGATAAAATAGTTTTTTCTATGAAATTTCATGATTTTTTATAGACTATTAAATAAACAATTATTTGAAAGCGACACTACTTTAAATTGGCAAAAAGTGATCTTTTGGGTTTGATTAATTCGTACTAATAGTGATCAGAAGCATCTTTGTGTTGATTCTGACCAAAATATTTACCCTCAAAATTAGGCAGATTATGAAAAGTGCCAAGACAAGATAAATCTTTGAAGAGTACTATTTGAGTAAAAAAGTTCTAGAGTGGCGAACTTTGGAGTTAAGGGAGATACATTGGAAAGTTTGGTGATGTACAACTTCCGATGTTATTAATAATACTATGTCAAAGATTAAGGAAACCCAGAATAAAAAGAAGCATATAAGCGAATGAAAATATTTGATTGTAAATAATTCCTTGATATCCAAATGGTGGCACAAAAAGACTCAGTTTATTGCCGTTGGGTAAAACACCTAAATTTTGATTTATGCATGCTCTGAACTATCAATTAGATTTATTTAATATAACGAGCCAGTTATTCCTCATGGGCGAAATATCTGGTAATGAAAATTGGCCGATGACAGTTTCCGAAAAAATTTTCTCGAAAGCCGCCGGAAATCCAGTAAAAGCCGGGGATTTCGTGTTGGCCAATGTAGACCTAGCAATGGTGCACGATATTACAGGTCCTCTAGCGGTTAAGGGATTTTACGAAATAATGAATGGTAAAGAAGAGAAGAAAGTGTGGGACCCTAAGAAAATAGTGATCATATTCGACCACCAGGTTCCTGCGGATTCTATCAACGCCACAGCAAACCACATAATGCTCAGAGAATTTGCTGACGAACAAGAAATTTTAAATTATGATATATATGAGGGAGTATGCCATCAAGTTCTTCCAGAGAAAGGGCACGTCTTGCCAGGAGATCTGATAGTTGGCTCTGACTCACATACTTGTGCGTATGGAGCTTTAGGGGCATTTTCCACAGGCATTGGGTCTACTGACATGGCAGCTGTTTTTGCTACAGGCAAACTATGGTTCAGGGTACCACATACCTTTCATTTTGAAGTGGAAGGTACTTTACCAAGGCGCGTTTACTCGAAAGATCTCATCCTCTATCTAATAGGTGATGTTGGGGTAGAGGGAGCTAGGTATATGGCAGCTGAGTTTGCTGGTTCAACAATCCGTTCTCTCTCAATTCCCGAACGTATGACCATATCCAATATGGCAATTGAGATGGGAGGGAAAGCAGGAATCATCGAAGCCGATGAAATGACTGCAGCTTACCTTAAAGAACGGATTTTATATTACGAATTTGATCCATATTGGAAATCCGATGAAAATGCTGAATATGCAGCCTTCCGGCACTATGACATCTCGGACCTGGAACCCCAGGTAGCTTGTCCACATAATGTAGATAACGTAAAACCCGTAACTGATGTCGAGGGCACAAAAATTGATCAAATCTTTATGGGTTCTTGCACTAACGGCAGGTTCGAAGATATTAAGATCATGGCAGATATCATTGGGGATGAACCGATAGCAAAGGGTATACGCCTCATTGTCGTCCCCGCTTCAAGAACAGAGTACATGAAATTGTTAAGGGCTGGATATATCGAAAAGCTTATGAACGCTGGTGCAATCGTAGAATCTCCCTGCTGTGGGCCATGTATGGGTGGTTCTTTCGGTCTGCTTGGTGCAGGGGAAGTAGGTCTTGCAACCTCAAACCGAAACTTTAGAGGCAGAGAAGGAAGTGCAGAGTCCTTTGTGTATCTCTCTTCCCCTGCAACTGCAGGTGCATCAGCTCTCACAGGAGAAATAACTGATCCCAGGACAGTTTGAAAAACTTTTTGTTTACTTTTCGAATATTTCCTTGTGTGTTTAAATCAAAAAGGTGTTTGAATGCAGAATACTGATTTGTCAATTTTAAACAGGGTATATGAAATAATTCTGGATCGGAAACAGAACTATGACGAGCGTTCATATGTCTGCAAGCTTTTGAACAATCACAAGGGTATGAATAAGATTCTTGAAAAAGTAGGTGAAGAATCGATTGAAACCATTCTTGCAGTCAGGAATGAAGACCGCGCAGAGATCATTTCGGAAATTTCGGATCTGATCTTCCATCTCCTGGTATTGCTCGCTGCAAATAATATTACTCTTGATGAAATTGCAGCTGAAATGATTGCTAGACATGAAAGCATGAAAAGAGACTGAAGGTTTGGAGAATTTTCTAAGCATAAGTTTAATGTGCAAATAATAAAATTTTTTTAAAAAATAATCTATTTCCTATTTTTTTCTGGAGAATTGTCTCATCTTTAATAAAAATACAAACTTTAAATGATTTCAATAAACCCCAAATTTCATATCTTTATATAAAAAATATATGAATAATTCGTTAAGAATCATAGGTCTATCAAAATCCTTTTTATTCTCAGTTGAGTGCAATTTCGTGCAAGACATCCGTTTTTGACAGAGTTCCTTTGAGTATACCATTTATTGTTACAATAAGCTGTCCTACATTATATTTGTGGAAGAGTTTTATGACATCGTAGAATTGCATATCCCCATCAACGGTGATAAGTTCAGTTGTCATTATGTCTTTGACTTTTACGTTAGGTTTTCCCTGAGCAATTGCACGGGCAATATCTGTGTAGGTAATTACCCCTATAATTTTTCCCTTGTCTTCCACAGGTGCTCCGTGAATGTTGTTCCGCACAAAAAGCCTTGTTGCTTCCTGAATACTAGCATTCATATTAACAAGTAAAGGAGGGTATTTCATATAGTGTTTAACGTGTTTTTTAGGAAGAGATATCATTTCGGTAATATTGAAAAGAATAGAGTTACTATTATCGTCCCGCCCTGTTACTTCTCCGCGAACTATCAGGCGATTTACAGGCGTCGGACCAACTTGAATCTTATCATCTATCATAAAGTCTTTTATGTTCCCTAGTACACGGACCACTCCGCTACAGGCATCTGGATTTCTGACGGTCGTGAAACTTATTTCAGCAGCGGTTGCCCCATCAACTGGTGTAGTATTTCGGAATAGTGGGACTACGGATTCGTTATCAAGTTGCTGAATTCGTAAAGCGTTATAAGCTGACCCTGTAGGTTTATATCCTCCTTTTGGTCCTGGGACCCCTTCCACAAGTCCAAGAGCCTTCAACAGCTGCATTTGGTTCCGAATGGTTCCAGGGTTGCGCTGAATTACCTCAGCAACTTCTTCTCCCTTTATTGCTCTATTCTTTTGTCTTTGCAAGTTTATTAATGCAATAATAATATCTTTTTGAATCTGAGTGAGTTCCATACTTCCACCACCAATTTCATATACTTTTATCAGGATGGTGTATAACACCTATACATCGATAAATGTATACTATCGTATATATTTAACATAATTAATTATTATAATTCCTGATATAACTTACTATTACGAATATAAAAAGAGTCCGGTTATGCTTTGAGTATCCAGCTAGTTTTGTGTCTTATGTTAAGTTTATTACGAGAATTTGGAACAACAAATTTAAAACCTAGCAATAAATTTGGAGACCGCTTAATACCTGATGAAATCGTCAAAATTCAGAATTAATTTCAATGCCAAATGAATGCAATCAATCAAAAAAATCAGCAAATTGTAAGAAATCTTTGAATTTGCATTCAGCAAATTGCCTTCATGAATCTTTGCAAAACTTTTGCTTGCACTTTTTGTTTTGATAAAACTCTTGGTCAGCAAAATATATTATATGGCTTACAGAAACCAGAGTGTTAATATTATGATTATATTTGAAAAAATTCACACCGTTCCCACTTCCGAAGAGTTGATTAACAAAGCTTTTAAACGGGCAGCTAAAGCGATGTCCTCGAAAAATATAGAGAATAAGCATAATCGGTTAATGGCCAACGAGTCCATGATATTGACAGCCTCAAACATTTTTACAGATACTCTTGCAAATATTGTTAGACGGTTTCCGAGTTTTGATCAATTACCCAGCTTTTACTATAAACTTACTGATATTTTAGTAGGTGTAGAACAGCTCAAGATGTCCCTCGCATCCGTGGACTGGGCTAGTAAGAAAATTCATGAGGTTGCAAGGTTTTACGTAGTAAAAATCCGGGATTCGGAAATTCCAGAACCAGTTCGAAAAGAGGCTTTAGGAAGAATTGCCTCCATTATTAAGTCAATCAACAAAGATCTTCTTTTTCTTAACGAAGCTAGAAATGCATTAAGGAAACTTCCGGATGTCAGGGATGAACCCACGATTGTGATCGCTGGCTACCCTAATGTAGGGAAGTCAAGTTTTGTAGCAAAAGTTACCGGTGCACGTCCAAAAATCGCTCCCTATCCATTCACAACAAAAGGAGTAGCAATCGGACATTTTAGCTGGGAGGGAGTACGTTACCAAGTTATGGATACCCCGGGACTTCTTGACCGGCCTATGTCTGAGAGAAATAACATCGAACAGCAGGCAATAACTGCGATCCAGTTCCTTGACGCGGTTGTAATGTTCATGTTTGACCCCAGTGAAAGTTGCGGATATGTGATTGAAGACCAAAAAAATCTGCTTGAGGAAATCCAAAAAAATTTTAACCTTCCCCTGCTTGTTGTTGCAAACAAGTCTGATAAGCCTGAGTTCAGGAAGATAGATGGAGTAGTGTTGAACATTTCAACAATTACCGGAGAAGGAATAAAAGAAGCAATAGACAGGCTGCTTAAGATGATTGAAGAAAAACGCCTTTCCGATTCCCCCGAAGAACTTGAGAAGAATTCTGTATCTGATTTATGATCGTCTTGTAACAAAGTTATTACAGTCCTTGCAGTAAAAATTAACATTTCAAAATCTTAGAAAAATAGATGTATAGCCAATGAGTACATTTTTCTAAGATTTTGAAATATTAATTTTTAATGTAAAGGCTGTAATTCAGGATTTTTATTCAAACTTTATTTTTGTTAGATGATTTTAAGCTGCATCATCAGAGCAAGGATAATAAGTATAACTCCTGTTGTTAACCTTATTCCCACTCTCCTTTTTTCACGGAACTCAGTGACTTTGTTTGGGCTCAACCCAAAGGAAAGCAAGAGTCCTAGAGACGTTATAGGAAGCAGAAGGCCAAGGTTGTAAAGTCCTGCGTATGTTATTCCTTCCATTGCATTGGTTTTTGTTGCCAGTATGCTCAGGACAGAGAGGTAAATAGCTCCCAAGCAAGGGGCTTTGACTAAGAAGTACATGCCTCCTGAAAGGAAGGACAGCAACAACAAATTTTTATTACTCATCCCACTCATAAAGTTCTTCAGGGAATCTGGAGTTTTGAATGTTGATCTTGAATGCTTTTTTAGCCAATATGCATCAAAGATATGCCATAAGCCAAGGAGAGCTGTTAGCAAAATTGTAACTGAAGTGAAAATTTCCTGGATGTCAGGCATAATATTGACAAGTAAAAGTATATTTATTCCTATAAGCATATGTATGGTTAAAATTCCAGTAGAAAAACCTAAGGTCATTTTGAGCATCTCCTTTCTTCCTCCTTGCTGCTGAGCAAGAGTGACAGATGCCAAAAAAGCAATTACTGCAAGCAGGCAGGGATTGAAACCTGCAAGGATGCCTGCTGCTATAAGAAGGAAAGGACTCAGTTTTCCAAGGTGCCTACTTACCTCTTCTCTGCTGCCAGTCGAGGGAAATGAAATCTCCTGGCCAAAAGGCAAAGAAGGAATTTCGATGTTTTCTGTCAAAAGAACTTTGAATGAGTATTTATTTTCGTTGTGAAAACAGCCAGTTAATACCTCCTCATATGAGGCAACAGAAGCTGAAGCAAGGCTCAGCAACGAAAATACACATACCAGTGCAAAAGCTCCTTTAGTTACAAACTGTGGACACAAGAATTGTTTTTTCATATCCTTTTTCCCACAACTATTTCTTGTATTTATTCAGAACTTTATCAGATTAACGATTAAATAGCTGTGATGAAATACAAAGTCATTAGCATACTCACTTTCCGCAGATGCATACAAGAATGCCATCTATTTTCTCAATATGAAAAAGATTAAAAATTAATCTAACTTTCAATGGATAGTAGTGGTCAAATAAACAAATAAATTGTACACATGTGTACATCTGCGAATGTAGAATAATATATTATGGATCGTTTTTCGAGAATTTCTATCATCTTCTGGGTTTTTATTCTATTACTTCCCACATTCTGCGAATGTAATAACAAATTTTTGCGATCCCATATATCAAAAAGTTTTTTTCTAGCCAGAGTATATCTCCACTCAGGCTCAATTTTGTTTTTTCAGATTAAAGTATTCAGGTGGGCTTAATATATTTTTGTTTAAATTCAGTATTTTTGAATATCATCAATTTCGAGATAATGTCTAAAAATCAGCAAAATATGAAGAAAATTATATAAAACAATTAAGCCATTGATTGTGATAAAGAAAAATTACTCCATATCAGGTATAGACACAGCTAGTATACAGTTTATATTCTTTGAATTATATACAATCGTTGGTATTATAAATTTACCCGATGAAGCAAACATAACTTTCAAAAAGTTCTTAAAGTTTTATTCCAGTCGAATATCCAGTTGCTTTCTACATAATGGAAAATTTCTAGAGAATCACTATTAACTAACTAATTTATATTTGAAACTACCTTTGAACTGTAAAAATGGAACTACATCATGTGGATTATTGTGTCTATAACACAAGATATCACATACTTTTAGTATGAAGTATCGTAAAAAACTTCTTTTAGAAAATGACATGATCAACTATTTGAAAGTTATATGCTTTTAAACTGTAAAAAGCTTTTTTGAGTTTAATGCGATCGGTAATGTTGATGATCAGGTATATCTTTTCATCGGTACTAAACCAAAATATTCTCCTTCAATAGTGATGAAGATTATAAAAAGTATCATGCAAAAAATTTTAAAGAACACTTTGGGATCAAAACAGTTGCGGGATAGCGGACTTTGGATTGATGAAGGTTACTTTGAAACTTAGGATGATAGTACAACTTTCGATGAAATTAAAAATGATGTTGAAAATCTGGGAAACCAGGTAGAAAATATATAAGCACATGAAGATATTTGATTTTGTATAATTCCTTGATAGCCGGAGCTGGGACGCAAACTTATCACATTGCTGCAGCACGGTGCACCCAAGAAATTTTAATTTCATTCCGCAACATCTTCTGCAAATTATCTAGGATCTGCAATCAACGATCTAAGATCAAAAATAAAAATTTTTCCAGGATACTATTTTGAATTATAGAGTATTTCGATTTACGTCGAGTTTTTGTCTTCGTGTGAAACCTGTCCATCTTTCCCGCTGATTTCTGTATTTGGTCTTCGTTTTCTTTTCTTGTCCACCATTCTTTGATTCCAAAGACAGCTCCCTCTACCCTTAAAATACTTCTTTTATTTCCAAAGTCATCAACCGAAAGCGGTTTCAAATCAATAAAGGGATCAATTTCAGCAATTTTATCTCAAACCGACTAGAGATGCAGTGTACTGAAAGTTCTGTAGATTACAATTACCTCTATGTTACCTTTTTAATTACCACAATAAACATGGTATCTCTTTAACGAAGACATGGGTTTTAGTATAAAATCTCTGTATTTCGTGATTTTTTAGTATCATTCTGAAATGAAATTTCTATCTATATAAGCTAATATGCATAGATTTTAATATAATCTCATTTTCAAATCACATAAAGTATCCACTACACAGTACAAAAAAATTCTAATGCTTGCCGAGTATTCTGTTTGCCAGAGACAGACCCTCAGACTCCTTGAATTATGCTCTATCTGCTCAAAGAAACCCATTCTTAAATCAGCTGTAATTCAACTTGCTTTTAAAAGACTGCAAGAATATATCAATTTAACCTGCTAATTATCATTTCATGCATGTAGAAACAAGAGAAATCTCAGTAGTTGGAAAAGAAGACTGTGGAATTGTCGATATTACCGAAATTGTATCAAAGGAAATCAAGAACTCAAAAATAAGTAATGGGGCAGTTACAGTATTCTGTATTGGGTCAACAGGGGCAATAACCACAATGGAATATGAGCCAAATCTTTCAAAGGATGTTTCAGAAATTCTTGATAAGCTAATCCCTCTAGACAAGGATTATCATCATCATGAGACTTGGGGAGATTACAATGGAGGATCTCATTTAAGAGCACTACTCATAGGTCCTAGTATTACAATCCCTTTCGTTGAAAAAAGAATGACACTTGGGACATGGCAGCAAATTGTATATATAAACTTTGACAGGATTGAAAAGACAAGAAAAATCGTGTTGCAAATTATCGGAGAATTTTAAAAGAACTTAGAGCCTATCCGAAAAATAATCTACTTTCAATTTAAGATCATGTGTGGTAATGACAAAACGGAAAATTGTTCAGGACTACGAAATTTCTGAAGATTATTGGAAAAAATAGAGCCTTTACTACCTGTACCTAAGCCAAAAAAGAAGTCTGGAAGACCTAGAAAGAGTGATAGGAAAATAATGAGTGGCATTTTCTATCTCCTTGTTACTGGTTGCCAATGGAAAACATTGCCACGATTTTATAGAGCTCCAAGCACTGTATATGATCGATTTCAGGAATGGCAAATATCAGGCTTATTTGAGAGCATGTGGATGGCTGGTCTTGTTGAGTATGATTTCGAAAAAGGATTAGAATGGGAATGACAATCAATTGATGGTGCTATGACAAAAGCACCATTAGATGGAGCTGGAACAGGAGCCAATCCTACTGATCGTGGCAAAAAAGATACAAAAAGGAATGTTTTAACTGATAGTAAAGGCATACCACTTTCTGTTGTCGTGGATGGAGCCAATCGTCACGATAAAAAGCTTGTGAAAAGGACTTTAGACGCCATATTCTTTGAAAGACCTTCTCCAGAAAACATAATTCAGAATATATGCATAGATAAGGGTTATGATTTCATCGATATCAGAAAATTGGTTGAAGAATATGGTTATACTGCATATCAAAAGTCGTGGAGAAGAAAACATAAGAAGAGGCATACCTCGTTTTAGGGCAAGAAGATGGGTTGTAGAAAGGACACATTTTTGGCTGAATAGATTCAGAAGACCCTTATAAGATGGGAAAAGAAAATTGAAAATTACCTTGCTGTCCTACATTTAGCATGCGCATTGATAACATTCAGATCAGCAGGACTTTTCGGATAGACTCTAAGAAGGGGATTATTAGATAGCTGAACGTTTTAGAGCCGCTACTCCTAAGAAAACTGTCCACGCTTTCAATCACTTTCAGCTTAAGGGAGAGTGGAACTACAATGGATAACTTGAACGATTCCATTAATGACGAAATTTATATTCCGGCTATAATTACTATTCAGGTGCTTTAGTATGGTGATCGTTGGACTTTCTAGAAATAAAAATACCATTGAATCCGTAAAAACAGCAGTGGAATTAGCTGGAGGGCTGGGAATAGAAAAAGGATCTACTGTGATGATTCGGCCGAATGCAAATACTGCAGACCTGCCTCCTGGATCAACAAATCCCCAAGTATTGAGGGGAGCTATCCGGGAAGTGCAGAAATATAACCCTGAAAAGGTAATTGTGGCTGAAAAGTCGATGACTCTGCTGGACACAGAAAAAGTGCTTAAGGAACTTGGACTTTGGAAGGTCGCAGAAACCGAAGGTGTAGACGAAATCCATATTTTTGATCACATGAAACGTCGGCGTGTGGAGCCAAAGGGAGCTAACTCCTGGCTATATGGGTTCGAAGTCCCTGAGTTTTTGGAATCAATTGATTATTTGATCGCTCTGCCAGTTATCAAGACCCACTGGACTGCAACGTTTACCATGGGGCTCAAGTCACAGATAAGCATCACCGCAGACGGGGACCGACGACAACTTCCTCATGGACAAAATTGGGATATGCTTTTTGGTAATATGATTGCTGAGTCAAACCTTGTTTACAGGCCTGACTTTTATATCTCAGATGCTACTAAATGCTTTGTTACCGACGGCCCTAACATAGGAACTTTGAGAGAGCCTGATATCGTGCTGGCAAGTTCGGATGTGATAGCAAATGATGCTGTGGGTCTTGCCCTCCTGAAAACCCTGGGCACAGTTCCCAAGATCCAGAATCATTCTGTCTGGGCCCAACCTCAGATCAAAAGGGCTGTGGAACTTAATTTAGGGGTTCACAGCAGGGAAGAAATAACAGTAAAAAGTGAAGGAGTCGGGGAAATCGAAGAAATTATTGCAAATCTTTCTTGAAACAGGTCGAAAACAGGTTCAGTTGCAAAAACTTCAAAAAAATATGTAAATCTATAAGTGATTAATAAAAATCAAAACATTCAAGGAAAATGTACTAACATTATAAAACTATACCAAATAATTGATTAATGTATTTGACTTCATTAAGAACAGAGTAATTTAGATCGATTACTTGTCCTTTTTTGATCATATTTATAGCTTCAATTCCTTTTAAAGTCTTATTAGCAGATCGAAAAGACTGAAATCCTAACATTGGATTAACGATTCTCTTTATAGATCTGTGATCTTGTTCTATAATGTTATTCAAATACTTGATTTGTCGAATGCCTACGTTTTTATGTAATATTTTATCAATTTTTAGTTTATCTATAGCAGGTGGATAAGCTGGATTCTTATCAACGGTTATTAATCTTGGAATTTGATTATGATTAGAACTTAAAGCTTTCTTAAAGAATCTCTTCGCTGCTTTTCTGTTTCGTTTTGAACTTAACATGAAATCAATTGTATCTCCATTTGAGTTAACTGCTCGATAAAAATATTTCCATTTACCTTTTACTTTGATATAGGTTTCATCAACTCTCCACGAATCATTTGTTGGTCTTAAATGTCTTCTTATCTTCTTTTCTATTTCAGGGGAATATTGATGTACCCATCTCATTATAGTACTGTGATCAACTTGAATTCCTCTTTCTATCATCATTTCCTTTAAATTTCTATAGCTCAATGGATATTTTAAGTACCATCTTACATTCAATAAGATAATTTCCCCTTCATAATGCTTCCATTTAAAGGAATTAGATAGCATGTTACTATCTTTGGTTTTCTTTTTATTCTATTGTATCATTAGAAAGGATTTTTTGCAACGGAACCCATATCTCTAACACATAATTTTAAATTAGTTTAGAATAGAGATATTTATTATACATAATATATTTTATTTTTTGATAAAAACTTTGGTAATGTGCCTAATTTTGCCAGTTTGTAACAAGTTATGTAAGTTTTGATCGAATCTATACGCTTTTCTTTGCCACAAAAAATAGAATTTATCGTTTTTATCAATTTACAGTTTTTGTGATAAAATCTCTGAACTTCCTCAGTTCTACAATAAATAAGAAAAAGTTGTCAATTTATATCTCATGGAGCTTATAGGACTCATAGAGCATCTGGAGCTCATTGAATATTTGTAACTAATCAGCTTAGATCATAATCATAAATCGAAAAATCAGAAAAAAGAATAATGTAAAGTACTCTAAACAAAACTAAAACATGAATAAACTGAATCAGTAACTCGATTTTTCAATACCTTAGTCTCACTCAATAAATTTTTGTCAAATATTTCCATTTTTTACTTTCAATAAAAGGTATTGCTGTTTAAATTTTCATATGTTGATACCAGTGGAATAATAATTTTTCATCCCATAAAGTTGTTGGCATTGACTTTGATATCGTGACTAAGTATATTTTATTTTATTCTATTTAGTTAATGTTATTACTTTATTCTCTATATATGCTAATATATATCATTTCATGTTAAATTAATATATCATGATCCATATAATACACTTTGGCACAGATCCCAAAATAAAATTTCTTAGTGTAGTTATGTGTCCGAAAGTGAAAAATTGTCAAGTAGCTCTTCGAGAGATGGCGTCTTTTTTCCACAACTCCCACGATCTATTTTTTGATACATTATTGATGCCCATAAGACCTCAATTGTTCACTGCTTTTGTCAAGGTCAAAGATTGAGATTCCATCATTTTGAGGATATCCCGGCGAGATCTTAGAGCTGCAGAGTCTGAGGGCTCAAAAATGGCAGTAATCTTTTCAGGTTATGGTTATGTCGAAGAGACTATCACATACAATTGCAATGTAACTAACGCAGCAAGGCTGGATATCCTATGAAAGAGTTCGATTACAGACAACAAGATTATCCAAATCTCTGTACAAAACGGTGATTTTGGCCCAGGTAAACGCGTTATAATAATATCTACCTATTCAATAACACAAGCAGATCTTGATGCTTGTTCTGTAACCAATTCAGTGTATGCAACAAACAATAATATCAAATCAAATGTAGTTAGTGAAACTATACAAACTGATGACTGCTATCGTTAGTTGAAACCCTTTTGCAGAGATTTTTGTACCTAACTATGATGGTTATGGCGGTTGTTGTGCTTGTACCTTTGATGTATGGCAGTGAGCTTTATGGCACAACAGAAGTGCCAAATTCAGAAACTCATATATGCAAGACTAAGGTTTCTACTTCTAAATGTCACAAGCTAAATTGAGTGGTTCCAAAGCTAAAGCTTGTTTGAGTAACATAAACAAAAAAGCGCTCCAAATACCATAAAGCAGAAAAAAATCACCAAGTGTAAATTAGATAAAAAACAGTTAGATTTTCATTTCCATTAAATGGAAGTAGTGACTGAAATGAAATGCATAGCTTATGCTTTCGATGGTCTTTAAATTGTGGGAGAATCAAAACGGTTCCTAACTATTAAATGCAAAATTATGAAAACTGACTGCAATATCACTTCAATACAGTAAGGAAGGCGGAATAACAATATTAAAATTTGGATGTCCTTGTTTTTTTTACCTGGATATATAATATAACTTGCACAGTTACTTATTTCATGCAAAATTTGCTCTATGCCAGTTAAACTTTTTTTGATAACTTTTCAATTATAAGTGTTTCCCGTATCTAGTCTTCAGTTGTGTCAATGAGTATTGAGACTGCTAGTCTTAATACCTATTCTTGAGAATGGAACGCTTCCCTCATAGTATTTTGTTAGTTCCTTGTTAGTTTTTCCCATATCATTTGTTTTTATTTTTGTTCAAATTTTCTCTGAAACCGCATCAGTTCGTTACATTGTACTTAAAGTTTTCAAGTGTAACAGCTACATTTTTATACCAAATACTATCAAGTTCCCTAATCAGGTCATAAAGTGATTGAAACTTAATATATTGATAGTGGGATTTATAAGCTATTGATGCAGATATTCCAAAGCAAGTAACTTATGTAAATACTGACTGTAAATTCTTTGAAATTAAAACTACTATATCAGATCACCATTGGAAACCAAAATTATGTTCTATAAAGTCTCGAAGGGATCATTGTAAGGGCAAAAGGAAAGTTCGATATAATATAAAAAATAAATCCAACGCATAAGACTTTTGAAAAATGGCAAAAAATCCAATAAATTAGTGAATTTTCAATATGAACTTTCTTGTAAAATGGTTAACAATACCAAAGATAATACTCCGATTATAGGAGATTTGAAAGTCAAAGAAATGGCTCAATCTAAAAAAAGGAAAAAAGGCATTCTCAAAATATATCAACTCGGAATCAAGGTTCTCTCTACGATTTCCTTGAATTTTTGGCTACGAGTGCGAACTCATAGGTAAAAGTTTTAAAAAATAGATGAAAACTATACTTCCAAAGGGTGTTGTGTTTGTGGAACTAGATATAAAAATGTCTATTTGGGAATGAAATATAAATTGAGATTGTGGAAATGTTATTGATCAGATGGAAATAATTAAATTAATATCATGAAACTTTTTCTATCACAGAATGCTTTATGTAAAAACTATCAATATTTTGTTGATAGTCTTCGACAAAAAGGCTTGTTGTTAGTTAGAAACAGTGATGTTTATAATAAAATGATTTAAGTACTGGAAGGAAGCCCCTCCCTCGACGCATCAGCGGCATGGAAGGGGAGTTCACTTGTACTTTTCAAGAAGCTCATTTGCCCTAATCATATCTTTTTTCGATATAATTACAACCTGAAAAAAGTCATTTATTCCCTCTGAATTTTCTCCAAGGTCAAAATGAATGCCTTCATCCTTGAGAGCGTTCATTACGGCTTGTAAGACATAGCCCATTACTATTAACGGTGTTTTTTCATCCGTCCCATTAGTGGTCATTGTCGATACCTACTGCTATAATAGAGACTTAAGTCTGAATTGTGAGGTTCTGCCCTTCGTTATCAATTAGCATCACTTACTACCTAAAAGTTCTTCAGGTTTTCATTCTTTTCCCTGCTTATTAATGAGTTTTAAGATAAACATTGGTTGTTATAGGTATGTTTCACCCAATTGAAAATAATCGGTCAAATATTCTTCATTCGGATTTGATACCAAAATTGGCTTCAGTAAAGCAACACTATAAAATATATTAATATCACAAAAAAAGGTAATAAATAACTTTTTTGTATGGTTATCTCTAATATAATAGTATGATATTATATTTAATATAAACCTGTTACTTCAATTTAATCATGAGAATATTTGGTACAGAGGATTTCGATAAATTCCCATATTTCGTAGTATGCATATAAATGGAATGCAAAATGATTCGTGAAAATCATAGGTTTATTAAAATCCTCTATCTTTAAGGTTAGATAATGATTAGATGGAACGAAATTATTTAATAAGATTACGCAAAAAATACTTCACGGTTGAAGGTCAGTATTGAATTAAATTTATATTATTTATAAGGAAATTTCTTTAAAGAATCCTCAGATTCAGAAATTAATGACTAGTTGATTTTCTTCTGTATATTCCAGAAAAAGTTCGGCTACATCTTTTGAACAGATAAATTCAATTCCTGGGATCAATTCTTCTTTCTTAAGCCCTATCATATCCGAAGCGAGCTGACAGCACCGAATCTCTACTCCCATATCTATGCATTCTTGAACAGAATTATCATACTTAGGTGAACCTCTTGATTTATCTCTCTTCGCAAGCAATACTCCCATAGGGCCCCACAGAATGACCAGTACTTTAAGTCCCTTACTCCTATAATATCTTGCAAATTTGAGAGTTTCTTGTGGGCTGGTGCTCTCATATACCATATTTTTGAGTAGCAATAATACTTTTTCGACTTTTGTCATAAGAACCCCAGGTCTAAACAATACACTTCTGAAACAGATAACTTGGATCTATATAAAGTTTCACATTGAAAGCATACAAAATACATGATTAACAAATTTTTTACCATTTCAAGATGAAGCTTGAAAAGTCTGCGAAAATTACTTTCTTTCAAGTATATGTACCGGACATAATTGTGGCATGATACAATATTTCAGTAAAATTACTCTGAATTATTTACTAAGATTTAATCGGGTAAAAAAATCAAGAGCTTCACTTTCGGTTAATAGTATTTTGGCCCTAAAATATTATCAAAAAAATACAAAATAGTTTTAGTGAAAACTGTATATAAATTTTACATTAAAATCTTCCGCATTGAATTTTCTAAAGGTGGTTGCATAAAAATGAAATTATTTTCTTTTGAGCTGTTGAGAAAAAAAATTATAACCGAATATGAGTAGTCATATTGGAGCTACAGCAAACAGAACTACTATTCGCTTGAACTTCTTTATATAAATTCAATTCATATCTTTATATCAACATGAAATTTGATCTTCACGTGCATTCCGATCATTCAAAAGATAGCAAATCGAGTCATGATGAAATCTTAGAGGTCGGCCTTAAAAGAGGCCTTGACGGCTTTGCTATCTGTGACCATGATACCGTGGGAGGTGGGCTTGCCTGTGAAAAAAGAGCCTTAGAACTCGGTCTTGACATCACAGTCATTCCCGGAGTAGAGGTGACATCTTCAAAAGGACACATTCTGGTTCTGGGAATCAGGAAAGATATAGAGTCTTTATTGAGTCCGAAAGAAACGATAGCGAGGGCCAGGAAACTTGGAGGCACGATTATCATACCTCACCCTTTCAAACAGAGTTCTCATGGGATAGGAAGTTTTGAAGGACTTGATATTGATGCGGTTGAGGTATTCAATTCCCGTTGCATTTTAAACAATGCCAATCTTAAAGCCGAAGCAGAGGCAAAAAGACTCGGAATTCCAGGTGTTGGAGGAAGTGATTCCCATGTTCCAGAAATGGTAGGTCAGGCATATACCGAGATTAATGCCTCTGAAAATACAATGGAAGCTGTGCTCAGGGCAATAAAGAAAGGAGAAGTGGCACCGGCAGGACAAAATACACCACTGTCAATCATCCTGAAACAGATGTCAGGTAGTGTGAAGCGAAAACTAAAGAGGCTATTGGATAAATTGATATAAATATAGGAGTGAATCATCTTGAAAAAAAAACCATATTAATAGATCTTTAATCACTGTTTAATGGGTAAGTTTTTTTGGAATCCATTTTCTTGAGACTTTTATCTTTTTTTGTCTTCATATCTTTAACTCTAAGGCTTGAAGTCCCCTTCGGAGGGTATCATCCCTCTACAGGGAGGGATAGTTCGCAAAGAATATGATAGGAAGATTTTTCTGATAATTTATATTATTTAAATTGGTGAAAATTTTGATTAGGACATTCATAGCAGTTGAGTTAGATCCCTGTTTTAGGGAAAAGATCCGGGAACTCCAGGATCGATTCTCTTGTTTTAATCTGAAACTTGTTGAGCCTGAAATCGTTCACATCACTTTGAAGTTCCTGGGGAATGTGGATGAACCAAGGATTCCACTAATTTCTTCAGCTCTTGATTCCATTACATGTGAGCCTTTCAAAGCGATAATTGGGGGACTGGGGGTCTTCCCTAATCCTTCAAATCCTAAAGTTCTCTGGTTGGGTGCAACCGGAAAATTCAGAATTTTGCATGAAGATGTGGAAAATCTACTGAAACCTTTCAAATTCGAAAAAGATGCTAGAGAATTTACAGCCCACGCTACTCTTGCTAGGGTGAAATTCCTTAATAGGGATCAGAAAAGCGCTTTTATAAATACCCTTAGAGAGTGCAAAGATATGCAAGTAGGTAGTATGAAAGTTAATAAAGTTCTTTTAAAGAAAAGCATACTGACTACGGAATATCCAATCTACGAAACATTGCATACAGTATATATGGATTGAGAATTTGTAACTTGAAAGTTAAGTTCTTTGCTTTCTTCCGACAAAGATCCATTGATCATAGATTCCCTCAGAATCCGTATTATCAATAATCTCTCCTTCGACTTCTGCCCTGTGCAGAGCTTCGGTAAGAATTTCAATTTCAGGCTTACTATTGACTGTGAAAAGTAAAAGAGCTCCTTTATTTGCAACTGAGACTGACTCCCTTATTATACCTGTCCAGAGTTCTTTATTAAATTCATAGATAAGCCCCAGCATAAAGCCCATCACTGCATCAAAGGTTTCTGGATCGAAATACCTGGAAATCGATGTCGCATCCATTACAATAACTTTTTGTGGATCTAAAACTCCCTGTTCAAGTCCCTGACAAACCGCACATTTGTTAACTTCCACTACCAATGGCTTCAGTCCAAGCCTATGGAGAGCAAGGGTAGACATCCCATTCCCAGAGCATACTTCGAGGAGCCGTTCTCCAAAGTAAAAACCCCTTTTTTGGAGCAAATCCAGAAGCTTTGTCAATTTCATCACACGCTTTTCGGAAAAAACACTTTCATAGGACTCAGGCTTGAAAGTACAAACCTGACAAAGGTTCCGGTTTACAAGTATAAGGGAGTAGTACTCATTCACTGCATTTCTCCATTTTTCGGAAGATATCTCTATATCTTTTTCAGGAATATTGGAAATTAGGAGAGAATTCGCAATAGCCTCAAACTCTTTTTTCAATGGAGCTAATGCAAGGGATCCAGTAAACACCGACCAGAAATCTACAGAAACTTCTTCATCTGCTGGATTGAAGACCAGCAGTCCTAGTGTGTGATCCCCTTCCCTGGCCCTTAAAAGCTGCATCTGTTGTTCCTCTGAAGCATCCAAAATTCTTTTGAGATACTGTAATGTACGCTCAATAGTTCTTTGGGCGAGATAACTTTCCTCCACAAAATAGATATCTTCCTCGATGTCAAAGAGTTTATGTAAAAGCATATTTGTGTAGATTCGGATAATCTCATATCAAGATTTCGAAGAAAAGATTTTGTGCTTAACTAAATCCTGTTTTTATGTTTCTGGGAAGATATTAAAAACGTTTTATTTTTTAAAGTTGGTCTGTCTTTAGAAATCCCAAAATTATGGATCGTATCTGCGAAAAGGGCTGTGCTTCCTGGAGTTTGTAAGCAAAGATTTGAAAAAATCCTATGGCCTTATGTTATTTAAGGGACTACTTAGTTCCACAGGATTCCAGTCCATGGAAATAATCTCAGAGCTCATAAAGTCATTTGTATGGGTATTTGTGTACTCTTCTTTTGGAGCTCAGTCCTATTTTGTCAGTCCATGTCTCGTTGGCAGTATATTAATAACTATTTGACTTACTTAAAATTAGTTTGATGATATTTATTTTGCAGCAATATATATTTTTGATTAGCAACTTGTAACAAAAATAAAAAACATGCTATATGGCCGACAGCTAAAGAAATGAGTTCACAAAAATCTGCTCATTAAATTTTTGTAAAGCTTGTTATTGATATTGTTTTTCCAAGTTGAATAGTCACGAATATTTAATAAGAATTTGTGTTAAGAGTTGACTTGATATCTAAAGAACTATTTATTGAATAATCAATTCCGTTAAAACCATTGTTCTAGAGTTTTCTGACTTGTTGTTGAACAGGTTTTAAGGCGTTCTATAGCTTTTTCAATTCTTTCAACCGAAAAACCATGACTGTCACAGAGGAATTCGACAAGTTTTTCAGAGTCAGGTTTCCTCCATTTGATCTTATAATCATCAGTTACTTCAGGGTGGATAAAAAGTTCCCTGATGCTATCCAAAGCCTCGATCTCTATCCCTCTCTCACGGAGCACGGCATGGATAGAACCATATTTTTTGATAAGCATAAGGGCTGTTTTCGAGCCTACTTTTTTCAGGCCTTTATTATAATCTGTGCCCACACAAATTGCAATATCTATAAGCTGTTCTCTGTTGATTCCGAGATTGAAAAGGGTTTCTTCCAATTCAATTATTTCGGGTTCAACATTAACATAAACATCCTTCCCAGGTAACTTACGCTTTCCAGTGACAGCAAGGTTCCTAATAATTATTGGGGCTCCAAAAAGTAAGGAATCATAGTCTTGGGAAGCAATGCAGTTTGCATCCTTTTTGAGGATCATATGCGCAGCTTGCGCTTCTCCTTCACTGGGAGCTTGAACAAAGGGAATTCCCATAATGTTAAGAAGATATTTCGAATCTTCAACGATTTCAGGTTTCACCCTTGACGAAGCCTGAGCATACTTATAAGCAGTTTCAAGATCCCCCTCAGCTTTTGCAATCTCCCATTTTTCCATTGCAGATTCCCTGACTTCTTTCCTACGGCTCAGAGTTTCAGATTTTAATTCAGGAGGTTTGCCGTCAAAGACGAAGATAGGTTTGATCCCAGCTTCAACAAAGTTTGCTGTCCGGTAGAGCAGGCCTGATATGTGAGAGGTTATTCTCCCTCCAGAATCAACCAGAGGACTACCGTCTCGCTGGCGAATATTGCTTAAGAATTGGTGCAACGTGTTAAATGCATCGATGGCAATCACTTGGTTCGAAAGGCTTGAAAGCTCAATTTTTCTTTTCTGAAGCAGATCGCTTATGTTTGTGCCCATATTTTCTCTTGAATATATGGAACTTTCCCTTAAAGCATTAATCCTCACTTTCATTTTACTTCAGTCGAATACCCCGCAGCTTGCTGCGGGGATGGAAAACTTCCCAGATAACCGTTGTTAAATAATAAATTTATATTTTTTGCTACATTTGTACTGTAAATGGAACTAAGACGTGCAAACCATTGTGTATATATAATAAGATATCACATGGTTTTTTTTGTTTGAAGTACCGTAAAAATCTTTTTTTAGGGACAGAATTCATCAACTTTTTGAAAAACGTATGCTTTGAAATTAGTGAAAGATACTGTTTTGAGTTTGATGCAATTGGTAATGATGGCGATCATGTACATCTTTTTGTTGGAGCTGAACCAAAGTATTCTCCTTCAAAAGTCATGCAAATTATAAAAAGTATTATAGCAAGATAAATCTTTAAACAATACCCTTAAATCAAAAAACAGCTTTAGGGTGGTGAACTGTGGAATGATGGAGGTTACACTGGAACTATAGAAGATGGAACAACTTCAGATGTTATCAAAAACTATGTTGAAAATCAGGGAAACGGGGAAAAAAGAAGCATATCAGCAAATGAAAATACTCGATTTTTAATAGCCATTAAAACCAGAGCGGTGGCGCGAACATACCCCGTTGCTTGTAGCGGGGTGCGCCAGCGCAACTTTGATTCAGTGGAACCTGAGAAGTATCATTATTGAATATCTTTTTGACCAATTTGATTGGCGCATAAGGATAGAACATAATAATAAAGTTCAACAGAATTTATAACTAATTTCGATATATTGCTTAATTTTGTCATGTGCTTATAAGTTATATCTAAATGACTCGTGAAAATTAGATGTTTATCGAAATTTTCTATATTTTATCCGATTTGGATGTTTAAAGAGTCTAAAATATTTTTTTAGTTTAGTATCCTCAAATTAACTTATTTTTGCAGTTTCTCAATTCGCTCTCTTAAATTTAAAGCAGTTTGAACTTTTCATTCAATCATTTTTGCCATACTCATCATTTCCATTATTTTAAATTTCATGAATTTTTCTTGTCAAAATTACATACTTATCAATATAACAAGCAAAAATCAAGTTTTCCCAGCAGAAAATTATTCTGGATATTTCAATCTGAAGATTCTTGTTCTCATTCACAGCTCGTTATCTTGAGCCAAGATTTTTGCAATTTCCCAAAAATTGATTCTTTTCAACGGATTATGGTTCTGTAGAAATTCTCTCAGTTGTGTATTTTCCAATTTTTTTGCAAACATTGTTTTATAAATTCTTCCGATATTTCTCCATAAAAACGAAGGAACACACAATACTGAAATCGGCTAGGTACATTAAATTCGTTGATATCAGCCTTAAAATGGTTCAGTCTTTCAGAATGAGCATTTATCGGAGAAAGCGTAAAACCATTGGGTACTCAGCCCAGTGGATGTAAGTGTCCACTTTAAACCTGGGTCAAGATGTAATTCTCGGCTGCTTTTTTGCTAACCTTGCCGATAGAAGATGCGAACTATCCTCACTCCATAGTGTATGTTCTTTGCTATAGTATTTTTTCAAATACTCTTTTTGATTTTTCCATAGCCTAATTGTTGTCTCTTTTTTCAGTTTTAGAATGATCGCAAGAGTCTGACTTTTGGCTCACTCTTAATAGGTAGATGAATGTGGTCTTTGTCGTTTTCATTTATAGTATTTCAAAATCGCCTATTTTTCAATGTCATGAATTCTTTGTTTGAGTTCTTTATCAATCTGTTCTAGTATCTTTTTCCGATACTTGCATACAAAGATAATGTGATACCTAAACAAAAATTTACTATGGTTCCTATGTTCATACCGCATATTTATAAAAAATGTATATGTTATTAAATAATCTTAAGTAGTGTATTATAAAAGCATTCAAGTTTAGGCTATATCCAACAATTGACCAATCTAAACAGCTTAATCAACATATTGGTAGTTGTAGGTTTGTCTATAATTAGGCGCTTGATCAGAAAGTGAAAACAAATGAGCAAATCGGAAAGTCAATTTATAGGTTTGACTTAAACAAACTGATTCCAAATCACTCCAGGGTATGGCTAAACAGGTAGAATCTACATTCACTATATTGTTCAGATAAAAGAATGGTTTTCCTAAATTCAAATCAAAGACGAATCCAATTCAGTCATTCCCTATACTACAACACTACAATGTGGATTTTGAAAACAATACTATTAAGCTTCCTAAGATTGGAAAAATCAAAGCAGTTCTTCACAAAACATTTGAAGGAGAATTAAAAATCGCTACTATTTCGAATTCTTGCACAGGAAAGTACTATATCAGCATTTTAGTGGAGGATGTAAAAGAACTTCTAGTTAAACAGGTGTTTTCTGAATCTACGACTATTGGTGTAAAGGTTGGGAGAAAAGATTTTGTTGTTATTTTTACTGGAGAAAAGGTTGAAAATCCTACTACTTAAAAAATTTTTTGAATAGACTTAAAGTACTCCAAAAAAGAGTTAGTCGAAAATAGAACGGTCCTACAAACAGAGAAAAAGCCAAACAAAAAATTGCTGTACTTCACGAAAAAATAACAAATCGGAGAAATGTTTTTCAGTACAAATTTTCTTTTAAACTTGTTACTGAGAACCAAGTAATAGCTATTGAAACATTGAATGTTAAAGGCATGATTACGAATTACCATTTAGCATAGGCTATAGATTATTTTGCGTGGAGTAGTTTTGTAGCAAAATTAGAGTATAAATCAGAAAGGTAAAGAAAAAACATTCTTATAATAGGTAAATTTGAACTATCATCCCAGATCTGTCATGTTTGTGGATACCATAACTCTGATATAATACTAATACTAAAAGATAATCAATGGAAATGTACTGATTGAAAGCCAAAATATGCTAGAGACATTAGTGCTGCAATTAACATCAAAAAATTCGCTCTTATTTATTAAAATCTAAATGGAATCTGACACATGTGAAATTCGGGGATGCAATTGGAGACTTGTTCTCAAAAGAGAAGGGAATGAACCAAGAAGCTACTTAGTATTCATCTGATTGGTAGTGTACCAAAGCTTGAGCCCTCTTAATTATCTCTAGCCTGGCTTCGTAATCCACAGTAATCCACTTCTCATATTCAACTTTGTGTACTATTCCTTCTTCGTACAGCCATGATAGAATTGACATCCCTTTCTCTGAATTTGGCAGGGTGAGCGAAGAGAAAGACCAGGCAGGTAAATGCTTTATGATTTCAGCTTTTAGCGAAGAAATACCGGTTTCTTCTTTTGCTGCGACAAATACAGGATTTGGAGCCATATGTTCTATCTGTTTCATAATATTCTCAAGCTCAAATTCTTTAAGTAGATCGGTTTTGTTAAGCACTGTGATGACAGGAACACCATGGATCTTGTCCCATAGAGTATCATGGGACGTCGAGAGCTTTTGAAGGATTATCTCAGGCTTTTCGCTCACATCCACGACCAGGAGGATAAGATCTGATAGATAAATTTCGTTTAATGTGGATTTAAAGGCATCAACCAGCCAATGAGGAAGATCCTTGATAAACCCCACGGTATCGGTCAGAAGGGCTTTTCTTCCGCCAAGGTCCAGGGCGCGGGTCATAGGCACAAGTGTTGTAAAGAGCATATCTTTTACCTCAACACTTTCATTCACAATAGCATTGAAAAGAGTGCTTTTTCCTGCATTTGTGTATCCTGCAAGGGAAATTACAGAAAAACCTTTCCTATGCCTGAAAGCCCGCAGAGATTCATCGTCCTTTTCTGCCGATTCAAGTTCACTTTCAATTCTTGAGATTCTTTTCTTCAGATCCTGTTCAAAAGAGTTCTCATAATCTCCAAGCCCCATGAATCCTGGCCTTTCATCTTTTTTCAGTAAGGAAACAACCGCTTTTGCTCTTGAAACTTCATATTTTAACCGTGCAAGTTCCAACTGTAGCTTTGAGCGATGGGTAATTGCTCTTTTCGCAAATATTTCAAAGATAAGCTGGAATTTGTCTATAACATGGCATTGACAAATTTTCGAAATGTTGAACAGCTGCTTTGTAGAAAGCCTGTTGTAGAAAATCACTTTTTCTGTCTCTGTGCTTCTCACAAATTCGGCAAGTTCCTCTATTTTCCCTTTCCCAAGTTGATATCTTGAGTCCTGAAACCTGGTCTGAGTAAGTTTACCAACCGTAAGATAGCCTGCAGCTCTTGCCAGTTCCTTAAGTTCCTGGAAGAGAATCGCCTCATGTTCAGGATCTGAATTAGGGCTAGCTCTTTTAACGAGAATTACCTTACTCTCGCTACTTATTTTATTTTCATCTGAAATTGTCATATCTCGATTTCAAGTTTGTTAATAAGTAAATTTCGGGCGCTCAATGAAATATGATGTACAAGTTCGATTGCCCTTCTCTCTGCAATGGATTCCTGGTATTTGAAAGCCCTGGAAAACATTAATTCTGGAACCCATAGGGGTTTATTGTATATATCACCTCTTTCTGCCACAATCGTGCCTTCAAAGGAAAGCTGATCAGCCGTATCTTCAATCAGCTGTACGATATCTAATAAAATAGGATCATTTTTGATCCAGAGGGGCTGAATTTTTATTTGCTTGATCTTTTCGATATGGCTGGCTGAGACTTTAAGGGCAGCTGCAGCACAGACCATGTAATAACTTCTTTTAATCCTATGTCTACCAGAAATGTCCACTGCAATGATATCCCACATTTATTTCACTCTCGGTTGAAGATCCGATTTTTATGAATAATAAGGTGAAAGGTAAGGGCAATAGTCGAAAAAATACTTTCAATATATCACATTTTAATTCTGCCGATATTTAGATACTTTATCTCATCCCTTTTTTCTACTGCAAAAAGCATTGTCTTATGCACGCTGTTTGCAAGCCGTACTGCTCCTGACATAACTGGAAGCCTGAATTCAAACTCAGTAGGAATGGTATTTACAAGGTATTCTGAATGCGGAATTCTTTCTATTGACTCGACTTTTTTGTAGACCCTGAAATGCGTGCCGAACTTAAAGCCGGTTTTGACAACATGGCCGGAATCCCTGAGGTTTTTATATATGCTATATTTCCTGAAAAAAGAACTTTCAATTTCAGAGGCTTTTTCTATAAATTCATCGAAAGAGAACACCTTACTTCTCCTATCTCGAATCGTTATTATTCCTTTGGATAAAAGGTAAAGGGACTCAACCAGGGAGAGCTGCAGCCTTTCTGAGTCAAGCATTTTTCCGTAAAATCCCCTGTTATATAGAGTTTCGGAGGCTTTAGAATCCCAGGATATTACCCTGTCTTCCAGGAAAGTCGCATCTGTTTTGACTGTAGAAAGTTGCAGAGTCATTTCTCCTTTAGGGACTTCAGTTTTAACTTCGTAGAAAGTGATGTCTCCTTCTTCATCAACCACAGCAAGAATAAACTGTTTGTGTACATTTTCTGACGCTGTAACTACCTCTTGAAGAATTTTTACAGGAAGATGCTGCCTCTCTGATTGGACACGAACAAAAATTTTTGCTGCACTTTTACCGGGGTGGCTGCCTCTTGGATATACCCTAAAATCCACAGCTGATGGCTGGACATAATACCCTCGATCCTTTAAGTCCTTATAAACTATGTACTTCAGCTCAAAATTCTGCTGCTTTAGAGAAGCTTGCTCGAAAAAATATTTGAAATCGACTATTCTGCCTCCTATTTCAATCTCGAGCTTTCCTCTGGACAGTAGAAAGGCGGCTTCTAAGAGCGAGAGTTCGAGCACATCATCTTTAGGATGCCCAAAATAGCTAGTTTTATAAAGTTCAGCTACAGCTTCTTTTCCAGCAAGGACTTTGTCTCCTATAAGTTGTGTTCTCAATAGGTTCACCTGAAAATAAAATAAAGACGGGTTATTTTCAATAACCTTGCTTATTATTAATCCGATTTGATCTAAACTGGTTTGCTTCATAATCTGGTTTGATCTAATATTTTTTTCCTTACCTTTATAAACTCAAGGCCTGTACGTTATTGGGGTTTATATAATTCCTCTGTAATGTTTACATGAGCTTGTTGCTTACAAGCAATTTTTTATGCACGCATAAGAACAGGTTTATGAAAAAACTTTTCACTCTTTAAACTTCCTGGCAGCCTCTACAATTGAGCCTACCAGCTCCCTGTATGCCACTCCATGCAGATGAGCGTAAGATCCGAGGGTATTTTTGGAAATGAGTCCGTCTCTATTATTTTTTATCCCTGTTCCTCTGGAAAGTGCTATTGCAAATTCTGCACTATCAGGAATTTCTATAATTTCGGAGTGGTGGAACTCATGTCCTCTAAAGCTATTACCCTTTTTACCGATAAGACAATCCATTTCAAGAGTCCCTATATTGTAACTGACTACTCTTGTCTGCCCCATGATCGTATGTCCCGGAAGTGCACCAACCATCGAGTACGTGGATTCTGGTATTGATGCATAGTGGTAAGTGCCAATTCCAGGGATGCCTGTGCTGATTTTTTTTGTAAGGTACATCAGTCCTCCGCACTCGGCATATATTGGCATGCCTTCTGAAGAAGCTTTTTTGATATCTTGGCGCATGGATTCGTTAGCTTCAAGTTCTGCTGCAAAGAGCTCAGGATAGCCACCTCCAATATAGAGCCCATCAACTTCAGGAAGTACAGGATCTTTAACAGGGCTGAAGTAAACAATTTCTGCACCTCCAAGCTTCAGAAGGTCGATGTTATCACGATAGTAAAAATTGAAAGCTTCATCCATGGCAATACCTATTTTCGGTTTACATTCTTTTTCATTGAATGTAGAGAAAAAAATTGTGTTTTCTGGAATTTTTAAAGGTTTTGCACTGCTTGCAATTTTCAGGATGCGGTCAACATCTATTCCCTTATTGATAATATCCTCAATGCCCATGAGCCTGGCTTCAAAAACTCCATCTCCCAGCCTTCTTCTGCCTTCAATAGCTGGCATAAGCCCGAGATGGCGCATGGAAATTTGCATTGCTGGATCTCTGGGAATAATACCTATTACAGAAACACCGGTGTAGTACTCAATTGCTTCTTTTGCCTTTTCAGCATGACGTCGGCTTCCTATGTTATTGAGAATAACTCCTGCAATATTCACATCAGGGTCGAAGTTTTTGTATCCGTTGACAAGAGCGGCACTTGAACGAGTAATGCTCTGTGCATTGATTACCAAGATCACTGGACAACTGAGCAACTTTGCGATTTGGGCAGTGCTTCCAAGGTCACTTAAGCTTTCAAAACCTTCATAAAGGCCACGAACACCTTCTATGATTGCAATATCAGTATGACCTTCGGCTTCGCAGGCATGGGTATAGATGTCCAGAATTTCATCCTTATTCATAAGGTAACCATCAAGATTCCGGCAGAACCTGCCAGTTATTTCGGTATGATAGCTTGAGTCGATATAATCCAGAGCGACCTTAAAGGGCTGTACCCTATATCCTCTTGAAACAAGGGCAGCCATCAGGCCTATAGAAATAGTGGTCTTCCCTGAGGAGGAACGGTCTGCAGAAATAAGGATCCTAGGAATGCTATTTGTTCCTGTTCCGGATTGTTTACCATTAAACATGCTTTTCTACACCCTTGGAATTCTTTTTTTGCCTGAGAATTCTTTTCCATGGAGGTTATTGTAACTTAAATAATTTCACAGTCTACTTGTTAATGCAGCTTATTTAGTTAATTCTCTCAATCTCTTGTCGCTCAGAGAGTCAGCTATATTTCTTTTTTCGTTTTCGAGAATTGTTTTTCCAAGCTTGCGGTAGATTTCGGCAATATCTGAATCCTGTGCCTTTTCCATTACTGAATAGCCTTCTCTTTCACAGTCCTGAACTATACGCTTTTTTGGAATAAAAGCCATTAGTTGGCTGCAAATTTCCTCAGCAAACTTAGCTACGATTTCTTCTTCCCTGCTTGCATTTCTAGAATTGCATATTATCCCGCTCAGAGGCATTCCTATCTTAGAAAGACCCTTGCAGATGTTATTTGCTGCATAAAGGGGCATATATTCCCCAGATGTCATTATATAAGTCTCATTTACAAAACCTTTCCTGATAGGGGCCACAAAACCGCCACATACAATGTCTCCAGGAACATCATAAATGATGAGGTCCTGCTCTTTTAAGAGGTCACCAGAGATGCTTTTTAGTTTCTGGATAGCAACAATAATTCCGCGTCCTGCACAGCCTATGCCTGGCTCCGGACCGCCTGTTTCCACGCACTTTACTCCTGCATAACCTTCAAAAACCACATTTTCTTCCTTTACATCCATACCATCACGCAGAAGGTCAAGGATGGTTGGAATTCTCATGCCTCTAAGCAGGGTGATGGAAGAGTCACTTTTAGGATCACAGCCTATGATCATAACTTTATTTCCTGCTTCTGCACAGGCAGCTGCAACATTTGAAGCCGTACTCGACTTGCCTATGCCACCTTTCCCATAGATTGCTATGATTTTTTGATTTTTCAAATAATCTTCCTCCTGGTTTTATTCTGACCCTTTTATCTTAGGCCTCCTTTGCAATTTCCCTTAAGGTGGCTCCAAATTCGGATTCTACTATTTTGCTGACTCCCAGGGTTTTCGGGTGAAGATCCATTTCAACCAGAACATGTTCATGTCCCATCTCTTTCAAGGGCAGAACCTGCCTTGGACCGTTGGTAATTGAAATTAACTCCATATGTCTTATGTTCTCCATCGGTATAGCATGTGGAACGCCTGTGATTACCGCAAAATCGTAGGCACCATATTTGTCCTTTATCAATTCACTTACCTTTTCCCCTGCTATAGGATATTCATCCATTCCTCCAATGATTTCATGCACTTCAACTCCATGGGCTTTCAGATCCCGCATTATGTATTCTGCATGTTGTCTGACCCTCGGAAGCCCGAGTACGGGATCGATATTTGCCATATTTATGAGATTTTTATGTGTCCTGAAAGCTGCTGCAACTTCGTTGACTGCAAGGGTAATGTCTGCAAACATGTAGCCAGTTTCCTTCTTAGCATTCATGATGATCAGGCCCTTTTTACCTTCCTTAAGAAGTTGAATTACTCGCTTAGCGACCTTATATTTGATATCTCCGCGGGAGGGAGCAAGATATTCCCTGCTCGCTGCTCCAAATCTCTTTTCAACGTCTGTGGCTTTTTCCAGGAGGTATTCCTGGCGCTCGAACTCTTTATGATCTATAATCCCTGCATTGAGTGCGGATTCCAGGGCATAGAGTACCCCTTTAGTGTTGTCAGGGTAACCTGCATGCACTTCAACCTCAATTACTGGGACTCCAGGGTTCGCCTCGAGAACAGCTTCATGCATTTCTTCTCCAATGATCATGCTGGCACAAGTTCCGACAACTCCGATGACTTTGGGATTGAAGAGTTCGATGGACCTTTTTATCAGCTTTACAAGTCGCTCGTGTCCTCCAAAAACAAAACTGTTCTCTTCAAGGCCTGTGGTGACAACATGTATTCCGTCTTCTTCGAGCAGCCTCGCATGTTTGAAAGAACAGCCTGAGGGCCCATGCATTATAGCTACATCGATATTTAAGTCTCTGAGAGTGTAAAGAGCAGCAACAATGGAACTCGGACGGGGATGAATGATCAAAATCTCTTTTCTAGTCATGAAAAATCCTCTTAGCGATAAATCATCTTAACTGCAAATTATCTTAATGATAAATCTTCTAATTACATTTTCTAGTAATGAAAACTCGGCTTATGATGAATGTGGGGCTGATTCTGATTTTTCCATAGAAGCTATTATGTTCTTCTAAATTTGGACAATAGCTCATAATGGAAGAAAGATATGTGAATAAGATCAATTGAGGTTTAATCGAGAGAAATATCAATCAACTGGAATTAAATCAAGCGATAGAAATGGATACAGATTGGAAGAGCCTGTATAAAATTGTATCATATAAATCTCGGGAAAATATCTTCGTCCTGAAATAAAACCATATTCAGCCCCCTTTTTTCTGGCGTTTAATACTTAGAATCAGAATCTCACAACGAATATTTCACAAAGGAAATCTCTAACGGAAGCACTTTACCGAAGATAGTATTATATCATCTTTCCTTGCAAGTTCAGAAGCTTTCGCGAGTCCTTCAGGAAGACTGGCTGCATAAAAGGCATTCTTGGCAACTATTGCTTTCATCCGTTCTCCAACCAGGATAATTTGTTTATATTTCATGCCTAATTTTTTCACTAGATCTTGTACTGCTGCAGGGTGTAGTCCCTCGCAGACCTGAGAGGCTTCTTCACCAAGGATAAAGATGATGCCTCCTATCTTTTTTTCATCTTTTTTCTTCAGGAGGGCATATTCAAATGCTTTCTCGGCCGAAAGAATATCCATCCCCGAATTGGAATTATCTATCAGGGTTATACCGTTAAACTCCCTTTCTTGCATCCTGCCTAGTAGTCCCCTGAATCCCTCAAGAACCAAAACAATTGCCTCACATTCGACTCCAAGCTCAAGAGCCGCTGCAGACGCTGCTATGAAAGCTGTCATGTAAGCCGAAATATTGTACCCAGCAAGCAAGGAAGCTGAGAATATTTCATTCTCCATACGCATCAAATTAAGGAGAGAGCCTGAGGATGTCGGAGCTACTGGTAATTCCGGTAATTTTGATGGCACTGGTGATGTTGACAAGTTTGAAGAAATTGATTGTAATTCAGTATATTTTCTTTTTTCTAGTGCAAAGTCAGCAATTTTATCTGTATTTTCGAGAATCTCCACATCAAAGGGGTCTTTGAATGTTAAAACCTTTGCTTGAATATCTTTTGTGATCTCAAGGGCTTTTTTGGCTCCTGCGTTGAGGATAAGAGTACTTCCGGGTTTCGCGTCCCTCACAAGCTGGAGCTTTGCCTCGCTGGCAAGGGAAGTATTGTTTCCAATTAGATAGTCTGGAGAAAGGGTTGTCAGGATTCCAATATCTGCATTTCCCGTTCCCCCAATAGAGATTTCGAAGATGAAAAAATCCGGCCTAAATCCGATTTCAAAAATTTTTTCCACTGCAACAAGAATATTTCCAGGTGTTATGCTCAAGCCCCTGTATATCAGCGATGAAATCCCCCCTTTCCAGATTTCAAGTCCCCTGGACGTATGCAACGCTATATCAAACTTCCTGGAAAGTATATCAGCAAGTAGAGATGCAGTGCTTGTTTTTGCTTTGACTCCAGTAATTTCGATTGTTTTTATGCCAGAGAGTCTTGAGTCATTTTTGAGTATTTTTCCAACTATTTCATGATGTGATATGATTTTTTTTCCGTTTGATCTGGCTTCTGAAAGCATTGGATAAGCAGAATCCAGGTGTACTGGCGCTACTAGGAGATCGAATCCAAAAGAAGGGAGAGAATTTTTTGAACAGTATATGCCGTTTTTTTTCTCAAGCTCGATCAGCAGTCCTGGATCCACTGTCCCATAGACGTCTACTCCGGTTACTTCACACCCAAGGGTTGCAAGTTTTTTTGCTATAGGTATGCCACCGTGGATCAGATCTAGCACGGCAAGCTTCTTTTGGTAAAGGTCCATGAATAAAACCGGACCTTGGTATGAGCTTACAGGACTTCCTGGGCTCTCTTGAAAACGAGGTCAGCAATCATTTCATCAGCTCCTAGAGGCTTTGCATAGCACACAGGAACTGGCTTTCCATCAATTGTCAGATTTCCACAGCCTTTTTGGTCCAGTTTTAGGATCTCAGGAATGTCCTTTGTAATATGAACTCCAGAAGCCAGGAAAACCGGAACTGCTGCTACTTTTGTCACTCCAGTCCCTGAAAAGCCTTCGATTGCTTTTTCCAGTGTTGGTTCACTGTTTTCCATGAAACCGGCTCTGACGATGATATTAGAGTGTTTCTGAGCTATGTGATCTGCTATTTGAGTGACTACTTCTTTATTGTAAGGCAGTTTGCTCCCATGGCCTATGGCCAGAATTCCGAGTTTTTCTGTCATTTTTGAAACCTCAATTTTAGTTTGGGCTTAACACAATTATTCGAATTTGTAACATTTACGAGTTTACCATAGTTAGGATTATATATATAATCTTTTTGAAAATGGAGTGGAATAAAAAAAATTTAAAGATAATTGAATAAAATATCTTGTCGTGGAGAAGTCGAAAAAGAATTGTGGATTAAAAAAGAAATATAAAAGGACTTTCCCGAAAAAATAAATTTCTTTTAGCTTGACTTTGCAACATTTTCAGGTATTAAGTGTCTTTTATAGATGAATCTGTTTTGCTGCAATAAGGATCATTTGAGTAATCAACAGCTTATTCATAGCACTTACATGTTTTCAGGGCTTTTATTGGATTTTGAAGAAGAATTCTCTCATTCTCTTTGATAAGCTCTTAAATATCTAGTTTTTTGAGATTATTACGTATGAATGTTTCTCACGTAACATTTTTGTACCGTTTCGAGATAGATTGAATCTAATTATGCTGTTTTTCATACTATAACTGTATGAAAAATATTCTCGCTTGTAATTGAACCATTTATTTTGATACTTATATAGTCTTTGAAAGGTTTATAATGCAGCTTCAGTAAACCTTTTTATTTTAATCCAACTAAGAGGCTATCCGAAAAGTCCTGCTGATCTGAATGTTATCAATGCGCACGCTAAATGTAGGATAGTAATTGGTAATTTTCAATTTTCTTTTCCCATCTTATAAAGAGTCTTCTGAATCTATTCAGCCAAGAATGTGTCCTTTCTACAATCCATCTTCTTGCTCTAAAACCAGGTATGTCTCTTCTTATGTTTTCTTCTCCACGACTTTTGATATGCGCAGTATAACCATATTCTTCAACCAATTTTCTGATATCGATGAAATCATAACCCTTATCCATGCATATATTCTGAATTATGTTTTTTGGAGAAGGTCTTTCAAAGAATATGGCGTCTAAAGTCCTTTTCACAAGCTTTTTATCGTGACGATTGGCTCCATCCACGACAACAGAAAGTGGTATGCCTTTACCATCAGTTAAAACATTCCTTTTTGTATCTTTTTTGCCACGATCAGTAGGATTGGCTCCTGTTCCAGCTCCATCTAATGGTGCTTTTGTCATAGCACCATCAATTGATTGTCATTCCCATTCTAATCCTTTTTCGAAATCATACTCAACAAGACCAGCCATCCACATGCTCTCAAATAAGCCTGATAGTTGCCATTCCTGAAATCTATCCTGTACAGTGCTTGGAGCTCCATAAAATCGTGGCAATGCTTTCCATTAGCAACCAGTAACAAGGAGATAGAAAATGCCACTCATTATTTTCCTATCACCCTTTCTAGGTCTTCCAGACTTCTTTTTTGGCTTAGGTACAGGTAGTAAAGGTTCTATTTTTTTCCAATAATCTTCAGAAAGTTCGTAGTCCTGAACAATTTTCCGTTTTGTCATTACCACACATGATCTTAAATTGAAAGATATTATTTTTCGGATAGGCTCTTAGTCCCATTTTTATAATGTAAAGGTAGCTTAAATAGAAATCATTTATGTGATAACGGTTCTCGTGGAGGTTTCCGTCCCCACAACAAGCTTTGGGATATTCGATTGGAAGAAATTCAAGTGAGTGATTATGGAAAATCAGAAAGATCTCAAATAACTAAAGAAGATAATATTTTCCTTTGAAGGAGATGCAAAAGCAGCTACAAAAAACTGGAAGATAGACAATCCTCAATATTTGATGAAAACATTGTAGATTTCCACGGTATCAAAAAGCCATCTTTTTTTTCAATCTGATAGTAGCTTGAAAATTAATCTAATTTTCAATGAATAATGATGACCAAATAGGCAAATAAATTTTACATCTTTGAATATCTGCTTAATTCCTGATCACCAAAAAATCCAAGATACTATCAAAATAATGTTAGCTCATTGAGATAAATATTTATGGTGAGTATAGCATAATTATATCAAAGTTAAAGCATAAAAAAACTTTACAGTGCGGAGAAACATGAAAATGGGGTAGTTAGTCTAAGATAAAAAAATATTTAGACTTAACTCAAATTAAAGTTTGTTCAACTGATCAACCGACTTTCAGACCTTGGGAAAAGGACATTTTTGACTAGGTAAGAACCTAGCCAAAAATGGAAGTATCCAGTTACCTAAATCAATATCCAATGAAATGTTCCTTGATATTCAGAAAATAAAGATTACAAAGGAGATGCCTGTGGTCACAAGAAGGACATTAAAGAATATTAATCATTCTACTCTCAGTGATTGAAAAAATTAGGGCAATAAAACTTGAAAATAAATCCACTGGATATATTTATGAAGCGGGTTACAAGGAAAAGCAAACTTAACTCTGAGATAGTTGCTTATATCTTGACCAAGGAGACTTCCGTCTGGATTTGAGAAAGGTAATATATGTCATTAGGCTCTATAAGGGAGATTAGACCACCAGAAAAATTTTGGATTTTTCAAAAATCCCTATTTGTTCTCTAATATCCATTATCCATTTTAATCTTATACTTTTTTTGAACTTGAGCAGTTGAGCTGAGGAAATAGTAGCATATAATTTCAACTTGCAGATAATCTATGGGGGGATAGATCTGTTGAATAGAAAGTTAAAAATATTGTTCATTGTAGGCTTCCTTATATTTGCGCCTATTCATTCCGCTTTGTGCACGACACATGCACCAATAGTCTATGTTGCAGGCGATGGCAGTGGTGATTTTAATTGTAATGCAACAAGTAATCAAATACCGATCAACCAGGCTCTTCAGTTTATTGCAGACAATCCAGAATATACAACTGTCTATATCAAGGGCCCCTTCACATACTTAATCAATGATACTATCCTTATCAGCAGCTGTACAACTCTGGCAGGAGATTCCAATGCAACAATTAAACTTGTAGGTAATGCAAACTGGATAAACAGGCAGCCGATGATTAAGGAAAAAAACTCTAATAGCCATGATATTAATATTTGGGGCTTTGCAATTGATGGGAACAGAGAAGTCAATACTAATGTTGATAGTGGAAAAGGCTACTACAATATCATCCATTTGAGTAACTGTAAAAATATCAATGTACATGATATGTATCTGACCAATAACCACGGAGATGGCTTAAAGACTGACAATTGCTCTGTCATAAAATTCTATAACAATGAAGCCTATTTATTAGGCCATGATGCTTTATATTCCAGTCACTGCTCAAATGTGGAGGCTTATAATAATAAGATAACATGCAGGACAAACAGTGGACTAAGAATCTTTAATACAAATCACGTGAATTTCCACGACAATATTATCACATCAAAAGGTTACGGAGGGGTAGGGATCGAAATCCAGAAGTTTAGTTTTCCATCTATGGATGATATCGAGGTATATAATAACGTAATATACGAAACTGCGCATGCAGGAATCTGGATGTTCGGATCAGCTTCATATCCCATAGCATCCGCAAATGTCCATATTCATCATAACCGGATATATGATACCGGAACTGCGTCCAGTGGCAAAATAAGAGGCGGAATCGTGTCCGATGGATTCAATGCCCTAATTGAAAACAACGTAATCGATGGAGCATATGGAGTGGGTATTGCGCAGGATAATGACTATTTTCAGACCCCAGCTGGCTCAGGGTTTGTGATTACAATAAGAAATGACATAATAACGAATACTCGGAAATTAGAAGGCGGAAGAGATGGTTATGGGATATGCAACCTACTTACAGACACACACTCTTTTGTCTTACAGAACAACTGTTTCTACAACAATACAGGAGGCAACTATATAGGTGTTAATCCATCATCTTTAGATATAGAAGCAAACCCTCAATACGCAGACGGGGATAAACACGATTATCATCTGAAATCAAAAGCAGGTCGCTGGGATGGAAGTGGCTGGGTAAATGACATCATAAGTTCTCCGTGCATAGATGCCGGATATCCTTCATCAGATTATTCAAATGAACCGCAACCCAACGGAAATCGGATAAATATAGGCCCTGATGGGAATACATGGTCTGCCTCCAAATCAGAGTCACATTTATCAACACCTATATTCCCTACTGAAAGCTTCAGTAATAATATAATTAGAATTTATGCTCCTGTTTATGATCCATTTGATTAGAGGAAAATATATTTATAACATGAAGTTTTGGTGATGATACAATTTAGCAATCAAGAATCCTATGCATGTGCTTTAGCAGAATAATAAAACATACATTTAACTAAAAAGTAAAGAATGCTGTTAGAAGTAAATAATGCAACATAATCTAACTATATTGTTGTAACTGCTGTCAACTACCTACCACTGAAGTATCAGGCATGGATATCCACGATAAATCAGATCGTATTTATCCGTGTGAGTAGTTGACAGACACACTGATAGATATACCTATAGTCTCAGGTTCTATGTTCTATGTTTCTCGCGCCATTCAAATCGACATTAAGTTCAAAACCACAAGTATCAAACAGGGACTTCATTCCATTTCTATTTTTTTAGAGATATGGTTACACCGGTAACAAACCTTGGATGTATAACCCAGATTCACATATTCTGCTATTAGTCCAGAATTCTGTGCTTTATACGGTTCCGTTGCAAAAACTTCAACAAAATATGTAAATCTATAAGTGATTAATAAAAATCAAAACATTCAAGGAAAATGTACTAACATTATAAAACTATACCAAATAATTGATTAATGTATTTGACTTCATTAAGAACAGAGTAATTTAAATCGATTACTTGTCCTTTTTTGATCATATTTATAGCTTCAATTCCTTTTAAAGTCTTATTAGCAGATCGAAAAGACTGAAATCCTAACATTGGATTAACGATTCTCTTTATAGATCTGTGATCTTGTTCTATAATGTTATTCAAATACTTGATTTGTCGAATGCCTATGTTTTTAGGTAGTATTTTTATCAATTTTTAGTTTATCTATAGCAGGTGGATAAGCTGGATTCTTATCAACGGTTATTAATCTTGGAATTTGATTATGATTAGAACTTAAAGCTTTCTTAAAGAATCTCTTCGCTGCCTTTCTATCTCGTTTTGAACTTAACATGAAATCAATTGTATCTCCATTTGAGTCAACTGCTCGGTAAAAATATTTCCATTTACCTTTTACTTTGATATAGGTTTCATCAACTCTCCACGAATCATTTGTTGGTCTTAAATGTCTTCTTATCTTCTTTTCTATTTCAGGGGAATATTGATGTACCCATCTCATGATTGTTGTATTGTCGACTTTTACTCCCCTTTCTGCCATCATTTCCTTTAAATTTCTATAACTTAATGCATATTTTAAGTACCATCTTACATTCAATAAGATAATTTCCCCTTCATAATGCTTCCATTTAAAGGAATTAGATAGCATGTTACTATCTTTGGTTTTCTTTTTATTCTATTGTATCAATTAGAAAGGATTTTTTGCAACGGAACCCCTTTTTCTAATTGATTCTACGTCCAATAGAATGTGGCTCGTATCCATAAATTGTTGATAACTGTGTTCATTAGACTCTCTCTACAGTTCCACACAAATTTTGGCTGTAATTATTTTTTTTCAAATTTATTCAATAATACAAGGACCAGACTCTAAATTTAAAAATCTTTATTTTAATCTTATGTATTGATAATTGCTCGTACAAACCCTTTCAAAGCTAGAATACGATCCTAGATGAATCTGCATTGCCTTTTTAGAAAAAAAATATCAGTGTTGAATTTGTGAATATCCTCTAGAGTAATAAAAACATAGTTAATATAACACTATTGTTCGATTCTAAAACATTTTATGGGAAAGTAATTTTTATTCAGAAACTACTTTTTGTAGAATTAATTTAAAATAACGAAGAAGATAATAATTGTACTTTGTAGCTCAAAGTGAACAGATAAGAGTTTCACATCTATCACTAAGTAAGTGTAATTAAAAATAAATTTTAGAGGGAATAAAATGAGTGAAATGGATACATCTGGAGAAGTAAAAGTTCCTTATGCTGTAACAAATATCGAAAGATGCATGTGTCCACAGTGTCCTGTCCAAGCTGACAGTGTTTGCACATTGGACAAAATTGGAAACTTAAAAAATGAAATGAAAAGTTTAGGAAAAGATGAAGTTCCAGAGCCTCACAAGGTTCCTGGAATCTACTGTTCATCAGGTACTGCTACCTGCAGCGACTTAGACCCTAACAGAGATTGCATTTGTAAAACCTGTTCTGTCTGGGAAGAGAATTGTCTGGAGCATGCAAATACAATAATGTATTTTTGCAATAATGGTAAAGCAGCCTGATTTTTCCATCTTGGAAGATGGTAGATATTTCTTCTATAATTAGGACTCAGGTGCTTGAGGCGCAAAATAAATAATGAATAGATCTACCATAAATATTGTAATTTCGGTAGTTTAAGGTTTACAATTTATTTATTTTAGAATCTATGCAGTTAAACTGCCTGAATAATGAATTTGAATAAATATTGTGCTTTATTTTGATCCTGAAGTGCGTAAGTTCTAGATTTCTTAGTTCAATAGCGCATGTCCTACTGGATGTGCCAGTGTCTTATAGCGAAGCTACAAGAATGTTAATGCAAAAATTCAATGAAAATCTGAACAGTAACGTACTAACTTATACCAGTACCAGAATTTGAGGTATTTTAGTTCATTGGGAGCTCGAAATATAGGGAAAAAATGTATCCAGGAATTGATTATAATAAATATAAAGGGCACTTGTTTGCCATGAATCTGTCTTTGTAGAAATTTTTGATATTGAAAAATTGATAGGTTAAAAAAGGCAGTGTGGCCTGCCCGGAAAATTGCATAAAATGCAAGCAGTGCGTGGAAGCTTGTACTAAAGATGCTATCGAACCTGTTGAAGGCTAAATCTAAATTCTTAAAAGTGGTGAAAATAGTGCATCCAAAGATTGATTATAGTAAATGTGTAGGTTTACTAGAATGCTATGGTGTTTGCCCCGCGGGCGTGTTTGATGCTGAAGAATCAATAGAAGGAAAAAGGGCATTTGTAGCACGCCCTGAAGACTGTACCGAGTGTGGACAGTGCGTAGAGATCTGCCCTACAAACGCAATAGAACTCGTAGAGGATTAAAAAATATTATTTAGATGGTAGAATTGAACATTAAATAGCTGAAACCTTTATCGTGAAAAGTTGTTTAAAAGCATTGATATAAAAAAAAGAGATTAATTTCCTCAAAACTTAACTAAATTTTTAATAGCTAATGAGTCCAGTTTTCTAGATCAGATATTGTGCTGTTGTTCCCCCAATCAAAATATATATTAAAAAAGTTATTTTGTATTTAAAAAATAAATAATCTCAGTTTTCTTTTTAAAAGTTTATTACACCGCTTTATATTTATTTGAGTATAATGGGAAAAATGTGGTCGGATAGCATAATCACAAATAAACATGTTTTGTCAAAAATAAAGCTATAAGTAATTGCATCTAATATACTCAGATAAGGTGATGTTTATACCAAAAGAATCCGATATAGATAGCAATACATATCGTACTTCGTATCACAATCGTATGAAGAAACTAAACAACACGGAGCTTATAAGGGAATTTAACAATGCAAAAAAATATCCTTCCGGTACACCAAAGGATGAGTTCATCAAAATACGGATGCAGGTGTTGGAGTTGCTTGCATCTGAGCGAGGAATTCTACTTTAAACATGTATCACTATACTTGTTCGTTTGATAATGATATGGATCCTATATTGTATTTTTGATTTCGACCTCAGACATGTAAACCTGTCACTCATGCTCGTGGCTTGATTTTCTTCCTTATCCCATGGTTTTATGCCTACTTTATCTTTCAATCCCTTTCTATAGGCCTAAGTTAGAAAGGATTTCGATAAACCACTTATTTACATGAATCATTAAATGTCGTTTATAAACATATAAAATATTTTAGGAATTTATCGAAACCCTCTCGAAATTAAATCCGTTTTTTAGAATTGTAACTAATTCGTGAGTTTATCATAAATCCTATTTTCCGCAAATATACGCAAAAATGGTATATATTTTTTCAATATTGCAGTAGCTTAAAGTTTAATCTAACCTTCAATGAATAATATGGACAAATAGTTTACCAAATTCGACATCTGTTTACATTTGCAGAATGTAGTTTTCACCATTATTCTAAAATGGGTGTCCCATAGGTATAATCCTCGAGCTCTAAAACTTTTTTCCAGAGTTCTTTGCATTCGCAATTTGTTTTACTCAGGTCTGCTGGATTCTGGTTAAGTGAGAAAGTTCTGAGTGAGTCTGCCACATCTGAGCTACATAGTTTGCAGTTGTGAGGGCCACGTTTTGAGCCTGCACCTACAGGGTCGGACATAAGTATGAGATCCGAATGGACAGCTTTCGCCTTTTTCAGGATTTCTACGATGCTCCAGAGCCAGGGAGGACGATACTGTCCTTTTTCCCAGAGAGCTTCAACGAGGGTTCCTTTCTGGACGTTGCAGAGGTTAATAGAGATTATGTCAGTATAAGGGGCTGCATCATCTATGGAACGAACTATATCTTCTAAGGCCTGAAGTTCGGAAAGGAAGGGAGGTTTTAGCATCAGATAAGCCTTTACGGTTGCACCATGTCTCTTTGAAATTTTTGCTGCACAAACAAAGTCCCTGAAAGTAAATCCCTTGTTAATTGAATCTCTGCGAATTCTGTCAGAGCTCGTTTCCAGTCCAAATGCTAGCTCAAATGGATTATTTCTCAGTATATTTATACAGTGTGATACATTCTCTTCGGTTACAAAGTTAGGTCTAGTTTCGACAAGCACCTTGATGATCCGGGGATCATCTGCGAGAGTTTTGAGAATTACATCTCTTGCTTCACAAGGGATTTCCTGCTCGTCAAGGAGACTACCGGAGGTGAAGATTTTGACCATGAACTCTGAAAATTTGTCAGCTTTTTTCATCGCTCTTGAAAGTTGGGTTTTGTAATCTTCAAGGGTTGGCGGCTCACTTGCGCAGTCATAAACATAACCACACATAGTACAACCTCCAGCTTTCCCCCAGCTGCATCCTATGGTTTTGAAAATTATAGTGAGAGTTTTTATTTGAATTCCGTTTAAAAGGTCGATCCCTGTCCAGCTTGCTGTCGGTTCATTTGTAGGAGAGGACCTTATTTTAATTCTCTGTCGAATTTTTATTACTGCTTTATTTAGGGTCATGGGCAAAAAACTCACTTAATTGCTTTCTTAATCTTGCAGAAAAAGATTTATGATCTGTTTTTCAGTTTCATTTATTGTACACTTATCTTCTGCACTCTATATCTCATTCGAACTCGATTGTTGCAGGTGGCTTGGGTGTGATATCGTAGACGACCCTGACAACTCTCGGAATCTCGGAAGTTATCCTGGCCTCTAGGTGCTTGAGTGCATCCCAAGAGAGTTCTAAAGCTTCCGCAGTCATTCCATCTCGTGACCCGACAGCTCTTACAGCTACGATCCATCCGTAAGCTCGGATATCTCCTTTCACTCCTGTTCCCTTACCGATGACTGCAGCGAAAGTTTGCCAGGGGCAGAACCTGTCAAGAAGCTCCTCTTCTACTATAAGATTGGCTTCCCTTACTACCTCAAGTTTCTCCTCTGTAACTTCTCCGATAATCCGCACAGCCAAACCTGGACCAGGGAAAGGCATCCTTTCACAAATTTCTTCAGGCAGTTGGAGCGCCCATGCAACTTTCCTTACTTCATCTTTGTAAAGGTCCTTTATAGGCTCGACGATCTTCTTGAAGTCCATCACATTAGGCAGTCCCCCAACATTGTGATGGGACTTGATACCGCCCTCTGACTCGATCCTGTCAGGGTAAATCGTACCCTGAATCAGATAATCAGCTGCAATTTTCCTCGCTTCTTCTTCAAAAACTCGGATGAAAGTCTCGCCTATAACATTCCTTTTTTCTTCAGGTTCAGTGATATTTTTCAGGGCTGCAAGAAATCTTGCCTTTGCATACACAATATCCAGATTCATGTGGGAGAAGATGTGCTTTATCCTTTCTGTTTCTCCTGCTCTCATGAGCCCTGTGTCAATATATATCGGCTGCAGCCTTTCCCCAATAGCCCTGTAAGCCAGCTCCGCACAAACAGAACTGTCCACACCGCCTGAAAGTGCAATAATTGCTCTTTTATCTTTTATTTCCTGGATGATTTCTTCGATTGCTTTTGAAATGAATTTATCAGGGTTTAACATCGAAATACTCCTTTCAGTAAATCTTCTTTGAAGAAATGATCGTGAGCTGTGAATGCTATAAGATCTATTTGGAGTTGATTGTATTTTATTGTAATATATGTGTCAGTGCATTGGATTTTTGATATTTAAATGTATAGTAGTGAAATTTTTCAATGATGAACATTATTTTTTAACACCTACAGTAGTAGTAAAGAGAATTTTGATAAACGTCTGATTTTAAAGAGTCATTGATCTACAATTTATAAACATAGGAAGAAATTTAAGGGTTTATCGAAATTTTATCCAGTACTCCACTAACTAGTACTCGATAATTTCAAAAGAAGATCTACTTGTTTTACAGCAATGGCACGATCTCTCCGACTTCGAACCTGATAAACAGTTTATTGATTGGATTTCTTTCAGGAAATTTACTGGTTTTTCTATGCAAATATCAGTCAGTACCACAGTCTTATCATTCAGAAAGAAAATAAAAGATTTACATGATCACTATCATTACCTGTTGTATCAAACTTAATAGTAACCTTTGCCAATTTCGAAGCATACATTTTTTATCCACGCATCAAGATGCAGGGTATTCGACTTAAAATAAATTGATACTTGCTAAATCAGCTTTTGCATGTTTAGCACATAAAGCACCATATTACTCCGCTTTAAAATAAAAAATACAAACTAACCGGATTACAATAGCTGAATTTAGATATTATATACATCTGATGGATTCATTATTTAATTTATTGAGTCAATTAGAGCAGACTCCCACTTTCCATACATGAAACAAGAATGCCATCTATTTTCTTAATATAGAAACAGCTTAAAAACCAATTCAAATTTCAATAATAATAATGGGCAAATAGGCCAACTAATTCGACATATGTTTACATTTGTAGAATATCGGCAAAATTACTACAAAAGCTACATACCATCACGCTTTTCTCAGAAGCCATACAAAAAAAAATCTGAAAAATCAGTAAAAGACGAGAAAATATCAGGACAGTCGAAAGCCAGATAAAGAATGTAAATAAAGTGCAAAATTTTAGTTTGCAAGAATAAGGGCTTCTCCGTGTGATATATTGACTTCTTTTATTGAACCTTCTATGATCATTTTATCCCCAAGAATCCCTGTAAGCTGGATCGAGTTTCCTTCAACCAGGATTTTTGCCACGGAATCCATAACCTTTTCGCGCCTGTTTCCTCGAAGCAGGATAACATTAAGTTCGCACATCTTCAATTTCTCCTAGGAATCCATTTTAGTTTATTTAATCTATTAATTTGGTCCAATTTAGACGATATTTACAAATCAATATATACAGAATTTCGTTATATTAACCTTGTGTCGTGGCTATAAAGTAAGTAGTAATTCACAAAAAAAATATTGTGAGAATTTTGATTAACTCCTATTCATTTGAGCAATGGAGCGTTAAAATCTCTTAAGAATAGTTTTTACTTATTGAAATTTTTACTAATTTTGCTCTTAAAGAAAAATATAATCTTATTTAGCATATAATGCCTACATAAGCAATTAGTGGAAATCTGAGGTTTATCGAAGGTATCGAAAAATCAAGGCTCTTAATGACAAAAAATCTGATGAAAAAGTGGAAATATTGTTCTGATGCCTGGGAATTTTAGTATCCTAAAATTATTGCAATTTTTGAGGACAGATCCAATACAAAATACCTCAAGTACGCAGGGATTGATACAATTGTCTCTTCCAAAGCAATGTTAGGACAGTTTATCGGAAAAAAGGCAACTAAAATTTATGTAGTCGGAGTTACATGGACAGCCTAAATTTTGGAATGAATAAACATATTTGAGTCCACTATCTACTGAAAAGCCATAATGTTAGCAAGACAATTAAAGAAATTTATAGACAGAAGCATTCGACATGTGCAAAAATTATAGAAAATATGGAAAAATTGATACATCTCCTTCATTCCAAAAAAAGAAAATGTGGTCATGGAAAACTCAGTTTTCTGCCTGCATGAACTTCAGAGGAGCTTTCAAAACTAAAGAAAGTGATGCATTAATCCGATAGTTTGATATACATTTTAAATTTATCTATATCCATAAAGATAACATTAAGTTTACAGAACAAATCAAATATTAAGCCTTAGAACATGAATTTTGAGGATTGTGGGGTCAAAAATGGAAATTAAAGGGCATTTTGTCTTACTCGGGTACGGAGATGTTGGAAAAAGCATCGTAAAAGTACTTTCAGGCGGCCCTTTTAGATTCGTAGTTGTAGACTCCAATAAAAAAGTTTTTGATTATGTTGACTTTGAATATTTAATCGGCGACGCATCAGACGAAGAGATACTGATTGAAGCGGGAGTAAAGACTGCTTCTTTCGTTTTTGTGGTCCTTAATGACGATACTAATGTTATTTTTGCAACCCTCATTTCGAGGGGTCTGAATCCAGAAGTTACAATCGTGGCAAGGGCAAATTCCGTTAAATCCATAGACAAGATCTACAAAGCTGGAGCTGACTATGTCGGTTCTCTTTCCATAGTAGCCGGCCAGATGATTGCCAAAATGACTGCAAATTGCGTGGGAAAAAGCTGTCGAATCGACGAGGATATAATGCTTTATGAGGGCATAGAAATTGAAAAGCATCGCGTTGAAAAGGGTTCTTTCCTTGAGAATAAATTAATAGAAGACCTTGATCTCGAAAAAAGAATCGGATGCACTATTATAGGCATTGAAAGAGGAAAACTTGTTATAACTACTATTACAAGGCAAACAGCAATTAAGGCCGGAGATATGATCGCAGTTGTGGGAAGCAATAAGCAGATTTCAGAGTTTAAGGAAAAATACATTGATTGATAATCTGCTTTGTATGATACTTATTTTAGTTTTGAGGAAGGAATCTATCCCACTTTCCCTAGACGTACACAAGAATGCAATCTATTTCCTTAATATGAAGTAACTTAAAAAATTAATCTAACTTTCAATAACTAATAGTGGCCAAATAAGCAAACAATTTATAAATTTGTGTACTTTTACGGAATTTAGGATCTATTACTCAAAACAAATATGAATGTAGAAATTTTCGAGCTTGAAGTGTGATAATATGGAGAGTTTGTCTACAGGAATTGAAGGGTTGGATGCATTAATGGATGGAGGATATCCTAAAGGAAAGGGGATTCTTATAACGGGTCCTCCAGGTGCTGGCAAGACTATTCTTGGACTTCACTTTCTGCACAGGAGCTGCCAAGAAGGCAGGAGATGTATATTGATTCTAACGAGGGAACTCACTGAAGACATCCTCAGCCAGGCCCGAAACATCAAACTTGACCTCGAACCTTTTTTAAAGAGTGGACTACTTAGTATAAGGAATGTCTTTGAGGACAAAATGAACAAAATTAAATTCGTTTCCAAGTTTGGTAAAGGACTCTGCTCTGTGGATACAGACATAATAGAGTATCTAAGCGCAATGTCTTCGGAAGTTGATGTTGTGGTTATTGATACCATTGGGGTCCTGGCTATAAATTATGATATAAAAGAGTTTGCCGATGAATTTAGCTCGATAAGCATAATTCTACTGAAAAATGAATGTACAAGCCTCTTTATTATGGATGAGGACTCGTATAACCTGACCCACCGACTTGCCGGCTATATGGCTTTCGGGCTAATACGGCTTATGTCGCAGGAAAACTTCAGCTCTGGAAAAACAAAACAGTATATCTATATCGAAAAAATGAGGGAGAAGACTGTTCCAGTTAAGTACTCTCTATTTGATATCACACCTGAAGGAATGAGAATTATTATAAGCATGAAGTAAACATATTACCTACCTTTTTTGAACCATTTTATTTGAACTGAAGATTTATAGAATTTGCCACTTTTAAGTCAAATTAATTTCAATTCTAGAAGAATGAAGCTTCAAACCTCAAAAAATTGGAAAAAAACTGACAAAGGTAAGGTAAAACAAGTGGAAAAAAAATCCCATTCCATTTATCATCGGTTAAAGAACATTCTTACCTGAAAACTGTCGATTTCATAGCTGAAATCAGCTTCAAATTTTGTCCACATCAACTGAAATAAACAATTTATTCCACCATTGCTTGCAAACTTTAATAATTGTTGTGAAAATTTTGCAATTTATCAAAAGCTTTCACCCAACCTAAGCTAGTGAATATCATTCAACCTTTATCAGAAAGCTAAGTGAGAATATCATGCTACCTTAATAAGGAATTCACAGCATTCGTTTTTATTTCCTATAGTTTTCCGGGCCTCAATAGTAAAGTCCGAATCCACCTTCAAAGCTATATTTGAAAAAATTTTTCTTGTAAGGGTGCATAAAATCGAGTTTTTACGGGCCTCTTCCCCTTTCCAGGGACACTCTGTTCCCTTGATTATCCAAGAATTTTCGGTTTCGCCCATGAAAGAGGTGAAATTACCACCTAACTGGTTCATTACCTCAGCACAGATTTCCCCGGCATAAGCGAAGTCCATTTCTCGATTTTCAAAATAGTACATATCAAGAAGCGTTTTTTCAACCATACCTGTTATCTGGTTTATAATGATCTTTTTTTCCTCATGGGAAATAGCCTGAAGTAAAGTCGGAATAATTGCTGTAAGTATACTTTGTATCCTATTTTTGATCTCTAGACGGTCACGATCAGCCACCAAGCGGTCATGCATGGATTTTACTCGAAGCATAGATTTTACTCTGGTCTTGAGCTCCAGTCTGTTAATTGGTTTTATAAGGAAATCATCAGCTCCCGCTTCGATACCCTTTATCTTATCTTGAAGCTCCGAAAGGCCAGTTAACATTAACACTTGAATGAACTGGGTCTCAGGATCATCCTTGATAATTTTGCAGATATCATATCCATTCATATCAGGCATAATAATATCCAGAAGGATCAAATCTGGTTTCTCTTCGTTTATTTTTTGGAGGGCTTCTTTCCCGCTTCGAGCAGTAATAACATCATAAGGTTCCAGTGAAAGAAAAGCTTCCACAAGCTCTATATTTTCTGGGATGTCATCGATGATAAGTACCTTTAGTTTGTTCCTTTTACTAAGCAAGACTTTTTCCCCCTAACCCATGAATTTTGATTCCTTCAGAAGTAATCTCAAAGACAGACATTTCGGGAGAAATAGGAGTGCTACGCATCTTAAGTATGTACATGTAACGCTCCATTATTCCAAGGTAAGAGTTTTCTTTTACCAATAAGTGGATGGACCCATAGACTGAATATTCAGCAAGCTGATGAGTCATATTGTGTGCAGATTCATCCATTATTAGAAGAGCAGTACATCCTTTTTTTCTTACAATGTAATTCAGCCCGTCAAATTGGTCTCTAAGTTTTTTTGTAGAAACCCTTAGAGCAAAGGTTCCTATGTTATCGACCACAAGACAATCAGTTCCTTCACGTATTGATCTAAACAGATTGGGAATTTCAATATCCAGAATTTCAGGCCTAAATCCATATCTCGTCTGCTCTATAACTTCGGAGCGATCCTCAAAGATATTTTCTATAACTAATTGTCCATTCTCATAATACGGTCTAAGGTCATGTCCTACAATTCTTGCCTGGTAGAGAATATCCTCAGGAGTTTCTTCAGTCGCAATTAACAAACATTTTTTGCCTTCAAGACAATTTTTGTGAATGAAATGGATACCGATGATTGTTTTCCCGCTCCCTGCAATGCCTGTGACAAGGGTCACTTTATTTACAGGATAACCTCCACTCAACTTCTGATCCAATTCTTCTATGCCTGTAGAAACCCTTTCCATTTCAATAAACCCCCGTCAATGTATTTGAGTCTTATTTACATACTACCAAACAAAAGCTAATATAGATAATTTCAAGAAACCCTAAATTTTTTTATATGCTCATAAAGAGTATATAAACGACCTGTGAAAATCAGTGGTTTATCGAAATCCTCTATTGAATCCTTTGTCTGAAACAGTATTAATTTTTGTATGATAACTTGGATGTTTAACAACACCCTGGATCATAGAATAAATATGAAGTCTCTGTGCTTTCATTCAGATCGATCAAGCTATAGTAATTTTGTAGACTTTTTAATTATTTACCGGGTTTTTGATTTATTGAAGTCAATTGCTAGTGAATTAAGGATGAATTGTGGAGACCCTGGGAAATATTAAAAAGTCTCTAATTGAATATTCAGTATAAGTCTTTGTGTATCTGACTAAGCCGCTACAGCTTTTACTAGCGCAAATTACTTTTAACTACTATACTGTATTACTTCATATATATTTTTTATTCAATGCTTTTAAATCTCTGCTCAGGTCACAAGTTGTTGAACAGGAACTCTGAACATTAATAAATTGTTTAAATACCATATGCAATCAGTTATTCTTTCAGCAATTGCTAAAATACTTTGTAATCTTTTGTTATCAAAATTAGATTTTGTTGTCGTGCTTGTGAGTTAATAAAAGCTTTGACCAAAATTATTTTTTAAGTTCCCCTCAAAATGGAATGTTTTTTTAAGTGGTTAACAATTATGGACGTGACCCGATTTTTAGCTTTAGAGAATCATTAAGTTCAAATAAAATGATAACATGTTTTGAACAAAGAGTAACAGCCTTATGATGCATTTTCATGTCTTTACTGAAATTCATTCCTTTTCTGAGATACTTTTTAAGATCTCCTGAGATTTTCGAAATTTACAATTAATTACACTATCAATTGACTGCAATAAATTAAAAACAAGGATGAGAATCAAAGTTACTATGGAGTAACCTGATGTAATCAACAGATATGTTAGCACTAGAGCTCTGGGTATGAAGATATTATTTAAAACCAAATATTTTCATTTGTTTATACGAATCTTTTTCTTAGTAGTGGGAGCCAAATAAGGAAACTAATCATATCATAAATCACCTAACTTAGTTATTAAGCACTAAAAGCATATAATTATGCAATTGAAATTAACCCGTATGATTTAAAAGCCTGGAATAAGAAAAATACTTTACTTAAACAGGTAAAATAAATCCGACCTTATAGTCGTAGATATCGTAAGTACAAGTCCGTGATGGGCCTATGATAAGATTTTCAGTCGTTGGTAATCATTTGGTTAAAGTGATCTCTACAAAATCAATCTTAGCGTCTCTCAAATGGTTTATGTTGGCTTTGTATGCGAAGGGGTTTTGGTGACCTTGGTATAGACCACTACATAGACAATGATGGTTTCCATGAATCTGTTGGCCATAGCGATTTATTTGATGACTTTTTGCGAATTATAGCCTTTTTATGCTAATTAATCAATTTAATTAGGTATTATTTGGCGTTTTTAATGAATAACTCAAATTAAATTTGGGATTGATTGTTAATTTATATCTAAGATTATTATTTATTTGATATTCAAATTTGAAGAAAAAGGCAAATAAATACTGTTTTGAAGATCAATATAATTAATTTAAGCTTTGAATCACAGGAAAGGGGGTTCAAATTATTCTATTATTTTTTGATATCTTTTTTCCACAGCATTTTTGCTTTTTGTGGTTGCAAAAGATTTGATGTGGAATTATTTTTTAATTAGAAATTATTTTTTATGCGATTAATTTTAAATAAATACGAAGATAATTAGATCTTGTATCGTCGTATCTACCACGAACATACCTAAAAGAGTGAAAAATAAACTGCATAATGGGTAAGGTAGTTAGTAGAATTACTTGGAAGATGTTGGTCTTATTTCGAATCAAATATACCTGGAACAATATTTATTTGAAGTGGCTGTATTTGGGCATACAGTCGAGACAACTCTTCCAAGGCTCTCTTCTATTATTTTCAAAAAATAAAGCAACATCGATTACTTTAAGAAATGTCATTATTGCCCTGGAAATTAGGTGGCCAACTAGTTTAAATTATGCATTGAGTTAACATCTATCAACATGAAGTTAACAACGATAAAATATTGTTTGTGTAGTTAGTGAGATGATCAACCCGATACTTTGAAGCTGATTTTCCCCTAACTGTTTAACTCATTCTGTTAACAGACTGAACAAAATCCGATCTTGGAGTCGTAAATATAGTACGGAGTAGGCTAATCCCAGGCTCTCTGTAGGGTTCTCATTCAATGACAATGGGAAGTATACTAATCACCAAAAAATCGATTACGGAGTCGCTAAATGAATTAGTTTTTCAAAATAGTAGAATACTGAGCTTATTCTTATCTATTTTATCTACTAGCACCCTATCACTGACAGACTTAAAAACATAGAAATACATATACACAACTGATATTAAATAAACCGATTCTCTTCCGTCTAATTTGTTTTAATGTCTACTAGTCTGATCTTGACTCTTATATCATCTTTACGATTATAATGCAGGGCTCCCACTTTTTTAGATGTGGACACCCTATCTTATAATCATGATATACAATATAACCAATTCTTTCAGAAGGAGACACAAATGTGTTCACTAAAATATCATAGATAGTAATTGGTAATTTTCAATTTTAGTTTCCCATCTTATAAGGAGTCTTTTGAATCTATTCAGCCAAGAATGTGTCCTTTCTACAACCCATCTTCTTGCCCTAAAACCAGGTGTCTCTTCTTATGTTTTCTTCTTCACGACTTTTGATATGCGCAGTATAACCATAGTCTACAACCAATTTTTTGATATCTGTGAAATCATAACCCTTATCCATGCATATATTCTGGATTATGTCTTCTGGAGAAGATTTTTCAAAGAATATGGCGTCTAAAGTCCTTTTTACAAGCTTTTTACCGTGACGATTGGCTCCATCAACGACAACAGAAAGTGGTATGCCTTTACAATCAGTTAAAACAATCCTTTTTGTACTTTTTTTGCCACGATCAGTAGGATTAGCTCCTGTTCCAGCTCCATCTAATGGTGCTTTTGTCATAGCACCATCAATTGATTGTCATTCCCATTCTAATCCTTTTTCGAAATCATACTCAACAAGACCAGCCAGCCACATGCTCTCAAATAAGTCTGATAGTTGCCATTCCTGAAATCTATCCTGTACAGTGCTTGGAGCTCCATAAAATCGTGGCAATGCTTTCCATTGGCAAACAGTAAAAAGGAGATAGAAAATGCCACTCATTATTTTCCTATTACCCTTTCTAGGTCTTCCAGACTTCTTTTTTGGCTGAGGTACAGGTAGTAAAGGTTCCATTTTTTTTCAATAATTTTCAGAAAGTTATTAGTCCTGAACAATTTTCCGTTTTGTCATTACTACACATGATCTTAAATTGAAAGTATATTATTCTTCGGATAGGCTCTAAGTACCATATCAATATTCAGCTGATAAAAGGGATTGAATATGGCATCTGCAGTTATATTCACTCAATTTTTTTCTTCCCTTTATTCCCCTTGAAATTTATTCAATAGCCTCGTTTATCAATAATTTCGCTTGATCTATACGCAGCGTATCGAAATGGCCAGTAAGATACCGACGCTTTGATTGGCTGGCAAAGACTTATACGAAAAGCCTCTATTAATATCCACTTCATGAAACATGATATGTCAAGTGCCGACGTTGCGGCGGTTGTTGCCGAGTTGTCGGCAGGCCCAAAATCCATCATTAATTCGAAGATAGGGAAGATTTATCAGCTTGCAAATGAGGAGATTCGCATCAACCTTTATGTTTTTCATAAAGGTAGGGACAACCTGGTTATCGAGGCTGGTAAACGCATCCATTTAAGCAAAAACTTTGGGGCAAGTCCTGATCTTCCAAAAGCTTTTCCGATGCTACTCAGAAAGTACCTGACAGGTGGCAGGATCGTATCTGTGGAACAGCACGATTTTGATAGAATAGTTAAAATCGGGACAGAGAGGGCAGGAGTCAGGAGTACTCTTATTGTGGAACTTTTTGCTCGAGGTAACTTACTTATTGTTGATTCTGAAAACAAAATTATTCTTCCAATGAACCCTGTGACCATGCGGGATCGCAGGCTCAGGAGCGGAGAAATCTACGAACTTCCTGAGGCACAACTCAGTCCAATAGATGCTAAGGTTTCGGACCTTATGATAGCTTTTTCCGAATCGACAGCTGACATTATCCGTACAATTGCTACAAGGTTCAATTTAGGAGGAGTTCTTGCAGAAGAAGTCTGCTCCAGGGCAAAAATTGAAAAATCTAAGCTTGCGAAGGCAGCATCAGAAGAGGATGCTTCTAAGTTATCCAATGCTATGATTGATTTATTCGCCCCGCTATTTAGGGCAAAGAATGCAGGTAATGGAGAATTTCAAATTGAAATTGCGTCTGGAATCGAAATCGAAATTAAAAATGAGACGATAATTGAAGTTGAAGCTCTTAAACTCAAACCTCAGCACGTAAAAAAAGAAATCACTGGAAAGATGGAAACTTTCGATGTGCTGCCTTTTGATCTTATACGCTATTCAGAATGTGAAAAAGAGTATTTCGATTTTTTCAATACGGCGCTTGACGAGTTCTTCGGAAAAAAGGCGCTTGAAAATATCGTAAAAGTGAAGGAAGCTGAGACTACAGAAAAAAATTCAAATGTTTACGCAAGGCGGCTTCTCCAGCAGGAAGAGAGCCTTGAGAAGTTCGATAAAGAAATTGAAAAGAATAATATGCTTGCAGAAACTGTCTATGCTAATTATCAGCTTATCGAGAAGCTTTTTTCGGTGCTCAATAGAGCGAGATCAAAGGGTTATTCATGGGATGAGATACGCGTTATTCTTAAAAAAGCAAAAGATACATTACCTGCTGCGCAAAGAATTACAAATATTGACCAAAAGACAGGGACTGTAACCGTTGAGCTTGATGGCAAGAGCGTTAACCTTGATATACGGAAGACAGTGCCTCAGAACGCTCAGGAATACTACGAAAAAGTAAAAAAGTTTAGCAAAAAAAGTGAAGGTGCTATCAAAGCTATCGAAAATACCAGGAAAGCTATGGAGAAAAAAAATGAAGCAAAGACTGCAAAAGCAAGGAAAAAATTCCAGTTGTCCAGAAAAAAGCACTGGTATGATCGTTTCAGATGGTTTGTATCTTCGGATAATTTTCTCGTTGTAGGAGGCAGAGATGCTGATACCAATGAGGAAATTTTCAAAAAATACATAGAAAAAAGAGATATTGTCTTCCATACTCAGACCCCAGGTGCTCCCCTGACAGTTGTCAAGACCACAGGAGAGGAGGTCCCTGAATCAACGTTAAGAGAAGCTGCGCAGTTTGCAGTTTCTTATTCCAGCCTCTGGAAAGAAGGCCAATTTAATGGGGACTGCTACTGGGTTAGATCTGAACAGGTCTCAAAGACCCCCGAATCTGGAGAATATGTTAGAAAGGGAGGTTTTATCATTAGGGGAGAGCGGAATTACTTTAGGGATGTGCCTCTGAGCATAGCAGTCGGGCTTGAGCTCAAAAATGAGACAAGGGTGATCGGCGGCCCTAGTTTTGCTGTCCGGAAGCATGGTGATTATATTCTGGAGATTGTTCCAGGCACTTTCAACCAAAATGACATCTCAAAAAAAATCTACAAAATTTATGCAGATGAACTCAAAGATCCTCGTTTCGTCAAGCAGATTGCATCCCCAGATCAGATTGCCATGATGGTTTCTCCTGGAGAGTCGGATTTAAAGAACCAGAAACCAGAAAGAAAAAGTCAAAAAATAGAGCATATGTGTGGAGAATATGAAACTTCTGAAGTAGAATTTGAGCATGAGGGTAGCGGAGAGGAAGCTGAAGAATAATTTGGAGAAATAGCAAAAGAAGAATCTTAAGAAGGACTTTGAGTAGAAGTTCGACAGAAAGCTGAAGAAGTGATGAAGACTTTGAATAAATTATAGAAAAATAAAGCCAAAGATTTAATTGAAAGGTAGATTGAAATGCAGGGGGTGAGAAAGATATGAGAGTTACAAATCGTTCTCTTAAAGGAAGAGAAGGGAATATTTCAGTAACAATCGAATCTATCGACGACCTATGGCATCTAAAATATATTATTGAAGCATCGGACCTTGTCTTTGCTTTTACCAAAAGGAAAGCTGATACTTCAAGCGATAAAATACGCCCCGAAAAGGTTGAGAAAGTAAAGGTCAGGCTCGGAATTAGGGTTGAAGAAATGGAGTTTAATAAATTTGCTAACAGGTTGCGGATACACGGGCCGATAGAGCATGGGATGGATGCTGGCTCCTATCACACCCTTAATGTCGAGATCGGGACTAACATTTCTATCATTAAAGAGCGCTGGAAGAATGACCAGCTCCAGCGACTTAAGGACGCTGAAGAGGCTTCTAGGCGTCCGAAGGTAGTTATTGTTGCAATTGAAGAAGGAGATGCAGATATTGGTTTTGTACATCATTATGGAATCGAGATCTACTCTCACATTCACCAGTCATCCGGAAAGCGGGATACAGGTCTAAGGAATGAATTTTTTAGGAGCATTCTTGAGCAGCTTAGACATGCAGTTCCTGAGGATGCCTCTTTAGTTATTGCAGGGCCAGGGTTTACCAAAGACGATTTTTTGAAGTATTTCCATGAAATTGAACCCTCTATGGCTTCAAAGTCAATAGTCGAAGATACGGCCATGATAGGGATGTCCGGTTTTCAGGAAGTACTTCGTAGGGGAGCAGTTGATAGGATCATGCTGGAATCCCGCATAGCCCGGGAATCAATTCTGATAGAAGATCTTATTCGAGAAATATCAATGGATGGCAAAGCAGCCTATGGTTTTGCAGATGTTCAAAATGCTCTTGGTTATGGAGCTATCGAGACACTGCTCATTGCTGACGAAACATTGAGAAACGGGCGGGAAAAAGGGGTGGATATTGACGAGCTCCTGCTGAAGATAGAACAGGCTCACGGAAAAGTTATTGTTTTCAGCACTGCCTTTGAGCCCGGAGAAAAGCTTCATAAACTTGGAGGAATTGCAGCGTTGCTTCGATTTAAATTGAATCGCTAACAATTTTGTTTAATGTCCATCTTGCTCATTTACTCATAGATAGAGTCTAGAGTTATTAAACTAGGAGGATGGTATGAACCCATTAAAAAATATTCCATCTAAAATTCCTGCTGCTCCTATGTTTGCAACCAGGGTTTCAAGATGTTTTATTTTCCCGAATTTAAGAATATCGGCTCCTAGAAGTTTTCCGATTACACATCCTACGTAGGCTTTATCGAATCGGCACTGTTCAATTGGGCAATCATATATATGAAAAAATAAAGTTAACAAAATAGCAGTAAGGTCTGCTTTAGGGGGTGGAACAATGGTTGGAGTTGCACCCCTAGTCCACGAATAGATTTCGCTAATGAATGTGTTAAAACCATGACAATTAAGATCTCTACCATTGTAATGGAAAAAGAAGAAGGGGATCTTGTGAGAAGGTAAGTAAAAATTAGGACCGAAATAATTGCTCCTACCGTATCGATAGCCAGTATAGTTCAATCTCTTATCAGTCTCTGATCTGGATCCTGTAAGAAATCCCAAAAAAACGGACTTAATTATCCCTAATTGTTGAAATTTCGGACTTGAGTGTTGCCAGAAGGACATTGATTCTGTTCCCTACGAGATATTGTAGCAGGCTTAAAAAAGTACATCTCGTACAGAGAAGTCAATCTTCAAAAAAAGGAGATAAGAACTATGAGAAAGAAAGTACCAGGTTGAAGATCAGAATACGGATTAAAAAAGGAACAGAAAGCTAAAAGGAAAATAAAGACGTTACTTTTTTATTTATTTCGAATATCTCACAGCTTGCTGCAGGATGAAAACTTCCCCGGTAACCGTTATTAAATGGCTGATTTATATCCTTAATCACCTTTTGTTGTAGATGTAATTAAGGAGTACAAACCACTGTGTCTATAAAATTATATATCAAATGGTTTTTTTTTGTATGAAATATCGTAAAAACCTTTGAAATTATGATGCAGTTAACTCTTTAAAAAATGTATTCTATGAGATTGGTGAAAAATATTCTTTTGAATTTTATGCAATCAGCTGCGATGTTGATCATGTACACTTTTTGTTGGGGCTGAGCCAAAATATTCTCCTTCAAGAGTGATGCAGTTATTTAAAGCATAACAGTCAGAACTATCTTCAAAGAATGCCCTTCAATTAAAAAACAGCTTTGGGGTATGGAACTATGGAGTGAGGGAGGATACCTTGCAACAGTCTGAGACGGAATGACTTCCTATATTATAACAAATTATGTTCAGAATGAGGGAGATCAGGAAGAAAAGCAAGCATATAAGCAAATGAAAAGAATTGACTTTCAGTAAAAAACTATATAATGAACGCTGGTGCGAACATAACCCGTTGCTTGCAGCATGGTTCACCAGCGCAAGTTTGATTGTGTTTATTGAAACTATTAATGTTCTATTCCAACTATAGAATCCAAATTTATTAATTTATGAGATCAGATAGATTTATTGCAGGTTTCAGGGATTCCATGCAGATAGTCTCTTTTGCATCTTTGTATATCCTGATAACTCCTCCGGACTCAGATATCACAACCGCGATTGCAAATGTATCCCTGCTGATTGCGGCTGCTGAAACATGCCTGCCTCCTAACCCTTTTTCAATATCCACATTTTTTCCATCAACATCAAGGTAGCGCCCTGCTGCAAGTATAAGGCCTGTATCACTTATTACAAAAACCCCATCGAGTTGGGCAAATTCTTTTATAGACTCCCAATTTTTTTTGTCAAGGAGATTTCTGTAAGTTTCATCATGACCTGCATACGGATTAATAATTATCTGATGAGAACGTTTCATGACTTCTTCGGAATCCCCTAAAATAAAGGCGGCTCCTACTCTCTTTCCTTCCCTGCCTGCTAAGGCAATGTCACAAGAAATATTCATGATTGCGCTCATCACTTCTGGTTTTATCCTCTCTTGACATTCCTTCATGGCTTTTACAAGCGGGTTTTCATCGAGATTGTGCACAACTATTGAAATGGAGCCACGGGCTTCGACCACACCTATAACAATTTCGCCTTTTAGTTTCCCAAGCACGTATTCTATTGCCACAGCCTGTTGGAGGTGATCAGCGTTACTTGAAGCTTCTTTGTTTATCTGGTCGCTGAGACCCCTTATAGGGCATTTTTCGTCTTTGCCAGTCATTACAAGATGAGCTAGTATTCTTTTCGGCCGCGTAGAGCTATGGTAAATCGGAATCCCTCCAGTGTCGATCCCTTCAAAACTCAGCTCCCCAGATACAACGATTGCGGCGGCATTGAGTTCCCTGGCTATCCTGACCGCTGTTTCCTCAATTATACGCGCTTTATCCATTTAATTCACTGCTTTTTTATTTTTTTAGAAATTTATTCGTGATTCGGCTTTTTGTTATTTATTTTAATATTATTCATTTGAACTAACATATCACTGAACTTATTTTTATTATTTTCTCATTCTTAACAATGTTTATTATGGTTGACATTGTTTTTCTAGGTTAACATTAGTGTTACTTTTATAAATAGTTACGCTTGTTTGCCTCCTATAGTGTCAATGTATTGTATAATTTATTTTGATTTTGTCACATTATTTCCTTCCGGCATCCACTTGGCAAGATGATTTATTGCAGCAGACTTATTCTAAATAAATAATTCATAAATAAAATAATATTTCATCGAGTTAAACAATTTATTTGTAGGAAAATATTTTTCTTGTACTCTTTTTATAATAAACCGTATGAAAATAATCAGCGTTTAGTCTAGCATATGGATGAGTTTGGAATAAGGATAGCTTAGTGATTTCAAAGTTTGGAACTTGTATAGAAGATGGCATACAGCTTCCTTTTATGGTTGCATTTTATAAATGAGTCCTCTGGGAAAATAGTTTGTTGCTAAAGGCACTGTCCGGTTTGAGCGTCACTCACTCCAGCAACTTTCCGGTAATTCAATATTCTACAAATCTGCAATCTCAGGTTCTGGCCATGATTTGATGATGTGTATTCTTTCCATTAATTTGAAATCGATACTCTACAATGTCTCAATTTTTGATAACTATATTCTCCGATGTGCATTGTTAGCCCCGTAAGTTATATATAGTATATTTAATAAATAATAACATCGTATAAAAATATTGCACAAAAATCTCTAATTAAATTGGAGAGTGTTTTTAATATAATGTTTTACGAGATACGAATACATCTTAATTTTAAGATGCTGTTGCTGAAGCTTTCCGTGTTTTTATATCTTTTTAAGGACTCTATAAAAGCTAGGGTATATGGATTAAAGCCTGAGACGTTATCTTACTCTTAAACTTGTTGAACAATGTTTGCAGTAAAAGGTAGTTTCCTAGAGTAATTGATTAAACTGAAAAAAGGGCATGATTCCTTTTTTTGAAAATTTAAAGAGGAACTTATGTTTGCAGTTTTCAACAACTCATTGAAATGGCCATAAATGGAATTTGTTTGAGAAACTTATATATCTTTGGAATCGTCAAAATTTACTATCAATTACACTTGCAATTGGCTTTAATCAATCAGAAATCCAGAAAATAATAACAAATCTTTTAATTAAAAGCAATATAAATTAAAGACAAAATTAACAAATCAAAGACATAATACTTTTAGCACCTTTATTTGCGAGGTCAGAAAGAAATGTCAGAAAAGTCGAAGGAAATGTCCGAAGAATCAGATGATCCAGACAGTAGTAGTAGCAGTCGTCAGAAAATACTCACATTAGCCGGAATGGGCCTTTGTGCTGTACAATTTGCCTTCTTCATATATATGATATGTAAGTTTGTAGAGATGGATTTTGGCCAGGGCTTTAAATTCATGGTCCTTGCTTATACTTCAGCATTTATCTACAAAAATCTCGAGGGTTCAGGGGCAATTCTCATTCCAGCAGACAACTGATGATGTCGTAATTTTCTTTAATGAACCCGTACTTTCTGCATAATTATATTTTCCGAATTTATTCTTTTTTGGGTTCCGTTGCAAAAACTTCAAAAAAATATGTAAATCTATAAGTGATTAATAAAAATCAAAACATTCAAGGAAAATGTACTAACATTATAAAACTATACCAAATAATTGATTCATGTATTTGACTTCATTAAGAACAGAGTAATTTAAATCGATTACTTGTCCTTTTTTGATCATATTTATAGCTTCAATTCCTTTTAAAGTCTTATTAGCAGATCTAAAAGACTGAAATCCTAACATTGGATTAACGATTCTCTTTATAGATCTGTGATCTTGTTCTATAATGTTATTCAAATACTTGATTTGTCGAATGCCTAAGTTTTTAGGTAGTATTTTATCAATTTTTAGTTTATCTATAGCAGGTGGATAAGCTGGATTCTTATCAACGGTTATTAATCTTGGAATTTGATTATGATTAGAACTTAAAGCTTTCTTAAAGAATCTCTTCGCTGCCTTTCTATCTCGTTTTGAACTTAACATGAAATCAATTGTATCTCCATTTGAGTCAACTGCTCGGTAAAAATATTTCCATTTACCTTTTACTTTGATATAGGTTTCATCAACTCTCCACGAATCATTTGTTGGTCTTAAATGTCTTCTTATCTTCTTTTCTATTTCAGGGGAATATTGATGTACCCATTTCATGATTGTTGTATGGTCGACTTTTACTCCCCTTTCTGCCATCATTTCCTTTAAATTTCTATAACTTAATGCATATTTTAAGTACCATCTTACATTCAATAAGATAATTTCCCCTTCATAATGCTTCCATTTAAAGGAATTAGATAGCATGTTACTATCTTTGGTTTTCTTTTTATTCTATTGTATCATTAGAAAGGATTTTTTGCAACGGAACCCAAAATTCTCTATAACATTTACCCAAAAATAAGAAATCTGTTCGTTTTTTAGCTCAGATAAATTACTGAAGGACACACTCCCAAATTTCTACATGATAAAATAACAGTAGGTGCAGGTGAAAAAAGTGCATTATGAGTTTAAATATTACTTTGTGAATAGGATTCATTCTTACATTTTATGGTCAATTTTCACAACCATTTACTTAAAAAAACCCTGAAATTTGGATCTTTTAATGTGCATATCTCAGTATTTTCTATAATCTTAAAGCCTTCATTAACGCTATACCTCACATTTTTTCCAAGGGAGCAGTTGAGAAGCTGTTTTTCAAGAAGCTCTTTTGCGAGTGGATATTTACACTGTATCTCAAAGGTATATCTTCCATTTTCAATATAACCTCCGAAAACTTCCTCTTCTCTTTTATATTTTTCTTTGAACTTCTCAGCATGCTCTTTGACCCAGACAGGTGGACCAACATGTTTTTTGACGTTTGGAAGGGTACCTGAGATAAGTTCGAGCATAATTAAGGTTTCATTTTTCCCTGACCAGACCCCAGTTTTAATCACAGAAAACTTATATTCCATCAAAAGGGCAGCTACTGAATGCTCCATTTTATATAGCTGTGGATATAGCACATCTTCGACTATATCCGGAGTCCTGAAGAAGACTGCAAGCTGTGTGCTTCGTCTATTTTCGAGCCGTTGGAGAATTTCTTTGTCCTTAAGAGGCAAGAAACAAGCAGGAAAAAAGAATTTAATTTCCACACTTTTTAAAAATTCCCTGCACCAGTCTATAAAAATGCAAAATTTATCAAGGGAAAGAGCTGCTGCAACGTTTCGTTTGGGATCTGTTGGATCCACCATGACTAAGGGTTCATCGTATTTTATTTTGGAATGTTGCATTAAATCTATTTTTTCTCCAGGCTTCCAGAAGCAGGCTTCTTTGACTGTATTTTCAAATGAACCGTAATGAATTATTAGGAGTTCGGTCAAATAGCCTGAAAAGCCTTGAGTTTTCAACTCTGATCCGTAGACTCCACACCCTCGCATAAACTGCTTCAGAAGCAGCACCTCGTCTTCAAACCCTTTTATGTGGGCTTTAACAAAATCGTTATGGAAAGGAGTCCTATCAACTGCAGATTTAATATGGGAAGCTGATGAAACCCTAAAACATGGAACTAAATCCACGTCAAAGCCTTTGAATACAATATTCAGGTAGGGATGCTCAGCATGGCAATCTTTGGCATATTCTGCAAGTTTTGCCACTTCTCTGGCAATTGCCATACCCAGAGTTTCCAGTTCCTTTCTGGGTGTTTCCTCTGGAAAGCACATAAAGGCATCAATGTCATGAGTTCCTGAAAGCCACGTACCTCTTGCGGCGGAACCTACCATTTTCACAAGCACATCATGTACACCTAGTTTCTCAGCTGCAGCTTTCATTTCTGTGGCTAATTCTTCCTGAATCCCAATAAGAGTTTTTCTTTCAGCTACTGTAGGTTTTATTCTCTCGAGTACCGCCTGCTTCAAATCCTCGGGAATGTTTGTAGAAGTTTCCATACCAGAAGAGGCTCCATATTATTATGTTCTACTCTGCATGATAGCTCGCGTTTAAGTTACACTTGATCATGAGCTAACTGTTAACTAAAGTTTGTGAGCTTCTTTGTTCCGTCATAAGAATTAGGTAATTCATCAATGATAAAATGATCTTGAATTCATATGCAAAATTCCATACAAGAAAGTATCTTTAATTTTACAGTTGTCTAAAATTTAGTGATTATTTGCCTTGAATGATATTTACTACATAAATAATATCTTTATGGTAATTTATTTACTTAAACGAAATAGGGAACTTAATTTCTTCAAGGTTTATACGGTTTTGGAATATTCTTGTATTGGATTTCAGCTCGTTTATAGGAGTTACTGATCAATTCTATAAAAGCGAGTACTATTATCTGCATTTGCTGAAAATGCAGAGAAATTTTTGTGTTCACAGTTTTCATTAAATCGTGAACATGATTGAATTTCTAGAAGGATAAAGAAAAAGCAGACCCCCAATTCTGAATCTTTATCCAGTTGTGGAATATCTGTATTGAATTTCAGAAAGAATAGAATAAAGCAGACCCCCAAATCTGCACCTCTTAGTTTTTGAAAAGGAGTGCATAAAATGATTGAAATATTAGAACAACTCAAAAAGTCAATTCATAACACAACCAAAGAAGGAATAAATGACTTCTCCGGAAAATTTCTGAGCCTGAAAAATTATGAAACTCACCATAGTGTAGTGCTTGATAAAAGTATATCAAAATTTGATCTAATGATAAACAATGTGCTTTTCGCTATTGAATTAAATGGCGGATTGTTACCGATTGAAGAAATTCCTGAAGAGGGAAATAATGAAGATCTTGATACTCAGATAGGTTTCTTAACCAGGCTAAACAATAGTATTAAGGTACTTTCAGAATCAAGAGCTTATCTTGAGATTCTTAGGAATGAGATGGTTCAAAATGCAGGCATACAGGCTTCTAGACATTTGGAAGTAGGTACTGAACTTTGAAGCTTAAAAGCTTCATAATTGTTTTTTTTTATTTTTAAAATCAGATCAGTCACGATAGAAGAATTTAGCTTTAAAACTTTTTTAATTTTTCAATATTCTTACAACTCAAACAACCTAGTTCCAATTCAAAATTTTGCTTCTACTGGAAATCTGTTCACAAAAACATTCACTTGTTATTTCATTTCTTCAAGTTCCAAGGCCCATGAGTAGAGATGATGCCACAAATTCCTTTGATCGGGATGTGATATGAATTGGAATTGAAAAAATTAATAATGTCTATGGTTAGATTAGCTATCTCATAATATTGATGCTTTCGGTATAATATTGAAAATTTAGAGAAAATCCTATCTATTTAAGCATTGGAGAATTTAAATCTCTTAACAATAATCTCTACTCATGAAAATTTTTGATGATTTTGCTCTTAAAGGAGAATATGAATAGCTTATGTAGGTTGGAGACAAACCTCCTTAAATTGATTCCGCGATTATTGGTAAATATTCAGTTTGATATAATTTAATTATTAATAGTTTGTATAATGGAAGTATTAATTCGGAAGATATTTGAACCGACATTCTGCAGATGTCCACAAAAATGTCATCTATTTTCTCAATAAGGCAATAGTTTAAATGTTCATCCCGTCTTTAAGGAATAATATTGGACAAATCGGGAAATAAAATATATCTCTGTGTACATCCGAAGAATGTAGATTTATAATAAAGAAAGTATTTTGTTTTAAGAAAGGGTATATTTTCATGCTTAAAAAGCGAGCATTCGACAGGCTTTCAAATGCGGCTTCGATCTGAAAAAAGTTTGAATTCAGGAAGGCTTCATCAAAAGATTATGTTTTTGAATTTTGCCCTGTAATCGATGCCGATTTCGTTAAATAGACGAAGATAGTTTTAGCAACCAGAATGCCTCTTCTGAATCTAATTCCGAACCAATTGACTCCGAACTTCTGGAAAAACTCAGAAAATATCTTGAAATGAGTTCACAGGAAGAAGTTTCCGAGATATTCGAAAAGATTCGCAAATTTTGGAAGGCAGAGCTTCTAAAAGCAGATTCCAAAAGGCTTCTGAAGAAAAAATTCCTATTGATAAAAAGAAGAAAATAAAAGATATCACAAGGAATGCTTTTAGGCCCTTTTTGGGAACTGCTTCCTGCGAAAAGAAGCGGATAATAGGTACCCTAAGAGTTGCTTTCTCTAAGCCTCATCGATAGCTTCCGAAAGGACATAATCAATAATGTGCTCTTCTAATAAAACTCAATGAAAAATGGAATAACCTAATCCAGGAGACCTTAAAATAATTTCTGAATTGATAGTTGCAATGGTTGAAATCGGGCTGCTCAAGAATTTCACCAGATGCAAAAAGCAACATTTTATGTTCTATCAAGAATATCTAGGCATCAAACTCCGGGCAGAAAAGACCTGAAAGAGTTTGTAGAAAATCTGCAGAAACTCTTCAAGCATAGGCGTCAAATCACAAGTTCCGAACTCTCTGAAAAAACTTTCGTGAACTCAAAATCTGAAGGGCTTGCTTATAGCCTTCACAAAACTCGCAGGACTTTCCCCGATTTCCCAGTTTTCTGCATTCCTTATGAGATATGTGTGGTCAGAAACCTGTTCTAGTCCTCCTGCATCATAGTTTCCTATTATCAGGGAAAAAATTCGGGCTTTTCTTTCGGTTTTTATCTCATTCCATTCCCGGATAAGAGGTCTTTCTGAAAGTTCAGATACCCCATCGGTAAGAAAAAGGAGGTCTGCTCCCTCAAAGGCTTTTTCATTTTTCATAGCTTTCAGGCCTGCACGGAGTGCGGTATTGAAATCGGTGCCGCCGCCGAAAGTAAATTTCAGGAACTCCAGAAATTCCTCACCCATACGCTTTTTATTGGTAAGTTCAATTTCAACGGTCTGCCATTTTGAGGAGAAGAGAATCACTTTAACATCCCTGTTTTCCTTCAACATTCTTCTTGTAACTGCCAGAAGTACGGCTTTTGCAAGAATCTCTGGGCTCCCACGCATCGACACCGAGGTGTCCACCAGGGCGACTACAGGCCCTTTTCTCTTCTTTCCTGAAGCATCCGAGTTCCAGTTATTCCCTATTAGCTGGTATGTCAGGAGTTTTCCTTCAAGCATATGAGCATAGAATTTGCGTTTTAGAAGGGGGTTTTTCAGCTTTACGGCTTCTACTGGTAGCAATGTCTGGATATCGCCTGAAAAAGTAATTGAGTGTACCTCGCTTTTGCTATATGCCGACAGATTCAATTTTTTTGAGCCGTACTCGAGTTCAATTCTTCCGATTTGTTCCAAGATTTCATGAAGGTCAGAATTTTTCCTGAGCATTGCAGAATATTTTTCCAGGCTTCCGAAGTATTCACTGTGCAAAGCCCGCAGGGAGTGATCCCAAATTTTACCTGGAAAGAGCATTGAGAGGATTTCAAGCATTTCTAGGTGGTCTTCAAGGATAGGAATAAGTTCTTCAATTTTTGCAGCTATTTTTTCTCCGACCGCATAATCAAGAATATCTCCTGCATTTTCTGAGGACATAAAATCCTGAGTCATTGATACGAGTTTTTCTGATCTTATCATCGTTCCATGTTGAGGGTCTTGATTTTTGTCGACCTCGCCCTCAAAACCTTTCAGTAAGTTTTCCTGGCTATTCTTTCCTGTTCCCGGTCTCTGGAAAGTATCCTGCTTGTCATGCCACTTGAAGTTTTTCTCCATCTGCTGTAACCTATTTTTTTCCCATGCAGCTTTAGTTTCACTGATCAGATCTTTCAGGGCTTTAAGAATTTTTTCCAGGCTTTTAGGAAACTTCTTTGAAAACTCGGATTCCATTTTGTCACAGTCTCCCAGAAGTGTAAAGAGTTCTTCAAGCAGCGTTCTTAGGATAAAGACTCCTGCCAAGTTGTTAGCTTCAGCAAGAGCTTTTATTTTGGCCCAGACAGTAAAATCTCTCATACCCAAAAGGATGGGATAAAAAGCTCCGAATTTACCCATAAACAATTTTTCATCCTTTATTTCATAACCTTTTTCTGAAAAAAGCTCATAAATTAGAATTTCTGCAATTTCTTCCCTTAGCTGCCTTGGAACTCTTCGCGGAGTCGCCAGGATTTCCCTCAGTTCTATGTTTAGTATTGCGAAGGGATTGAAGGTGTTGTTGAAGGATAAAGATGAACCTGATCCTGGTACATGTTCAGATTTCTCCGTCAGGTTCTTTAATTCCTGCATATCTTTCCTTTTCCGAAGTTTCTTTGAGCTTTTGAGATATTTTTATTCAAGGCTTATTTCGATTTGACGGGAATTTCGCCATTCTCAGTTTCCAGCTATTTCACCTGCTTTTTCAATTGCCACATCAAATATTCTAGGCTTTTTCAGTAGAAGCCGCATTTCATTCAAGCTGTTTGCAATCTCGTAAATATCCGTGTTTTTGGAACGGTATTTCATCATGATTTCCTGGATGTCCTGCCCTGAAACCCAAATATTTTCTCTCAGGGTATTCTCAAGAGCTTTTTCTTCTTCCTGTATTTGCTTTTTGAAATAGTTCAGTCTCTCCTCTAGGTTTTCGTACTCTTTTTCATAGAGCTTCTTATCTCCATAGTCGAGGCTGACTTTGAATTTAAACCCGTATTTCCTGTAAAATTGTTCTGCCAGTGACTCAAAACTCAGGGAACTGTTAAGATTGTTGTAATCAAGCCCCAAGCTGTAGGTATGGGTCGAGAACTCGGTATGGTGCTTCAGCAGATCAAGGGCGTTGTCAAATGTAAGGTTCCTCTGGGTCTTCATCCCGGAAAATCGTGAGCTTTTCATACCACCAATTGTTTTTCTCTCCTCTTCATAGCACTTATTGCAGGCTATTAGATCCGGTAGTTCCTGTTGCAGGCAGCTGTAAATCGAGTTATTCAGGTCAAAAACATCCAGTTTAAGTTTTCCGGTGTCAGTTCCTCCTGAAACAACCCTGTCCAGGATAAGCTTCCTTATCGTTTCCTTCTGTTCAGGCACTTCCCAGAGCATATGCTGGAGTAGAACAGCAGTCATCCTATTTACGCTGGCATGCCCATTTACGGCTGAAGCTACCCTGAGCACGTTTACAATCTTTTTCCAGCGCCTGTCCGAAATGAAAATATTTGAGTTTCTAAGTTCCCTTCTGAGCCCTTTTATAATTGCCCGAACCTCAGGATCAACTGGGAGATCTCTTGCTTTCTTTTGGGTTTCCTTTATATCCTCTATATTGAGTTTCATTGAGGGCACGAACTCTTCAGTATTTTTGAATATAAGATCTTCAAGGTTCTCTTCGTGCTGGATATAATCCAGCCTGTACCTGAAAAGAAAACGGTCATAAAGAGCTTCGAGACTTTCATCTTCTTCAGGCAGTTCGTTAGAAGCCCCGAAAACGGAGAGAAGAGGCACCTCGATAATTTCCTTACCATTGTGGTACTTTCTCTCGTTTAGCACGGTCAGTAGGCTGTTTAAGATGGAGCTGTTTGCCTTGAAAATTTCGTCAAGAAGGGCTATATGGGCAGTTGGTAGGTAGCCATCTATTCGTCTACTGAACTCATCTCTTTCGAGTGCCTTAAGAGAAAGCGGTCCAAATACTTCTTCAGGCGTTGAAAAACGAGTCAGAAGATAATGAAAAAAATTTCCTCCTTCGATAGTTTCACAGATTTTGCTTGTAAGCAAGGTTTTTGCAGTTCCTGGCGGGCCCAGCAAGAGGACATGTTCGCTCGAAAGAAGTGCAAGAAGAGATCCATTAATTTCGGCATCCCTTTCTTTAAAATAACCTGTAAATTCCTGTTTGATACTGATGATGGTGCTTTTTAAATTCGGAACTCTCATAAACCCAAAACCTTTATAAATTTCTCTTTTCCAGCATCTCGTCTTTAATGCACTGGAAGGATTTTACAATAATGAGCCGCAATAGGCGGTTAAAACAATATTAAAAATGAATTCACCATTTTTATGGGCCTTGCTTAATTAATTTTTTCAAAAAAAAACTTATCCCTGGCAACTGATGTTTCTGCGGGTTATGTCTTTTCCTGATGATATATTTTTCTACCATTATATGCTGAAATTCCCATATTTTAGCAAACTTCATGTGCTTACATAGAGTACACGTATGATTAAAGTTTTTTATAGTTTTGTCTTTTGCCATCCTAAGAAGTTATGCATAAAGAGCTCAATCGCTACTGAGAGTGAATTGAATTATCCGGAATAAAATTATTTTTAGTGACGAAAAAAATAAAAATCAATATCCTTAATGAATCAATATTCTGGAAGGGATTGTGGTGCAAAAATAATATTTCCGCAGTTTGATACTATGATTTCTACCTTTGTGTACCCTTTTCCCGGCGATGATATTGATTAAATTTCCTAATTGTGAATGTTTTCATTGATTTTGCAAGGGAGTCAGATTTTTTGCAACGGAACCGTGTTTTATACTTGATATTATACCAAAGTACGTAAATGCTATCTAAAAAGTTAGATTATTGTTACAACTACCTTGCTCAGTGGCAATATCATAAATTGCCAGAGATATTGGCCTGCGAGGGTTGGCCGGTGAGAAAGGCCATCACCTGTGGTGAGCTAGATAAAATCATGACAGAGCTGGATAACACTAAAACAGGTGCATATATAGAGGTAGTTACGCCAGAAATGTCAGCACCCCGACTTATGGAAGTAATTCATAGAAACTTGTAGATGCTACAAATAAGAGGAATATCTTCAGGGAAGACCCCTTACTCAAATTTAATAGTTTCTATTAATTAGTACAATATTATGTTACAAAAAAATCTTAAAATGTTTGTATTTATCTAGATCATTTTGGAGATTAATAGGTTCCTTTGCAAAAAATCCTTTCTAATGATACAATAGAATAAAAAGAAAACCAAAGATAGTAACATGCTATCTAATTCCTTTAAATGGAAGCATTATGAAGGGGAAATTATCTTATTGAATGTAAGAAGGTACTTAAAATATGCATTAAGTTATAGAAATTTAAAGGAAATGATGGCAGAAAGGGGAGTAAAAGTCGACCATACAACAATCATGAGATGGGTACATCAATATTCCCCTGAAATAGAAAAGAATATCAGAAGACATTTAAGACCAACAAATTATTCGTGGAGAGTTGATGAAACCTATATCAAAGTAAAAGGTAAATGGAAATATTTTTACCGAGCAGTTGACTCAAATGGAGATACAATTGATTTCATGTTAAGTTCAAAACGAGATAGAAAGGCAGCGAAGAGATTCTTTAAGAAAGCTTTAAGTTCTAATCATAATCAAATTCCAAGATTAATAACCGTTGATAAGAATCCAGCTTATCCACCTGCTATAGATAAACTAAAAATTGATAAAAATACTACCTAAAAACATAGGCATTCGACAAATCAAGTATTTGAATAACATTATAGAACAAGATCACAGATCTATAAAGAGAATCGTTAATCCAATGTTAGGATTTCAGTCTTTTCGATCTGCTAATAAGACTTTAAAAGGAATTGAAGCTATAAATATGATCAAAAAAGGACAAGTAATCGATTTAAATTACTCTGTTCTTAATGAAGTCAAATACATGAATCAATTATTTGGTATAGTTTTATAATGTTAGTACATTTTCCTTGAATGTTTTGATTTTTATTAATCACTTATAGATTTACATATTTTGTTGAAGTTTTTGCAACGGAACCGTTCTTCCTTATCATGCCCTCTAAGATGATGCCCAAGTGAAGAAAGAACAAGGGCCCTTTCGTTTTCATCTTGAATATTGGAGGAAAAATAAAGGACATTTTCTATGAATTCTACTTTTTTTGGTCCCTCTAGTAGCGGAATAAGCAGGAAAAGAACCTGGGGCCTTAAATCTCCATATTGAATATTGCAAGCAAAGTCAAGGACTTTTTCTATAAATTCTTCTTTTCCGGATCCCTTTAGTTGAGAGACGATTATAACTCTCTGATCAAGTTGATTATGCGTATCCTGCCCGGGGACTTTTCGGCACAGGCACTGCTTTTTATTGTAACCCTGTTGTCGAAAGCATTTTTTTTCAGTTTTACGGATTTCAAGATGCTCTAAATCCTGAACGTTACTACTTTTTTTCTCTGAAATCCTCAAACAATTTATTGAATTTTTCAATTATCTTAGCTTTATCACTTGAATCTTGATTTATATCAACAGAACGATTTTCGACCATTAATTTTTCACTTCTATATTAAAATTAATCATTTCTTAAGTTTTTTCATAAATTCGGACTTTTAGACCCCGATTTTTGGACTAATATTAAAAATTATAAATTTTTGGCCTAAAATATATATGATTATATTTTGACATATATAAACTATGGTAAAACAATATATTATATTAATTTATTTGAACTGAAAATAAATTATAATTAGAAACAATGACAGATATCAATTCAGTTTCATACTATTGTACAAAAACTTTCAAGTGCTTCAGTTACATTTTTGTATCCAATATTATCCAGTTCCCGGATCATATGAATAATTTTGATATAAAATCTATGCATTAGTAGAAACGATAAATCCTATTCTTTGTAGCAAAGAAAAGGGTATATAATCGATTAGTGTTTACAGTATCCCAAATACACTAATAAAATTAAAAATAGATGGGAAGCGAATCATTGAAAATTCATCTATGTGTTTTTAATATTTTTTTCATTTACTTGCTACTAACATGCCATAACAAGTACATTCTTATATGACCTTGGATAATTGATTTTACAGACACATAGTCAAAAATACTGAGATCTTTATTTTTGCATTGTAACTTAAGGTAGTTGAAATATACTTATTGGGACTTACGCATTTGAGGTATAAAATCAAGTACAATAAGGACTGCTGTTCAAATTTGCATTTTAGACAAAATGCTGTTGATTTATAGGTTCAAAATTGATTACGAGTGTATTCTTTAAATATTATCAGAAGTATTTAGACATTTGAAGGTTTAATGCTATTGACTTTCGGGTCAACTGGGTAATTCTCGACGCATTAACCAGATATATCCTCTGGAGTGCAATATATTTATGGAAACAAAAACTATTGAAATCAGTGCAGAACTATATGAAGCTCTTGACTCTTGCAAAGATAGAGATAGTGATAGTGGGTGGGAGTCTAAGTGCACGATAATTGAAAAATTATTGGTGCGATATGATAATAAGTGCCAACTTAAAAACGAAAACGGTGAGTATTGGTTCATCATTAAAGATAGGAAACGGAGATTTCCAGAACTCTCGAATACCAAGGAAAAAGTGAGAATTACTCAAGATCTTCATGAACGGCTCAATGAAGCGAGAATACACCCTGATGAGACGATAAATACTATTATGCAACGCCTGCTATTTTCATACTACGGTAACAAATTGGTATATCGCATTAATGTAGAATCCATCAACAATAATGACGCCCGAGACTTAATATTTTTTATACGTGAGCAATTACTATCAGAACCAAAATTTAACAATGCATTGATTGTAGAAGTTGCAAGAATAGAAAATTACCCGGAAATAAAAAACAAATATGAAAAAAATACTTTCCCGTTGTCTATATTGTATGATTCTGAAGGACTTGAAGTATGGCATATGGAGGGAAAACATGATCTAAACGAGGTACGGAAAAAATTGGAAAAGTTTATTGATTCGCAAGAAAAGTTTATTGATACTTCACTAAAGATCCTACCAAAAACCTTGTGATTTTCAAGATTGACTTTTTTATCCATATTCATTCTCCGGTATTTCATTTTTGCTCTACCCACGTATTGGAAATTTTAGATTATTCTACTTTCGGTAGGTACGATAAGAAGTTATGCTGTTAATTTTTATAATGCTGCTTGTTTTGTTTGGGTAACTCTGCTAGAGCATGCATTAGTAGCAATGTCTGTGTGCATTTTGGAATAATGTTCTATTTGCATTCAAACTCGAAATTACCCTTTATCCAATTATAGAAGTTGATTAAATTTTCAGACAATTTCTGAGAGAACACACAAACAAAACTAAAATCGTAACTATTTAGGATGGTTACAACTAAATCTACACCAATATAAAGATATTTTAGATATTAATCCAATTATCAAAAAAGAAGCACCCAAATAATAATCTCATCTGGGGGGTTATTTTCACAATAACTCACTCTTTTAATTTCAAGTATATGCAACTATTCCTCTCTCCACTATTTCATAAAGCTGTTTATGAAACGTTTTTAAATTGTTAAAGACTTTCGTTTTTGTTCTTGTTTGTTTTCCATTATTATAGAAAGCTAGTATTTCAGTTTAAGAGTAAATAGCCCATTAATTTGAATTGTTACATTCACGGAACTTTATAGAAATTGAACATATTTAAGTACCTTATTTTCTAAATTATGACAGATCATGTATTTTCATCAATAATGTGGCTTTAATGGTATTAACGAATGATTTTGGAATATTAGAAGCAATTTTATTTATTTCTTCATTTTTGGATAAAACATTAGAAGGAATTGCCCCACATTCTCTGCCACTCTTCAAAACATTTAAAATTCAATCGAAAAACATATTCAAACTGTATCTCTCCAATCTTGAAGTTTCAAGAATTTGCTGCCTTAGGTAATATAATGAATTCAGCAAGCTATCAATATTTTCAGATTCGATATCCCCTGCATAAGGGTGGATGTGTTCCACAAAAATTTTAAGGATTATTGGATCAATATCGTTTATAAAATAAGTATCCATAATAAGGAGGCTTGAGATCTGTTCGTAGAAATCTGTAAGTTTTTGAAGCCATTCTGGAATTCTATAATTTGCTGTATACACCTGCTTATTGAGAAACATAAGGTAACCAAAAAGAGTATTTATGAGATCCTCTTTTAGTCTGTTATCCGGAAATTTAATCGGAAAACGTCCAAGGACTGCAGGATCTGTATAATCCGAAAAAATCATTTTGGACTTACATAACGCAGGAAACAGTCTGGCGATTGGGCTGTTAAGCACTGCAGTAACATAAGGATGCTTACTAGGGTCTTTGAGAACAATCCCACAGCCATTTCTAAACACGTGATTTCCAACAGCATCGTATGTAGCCTGGAGATGATACCCGCCAATAGCAATGATTTTAGGGACATAAAGATGCTCAAGGAACTCTGTCTCTTTTATACTGTAATCTGCAGAGTTTAGTGGGCAGGCATCATGAAGGAATTGATTTTTGAATTCCATAATTCTTCTGTAAGCTCGAGGGAATTTGAACTTTAGCTCTTCAGTAGGAATAATTTTGTATTCTTTCTTTTTAATCCCATCGGATAGCTCACAAGGTAGCATAAAGCGGTAAGGTGAAGGGTGAACCGCAAATTTTTCAGAAAATGCTCCTGATATATATGGATAAATAATTTCGGGTTCTAAAAATACAGGTTTACACAGACCTTCGCAAAGATAATATGATTCTGAGCCACCTTCTTCAGGAATAAGAAGCCTATGCATCAGAATGTTTTTTGTGCTTACGCCTTCAAAGATGCTTTTTGAGATATCTTTAAGTGTAACTGGAACTGTATCAATTTTTTCTACGATTTCATTTTCCTTAGGTAACATCTAATTTTCACTTCTGTAGAGCTTCTTATAAGCTACAATATGCAATCATCCAAGTAGTTATTTTAAATTAATTATACAAAAAATAGTTTCGAAATGAAAAATACTTATGCATAAAATTTTTCACAACCAAAAAACAATTCAATATTAATAAAGATTGTATATTATATTTAGAAGTATTCAGCATTTGGTATTGAGTCTTTCTAAGATCAGCCCCTTCAAAATAAGTATTTCTAAGGTCAGTCTCTTCAAGATGAGCATTCATAAGGTGAGTTGCGTGAAAACAAGTCGTTTGTAAATTTAGATGGCTAAATTCTTTATTTTTTAAAGAATTTTTTCGCCTTCTAATTACAGTAAGGATTGATTGAATATCTAATTTCATGGTTTACATCTAAATTTTTTATATATATTTTCATTGGCTTGAATATCAATGGATATAGCGTTAATTACCATAATTTTTTTAATTAACTATATGCTCCTAATTGGTCACAAGTCCTAGTAAAATACTCGGGAATTCGATTTTCTTGAGAAATGGAAATTAGTCGCGCCATGTATCGTAAAGTCCGATCCCAACTGCGACGTCACCAAATATTTGTGCTAAAATAGTACGGTTTTGATTTTCTTGCTTAGCTCTTTCTGAAAAATAGACTAATTGATGGATAATTGATTCATTGGATTCAACTGAGAATTTGGATGCATTTTTTTGTTAATTCAAAGTTTGCAAAATCTTTCTTTTTTTCGCATTTTTAGTGCTTGTTGTTTTTTCTCCAGTTCTCTTAATGTTGGTAGAATTAGGCACATATTCGGAAGTTTTTTATCATCCATAATGTATATAGGTTTTTATTATATATTTACTCTTGGTTAGATCTACCTATTTTTTCTGCTGATCTTTTTCCTGGTTCATCAAGAGCTGCATTAAGATACATCAAAATGTAGAGTAAGAGACCAAAGAGTCTCTAATCTTCGCAGAAGAGCATCGGCTCACCTGTGAATATACTCGGATTAAACCTCGTATTTAAAATAAACTGCTTTCTCACTAATTTTTGCTTGCTGGATTCATCCAGATATAGGACGAGAGATATTAGAATATGGAACCAGAGATGAAAGAGTTTCTGCCCTTCGCAGAAGAGCAGTGGCACCCTACGAAGATACTCAGATTGACTCGGGTGTTTCAAATAAATGGTTTTCCTACTAATTTCTTTTTGTTTGGATGCATCTAGATATGGAATAATAGCTGAGAGAGCCTGTACCTTCGTGCCTTTATCTTTAAGATTGAAAGCTGATTCAAATGCTTGTTCTAGAATTTCTTCTTTTCTTTGCTTATTCATATATGGAAAAAAGAGAGAAAAAGACTCTATTCTTTTAGATTTAGATATAATCCCGGATACTAGCTCAAGGGCTTTTTCCATAGTCGTTTCATTTTTGATCCGTAAAGATGCGGAACAAGCAAAGAGAGGATCTGGAACTTTGCATCTCCGTATTGAATTTTGAAAGAAAAATCTAAAATATACTCAATAAGTTCTTCTTTATCATGCCCTATAAGATGACTGACAAGTGAAGAAAGAACAAGAGCTCTTTCGTTTTTATCTTGAATATTGGAGGAAGAATAAATGGCTTTTTCTATAAGTTCAACCTTTTTGTCCCCTTCCAGAATCGAAACAAGTAGGGAAAGAGCCTGAGCCCTTAAATCTCCATATTGAATATTACAAGCAAAATCAAGGGCTTTTTCTATAAATTCTTCTTTTCCTGGCCCCTTCAGTTACGAGATGGTTGTAACTCTCTGATCAAATTGATTATGCATATTCTGTCTCTGTTCACATAACCAAAACGGCATACTGCCAATCTGCTTAATTAAGTTAAATCACAACCATAAATAGAGAAATGTGATATTTAGGCTTTAGGATTGTTCGATAATGTACACTTCTTATTATAAGTATGTCTTCCGTTATTTGTATTCCCATTAGTTCCAAATTATTCCCGCTATTTTCCCATTATATTCCCATTAAAAATAATATAAAAACAATAACAAGGGAATCAAAATCATGAAAAAAAAGGAATTATGTTCCCAAAATAAAAAAGATGATATATAATATTCTAAAGTAATATCCAAGAGTTTAGAATGTCAAAAGTATAATTTTTATTTCTTTCTTGACTTTCGGGATTTTGGGAATAAAATGTCAACTGACTACGTTTTAATGGGAAAAAACGGGAATATTTTGAGACAAATTGGAATATTAGGGGAATAAAAAAATCAGTTGCCTTTATACCCTGATCAGGCATCCTTCAGGAAGATGAACTCCTTATCAAAAAGTGACCAGTAATCAAACTTTGATTTATCTATACTAAATTTAAAAGCTTTCCTTCCATTACTACTTATTAGTGTGTCTCCGGTCCTTTTGTAGTCTATATATGTTTCTTCTTCCATTTTTAATCCCTTAATCTTATCAAGAAGTCCACCTGCTGCCCTTTCTTCCCTCCAAAATAGGGCACGGTTGACAGCTTGATAACTAATGCCTATGTAACTTGATATATTGTTAATTGTACATTTGCTGTCGTCCGCTATATATTGAATTATCTGCCTTTCGTTTTCGTTCATTTTTGTTACTGTGTTATCTTTTTGAGCTTCAAATAATCTTTTTGCTCTTTCAAAGTCTTCAATCTCAGCCAGTAAATATCCACCTCCATCAAAGGTTCTCTGCTTCCATTTAAAGGAACTAGATAGCATACTACCCCCTTGATTTCCTCTTTATTATATTGTATCTTTTTTATGAATTTTTTGCAACAGAACCAAATAGCTCATGCTTGATTTTGCTACTTACATATGCAGGGTATTTTTTTAAAATTCCAGATTAGCTATTTGATATCTGCAAAGATGTTTAATAGTTTAATAATAAATGATTATTAATAGCAAATGATTCTTACTAAAACTTAGGGAATCTGTGATGAATAGGACAATGATAGGAAATGAAATTCAGGACTTTAGGTTAAGAGACCACAAAGATGATGAGGTGCATCTCCGTGACTTCCGTGGCAAGAAGGTGCTCCTATCGTTTCATCCATTAGCTTGGACTAAAATATGTACAGAACAGATGAATTCACTTGAGGAAAAACATGAGTTGTTCACAAAACTGAATACTGTGGCTTTTGGCATTAGTGTGGATCCCATACCTTCAAAAAGAGCCTGGGCTAGGGAACTGAGGATTACACACATCAGACTTCTTTCAGATTTTTGGCCACATGGAGAAATTGCCAGAGAGTATGGAATATTCAGGGAAAAAGAAGGAGTTTCTGAAAGAGCAAACATAATTATTGATGAGGAACAGAAAGTAATATTCTTCAAAATATATTTACTTCATGAACTTCCAGATATAACGGAGATCACACAATTCCTGGAAGCATAAATCGGACTTAGATGTTTGCCTACTTTGTAGGCAACTTTCTCGATTTCACTCATGCAGAGGTTTTATAGCATAAACTATGCATAATCAAGGGGTTCATATTCGGATATGATCCACCAGAACAAAATGATAAGTGCTGCTGAAGACTCAAAAAGAAAACGGACAATATCGATTACCATAAGGAATATCATTATTGCCCTGGGAATTAGATGACCAACCAACTTAAATTATCTATGGAGATAACATCTATCAACATGAAATTAACAACACTAAAATATTGTTTGTGTAGTGAATGAGATAACCAACCCGATGCTTTTAAGTTTATTTTTCCTTAACTGTTTAACTCGTTATGCTAACAGACTTGACAATTTCTGTTTTTCATTGGGAAGAAAAAATACAGAATCAACCACATTTTATAGAACTTTCGGTACACTGCCAAAAATATCTATTTATTATTTCCTTATTTTTTTACTTATGATGGTTGTTTGGGCTAATTAGTTCCAAGTGTTCCATGAGCTCCAGATGTTCGAGGAGCCCCATAAGCTCCAAGAGTTCCAAAAGCTCCATGAGTCAGAGATCGACAAGGTTTTCTTATTACTGATGACGGTTAGGAAATCCAGAGATCTATACCTAAAAGTTAGGCATCGAAATTAGAATTTACAGAACTTTCGGTACACTACCATTAAGATTGCAGTAGTCACCTTAACATTAACAGCTTACTTAATTACTTACAAATGAATATTATTTATATATTTATAAATTACAAGATTAATGTTAATTATTCATATATTATAGATCTTTCATTGATATGATCACAGTAGGGTAGAGTTATCTAATGTGACAAAAGAATGTCTAAAAAGTCTGATTCAAAAAGCCTAATAGCAATGAGTTTTTTGCGTCTATATTATCAAACTTGAAGGGGCATTGAATGAATGAAAACTCGAGAAATTTCGGGCGAAAGAAAGCTGAAGCAGTAGTTTTTTGAGATATAGATGATTGGAAACATACCTTTGATGCAGTGTCAGACCTGATTGCTATATTAGACACTGAATTTCGAATTGTTCTTGCAAACAACTCCATGAAGCAAGTTTGGGGATGACATCAAAAGAGTGTATTGGATTGACTTGCTACCGGGTTATCTATGGAACGGATGAACCTCCCATTTTTTGCCCGCACAGGCAGCTGCTTAGTGATGGGATTGAGCATACTGTGGAAATTTGTGAAGAATATTTTGGTGGTTATTTTATGGTAAACGTCTCTCCACTGCATGATTCAAAGGGAAAACTCACTGGGGGGGGGTATTTACATCATTCATGATCTCAATGAACGCAAAGTAGCTGAAGATAAGCTAGACCTGAGTGAACAACGAATCAAGATGAAATTGGAAAAAATTCTCTCCCCTGCTAGGAAGATAGAAAATCTGATGCTTACTGATATCATCGATGTTCAAGTTATTCAGTCTCTCATGAATGATTATTATAAGCTTGCTAACATGCATATAGGCATAAACGACCTCAAAGGCAATGTTCTGGTAAGCGCTGGATGGCAGGATATCTGCACTAAATTCCATAGGGTTCATCCACAAGCTTCCAAGTACTGCGTAGAGAGTGATACAAAACTAGCATTGACCGCCATCCCTAGAGAACTTAAGATATACAAGTGTAAGAACAAAATGTGGGACATAGTGACTCCTATCATGTTGGAGGACCAACATGTTGGCTATATATTCTCAGGCCAGTTCTTTTTTGATGATGAGCCTCTGGACTATGAATTTTTTAGATCCCAAGCTAGAAAATACGACTTCAATGAGAAAGAATACATTGCAGCACTTAATAAAGTTCCACGGTTGAGTAGAAAAACTGTGGAAATGGGCATGTCCTTCCTCATGGCATTTGCCAATACACTCTCACAACTAAGCTGCAGCAATTTCAAGCAGGCTCAATTGCTGGCGGAACGCAATGCCCTGGTGAATGCGCTACAAAAAGCAGAGGAAACTCTAAAAAAGGCACATGATAATCTGGGGAAACTAGTTGAAGAGCGAACAAACCAGCTTGAGGAAGCTTACAATTCGTTAAAAGAAAGTGAAAAAAGGCTCGCTGAAGCTCAAAAAATGTCTCATATTGGGAATTGGAAATTGGATCTTAGAACTAATAAAATATATTTATCTGACGAATTGTGTCGTATTTTCAGACGTGATTCACGAGAATTAGCTATAACTTACAATAAATATTAAAGTTATGTAAGCCCCAAAGATCGAGAACATGTGGATAATGCCTTTAAGAAAGCTATAAATGGAGAACCCTGCAGTATTATTGATCATAGAATTATCTTAGCTAATGGGGAAGAACGCGCAGTCCATGTACAATCCGAAGCTATTTTTGATGAAAAAATGATCCCTATTAGATTGAAAGGAATAGTTCAGGATATTACTGAACGTAAAAAAGCTGAAGAGAAAATTCAGAGATTAGCTAATGTTGTAGAATCATCAAATGATGCTATCCTTACTATATCTCTTGATGGTATTATTACTAGCTGGAATAAGGGTGCAGAGCAGATTTATGGTTATTCATCTGAAGAAATTGTAGGGAAAAGTGTATCGATACCCGCACCAGATAATCTCAAAGGTAAAACAAAAAAGTTAATTGAAAAGGTTAAGCTGGGCAAAAAGATCCAGCACTACAGAACTTCAAGGTTAACAAAAGGTGGTAAGTTAATCTATGTTTCAATAGCTCTTTCTCCTATTTTTGATGCATCTGGAGAGCTTATGGCTATCTCAGCTATTGTTAGAGATCTTACGCTGCACATTGAGAGCGAAAAATCCCAAGTGAAAGCTGAAAAAGCTAAAAAGAAAGAAATCCACCATAGAATCAAAAATAATTTGCAAGTAATATCTTCTTTACTTGATCTTCAGGCTGAGAAGTTTAAAAATAGAGAGTGTATTAAGGATTCAGAAGTTCTGGAAGCTTTCAGAGAAAGCCAAGATAGAGTGATATCTATGGCTCTTATTTACGAGGAATTATACAAAGGTGAAGGATTCGAAACTCTAGATTTTTCGACATACATTCGAGAATTGGTTGAAAAACTTTTCCAGAGTTACAGACTAAATAGCAAAAATATACACCTGCACATAGACATGGAAGAAAATATTTTCTTAGATGTGGATACTGCTATTCCTTTAGGAATAATTGTCAATGAACTAGTTTCAAACTCTCTTAAACATACATTTATAGGGAAGGATAACAGGAGAATGTATATCAATCTTCGTAGAGAAAAAAACGGAGAACATATAAATAGTAGGGAAGAAAGCAAATATGAAGGCTGTAAAAGTGCCAGTTTCATTTTGAAAATTTTCGATGATGGGATAGGTGTACCTAAAAGTATCGATTTGGAAAATCCCAAAAGTCTTGGCATACAGTTGGTAACCACCCTAGTAGATCAGTTAGATGGAGAACTTGAGCTGAAAAGGAGTAATGAAACGGAATTCACTATTAGGTTCACAGTAACAGAAAAAAGAAGCAACAACTAGTATAAATACACATAGTTTTAATCACAAAAATTATGCGTATAAAATATCTATGCGTAGAAAATAATATAAGTCATTTTATATGCATCGAAAACTCGTATAAACAAACCTGAAAATATACAATAATCATGTTGAAACGAAAGTTTTTTTAATGATTATAAGAAAAAAGAACAAGAAATTGCAACAATAGAAATTATAGAAAATAGAATACCACGGTTCAACCATGAAAATTTTATTTGTTGCGTTATTGCTAGATCGTAAATACAAGCTATGTAGTCATCGATGATCTTTTGAGAATCAATTTCTGTAATACTTTTCGCATATTCTTTACGCTGATATTGTACAACATAACTATAAAAAAAATAGTTTCATAATTATTTGTACCTACTATTGGATAAATAGTCATAGGCTGTTATATTATTGAAATTAATAAGCATAAAACTGCAAATATGTAAATAAATATTTTACACGATGAAAAACCTGTTTTGTTTGCTTGTACAATCGAGTAAAGTATTATACCTGAAATACCCCTAAAGAAACTTGATTTTGTATCAGCCATTTTCAAAATTTCATGATTGGAATAAAGAACACTAGTTAATAAGTCTATTTTTTTCTTCATCTGACTTTATCACAAAAATACCTACATTTTATACATGGTTTATCCATTTTCAGACAGTCATTGTAGCAATTAAACTAGGAACCAAATTTTGCCATTGCTCGGTATTCATCTATATTGTTAAAAAGATCACTAAGTTGTGCTTGCTGTTTGTATTTAATTATAATTTCGCTGGCCAGTTTCAAATCAGCTAACTCGATGGCACAGGATATTAAAATCTATGCATAATATGTCTTCAGGAAAAATACATCGAATTCCTAAAGCTTAGGAAGCTTCAAGGCATGGGATTATATATTTTTAAAGTATTCATCATATAAATCATCATAAGCTGTAGATTCACTCATCTTATCTACATCACCAGAAGTATCAAGTTTAGACCTGATATACCATTCATCATAGCTTATGATGCCTTCGTTATCTTTTTGTACTGAACCTTTTTTTCGTTTCATAAATTTTTTTTCTTCGTCAGAAACAGTATCATTTAATATGTCATCTTCAAAGCAATGGTCAAAAAAAATAAAGGGACTATTATATTGGATTTTTAGTTGGTGATTATTTATTTCCACCATTTTATGATATAATCCCTTGGGATCTTGTTCTACTATTTTATTGAAAATATCATCATTTATATCAAAAGCCAGTTTTAGTGCTATTTTCTTAACTTTTTTTCGTCTGCTATTTCTTGAAGCGATGTTCGGAATGTTTCGTGCAATATTCTTAAAGACAATAGTTGCACAAGTTTCCGACCGATGACTTCTTCCTTAACGTCTTCAGCTGGGGGTTTTATATCTTTCAATATTTTCTGAAATCATTATCCAGATAGTGAAAAAGTTTGAAGATATTCTGATGGATCTGATTGAATATTAGTTTTTAATGAATTGTGGATTTGCTTATTCCAGACGCTTAGCAAGAAATTAATGTTTTTGAAAATTGTGTTTGTCAATTTAGCATAGATATCATCTATGTAGCTTTGGATTAGCAGATCGCCTTCAAAGCCTTTTCCGAATCTGTAAATCTCAGATGCTTTAGTGTAAAATGTTTCAGTATCGTTTTTTATGCACAAGTCGAAGAGTGAAATAGATAACAATACCTGCACGCGGAAGATTATATCACGAACCGAATTTATTAAATGAAGGTGGTATCGGCTGGCTATATTCAAAGATTTTTCGTACCGGTTTAGTCCTATATTTGGGAAATAATACCTAATTTTTTTTAATTTTTTAAGTGTTGATATGTTCTATCTGTTTTTACGAGTTGTATTTTTAATCGGGTATATCAAATCTAGGCAACCTAATTTTTGCAAACCATGAAAATGCCTGTTAACTGTTCCTTGGTAATTTCATCATATTTTTCGTGCATACTTTTTCTAATAAATGGCTCTTTGATCAGTCCTTTATATCTAAGAAGTAATTCAATGATTTCAGACTTCACTTCACCCACATTAAAATGGTAACGTCTCTTCTCAACCATATGATCTAATAATAATATGTATTTAAATATATGTAAAAATTCTATTTTGATAACATACATATATGTTATCAAAATAACTTCTTTAAATGCTGAAATATACAGAAGATTATTCTAACTATGCGATCAAAAGAACAAAGAAAAATATAGATATATCCTGTTGCCATTATTAGTTTGACTAATATTTTAGAATGAGGATAGTAACATGATCATGAATTTTTACGATTCAGAAAATATTAAAAAATCTCTCAATTCCTGTATATCTAACACAAACAGTTATATCCGATTGGTAATGTCAATTATATGATGGATAATAGTAAATAATACCAGCTTTACCTTGAAGCTCTTGATGATGAGAAATCCTCATGGGGGAGGAGGACTGCCATAAAAAGGCTCAGCGAGTGTAGAACAGAGGAATCTCTATACTACCTGAATGAAATCATAATTGACAAAAATTGTATAGTACCTGATTGGCTAAAAAAGATCGCAAGAGAAATATACGTAGATCTCTGTCTCGAATATCTCTAAATATGTAATTTTTAACTGGTATTATATTTCGCAAAATACATTAATTCCGACATTTCGCATATTACACAGATATATTATTTGTTAGCCTATTTGCAGCTATATTCGTGGAAGTTACATTAATTTTTAAGCTACTATCATATTTGGAAAAAAGATGGAATTCTTGTGTACATCTCTGGAAAGTGCGTTGATGAACAATCTTGTTTAGAGATACTTGCCCCCTCAGAAATATAGTGCAGGTCTTTTAATAGTTGGAGTATTATTTTTTTTTATTTTAAAGATATACAATTCTGCTGGTAATAGAATCTTTGTTATTAATCTTTTATTTGTTGAGAATTTATTCCTTATTGTCAAATTGAATCACGAATTTTAAGAGCTAATTTAAGATCTTCAACTAAAATCCAAACAAAAAATATGTCGATTTAAATTAAATATTCAATTACAGTCATCTGACGATGTAACTAAGGGAACGGAAAAAAAGAAATTAAAGGATAGATTTATCTTTTCCGTCCTTTTTGCAGTACGTTCCTTCATTCAATCTTGCATTTGCGATCAGTGAAAAACATGTGTACTTGACAATAAACACACTTTTCCAAGTTTTGGAAGTGTTAATTTTAACTGTTCGGACTTCAAGCGCACTTTTGAATATCATTCTCAGAAAAGAATCATATTTTAGTGAGGATAAATATAATATGTACGAACGATAATTAAGGCCACAATTTTCTAATTTATATATACAATTATCCCAATTAATATTATATATTGAATTTTATCTCGTTTAAACCATATTATGCCTTCTTTACTTATGAGTCCTACTTTTGATCCTGCAATAAGTTGAAAAATAGTGCTCCTTTAGAAAATATAGCTAATTATCTATAGAGTTTTTTAACCTTCGAACCTTTCACAAACTTTAAATCTTAGAAAATTTTAATAAACCTCCGATTCAATAATTGCTGATACATACTATTATAAATAAAAAGCCAAAGATTAGGATTTATAGAAATCCTACAATTTGCAGGTAATCATTTTAAGGAGACAATGGGCGATGGGTAAGGATACCGAAAAAATTTTAGAAACCCCAACATTAATCTTGGTGGGCGCTGGAGCAATTCTAAGTGCTTTTTTATTCCACTTCATGTTTAAATACGCTGACGAGAAAAATCTTCTTATGGTTATATTAACTGCATTGCTGATAGCAGTAGTTTCAATTGGAGTCGTCAAAGGCATTGTTTACACATACAAACAGAAATATAGTAAGTAACTGCTACTGAATTAAAGCTGAAGGCTTGTTACCTAATTCTTTAAACTTTTGTTCACGAATCAGCAAGCTCACCCATCCCTTTACTAAATAGGATCTATGTTAAAATTAGATTTTGATTTTGGAAAATGGATTTTTAGATCTTGATTATAACTTTATTTTCAAATAATGTTTTGTTTTGCTATTCACTACTGAGTGTAAATTGAAAATCGTTGCTAATTAGGGAGTCAACATACTAAAAAATAACCATTAATATTGGATTTATGATCCACACCAAAATATCACTAAGAAAACAATTGAAGAACCAAGGGTAAAGATCGCTAATGGAAATTCCATAAAGACATGGAATTATTATATATATAAATTTGGTTTAATACACTATATTTATAGATGTAGCAATATTTTATTACAAATTAATATTTACAGAACCACTGGCTAAGAGCCTGTCTAAATATCATATTTAGTATCATTTGCTTAAAAAAGATTTGATAAGACCCAATCTATTGATCATTTCTACCGCGTTTTTTCCAAACTACCAATAAATCACTATGTCATCAAATACTTTTCAAATTATATCTATATAATGCGTCCCTACAAGATCATTCTGCTTGGAAACCATGATTTTTTTGCCTACACAGGATTTTTGTACCAGTTGAATCTCCCTATTCAAAAACCATAGCAGACAATATCATATTTTGAGTCGTTATCCAGCTCAAAACTTCGATCCAATAGCCATCCTTGAGGTGCTATTCAACAAGCACATGCTAAAAATACGGTTGAATTGATATGTTTTCATTATTTTACATAATTTTACTCTACTTTATAATTAAATTATACTTACAGTGATGGTTATTGTAGAGATCTTGTTATAATACTTTAATAAACCTTATACCGATATCTTCTTCGTAGTTTCAGAAATTTGCATGGAATCTTTGGGATTTTTGTTTCTTTCTGTGATGGTTCATTTCTTCAATATTTAAGAAAAATCAGAAAACATTAAAAATATTCCTAATCCATCGAAGACTACACATAGAGAATGTAATAAATTCATAAAAGTCATATCCGATTTGTCACTTGAAGAAAGAGGAAAAAATTACATCGTTAATTTTGAGGTGTATCTTTAAGATAAGAAGATAAAAAGGACGACAAAAAAAATTGACTTATCTGATCATATCTCTAACAATCAAGAAGAAAAAAATCAAAACGGTACAACTAAGAATCAATGAGGTTTACCTTATATGTCAGAAATCAGAAAGCATTATTTTCTTTTCGAATACTGCATAATTGCTGAAGAAAGAACTAAAAGACCTTCGGACTTCGCAGAAGAAGCTGAAAATTTAGCGAAACACAGTCCTATACGTTGCTCTTTTTGCGGAGGAGCTGAAGAAGATACTCCCCTAGCTACTGCAGTATATAAAAATGGGAAAATTTATGTAGATGCTCCTGAAAAGAGAATACTTAACTGGGATTTTCGCTGTTTTCCGAACCTTTACCCTGCCCTTTTCCCTGTCCCTAATCCTCTCGAAAATCAAAAAATTGGCTTGCAATCTGAACCTGGATATGGTTTTCATGAAGTGATTATAGAATCACCTTTGCATGGGAGAAGACTAGAAGATTTTTCTGACCTTGAGATCTCAGGACTCATGAATGTTTATAGAACCCGTACATGCAATTATTTGACCAATGAGAAAATATGCTATGTCTCCCGATTCAAAAATTTCGGGAAAGCCGTAGGAGCTTCAATGGATCACTCTCACAGTCAACTTATTGCCCTCCCATTTTGCCCTCCTCCACTCGAAAGGGAAATGAAAGCTATTAGGGAAAGAAAAACGTGTGCTTACTGCACAATTTTTTCTAAGGAAAAAGCATCTCTAGACTCATTTATGAGAACAGTGAATGTATAGCCTTTGCTCCTTATTATTCGATGGGACCATTTGAAGTGTGGATTCTTCCTAGGAGACATGTAAGTTTTCTCTGGAATATTGCATGATAAACTCCTTTTAGCCCTTGGAGAGGCTTTAAGAGCTTCTCTAAAAAGCTACAGGAGAAGTCTAGGGAATATTCCTTTCAACTATATGCTTTACCAGCTTTCCAAAAATTCTGACTATCACCTAAATCTTCGGCTTCTTCCTAGGCTTTCTATCAGTGCAGGGTTTGAGCTGAATACGGGAATTTATATCAATACAGTTCCTCCGGAAAGAGCTGCCTCATATTTGAGGAGAGATATCATGCTTGAAGAATGAATACTGGCTGAGAAATTGATTCAAAAAGGGAACTCAAAAGAAAAATATAACGTTTGGAATCTTTAAAATATAGTATATATAAAATATTAATAATTAGCACCAAAGGATTAATTTGTGAAGTTATCTGTTGCTAGAATAAAATCAGACGTATAAGATGCGCTTTTTCAGAAGTAAAATGACAACTTATATCCTTTATTCGCAATGATTCAATCTATCAAAACTAGGACATAATGCTATCAACCGAGAACTTCACATAGCCGATTTTAATAAAATTTTTCGATTTCGTGCTTCACATCCTCAATAGAAAATTTTTGCCTTACTAGAGGCTTTTCCTGAATTGTCAGTACCCCCTCCTCAAGAGTTTCTCGCTCGTTTTGATAAAAAACGCCGTTGGGAATCTTATCTCCCCATTCCAGAGACCTCTCAAATGCCTTTAAGCGGTTATAGAGGTCATACCCCTCTTCCAGTTTATATACTCTGTCTCGATACCACTTGAAAGTATTTGTCTTATTAAGGTGATACAGGGTTGAAGAATATCAAGGAAGGCAAAACCTTTGTGTGTTATGGCGGCCTTCATAAGATCTTTCAGGTAATCCTGATCTCCTGAAAAACCCCTGGCTACAAAACTGCAGTCCTGGGAAATTGCCAAGGCAAGTGGGTTCAACGGCTCTTCAAGGACACCATAAGGCTGTATTTTTGTTCGGGTCCCCTGGGCTGTTGTAGGAGATGCCTGTCCTTTTGTCAGCCCGTAAATTTGGTTGTTATGCACGAACAGAGAAATATTCGGGTTGCGACGAATTGTGTGAAGGAAATGATTTCCGCCTTCTCCGTAACAGTCCCCATCTCCTGCAACCGCAATTACGTGCAAAAAATGATTGACAAGTTTTGCAGCAGTAGCTACAGGTAGGGTTCTTCCATGTAACCCATTAAAAGTATGGCATCTAATATAGTGTGGAAGTTTTCCAGACTGGCCTATTCCCGAAACCACAAGCACTTCCCATGGCTCAATACTAAGTTCTGCTAATGCCTGCTTAATAACCGAAAGGATATTGAAATTTCCACATCCTGGGCACCAGGCCGGAATCTGTCCCGTGTAATCTTCAGAAGTAGGCATGCAGTTCCTCCTTCAGGTTTTCGATGGTAAAAGGCCTCCCATCGTACTTTGAAATTTGATGGGAAAATTCAAACCCTGTTTCTGCTATTAATTTTGCAAATTGCCCGCTGGAATTGTTTTCTATACAAACGGTAAGGTCTGCGTTCTTAAGAATCTCGATATAATCAAACTTAACCTGCTCGGGAAGAGGGTAGATCTGGCTGAAGTGCATCATCGCAACCTTTTGTTCCCTAGAATGAGTATCAACAACCTCTTTTATCACCCCATAAGTAGAGCCATGCCCTATGAGCACCACTTTTGGGACAGAGTCTCCATAAAGAAGCGGTGGTTCTATTTCCTTCTTTATAAGAGGCAGTTTCTTGAGCAGTCTTTTTTGGACCATTTTGATACGGGTTTCACTATCTTCGATAATATGTCCTTCTTCATCATGTTCATCACTATCAGCTACTACCAGGTGCCTTCCAGCCTCTCCTGGGATCGCAAGGGGAGAGATCCCTTTTTCAGAATATTTAAACCGTTTATACTCCTCAACACCTTCAAGATCCTTTTGTCTAAGCCGGTAATCGTTGTAAATAAGGTGCTCGATTACTTTTCATATGTCCATTCGGTATCCACGAGGTATTGGTCTGACTGAATGAACACAGGGACCTGATACTTTTCAGCAATCTCAAAAGCCTTATTGGTTAGGTAAAAAGCCTGTTTTGGATTTCCGGGCTCAAAAATTACTCTAGGAAACTCTCCATGTGCTGCATGAAGAATAAAAAGCAAGTCTGCCTGCTCCGTACGTGTAGGCAAACCGGTTGCAGGCCCAGGACGCTGCATTTCTGCAATATGACAATAGGAGTTTCTGTCATTCCTGCCAGAGATAGACCCTCTACCATCAGAGCAAATCCTCCACCTGAAGTTCCTGTCATTGCCCTTACGCCTGCAAAAGAGGCTCCAATAGCCATATTAATAGCTGCAATCTCATCTTCAGCCTGCTCAACGACTAAGTTATACTCTTCTGCTCTGGAGGCCATATAGTCCAGAATTCCCGTTGAAGGCGTCATAGGGTAACCGGAATAAAACTTACAACCAGAAATAACAGCTCCTATTCCGATTGCATGAACCCCATCAATGAGCATGAGCTTCCTGTATTCAGGTTCGTGTATTCCGAAGGCTTCGCAGTCAGTACAGTTTGTACGAGCATAATTATACCCTGCTTCTGCGCATGCTATATTTCTCTGGATCACTTCTTCCCCTTTTTCCTTGAAAACTTTTCTTAGAACATTCCTGAAGGCTTCAAGTCCAATATCAAGCATGCCAAGCGCTGCTCCAGTTGCTACGGTATTTTTCATAATGCTTTCCTTTCCGATATCAAGAGCTATTTTTCTGAAAGGAATATCCATAAACTCAGATTCTTCAAATTTCTTTTTGGTAATTCCAGAATCGTAGAGAATAAATCCTTCATCTCTCAGGTTTTTTCTATGAACTTCGATAGTTTTCAGGTCAAGAGCCAAGAGAATATCGACCATCTCTCTGGAGGCGGATATCTCATGGTCGGAAAAGCGAATCTGGTAAAAATTGTGGCCACCACGTACCCTGGACATGTAATCCTGGTGCGTAAATACATGATATCCTATTCCGGAAAAGACCTTGGCAAGGGCTCCTCCGACAGTCTCACCAGCCCCTGTCCAGCTTCTCCTCCTACTAGAAGTGTATAATCCATAAATTTTGCCCCCATAGATTCTTTCCTTTTTATCTAAATTCGTATAAGTTTCAGTCACTCATACAGAACTTTAATACAAAACTCTTATTTTCAGGCTTGTTTGAAATAATTACATCAAACCAGCAACTCCTCTGGCCAACTTTCTTCATTTTTGTCATCACTCTATTGAAACTTCTGGGAACATAGAGCTCGTGTTATCTGAATCCTCCAGCAGACTAAAGCTTTCCTGTTAAGAGTCCGCAGATGCAAGATAGAAGCTTATTTAAATGCAGTAAATTTGTATTTCAATGCGTGGCATATCGGACAGATATCGGGTGCTTCTCCTTCAAGTGTATAACCGCATACTTCGCAAACCTGGATAGGACCGAAGTCAATATCTTTTTCTCCGAATTCACTGATTCTAATGCTTTTTCATAAAGCATTTTGTGCATTTTTTCAGTGCATAAGACCATTCAAAAAAACTTCTTTGTGCGCCTTTTTCCCCCTGAAAAGTTCTAACTTCAATGTACGTAGGATACATTTTCTCGATTTCATATGTTTCGCCAGCAACAGCTAGTTTAAGGTTTTTCTCGGAATTCCCCAGGCCAAAAACTGCCATGTTATTTGCGACAAATCCTCCATTGAGGTGTTTTAATTCCTGGAAAGAAACTCCTGCATGCACATATTCAGCATGAGCGATTGCTCGGAACAAGCGAGCCACATTATTAAATTGTTCATTTTTAGCCTGATTTGCAAAATGAACATACCTCATATGTGCTTGACTTTCTCCCCCAAATGCATTGATAAGATGTTGTTCTGTGATCTTTCTCATTAAAAGCCCCCTTTTCAATAAAATTCAATAGTTTCATATTTTAGGACTTGTGTATTTGAGTAGCAAATAAAGCATTCACAGATCTAACATAAATAAAATAATTTAGACATTTTGAAATCTCATGCTATTTTTATTCAGTTCAATTGCGCAAGCTTCATATTGGTCCTCAAGCTCTCTATTGCACGTTTAAAATGTGGCTAGACAACATCATAGTTAGTTCACTAATTAGTTATATTTTTAAAAAACTGATTATAGTCGCAAACATAATTATTGGCGTATAAATAACTCGAAATTCTATAAACGTGGAAAAACGATGAGATAAAGGGGGAACAGTTCTCTCATTGTCTTTCTTTGTTGTGTTCCGTGTTTTCCGTCGTCCAATTTTGCATTCAAATTTAGTAAAAAAAATTATATACTTGACGATAAATCCACTTTTGCTCTTTACCGGGGAGTTTGCATAGGTGAACTCCCAAATAGCTCATCCTCCAAAAGTGCATAATATGCAAAAAGCACTCCATCAGTAAATCTGCTCTGCCAGATAGTTCTCGACACCCATCTGTTTAATCTGATCGATTTGGGCCTCAATCCAGTCGATGTGTTCCTCCTCTTCCTTCAGGATCGATTCGAGAAGCACTTTGGTGTTATTATCCCCCCTACTCCAGCTGCTACATTGATGCTATCGTTGTAACCTCGAATAGCCGAGGCTTCCGGCTCCATGATCATACTCATGCATATTTGGAACTTGGGCGCCGATGATTATTTGATTCAGTTTGCTGACGATTGGCTTCCCTTCAAGGAAAAGAATCCGGGCGATCAGCTTCTCTGCGTGTCTCATTTCGGCGATGGCTCGTTTCTGGATCATCTCTTCTAGTTGCTTGTAATTCCAGTTTTCACACATCTCGGCATGAACAATGTACTGGTTAATAGCTGTTAGTTCATCGGCCAAACGAGCATTTAGATGTTCAATAATCTTCTCATTTCCTTTCATAACTGAACTCCCTATTGAATCAAAAAATATCTGTCAGTTCTCGAAGATTATTCGATTTGTATTTTCCAGCTGGCTCTTCCAACTCCATTTTCGGGAGTGTTATAGTCAGGACACCATTTTCAATTTTTGCAGTGCACCCCTCCTCTTTAACGCTGGTAGGTAGGCGAACAGCTCGGTAAAAGTGCGTATATTCTCTTTCCTTACGAATATATCCTCCCTCTTCGGTTTCTTTTTCCTTTCCGCTCTTTGCACTTATCTCAAGCATGTCTTCTTTAAGGTTTAGCTCAATATCCTCTTTATTTATTCCTGGCAGGTCGGTAGTTACCAAAAGCTTGCTTCCTTCGTCCTTTATGTCAATGGCAGGAGTAAATACATTTCCTCCTTCCCATTCTTCCCTAGGCATGAAGTCCTCAAATAACAGGTTCAGACGTTCCTGGGTTTTCTTAATCTCTTCAAATGGATCCCAGCGTGTGGGTCCTTGAAATATTCTCTTCACAGGCCAATTCATATCAAATATCTCCATAAAATAAAGTTATAACACAATAGTTGTGCTATTTTAAGTATATTGAAGGAGGGATATATATAGTTTTCTTTGACAATTTCAACGGAATAGAAATTATAATCATTTTTCAAATTTGTGATAGGACCTAAGGGAATGAAAACATATGTAAAAAATTTCAGCTTAATAATATAACTTCAATGATAACTCTCATAAGGCCTTTAAAATGAAAATTTGATTTAAGATTAATCTGCATTTTTTTAGAGAATAAGAATCTCAATGTTAAATTTGTGAAGATCTCCAAAAGTAATAACAACATAATTAATATAAAATTATTATTCTAGGTTAAAATATTTTATGGGAAAATAATTTTTATTAAGAAACTATTTTTTGTATAAATAATTTAAAATAAACAAAAAATTAATTGTAATCAAAGATATAAAACCGAACTGAAATAAGCAATTTAATAGATGCCTTAATCATGTATGAATATTAGGGGTAATAAGATGGCGGAAACCTTGAGATTATCACCAATTATCTGTGCATATCCTGACGACAATTACGAAAACTTTCTAATTGAAGTAGTTCTTCCAGGAGTCGAAAAGAAAGATATTTCTTTTAAAATTACCGAAGACAGTTTTTATGTAGCTGCTAGTAAAGAAGGAGTTCAGTATCTGGACAGTTATTCGATCTGCTGTCCAGTAAACCCGAGAAAAGCAGTTGCTAAATACTCAAACGGTGTACTTAAAGTGACAGTACCTTACCAACAGCCTTTAGAAAAATTAGTAGATGTGAAAATCGAGTAAGGCGATGATTAAAGAAAAAGCTTCTTTACACGGAAATGCCGAAAACTGAAGCATATAACAGCAAATCTCTATAGATTGAATATAATTTAGAGGATTTCGAGAAATTCCTAAATTTAGTCATATGCCAATAAATAATATATAAATGATTCATGAATTGGAATGCGCTTAATAATTTGCTAAATTTTATTCCACTTTCCATCGATGTACACAAAAATGCCATCGATTTTCTCAATATGATAGCGGCTCAAAAATCAATATAACTTTCAATGAACAATAGTGGGGGAATAGACAAAGGAATTCTAAATCTGTGTACATCCGCAAAATGTCGGTTCAATTGATGTTATATCTTTTTTAATTATTTTAATTGCCTAATGAGAGAATTTGACAATATACACCTATTGTACTTGATTTTGGACATCAAGAGGCTAAGTCTAGAATCCAAAATCAGATAGGCTGGGGTAACAAATGATTAAAGCAAAGATTGCAGTAAATGGTTACGGAACCATAGGAAAAAGAGTTGCAGACGCTGTTAGGGCTCAGGATGACATGGAAATTATTGGAATTTCCAAGACAAAGCCTAACTATGAAGCTGCAGTAGCCAATCAACTCGGGTACGATATATACGCACCTTTTGAGAATATTGAAGTTTTTGAGAAGGCAGGGATGCCAGCAGCCGGAACAATTGAAGAAATGATCGGAAAAGCCGACCTTGTTGTGGACTGCACTCCAGGTGGAGTTGGGGAAAAAAATAAGCCTTTATATGAGAAAGCCGGAGTAAAGGCGATTTGGCAGGGAGGAGAAGAGTCATCCACTTACAGGTTTCTCTTTTAATGCGATCAGTAATTATGATCAGGCTCTGGGTCGTGACCTTGTGAGGGTGGTCTCATGCAATACCACAGGACTCTGCAGGGTAATATCCCAGATATACAGTGAACTCGAAGTAAAGAAAGTGAGGGTAACTGTTGCAAGGAGGGCTGTCGACCCCAACGATATTAAAAAGGGGCCTGTTAATTCAATTGTACTTCACCCAGTGAAACTTCCGTCCCATCATGGACCTGATGTAAAGAGTGTACTTCCAAACATCAATATCACATCTGCAGCACTGGTAGTTCCGACAACTCTAATGCACCTGCATACTGTGAATATGGAAGTTAACACTGACTGCACTGCAGAAGATATCAAGAAAATTTTCAGTACCCAGTCCAGGATACATTTCGTAGGACAGGGGATTACTTCAACAGCTGAAATCATAGAAGTTGCCAGAGATATCGGGCGGCCCAGAAATGACATGTGGGAGAATTGTATTTGGCCTGAATCCATAACAGTGACTGAGAAGGAGATCTACTTCTTCCAAGCAATCCATCAGGAATCTATCGTAGTTCCCGAAAATGTGGATGCTATTAGGGCCATGATGGAACTGGAAAGTGAAGGTGCAAAGTCAATCGAGAAAACAAATAAAGCTATTGGAATGTAAATTTCTGTAGAAATTTCAGCTCTTTAAGATAGATGATAGCAAGATTTGTGAATAGAATTTTCTAAAATTGAAAAATTATGATCCAGATTCATGAACTAATTTTACGAAATCTATTGTTCTCTAACAGAGGAAGATAATATGGCTAAAGAATTATACAAATTACCAGATTTGAAATATGGATATGCAGACTTGGAACCTTTTATTTCCGAAGAGCAATTAAGAATACACCATGATAAACATCATCAGGCTTATGTAACTAATGCGAATTCAATTTTGCAAATGATGGACAAAGCAAGAGCGGGAAGGAACTGAGTTTGATTATAAGGCAAATGCGAAAGCTTTGGCTTTTAATTTGGGAGGACATGTCCTTCATAATTATTTTTGGTGGGAGATGACTCCTGCAAACAATTCCAACAAAGAACCAGTCGGTGAATTATCTGAAGTGATCAAAGAAAATTTTGG
>CAVTET010000002.1:0-14081 GCA_963733675.1 uncultured Methanosarcinaceae archaeon | reverse complement strand
TTACACACAAAAACTGTGCATCAGGAAAACGAAAAAGCATAAGATGTGTTAATAATAATTGTCGGATCTGGATTCTATTTTTTGATGAAGTAAAGTGATACAGAGCCAATTGGAATTTATAGATGCTTAGAAACATTGTCTTGAAAGTGGAGCTGGTCTTAAAACTTGAATATATTATAGGTGCCTATACACATTGATTAGCATTTCAATCCATTGGTTAGTGTGAGGGTTCAGCACATAGTCACAGTTAGTGTAGTGCTGGTGGGTTATTATAGGAATTATGTTGTTAATTACATTTTTGAATTTTATTGAAGGGTATTTGATGCTTTATTTTTTTCCATTTTAATGCAGAAATACGCTTTTTAAACGTGTGGATTCATTCGTGAACTCTTCTACATTTATTTTTTTATTAATCTAATAATATTTATATATAATTAAAACATTACTAATGATTGCTGCTCAGTAACAAAGATGCTTGTCTTTTTACTAGCAGGCCGGTTAAGTTTGGTTTCACTATTAATCGATAGAGCAATGATTCAAAGATAAGGCTAAAAATATTATCTTATAAATATAATAAAAGGAGTGGAATAAATGTTGAAACTCAGTATGAAAAAGGTACTTGCCATTTTACTGGCATTTTATTTGTAACATCTTTGTCAGCAGTTGCAGCTAGTGCACGCGGCGGCCCATTGGGGCCATGGCGGCTACGGTGGCTGGGGTGGCTACGGTGGCTGGGGTTACGGCTTTGGATATCCCTGGTATGGCGGCTGGGGCTATGGCTTTGGATATCCCTGGTATGGCAGCTGCGGTTACGGCATCGGATACGGTGGATGTGGCAGCTATATAATCTGAATATAAAAATGTGTTACATGGTAAATCTAGACAGTTCCCTGGACATTACATCAAACACGGTGAACCTTCTAGAAAAGAATCAAATTGGCTATCCACACCCAATGGAAATTTTTATGTGATATATAAAATGTATCTACCAGGTCCAAGGTATTAAATGGAACTTACCAAATCCCACAAGTGCATAAAGTAATGTCGGCAAAAAATAAAGGGGAACTGTAATAACCCCTTTTTAATTATTTAGCTCATTTCAAGCTTTATTAAATCCTATTTTAGCATTTCCTTCGTTATTCTCTGCATTAACTTCTATATTAACTATTTTGTATTCAGCTGCTGGAACTATTGTGAAAAGTAAAAAAAGTGTTGTGGTTAATAACAGAATATGAGAAACTAAAACTCCAGCTTTCATTTCTACACCTTTTTAGTGTATATGCAGGAAATTATTATTTCTTTTTTATATCATCCTACATTTCAAGTATTAAAGTACAAGAAATCGGTGTACTCAAAGTTCGGGAAAAAAATGATAACTCGGTTTTTTTGTTTCAAAAGAAGGAGATAAGTTAATTATGGTATTGATAAAGCTCCTGTATTGCTTTCACTGATACATAGGTTTTATAGCAAAAACTCTGCATTAGAATACCAGCTTTGTTATCCTACTCATTGACTCTGGACTCTGTTTGTGTGGCAAAAAAATGATATAGAGTCCATCATGGGGATGGGTCTTACGTTGCAAAAATTAACTATTATGGAAATCAAAGTGTATTATGAATTTGGAGAGATTAATACTGCTATGCTAACACATCAACAGTATCGAATTTACTGTATGAGGATTTGTTTGTCTGTTCGACAAAACAATATTTGGTCTAGTACATTATAAACTTTTTTATTTAGTTTCTTTGAAATCCGATATTTTTTCTATACAACCCACAACATGCATTTGCTTTGCATTCCACAGCACTTTGAAGTTAAGTCAACTGGCTTACTCATAAACTTTCTTCATTTCTTTTATATAGGTTAAATTTTTCGCAGATGACTACCGAAACCCAGATTGTAGATGCAGGAATGAAGGTTTTCAGAAATTCTATTGCAAATAAGTAATTTGTACAAAACACGCAGCTGAGAATTATTTTTGGCACTTCAAACAGCAGGAGCGCGATAAACACCCGTGTAGCCCGCTGTCCCGCAGTTCCGGTGTCATCTGGTATTCCTTTTCTCATAATAAGGAGATATGTGACATTCATGCCAAGTAAATATCCCATATCAGTGTTTAAAGGATGAGAGCCTATCAGAGAGAATGCTATGAGTATAATAGGAATAACGAACATAAAACAGTAAAAAAATAAATTCTCATGTCTGAAAGCCAATTCAAAACTCTCTTTTTTAAAAAAATCTTGTCTCAGAGAGCTTTTCAGGAAATACGCAAAAACTACTATGGAAATTAATCCGACAATAGCTCCACCTACAACATCTCCTATGAAATGTTTCCCTAGGTATACTCTTGAAAATGCCATCAATACCATTGCGAAAGGAGTTAATATTTTGATTAACCGATTGTTGAAAACAGTTGCATCCCCTCCCCATAGTGCGGTTGTAAGCGACACGTGCCCTGAAGGAAAACCAAGAGAACCAGGTTTAAAAGCTTCTTGAAGACGAAATGTGTTAAGAATCTGGTTGTCAGGAAGAGCAAAAATGCCTTTTATTCTATTCCCACTAAAACTCGATGTACTTGTTATGTTATTTTCTAGGTTAATGACCCTTTTATCCACATAATAAGGCCTTGGAAATCCGACTAATATTTTTAGAATATCGGTAACCAGGTCTGTCCACATAAATAGCTGAAACAGAAGAAAACTTTTTTTAAAATCAATGCCAAAAATAGCTATAACTATGATGGGCACTATTGACGAGGGATATCCCATTTGAGTTATTTGCTGCATTAGATGTGTAAAAAATTGGTTTCCAAGGTGTTGGAGGCAAATTGTAGGTTCAGTCTGGAACATTTGTGTAGCTCCCTAAAAAATTCTGATTTGTGATGAACGGTTGCTATTCAACTAATATTCAGATATATTGACGTAAACAGCATCAAGACACATTAAAAAATTAGTTCTCATTGAAAGTAAAGAGATAGAGAATTTATTAGAAATTTATTAATTGAGACTAAAGTATTGAAAAATTGAGTTTTGATTTCGTTTATTCGTATTTTTAATTTTGTTTTGAGTACTATATAATTATTATTTCTTTATTTTTCTATTTACAATGGGTGTTTGGGTTAATTAGTTCCAAGTGTTCCAGGAGCTCCAGATGTTTTAGGAGTTCCATAAGCTCCATGAGGTCCAAAAGCTCCATGAGTCTGAGATCGACACGGTTTTCTTATAAAAATCAACTTTTCAATTGGCATTACCGTGCCGGACCGTTTCGGACATAATATTCTTTCCAAATAACGTGCGACACTTTATATTAAATGCCTGACATATGCCAGATAATATGGCAGATGAGAAACGTAAGATAAGTGTTCGCATCTCAGTTATAACTCTTGAATCTGTGCGACAACTGGGGTATGATAGTCCGACAGAAGCTATAATCAAAGGGCTAGACTTATTAATCAGAGCAAATGATCCGTGCGACAACTGCCAGACAGCGCCGGACAATGGTCGGATACAGGAACAGCAGATCGAAATTGAGTTTTTGAGAAAAGAAATAGATGATTTAAAAAGTATCCATAATAACTATATGATACAAGTTCAAACTATCCTAAATCAAAAAACAATTGAAGCTCCGGGAGCAAAGAAACCATGGTGGCGATTTTGGTAACTCCCGTTATAATTACACAATAGAATAAAAAATTTTTAATTATCTCTGCCCAATGCAAACTTCTCTATAATTTGTGCCCTAATGCCATCTGCATCATTGAATGCTATCTCAACACTCACATTTTGATTATCAGATACAATATTTGTTTTCTTATAGACCCGGCGTCCAAAGTCTGACGCAAAACGGCGTTCAAGTATCCAAGTACACATTTGCATGTTACCATTTTTGGCTGCTTCGTTTATGCGTTCAAAAGAACTTTTGCGGCATCAGCATTGCATTTTTGAATATATTTATAAAACTGGAAATATTTCCCAGATTTCTCTGTCTGTCCCCTGTTCATATATTCATTGAATGTTTTATATGTGACACCAACTGATTCTGCAGCCAACCGGTATGTGTGTCCTAAAGCAATATTATCGCCAATTCTTTTTTGTATATCAGGAGTCAGTTTCGAAGGACGAGCCATATTATCACCGTTTTTACTTTATAATTAATATTAATCAGTATTATATTTGAACATTTAGTTCATTTTGTTCTGTATGGAAATGGGTTATACACGTCAAATCCACAATACGCCATTCTCAGGCTCGGTGGACCATTTTTTTGGAAAGGCAATGATTAATTCATTGAACTTTTAATAAAAGTCTCACTAGTGAGCTCAGATTAAGTCGTTCTTTTGACCAATTCAATTCCCCAGGCTCGTACATAATCAGAACTTTGGGTAGGTTCTCGATATTTTTTATATGTTTTTATCACTTTTATCAGATATAAATAAAGTAAAGGGGGATAATCCATTTGGTTTTTAGCTAGGTTTTCACTTATGTTCTATACTATTTATTCAAAACTAGACTATATAGTATATATGCAAAAAGTATATTATTAATTAAATCTTGTTATATAGTATAGGTATTCCAGTACCTTGCAATAGATTCTCCAACAGGCTGCAGGCAGCTGACACCTGCGGCTACAAGATCAACTTTTTTGACATTTCAGATTTGCGCCTGTTCACCTACACCAATTAAATAAAGCATAAAAAGATCGATTGCGGGACAATCTAGGCATTTTCAGGAATTAAATGCAATTCTCCTATTACAGGAAGTGTAAACATGCTTTTGGGGTTGAGATGTAGTCATCGATTGCCTAGAAAGGATGTATCTACCATAATTCTGAAATAAGAACCACTAATGTTAATACTAAATCATTTAGATTCGAATAATATATTAGCAAAAGTATATAATTTACTAAATTTAATTATATTTGCAACAGCATCCCATATATCATCAAAGTAGATAAGTGCGCAAGCTGTAGGGTGAAAATCCCTACAACTTATAAGGTCAACTTTTTAATATCTAGGACTATTACTTCCAATCCCTAGCTTTCTGTTTTTCTGCGTTATATAATACCGCCCACTGGCCAAACCGTATTTTGTATTAAGGGGTCCTTTCGTTAAATACACTTACAAAAGCGTCTATGTCTTCTACTACACCATTATATTCATTAGAGTTAGCAAGTTTGTTTAATGCTTTTCTAAGTAGCGGAGCTAAATCTGAATTATCAACATGTCTTTGTTCATCAGTGTCTACAATTGCTTCAGAAGACAAATTAGGGGTAGTGAAGACATCAGAAGACACCGAAAGACAATCAGTTTGTATTCTGCTTTTCGATAGCTGTTGGCACACTTTTCCCTGAATTTCACCAGAAGACAGACTTTTTCCATTTACTTGTAAGAAAATATTTTTTCATCTTTTTCTTGTTCATTATTTACAACTGCTGGGGGGTATTCTAAATTGGGAGTATAATTCTGTTCTCCTATCTTCTCTTTTATTTCTTGTCTTCTGATATCTTTATTTATATAGACTATATTATTATCGTTGCTACTGAAATCGTTTATACAGAAGTCATCTTTGTTTGTCTTCTTATGTATTTTGATGTCTTCCGTGTCTTCAGCTATCAGGGGACATCGTCCCCCGTTTTCTCTCCATTCTTGATCTAATCTTTCTGCTTTTTCCCTGTCTATACTGGCAACTGTCTGAAACAATATGCAATTGAATTTAACATGATTGTTTCCCGGCAATTGTTTAAAAATACCCCCCACGGACTGATACTTCTGAACCAGCAGATTGATAAATATTCTATACAAAATGGAACATATAATAATTTTTTAAATTTAGGTCTAGAAAAGGGGGAAAATACATGATAAGTATACGTAAGTTATTTTCAATAGCCTTGATGTCAGCATTTATTATTTTAGTGCTGATAAGTATCACATCTGCAACGCCCTTTGCTTATATTACGAATGAAGGCAGCAACAATGTATCGGTAATTGATACAGCAACAGATAAAGTTACAGCCACTGTAAATATAGGGGGATATGGAGTTGCAGCTACCACATACGGGAAAAAAGTTTATGTAACGGATTGGGTAGACACCGTTTCCGTAATAGACACAGACACAAACAAGGTTACAGCCAATATATCTGTAGGGGGGCTGGCATATCCTTATGGACTTGTAGCTGGTCCAACTGAGAGAATATGTTTGATGAGCGACCATGATGGAACTGCATCTATAATTAACAAAACTACAAATGAGGAAATAGATCGTGTGAATGTAGGAAAGGACACAACTCCTTATGGAGTTGCAGTCAGTCCAAGTGGAAAAAAAGTTTATGTAGCGAATAATGGAGGACTAAAGGGAGGAAGTGCTTCTGTTATTGACACTGCGACAAATGAAGTTACAAACACTATACCATTATCAGGTGAGCCTTATGGAATTGTAGTAAGTCCGGATGAGAAAAAAGTCTATGTAACGTGCTATGACAACGACGACGTAATTGTAATTAATACGTCCACTAATACTATTAAAGCTTCAGTACATGTAAGCGGATTATTTCCTAAGGGAATTGCAGTCAATCCAGTGGGAACAAAAATCTATGTAACTAATTCGGATGGTGAAAATACATCTATTGGAATTGTCTCTGTTATTGACACAGCTACAAACACTGTCGTTACCGATATAAAGGTAGGAGAGTCTCCTTATGGAATTGCAGTCACACCGGATGGAAAAAAAGTATATGTGGCAAATGAGGACAGCAATACCATATCTGTAATTAACACTAAAACAAACAAAGTTATAGCTACAGTGCCTGTAGGAGAAAAACCTAATGGAGTTGCAGTCAACCCAACGGGAAAAAAGGTATATGTAGCGAATTGGAACGATGATACTGTCTCTGTAATCGACACAACCACAAACAAGGTTATAACTAATGTAACTGTCGGATCACATCCAGTTGCCATCGGGCAGTTTATAGGTGGTAACGTTCTAAAAGATAAAGTAAATTTTTCCAAAACTAAAGCTCCTTTTAGTAAACATAAATCAAAAAATCACTTCAAACACCATAAGATAGAAAAAAAATTACCAATTGAGAAGTAAATAAAAATAACAATATTAAATGAGTAGGTTCCAGGTTTTATCTGGATATCCAAAAATTGTTCCTTTTTTTAGATAGGTATTATAAAATCAAGACTTCATAATTTTTTAGTTTGAATTTTGCTATTTAGAATATATAAAAAAACTATATTTAATTTAAATTGAGTCATAGTTTAAAGGTCTACCCTACCTTTCAACCAACCCTTCTATGGGCTGCATGCATTGACCCACTTGCAGTTCACAGATCAACTTTTTGACATCTAGGATCATTTAAATCACTTATTGGGGATATTGAATGGATACAGACACGATTCTAATAAATGTTTATAATAGGTATGGCAAGAAATTAATCTTATAGCTTCTGAGTATGTAACGGGTGTAACTGGTAAAATGTACTCAATCCATTACACCAAAAACGATATTATCTGCCCTTACCAATTTAGTTTGTAACGGGTGTAATGGGTGTAACGGATATTTTCAAAAACAAAAAAAAATGATTATATACCCGTTACAAATATATCTGCTTTGTATAAAACGATATCAATAGCTGTAATTTAAGGGTAACTACCTATCTGAAAGCTGAATATACCCGTTACAAAAACATTTTTGAACTAGTTGGCAAGAAAATCAGCTTTGAGTTTTTCTATGTACATTTTGTTATCAGTATAAATATATAGGGTTAGAAGAGTTAATTTGCAGGCATCTTAAATCTGGCTTGCATGCTCCTATTTCTATGATATCCACGTGTGGAAAACCGCCCCTGTAGGTGTTTAAGGTTGTGCAAGATGCGCAGTGCATGACTTTATAATGGGATTGAAATACATTTGATTCCAGAGCTACCGCATGCCACCTTTTTGCAACTTTTGACCATATATTATATGCTTTATCAGCGTCCTGCTCGATATGTCCTAAAAATGATGCTAAAAACGCGAGTGCTCGGGTTGCACCTACTCCGCATCTATCCAATCCTAATATGTGTTTTATGCAAGGTGGGTATTCATCATAATCATGACTCATATCTGATACTCTGAATTGAGTTGGGGAAGTAAATTGTTTTCGTTCTTGTTCTAACGTTTTTTTCTCAATTTTTTGAAGGTATGGAGACAGTTCTACCAAAAAATCATTCGTATCATCATAAACTGTATACCAATATGCTCCCCGTTTAATTATTTCTTCTTTCAGTGGAATTGTTGCTTCTTCAAATTTAATTTTTATATTATTTTGGTCTAGTGGAATTACTGCAAATTTATGAGTTTTGTGAACGCTGAATATGGTTTTAAATATCCATTTTGCACCGTTAATGTGGTCAATTTTTACGTATTTTATGTAGTCTGGATATTTTTTAAAGAATTCTATCTCGTATGCCTTAGTCAATTCATTAATAGTATCTATAAGCGTTTTTATAAGCTTGATATAATCTTCCTTCCCACCAAAACCAATTCGTTCAAAATAATCCTTTAAGACTTCATGGTGTAACAGTACGTAAATCCCGCCACCAGAGAACAAACAATATACTGAATTTGGAGCAAATTTTCTGAACTTATCTACGTACCACTGTGCAGCTGCTTCAACTGCTTCCTTTACTTTAGGTTCCTGAATGTTAATACCGTGTCCTTTGACTTCGTCCACTGTATCAATATCAATCCCTAATGTATATTTCTCAACATACTGCTTGCTTATATTCTTTTTTTCGTCTGATGTCAGGTTCCGGAATTCTAGCCCAAACACATTTTTGTTGAACAGTGAGAGTGTGCTATATAAGGTACGGTGCTTTTTTACCAACTCGTCATAATACTTGTCCGTCATCGGTATAGGCTGTTTTTCATAATCACTGTACCAGTGGAATCGATCTCCGTTAGCCCATCTTTTGCAGTTCCCATAATTCGATACTCTGATAATTGTTTCCTTTATCAGCGGGTTTAGATAATGTAAAATGGTTTCTTCAGTTGCCGTTATCTCCATTGTCTTAGTCAAGTACATACCCCTGATATTTGATATTGACAGCCTGGATATGACACAAATACCAAATTGTTATATGTCCTTGTAACTCCGACATACCAAACAAAAGCTTCGTTTTCCCTACCTTTTTTTGTCAGCATTCCCTGATCGATCGCTCTTGTAATTCCGGTGTGTAAAAATACATTTGTTGCTTGCATTCCTTTTGACCCATGAATTGTGAGAATTTTGACCATGCTCACATCATTTGCTGATATTCTTAGCAGCCCCCTTCGGAATGCTCCTTCTATCTTCAGCCTTGTTAATCCTTTTTTAATATTTGACAGTTTAAGCGGGTCTTCAGTTTTTATCGATTCTATAAGATTAGGATTTAATTTGGTCATTGTTGGGATACTAGCTCTCGCTTCAATGTCTGCTTTGTAATCTGCTACATCTCTTGGGTTGCTTGGAGCTCCCGTTAATCTTGCAGGATAATAATCCAATAATGCACAAAATTCGGATTTTGTTAATTGTCTGAATATCCGAATTGATTGAATCGCATTGTATAGATTACGCTCGCTTTGTGTCCATGAGTATCTTGTAATTCCACTGAAAGGAACCCCACATCTAGCAAGAATCTCTGCTACCTCTCCCCATAGGTAGTTAGTTCGTACTAGGTGAAATGTTTCAGCATCATGTGGGCATTTTAACAAATAAGATTCAAGATTTGTATGATTGATCTGTTTTACATTGCCCGTCTCTGAACGCGTCTTGATTTGTGGGGCATTGTAAGGGGTATTTTTCTTTATAATATCGCTTGCAATCGCCCATATGTCTTTCGTTAATCGTTTGCTTTCTGGCAATATCTCGAGCTCTCCTCCCCAGTCTAAGAATAATTTCGGTTCTGCTCCACTATATGTATACAATGTCTGCAAATGGTCCCCTGCTAAAAATACCCTGTCTGCTCCTTCTGACCATACTTTTGCAACTGTGTACATTTGGGGAGTCATGTCTTGGGCTTCGTCATAGATCTGAACTTTCCCATTAGGAATTAGTTCATTTTTAATTACAAGGTCAATCATATCGGAAAATTCTATTTTATTGTTCTCATTTTTCCATTCTCCAAAGTCCTTGCACAATCTTTTGAAATCACTGATTGAGTATTGTACTGGCAGTCCTAATTTGTAGATCTCTGAAGGGGTTGTCATGATAGACCGCATTAGATTATATGCTCTCAGAAAATGACTTGCTTTTAAAACACTTTTTCGATCACGATATATTATTTGAAGTGGCTTCCGAAGATGAACACTACTTTGTAAAAAAAACAATAGAAAATCACACATTTCCTAATAGGAAAATAGGATCATATACTATTGTAAGGAGAGAAGCAATATTAGCTGATTTAGAATTAGCCAATGAAATCATGATTAAATATAAACAACCAGGAAAATTTAGTAATTTCTTTAGCAAATTAGATAAATTTTATCAAGAATTAGTAGACCCTGAATCAAATGATCGATTTCTATTAGCTATGTATTAAAATAAATAAAGCAGTCAAACTTTAATCATAAAGATATGGATTTTGGATTACACAATTTTACATATCTTTTTTGAGTTTAGTGCATTTTCAACAGTAAGATCAATAATTATAAATTTCACTGTCAGCACTTGAATAAATAACTATACATTTTAACTTTTATATTCAGGATCTGTAACAAATCCACAAAATACTATTAAAAATATAGTAGTTTTTTGTTACTTTTCCTATTTTATTAATTGGCTTATAGGATCAGATTCATCTAAAATGCCAGAAAGAAGCAGATCAGACAGGATACAAAGCAACATGGGGAGAAATAAGTACTGCGAGTATTTTGATTTCATGATAAAATTACTGAGCAGCAATATAGTTTTGGTTCAAATACTTAAATTATCTTGACCCTGAGATGTGCAGGTTTTGTATGAAAACTTCTGCATCAGTAAATACGATAATTTTATACTAGGTAGTTGATACAGAACTAAATTTTCATGATGAAGGAAAATACAGAAATTGGGATTAACGCAGCATCCTTCATCACAAAAACAGTGTTATGGGCCAATGAGTAGGCTTTCAAAATTGATATTTCAATGCATAGTCTTTGCTATAAAAGTTATGTATCTTGCATTAGTTGATCCTTTTTTATTTTTTTGTTACTGTGAACTTAATAGTGAATTCCGTCTCATTACTCCTTTTCAGCTCAAGTTCTCCATCTAACTGATCTACTAGGACAGTTACCAACTGTATGCCAAGACTGTTGGGATTTTCTAAATCGATACTTTCAGGTATACCTACTCCATCGTCTGCAACCTTCAAAATTAAACCTGTAATATTACAACCTTCATATTTGCCGTCTTCTCTGTTATTTATACGTTCTCCGTTTTTTTCTCTACTTAGTTTGATATAAATTCTCCCTTCATCTCTCCCTGAAAATGCATGTTTAAGAGAGTTTGAAACCAGTTCAGTGATAATTATTCCCAAAGGAACTGCGTCATCCATATTTAAGAATACATTTTCTTCCAGGTCCATATGCAGATGAATATTTTTGCTATTTAGTATGTAAGTCTGGAAAAGTTTTTTAACCAGTTTTCGAATGTATGCCGAGAATTCCAAAGTTTCTAATTGTTTATGTTTGTATAATTCCTCATGAATAAGAGCCATAGATATAACTCTATCTTGGCTTTCTCTGAAAGCTTCCAAAATTTCAAAATTTTTAATAAACTTTCTATTTTTAAATTTATCAGCTTGAAGATCCAGTAGAGAAGAGATCACCTGCAAATTGTTTTTGATTCTATGATGGAGCTCTTGTTTTCTGGTTATTTCAGCTTTTAATAAAGATTTTTCGGCCTCCATTTTTTGAGTAATATCTCTAGTAACAGCCGAGATAGCCACAAGCTTTTTAGATGCATCAAAAACAGGAGAAAGAGCCATTGAAACATATATTAACTTATCATCTTTTCTTAACCTTGAAGTTATATAGTGCTGGATCTTTTCTCCCAGCTTAACCTTTTCAATTAGCTTTTTTGTTTCACTTTTGAGATCATCGGGTGCGAGCATTGATACGCTTTTTCCCACAACTTCCTCAGCCAAATAACCATAAATCTGCTCAGCACCCTTATTCCAGATAGTAATAATACCATCAAGGGATAAAGTAAGGATAGCATCACTTGATGATTTCACAATATTCGCTAAGGTTTGAATTTTTTCTTCAGCTTTTTTGCGCTCGGTGACGTCTGTACTTGTCCCAAACCACTGAAGGATGTTTCCTGCAGCATCTTTCAAGGGCAAAACGCGCGTTAGGAACGAGCGGAAAGTGCCATCAGCGCCGCGCAAAGGAAACTCCATATCAAACACTTGTCCAGTAGCAAGCGAAGCCTTCCACTGCTCCAGTACCTTGGGCAGCACTTCTGGATCATGAACACTCTGCCAACTCCAACCTTCCATCTGCTCAAGTGTGGTACCGGTGTAAGAGTACCAGCGTTCATTATACCAATAGATATAGCCATCAGGATGTGCGATCCAAGTTAACTGTGGGATCGCGTTAGCCATAATACGGAACCATTTCTCGCTCTCCAGCGTAACTTCATATGCTGCACGAAGTTCCTCTGATTTAATCTGCAACTCCACGTTTTGCATCCGCAGTTCTTCAGACTGAACATTCAACTCCTCGGATTGCACCTGGAGATTCTCATAAGCTTCACTAAGATCCTCTTCCGACCTTTGTCTCTGAAGAGCTTCCACAATCACTGGCATGATAGCTACAAGATCCGTCTGCTGCTCTTCACTATAACCACCGTCACGGTTTGCAACCGCAAGCAAGCCCTTTATTTTACCATCCAAGGATAGGGGCATGCCAAGAAACGATTGAAGCTGGGGATAGAAATGGGATAGGCCGATGCTGTCGGGATGCGACGGTAGATCATTAGTAAAAAAGCCTTTTCTATTGCTGTTAATGATACTACCATACAAGCCATGCATGACAAAATTTTCCGGGGGACGGCGATACCCAGTCTTGTCATGTATCCCACAAGATTCCCATCCCACGTCTTTAATTGCAATATCGTGCAGTAGCCCGTCATCACCCATTAAAGAAACGAAACCAATTTGACTACCTGTCACTTCTAAGGCTACCGATAGGCACTCATATCCCAGCTCTTCTTCTGTTTTGGCCTGCAATGCAATGCTGAAGATTTTACTGATTCCTTCAAGAATACGATCGCATCTGCGCATTATTTCAGCTTTGGATTTATCCTTAAGTTCAATTAGCTCATTCTCAGCGTTCTTGTATTCTAGAATTTCGGTGCGTAATGCCTGATTGGCTTTTTCCAACTCAGCTGTCCGTTCTCGGACTCTAATCTCTACGTCATCGAAACACAGACGATCAGAAATAGTCATAATTCTCCAATTTAATACTTAAATCAACATTATGTAGATGTGCACAAATATAGATTCATAATATAATTATTTTAAATCTTTGGTATCACTCAATTTGGAACTGAAGCCCCGTTGCTGTCTTCTTTGTTTAGTAGTTTTTCTATTTCGGTCCGACTTTTTTAGGATTCCGTAATGATTAATTTATTTAAAACTTGGACCAATACCCCATGCTCCATAAAATTCACGTTCTATTAACATCCCTAAACCAAGTAACACAAACAAGAAACCAATTATCAAACTGACTAGTAAAGTTTTTAAAGACATTAGAACCTATCAAAAACCAGATTTGCAGGCCCGCCTCCTACAAGTGCCACATCAATATCTGTGTAATCAAGAAAGGTTTTCGAATACTCATCAAAAATTGCCCTTGTGATTATTACTTCGTCGAGTTCCATCTTACTATCTCATAAAGTTTCTTGGTATAGATGATAGGTTTGAATTGCACAAAAAGTACAAATTAATAATTATTGCTTTTAATAACCTACCAACAGTGTAAAAGATTTCCTAGATTCTCTGGTAGCAGTTTAATGCTTAACTTACCAGTATCCTAAATTAAAATTTGAATGTTGATAGTCATTTTATGCACAGCTTT
>CAVTET010000001.1:0-1162445 GCA_963733675.1 uncultured Methanosarcinaceae archaeon | reverse complement strand
CCTTCTTTTAGTTGGTTGATGTTGCGCTCCTGGTTCCTTCAGAGTCTTGTCGGGCCTGTGGAACTGGGGTCAACTTTAAGCTGTGGTCATCTAACATCTCTATTTTCAATAAATCTCCCTTACCTATATCCAAATTTTTGATCCAATCGACAGGGAGAGGGACCAAAAAAGAATAGCCTACTTTTTGGATTTTTCTTTTTCCGAAATCGAAAACCATTTCTTTTAACCTCAGCCATAAGCTATGACAGATATACAATAAAAGGGTTTCTAGGTTATCAATAACCTATGTATTTAATTTTTCATTATCAATATACTATTTTAAAAGAATATGCTATAAACTATGTTTAAATAGTATTCATACATATCACTACACATGGCAAAAACGAAAGGATCCCACCTTAAACACAAAGAAGTGAAATCCAGCATATTGGAATTCATTTTAAAAAACAACGGACCTGTCTCAGAGCCAGTTATCAGGGACCATTTGAAGAAAAAACATGAAGTGATGGATCAAAGTACTATCAATAAGCACATGCATAATTTGCAAGACCTTATATGTATCGAACTAATTCCGCCTAAAATCGGTCTGCGTAATTATTGGAATATAACAACACTCAAAAACTTGAAAAATATTAGATTTTATTTCGAAGACATTAAGTTAAATACGTGTGGAAAATCATTAGATATACTACTTACCGAGCGTCTTCTTACCGAGCGTCCTCTTAAAAATTCTATGCGTGCAAAAAAATCTTTTGTTAAGCTGTTCCTGTCAGCCTCCTTTTTTGATATGTGCATAAAAACGGACGTTGAAACATTGTATGCCCGGGCTTCTGAACTTTACAAGTTAGGGGAACTCTTTAATGAAGAGCAATATATCAAAAATTTGATTGCTGTGGAACAAAGTTCCAAAGAATTGATTCAAGAAGTTTACATTAAATGTATTAGAAGGATTTCGAAAATTCATAATATTAAACAAATTGTTGACAGTGAATACCCAAAAGATCTATTGACATTAGACTTGTTTCAAAATTTTTCAGAATATTTTTTGAGTGTGGAAATATCAAAAGAAACATTCGAACGAATGTTAAAAGAAATACCATCATCAATGGAAGACAAATCACATGAAGAACAAACTAATCGAATTATAAAAGAGTTGTCTATAAAAATATCAAAAGAAATAATCCCAAAAATGATGAAACAGATACATGAAAAATCCCCAGAAATGCCCAACGAAGAGTTGAATAAAATACCCCAAGAGATATTGAATAAGACTTCGGTAGAGATATTCAAAAAAATAATGGAAGGACTTCCTGAAATATTGAGCGACAAAATAATTAGAATAAAATATTACCACGAAATAAATACGGGAGTAACTTCAGATCTCATTTTCAACCACTGCTTTCAGAGAGACGTCATGGATGGTACCTCCTCCCCCGAAGAAAGAGAGTTCGTTCACGAAATAAATGAATTAATTTCTATTCATAAAGAAAAGGACCCAGCAACTGGACTTAAAGAATTAGATACACTTTATAGTAATTATTTCGAAAAATTCCAGGAAAAAATTATTAGCTCATAATAATTGCAAAATAGTTATTTCCAGTTTTAATCATCGTCTCTTTAAGCCCACAGATTAAGCCATGACAAGCCCGAGCAACCTGCATTGATAAAACAAATTTAGACTACAACTTTAAGCCAGAAAAATATGGGATGAAATAAGGATTCCTTAAAACAAAATCCATTAAAAATTATATATAAATCATTTTCCAGCTTTAAGCATCATCTCTTTCAGCTTAGAGAGTTCCTCTAGCTCCTGTTTTAATGTATTTTTCATTTCTCTAATTTCGTCTAGATCTGCGAGTTGCATATAATCGGTTTTTACGGATTCTACTGTTGTTGCAGTTTCCTGCGTAAGTGGCAGCCCACACTTAAAACAAAATAAAGCATTTTCTGGATTTATTTCCTTACAACGTGGGCATTTATTAACAATGAATTTTTTGGTAGCTTCTCCAGTCTCGATTCCATGCAACTTAAGTATAGCATTATCCACATCTCGGCCTGACATATGCACATATATACTCGCCATATTACTTGATTTTGTCCAGCCTAAATATTCTTTCAAAAGTTGTTCAGGTAATTGTTCGGCTAAGTGGGTTGCTCTGGCATGTCTAAAAGCATGTGGATAAACTCTTTTTGGCTGGATAGCTGCTCTACTTGCTATTTTGTGCAGTTGATCTGCAAGTCCTACAAATGTGACGACACTAAAAGGAGAATTAGTCGAACAGAATAAGTAAGCATCAAGATCATTCTTTAATGGATGCGTGTCGATCCACTGTTTAAGATAAGATGAAGCTAATACAAGCCTAATGCGTCGACTTCCTGTTTTCCCTTTTTGGATATTGAGGATTGCCCCATTCTCGTCAAAAGTCACATGCTTAAGTTGAACTGTTAGTAATTCCCCCCTTCTAGCTCCGCTTTCATAAAAAATAGCAATTATAGCCCGATCTCTGTTACTTCGACATGAATCAATTAATTTTTCAATTTCTTCGCGAGTCAAAATATCTTCGGGGATTTTCCCATTTTTTATCGTCCGCAACTTTATTACGGCTCCTAGTTCAGGATTTATAAAGGTCAAGAATTTTTTCAAAACAGTTCTAATTCGTTGCTGTGTACCAGGTGAGTATTTAACGGCCTTACCAGCTCTGATGTATGTATAGGCATTTATAAAATCCAGATAATCGTAAACATCGTCTGTAGTAAACTCCTTTAATTCTCGATCTCCACACCATTCTATGAACTTTATAAGTGTATATTCAGCAGTTGCAATTGTCTCTTCCGTCAGTCCATCTGCGTGGCACTTTCTTAAGTAATCTGTTAAGATCTTCGAATTACTCATACTAACTTAATAGAATTGATCCTAGATAAACAATATAGGTTTTTATGTTTGTTCAGCTCCAACAAAAAGATGTACATGATCACCATCACTACCAATTGCATCAAACTCAAAACAGTATCATTTCACTAATTTCAAAGCATACGTTTTTCAAAAAGTTGATGAGTTCTGTCCCTAAAAAAAGATTTTTACGGTACTTCAAACAAAAAAACCATGTGATATCTTATTTTATATACACAATGGTTTGCGCGTCTTAGTTCCATTTACAGTACAAATGTAGCAAAAAATATAAATTTATTATTTAACAACGGTTATCGGGGAAGTTTTCCATCCCCACAGCAAGCTGCGGGGTATTCGACTGAAATAAACACCAACACTTTGGGCTACCGCTCCCATGGATACATGTATTTCCATACCACTAAGTCCAAGCCACTCGGGTAGTGTGGTTATAAAAAAGTAAGCAAAAACGGAATAAAAAAACTAACTGGAAGATAGAATTGAAGGCAACTAAAGCTGCAGCATACTTATTATCCCCATCTACTAGGGTATTCCAAACAATCACCATTCGATACATCTGGCCAAACCGATTAGAATGACACCTACCATATACTCAGGATAAGCTCTAAGAAATATAATCGCCAATACAAACATCAAAATAGGACCAATGATCCAATTTTCTAGCAAGGATAATCCTAATACCTTGTGATTTTTGAATACCTTTCCTAATTCCTCGTATTTGACTCTTGCTCGGGGAGGATACATTATAACTATTAAACCAATGGCGATGGGAATAGATGTAGTGCCTATAGATAAATTTTTTAAAAAGCCGGCAAATCATGGATAGACGAAACCTAAACCCGCACAGATAAACATAGATAAAAAACCCATAGGGTTAAATAGCGGTTTAGAAAAGATAATTTTGATACAACAGATTTTTCCAAAACGAACACCTATATGCTTTTTGATAAACCGAATAATTTCTCAATCAATCGCACGTTCTACCACTTTCTTTGATCTTCGTCAGTAATTCTAAATCTTCGTTACAAACGCTGTTTTCCTCTATTTAGTCGTCGATGATGATTAAAAGGAAGGAAAATCTTTGAAAAATTACACTATTAGGTCGATAATAGACCCAGTTAGACTTTTTTTAGAAACTATAATTTCTGCCATTTTCAGCCTATTTAAGTGTCTGGAATCTTTGGACTGTTTAATGCCCAGGACTGACTCAATATCGCAGCCACATAATTCACCGCTTCTTAAAAGATTCAGTATTCTTATTCTGTTTTCATCAGCCAATGCCTTAAATATGTAAACAATATCCATAGATATCACCATCCGCATATGAGTATATGCAATTATACTCATTTTATATTTACAACTGCTGTTTTGGATCTAGAATCTCTCAATTTAGAAATTTTTTAATATTTTTCAAGTGTAAAAATTTATCATTAATTACGCTAGCAATTGCCCATAATCAATTGAAAAAGCGGAAAGTAATAAAAAGTCTCTACAGAAAAGACAACGATAAAAAATAGATGGCAGTATACCAAAAATTCTGTAAATTTTAATTGTCTCTGTATTATTTTCTTTGCCACAAAAAACTGAATTTATCTTTCTTAAAGATGCATATGTTTTGTGCTAAGATCCCTGAATCCTTATTTTTAGATATTTATGTCCTACATTACAATGGAGTTTTTTTGACTTGTATAGTAATCCAGATTAAATTTTTTTTTCTTAATAGCTACCTGTAAATTAAAATATTGTTCTCATGTTTTTTTTGAAAATTTGGATGAATTCGATAACTAATATTCATATAAAAAATGTCTTAATAAATTAAAAAATATATTTTTTTAGTAGAAAAGTTTACTTTGTAGATTGAAGTATTATTCAGTTGTATTTTTGTAATTACTTCTCATCATTAATGTCTGAAACCACTTCAAGAGGCTGAAAATGAAAAAAGCGATAAATGATAAAACAAGTAGAAGGCCTACCCTCATAAAGGCTTTAGGCATCACTTTGCTGGCGTTTTTTTTTCTAGTGAGTATTACTGGAGCGATACCATTAACAGATATTTTGAACTCTGGCAGCAACAATGTCTCTAATTTAAACAAGTCTGATGAAGCACTAAAAGAACTTGACAAAGCAATTGAAATTAACCCGCATAACTCATATGCCTGGCACTTTAAAGGAGCTGCTCTATACAAATTAAATAAATCTGATGAGGCAATAGCAGCATATGATAAAGCAATTGAAATTAATCCGCAGAGTCCAATGCCTTGGATAAGTAAAGGAGTTGCTCTAGATGATTTAAATAGATCTGATGAAGCAATTAAAGCATATGACAAAGCCATTGAAATTAACCCGCAGAATTCAGTAGCTTGGTACAATAAAGGAAATGCTCTGGATAATTTAGATAAATTTAATGAAGCAATAAAAGCATATGACAAGGCAACTGAAATTAATCTGCAGCTAAGAAGCTTGGTACACTAAAGGAACTTTATCTACATGGATTGAATAAATTCTATTTGTAGGCTAAATAGTTACTTAATTTTCATTTATTTTTATCCTTCGCGGGATAAATATAGCAGCATTTTGGCTATTTAATTTTTACATATATTTTAGTAATATATATGCATCGTTCCTTAAATTTTGTTGAAAATGTCCTCAAATTTCGTTTTTAGTGTCTTAATTTATTGGCTAAAATGGCGAAAACACATCATTTTTAATACAAAAAAATCTACACAACAACGAAACAGATTTCTATTGTTTTTGATAATTTGAACTTTTTCCTGTGCTTTGATAAAGTTTGAGTGCTTTTTCGTGATCTCCCATCTGATGATAGAGTCCAGCGAGATTGTTTAGGGTTGTTGCAACAGATGGGTGTTGGGCCCCCAGAACCTTTTCACGAATCTCAAGTGCCTCTTGAAAAAGTGGGAGTGCTCTTTCGTATTCACCCATGTTTTCATAGAGTCCAGCGAGATTGTTTAGGATTGTTGCAACAGATGGGTGTTGGGCCCCCAGAACCTTTTCATAGATTTCAAGTGCCCTTTGATAAAGTGGGAGTGCTTTTTTGTAATCTCCTATCAGGCAATAGAGTTCTGCGAGATTGTTTAGGGTTGTTGCAACATCTTGATGTTCAGCTCCGAGTTTTACTTCCAGAATTTGCAGTGTTTCTTCATATATAGGGGCAATTAGTTGCCAAAGTGCTGCACTTTTGAACGGACCCGAAGCAGCAATAACCCAATTGAGCAAATCTTTGGTTTCAAGTATTTTTTTTGCGTGATAAAATGCTTCGTTCAGGGCTTTTTCTTGTTCTTGAGTGATTGATTTAGTACCCATTTTTTCTAGTTTGTTCTTGTAGTGCTCAAACATGAATTTATGGACATTTTTTCTGTTAACAGGATCTTGATATTCCCGAAGGCTTTTTCTCATCAACTGATGAATAGAATATTTCCCATTAGTGTCTTCTTTGATAAATGAATACTTGATCAGATCTGAAAAGGTACAAACTTGAAGTCCCCGATCAAACTTTGTCATTAATATCTCGAACAGATCTTGATCCCATAAATTAATTGCTGAGAGTACTTCTAGAGAGCGTGTTTCATTTCTACCCAGGTATTCCACAAATTTGTTGAAGATTTCTGGTTGTGTCTTTCCGAAGTCTTCTGAAATTGGCTGTTTTTTTTGTAGATCTTTATCTTTTCAAAAGTATCTACAGACAAGTTTAGGTAGTAAGGAACTCCTTCACTAGCTTCAATTATTATATCTCGAATATCTTCATTTTCAATACAACAATCTTCTAAAAATCTGATACATTCGTTTTCTGGAAGCTCTTCTACTTGATGTTGTTCCAGAAACATTTCCCAGTCTGGATCACATATAGAAGCCCATAGTAATTTTTCTCTCCCAGATATTACCCATGAAATTCCAGGCATGTTTGAGATAAGGTCATCCCTTATCCATTTATCATTTTGATGTAAAGTATTTTTATCTCTTATACCTTCCCAGAGAGCTTCGTAAGTGTCAATAAAAATGTATACGTTAGAATTTTCATATAAGTATTCAGAAAAATCAGCGGCAAAAATAGCTGGTAGTAATTCTTTGATCCTATTCGGCTCAAATAATTCCACTTTGGAAATGCTAATGTTGTGTAGATGAAGCCACCTTTTGAAGCTTTCTGAAGCTCTGTTTAGGATTTCCCACGCGAATATAATTTGTCCATAGCTCTCAAGAACGTTTATAATCTTTTCTAAAAATCCTCCTTTCTCAATCAAGGGATAATTTTGTTTTTGGAGTGGAATTTCGGGATGAGCTTTTTTCAAGTATATCGCATGAACAGCATTAAAAAGATAAAATTCTGCATCACATTTTTCCTGGATTTTGTTTCGTAAGGTTATGAGAAATGTACTTATGTCCCGAAAAATACTTACGTCGAAATCGATAGAAACCCAAAATATATAGGGATATTCTTCATCCAGTATCTTTTTCAACTCTTCTTGCAATTTGCTTTTTCCGATGCCTGCGATACCATGGTAAAATAAAATATTGTATTTTTGAGTTCCTGAATTCTGGATGTTCTCTCTGAAAGCCTGAATACAGAGTTCCCTATCAACAAATACTCTTTCTTTTCCAAAGTTAATTGTAGGATCAATTGGTATGTATATCTCCATAGACCAGTTTATGAGAATCCAGGACTCCGACTTATTACGTATCTTCAACTTGCACTATATTATACTGCTTAAATATTTTAATTTAGAAATCGGATGAAAAGTTAATATTATGCTGACAAAGTTTATGTTTTTCTTGTTTCATTGCTACATAGGTTTTCAAGTAAAATATATGTATATTCTCAATTTCAGCTTTCAACTACCATTTTTTGCACTATTACCCAACATAAAAACTGTGATTTAAAATTTTCTTTTATACGGCTCAAAGTTTAATGCTATTGATTTTCAAGTTCAACTGCGTAAGTCCTAAATTAGTTATTAGGTTTTCTATTGAACGTTTAAGATGCGGCTAGATTAATTAGAGTCACATATTAATTAATGATATTTTTAAAAATCAATCATAGATGCGAACCTAATTATTGACACTTAAGTTACTCGAAATTCTATAACCACGGGAAAAAAGTAGAGAAATATACCAAGGTTCTCTCACCCCCTTATGATCTTGTTTTCTATGCTTTCCATAGCCCAACTTTGCATTTAAGTTTAGTAGAACAATTTATGTACTTGATAACAAATCTATTTTTGCTCTTTATCGAGGAGTTTTCATAGGTGAACTCCCCAATGGCCCCTCCTCAAAAGTGCGTAGATATAGCAAGCACCCCCTCAGTAAATCCGCTCCTCCAGATAGTTCCCGACATCCATCTGTTTGATTTGATCGAGTTGGACTTCGATTTCATTCGATGTGGTCCTCTTCTCTCCCCCGTTAGGTGGCTGCTTTCGTTGTAACATCGAATCGTCGTTTCTTTGGCTCCATGGTCATACTTATGCATATTTGGCACTTCGGCGCCGATGATTATTTGGTTCAGTTTGCTGATTATTGGCTCCATTTCGAGGAAAAAGATCAATGTGATCAGCTCTTCCGTATGCCTCATTTTGGCGATGACTCACTTCTGGATCATTTCTTCCAGTTGCTTGTAATTTCAATCTTTGCACATCTAGGCATGGTTAGTGTACTATTTGATAGCTATCAGTTCATCGGTAAACGAGTGTTTAGATGTTCAACAATCGTCTCATTTTCTTTCATAAATAAAATTCCTATCGAATCTAAAAGGGTGCTTCTGCGAGGCCAACTCTCTGAATGATTTCACTTGTAGCGTCTACAAGTTTCTATGAATTACCTCCATAAGCGGGGGTGCTGACATCTGTGGCGTAAGTATTTCTATATATGCGCCAGTTTTAGTGTTATCCAGCTCTTTCATAATCTTATCCAGCTCATCACAGGTGGTGGCTCTTTTTGTCACCCACCCATCACAGCCAAGTATCTCTGGTAATTTATGATATTGCCACTGTGCCAGGTCATTATAACAGTAATCGAGTTTCTTGGATAGCATTCTTTCTACTAGGTAGCCATTATTATTCAGAACAAAAATGATCGGCTTTAGACCATAGCGGTAAAACTGGCAGACTTCTTGGGCAGTCATCTGGTGTGCCCCTTCGCCTGTTATAAGAATTACTCTCCGATCTGGTGCAGCCAGCGAGGCGCCGAAGGAAGCGGGAGTAGCCCATCCTATAGCTCCATAGGGCTTGGCTATGGAATTGAGATCCTTTAGGTAAAAATATTGGCAGTAACCCAAAGAAGGAAGTACCTGAATCCACTATAATTATATCATCTATTATATCATCTGGCTTAAAAAAATTAGCATAGCTTGCATATAAATAATCAGCCGTTATTTGGTTGCCAACGTCTATCTTAGGCATTATGGGTTGCTTAGCTTTAGGTCCCCTGACATCAATACGTTTATGAAGCTTTTTGCTGAGTTCATCTAGGACATCTAACATTTTTAAATTAGTATAATTAGCATGCCCGATATATACATTTGAAGGCATGATATTGATAATACGGGATTTGTCCAGTTTTGTCGTGAATTTACCTACTCCTCCCAAATTTATATCAGACAAGATAGCACCTATGGCTAGTATACAGTCACAGGATTCCACGAAATCCCTAATTTCAGGATTCACAAGACTTCCGCTATATAAAATCCCAGATAAGAAGGATTAGTTTCATCAAGCACCGATTTATCCATTGCCATGGTCACGTAAGGTAAGCCAGAAGCATTAACTATGATCGTAGTCAAGTCTTTGAGTCCGAACCTATCAACAAAAATACCGGGCATAATACAGGCTTGCTTTGAATTAGATAATTTATTTATAATGATCGAAACTACTTCTTCTAGCACTTCGGGATCACTTTTATAGGTGCTTTTGTTAATGCAGGGTAAAGTGAGACATTTTCATTGACATAGTTTTTAGGTATGGCAATGTAGACGGGACGATGAAATTCTATGGCTGCTGCTATGACTCGCTCAACTTCGTAAATGCAGTTTTCCGGGGTAAGCACAGTCTTCGCACATACGACTGGGGTAGCCATTTTCATAAATAGATCAAATTCTCCATTGCCAAGCGTATGATGTACTATGGCGTGATTTTGCAGAATTTGCATGTTCGGCATTCCAACAATGTGAAATATCACATTGTGTTCCCCATAAGAGCCTGCTATACCACATAATGCGGACAGTTCACCCACCCCAAAGGTAGTAGACAGCGCTGACATGCCATTGATACGAGCATAACCATCCGCTGCATAAGCGGCATTTAGCTCGTTGCAGCAACCGATCCAGCGTAGTTTCTTGTCTTCACATATGGCATTGTTAATAGGAAAAGCGTAGTCTCCTGGAACACCGAAAATATCATTGATACCCAGCTGTTTTAATCTATTTAAAAGATATTGAATAACTGTCTTATACATAATTTCTAAGTCCTTTTGACCTGTTTGCTTTGAACTATAAATATGCAATTATTTCGTTTCTTTAATTATTTGAAATAAATTATTAAAAAGATAGATTCAGAATAAAATTTATTTCCTTATAAAAAATTTTAACAATAAACAACAAAATTAAATTTAGATTGTTTTATAATAAACTCTATTATTCTCACTGATGAATAGGTTTAGTTACAAAAACTGTGCATTCATGAGAGTTAAATCAAGTGTCTGGTTATAAAAAGAATTCATTAAGGTTCTTCAAAAAGAGCAGAACATTCCTTTTTGAGTGATGCGCGAAGAGATTCATCCATCTCTGCTTTATAAAGTGTTTTAACTTTAGAAAGTTGTTCAATTGATAAGTTCTTGGCTCCTTTCAAATAAGTTCTTTTAAGGTCAGCTCCTTTAAGATAAGCATCTTTAAAATCTGCCTCTCCAAGATTAGCCATTTTAAGACAAGCTCCTTCAAGATTGGTACCTTTAAGATTTGCTTCTTCAAGATGAGCACCAATAAGATTAGCTCCTTCAAGATAAGCACCCATGAGATCAGCTCCTTCAAGATTGGTATCCATAAGGTTTGCTCCTTCAAGATGAGCGCCACAAAGTTTCGATTTTTCAAGATGAGCATCTTTAAGGTTAGCTCCTTCAAGATAAGCACCCCTAAGATCAGATTTTTCAAGATTAGAACCCGAAAGTTCAGCTTCTTCAAAATGAGTAACAATAAGATTAGCTCCTCCAATATTAGCATTCATAAGATTAGCTTCTTCAAGATGAGCATTCATAAGGTTAGCTTCTTCAAGATGAGAACTCATAAGATTAGCTCCTTCGAGATGAGAATTCATAAGATTAGCTCCTTCAAGATGAGCATCTTTAAGGTTAGCTCCTTCAAGATAAGTTTTTCGCAAATTTAGCCAGTTGGGCTCTCTATCATTTAAATAATTTTTACGCTTTCCAATCGCAGTAAGAATTGCTTGAATATCGAAAGGTGTCTTTCGTATTTTTGAAAATTCTTTTAATCGACTATTAACACAAGAGCTCTTCCTAACATAAGCCGTAAAAAATTCCATAATTGGCCAATAGTCTTTCTCCGATTCATTTGCAATTCTTTCAAGGGCATATATCCCACCTAACCGAATATCTATTGCTGGATTTTCTAATTGATCAATAGCTCTGATAAAACGTTCGATGATCTGGTTTTCCTGAGAAACTTTCAGATTTGCCTGAGTAATAATTCTAGTTTCTTGGCTTTTATTTTTAGATAGCATTGATTCAACCAATTTAGTTTTGTGGTATATGTTATCTGATTTTTATTATTTTGTGCCACATTCATGTTTTTGAGAAGTAATGTGAATAAACGTAAATAATGAGCAGTACTGCATTTAAAGTCAAGATTGCTCATTATATAATTGTAAAAGTTGATTTAATTTTAAGCTTTCTGATTTCACAGGAATACCTTAGAGATATGGAACCCAATCCTTAACAAGATAACAGAAGTGAATAATTGAAGTGCCATGAGTATCAGCGACATATAAAAAAAATAGATCTTATAAGTTGTGGATAACATACATTATCTATTGAAGAGATTTTTAGCAATTTTTTTATTTTTAGACACATAACTACACTCCTACATTTAACTACTTTATTTTTGGATCTATGCAATAGTGCATTTATGGATCAGATATTACATGAACGCGAGAAAATATATATTTTTTGGATATATATCATATTGTAATATCATAAACTATTTAGTTTATATAATCCATATCCCAAACCAAAAGACTAGCATATATGTATTTTGGGATGAACGATTGCTATTCGACTAACACCTAGATATTGACGTAAACAGCATAGAAAAACACATTAGGAAATTATTTTTTATTGAAAGTAAAGTAATGAAGATTTATTAGAAATTGATTAATCGAGACTCTGGTATTGGAAAATTGAGTTTTTGATTCCGTTTATTCATATTTGTAATTTTGTTTCGAGTACTATATTTATTTTGTTTGGAACTTCGAAAATGTATAGATTTAGATACAAAACTGTGCATAAAAATGTTGCACTTCAGCATATTTGATATTAACTGCATTGAATCTATGACTTTTTTAATTTTACAGAAAACTATGTACATCACTGATATAAAGTAAATCAGATTTATACAAAACTGATGGAACATCCAACTTTTTGTTCAAAGCACTTCTATTTCATATTTTGTTCTAAACACTCTATCTAACTAAAGTTAAAATACTGGTACTTCGATTCCAAAATAGGTTCCTTTGCAAAAAATCCTTTCTAATGATACAATAGAATAAAAAGAAAACCAAAGATAGTAACATGCTATCTAATTCCTTTAAATGGAAGCATTATGAAGGGGAAATTATCTTATTGAATGTAAGATGGTACTTAAAATATGCATTAAGTTATAGAAATTTAAAGGAAATGATGGCAGAAAGGGGAGTAAAAGTCGACCATACAACAATCATGAGATGGGTACATCAATATTCCCCTGAACTAGAAAAGAAGATAAGAAGACATTTAAGACCAACAAACTATTCGTGGAAAGTTGATGAAACCTATATCAAAATAAAAGGTAAATGGAAATATTTTTACCGAGCAGTTGACTCAAATGGAGATACAATTGATTTCATGTTAAGTGTAACACGAAATCGAAATGCAGCGAAGAGATTTTTTAAGAAAGCTTTAAGTTCTAATCATAATCAAATTCCAAGATTAATAACCGTTGATAAGAATCCAGCTTATCCACCTGCTATAGATAAACTGAAAAATGATAAAATACTACCTAAAAACATAGGCATTAGACAAATCAAGTATTTGAATAACATTATAGAACAAGATCACAGATCTATAAAGAGAATCGTTAATCCAATGTTAGGATTTCAGTCTTTTCGATCTGCTAATAAGACTTTAAAAGGAATTGAAGCTATAAATATGATCAAAAAAGGACAAATAATCGATCTAAATTACTCTGTTCTTAATGAAGTCAAATACATTAATCAATTATTTGGTATAGTTTTATAATGTTAGTACATTTTCCTTGAATGTTTTGATTTTTATTAATCACTTATAGATTTACATATTTTGTTGAAGTTTTTGCAACGGAACCGTGATAACTACTATCAAGTTTTTTCAACACACTTTGAAATGTTTATGAATATACTATGTTGAATTCAGGAGTCCATTTTTTGAGATCAGGTAGCTTATTTTGTTGTTAAGCATATTTTAAATTATGCATTCCTTTATCATAAGCATCCTTTCTATCTGCAAGAGCGAAATTATAGACTACCTACATTTGTCGAATAGTTCCCAGATAACATTAACCTGTTCTTCAGTTGGATAAATTTGTATTTTCTTCGCTAGTTACCTGTTGATCTGACACGCAACATATGTTCCCAAAGTATCCAATAGCATTTGTTATGCTGGTACTATGAAATATAATCTTGACCAGAAGCTGTTTTACCATAACATTTTTGTAACATCATGAAAATTTTATCTATTTCTCTTAAACAGATTGTTGAGATAATATTGATATATTTTGAAATATCAATATTGGTTTTGATGTGAAATTTATCTGAAAACGATCTATATCACACTCAACATCTAGAATTTCTGCATCAAAAGTTTTACTTAGATCATAAATTTTAGATTTTAGTAAATCCACTATCTATTGACCATAAAAGACTCCTCTTCTGTATTTTAAGCATTGCACAAAATGACAGTTGAATGCATATACTAATGGCTCTATCAACACATAGTATACTTCATAGTTTTCATATAATATATAACGATAAACATTTAGATTTAAGGTCTCTTAAAAAAAGATATGAAGTGGACGGTTCTCAGCCCACATGCCACGCTGATGCATGCTGAGAAGGGACGTCAAGCCTTGGAGTTAAGGCCTGATCTATTTATTGACAACTTTTCCGAGAAAATAACCAGGCTTTGACGCAACGATTTCTACATTGGCACACTGACCAGGCCTAAGATCTGAACCGCTTATGATAACAGGACGATAGGAGTCCGTTCGCGCGAGAATATCCCCCATTTCTGTGTACTTCGAAGCAAAAGCTTTGCCTTTCCAGCCAATAATTTCCTGTTTAGACTCAAATTTAATCTGTTCACACACTTTGTGCAAATAGTGAGAACGCTGAATCGAAATCCGAGAGTCTAAGTTTCTGAAAGAAAAAGCTTTCGTATGCTTTCGAGGGGAGTAACGTGAGATGTTTACTTTTTCCGGCCGGTACTTTTTTACCCATTTGACTGTTTCTTCGAAGTCTTCATCAGTTTCATTACAGAAACCTACGATCACATCAGTGAAGAGGGACAAATCTCTGAAACGTGAGCGGAATTTTTCAATGATCATTTCCACAGTATCCATTTGATGCATACGATTCATCTTTTTAAGCACAGAGTAAGACGCTGACTGGATGGGGAGGTGGAGGAATTTGAAGATTTTTTCGGAATCAAAGGCTTCTACGATGTCGTCAAGAATTGGCTGGACGGAAAGAGGATTCATCATACCAACTCTTATCCTAAAGTCGCCAGAAATTTCAGAAATCATGCGCAGGAGTTCGGGGAGTTTGAAGCCCGTATCCATTCCGTACTGACTGTCATCCTGAGAAGTAAGCCAGATTTCCTTACAACCATCTTCGACTGCAGTTTGAATATCCTGAACAATTTCATTTGGTGGAAACGAGTGGAGTTTGCCTCTTGCGTACTTTACAACACAATAGGAACAAGTAAAATTACAACCCTGGGAAATCTGGCAAATATGAATATTGGGATTGAAGCGCTCATGTGGAACATTCAGAAAGCCCAATGGTTCAAAGGCATAGATTTCAAGGTGTTCTTTTCGAAAAATACCTTGTTTTTGCCTTCGTTCGATTGAGAAAAGAAGATCTTCAAGACTAGAAACAGCATTTACACCCAGAATATGGGCTTCGGGATTTGCATGGAGGACATCTTCAAGCTGAACTTCGGGCATACAGCCAGATACAATCACCTCTACATTTTTCTCACCCAAGCTACGGATTTTGTGGAGAATCTTTTGCTCTGTTGTATATTTGACAGTGCAAGAGTTGCAGATATAAACCTCTGCCTGATCTGCAGTATCTAGACCCAGTAGTTCGTGTCCAAGCTTCTTTACAATTGCTCTCATGACTTCAGCCGATGCCTGACTTGCCGAACAGCCAAAACTTTCAAGATAGATCCTCATATTTTAACTCTTAAATCTGCATTTAACCCTTAAATTTTTAATTAAGTCTATTCAGTGCTTTTTTTCAAGCTTAATTCTTGTTTTCACAATTCACATTTAAACTGATCACCACGTATTCAGTTTTTCAAAACAAAATAAAAATAAAAGGATAAGCAAGAAAGGGTTTATAGGTATAGAGGGGTTTCTCGCTTGTCCTTTATGTAAATGCTATCTGTGAACCTGACAGTTCCCGAAGAACCCATCGAAATAGTGTGTACCCTGGCATCCCCGCTACCAAATAGGTTTACTTCGCGAAGGAAGTGGCCAGGAGTGACAGCAGTTGCAGAGAAAATAATATCATTACCTGGCACAAGTTTATCGGTATCAAGAACATCCTTAAGATTCCCCAAGGTAATCCCCATCTTCTCAAGCCTCGGCATTTTTTCCTCAATCTCTTCATCAATTTTGTCCTTGGTATGCCCATTTGCAACCGTAGGCAGAACAAGCCTTGCAAGGACTTTACCCCCCAGAATTTTGATTGCAGCAGCTGTCAAGACAGCTTCACCTGAGCCCCCTGAACCCACAACCATGTGAATGCCTGACCCCCTGATTGCAGTTGCAATACCTGGCATAAGGTCTCCGTCAGTAATCAACCTTATACGGGCCCCAGCTTCCCTAATTTCGGTTATTTTCTGCTCATGCCTGGGCCGATCTAGAATTACGACCACAAGCTCTCCAATATTCCTCCCGAGAGCTTTGGCAACTATCCCAAGATTGTGCTTGACAGAAGCATCTAAATCAATCTTCTCATCAGGATGCTCACTTTCGTAACGCACCACATCTGGCCCTACAACGATCTTATCCATGTAGATATCAGGGCCATGGAAAATTCCGCCCCTTTCAGCCATGGCCATAACCGCAACTGAACCTGGACCGCCGTTGGCCGTAAGGTTTGTTCCTTCAAGAGGATCGACTGCGATATCAACTTCAAGATTACCTCTACCTGTTCCGACTTGTTCTCCTATGTATAGCATAGGGGCTTTATCCCGTTCCCCTTCTCCGATTTTGATTATACCTTTCATATCAAGCTTATTCAGCATTCTCCGCATGGAGGCAACTGCCACCTGGTCAGCTAAAATCTTATTACCACGCCCCATTTGATATGCTGCAGCAATTGCAGCAGTCTCAGTCACCTGAACAAGCCTGGGTAGCAGGTCACATTCTATAGGCCCAGCACACTCAATCATTTCTTCTACTGTTTTCGGATGAGGTATGAAAATCAACTCCAAGTTACTACTTTCTGATGATTAAACTCTTTTGTGATTTATTTTTTACTTGCTCATTTGAGTTTTTAACACAATGGTACATTAATTAATCTATTGGATCAGTAGTTCCAATTTGCTATATCATCGAATATCCCCACCTTCCATGCCGATGCGTGTCGCGTAAGGGCACTCTCCGTCTTAGAGTTAAAATAAATATCAGAAATACCATAAAATACGTCTAAGTGATATCAGCAGATGAGGCAAATATATGATTAGATCAGGCGGTTACTTTTTCTATAAGGATATGCGCTGTATTATCGGTGCTGTTATCTCATTCAAAGGATCACATTGCATAGTTGCAGCTTCCCATATATTTCGCGGGACAGGAGACCGTGTGACAGTGGATGGAAGGGAACTCGTTGTCAAGAACATTTTTAAAGATTTTGATCTGGCTCTGATAGAGCTTCCTAATGGCTGCATTTTCGAAGTCACCGAATTTGGCAGTGCAGAAGTACTGGAAACTGCTACACTTGTCAATGATATGCATGTTATAAAATGCAAAGTAATTAATGCCGGGGCTTCATTGCTCTATCTGCTATTTCCCATCTCAGATCTGCCACAGCCTGGAGATAGCGGTTCCCCGATATTGCAAGTAGGGAAGGTAATAGGGCTTTTATCCTCAGTAACGCTGAACAACTGCATGGGAACTGCAATAAGTACTGAGCAGTTTCCCAGGTTGTTTGGCTCGACTTTAAAATAGGCTACTCGTTGTCAACTACCTGCCACTTCAGTGGCAGGCATGGATATCCCCTCTGATAAATCAGATCATACTTATCCGGGTGGATGGTTGATAGACACCCTGAGACTCTAAGAGAGATCTATGGCCTTGAGTTCTATGCTCGATGTTTCTAGCTCCATGCAAATCGGCACTAAGTTCAAAACTACAAACCTTACATAGGAATTTAAATGCATTTCTATTATTTTTAGAGATATGTTATACCTGCAACAAGTCTTGGAAGTATATTCCGGATTAACATATTCTGTTATTAACCCTGAACTCTTTGCTTTATACTCAATAAATTGTTGTGATTGGTAAAAAGCCAAACTATTAAGGAGATCTTTTTGTTTCTTCTTTAGATTGTTGTTAGTTCTATAACTTATTACGGTTAAGGATTTCTTTGTAGATCAATGATTAACTTCTGTCATTAGACGCTTCTCTTTTCCAGCTAAATATTTTATCATCCTCGTAGCTGACAAAGTTCCCTTAGATTGAATCTGGCTAGCATATTTTTATATACGTCTCTTTTGTTTTTATTTATCTACCGGAAAAAATTTGCATTTCTTGTCAGTAGTTGAAGCTACAGCTAAGAAATTATACCTAGATCTATACCCATGGAAATAAAAGCCTCTTCTATTTTCTTGTCTGGAAGTTCTTGTGATAAGTAAAATGGAAATAATAATCACCATCTTATGCTTCACGACTTAGAAGCTTCAGATTTTCAAGGAGACCGAAAGAATTGCTCTGCATAAGGAGATAGTTACAAATTTTATAGGCTTTCCTATATGACTAACCGTAGTTATACTCACAGAGTCTTCTGTTATGGCATTATTTCTCTTATATGAAAATGTCATAGAAGTCGAAGAGTATGTTACTTTTTGTCAGTAACTCATTCCTCTTTTTGTAAGTTCTACTATTGTTTTAGAAGTCCCAGCAACTTATCTTGGAATGTTACAACTCACTTGAGACTTCAAACTGATGTTTCCTCGGAGATAAGCATAAACCATAGATTGTAGCTTTCTAGCCGGGATTATTCTTCAGTTATCAAAAACCACACTAGAAACTTAGTTCATTCCATTTGCATATTTTTTCATAGTCTCTACTAAATCAAAATCAGTATCATTATTTCCAATAGTATTGTTTTAGTAGATTCCATGGCAAGTATGTTCATACAAAAAATTTATAACTTTCGTGTGAATTTTCTACTAAAACAGGAGTTAATAAGACTACGCATTCTTCCCACATCTAAAGAATTAAGAATCTTGCTAGATTTTTGAAGGATGAATTCATTGATCAATGAATAGATTTAAAAGTTCAGTTTTGCGAGTGTATTTTGGAATCGAAGCACTAGCTTTCCTTTCAAGTTATTTAGCTAGCTATCGTTAAGGTATTTTGGCGTCGTTTTCGTTTATACAGTGTCCACAATACTTGAGCTGATCTCAAAACCCAAAATTGAGATCTGAATTTTCGAATACGAGCGATCAGTCGAGTCCAAGATAACGAAAATTTGCTGAATCTCCGATTGATGTGAAGTTATAACTGTTTTCGGGATAAGCTCAATTTTTAAAAATAACTTGTAAACTTCCCATGCACTTATGCTCCATTTAAACATTGGAAATTTAACCTACATCTTCCTTTTTCAAAGAAGAACACAATATCTTCAGTCAGTTGGAGACAAACTTGCTGAAATTGACTCCTTAATTGATTGGAAATATTATCGTATCATAATACATAATTAATATAAAATTGTTGTCCAATTTTAAAACTTTTTATGCAAAAGTAACTTTTGTGCAGAAATAATTTTTCATAGAGTTAATTTAAAATAATAATGGTAACAATGTACTTTTTAACGAAAGTGAATAGGTCAAAAAGAGTGAGGAAATTAAACAAAAGAGTATGTGATCATCGAACTGCCTGGAAGAGATCCTATTCTGAATAGATGAGCTTTAGATGATGTCGCCTCTGAACGGTCTTATATGGGAAACTGCAACTCTTCTGGGATATCCTCTTTAAACCAATTTTGTTAATGCGCTTTTTTATTCAAGAAACTTCAGGAACATCAACAATTGCCTCTAAATTTATGAAAGATCGAAACTTATTCAAGTGGAAGTGCAATGAACAATTTTTTGAAATTATATGTGAGTAATTGCTCAAGTCAGGAAAATATAACGATCGTAAAGTTTTGAAAAGTATAAAAATAATTTCCTACATAAATATTTTTCTGTTCACTATATTTCCAAAAGCTCAAAAAATATAAGGGAACTAATTATGCCGGAGCTAAAAAGATATTCAAAGCCGGAAAAGTTCTTATCACTACTGTTCAAAGAGTAAATCTGAAGATGTTGTGTACATATTTTATTATAATCTCTATCAATTGTGGCATTGAAAATAAAAAAAGTATTTTTAGAATAGCTAAAGTTATCTTTAAAATCAAAGGATAATGAACCAGAATAGAAAAATCGGGTCAAATAAAGAAATTTGCGAGAAAGATTTGAAAAGAATTCTCTCGAAGAAAAAATTAGAGGGAAATTGGAATCCTCTATAAACTTCACCGTAAAAATTAGCATTTCAAAAACATAGGGAAATGAATTTATAGCGAAGGATATACATCTCTCACTAAACTTAAAGGATTTCTATAAACATCTGATTTTCACGAATCTTTAATATACCATTTATAAGCATATGACAAAATTTAGGAATTTAGTTAAATTTTCTTAAATGCAAAGTTTAACCACTGAAAGCACTTGGAAATGAAGAAAAAATAAAAAAACCGTTTTCTTGTAATCTTTTCTTTTCTAATCATGATTATAGAACCTCAGGTGGCTCTAGTGTAAATAAATACGTTTGAAACTATGGAAATCTTGATAAATAACTAAATTTCGTCATATGCTTGTAAATTTGATATAAATGACTCATGAAAAGCAGAGTTAATATAAATCCCGTATTTAATACTCTCATCTTTCTCTGCCACCAAAATTTAATGCTATATGTGGGATAATCCTGATAATAATTTTTATCTAGATAGGGAGACTTTTAAGAGCTGATTATGAGAAGATGAAACGCTTTTCCCCAAAATTAACAATGATAGTATGCAATTCCTTGGTTGACATCTGAAAAGGTAGATAGATTCCTTAGTAAAGTGAGAGGCAACTTTAAGCTCAGTTAATTGGAGAGGGTCTGCAGGCAATTGATTTCTCTGATCCTTGAGGAAAGAAGAAAAAGCAATCCTACCAACTTACCGAACATAGTAATCGAATTAAACTCCATAGCCATATAACGGGATCAACATGACAGAAACAAAACTCACCGAATCTGGAAACATGAAAATGGAATGGGCAAGGAATCATATGCCTGTACTTGCGATCATCAAGGGTAAATTCGAGAAAGAAAAACCTCTGCATGGACTGAAGGTTGGGATGGCCCTTCATGTAGAAGCAAAAACCGCAGTCCTTGTAGAGACTCTAGTTGCAGGTGGTGCAAAGGTATTCATAACTGGCTGCAATCCCCTTAGTACACAGGATGATGTAGCTAAGGCCCTTGATACCCGTGAGAAAATAGACTGTTTTGCAAAATATGGGTGCAGCAACAGTGAATATTACGAAGCTATTGATAGAGTCCTTGACTCTAAACCTGACATCACAATCGATGACGGAGCAGATCTTATTTTTAAGCTTCACAAAGAAAGGATCGACATGCTTCCGGATATTCTCGGCGGTTGCGAGGAAACAACCACAGGAGTTCATCGGCTTCATGCAATGGAAAAAGAAGGAGCCTTGAAAATGCCTGTAATTGCAGTAAATGACGCCAGGACCAAATATCTTTTTGACAACCGCTACGGAACGGGACAATCAACCTGGGACGGGATTAACAGGACCACAAATCTTCTGGTTGCAGGGAAAAATGTCGTTGTTGCTGGCTATGGATGGTGTGGGCGCGGGGTTGCAATGCGGGCTTCAGGTCTTGGGGCAAGCGTAATTGTCACTGAGGTAGACCCTATCAGAGCTCTTGAAGCCAAGATGGACGGGTACAGGATCATGAAAATGGCCGATGCTGCAAAGTTGGGTGATATTTTTGTTACTACTACCGGAAACCGCGACATCCTCACATACGAAAATTTTAAAGTCATGCAGGACGGAGCAATCCTTGCAAATTCCGGACATTTCAATGTAGAAATAGATATGGAAGCCCTTGTTTCCCATGCAAAATCAGCGCGAGAAGTCAGGCACAACATAACTGAATACTATATCGACAACCGGCACATCAATGTTATAGCTGAAGGCAGGCTTGTCAACCTAGCTGCAGGAGATGGACACCCCGCTGAGGTTATGGACATGAGCTTTGCAAATCAAGCTCTTTGTGTACGCTATATTGCAGAGAACAAACTCCTAAATGGGGTGCATAGGGTACCTCAAGGAATCGACATGTATGTAGCAAAAATGAAGTTAGAGTCAATGGGCATAACCATTGATAAGCTCACTTCCGAGCAGGAGTGTTATATGAACGATTGGGAATGTGGGACCTAATTTATAAAAAAGAGTGAAGAATATTTAGCAATTTTAAAACTCATGAGGTTGAATGAATTAATGTTAGAAGATTCCATTTTTGGAAGGGGGGAATAGGAAAATATTTTGACACTAAAAACTCAGGAAATGTGGATCTCACAGGAAATATTACGGTTACAGACAACAAAACTGGAACATTCAATATAACCAGTAACGGTCTTAACGTAGGGAAAAATGTTACAGGAACAGCAAACTACACAATCCAGCAGTCAGACCTTGGTGCTGGTTCTGTGATCAATTTAGCGTATTCAACAAACCAGAATACCATCTCAAACACTGTTATTGCGACATCAACTGCAGTTCCTTTACCAAGTCTAAAGCCAACGATCCCTATTAACTGTTATGCTGGCGGCTTAATTCCAGGACAAAACGCGGAGTTCGTGGTTAATGTCACAAATACTGGAGGAACAGGATACTTTAAATGTATCATTAGATAATTTCACAGATGCTGTTGGTACAGGTATTTTTACACAAAAGGGAGGAGATCAAACAATCCATACTCAGAATGACATTACAAATATAACAACAATTGGAATGTGGATTGATACTTCTACAGGTGGTTCTCATACCTCTCCTCAATCAGGCGATTATGTACTGAATTATAACAATTCTACTGCCACAGCTACGAAAGTCTTGCAACCTACTGCAGTGGGGACTTTTTTAGTGAATTTTATTAACCCGAATGGTATATTCTGGGATAAAAATCAAATACTGATCGCAAACAATGTTTATTATAATATTCACTACATATTCGGCATCGCAGCTAATGCTGGCAATGGTACTCAAGGAGAATTGGGTATCCTTGGGACTTCATTGACTAGTCATAACTAAATAGCCAACAATGAATTGATAACAGGAACTAATATACTAACCATATTATAAAGTCTTTAATAATCCATTTGAAATAATAAAATAAATCGTTTTAAAATTTAGAGAGTTTCGATAAACTCCTATGTATTTGAAAATTGAAGAGTTTGAATCTCTTGACAATAATTTCTACTTATGAAAATTCTTACTGATTTTGCTCTTAAAGAAATATACAAACTTCTTCAGTTAGTTGGAGACAAAATTACCGAAATTTAGGTTCTGGTGTAAAAAATCTGGCTTTGTTGCAAAATCAATGAAAACTTTACAATCAGGAAATTTAATCAATATCATCAAGGGAAAAATGATACACAAAGATCAGAATTATAGTATCAACCTGCAGAAATACTATTTTTGCACCAGAACCAATGTAGGAAGTTGCTTTAAAATCAAATTTACTGTTTAGCCCCTCCTCCGTTGTTAAAGAACATTGTGTTACTTTCACTGGTATATAGGATAAGCTGTCCATCCTTAATAGTTTCTGATTTTACATCTAATAAAAGCGCTAGATATTCACGATCCATAGAATCAGGTCCACACATCATACGCGTTATTTCAGCCGGATCAAGATTGAGGCTGTCTCCTTTCAGAGTATAGTTTCCATCACCTCTGTTGCAGTCGGCTTTGATATAATATGTGCCGTCAGTAAAGAAGGCAAGCGTGTAATTCTCGGGATCAGGCACAATGGTTTTGTTTTCTGAGTTGCTAGATTTCTGGAAACCTGCCCAATGCCATTCAATATTTGTAATATGATTTTGAGGGATGCTCTTCACACAGATTTCATCTATCTTCTTTACATTTATTGTATTTGTCTCTTTATCATATTCGCCATTCACATCAACAAATTTACGGCAGAAAAACTCCAAGTAGTAATCCAGTTCCCATAGACCCTTGTTTGCATGCTTTAACAGGTACTACTTGTTAAACGTCTGGAGATAATAATCTGGACCTTCACTTTTTGTTCCAATCCTCCCATTTTTTATATATACAAGCCCTTTGAATGTTCCCATAATGTTATTTCTCCTATTGATATTCGTTTCCAGTTTAAAATTATGGTTCTGGTGCAAAAATAGTATTTCTGCAGGTTGATACTATAATTCTGATCTTTGTGTATCATTTTTCCCTTGATGATATTGATTAAATTTCCTGATTGTAAAGTTTTCATTGATTTTGCAACAAAGCCAGATTTTTTACACCAGAACCCCTTTATCTATGAGGTGAACTCGAAACAAGCTGAAAAATTTTATAGTTAGGGGACATTATTTAAAAAACAAAGGAGATGGATGCCTTACTCAGGAATCCCCTCTTCCTCAAAAGGAACATAAGTTCTATAAGAACTTAAGTTGCCTGGGTGCACTACGTAGAGTGGGCCCCAAGGCGAGTTCGTATCATGCATAGTCTTCAACATGCCCAACATACAGTCGAAGATTATAGCTACATCAGCATTCTTTTCGAGGGCTGCTGTTACCGCCGCAGCCACAACGTGGGCAGCATAGATTCCCTCAGCTAAATTTGTCGGCAAAGGACTAAGCTTCATCAAGAGAGTTCGCATCTCTCCCATAATCCCTTCGTCAAGATCGTGTCAGTTCTGGATCTCGCTCAAAGCGTGGTTTTCCAGGCTCTTCATCTTTGTATTTACCAGAACCTCAGCTACAATGTCTGAAGATTTTTTGGCGTCCTCGGCGCTGATAATGGTCATGCCAAAACTTATTGTATGAAGGTCTTTATCTATCTCAGCCTCGATGGCCTTTGCCCACTCTTCGGCTCCGGTGAAGATAAGGCGCCTAACTACAGAGGCAGCCAGATATTCGCGGAGAATATCTATGGGATGAGGATCTTTTGACGGGTCTGGATCGCCAATATTCCTTAGCATTCCCATCGCCGCCCCAGGCTTTTTCCAGACCCCTAAAGTAGCCAATGATGCCTATTCCGACAACTGACCCCATGTTCAGTATGCCCATGACAGCGGAACCGGTCTCATCGATCCTATCTGCCCAGTAATCGGGCAGCTTTGGATTAACATTCCCCTTCATAAGCTCATCTCTGACAGTATTGACCATTTCTGGAAGGAGGCCATCGTCTGCATGAAGAATGTCATGCCCGGCAGTTTCATGGGCGAGTACAGACCATGCAAGGATGCATTTAAGTTCATCTATTTATTAATGATTAATTAATTTTTTTTCTTTTGCTACAGAAAAGCATGATTAATGGCAAATTATTCTACTAACAAATTTGTATTTTGATTGTTTCATTTATGCACAGTTTTTATAGCAAAATCTATGCATTGACGTAACCACGAAATCTCATTTTATAACGGTAGAAACAGTGAAAAACAGTCGTTTTTACTAAACTTTTTAGCATACAGTTCTGTAATGAATTAAAAACGCAAAAAAGAGTATAAAATTTTTTATTTTAAGAAAACTGTGCTATGGTTAATCAGATAATTTTATTCGGGGAAAGCTAAAAGTATACAATGATCAATTAGCAAAATATTTATCTGTAATCAAAATGGGAATTGAATTTTTGGTCGTGAGAAGATTATTTTGGATTGGAATGAAGCATACAAGGGTACACCACCATGGGATATCGGTCACCCCCAGTCAGTTTTCGAAGCTCTTATAAAGAACGGAGAAATTAAGCCTGGAAGAGCTCTGGATATCGGATGTGGCCGGGGTGATAATGCAATAATGTTAGCCATAAATGGGTGTGATGTTACAGGTGTAGACATTGTTGAAGATGCTACCAACGATGCAAAAGCAAAAGCTATAAAACATAATGTTAAGGTGAATTTTGTAGTTGGAAATATATTACAGATGGACCGATTATTCACAGAAGCTGAATTTGATATCGTTATTGATTCGGTTTTGTTTCATGTGATGACGGATGATGAAAGGCCAGTTTTTGCATGGCAGATACATAGAGTGCTAAAACCAGGCGGCAAATATTTCATGCTCTGTTTCTCGGATAAAGAGCCAGGAGACTACGGGCCCAGGCGGATTTCAAAAGCTGAAATAGAGCATACTTTCACGCCACTTTTTAATATCATATATATAAAAGACGCGGCTTTCGATTCTGGAGTTGGACCAAGTAGCATTAAACCATACCTGTTGTTAGCGAGAAAGAGTTTATTAGATCAAGCTAGAGATTTAATGCTCCATCTATGAAGTTTCATAAAATCTTGGATAGGCTTTCTATTAGTAGTTAGGATGTAGGAGATCTAGTATCCCCGTCATTATTTTTCAATCATTTTTTTTCTAGGTCTCCCTTTATTCAGCGTTTACTGTTTTCTCCCTCATGATTATCCCTTCAGCTGCCATAATTCCAGTAGCAGCTGCATTGACTATGTCCCTTGAAAGTCCTGCACCGTCTCCTGCAGCAAAAAGGTTTTTGATACTGGTTTCCATTTGCCTGTCTACGTTTAGGTGCATTGCGTAGAACTTGACTTCAGGAGCGTACAGTAGAGTTGAGTCTGAAGTAACACCCGGGATGATCTCGTTTAAGGTCTCAAGACCTTCGATTATATCCATAACTATTCTGTGAGGCAGAGCCATTGAGATATCACCGGGAGTGACATCTTTGAGCGTATTTACAACAAGATTTTTAACAATGCGTTCTTTTGTGGATCTTCGGCCGCGCCTAAGATCTCCCATGCGCTGTAGAACCGGTTTTCCCCCTCCGATTGTAGTTGCAAGCTTTGCAATTGAACGAGCATATTTAGTGGTATTTTCTATCGGCTCGGTAAGTTCAACACGCACAAGGAAAGCAAAATTTGTATTTTCCGATTCTATGTTTGTCAGAGAGTGGCCATTGGTTGCTATAAAATCCTCATATTCTTCTTTTACTACAAAGCCATGCTTATTGGTACAAAAAGTCCGAACAAAATCATCATAGCGGCGGGTCTGGATGTGAAACTTAGGGTCGCGGTTGATTTTCGTTACTGGATCCATAACAATTGCAGGAATTTCTACTCTTACACCTATGTCAATTCCACCATATCGAGCTTTTATCCCATGTTTTTCAATCATTTCCGAAACCCAATTGCAGCCTCTTCGCCCTGGAGATAGGAGGACGTAACGAGCGGGAATTAGCTGCCCACTAGAAAGTATAACACCTTTTGAGGCTCCTTCTTCGATCAGAAGGTCTTTTACCTCTGTTTCAAGCATGAAGTCCACTCCTTTATTAATGAGATCCTGTTTGAAGCGCCCTATTACTGCAGGAGCATTATCCGAACCTATGTGTCGCTGTTTTATCTCGATAAAACGGGCTCCTACAGATGCAGCTCTTCGCTTTAGCTCCTCGATATCCGGCCCTTCAGACAGCATGACTTCATGGGGAGCTCCGAATCCAAGGAAAACATTATCTACTTTTTTAACAAGTTCCCAAGCTTCAATATGATCTCCTGTCAGAGCTGACAGATCCCCTCCCACATCTGGCCTCAAGTTCAGAGTTCCATCTGAAAAAGTCCCGCAGCCTCCTACCCCACACATAATGTCACACGGAATACAGTGCATGCAGTAGGTATGAGCCTTCATTGGACACAAGCGTTTTTCTATATCTCTGCCCATATCCACAATAAGTATTTTGAGCAAATGGGTCATAGAGAGCTCGTAGGCTGCAAACATCCCAGCAGGCCCTGCTCCTATAATTATAACATCATACCCCAAATTGATCTCACTTTTCTCAGAAAATTGATTTTCAGTATCCATGCATAACACCCTTTTATGATTCCTGTTGAACATTTGAGTGATCTGAATTTTTCAATAGATAGCGTTCAAAAATGTTAAAATATTCAAATTTCAGAAAAAATTCTTTTAAAGTTCCCTATCAATACTACTCATTAAAATAAAATATCACCCATTTAAAAGTCATCAAAAAGATATCTTATATTGGAATAATTTCGCTGTGAAACTTTTTTAATTTTTTAGATTCCACAAACCAAATAATCCAATCCAGATTCTAAATTTATTTATTCTGGCAAACTGTTTAAGAAAGCATTTTTTGGTAATTCCAGTTTATCAAATTCAAAGGCTTTGTGAAGCATTTATACCGTAGTAATTTAGAGAATTTCGATAAACTTCTGATTTTCACGAGTTGTTTATCTACTATTTATAAGTATATGACTAAATCTAGGAGTTTATCAAAATTATAGGTTTGACATTAATAGTGAGCTTATTTCTTCAGCAAAGGATTTTGGCCTAAAGTTTTGCATCTCTACTGACAGTTATTCTATTTTGGACCTTGTGTTCATGTATCCCTCCTCCAATTTTAAGGAAGAATAGATATTATGGCCAAATTTACAATTAGGCAGTTGAAGATTTAATGCTATTGATTTTCATTTCAACTACGTAAATTTATATTTAACTAAAAAATAACTTCTTTCAGACTTCGAGTATATCGAAATTACGACCTTTCAGCTTTTTTCTCATATACTTGTTCTCTGAGCAGGTCGAGAACTTCCCCATCCGAGACATCGTACCATTTCTCATAAGCCTCTGCAATAGCCCTGAAGTTTCGAGGAATTTCAAGCACTACAAGTTCGTCGACTTTTTTCTCAATCTCTACTGCAACCTCCTTTCCAATTACAGGTACTGCTACCACAATTTTTCTAGCTTCCCTTTTTTTGCAAAGTTCAATCGCTGCTCTCATTGTAGAACCCATTGCAATGCCGTCATCGATAAGTATCACAGTTCTTCCTTTTATCTCGGGCAAAGGATGTTTTCCTCTTAGAACTTTTACGCGTCTCTCGATTTCTGCAATCTGCTGTTGCTTGATTTTCTCGATATTTTCTCCTGAGAGCCAGTAATACGCATTTTCAAGGATGAAAGTGCTCCCGTTCTCGGCTATTGCCCCGAATCCAGTTTCAGGGTTATCTGGAAAAGGTAGTTTCCTTGCAATGATAAGGGAAAAAGCCGCATTCAGCTTTTTTGCAACCTGCAATCCCACCTCCACTCCCCCACGTGGGATAGCAAGAATTAGAGGTTTTTCTGCTTTATACTTTTCAAGAGCCTTAGCAAGTTTTTCTCCTGCATCTTTGCGGTTTTTGAACATACTCCACCTTACATTCAATAATTATTCCAGTTTTGTCAGTGAAATTGCGATTTTAGGCCTTATAAGGCGTTTGAAAAATTAAAAGAAGAGGAAAATAGGCCGAATATGTAAACTTCAAAATTCACTTTTCCCATTTTTTTATTTGCTCCTCGCGCCATTTCTCGATCGCTTTCCAGATGGGTAGAGGATCAATGCCGTTGTTTTTGATGTAATCTTCTCGAGTATACTCGTGCATATTGCCGTCTACGAAGAGTAATTTAGCTTGGTCTGCCATTACCCTCGTTCCTGTAGGTATCATTGCCGGATTAGCACAGATTTCTGTACAGTGAAGAAAATCTTCTTCTCCACCCCTTTGTTCTATCTCGAGCGGCTTTTCGCAACTTGGACATATCCCAATCATTGTCTGTTCTTCTCTATTATTCACGCTTTTCCTCCTATGTTTATAAAAATTTCAATCCATTAAAATCGTGAGAAAGAGGTGTGGGCATTGTTGTTGCTTTGAACTCGTTTAATTTTTCGAATGCTTAGTCTTCAGCCCATTTCGTTGTTCCGTTGCAAAAAATCTGGCTTTCTTGCAAAATCAGAAAAAAACCTTAACAATTAAGGAAAGGTAATCATTTTCATTAGAAAGAAAATGACACATAAAGGTGAAACTTATAGTGTCAAATTGCAGAAATAATATTTTTGCAACGGGATCGTATTTCTTTTGTAAAGAATGTTTTCTTCAATTATCATATTATTCGATTTTCACATCTATCAATTTTTCAAAAGGCTCTTGATAAGGTACTGTGACTTTAAGCACACCATTTGAGTATTTAGCAACTGCTTTTTTTGGGTTTACAGGACAGCATATCGAATAACTATCTAGATACTGAACTCCTTCTTTACTAGCAGCTATATAAAAACTGTCTTCAGTAAGCTTAAAAGAAATATCTTTCTTTTCGACCCCTGGAAGAACTACCTCAATTAGATAATTTTCGTAATTGTCGTCAGGATATGCACAGATTACTGGTGATAGTCTCAAGGTTTCCGCCATTTTATTACCCCAAAATAGTTATACATTATTAAGAAATCAATTAATGTTACATTGCTTATTTCAGTTAGGTTATATCTTTGATTACAATTACTCTTTTGTTTATTTTAAATTAATTATACAAAAAATAATTTCTGAATAAAAATTATGTTCCCATAAAATATTTCAATCTAAAACAATAACTTTATATTAATTATGTTTTTAATTTTACTAGGAGATCTTTATAAATTTTAACACTGACTTTTTCTTAAAAAAGCATTCGGAATTAATCTTGTTCATCTTAAATCAAATATCTGCTTTTAAAAAATTGATAAAATTCGTTATTAGTACCCTAATGCTAGATTAAAAATTTTAATGCTAGATTAAAAATTTTAAATGTATAGTCATATCCTTAGGTCATAGAAAAACTCTAAAAAATGATCTAATCCCCATTTACGTGAAATTGTTAAGAAAATGCTATATACACTTCTTTAAGATATCCAAAATGACACAAGTACTGTGTTTTATGGGGAATTTTAGATGAATTGGCCTGCTATAAGAATATTTCGAGAGCCTACGCTCTGGGATCCATTTGAAGAGATTAAGAAAACCCAGGAACGTCTGAACCTGCTGTCTGAAGACTTCATGCCTACGAAAAAATGGGAAGGAGGAAATGTATTTACTCTTGCCATTGATATCAAGGACGAAGGAAACAAACATTTGGTCACTACCTACCTGCCTGGAATCAATGAAGAGGATAGAGCTAAACCTTAAGGGAGACATGCTTGAAATAAGTGCAAAGACTGGAAAGGAAAAAGAGACAGAAGAGGAAGGATATATTCGTAAGGAAAGAGAATATACTCACTTTTACCGAGCTGTTCGCCTACCTACCCGTGTTAAAGAGGAGGTGAACACCGCAAAAATTGAAAATGGTGTCCTGACTATAACACTCCCGAAAATGGATTGGAAGAGTCAGCAAAAAAGATACAGATTTAATAACTTTCGAGAGCTATTAGTATATTAGGTATAGATCAGCAGTGACACAATTTTTCCCAGATATCTCATCTAGAGATTAACGAACAGATATTCTTGGGAGAAGTTGGTTTATTATTTAAGGCTCGGCAATAGAACGACTTTTCTAAGGCTCCAGCCCATCTTTTTTTAATATGCTTATTTTTACAGCGCGAATTATTTTATATAAAATACGCTCTTGACATCTTAAAATACTGACATCAATAAAGATAATTTGTATTAAAAAGATACATAACTAGAAAAACGGAAATTTTAAACAGGTGATCAAAATAACAGATCCAATTCAACCACTGGAAAGCTTATCTAAAAAGCCCCATGAACCTAAAATTATAGTTAACCTAAGGCGCATCAAGCGTAAGATCATATTTTTAAGTCACTGACCACTTAAAATCACAATGTATAATAACTCAGCCAAATGTTTTAAATTAATTATACGAAAAATAGTTCCTAAACAAAAAAAATAATTTACAGAATTATTTTTTGTAGTTAAAAAATAAATATTATTGATTGTTTGTTGTTATTTATGAAGTCGATAGAATCTAACATTTTAATTTTTTTAGAGAATAGAATATTTCAGTGAACCTAATAATGGCATATCTAATAAATCGATAAAGTTTACCTTCTCAACTAGAGAATTTAATATAGCAAACGAAAAATTAATAGACCTTCATGTTGTCTCACGGCTTACCGGTGTAACTGAAAACCAACGTACATTTCGAAGTGGAATGTGTCGGTTTTTATTGTCTACCAACATCATCCATAGTAGATCTAAACCATATCTAACTTCTGTACATTCGAATGACTCATAATACCCATCAATCCACCTAACGTTTACTTTAATATTGGTCATATATTAGAGTCCCCTTTACTTTATCACATGTTTTTTAAAAATCACTATACTTGATATTCAAAGTTTTGCGTAAAATACGTTAACAGAATAAAGCCAAGATTGTGATTCGAGTTATATCATTAGTTTGTTAGTTATTTTAAATTAATTATAAAAAAAATAGTTTCCGAATAAAACTTCTTTTCCCATAAAATATTTTAACATTGAACAACTATTTGATATTAACATTGTTTTATTAATAGCTTCTGAATAAAATTTATTTCAGCATGAAACAACTTAAAAAACAACTGCAATCTTATATTCATTACATTTTTTAATTATTGTAAAATATTGGCTCTGTATCCTACTTTTTGCAGTGAAAAAAAGTATGAAGAAACAATCATATTTTATGAAACTTTAGCTGCAGTATCAACTAAATAATACTAAAATTAAGCATATAATCGGAAAACTAACAATATTTACAACCATGGTTACCATCTTTAAATTACAGTATTTAATGATAATTTGTGGATATTATTCTGAAATAATTATAGAATATAATTAATATTTAATTAGTATTATTGTTAAAAATATTTTATGTAGAAATAAACTATGATTAATTTTAAATTATTGTTCAATTTTAAAATCTTTTATAGGGTATACAATTTAATGTTAAGTTTGTGAAAATCTGCTGACATAATAAAAACGATTCTGTTGCAAAAAATCTGGCTATTTTACAAAACCAATTAAAAACATCACAAATGAGATATTTATATGCTATAAACAGGTCAATAATGATACAAAAAACAATAATTATAGTCTAAAAGGACAGTAAAATTATTTTTGCAACAGAACCCTTTTATGTTTGTGAGTGTAGGGTTAATAGTGCAGTAATAATGATTGGCCGTTGATGTTAAGAATATACATCTGCTTTACTTTAAAAACAAGACATCCGTGAGAAAAATAGATACAAGAACTTTATCAATAAAATTATTGGCTCTACATACTACTTTTTTGAAAACCAAATTCATTTAGCAACTCTCTGATCGATTTTTTGGTAATTAGTATACTTCCCATTATCATTAAATGGAAAACAGTATCATCAACCTGCATTAGCCGATTTCGTACTAATATTGCAACTATAATATCGGATTTTGTTCAGAAATGAATAGATAAGTAAGAAGCTAACAAATTTTGTGATTATAAGTGGATAACTATATTAATTTATGATAAAAGTTAAATATGTTACAACACTCAGAAACAGGTAGATGAATATTTAGCATCTTACAGAATAATCTTCGAATTTTACCAATTAATGATACGGGAAAGTAATTGGAATACGTGATATATAAACAAAAATTGCATTTGATAGCCTTCCTTTCAATAGCTATGAATTTAATGCTGGTAAACATAATAGGCGCAGCACCATTCGCATTTATCACAAACAGTGGTCTCAGTTCTCATGATGGTAATGTCTCTATAATTGACACAGCAAACGATACTATCATCAATAAAGTTACGGGATTGAACCATCCTTACGGAGTTGCAGTCACCCCAGATGGAACAAAGGTATGTGTGACTATCCGGAACAACAACAGTGTCACTATATTTGATACAGTTAGCAATACTTATACATGTGTGCCTATAAAAGCTCCTTACGGAATTGCAGTCAGTCAAGATGGAAAAAAATATATGTAACTAGCCAAGAGACTGTTGGCGCCACCAACGAGTTTAAGCACGGTTACTATAATGCCTATGAAATTTACACCACAAATAATTATGCTGTTACACCCTTGCCTTTAATAAGTTCAAGCTTCAGTGTTCCTTTTGGAATTGCAGTCGATGGAACAAAAGTATATGTGGTGTACACATACACCCCTGAGAGTACAGGTGGCGCTATAGATGTAATTGACGCCGCAAATAATTATGCTCTTGTTAAAACTCTATGTGTACCACCAAACCCGCAGCAAATTGCAGTCAACCCACAACTATCGACGGCATATGTAGCCTGACAGTGTGATTCTTCCTGATCAAGGATATAAAGTATAGACAGGTATTTGTGGTATTGCTACTATGGTCGATTAACCTGCTGGCTGCCCAGTGAAACTTAAGACTGTGATGACTTTTTTACTGGTATGCAACGAAAAGGGGACTCGATATCTGGAATAGAAGGCTAGAGCTTTATTTGAATTAGAATAAATCAGTGTACGTGTAGCCATCCTGAAGGTTCCGTTGCAAAAAATCCTTTCTAATGATACAATAGAATAAAAAGAAAACCAAAGATAGTAACATGCTATCTAATTCCTTTAAATGGAAGCATTATGAAGGGGAAATTATCTTATTGAATGTAAGATGGTACTTAAAATATGCATTAAGTTATAGAAATTTAAAGGAAATGATGGCAGAAAGGGGAGTAAAAGTCGACCATACAACAATCATGAGATGGGTACATCAATATTCCCCTGAAATAGAAAAGAAGATAAGAAGACATTTAAGACCAACAAATGATTCGTGGAGAGTTGATGAAACCTATATCAAAGTAAAAGGTAAATGGAAATATTTTTACCGAGCAGTTGACTCAAATGGAGATACAATTGATTTCATGTTAAGTTCAAAACGAGATAGAAAGGCAGCGAAGAGATTCTTTAAGAAAGCTTTAAGTTCTAATCATAATCAAATTCCAAGATTAATAACCGTTGATAAGAATCCAGCTTATCCACCTGCTATAGATAAACTAAAAATTGATAAAATACTACCTAAAAACGTAGGCATTCGACAAATCAAGTATTTGAATAACATTATAGAACAAGATCACAGATCTATAAAGAGAATCGTTAATCCAATGTTAGGATTTCAGTCTTTTCGATCTGCTAATAAGACTTTAAAAGGAATTGAAGCTATAAATATGATCAAAAAAGGACAAGTAATCGATCTAAATTACTCTGTTCTTAATGAAGTCAAATACATTAATCAATTATTTGGTATAGTTTTATAATGTTAGTACATTTTCCTTGAATGTTTTGATTTTTATTAATCACTTATAGATTTACATATTTTTTTGAAGTTTTTGCAACTGAACCCTTTTTGTTGTATCGTTAACAGCAGTAGCAGCTAGTGCACATCATGGTGGGGCTTCGGCTGTCGTGACGGCTATGGCGGTTGGAGCGGCTATGGAGGCTATGGTGATTGGGGCGGCTACGGCTGGGGCTAGCCTTTATATCAGTTATTGTTATCCTTACTATGGTTATGGCTATTTCTACTACTGACAGGGTTAAAACGGTTCCGTTGCAAAAATTCATAATAAGGATTCAATTGAATAAAGGGAAAATCAATAGAACGATAATATGCTATCTAATTCCTTTAAGTGGAAACATTACGAAGGAGAAATTGTCCTATTAAACGTAAGGTGGTAACTAAAATATCCCATTAGCTATCGCAATTTAAAGGAAATGATGATAGAAAGAGGAGTACAAGTTGATCATACTACTCTAATGAGATGGGTGCATCAATATTCTCCTGAGATCGAAAAGAAGGTACGTAGATACTTAAAACCAACCACTGACTCTTGGAGAATGGACGAAACCTACATCAAGGTAAAGGGTGAATGGAAATATCTTTACAGAGCAGTTGATTCAACTGGAAGCACAGTTGATTTTATGCTGAGTGCAAAGCGTGATAGAAGTGATGCGAAATGTTTTTTTAAGAAAGCTTTGAGTTCTAATCATAATCGAATTCCAAAGGTAATAACTGTAGATAAAAATCCAGCTTATCTATCTGCGATAAGTGAACTCAAAAATGACGAAGTATTACCTAAAAACGTAAACCTTCGGCAAATCAAGTATTTGAATAATGTTGTTGAACAGGATCGTAGATCTATAAAACGAATAATTCGTCCAATGTTAGGCTTTCAGTCTTTTTGTACAGCTATCAAGACTTTAAAAGAAATTGAAGCTATGAATATAGTCAAAAAAGGACAAGTCAATAATCTAAATTACTCTGTTTTTAATGAAGTCAAATACATTAATCAATTGTTTGGTATTATTTTATAATGTTAGTACATTTTCCTTGAATATTTTGATTTTTATTCATTATTTATAGATTTACATATTTTTTTGAATTTTTTGCAACGGAACCCTTCAAGGTTAGTCCCTTCAAGATGGGCTTTTTCAAAGTGCGCCCCTACAAATCAGTTCCTTCGACGTGAGCCTTTTCAAGTTGAACTCCTTTAAGGTTAGATTCTTCAAGATCAGTTTCCTGTTATAATCACTCAACAGGTTGAATAGTCATCTTTTACTGAATCTTGCCTAAAGAATATGTGGATTACCAATACTCATACCTTGTGGGAAAATTTTTAGATTCTTTTTTTAGTTGCTCCTGCTCACGAATTTCGTTTTCTGTAAAATGGATATGTATCTTTCCTTCTGGATCTATGTAAAAATCCATTTCGCCATATCTGGTTTCGATTGAAGGCATTTTGTGATCCCTTGTATATTTGTAATCATGTTTCAATCCTTTAACAGTAGATTTTTCTTTCTTGATTGTCTGCTCTTCACGCCATTTCTCGATTACTCTCCAGATGGGGAGAGGATCAATGTCGTTATTTTTGATGTAATCTTCTCGAGTATACTCGTGCATATTGCCGTCTACGAAAAGTAATTTAGCCTGGTCCGCAATCACCCTTGTTCCAGTTGGTATCGTTGCCGGATTAGCAAAGATCTCTGCGCAGTGAAGAAAATCTTCTTCTCCGCCTGTTTGTTCTATCTTGAGCGGCTTCCCGCAACTTGGACATGTCTCAATCATTGTCTGTTCTTCTTTATTATTCATGCTTTTTCCCCTATGTTTAGAAAAATTTCAATCATTAAATATTGTATGTAAGATCATATATTCAAGTAGCTGTTCACTTGTAAGATTATATATTCAAGCCACTGACCACTTAAAACTACAATGTATAATAACCCCTAAATTATTTTAAATTAATTATACGAAAACTAGTTTCTAAACAAAAAAATAATCCTGCATAAGATTTTTTGTAGTCAAAAACAAAAATATATTGGTAATTATTTTTAATTGATTGTGTAGTTAGTGAGAGAATCAATCCGATGCATTTAAGCTTATTTTTCCCTAACTGTTTAACTCATTCTGCTAACAAACTGAGCAACCCCTATTTTTCATTGGGCAGAAAAAGATACAAAATCAACTACACTTCACAGAACTTTGGGTACACTGCCAGAAATACATAATTATCATTTCCTTATTTTTCTATTTACGATGATTGTTTTGGCCAATAAATTTCAAGTGTTCCAGGAGCTCCAGATGTTCTAGGAGTTCCATAAGCTCCATGAGTCAAAGATCAACAGTGTTTTCTTATTACTGATGGCATTTAGGAAATCCAGAAATTTAGACACTAAAACTGTGCATCGATGAAACAATAGACCCATAACTTAGTCGGCATAACCATTGGCTCAGAGTCATGCTTTTTTGCAGTTAAAGAAAAAGAAAGGAATTCGATAGCATATTACTATCTTTGGTTTTCTTTTTATTCTATTGTATCATTAGAAAGGATTTTTTGCAACGGAACCTCTTTATTAACTCATAATATGTAGAATAACTAAGTTAGGTGATTTATGAGATGAGTAGTTTCCTTATTTTGCTTACACTAGTAATGGAAAATTCTTTATTTTGACTCATTTTTAATTTCCAAAATAGATTTTGTAGTCTTGTATATAAACCAAATTGTGAAGAAAAAGAATATACAAGCTAAAACTAAATTGATTATAACACTTAATATACTAATAAATGAATAATTATTAATCGGCGGATAAAAATAGAAATATCCATATGCGATACATAATAAAGTCGGCCCACCAAAGGTCAACAAAATCAATATCAGAGAACAAATTTTTATCGCAAAAGGATCATTGTTACACTCTTTTCTAAACTCAGATTCCCATATCAGAATTTTTGGTCTTGTTTCATTTTTTCTCAGTATTTTCTGAACATGCGTTTCAATGCATTTTCTGATATACGTTCCAATTTCCAAAATTCTAAGACCACAGTCAAAATACCATAACCCAAATAAGGAAGATTCTATCGGAATAAGCAACAAACTCTTTTTTAGGGTTAGAATATTGAATAAACCAGCTACGACAATAGCACCTAGAAGAATAAAATGCATCTTAACAAGATGATTTTGAAATCTAGTTCGATACTTAATTTCGGACTTTAATGCAGCATACTCTGCTAAAATAGTTTGTAGTTGAAGTTGTAATAGTTCGGAATATTCCACTTTATAAGTTATATATTTAATCTATTATATAATTTGCGAATTGAGTCAATAGAAATTCAAAGATGACAATATTTTAAGAAAATATTGCTATAAAGATTCAAATATCGGTATTAAAAATCACATGTGAACAATTAAGCAGCGGGATTTAAAAAGTTGATGGTGATGATTTTGGTAACCCCAGTTATTATACTACATCATAAAATCAGAAGGTAAGGGGTATTTTAATAAAAATTGGTTAAGTTTTGATGGAAAATCTTAACAAGTTGAGAACTCAGTTCATTATTTAAGCAAAGTAAACTTTGCTAGAATTTGTTTTCTAATTACATCTGCTCCATCGCCGATTATCTCAAGATTCTCATTCTTATTCTCTGAAACTGCATTTGATCAGCATTTCACAACACCTTTTGTGTTCTACTTTGTGCAAACAGTTATGCCTGCAGTAAAAGATGGAATAAATGTGATAGTCTGCGCCCATCAGGGTAGTTTGAGAGCTCTAGTCAAATATATAGAAGATACTCCTGACAATAATATAATGGACGTCAACTTCTCCACAGGTGAACTAGTAAGATATATTTATCAGAAGGCAGGCTGATAAAGGAAAACGCTGCCCAACCGGAACCTTCAACACTTGATGCGACCTGAGTAAACTATCTTTTAAACCTTTCAAAATTCTCGAAGTCTTCTTTGATCACTTAGACATTCGCCGACTGTATATATAAGTCCTCAGCTCATTACAAAGCAATGAAGACTCTTAACTTTATTAACTTGACATCTTTGAATTAATTCATTCTTGCAGATGTTGCAATTTATTTCAGTCGAATCATTCATATTTTTAGGCAAAGTGCTTGTACAATCCTGAGATATTTTCTCTATTTTCTACTGAAAATCACAACTTATTCAAAAGAGAAAATTCTGTCTTCCTTTTGTTTTTTGTTAGCAGGCTTGGATGATTTACTTCCGTTCTCAGCATGCTTATATTCTTGTTCAGCGGTCACCATGTCTTCTTCTTGCTTGCTTCTTGTCAGTTCGCGCAATGTGGGCGGTGGGATTAAAAAACTACCTTTTTTAGTCATCGTATCATCTCGCTTAACTGCTTCTCTTATGACACTCTCTTCAAAACATATACGGACAAGTACATTCTCCGTCTCCTTTTAAAAGTTTCTTTCAGTTTCAATGATGGCGATGTGAACGTATGCTTACACGAGTTGTATCTACAGATGTAAAAATGTTTAATTAGTTGGATACTTAATCTTTAATATTTTGGACGGCAAGAATGCAAATGCTCAATCAATTTAAAAGTACCATATAGCCTTTGCTATCGATGAAATTTTCAATATTTTCTGGGATCACCAAAATTTGCCATTAATTCCACTCGCAATTGACTGCAATCAATCAAAAACCCAGAAAATAATAAAAAGTTTCAAAAAGTACAATCTTTTTCTTAAACAGATCTATAATTTTAATTCTCAATTGAAAAATTTTAATTATTTATTGGATTTCTTTGAAATTTTCCCTCTAGTTTATGCACAGTTTTTGTGATAAAATCTATGAAATTTTTAAGTTCCATTAGAAATAAGAAAACATTGTTGATCTATGACTCATGTAACTTCTGAACTCATAGAGCATTTGGAGCTCATGGAACACCTGAAACTAATTAACCAGAACCACAATCAGAATATTCTCAACGTCAACTTTCACTACTATTTTTTTGCACTATTACTTCCCCATCCACAAGCTTAGTAGTACAAAGAAACGCATAAATGATTGTTTTTAAATAAGTCAGTTTATTTTCATTTTAGATTGTTTTTCTGTTTATTTATTACTTCATGAGGCAAGATATACTTCCGCACAACTTCATGATTTTATATATTCTATACAGCCATATCATAAATAGTTTCTCTATAAAAATCAAATTGTGGGCGGCCACCCCATCCTAAACAGGCTGTCCGACAATTACCGTTGACAATTTGAGATCCTAAAATAGTGAAGTACCCAATTGCAAGTAAAAATATTATTAATCGTGGAGAAAGCATAGTTGATAAAAATGACAGAACTCATAAACTGGATTGATATCACTCGTATAATAGCGATATTTGCAGTTTTGGCAAATCATTCACTTGCACGGTATATTTTGGAATGGGGACAAATACCGTACACTGATTGAGTGATAAAAACATTTTTTGGTGCTGTTATGTCTATTTTACTTATAGAATAAATTCCAGTTATACGACTTAGTACCTTAAAAAACGAACTATAGTCACCATTAATTGCACTACTACATACTGGATTTGTCCTAATTATGAGAAGCATTTTCATGATGAGATAGTCGAGGCTCCTGCTTCCTGGACTAAGGCTCATTAAGGAAAAAGAAAAACTTGAGGAAATGGTCAGAACTTTGCTTGAAAAATACTTTCAGATTTCAGATAATAAAATGAGGTCTTGAAATGGAGTTTTCCGAAAAAGGGATTTGCTGTCTCATATTTGAAAACCAGGATTGTAAATTTGAAGTAGGGAAAAAAGGTGAGTTCTCATTCGCTTCAAGCTTTCATATATACGTTGGTTCAGCCCTTGGGTCGGGAGGTCTGAAAAGAGTAAAAAGACACATTAACTTTTTTGGGAACAAAGACAAAAATCCCAGATGGCACGTAGATTATCTCCACCTAAATCCTTCTTTCAAGCTGGTTTCGACAGTTTATGCCATTACCTCTACAAGACTTAAATGCGCACTTGCCAGCAGGATAGGAGAGGAATACGTTTCCGATTTTGGGTGTACGGATTGTACCTGCAATTCTCACCTTTTTTACAGGAGAAAAAGCCCTATTGGTGAGATCACTGAAATTTTTAAAAATCTTGGGCTTTCGCCTATTCTGATTGAACTATGAAACTTCTGTTTTTTTTCTTTGACATCAACAGGAAAGCTTAAGGTAAAACAGGATTTATTCTAAGTTATCAGAAATAAGGCTTTTTGATCAGGGGACATCGAATGGAACATTTTTCTTTTATCGCCTGCATGCCTGACAGACCAGGAGCATTGCACAGGGCAGCCGAGATAATAAGCCGGTACGAAGGAAATATTAATAGAATTCAATATGACCGCAGGATCGACAGACATACTGTTTTTTTTGAAGTGACCGCTGTTCCACAGGTTTATGGCAAAATCAGTGAGGAACTGGAAAAAATAGGTTATCTCCAGACTTCCCTCCAGCATGTAGCTTTTCTAAAATTCTATGTATATCTCCCGAACTGTTCTGGCGCCTTATTCGATTTCCTTAATTATATTACTTCATCGGGGGCAAATATCACTTTTCTTGATTTTGATGATCGGGGGCAGCATCCTGAAAGACTTGTTGTAGGTCTTAATATTGAAAATACCAGCCTAATCGATTACCTTCTAAACCAGCTCAAATCACGGTACAGGCTAGAGATTATCGAGTACGACACAACCGGTGAGAAACTTGATGACACGGTATTTTATCTAAGGCTGGCTCAAAAACTTAGATCTTTTATTGGAAGTGCTGAAGATGCATTTCTGATGAGATTTTTGCACGACATTAACCATATTGCACAGGAACTTTCAAACCTTCGGAAAGATCCTGTTGAGGTCTTTGAAAACATCCTGAAAATAGGGGACTTCCTGAACCGGACTTCGGGGGAAAACTTTTATGCTGATGTGCAGCGAATACTAATTAAAAATGACGTCGAACTATTTTGTTTTCAGCTTCCATGCGGGGGAAATATCTACCTTTTCGATACCCCTTCCGAAAGGATCATGATTGATACAGGTTATGGCGTCTATTACCAGGACGTTGTGACTATGCTCCAGCACTACAGGCTTGGGGATTTAAGCCTGCTCAAAAGGATTTACATTACCCATGCTGATGCAGATCACTGTGGAGCCGCAGGCTTTTTTTCTGCCCCTTCTTATCTTAATCATGAAACTCTTTTGATTACACAGGAAACAAGCAGAGCATACGGATCCTGCAATCAGGGATGTATTCTTGAAGAAGTCTATACGAAAATAATCAATCTTTTTTCCAAGTTTACTCCGCCTTCGAATGTAGTGCTTTTTCCTGAAATCTCAGCATCGGATGAAAACATTGAAAAACGAGGGGCTTTCTCTATAATTGCTCGGTTTCACATCGGAGATTTGAACTTTGAAGCCCTTGCAGGATTGGGAGGGCATATGCATGGGGAAGTTTTCTATCTTTGCCCTGAAGAGGGGTTGATTTTCCCTGAGGATGCTATCATCAATTTTAAAAGTTTGAGCTCTGATAGGACGGAATATAACTTGCTCGCTGATTACCTTATGACCTCTGTAAATGTTGACAGTAAGCTTGCTCGGGAAGAGCGAAATGCCCTTCATTCCCTTATCTCCGAAATCGATGAAAGGCTCACAGGAAAGGGGAAAAAATGCTTGATCTTCTGTGGGCATGGCTCGATATCCGTACTTGAAGATGGAAAACTCATCGAATACACAGAGCCAGAGAGATACACTGCAAAGCAAAGAAATATTGGTTCCGTTGCAAAAACTTCAACAAAATATGTAAATCTATAAATAATGAATAAAAATCAAAATATTCAAGGAAAATGTACTAACATTATAAAGCTATACCAAACAAGTGATTAATGTATTTGACTTCATTAAGAACAGAGTAATTTAGATCGATTACTTGTCCTTTTTTGATCATATTTATAGCTTCAATTCCTTTTAAAGTCTTATTAACAGATCGAAAAGACTGAAATCCTAACATTAGATTAACGATTCTCTTTATAGATCTGTGATCTTGTTCTATAATGTTATTCAAATACTTGAGCTTTTTTAAACAAGTTCTTCTCATTTTTCAGTTCATCTATAGCAGGTGGATAAGCTGGATTCTTATCAACGGTTATTAATCTTGGAATTTGATTATGATTAGAACTTAAAGCTTTCTTAAAGAATCTCTTCGCTGCCTTTCTATCTCGTTTTGAACTTAACATGAAATCAATTGTGCCTCCATCCGAGTCAACTGCTCGGTAAAGATATTTCAATTTACCTTTTACTTTGATATAGTTTTAATCAACCCCCCATGAATCATTTGTTGGTCTTAAATGCCTTCTTATCCTCTTTTCTATCTCAGGTGAATATTGATGTACCCATCTCATGATTTTTGTATGGTCGACTTTTATTCCTCTTTCTATCATCATTTTCTTTAAATTTCTATAGCTCAATGGATATTTTAAGTACCATCTTACTGTTTGCAGAATGATCTCGCCTACAAATTGTTTCCATTTAAAGGAATTAGATAGCATGTTACTATCTTTGGTTTTCTTTTTATTCTATTGTATCATTAGAAAGGATTTTTTGCAACGGAACCGAATTTATTGATATTGATTGCTGCGTTTATATATCTACCATGCTTTGTCTTGCAATCGGTACATATCCATTCTCTATCTTTCAAGGTTAGATTCGAATTATGGAATCCGCAAACATTACAAAGTTTAGAAAATGGTTTAAACTGTCCTATTCGAAGAATAATTTTTCCTAACCATTCGCCCTTATATTCCAACTTTGCTACAAAACTACTTCAAGCAGAATATCCTATAACCTGTGCTAAACACTGATTCTTTTGCATCCCTTTAACATTCAAAGTTTCCAGCGCAATAGCTTGGTTCTCGTTAATTATTCTAAATAAAATTTTATGCTGGAAATCGTTTCTCTGATTGCTTATTTTTTCATGGAGTTTAGACAGATGCAGTTTTGCTTTATTCTTATTTTTCGAATCCTTAACTTTTCTACTTACTCTTTTTTGTAGAACTTTCAGCCTAATAAGTGAGTTTTGCAGGTATTTTGAGTTCTCAACTTTCCCTCCGGTAGAAAGGAAGGTTCCGTTGCAAAAAAAATATGAGATCGATACTATGAAATAAATATAATTTTAAGAGTATATAATATGCCATTAAATGCCTTTAAATGGAAACAATTTGTAGGCGAGATCATTCTGCAAACAGTAAGATGGTACTTAAAATATCCATTGAGCTATAGAAATTTAAAGAAAATGATGATAGAAAGAGGAATAAAAGTCGACCATACAAAAATCATGAGATGGGTACATCAATATTCACCTGAGATAGAAAAGAGGATAAGAAGGCATTTAAGACCAACAAATGATTCATGGGGGGTTGATTAAAACTATATCAAAGTAAAAGGTAAATTGAAATATCTTTACCGAGCAGTTGACTCGGATGGAGGCACAATTGATTTCATGTTAAGTTCAAAACGAGATAGAAAGGCAGCGAAGAGATTCTTTAAGAAAGCTTTAAGTTCTAATCATAATCAAATTCCAAGATTAATAACCGTTGATAAGAATCCAGCTTATCCACCTGCTATAGATGAACTGAAAAATGAGAAGAACTTGTTTAAAAAAGCTCAAGTATTTGAATAACATTATAGAACAAGATCACAGATCTATAAAGAGAATCGTTAATCCAATGTTAGGATTTCAGTCTTTTCGATCTGTTAATAAGACTTTAAAAGGAATTGAAGCTATAAATATGATCAAAAAAGGACAAGTAATCGATCTAAATTACTCTGTTCTTAATGAAGTCAAATACATTAATCAATTATTTGGTATAGTTTTATAATGTTAGTACATTTTCCTTGAATGTTTTGATTTTTATTCATTATTTATAGATTTACATATTTTGTTGAAGTTTTTGCAACGGAACCTAAATTACTCTGTTCTTAATGAAGTCAAATACATTAATCAATTGTTTGGTATAGTTTTATAATGTTAGTGCATTTTCTTTGAATATTCTGATTTTTATTCATTACCTATAGATTTACATATTTTTTTGAATTTTTTGCAACGGAACCAACCATAGTACTGCCTTAATTTCAGTTTTCTATGTAATATCTATCTATTTATTGGCAACTTCTTCATTAGTTACAAAAAAGAACAAATTTTAGCTGTTACTTCAATTGCTTGTGTGTTTTTTAGTGGCTACGATGTCTATCTTATGCCAAATGGCTGGTCTCTTTTATATTTGCCTATTGTGTTATTCTTCTATTTTAAATCACTAACAAAAAAATACTCTATGAAATATACGATATTATTTCTAATTACATTAATATTGTATCCTTTTTTCCATCCGCTATCCACAGTGGTATTAATATTAATGCTAGTTGTTATTGGATCAATTGAATTTTTGATTCCTATATTTGAAAATAAAAAGATTTTATTAATTACGTCTTCTTTCCCATTGACACCTATCTTACTTGAAACAGCTATATTTCTTCCTTGGATACTATCATTCCAAAAGTTTAATCTAAATATAAAAATGATGTATTATTCTATTATCGCAGGTTCAAGTACAAATGTAATTTCTTCGATGAGTAGCACAGTTGGTAAATTGAGTTTGACTAAATTAGAGTTTCTAGAATTATTTATTAAACTTATGGGTCAGCATTTTATCTTTTTAATATTTTTTTCCTTAGCTTTGTATTATTATTGAAATATTCCAATTATAGAAAAAACAATAAAAATTTGATAATATTACTGAATATCACATTGTTTATTGGACTAATGTACACATTTTATTTGTTTAATATTATTCCAGGTCTACAAGCAATGGGTTCAGATAGGTTGCAAGCATATTTATTAATCTTCACTCCGATATTCGCTGGTTTTGTGTTATCATACATTATTACTAGAAAAATGATAATTCATAAGTTTAATCTTGCACCAATAGTTTGTGTGATTATAAATTACACAAATGGATATGAATGGGGCTAAATGGCTCTTAAATTTCAAAAATTCTGCTATCAATAGTGTTTATATAATGAGTCCAGTATATAGATTTTTAGCAGGTTCGTTGGGCCATGTTGAAGCTGGAAAATTGTTTGGATTTTCTTATAAAGAGGCAAACATTAAGGATCATTTTAATTATACTCTATCAAATAATCTTGGGAATTCTTATACTCAGAACGAATATTTCATGATGACAATGTTTGACAAAATGATTTATGAAACTGTCTGGAATGTTGTTGGAAGATTTCATCAAAAAGATTTTAAAAAACTGGAGGAAGATGTTTCAGTTGATAGATTATATTCGAACGGGGATACAAGCATATATTATATACATAGCTTATTATAAGTTTTAATAAATCATTGAAATTAATTTTGAATATTTATGCAATTTGTTTAGATGCCTCTGCCTCATTCATGTATCATCTCAAAAGTAAATTTTGAGGATTTCGATAAACATCTGATTTTCAAGAGCTATTAATATACCATTTGTGCGCATATAATGAAATTTAGGCTTTATGAAATCCTACTAATCTTCAATGAATCATAGTGATAACAAATAGCCGAACAAATTCTGCATATGTATACATCTGCGAAATGTCTTATAGCTCTCTTTTTTGAAAAAATGTGTAGATAGTCTTATGTTTACTATTTTTAACAACTCATGAATATGTCCCGATCTGTTTGGCCGAGATACGTATTGTTAAGTGAAAAACGAAAGTGGTTAGCGAATTTTATCAGCAAGTTATACATATTCAAGATTTATACCTTGCCAAATTATGAGATGATAATATCATAAAAATCTGATTCAAATTAATACATTAACCAAGTGTTACAGTATAACATTTAGACAGAAAACACTTGGCTAATATTAGATGAATTAAAAGACTTATTATACGGCAAACACTATCAAGTTGCTCCCATAGCTATTGCCTATATACATAAAATGGATTCATCTACTTTGTTGTTTACATTTGATAAGAACTCTTTTGTTTACAACTTCCAGTAACTTATCCTTGCTGTTGCAATTGTAATTCTCTGTTTAAGTATTTATTTTGGAAAATCTTAATGCCCTTGATTATAAAAATAAACAATATTAGCAAGAACACCAAATAGACCACAAACAACAATAATACTTATTAATACATCAATCCAGGATGTAGCAGTAGCAGTATCCATATTAAAAATACCTCGTATACGTCATATAACATTAAAATATATAACTTTTATTAATTTATCAGTAGTCCAGGTTTGCTGTGGTCCTACTGGCTATTATTTATTTGTCCACACTTATTCCTCAATAGTTTATAAAAAAATTATCCAAAATTTGAATTCCATTTTTTAGTAATCGCCTCTATAAAATTCAATATTGTAGAGTTTTGAAGTAGAAATTATGCATATTTTTCATTGAATTATAGTCGGTATTTAAATAATACCACATTTTACGTGTGAGTGTGTACTTTTCACAAAATTCATTCCGTTTTTCTCAGTTATATTTTAACATTTTTGAATGATCTTCTTGATGTTAACATCTTTATTTTCGTTTTCCAACAATATTCAAGTGGGTTTCTTTCTAGTGTAGTTGGAGGATAAAATAATATTTATAAACAATGCTTGTTTTTTGATAAAATTTCTCTGTTTTTTTTAATTTGTACCATGTGGTTCAGTCCAGTGGGAAAATAGTTTTGTTTATATATATATCTATCAAAATCAAATAATTATTTTAGGAAAGAGTATGTATTTTGTGTAATACCAAAATCATATCCATAGAACTCTTCGTTTTCAGTATAACATTTCCAGATGTTGATCTTGGCTTCTGGATCACTTGTAAATTTAACTGGTTTTGGACCCTCGATTGCCCATCATCTGGATTATTTGAATCCACAAAAGAACTACTATCATCATTTGTGACGATTGGATGATTGGAATTTAGGATCCTTTTGAATTGAAGAGATATAATTCATATTTGAGTGCTTCATTAGTTTTTTGATCTAGGATAAAAATTCTGACTCGGAATAAAATATATTGAATTTCTCATTGGCAATTGAATTATGCCTTTTGTTTGCATAGTGCGATAATAATCATCATCGTTTGTCATTGGCTCTGAAAGTATTCCCCTTAAATCAGAAAATTTTCCTCCTGTTAAATGAGATTTTACTCCTTGACAGATTTACATTCAAGGTTGAGAAAATCTTTTTCCTCAGTACACTTTCTCGAAGGATAAATCTTTGATATGTAGGCGGAAAATTTTCTACTACTTTAGCTAGACTCAAATCATATTTAATTAATAATAGGCTTGAAGTTTCATAGGTTCGTTTTTTTCGTAGGAACAAATTTTCGCCTTAGCAATAAATATCATGCGTATTAGAATATCCCAGTTCATAATCTGATTAAAATGAGATAATATCTATATATTTTGTACAAAAACGTAACTAAATATGTGAGTTACGAGTTTTATATTTTTCAAAACTCTCAAACTTATCCTCCATGTTGCTCGAAATGTGCAAATAATGCTGATTATGTTCAATTATTTTGAGATGCTAAATTTATCTTATATGATGATAGTAACTTGATGCTCTAGACTCAACAGATAATGCCAAGCTATATGATTCAGAGAATGGGGAAAGTAGAATTCACAATATAATTAATGACGTTCAATTTAGGTATATCTCTGTTTTATACACTTCATAAGCTGTTTTAAAGCCTTTATTAGAAGATTGTTTTAATATCTTCTGGGATGATGAAAATTGACCATCAGTTTCATTGTCATTGACTGCAGCCAATCCAAAACTCAAAGAATTATATCAAGTTTTTTTGAGGGATAAAATCAAGTATATGAAGTCCCTTTATATTAATTGCACACTATATAGATGAGAATTTACTGCTGTTGTTTTTAATTCAACCGCGTAAACATTCGTACATTACGGAGAAAATAACATATGCATTATAAAATTGGAATCGTTGTCATAACATTATTGCTTCTTGTTTCTGGCTGTATCTCAGGTGCATTACCAGAAGTAAGATCCCACGAAAATAAAAGTGAAAATGGTACTCTTCTAAACACATCAAACCGACTTCCCATATCGATACCTGATCCATACGGATATAACCAGTTCAATCATCCTGATGTCTATTACAATGCATCTGGTGTATTTGGTCATAAATGGTGGATGTTTATTACTCCCTTTCCAGATTTGAATGGTACCTCTAAAAATGCATGTTTGTACTATTCTGATGATGGACTAATTTGGAATGTACCATCAGGAGTGACAAATCCTATTGGAACGCCAATAAAATCTGATTATGACTCAAAAGCTTATGGATCTCATCCTGATATCGTATATGATCCTATTACTCAAAAACTTATGTGCTACTATGTAATTGAGGATGCAGTTGGTAACGTAACTATAGAAGATCCGAAAGTTAGAACATATGATGGTAGTACTGTTTCATCTGAAATGAATGTCACTGCCCATGGTATATCCCCCTCTGTTCTATATGATAACTCCACAGGAACTTATTACATGTGGCTTGTTGATATCGATCAAAAACCTCATGTTATATACAGATACACTTCCACTGATGGTATGAATTTTAGTAATAAGCAAAAAGTTGGTCAATCAAGCGACTACCAACCCTTGCTTATGAATACGATGAATTATCCAGGAAACTCAACAATATATGCATTATTTAGATTCGACAAACCTGTTGATAATGTATTCGACGAACCTAATTATAATTTGTATCTTGCGACTGCAAATAACTATACGGATAATTTCACGGTTCAAGGTTTACCACTGCTACAAATCAGTGATCCATCATGTGCGATGTATAAGGATATTCAATTAGATCGCAGTGCAGGTGTTTTTAGTGATGATGGAAATTTCTTGAAATTGTGGATCCCTGCAAAAGATACTAACGGAATTTGGACATTGTTTTATACACAAGCAACTCAGGAAAATGCTGTATGGACAGTTGATAAAGGAGTGAATAAATATCCTACAAATGGGGTAATTTACTGGAAAGGGTTAAATTGGTACGTGATTAAAGGTAGATCGGATCCTATTAATAATTACTGGAATAAGACTGGCGCATGGATAGATGACAAAAACAGGATGCACTTGACAATTGTAAAGGACGGGGATGTATGGAAATGTACGATGTTGAATAGTCAATACAAATATCGTTATGGTACTTTCATATGGAAGGTAGCTTCACCTATTTATACATTTGATAATAAAAGTGTGGTCGGATTTTTTACCTATTTAGACGATAATAATGAATTAGATATTGAAGCTTCAACATGGGGTAAGACAAACGGAGATCAACTGACATACACTGTACAGCCTACTAAAATTGAAGGCAATGCTCATGCGTATGCGGTTCCAGACACTAACGGTACAAACACAACATATACTCTTGAATGGAAACCCAAATATGTAAGATTTACATCTGTGCAGGAAAACGGAAAAATTATAGCAGACTATAATTATACAAATGTTTCTGGAATCCCTCAGGATCCTGCGAATATCTTAATTAATCTATGGTTGTGGGATTGGAATCAGCCTCCAACCGATGGTAAAAACATTGAACTTATAATTAGTGATTTCACAATTATTAATGGTTCAAATGAAATTGACTTAAGTAAAAATATAAAAAAATGAATATGTAACGTACTATACAGGCAGCAGAATTCAGATTAAAGAAGGGTGATTTCTAATATCTAGAATATCCCTAACTTTTATAATTTTTCTGAAAATTTTAGATAAGTTTGACAGATTCTGATGCACCTTGTTTCATTCTGCAACTTCATAAATTCTGAATCATTTTACAAAAATGACTACCTGCAATATTGGGTCACATATGTATTGGATATGGATGAATTCTAGTTAATAAAGAATAAAAAATTAAAGAGTATATTGGATGAATAAAATGCTGATATGGGTGGGAAAATTTCAGATAAGAAAAAACAGTCCCAAAGCACAGTTAATGTTTTCATTGAAATCTTTTTTAATGTTGGAGTTGCAAATAATTAGAAACGGAGTATCTTGGTTTGGAATAAAAAGCAAAAGTTCACTTATGAGCCTATCCGAAAAATAATATACTTTCAATTTCAGATCATGTGTGGTAATGACAAAACGGAAAATTGTTCAAGACTACGAACTTTCTGAAGATTATTGGAAAAAAATAGAACCTTTACTACCTGTACCTAAGCCAAAAAAGAAATCTGGAAGACCTAGAAAGGGTGATAGGAAAATAATGAGTGGCATTTTCTATTTCCTTTTTACTGGTTGCCAATGGAAAGCATTGCCACGATTTTATGGAGCTCCAAGCACTGTACATGATCGATTTCAGGAATGGCAACTATCAGGCTTATTTGAGAGCATGTGGATGGCTGGTCTTGTTGAGTATGATTTCGGAAAAGGATTAGAATGGGAATGACAATCAATTGATGGTGCTATGACAAAAGAACCATTAGATGGAGCTGAAACAGAAGCCAATCCTACTGATCGTGGTAAAAAAGGTACAAAAAGGATTGTTTTAACTGATGGTAAAGGCATACCACTTTCTGTTGTCGTTGATGGAGCCAATCGTCACGATAAAAAACTTATAAAAAGGACTTTAGACGCCATATTCTTTGAAAGACCTTCTCCAGAAGACATAATTCAGAATATATGCATGGATAAGGGTTGTGAGTTCACCGATATCAGAAAATTGGTTGAAGAATATGGTTATACTGCGTATATCAAAAGTCGTGGAGAAGAAAACATAAGAAGAGACATACCTGGTTTTCGGGCAAGAAGATGGGTTGTAGAAAGAATACATTCTTGGCTAAATAGATTCAGAAGAATCCTTATAGGCTGGGAAAAGAAAATTGAAAATTACCTTGCTATCCTACATTTAGCGTGCGCATTGATAACATTCAGATCAGCAGAACTTTTCGGATAGCCTCTTAAAGGTATCAATAGCATATATAATCCGACCAGATACAACTTTAATTTATGTTAGATAATTTCGATAAACTTCTATTCATTTGAACATTGGAGAGTTTAAAATCACTCAACAACAATTTTTATTCATGAACACTTTTTCTGATTTTGCTCTTTAATAGATTTATACATTTTTGAGTCAGTTAGCGATAAAGTTATTGAAATTGATTCCTTAATTGATTGGAAATCTTTTCGTATCATTTTTGAGTTCATATTTTTTAACAAAATAGTTCCATTAGGCATTTCCACGGATGTACACAAGGATGCAATCTATTTTCTCGATATTACAGTAGCTTAAAAATTAATCTAACTTTCAATGAGCAATAATGGTAAATAGGGAAACGAATTTTATATATGTGTACATCTACAGAATGTCAAAAGGATAGCGAAGCTATCTTTAAAATCAAAGAATAATGAACCAGAACAGGAAAAGCGGATCAAATACAGAAATCAGCGAGAAAAATTTGGACATGGTTCCCTTGAAGAAAAAATAGAGATCAATCGGAATCTCATTAATATTAACTGAGTGAGAGAAACAATCTACAGATTCTCTACTGTGAAAGTCCCAATTGTAATAGAGTTCAGGTATTTATTAAAATATCTTGCGAATTAAATAGAAAACTTAGAAAAAAATAAGGAAGTATGTTTCTGGAAAGCCTGAGAGTGTGATGGAAATTTGAATGTCTGTTCCGTCTATTGGGGGAATTGGTGCAGTAATACCTAGTTGTTGAAATTGTTAATTTCAAGGATTTTTCTTCCGGAAATAAGTTCTCTTCATGGCTTGGAGTTGTTCCAAATGTATACTATATATGGATAAATTTTCAGTGGCATAATCCAAAAGGAAGCATCAAGGGCTGTAAGGTGGATTCTAACGCGGATTGCTAAGGCAGAAGCAAGAACGAAAAATAGCAAGTTAAGAGAGTTTTTTAGTCGGAAGAAGAAATCAATTTGACATGGAAAAAAAATTATTGCACTGAGAAGGAAAACTGCCACAATAATATGGATATTATTACAAACGATGAGCTGTACAAAAACGAAACCGGGTATAAACAGGGATAAACCCAAAAGAGTAACATTGCTAATACTGAGATCTTTTTGGTGATGAAAGTATAATAATAACAATAATAATAATTGGTTGAGTAATCATAATTATGGAAAATGAAGTTGAGGAGATACGTGAGGTAGGTAACCTTATGCACTTTCATGTCAAACTTAACTCAAGTTTTTGCTGGAATGAAATTTTCCAATCCTATAATAGAAGAGCTGCTGCCAGAATACAACCATTTGCTATGAATATTTTTTCAAAGCTCATAAAGCCTGTAAAAAGCCCTGCAATAATAGGGGCAAAAGAAAGCCCGGCATAGATGGTTGTAGTAAAAAGTCCCATTACTAGCCCCCTCCCCGAATTCATTCTGGCAACAGCCAGAGCAAAACCTACCAGTGCAATTCCGGATCCTCCACCCAGGCTTGAAAATCCGAGAAAAGGATATTTAATCACAACAAGGGCTCCAAGGGCAGAAAATGTTAATCCAATCCGAATTATGTTTTTTTCCTTGATCCTAAATCGTCCGATAAGGAGAGATGTAACCATGGCGCAGACGTAGAGGCTGGCAATAGAACTTCCGAGCTGAGTTTTTGTCATAGTATCCAGGCTATAATCCGGATAATAAGCTATAAGGACTCCTATAGTTCCATTGAGAAGAAAAGAACTGAGCCAGATCCTTGAATTGTTGAAGCTAAGTAGTTTTATAATCCCTTTATAAGATTCTCTAAAAAGGCTTCCAGGGGAGCGAGATAATGAACCCGAATCCTCTGTGTTCTGAGAATGAGTCAATTTCCGGTGTCTTGGAAAAAGGTATAAGATCAAAGGAAAAGTGATAACTGTAAAAAAAAGGATTGCTCCTTTTAAGTAAGTATCCGCCAGTAAACCTGAAAAAAGAACCCCTGTGGCCAGTCCTGCGTTGAAAAGAAAAGTGAATTCTCCGATATAACGCCCTGGATCCTTAGATTTAGAGAGGGTGGCAAAGGCAGCCGGGAAAAAAGCTCCGCAGGCAGAACCTTCTATAAACCTTGAGGTTAAAATAATCCAGAGCTTTTCTGAAAATAGGATGGTTAGTCCTGAAATTGCTGTTAGAATAATACTAAACCCTATAAACCTCAAATTTCCGAACCTATCAGCTAGAATCCCGAAAGGGAGCATTGTAACAAGGGCTCCAAAAAAGTAGGCTGAAAAGAGTAGGCTGGGTGTAAGTTTTCCGGAAGCGCTATGGTCCAGGCTCGCAAGCTCCGGAAGGATGGGAATGACAGCATTCGAAAGTCCCATAATTGCAAAAGCTGCTCCATAAATCAAAAGCCTATCAGGGTTCATAGTACTAAGAACCAGTTCTCAAGTAAATACTTTCTTGTCATGGTTATTTTGAAAACTTGCGGTGGATGACTTAAAATGCTTCATGTGAATACTTAAGGCTTCTTTAGCAATTTCAGGCTTTTTATGTAGCATATCATTGGATCAAACAAGGACTCGAAAATCTAAATATGTGGTGTATGGTTTGTATCATAAAACTATTATATTATTCGGCTATTATATTATGATGGAACAGAATGCATAGCTATTTATATAATTAATTTTAATAAGAGTAATTGTAAGATGTGAGCGGAAAACTTTTTTCACATACCATACCCCCCACTCCCCATATGACCCCCCACTCCCCAACCCGCTCACACTCTTCTACTTAACTATTGATTCTTCTACTTAACTATTGATATATCTACCCATCTTTTTAATCAATACCTTATTTCGTAATTTCCGAGACAATTTTTACAAATCATAATAAATTCAAAAAACCTATTGGAGTTAATGGGGTTGTTGATCATGGAGTGATAAATGACCCAACTTCTGGTACAGGTAGATACATCCAGTTTGCTGTATGTATCTCCTGAATCATGTAGCATCCTTTATTAATAACTTTTCCTTACTATTAGCTTCAATTTGAAACAAAGTTTTTCTTCATTTGGAATATAAAAGGTGGAGCTTTGGATATGATGGATCTCAATAAAAATTGAAACATTGTTTTTGATTTCCGTGATATCCCATTTATGGAACCATAGCCACTTCATTTATTAGTGGTTTAAAATCGAAGAATGCACCTTTTTGGGGAAACTCGTTCTGCACTTATATATTTAAGCTCTATGCGAAATTTGATTTTACTAATATAACTGGGTTAAGCAAAAAATAATTAGACCTTCATAAATACATATTTGAAAGGATTGAAAGAATTGAAGTAAAAGTGGAAACCTTAAAAATGAATAGATTCTTTTTTAATTGTGAAATAATCTCAATAATGGAGGAAAAACGGTTTTATAGAGATCCTTAATTTAATACAAATTATTTCTACAATCTTTTTATTTATATAACAGACTCTCAGTTTAAGTTTTACTCATTTTACTTGATTATGAAATTTTCTTGCCCGAAGTACTTCTCCAAGTTTCTTTTTGGCAACAGAGAACGTTGTCTCACTATGTTTTTTTGATCGTATTTTATTTTATCAAAGATTAAGTGCAGCTGCCTTCTGTATTTTCCCAAAATTACCATTCTCTGTCTTTTTCTTACAGATATGATTGAGTCTACACTTATTTCTTCTCTAATTAGGTAATGGATTTTTTTAAATCATATTCTTTATCAATCACATAACATTGAGATTTTCTGATCCTATTTGATTGTCTTATCAGAGTATTATGTATGATGTATGTTTGATTTTTTTGATATGTTTTTTGACTAATTTCCCATCCTAATACTACCTTTTTGGCTGTGTCGACTTATCTTGAAGTTTTCAAGAAGCTCATTCGTGGCTTTCTACCTCATCTAAGAGTGGATTAATATCATTTAGGGTTGATTACTGTACTGTCTAAGATGAGTTCCAGCGACTTAGCAATAGGACTTTGAATACAGGAATTTATTCAGTTCTCAGGATGCATCTTTTTTTGTTAGTTTCTTTCTAGAACCCTTATGCTATGAACCCATATTTTTAGAAGATGTTCTGATGCTTCTCAAAATGCTCTTTGTAATGTTGAAGGGAAAATCCGAAATAAAATATGAAAAATCTGGTTTCATCAATCTTTAGGAATCACATAAGCTTTAAAAGGCACAAGAACCCTATGCTATAAATAGTGCATGAGATTTTTGAAATCAGGTGATTGATTGAAAGTAAAGTCGAGAGTTCAGCTGAGGAAAAATACGAAGAACAAGATGTTAAAGTACCTTGTGTCTATCTTCGGTGAAACGATGGCAGGGCTGGAAAATAAAGTCCTGGAAAAAATCATCCTGGAGGATTATTCCCTTATCCTTGTGGATGGCAAGCCTCTACTTTTTGAAATAGAAGGACAGCTTTTTCCTACCGTCCGCGGAGCTCTTGAGATTGAATTCAAAAAGCGCATTGTAACTGTGGATAAAGGAGCCATTAGCTTCGTTTCAGATGGGGCAGATATCATGGCTCCTGGAGTCGTGGAGGCTGATTCCGAAATAGAAGACGGAAATCTCGTAATCGTCGTGGAAGAGGTTCATAGAAAGCCTCTTGCAATTGGGAAAGCTCTCATGACGGGGCTACAGATGGTTGAGACCAATTCAGGTAAAGCTATAAAGTCAATAACCCATGTAGGAGATAAACTATGGAGCATGGAACTCTGAAGCTGCTATTGAAGCATGTAGATTCTTACTAAAAAAAACCTACATGAATAGGCGGGTAATTCCTTGAAACAGAGACTAAAATCAAGGTTAGCCTTAATAGCAAAAATTAATTAATATAGATTTCAATATAGGACAATTATTATTCAAATATAAAAAAATACAAAAGGTGTGCATAAATGGCAAAATTCATAGACAAAATCCTTGGCAGCAATGTAAGAAATACAACTAGTGCCGACGACTACACCGAAATCGATCTAAGTAAATATGAGGAGGTTCTCGAGGAAGAGCCTGCAGAGACTTATGTTAAGATCGCGGAAGTCTCAAATATCAACCAGATGTCCCTACTCAAGCAGGAGATCTACAATGGAAATATCCTGATGATAGATATCTCAAACATCAGGGGCGATGACCTGATGAGGGACAGGGTTTTGAAAGAGCTGAAAGATGTAATCGTCGATGTCCGTGGAGATATTGCAGGTTTTAAAGGAAATACTGTGATTGTAACTCCCTCAGGTATAAAAATCGATAGATCCAAAATAATTGGTGGGAAATATTGAATCATAATTTTTATCAGGATGAAAATATTGAGACAAGAATCTCCTGTCCGCTATGTCATGACGATCTTGTGATAAACTGGCAGAAAGACAATATCCCCTATTTTGGGGAGATCATGTACATTAGTGCAAAATGCCAATGCAGTTTTCGTTTTGCAGATACTCTGAGCCTCTCCAGCAAAGAACCCATACGATATGAAATATCAGTTGAAACTCAAGAAGACCTGGATGCAAGGGTTATCCGTTCAACATCAGGAACAATTCGCATACCTGAAATGGGGGTCACTATCGAGCCTGGGATAGCTTCAGAGTCTTACATAACGAATATCGAAGGTGTACTTCATCGCGTCAGAAATGTACTAATGACTGCAAGTAGGTGGGTACAGGAAGAAGAAGATAAATTTTCCCGAAGCCAGGAACTCTTGCGTATGCTCGAAGAAGTTATAGCAGGCAAGAAAAAAATTTTAGTTATCATCGAAGATCCTTTCGGAAATAGCGCAATAATTTCAAAAAAGGCTACCATTACCAAGCTCTCTAAAGAGGAAGCTGAAAAGCTAAATAGCGGTATGATAGTTTTCGATATTGAAAAATCCGAATTTACGCATAAAGCTTTAGAAAATATCCAGCCCCTAGAAGGGAATTAATTCTTCGTTTCCGATTTGTAGGCTGGCAAGTAAATATTCAGAATAATTAGTTCACATATAGTTACAAATTTTTATTCAAATAAAGGAACAAACACTGCGGGCTATTCAGCGTTTTTCTGTTTAGATATTATGAGTCTCAAAATATGACAGCTTGAATACCCTTTTGTAGAGTTTTAGATAATTTGCAGGGCTTCATATGGTACTTTAACCTATATGGAGTAGAGCTTTTCAGTCAGCACAAAAGCCTGTACATCCCATCAAAACATGGTATTTGATATTAGGCATGGTACTGGAACTCGAAAATGCCTGAATTTGATGAACTAAATAATTAATTTATATTGTGATAATACGGTGATGGTATGGCAGAAAGCGAAAAAGAAGCAGCACTCCCTCCAAAAGAAAAATTCAGCGATTGGTATAATGAACTCCTTTGGATGGCCGAAATAATGGACGTCCGCTATCCTGTAAAAGGGCTATATGTCTGGTATCCTTTCGGCTTTGCCATCCGGAGGAATACCTATAACATAATCAGGGAAATCCTCGACAACAGCGGACACCAGGAAACTCTCTTTCCATTGCTTATTCCTGAAAACGAGTTCATGAAAGAAGCTGAGCATATCAAAGGCTTTGAGGATGAGGTATACTGGGTAACTCACGGTGGAAAAGACCTTCTTGAAATACCTCTGGTTCTTCGTCCAACCAGTGAGACTGCCATTTATCCAATGTACAAAATATGGATCAGGTCCCATGCGGATTTACCTCTCAAACTTTATCAGGTAGTGAATACTTTCCGTTATGAAACAAAACACACTCGACCCTTGATCAGACTAAGAGAGATTACTTCCTTCAAAGAAGCTCACACAGTGCATGCAACCTGGGAAGATGCAGAGGTGCAGGTTAGGGAAGCGATTGAGCTTTATACCGAAATCTACCGTAGGCTTGGAGTTCCTGTTCTCCGCTCAAGAAGACCTGATTGGGATAAATTCCCAGGTGCAGACTACACCGATGCTCTAGATGCAATTATGCCTGATGGAAAGACTCTTCAGATAGGTACAGTCCATCATCTGGGTGACAATTTTGCAAAAACATTTAATATTAAATACGAAGCTTCTGATGGGGAGCAGTGCTATGCCTACCAGACTTGTTATGGGATTTCAGAAAGATCTATTGCAGCTATTATTTCCATCCATGGAGATGATAAAGGGCTTGTTTTGCCTCCGGAGATCGCACCCATACAGGTTGTAATTATTCCAATTATCTTCAAGAAAGGAGCAGAGTATGTGCTTGCAGCTTGCAAAGATGTTCAAAAACGCCTGAAGAAAATAGGGGTGAGAGTTGAAATCGATGCAAGTGACCTTCGTCCCGGGGCGAAGTATTATAAATGGGAAATGAAAGGCGTACCCTTAAGGCTTGAAATCGGACCTAGAGATCTGGAAAATAATGTTGCTGTGGCTGTAAGGAGAGACACAGGGAATAAAGAACATATCTCGCTTCCTGATATTGAAGCTGATGTGATATTAAGATTTAAATCAATCCACAAAAACCTTTATAATAAAGCGAAAACGGGGCTCTTAAACCGTATCTTTGATTGTACTAATTTTGAAGAAGTAAAGGATAAAATCCAAACAGGCATTGCAACAATTCCATGGTGTGGTAAGAAAGAATGTGGACTTATTATGGAAGACCAGATAAATGCAGGTATCCTTGGGATTCCTTTGGAGCAGAGAAAGGACTGGACAGAAAAATGTCCTGTCTGCAAGGAAGAAACCAAAACTCTTGTGTATGTAGCAAGAACATATTAGTGGGTATTTAGATAAATTTCTGATTTACAATAATCATTTAGATCTCTTTTATAAGCATATGAAGAAATTTAGAGGTTTATCGAAATTCTCTCTTGATTATAGAGGGGGCTTGTATAATTTTCTGTAAAATATGTGCAATGCCCTTTATTCTTCTTTTTTGATTACTGCTCCATTACTATTAAACCCTTGTTTCATATTATCCAGCCTTCTCCTATATAGAGTAGTATTGAGCCTCTTCATCTCAATATTGATTCCTGGTTAGGGAATGCCCTCAACATTTTGCTTCTTGTTTTAAATTCCTTGTTAGTCCTTTCCCTCATATTTATTATTCTTATTTTTTACCAGTGATTCTCTGGAAACTGCATGTAGTTAATTATATCGTACTGGAAGCTTTCAAGCGTATTAACTGCACTTTTACATCCCATACTATCAGGTTCCACAACCAGCTAATACCGTTTCTGATGGCCCTTCAATCTTCTTTTAACCTCTCAACCACTTTATTTGTTTCTTTTTTGGCACCTTCTTGAGAACCTATCTTATCAGATGTATGTGACCCATCTGCCAGCTTGATCCAAGAAATAATTATTTGACTACTTTCTGTATCCCTTTGTGTCCATCAAAAACAATTAAGCTGGCACCTCTTAAACCTCTTTCTTTCATATTATCAAAAAGATCTTCCCAGAACAAAGAATCTTCACTGTCTGTTCATCTTACTCCTAGGGTCTCACGGTAATGGGTTCCGTTGCAAAAACTTCAACAAAATATGTAAATCTATAAGTGATTAATAAAAATCAAAACATTCAAGGAAAATGTACTAACATTATAAAATTATACCAAATAATTGATTAATGTATTTGACTTCATTAAGAACAGAGTAATTTAGATCGATTACTTGTCCTTTTTTGATCATATTTATAGCTTCAATTCCTTTTAAAGTCTTATTAGCAGATCGAAAAGACTGAAATCCTAACATTGGATTAACGATTCTCTTTATAGATCTGTGATCTTGTTCTATAATGTTATTCAAATACTTGAGCTTTTTTAAACAAGTTCTTCTCATTTTTCAGTTCATCTATAGCAGGTGGATAAGCTGGATTCTTATCAACGGTTATTAATCTTGGAATTTGATTATGATTAGAACTTAAAGCTTTCTTAAAGAATCTCTTCGCTGCCTTTCTATCTCGTTTTGAACTTAACATGAAATCGATTGTGCCTCCATCCGAGTCAACTGCTCGGTAAAAATATTTCCATTTACCTTTTACTTTGATATAGGTTTCATCAACTCTCCACGAATCATTTGTTGGTCTTAAATGTCTTCTTATCTTCTTTTCTATTTCAGGGGAATATTGATGTACCCATCTCATGATTGTTGTATGGTCGACTTTTACTCCCCTTTCTGCCATCATTTCCTTTAAATTTCTATAACTTAATGCATATTTTAAGTACCATCTTAAATTCAATAAGATAATTTCCCCTTCATAATGCTTCCATTTAAAGGAATTAGATAGCATGTTACTATCTTTGGTTTTCTTTTTATTCTATTGTATCATTAGAAAGGATTTTTTGCAACGGAACCAAAATTACTTAGATTTACAATTTATCAACTGATGATTTACAACTAATGTACACTCATTTATTTAGCTCACAAATTCTGATCTTCTTTTTTTCATCCGTTTAATAGCCAATCGTTGATACATTTTTTTTTGGAAAATTTTTTAATATACTTTCAAATTTGTTCGTTATTTTATTCCAATCTTGATCTCGCGAGTACAAACTAGCTTTAATACCTTCCGACTGTATCATATAATTCTCATAAAGATAAATTGCTTTTTCCAAAGTCTGCTCAGGATTTTCGATATATATAATCCCATTGTTATTACCAAATTCCTTTTTTAGCCCAGGAAGATTTGTGGCTATTACAGGTTTTCCCATGGCCATATATTCGTATATTTTAATCGGGACTATATTCATCATAATTTCGTTTTTATAAGCTGGCAAAAGGCATATATCAGCAGAAGCGATATGTTTTGGAACTTCTTCAAATGGAATTTTTCCTGTTAGTATCAATTTTTCATTAAGATTGTTTTCAGATTTCATTTTGCTTAAAAGTTTGTATAGATCCCCTTCTCCAACTATCATTAATTTAATGCTTTCGTTGTCAAAGTTAGAAAGACTTTCTGCGACCTCTTTCATCCCAGAGAAATCATATATCCACCCCATAAAGAATAACAGGATGTCATTTTTTTTAATTCCATATTTTTCTCTGATTGATGAACCGTCAGTTTGCGGATTGAATTTCGCAAAATCTACGCCTGCAGGTATTACTGAGATCTTATTAACGTCTCCGTCCATTTCCACAGCATAGTCTTTTAATCCTTGATTAATGACAAATATCCTATCTGAGCCTCTAATTGTCTGCTTTTCAAATTGTTTTGCAGTCTTCTTTTTAAGTTTGTTTGGAAGTAGTGTATGCAGATGATCTATGAGGTAATACACAAAAGGAATGTGGTGTTTTTTAGCTTGTTTCATACCAAGATATGCATTAAGAATACCAAATGAAATTATGACTTCCGGTTTAAACTCCAGAATTTGTCTCTTAATTTCTCTTTCATGAAAATAGAGGATAGATGCCATATCAAGTATAGGTAGTTTAATCATCCCTGGCCTGATGAGAGTGATGTCGGCTTCCTTGAATATCTTATAAACTCCTTTGATTTCCTGCCGACCAGTGAATATTTTTCTATCTTTATTATCCTCTTTCCACAGATACTCGTAGTCAATTACTCTTATTTGATGACCCCTCAAAGCCATTCTATCCATTAGATGATGCTGTTGATGAGGCCCTCTTTTAATCCAATCTGTTTCTTGCAGTAGTAATATTTTCATTAAACATCACATCAGAATTCGGCACTCTTATCAATATTTATCCAGTTTTCTTCAAACCAGGAGTGGACATTCTTTAAACCATCTTCAAATTTCATCTGAGGTGTGTAGCCGAGTACTCTATTTGCTTTATCCACACAGGAAAGAAGCTTCGTTTTTACATCCCAATCTCTGCGTTCTTTGAAAGTGACCGCAGCTTCATTATTCGTCAACTTGTTGACAATAGTTGCCATTTCAATTACCTGGTGATCAGTACCTGACCCTAGATTAAATGCTTCTCCAATAGCGTTTTCTTCTACACCCATAGCAACCATACCATTGACAATATCACCCACATAGGTCCAATCTCTTGTTTCCGTGCCTTTACCAGTAATTGGAAGTGGAATTCCTTTCATCGCCCAATAGAAAAAATTGGGGATTACATTTCGATATTTTCCAGGGACCTCTCCTGGTCCATAGGAGTTGAAGAAACGGGCATTTGCAATGGGCATATTATAAAGATTATGGAAGTAATTGGTATAAAGTTCACCAAGAAGTTTAGTTACCTGGTAAGGTGTGTGAAGATTGATTGAAATATCATGTTCTTCAAATGGCATTTTAGAATCAAGCCCATATACTCCACATCCTGATGAAGAATAAACAAAACGCTTTAATTCGACAAGTTGAGCGTACTGGAGAACTTTGAGAATCCCTATACCATTGATCATTAGATCCTTTTCAGGATTATCAACTGAATTCTGGTTTGCAAAATGAGCAGCTAGATGGAAAACATAATCAGGCTTTTCCTTGAAGACACGCTTGAGCATTTCATCATTCAAAATACTCCCTTTAACAAAAACAATATTATCTGCCTTTGGTATATTCCAATTATAAGAAGATGAGAGATCATCTAATATGATAACTTTTTGTGCATTCATCTCAGAGAGTTTACGGCAGAGATTCCCACCAATTGCACCAGCTCCTCCAGTAACTAGTATATTTTTTCCTTCATAGTCACTTGTATAATCTCTCAATTTATTCACCCACAAGATAGTGTTTTTTCATCCAATCTACTGTCCTACATATTCCAACTTCTGGAGATACTTTTGGATTATGTTTGAGGTCTTTACTTGCTTTTGAACAATCAATTGTTTTTACTTTTGTTGTAAAAGCTTCTGCGTCTTCATAAGTAACTAGTGAATCGTCCACGCCTACGAATTTCAACACCAGATCTGAATATTCTTTAATATCTTTTTCCCATTCAGGTCTTCCAGCTACATTGTAGACCTCTCCGGGGATAAAGTTGTCAACAATATTTGCCCAGGTGTGACAGGAATCTTCAACAAAGTCAATTATTCTTTTATGGCCTTTAAAAACAGTGTATGGTTTATTATGGAGAGCAAGGTAGATAAATTTGGGAATAAAACCTCTATATGGTGTGTAATGTTCATGGGGACCGTAACAGTTTACAGGACGAACCCGAACAGTTTCTGTCCCGAACATCTTTGCAGAATTCATACACATAAGCTCTCCTGCCCATTTAGTGATAGCATAATCATTCATCTGATAGGTATCTTTAATTGAATTATTTTCCATTACATCTTCTGTCATGACACCCTCATAATCACCATACACTTCAGCGCTTGAAAAGAAAATCATACGAAATTTCAGTTTCTCTTGAAGACGGATCATATTTTTGGTACCTATCATATTAGTCTGCCAGAGATTTTCATAGTAATCCTCTCCATTCCACCGGCCATATTCAGCAGCTAAATGATATACATAATTGAATTTTGATTGCTCTAAAATTCGTTCAAGCTGTCTATAATTTTTGACGTCAGCTCTGATGTAATTCTCACGTCTAGTATTATATATATCAGCTGCGATTACTTCGTGACCCCTAGTTTCTAATTCATTGACAATATTTGTACCTATGAAACCTGCTCCACCAGTAACTAATATCCTTTGAGTCTCCATAATGTATCACTTCAATTATTTTTAGCAATTAAATTATGAAATTTCCAAGAATTTGCTTTTCACATTCTGTCACAATATAATCTTTTTATAATCTTTTTATAATTCTTGGAATAGTGAGGAACTAATGCCAGTTATTGATATTAACATCTTTAAGTGGTCTTAGTTTGTTTATCATTCTACAACAGGCTTTGAACCCCCTAAACCAATCAACATAACCCAGACAGGGAGAGCTGAACTGCATACATCTTAACATAATGAAGGTTAGCTGCAGGTTAATTTTTAGGCAAAAATTACCTATTACAAGAATCATCCCAATGACTATGATATCAAAACAGAGCTTTTGAACTCCATATCTCTCAAAATAGGGACACAGAATTCGAAACTGTCCTGAGTTATTTCTTGGTGTGAAACTCGACGTCTTTAGCCCTGATTTTATATCTTATATAGATAGTCGGTCTTCTCTACATCTACAAACATTTTGCTTGCTATTAACCTGCTCAATATGTTGAAGTTGGAACTGTTTTTTGTTGAAGCTTCAAAGCGCTGAAAATGCTATGGAATAGGTTATCTTAAAACACAAATATTTGTTGGCTAATTTATCTGAAATTACCTTCCCCCCATATTTGATACAAAACGAGGCCAAATAAATGTATCATCTAACTATTTAGATAAACACTAGTGCTTTTATAGTATAAATATCTATTCAAATAAAATTGTTTGTTTATAGATCAAGTAACTTGCTGCAAAAAAGCACTACTGAGATATATATAGATATAAGTCATAAATTTTATAATTAGTTCCCGTCGAATACCCCAGCTTGCTATGAGAATGGAAAGTCCTCCGATAACTTTTATTCTCACTTCCAGCAGATGTATAAAAGAAAGTGATCCATTTTCTCAACATAAAAATAGCTTAAAAATTAATCTAATTTTCAATGAATAATAATAGGCAAATATGAAAATAAATTCAACCGGTATGTACATATGTAGAACATCGGTTTAATTACCGGAAAACTGAATTGGATAACAACGTCTTATGTGCATTACATTGTACATTATTCATCTTTCAATGCTTAAGCCTTAAGATAAATATTAAACACCCAACTGTTTAAAGCATAAATTTAAACATAAAATCTATTGAACTTTTTTTTGATTTGAAGTGTGTAAGTTGTATAATAGTGATCAAAAAAATTAAGGTCTAAATTGAATTTTACATAAAATTGACCCCATTGCCCAATTTGATAATATTTTCAGTTTATAGCGCATTGAGAAATTTGTTGAAATTCAGAATCTATGACAATTACATGATTTTATGTAGTAATTAGAAAGTTTCGCTGAATTTCTAAACATTTAAGTATTGGAGAATTTAAGTCTCTTAAGAGTAATTATTATCCATGAAAACTCTTGCTAATTCGCTCTTAAAGATAAATATAACATTTTTTCAGTAAATTGTAGTAAAACTTGCTGAACTTTATTCCCCAATTGACTAAAAGTCTTTTCGTTGGAGCTGAGTCAAAGTATTTTCTTTAAAGAATCATGCTGAGCAGGAAAACATTACAGCAAGACAATTTTTGTAGAATACTCCGAGATTAAAAATAGCTTTTTTGTAGCGAACTACGGAGTGAGGTAGAAAACATTGGAACATTTGGATGGAACAACTTATGATGTTATATAAATTTATGTTGAAAAATCAGGAAGAAGGGAAGAAAAAGAGCACATAAACGAGTGAAAGATTTAATTTTTGATGTTGAATGCACAGATTAATATTGAAAATTGGATAAATATTAAATATTGTATAAAAATAAGATAACAAAAATAATCTTTAATATTTTTAGATTTTTATTGCTGACAGCATTTTTTTCTCAATTATAAGAACAGAGGCTATAGAAGTTTTAAAGAAAGTTATTCTAAAACTTTAAACACATTATTATAAATTTGTTTGCACTGTGAGGCTTTATGATCGATTTAATAATTTATTTAATTATTGGTATTATCGCAGGTATTTTGAGTGGTTTCTTTGGAATTGGTGGTGGGGTTATTATTATTCCAGCGTTAGTATATTTAATAGGATTTTCTCAATTAAAAGCTCAGGGGACCTCTCTAGTTGCACTACTTCCACCGGTTGGCATACTTGCATTTTTTGAATACTACAAAAGAGGGAATGCTGATTTGTATGCAGGTATAATTATTTGTATAGCTATGATTATTTGTGCAAAGTTTGGAGCGCAATTCGCAAATAATCTACCATTGGATCTAATGAAAAAAGCTTTTGGAGTATTTTTAATTTTAGTAGGAATAAAAACTTATTTGGGGAAATGATTAGAGAAAATTTCTATTCCCTTATAATATAGATATTCGGACAAAAATACGTACACAACATCTTTCGATCCACTCCTTGAACATTAGTAGTAAGAATTTTTTCTAGATTTAATATATCGTTCGCTACTGAGTAAAACTCCTCCACCTAGAGTTTTTTGATCTTAATACTCTCGTCTCTCAATGTATCCTCTATTTACAGAGGATATTCTTTTACTGCTTTTTTTCATTGTTATATCATAACCTTTTGATTTTGCTTCAAAGTGTCCTCTATATCTGTAAACCATTTAATTTTTTATAATAAATCTACCTGAGAAGCATAAAATGATGAGGTTGCTGTTTTAAATTTTTTGATCAGCTCATAATCCCTGTCTATTATGCTATGAAGTTTATATCCTGATTGTTACTTACTCCACTTTTAACCCAAGTACTATCTCTCCTTTTCCTCGTTTTTGTTTAATTTTCTCGAGGTTTATCAGCATTTTAATGTCAGGATCTGAATGAATAAAAGTAGCATTATGAATCATTCACTTTTCATTTTCAAACTCAGATAATCGAGTTGTCTTTGCAACTGTCATTAAATTTTATTTCTGTTGTAGTAATCAATAATTTTGTTACTAATGATCAGACTATGGTCTTTACTGTATTACTAAGCAAAACCAAGAAATTTTCTGAAAAAAAGTCGAGAAATACATTGTTTACTAAGTTCAAAGAATGAAAGACAACTCCATTTACGTTAAAAAGTAGTTTAAATATAATTGGGATATCAGCTATATGTAGGCCTCTTGACAATGTTTTGATAATTTCATGGGCTCTTAAGTGATACAAGAAGATTTCCAATCAATTAAGAAATAAATTTCACCAAATTATCCTCCAACTAAATAAAAAAATTAGATAGTCCCGTGATACCCAAATCGGTTAGAATTTTCATGAATAAAATTTTGTGTAAAAAAGTTTAAACTCTCAAATATTTAATTACATAGAAGTTTATCGAAATCCTCATAGGCATAGCTATCAAATTAGTTGCATTTAACCAGAACACACATACTAATATATTAAAATATGTGCATATATATATAAAAATGTGTCCTATATATGGCCCAGCATATATATATATGCTGTACAGGGTATGCCACACCCAGGAAAATGATGAAACTATGTTAGCCATCAAAGGTTCATGAGGAAAAAGAAATAGATCTGCTCTTGAAATCACCGATCCCAAGTATTGAAGTCCTGAATTCTAAGGAACTGTAGTTTCTATACCTTTTTCCAGATATTAAGAAATCAAAAACTCTTATAATAAGTCTAGAAGAGTAAAATAACTTCTTTATGGTCTCGAGGTAAGTTCTTTATAGCATTGGGTGTTAGCAAACAAGGCTAACTAGAAGATCTATTTCCAATCCTTCCACTTAAAATCTGTGTATTGATACTGTATTCAGGAAAACCGAAAATCTCTTTGCAATAAAGCGTATCTTTGCCCATGAAAAACAACGTTTCAGCAAGAAATGGCTAGAGCATTCTATTGAACCAAAATTTGGTAAAATAACACTCATTTATCAGTCAATTTTTCTTTTTTGAATTTTTTCCATATCTTAAATCCTCCATAATAAAATAGGCACATAAATCCTATTACACTACTTACTCCATACGAAATTAAACGCTCCAAAAAAACGAAACTGCCTGCAGATGCTAGAGGTAACCCAGAATATAAAAGCAGAGAAACCAGACCACCTTCAATTATTCCAAGACCTCCAGGAGTTAATGGCAGGAGTCCTAGAAGAAAGGATAGGATTGAGACTGTTATAATAAGATTTAAAGGGAGGTGAATATTAAGGGCTAAGGCAACCAATTTTAGACGTATTATATCAAGGGCCCAAACACCGAAAGATAGAAGCAAAACAGATGTAAACGATTTTTTAAGCTGTTTCCAATTTTTCTGCAGATTTCTAAGTAGGGAAGCAAACTTCGCTCTGAGAAACCAGATTGCCATTCCTACTGCTAGGAAAACTAAGAGTATTAGATGAATTGAGTCTAAAGTTAAACTACTTGTAAGGGGTAGAAATTTGATATCAAAAGAGGGAAATGAGTATAGAACATAAATTAATAAAAGCGCAATTGGTATTGCTTCAACCAGTCTTTCGAAAAGAATTGTTTTAAAAGCGTTAGTATAGCTTATCCCAAAAAGTTTGTTGGCCCAAAGTATCCTGAGAGGCTCTCCACCTGTCATATTCGCCGGAGTAATGTTATTCATGAATATTGCTCCAAAATAAATGGGGACAAGACTTGTGGCTTTTAGATTATAACCAATACAAAAGAGAACCTTTTGCCAGCGAATTGCAAATAAGTACACGCTAAGCAAGTAGACTAAGACAGCCGGTATAACGTAATGTATACGAGTTTCCTGGAGTGTTCCTAAGGTTTCTTCCAGAATAGGTATGATATATATCCAGTAAGTATGGACCAGAAGCACCCCTGCTGTGAACAGTAAAAGGACTGCAATGGCTTTTACCAAGGTTCCCATGTTCAAAAATATACCTCACAAGATTCAGAGTGGGATTTTATTGTAAGTAAACATTTCCATTTGATTCTTTCGTAATTTGATTTTTGAATTATGTATCTCGAATAATCCAATCGAGTTTCGATCATGAAAAAAGATACTGGAAATTCTTAACGATCCAGAATAAAGCAGCTTTGGGAATGGTTCATTAAGAAATTTTCTGTCATTTGTTCATTAGATCATACTTAGATTATAATGTATTTAGCTGGAGATATGAAAGGAAAACACAAAATAAAGGAAAATGCCGCTAATATTCCTATTTGCCGTAGTTCTAAATGGTTAATCCCATTCATTCACAATTTTTCTTCAATAAATCACAAGAAAAAACTTTATCGATGCCTATTTATTCCATTTTTTTAAGTACACACTAGAAAATTTAATATTGTAGAGTTCGTAAGTGGAAATTATGCGTGATCTTCTAAACTATTGTGTGATTTTTTTGTTCGATTATATTTTAGATTTTTTATATATATTAATCGATAGATTTGCACCTGATGTCTATCTCGATTAAATTTTGTTAAGTTGTTCAGGAGTAAATTTGATGGGATATTGCATAATGCTTCAATTTCGTCTGTTAAAAGTCTGAATATATCCTTACTGATTACCGGTTTCATGATTATGCTGTAATTCCATAACTGACTTTAACAAAATAATGTTCTATATAATACATTTATATTACAAATAATAAAGTTCTTATGATGGATTATTTAGAACATATTCGTAGATAAAACCTTTTTTAATATGCATCCGATATTCCGTGATTTAAACATATGTATAATTTGTTTGTCTACTTGCTCACTTTTATTCCTTGAAATTTTGATCGATTTTTTGAAGCGGTTCTCATATTGAAAAAAGTTATGGAATTTTTATGTACATCTGCAGAAAGTAGGATATTAATATCGAAACCTAGTTAATATTTTTGAAATGGACTACTAAAATATTCTTAGCAGTTCTAAGTAAATATTATTTCTCAACATTTCTTGGATTTTTTTTGATTCAGTTAGTATCACAGGATTCAGTAGCTTGGATAGCGAGATAAATTAGATAAGTTCAATTTATAGATTAAATAATTTCTTAATTTTCATTTATTTCTATCCTCATGATATTGGATTTTCATTGATCATATGTCAGTTCTTACGGTCTCTTACATTCTAGTCTGGAAATTATGTTTGCGAGCACATCACTTCTGCTGGATAAGTCGATCCTTTTTTGGGTTCCATTGCAAAAAATTCAAAAAAAAATATGTAAATCTATGAGTATAAAAAAGTTAAAATATTCAAGAAAAATATATTAATATTATAAAACTATACCAAACAATTGATTAATGTATTTGACTTCATCAAAACCAAAGTAATTTAAATCATTTACTTGTTCTTTTTTGATCATATTCATAGCTTCAATTCCTTTTAAAGTCTTATTAGCAAATCGAAAAGACTGGAATCCTAACATTGGAACAATTATCCGTTTTATAGATCTATGATCTTGTTCTATAATGTTATTCAAATACTTGATTTGTCGAATACCTACGTTTTTAGGTAGTATTTTATCATTATTCAGTTCATCTATAGCAGGTGGATAAGCTGGATTCTTATCAACGGTTATTACCTTTGGAATTTGGTTATGATTAGAACTCAAAGCTTTCTTAAAGAATCTCTTCACTGCATTTCGGTTTCGTTTCGCACTTAATATGAAATCAATTGTATCTCCATTTGAGTCAACTGCTCGGTAAAAATATTTCCATTTACCTTTTACTTTGATATAGGTTTCATCAACTCTCTACGAATCATTTGTGGGTCTTAAATGTCTTCTTATCTTCTTTTCTAGTTCAGGGGAATATTGATGTACCCATCTCATTATAGTACTGTGATCAACTTGAATTCCTCTTTCTATCATCATTTCCTTTAAATTTCTATAGCTCAATGGATATTTTAAGTACCATCTTACATTCAATAGGATAATTTCTCCTTCATAATGCTTCCATTTAAAGGAATTAGATAGCATATTACTATCTTTGGTTTTCTTTTTATTCTATTGTATCATTAGAAAGGATTTTTGCAACGGAACCCCATTTTTGACTTTTCGAATAGGCTCCGAGTCTAATTACCTAGTGACGGTCTGAGATGCGAGATTTAGACAGGGCCTCAAAGCCGGAGACTATTTCAAAAAGTTCTTCATCGATGCCTGTCTGACGCACACGATAAAATGATCCTCTGAGGTCGTCAAGCAGTTCATCAATATTTTTGTCGGCACGCTGCATTGCTGCCAGGCGGCTTGCGTTTTCACTTGCAAGGGATTCGGCACATGCCCGGAAAAGTGAAACGAAAAGATATTCGCGGATCAGTGCCCGCAATGTCTCTATACTGTCACCGAATACTTCAGCTAGCAAGTTTTTGGTTGGCCAGGGAAGTTGGGTAAGATTGCGTTGCCAGGTCTCGTCAAGCGGTAACAGTCGCTGACTGACTGGCTCGTAAGTAACTCTGGTTTTGTGGTGGTTGTAATAGAGATGTAGTTCAACATCCTCATCCTGGCTGCGGAGCTTTTCATTTTCCACAAGAATTTGCCCTATAAGAGGGGTAATGGCCTTAACCGAATTTGGCACATTATAAAGTCCAATCGGTTGCAAGCCCACATCTGCCAAGCGTGAATAAACGCGCTCTCCGACAGCCCAAACCTGAGCTTTACCTGGTAAAGTTTCCAGTTCCTTGACCGCGTAATCGGTTATTGTATCATTAAATTGACCCACAAGCCCCTGATCTGAACCGAAAACGACAGCCCCAATAAGACGTGCATTCTTTTGCCCTTTTCCTTCTGTCGGAGCTGGCAAGAGTGCAATTTTCCGGAAACATAAGCTCAAACCCAGTTCCACTGTTTGGTAATAGTCAGATAATGCACTCACTGATTTCTCATATTGTCCTATATTCGAGGCTGCCAAAGCCTTCATCGTGCGGACGACAGACTGAAGATCGTTTGCTCTATCGATCTTTGTGCGCAGATTTCCCATGGTTTCGCTCATGATTTCTCCTTAGCTTCCAGTTCGGACTTGCCTTTAGTTTGGACTTATGAATTACTTAATTTTTCTTCAGTGTGGACTCCTAACTCAGTTTTTTCCTAAGTTCTTGCTTAGGCTTACCCTTAGTTTGGGTTTCGGACTCAATTTTTTCCTCCGTTTTAGCTTTCGGCTTAGACTCAGGTTTAAACTGTGGCTGGTAGGGTGCCAGTGCTTTGCGAGCGATATTGAGAATAATTTCGCGGTCCTTGTCGCTCAATTCTTTGTCGGCACTGAATCGGTCGCACAACTCTGCTGGGATATCTTCTACCGCCTTGCGGAGGGAGGCTTCAGCTTCTGTCATCTTGTCAAGCGGCACACTGTCGAAAATTTTTGCATTCAATGAGAGCAGGATTACAATTTGGTCTGGCACAGACACAGGAAAGTTTTCAGGCTGCTTAAGGAGGGCACGGATCCGCCGTCCATGATCAATAACTTTGCGGGTGTTTTCGTCTAGCTTTGCGCCAAATCGAGTAAACGCTTCGAGTTCTTCAAATTGTGAATAGGCAAGCTTGATGTCTCCAGCCAGTGCTCTATAGGCAACAAGCTGCGCTTTACCGCCTACACGAGATACGGATTTACCGACATCAACTGCTGGTAGCACACCCAATTCAAAAAGCGAAGGTGAGAGGTAAATCTGTCCGTCAGTAATGGAAATCAGATTAGTTGGAATATAGGCGGAAATATTCTGCGCTTCGGTTTCGATAATGGGAAGGGCAGTCATCGAGCCCCCACCAAGCTCTTTTAGTAGGTGTGTAGAGCGCTCCAGTAAACGAGAGTGAATATAAAAAATATCCCCAGGATATGCTTCACGTCCTGGAGGACGGCGAAGTAAGAGAGATAGTTCACGATAGGCACGTGCGTGATTGGTTAGGTCGTCGTAAACAATCAACACGTCTCGGCCAGCTTCCATAAAATACTCTGCAATGCTGGTCGCTGCATAAGGAGCGATATAGATTAGCCCGGATGAGTCATTGCCTTCAGTTACAACAACAATCGTGTAATCCATTGCACCCCTTTCCCGTAAGTTTGCCACGACTCTGGCCACTGCGGACGTACGCTGACCAATGGCACAATAAACGCACAGGACGTTAAAATTGCGCTGATTGAGGATAGTATCGATTGCGATTGCAGTTTTTCCAGTCTGGCGGTCACCCATAATCAACTCTCTCTGACCACGCCCTATAGGAATTAAGGCGTCAATAACTTTGATACCAGCCTGAAGAGGTACGCTGACAGGAGCACGATCCATAATTGCTGGACTGGGTCGCTCGATAGGCAGGCGCTTACTGAAAATTATTGGTCCTTTGTCATCAAGTGGACGACCTAGCGGATCAATAACTCGTCCAATCAATTCTTCGCCTACAGCAACATCCAGAACTCGTTGAGTACGTTCAACTTGATCTCCCGCATGCAGATGTGAGTACTCACCCAGTAAAACGGTACCGATTTCTTTTTCATCAACGTTAAAAGCGATCCCAAACAAATTCCCTGGAAACTTAATAAGTTCGTCGAAACCTACAGTAGGAAGGCCGGAGACATTTGAGATGCCTGTAGAGACTGTTAAAATACTGCCTACTTCCTGTAGAGTGAGCTTAGGGGTTATTGATTCTCTGGCCTTGTCTATTTCGTTGAAAACATTATCGAAAACGTCTTTAAGACTTTTAGGTTTCATGCTCGTTTACTCTTTATGTGGGCTTAGGTTTTAATTTTGTCTCCTTCTTGGTTACAGATTCGGATTTAGTCTCTGATTTTTGTTTAGCCTCAGATTCTTCTTTCATATCTGGTTCTTGTTCAGCCTCTGGCTCTTTTCTCGATTTGGGCTTATTATAATCAATTTCAGGCTTGGTTTTGACTCCTGATTCAGTTTTCTTTGGTTTATTAGCCTCAGCTTCAGGTTCTTGTTTAGCTTCGGGCTCTTTTTCCGATTTGGGTTCATTCGCTTTGGTTTGAGGCTCGCTTTTGGCCTTACCCTTAGGCTGCTCGTTCGTCAGTTCACTGATACTCTTTTGCAGTGATGTTAGATAATTTGCAATACTCCACGCCACTTTTTGTCCGTCCGTGATTAATTCGATACCACTGACAAGTTCTGGCACAGTCTCGAATTTGGGTTGAATTTCGATACCAAGAGTTTCTTTAATCGTCTTTTTTATCAGATCCTGCTGTGCTTGTGGAAGATCGAATGCGGTACGCACGAGTGCCTGATTAGGTGACGCACTTAGGGCTGAGGATAACTGCTTCTTTTCCTCGTCTTTCAGATTGTGTAGCCTTTGAGAAAACACATCAACCGTACGCTCTTCCAAACTGATTCCAGCCAGGTCGTGCAATACTTTTCGCGCTATACTAAAGACTTCCTGTTGAGTTCGCTGGGCAATTTCCTTACTTAAATTATGTTCTTCATTCTTCAATGCCTCTTGCTGTTTTGCTTTCAATTCGGAGGCTTCCTTACGTACCTCTTCTAAAAGCTGCTGACGTTCTGCTTTTGCTTCTTCCTTTGCTTTGTTCAAGAGATAATTGCGCTGCTGATCGAACTCTTCATTCTTGCGCTTGAATCCTTCTTTCTCTTTTTCTGCTTCTTCCTCTTTTGATTTGGCATTGGCAAGTTCATCTGCTATCCTCTTCTCACGCGCATCGATGGCGTTAATTATAGGTTTATAAAGGAAGTGCTTTAATAACCACACCAGGATGAAGAAGTTGATCACCTGCGCAATGACGGTGAACCAATCTATCAGCAGCATAATTATTTTCCTCTTTATTTTAAGAAATTGCACGGCTCCAGAACGGATTAGCGAATATGAGAATCATAGAGACTACGAAACAATAAATAGCTAGAGACTCGATCATAGCCAATCCCACGAACAGGGTGCGGGTTATTGTTGCAGCAGAATCTGGCTGCTGTGCCATTGAATTAAGCGCATTTGCGACCGAATACCCTTCACCAAGTCCTGGTCCGAGAACTCCAATTCCAATAGAGATGCCTGAGGTGACGATTGATGCCACAGCAATAGTAGTCGAATAAGTATCTAGCAGAATAGTTTCACCTTCTGTTATTATATTGTTTCAATTATACCTACCCCTGTTTAGCATTCTTTTGCTCCTGTTCAGGTCTGGACTTATGAGTGCGGCGTGTGCTAGCTACGATATAAACGACAGCCAGAACACCGAAGATGTAGGCTTGCACCATACCAATAAGCAGACCTAGAGCAGTCATGACAACTGGAAAGATGACAGGTATAATGGCCAGCAGAATGGCCACTATCATAGACCCGCTCATCATATTACCAAACAGACGAATTGCCAGAGCCAGAGTACGAGAGAATTCACTGATTATATTAAACGGCAGCATGATAATTGTCGGCTCTGTATACGTTTTAAGGTAGTTAACCACCCCTTGCTTTGCAATCCCGTAAAAAGGTGCGGCTACAAATACACACAACGCCAATGCAGCTGTGGTAGAAAGAGACCCAGTTGGTGGTTCATAGCCTGGGAAAATGATACAAAGATTGGCTACGGCAATGAATAGGAATAAAGTGCCCAAAAACCCTATATATTTTTTCGGCCGATCCAAACCAACGTCCTCAATTTGTTCCAGGATGCCTGTGACAATAATTTCCAAAATATTTTGCCAACGGGAATGTTCTAGACCTATGGAGAGTTTGCTGGTAATTATTTTGGAACCAATTACCATTACCAGCATCAGCCCCCAGGTGTATACAATCGTGGCATTGAGTTTGATAATTCCATACTGCCAGAAAACCAGCTCATCAGGACTAAGTCGCATTACTGGCTTCCTTTGTCAGCTGATTCGGATCTTTATCCGGTAGTCTGGTGAGCCTAACTATTATATGCCGCATAACAAAAAATCCAAACAGGCACATTAGCAGCCTCTTCAAATGGCCGTCCGAGGTAAAGTAGAATCCAGCTATAGCAGTGCTAGTCCGTATCAACAGGCTGCCGAGGAACCAAAACGCAGGTCTTTTGGATGAAAATCCCTTCTGGACCGTCCACCAGAGGCCACCGAAGAAAACAGCTCCGAGCAGAAAGCCAGTTATCAGAGCCAAGATAAGATTCAAAATTTCATCCATTGTAATCCTCCAGTTCCTCTTGCATTTCCTTCCGCTCCTTAGCCACCCAATGCCATGCATTTAAGCAACCAATAAACAGGCCAATAATAAGCATCGTGAGTGTCCAGGAAAAGCTTGCTGGATGGTGCTCATCTAACCAGAGCCCAAGTGCAGCACCAAGTAGTGTTGGAACTGCCACCGACCAGCCTATGAGCCCTATCATACCTAGACCAAACCAGACAGTCCTGTCTTTATGTCGCTGTGCCCTTAGTTTGCGTTCAACTTTTGTTCCAACCTGACGGGCCAAAGGTGACTCGTCACTCAATGGTCTCTCTGTTGGTCTGTCAACCATGCTGAAACTCCGCTAAGCGACGTATAAGCCCAGTTTCCAATTTTGCCATTACCAAATGAATTTTTTGCTCGGTCTCGTCCAGGGTCAAAAACTCTTTCTCTACTGCCTCCTGCAATTGGCTTAAGTCTGTCCCAAAAATGGAATCACGTACGGAGACAAGTACATCCTGACCAGTCTTGATTAATACGCCTTCATCGACCGCCACATAAACTTCGCCCTCTGCTTCGGTTTCGTAAGTGAAAATTCCAGGCTCCAGAACTGCAACACAATCAAGCCTGTGGGGTAGGATTCCAAATGAGCCCTCGCGGCCTTCTGCGACTATGCGTGATACACCTTTTTTTTTCGGCAAAGATCTGGAATGGCAGAAGAATCCTAAGATTCATTAGCTCTGAATTCATGATTTTTCCCTACTCGATTTTTTAGCTATTGCTTCGTCAATCTTTCCGATCATGTAGAGATCACCTTCAGGGTAGTCTTTAAATTCGTCGCGCAGAATACGCTCGCAGCCGTCGAGCGCATCTGAAAGACTGACAGATTTGCCTTTAATGCCTGTGAACTGCTCTGTGGTAAAAAACGGCTGCGTGAGAAAACGTTCCAAACGGCGAGCACGAGCAACTACATTACGGTCCTCCATCGATAGCTGTTCCAGGCCAAGCATTGAGATAATATCCTTGAGTTCTGAGTATTGCGCAAGCGTCTGCCGGATTTCCTGGGCCAGGCGATAATGGCTCTCGCCTATAACTCCAGGTGTGGCCATTTTTGAATTTGACTGCAAAGGGTCAATGGCCGGATAAAGTCCCTCGCTCGCCCTTTTACGAGAAAGGACAATTGATGCCGATAGGTGAGAGAATGTATGCACAGCCGCAGGGTCTGTGAAATCGTCTGCAGGCACATACACTGCTTGAATTGACATTATGGCTCCAGCATCGGTAGTAGATATCCGCTCTTCCAGCTCGGATAATTCGGTACCCAATGTTGGCTGATATCCTAGGCGCGAAGGCATTTGCCCCATCAAACCGGATACTTCGGAACCGGCCTGGATAAACCTGAAAATGTTATCTATAAGAAGCAACACATCACGACGCTCATCATCCCGAAAATACTCTGCCATTGTAAGCGCCGCATGACCAACACGAAAACGAGCACCTGGTGGCTCGTTCATCTGGCCAAAAACCATGACCGTATTAGGGAGCACACCCGCATCTTTCATAGCATGATAAAGCTCTTCCCCTTCTCGACAACGCTCGCCTATTCCACAAAATATGCTTACTCCCTGATGATGCTTGACCACGTTATGAATCATCTCGGTTAGCAGTACAGTCTTGCCGACGCCCGCTCCTCCAAATAAACCCGCTTTACCTCCGCGCTCAAGAGGCACAAGCACATCTATAGCCTTGATGCCAGTCTCGAATACTTCTGTTTTGGTGGACCTCCTTGATAGTGGCGGCGGAGTATGATGGATCGAGCGCCATTGAACATCCGAAGGGGGCTTCATGCGGTCTATGGTATCCCCAAATACGTCGAACATTCGCGAAAGGATTTCCCTGCCAACAGGCACTTTCAAGGGCCCGCCTGTGTCTTCCACTTCCATGCCTCGAGCAAGACCTTCTGTGGGGGTCAGTGCAATCCCACGAACATGATGAGCGTCAAGCTGGGTCAAAACTTCGATGGCAATTTGTTTTTCATTTCCTGTACGCAGCAGCGTGTATACAGGCGGTAAATGCTTCTCAAACAATACATCTACTACACTGCCGCGTATCGAGACGACCCTGCCTACGTTCGAATGACTATTATCATCCATATGACCCTTCGCTTTTAAAGATTCTTTTCATTATAAGGAACCGAAATAAAATCTGAGAACTAAACGGTTTTATGGGAATTCAAATTAATTTGATATCACAAGAATCACAATGAGTAGGAAATGTGGTTCCGTTGCAAAAATAATTTTACTGCCTTTTTAGGATATAACTATTGCTTTTTGTGTCATTAGTAACCTGTTTATGGCGTATAAATATCCTATTTGTAATGTTTTTCACTTGTTTTGTAAAATAGCCAGATTTTTTGCAACGGAACCTGATTAAGGAATCATTCAAGTTGGATTGCTTATTTCAGCTTGATTATATTTTTGCTTACACTTACCCTTCTATTTATTTTAAATTAATTACACAAAAAATCAGTTCTGAATAAAAATTATTTTTCCATAAAATATTTTAACATTAGACAATTATCTTATATTAATATCTTTTTATTAAAAATTATGGAAGCTGGCCGAGACGTGTTGATTGTTTACGACGACCTAACCAATCACGCACGTGCCTATCGTGAACTATCTCTCTTACTTCGCCGTCCTCCAGGACGTGAAGCATATCCTGGGGATATTTTTTATATTCACTCTCGTTTACTGGAGCGCTCTACACACCTACTAAAAGAGCTTGGTGGGGGCTCGATGACTGCCCTTCCCATTATCGAAACCGAAGCGCAGAATATTTCCGCCTATATTCCAACTAATCTGATTTCCATTACTGACGGACAGATTTACCTCTCACCTTCGCTTTTTGAATTGGGTGTGCTACCAGCAGTTGATGTCGGTAAATCCGTATCTCGTGTAGGCGGTAAAGCGCAGCTTGTTGCCTATAGAGCACTGGCTGGAGACATCAAGCTTGCCTATTCACAATTTGAAGAACTCGAAGCGTTTACTCGATTTGGCGCAAAGCTAGACGAAAACACCCGCAAAGTTATCGATCATGGACGACAGATCCGTGCCCTTCTTAAGCAGCCTGAAAACTTTCCTGTACCCATGCCTGAACAAATCTTCATTCTACTTGCTTTGAACGCTAAACTCTTTGATAACATGCCACTTGACCGGATGAAGGATGCCGACTGTTCTCTACTAGAGGCGGTACAGGCTGTCTATGCAGAGGTACACAAGTTTTTCGATACCAATGAAGAATTGAGCGACAAGGATCGTGAAATCATCCTCGAAATCGCCCATAAAGCATTAGCAATCTTCCAGCATACTTCCTAATTCAAATTCAAACCGAAATCGAAAACTGAAGTAAAAACAAGTAGGAAGCTACAACCGAGGTCGAGTACAAAACCTCAAAATAAGGAGGATGAATGAGCGGCACCATGGAGAGTCTGCGCCGAAATATAAATCGAGCAGGAGATCTTCAATCCGTAGTTCGCACAATGAAAGCCTTGGCAGCCTCGAATATAGGTCAATACGAGAAAGCAGTGAGCTCGTTGGATGATTACTATCGCACCGTGGAGCTTGGGTTGAGCGCATTTTTTAAGGATAGTACACCAGATATTTTTTTATTCAGGACTAAAGAGGCAGAAAAAAGCTATTGTGATCAGTGCGGTTGTATTTGGTTCAGATCAGGGACTGGTGGACCAATTTAATGACATGATAGCTGATTATGCTGTCAAAATATTGTCAGCTTTGCCAGGCAAAGCTCAGATTTTAGTTGTCGGTGAGCGCGTTTATGTACGTTTGGAAGATACTAACCTGCAGACCATGGAACTTTATACAGTACCGAATTATATCAAGGCCATTACCCCACTAGTTGAGCAGATTCTAGTGAAGATCGAGACCAGCCATAGCCAGGGTAAAGTTTCCGAGATCCATATATTCTATAATCTTCATAAATCAAGGACTTTATATAAACCGACTAGTCAACTATTGTTACCACTTGATAAAATTCTGAGTCAAGAATTGGCTGAACTACCTTGGCCAACTAAAAATCTACCCGAAATAATTGATGAGAGCACATCAACTTTGAGAGCGTTCATTCGCGAATATTTATTCGTCTCGCTCTTCAGAGCGTGCGCCTAGTCGCTTGCAAGTGAGAATGCGAGCCGCTTGGCAACAATGCAGCATGCCGACAGAAACATAGAGGAGATGTTAGAAGACCTCAATGGAAAATAATACCGTTTACGACAAAATAGCATCGATGAGGAGTTATTTGAAGTTTTCTCCGGCTTTGAAGCCCTGTCACATTCTCGCAATTTTGCCCAGTACGAAAGTAACATTTATAAGAATTAGTGAAAAAATGAATTTTCAAGTTAAAAGTCCAATTTAAGAGCTTATAGAGCGACTAGAATATCTCCATTTAAAATTAAGGTGGGGAAAAAATCGAATTAGCCTGTTTTGGAAATAATGAAGATAAATAACACTAAGCTATGCAAACACTCTGGAAGAAGCAAAGAGAAAGTTGATGTTATCAAGTTAAGTACATTTCGGTGAATTTATTTCGTCAAGTAGAAAGGTTAGAGATATATATATTATATTATTGTATATTATATTATGAAAAAATTTTATTTAGATTTGCAGAAAAATGTTTCAACCGCACAAATCCTATATATATTAAAATTACTAGCTAATGTTAATACACGCAGAACTGAATATTAGAAACGGAAACCACTTGTAGAAATGAGGTATGAATTTTTCCTGTTCAACCCAAATGTAAAGGTCAGGAAATTAATTATAACAAACCAACCTTAAGCAAATTTCATTTGAGCTGAAGATCTTTTATAAGAGGGTAACAATGAAACAGTATAAAATAAAACGCGGTTTTAAGCCTGACATTGAAAGGATCTACTCGGTAATGGAGGAATGCTTTCCCGGGGAAATCTTCAGAAACGGAATATATCTAGAGACAGCCTACGGAGCTATGTCAAAGATAAAAGTGTGGATATCTAATAAAATGCTATGTGTTGACACTGTTTCCGACAAAACCATGTCAGGTGATGAAATAATCTTGCAGACAAATAAGGACTTCCGGGAGTTTTTATACAAAGCTACTGGATACACGACAAAAGAGCGTATGAAAAATGCAGCTAAAGATGGAGACTAAAAATCCTGATGCCTATTCTCATCTCAATAATATCCTAACTTTGAGAGGCCTTATTCGGAGGTATTTTTTGGCCACATATTTTTTGGAAAAATTAAATAACCTAGAAATACCCACCTGTCTTCGCGTTTGCTGTGGGACTGATGGTTCATTGACGACTCTCCTGGAGATAATGACCAGAAAGCCAGTAATTGTAACAACCGAATCACAATACACTGTAAAAGCCGATATTGAGACCGCTGACCTTCTGGAAATAAAAGAAGGCAGTGAGGTGAATAACAGAGTAGTAACGCTCTCTACAGGGGATACGGTTTTTGTGCACGCAAGGTCACTCTCGCCTCTCGAACGCATGCCTGAAACCATTCGAGAACAGCTCATGCGTGCGGACATCCCTATAGGCCGGATTCTGCGCAGCCACAATCTCGAGATAAGACGTGACATGAGCGAACTCGAGATTCTAGAAAGTGCATCTACTTTCAACGATATACCTGTGCTCTCCCGTTCCTACAAGATAATTCACAACAGCTGTACCTTTATGTGGATCAACGAACATTTCCCAATAGATAAACGCTGGAATTTATAAATGGAAAGATCAGGAATAATAATTTTAGATACATAGGTTTCATATGTCGGCATCAGTAGGACCGAACGACTAATTTATTCTTCTCAATCTTTCCTCAATGGCTCATAATAAAAAAACTTTATCCATACATCTTAATTCCATTTATTATAATCGTCTCCAGAAAAGTCAATATTGTAGAGTTCTAAAGCAGAAATTATGCATCTTTTTCACCTAAATTTTAAGAAAAATCATAGATTTTATTAAAATAATTTTGATAGCAAAAGCCAACAAGTTGATATCTTTATCCCTGAAAAGGATGAATAATCAACAAAGCTTGGATGTAAATGAGAGTAGTATGGTTCAAGTGAAGAGAATTGATTCCGATATTAATCGACTTCGACTTTTATTGAAAAGATGATCTTTGGATACACTAAAGCTTAGCACTTTGATGCGTTCTCCAACTCATTCAATTTAACACTAACTCACCCAAAAGTCGACTTTGCTATATCATGTTAACATCTGGATGGGAAAATAGTTTCGCAATAACCAGCAGCATAATAGAAAATCAGCAGATGAAAAAGAATTAATGTCACCTACACAAAGTAATTGGGACAGATATCAAAAAAATCCCACACCAAATAAATAATGATCCTCTGAATAATTGTGCTGAGGTGGATTCTCAAAGCTAACATATATATACCAAATATAAATGAAAAAAAATCTGAACTATGCTCACACTAAAGTTCCAAAATAAAGCCGTTTAATGTATTGCAAGCACCGAAAATAATCAATGTGCTTCAAACTACAAGTAAGATCTTGAATGACGATGAGCCCCATGGAACAATATTCCTCGAAACATAAACTCCTCACTACTCCTATCATCAAATATTGATGGTTACAAGCATAAGAACTCTCTAGGTTGTTGGCAGGCTTGAGAATCGAAAAAAATACTGGCCAGAAGAGAGAACAGTAGGGTAAGTAGCTATGACAAACGCAAATCCCCAAATTTAGATCCTAAACATATCTCAATCCGCCTATTACTTGACCTTTCAAACCGACTTGCTGTCACCAATTCAAATAGATAATGGCTCCTAAAAAATAAATGTTGACAACCAGCTCCCAAAAGTCTAATGGTTTTAAATATTATTGATCAAGTGACCTGCGATAAACTACAGAGGGTTTCGAGAAACCTCCAATTTCGTCATCTGCTTTCATCTGCTTATAAGTGGTGTATAAATGAATCGTGTGAATCGGATATTTATTGAAATAATGTAAGTATTATTATTACAAAAAACGCATTATATACATTTATAGACAGGATGTATTTAGAGGGAAACCCCAAGCCAAAAAATATAAAGATAATTTTGAATCTTATGAAGAAAGCAGAAGCACAAAGCTTATTTATGCATAGTGAAATTTATGATTTTGTCTAATTTGGTCTTAAATTTCAATTTGGGATTCTAAAAATTCCACAATGTATATCAAGGTGCTGTAACATAGTTTGCTTTAGATGTTTCAGTATTCTCTATACTTGAGGATCCTGCCGATTTTTAAACTCCTAACGGAGGCGAACACATTTGCCAGAAGAAGACAATCCTATGAATGAGACCGATACCGGGCCAAAATATGAAGAGGAACTCCTGAGAAAGATCGCAAAGCACCCTTGTTATGACAAGAGAGCCCAGCATAAATACGGGAGAATTCACCTGGCTGTGGCTCCAAAATGCAATATCCAGTGTAATTTTTGCATTCGGGAATTTGACTGTGTAAATGAGAGCCGTCCAGGAGTTACAAGTAAAGTCCTAACTCCACGAGAAGCTCTTCAGAAAACAAAACAGATCCTAGCAGACTATCCTTTCATCAAGGTCGTTGGGATTGCAGGTCCAGGTGATCCTCTGGCTAATGATGAAACCTTCGAGACCTTTGAGCTGATAAAAAAAGAATTTCCAGAAATAACCCTCTGTATGAGCACAAACGGACTATTGCTTCCCGAAAAGCTACAGGATTTACTACGCTTGGGAGTTTCTACATTGACAGTTACATTAAACTCAATTGATCCAGAGATTCATGCAAAAATAGTTGATCATATTATCTATCATGGGGAAGTGTACAGGGGAACCAAAGCCGCAGAAATTCATATTAAGAATCAACTACAGGGTATCAAAGAAGCTGTTGATGCAGGTTTAGTTGTCAAAGTTAATACCGTGCTTATTCCTGGTATAAATGATAAGCATGTCGTTGAGATCGCCAGAAAACTCAATGAACTCGGAATTTACATTATGAATGTAATGCCTCTTATCAATCAGGGAGCTTTTGCAGACATTGAGCCACCTACAGCAGAAGAGAGAAAGGCTGTCCAAGAAGATTGTGAACCTTATGTCATGCAGATGCGACACTGCAGGCAGTGTAGAGCTGATGCTTTTGGACTACTTTCACAAGATATGTCACAGATGAGTGAAGAGCGGAGAAAACTCATAAAAATCAATTCAAAAGAAGATATGGAAAAGACAAGAGTGATCCTTAATAAGAATGAAAAAGAAGAAACTTGCAAAGAATAATGACTTCAAGATTAAAAAAATAGAATAATAGCTTTGGAGTCAAAAAGAAGTGTTTAGCGATTTTGAGAGAAAAACTAGTGGCCAAATAATTTAATCATTGATACCTAAATCAAATTGTTTACAGCCGTGTTATCCAAAAAAATAAGATGTTCTCCAAATTTGCCGTCTAATCTACCTAAATATAGTGAGATAGACTTCTATTTAACTACGTTTAGGTAATATAGATCAATTAAACTTCACTGTCGCCTTTCTCTAAGATCCTTAGAATAGAGAATTTCGATAAACCTCCTATTTCAACAATTTGAATATATAGATTTTATAAACTAAACCTAAAAACTAGCTGACTCTGCAACGATCAACTTGTGTTGGAGGTTGAGATGCTGCACCTCAGTTATTTTAACTTCACCAGACAATTCTATAAAAAGTTCTTATTCTTTTAGATTCAATTTATTGTGTATTTTTTTCAATTCTTGCGATTGTGCCCTTATTGCTACCTTCTGTTTTTAATGCAAGCGGATAAGCACGATAAAAACTACTTTCAGCAAATTGGAGATCATGATACTTTTTCCCCCTCCATTCCCTACTAAATTGTTAATGTAAAAACTTGTAATCAAAAACAAAGAGAGCCATAACTTGAAACAAGCTATTCACTATTCCTCTTCAGGTTTTTCCTTTTAGCCTTAAACTCATACTTGACACATGAGTATTTTCACGTCTTCTTCAACGGTCATATTTGACCTGATGTTGAAGTTATCTACCAGCACTTTGAGAACTTTTTGGAGAATCACAGGCCGAGGATGTGGAGCCAAGGGTAATGCCCTTTATTCTAAGGTTCAAGAGAACGAGAGGACGAGAATATTGAAAACTAGTAAAAAGAGATACTATGCATAACAAGTAGATAATACTAAAAAGTGTATCAGTTAACTATATCTAAAAAAGACTACAATAAGCTGAGCGATCTAAAGGATCTTTATTCCTGAAAGATTTTCTTGTGTAACAAATTTATCTTGATCTTCGATATGTTTTTAATTCTTAATGCTCTCAATAGTCGCCGATGGCTTTGCAGATCAGTGATATACATGGTGAAAAAACCAAGTAATAATAAATCATTTGCTGAAAATACCGAACTACTCCCTGAAGTTACTGAGACATGCAAAACTCCTGATACCTCTACCAATGATACAGAAAAACGAATTGTACTTTTTATCGCGGTACTTTTGGGATTTATCACTCCATTTGATGGCTCAGCAGTTAACCTTGCCCTTCATTCGATGGGGAAAGAGTTTCACATGGACGCAATTGCCCTCTCATGAGTTGCAACTGCATATCTTCTTACTGCAGCAATCTTTCTGATTCCTTTCGGAAAAATCGCCGATATTTATGGGAGAAAAAAAATTTATCTCTATGGAATAGCGCTTTTCAGCCTTGCATCCCTTGCAATGACAATGGTCCCTTCAACAGAGATGCTGATTGCAATCCGAGTCATACAGGGTATAGGAAGTGCCATGATCTTCGGAACCGGCGGTTGCTATATTGACTTCTGTTTTTCCCTCAGGCGAGCGTGGGAGAGTTCTTGGTATCTACATTATCGCAGTTTATATTGGCCTTTCAATCGGCCTTTTCCTTGGCGGCTTCATGACAGATCTTCTTGGCTGGAGAAGTATTTTCTTCGTAAACGTACCTATTGGCATCACAACAATTCTTTTAATTCTCTGGAAACTCAAAGATGAATGGGCCGAGTGCAAGGGAGATATTTTTGACCTGACAGGATCAATTATCTACGGTCTCGCTGTCCTTGCCGTTATGTACGGTTTCTCAGTCATCTCTGAATTAAAAGGTGCTGTTCTGATAGCTGTTGGAATTATTGGAATGCTGCTTTTTGCTCTGTATGAGATGCGGATTTCGTCTCCTGCCCTTGATATAGCCCTTTTAACCAAAAACCGAACCTTTGCTTTTTCGAACCTATCTACTCTCATTAATTACAGTGCAACTTACGCAGTGACTTTTCTCTTAAGCCTTTACCTGCAGTATACGAGAGGATTCACACCCTGAGTATGCAGGTTTTATTTTGGTTGTTCAGCCAGTTGTCCAAGCTATGATTTCACCGATTGCTGGCCAACTTTCCGACAGAGTTGAGCCAAGGATCGTTGCATCTGCAGGAATGGCTTTAACTACAATTGGACTCTTCCTACTAGTCTTCCTCACAGACGAAATATCTCTTTGGTACCTGATTTTCAGTCTCCTCGTACTTGGCGCAGGTTACGGGCTTTTCTCGTCCCCTAACACAAATGCCATTATGAGTTCAGTCGACAAAAAATTTTACGGCGTTGCATATGGGATGGACGGGACTATGCGACTCCTTGGTCAGATGCTTTCGATGGGTGTTGCAATGATGACTTTTGCGATTTTTATCGGCCCTATAGAGATCACGCCCGATTATTATCCGCAATTCTTTTTAAGTTTGCATTATGCGTTTATTCTGTTTACGATCTTCTGTTTCATTGGAATATTCGCTTCTCTGGTAGGAGGAAAAGCAAGTTCAATAAATTATCCAGGTATACCTGCAAAAGGTAAAAAAACGGCAAAATAATTTTTATTTTGAAGTATTTCATCCAGGAAGCTAAATGAAAATCATTGGAATCAATACAAGTCCAAAGGGCAATGCGAGTAACACCTTGAAACTGGTAAATTTTGTCATCAAAGGTGCTGAATCTGAAGGGACAAAAACTGAGATTATAGATCTATATAAACTAAATATCGAATATTGTACTGGATGTGGAGCCTGTTATGCTACAGGTGAATGTTTTTTATTTGATAATTTTATGGAGATGTTTGGAAAAATTATGAACGCTGATGGAGTTGTTCTTGGTGCTCCTAACTACATTAACTCTGTTCCGGGTCCAATGAAAACTCTTTTCGATAGACTTTCAGATGCAATTCACTGCCAGACGCTGACTGGAAAATTTGGGTACTCGGTATGCACAGCTGGTGGGAGCAGTGACGATGAAGTCTTGAAATACATGAATGGAGTTCTCATAAATCTTGGCGTTACCGTTGTCGGAAGCATTGAAGTTGTAATCGGAAGAGACCCCTCTGCACTTGAGAATTATATCGGGCCTGCGCAAAATCTTGGGAAGAAGTTGGTAAAGTCAATCCGCGGAGAAATCAAATATACCGACCAGGATGAAATACATCGTCAGCGAACAGAATATTTTTGCCAGCTGGCAAAATTCAATAAGGAGCGCTTTGCTCATGATTATGATTGGTATGTCCAGAAAGGATTGATAAAATAAAAATTCACCCTTATGGATTATGGTCCAAAATTTAGTGATTTTTGGATTTATGGACTGAAATACTGAATTTGCAGGAGAAAAGTGTTGTTCAATCAAACAGTCTTAGCTATGAAACAACATTTCCAGGCTAATTTAGTTTATGAATATCAAAAAGAAATGAAAGAACCCCGAGTTTCAGGGCATATAAAAGAACCTATATTTATTCGATTGTTTCTATTTTCTCTTTTTTGACAAAGGGCTTGTTGATTTTTTCTGGCATCCAGCTAGGCTTATTTTTTGGGGCTTCGACAATTTGCTTCCATGCCTTGAAAACATGTACTTTCTTTGTTCCGCGTTCCCGGAGGCTGATAATCTCCGGTTTTGACTTTGTCCCCTTGCCTCGATTTGCAGCTTTCAAAGCAGCTTGTCGAGGCTGTTTTCCAGTGAAAATACCCTGTTCACTGCCGTCTTTCCCTCGTAAAACAAAATTTCTCATGTTGGATATTAAGATCACCTCATAAATTACTGCTAGATACTGATTAATTTATTAAGTATATAAAATTTTTCTGATAATGTTGCCGATAATTGTTGGTTTATGAAAAATTTCAATTATATCATAAAGGATATATAAACTAAATTTATCATATTGCTTGCAAAATGATGATCTATGTAGTCTTCGGACGCTGACCCAAGATCTTACCCTGTCTTGAATATTTTTTTAATTCCTGCATAAACTCTTCCTCTGAACTCTTTTTGAGCTGAATCTCGTGTTTCTGAATAGATCCCTTTTGCTCAAAAGATGTTCTTTTACTGATCAGAACTTAATGTTCGATGCACTTAATTACTTTTAAATACTAATGGGCCCTACATTTAGTCAGGCGAGAAATGGAACTTTACAAGATAAACGTACAAGCGAGAATAGATACTTTAGATGGCTCCGGACTGTCAAAAGAAAATATAAGGTTAATTAAAGATTTTGTTCATAGCTGTTATATTGAAGGTTTATCAGATCAACGGATTTTGAAATATGTTGCCACGCTAAAAAGTATTGCAATTTTGATGAATAAGGACTTTGACAAAGCCACTAAAAAGGATATTGAATATCTTTTAATCTTAATCAACAAAAAAACGCAAAGTGAAGCAAGTAGGCGCGAATATAAAATTACACTGAAGAAGTTTTATAGATGGTTGTCGAAAGGAGACGAGTCTGAACTCACGAAATGGTTTACTACTAACATTATAAATAAAGATAAGAAGCTGCCTGAAGATTTGCTAACAGAAGAAGAAATCATTAAAATGATAAATGCCGCACCAAATACTCGTGATAAAGCTATGATAGGCTTATTATGGGATATTGGTGCACGAATTGGAGAAGTAGGCACGCTAAAAATTAAACATATCAAATTTGATGAGTATGGGGCAGTGATAATCGTCAATGGTAAAACTGGCCCAAGAAGGGTGAGAGCTGTCTGGAGCGTCTCATATTTGATGAACTGGTTAGAAGAGCATCCTGAAAAAGATAATTTAGAAGCTCCTTTATGGTTCAATCTTTCACGCAGGAAAAAGGGCATTGAAGGCATGCAATATGACGCGATAAGAATGCAGTTGCAAAGGGTGGCAGAAGAAGCTGGAATTAAAAAAAGAGTTCATATTCATCTTTTCAGGCATTCAAGGGCGACTTACATGGCAAATCATTTGACAGAAGCTCAAATGAATATGCATTTTGGATGGGTTCAGGGTTCTAACATGCCTAGTATTTACGTCCACTTGTCTGGCAGAGATGTGGATCAGGCTATTTTGAGAGCAAATGGTATTGAAATTAAAGAAGATGAAAATAAACCAAAAACTAATGTTTGCCCAAGATGTAAGAACATAAACACGCCGAATAATCTTTTCTGTTATAAGTGCGGTGCTGTTTTGACGCTAAAAACTGCCATGGATTTAGAAGAAAAAGCTAAACCTGTTGATGATAGTCTTAATGAATTACTAAAATCAAAAATTAACGAGTTAGTTGAAGCAAGACTTAATGAGTTGCTAGCTAAAATCACTTAAAAAATAAATCTGTTATATAGGGTTTGAGTATCCTAACTAAAAACGAAAGTAGACAAAATTATACTGTCAAAATTTTAATTTTAGTAGATTGTCCTGTTATTCTTATATCCCTGGTTTACTGGAGTATAATAAACTATGTAATCTCCTCCATGGTCTTCGAATTCTTTTTCTATCTTTTCAAGTTTGAGATTTTGAATGGGAATTAATTTTTTCCCTTTAAGAAACTTAGGTGCAAATTTAGTATGCATATAATAATTTCTTAAATGTGCAATTTCTGCATCTGACACTTCGTTCTTTTTTTGTGTGAAGTATTTTATGGCTTCTTTATTGGATTGGCCTTTTATTATATCCATGGAAACGCATGCTTCGAACGCTATATTGATAGATAAAGTTGTTCCAAATATTGATAGCAATTTATCTGGGTGATGATTATAGTCCCAATCCGTTAAGAATATTATGTTAGTTTCTGACAATTTAGCAAGTTGTTTAATATCCGTCATTAATTTATTTTTATCATTGGTCAGGAAAAGTCTGAAAAATTCAGGAGACAATTGTAATTTTATCTCAAAATCTTTTTTTGTTTTTTCAAAAAGTTCAGCTCCTGAATTTTCTTCCCAATCCTTCTTAAGTGAAACAGAAAGTGAATCAGAAGTTGAATATACGGCGTGGATAAATAATTCCCTAGATGCTAAAGACCAGCTTTCATTTCCATTTTTCCCAAATGTGTTACAATATTCACTGTCATTCGAACCATAAATTATGTCTGAATAATGAGATAATATATTTTCGGAAATTGAAGCGTTTTTTTGCATTTTTGGCATTAAACGTGGATACTCTGCCAGTATGCCAATTAAATTCGGAATATTGAAAACAAATGAATATAATGTTGGAGGCTGTCCACGTTTTCCCTTAATTTTCACTATTTTACCTTCAATATATCCTTTTTCTATAAGTTTTTTCAAATCATTATTAATTGTACTATAACCGGCGGTGCCCTTTTTATTAACATAGTTTAGTCCACGTGCTAATTGTCCAGTTGTTTTAGGGGATTCGAATAAACTACCTAAAATTAATTCTTTGTTAGTTTCTGTTTTCATATTTTATAGGTAGCTCAAACCTTTATTAAGACGTATTGGTGATTGGCCTATAATAGTAGGTAAATTGTAAAAATTGACCTATATATAGGTATTTTGATTTTTATTACCTACAAAATATAACTGTATGTAATCAGTTACATCTCCTCATCTGCATTACAACATTAATTGCGAGGTAAATATGTTTAAATCTAGAAACAGAACTGTTGTCAAACAAGATGGAAGTTATTTGATTTCACTTCCGATGCAGTGGATGAGATCAATGGATTTAGAAGCGAAAACTTTGATGGTAGATATGAACAGCAAAAATAGACTGAAACTCATAGCTGGCGATACGCTACAAAATACGGCAGCTATTGACCATTTCCACAGTGGTGAATACCAATGAATACCGTCTCAGTATATGATAAAAATTTATCCATAAACAACGAATTGGATCAACATATGTCCAAAGCGTTCCAAACAATGATCAAAATTGAACAAATGGCCCAGCATCGTCTCCAACAAATAAAAAAATCTGTTGAACGAGGAGAAACAACTCTCAAAGCGGTAACACAGGAGAGAGGATTGCTTTGATACAAAAAACAAAATTTGATATTTTTGGTGATTTGCACGCGCCTGTTTGCTTGGAGGCTTCCGACGCTTGCAAAACCGCTCATGTGGTACCAATTCCTAAACAAATCAGGAGTGATATCTATGATTAATATAGGCAGTATCCTTAATATATGTTCTTTCTTCAACTTATCTACGTGCGGGTTGAGGTGTCTTTTAAAAATCTTCAATTCAACAAAGGAGGTTTTTTAGATGCCCTTCAATTTTGAGACTCTCCGAGTTACCGAAGTTACCCCCATCCTTATAAAGCACATGTTAACTTCAATTCCTCTTAGAAAGCCCAACACTCGTGTGAAATTTTTCAGGATCAGGCCAGGGCCAAAATGGAAATTCGACACTTATCTCTTGGATTTAGGCGGCAACAGTGAGGGGGAAGGAAAATACCTCCTCAATCCAGATCTGTATCCTAAGGTGATCGAGACAAAAAAGCTAAAGCTTGTGAGAATTTACGTTGGAATTATCTACGGGTCAGGTGAAATATTTCTCTCAGAAATAGCCCAACCTGACGTGGAAGGTAAGGACAATGAGTTCAACCGTACCCGACGGATCGCATACACTAAAGGGGAAACTCAATGGGTAAAGTTGCAAAGGAATGACTCAATCGGCGCTTACGACATCGTTTTAGCAGTTAGTAAGCTTCCGGAACCTGAATGGCCTGAGGAACCGCAGAATATAATCAAGGCTATTGAGATAGCTTTCAAGGATCGGTTCATAGATGACTATAATCACCCTGTTTTAAAGAGACTCAGAGGCGAGCTTTAATGCTCCCCCTACCATTTTTTGATCGCATTTACGTGATAGACTTTGAATTCATCGCAAAACCTAGCGAACATCCAATACCTGTTTGTGTTGTTTCCCATGAGATTAATTCTGGAGAAACTAAAAGACTGTGGCTTTTTGGAGAAAACAATCGTCATCCACCATATTCAATAAATGAAAATGACTTATTTGTTGCTCACATGAGCTCAGCAGAGTGTGGGTGTCACCTGGTCTTAAACTGGCCCTTGCCATTCAATGTGATTGATACGTTCGTAGAGTACAGATGCTTTACTAATCATTCTTATGAAAGAAGAGGTGCAAACCTGCTGGATGCGTGTAAAGCTTTTGGCATAGATACTATTAGCAAAGTGGAGAAAGATGCTGCAAGAGATCGTATTTTAGCTGGCGCTCCTTACTCTGAAGAAGATCAAGAATACATTATGCGTTATTGTGAATCTGAAGTGCTTGAAACAGTAGAGTTATTCAAACGGATGATTACGGTTCCTGATTTTGATATACCAACTTCTCTCTATCGGGGGGAGTATATGAAATCTGTGGCAGAAATCGAATATAATGGTGTGCCAATTGATACCTATCTACTTAATGAGTTACAAAAAAAATGGGAAAAAATAAAATTAAAGTTGATCAAAAATATTGACAAATTTGGAATTTACGAAGGAACTAGTTTTAAGATACATAATCTTGAGAGATCAATTCAAGTCAATAATTGGATGTGGCCGAGAACTGATACAGGTCTGCCAAAAACGATAAGGAAACTTTCAAGGCAATGGCAGAAATCCATCCTGAAATAGGGTCTTTGAAGGAATTAAAAGCTCTTATCGGTGGGCTAAACTTTAAGTCTATTATGGCTGGTTCAGATGGCAGAAGTCGAACCTTAATCTCCCCATTCTGAACTAAGACTGGTAGAAATGCCCCTAAGGATGACGAGGAGAAGAAGAATAGAGAAGAATTAAGAGTTAGGTTTATGTTTTGACTTCCTGCTAGTCTGAGAAGTCTAATAACACCGACTGAGGGAAAAGTACTTGCAGATATTGATTATGCACAACAAGAATTCTTTATCGCAGCTGTTCTTTCTAATGACCCCAATATGATTGAGGCATATAAGAGTGGGGCTCCATATCTAGCTTTTGCAAAATTAGCAGGTTCAATCCCCGCAGATGCTACAAAAGAAACGCATGGTAGTGTGAGACAGCTTTTTAAATCTTGTGTACTCGGCGTTCAATATGGCCTGGGTGCAGAATCACTTGGGTTTAAAATTGGCAAGCCTACACCTTATGCAAAAGAACTGTTGAGTCATCATAAAAGAATTTTCAAAAATTATTGGCGGTGGGTAGATATGACCTGGACTCAAGCCTGTTTGATGAAAAGGATCGAAACCTGCTACAAATGGAAAATGATTGTTTCAGGCTCCAGCAATAAGGAAATGTTGACTGTCCAAAATTTTCCAATTCAAGCCACTGGGGCTGAAATTCTTAGAGTGGCATGCATCCTTCTTTCGGAGAATAAAATTAAAATTGTTGCACCAGTTCACGATGCAGTGATGATTGAGTGCGACGGAAAGATGGCAGACAAAGAGATAGAGATAGCAAGAAAGCTGATGTGTGATGCATCCGAGATCGTTTTGGGTGCAGGTAACAGATTGAAAACAGATGTCGATATTGTCCGCTATCCTGACAGGTATATAGATGAGAAAGGTGTCGAAACTTGGGAGCCTATTACGCGGATACTCATGGAGATAAAACAAGAGTAAAACCCACCATAAATGAGGCTGAAAGATCCTGGACAGACTTTTCAATTTAGCTGTAGAACCTAATCCCAATTTAGCTGTAGAGCCATATTAATTAGCTGTACAGCAAAATATATTTCGCCCTGTAGCTAAAATTAATTAGCTTTACAGCTAAATTCATAAGCCTTCCGGGATCGATTTTACTACTTATATTTCTTTAATATATCTTCTTTATTTCTACTTAATATTTAAAAGTAATATCTAATGGGAGTAAGATAATGCTGGTGAATCCTAAAGATAAAATAAAGGGATCTTTCATATCTCAAATGCCTTCAGAATGGATTATAAAGTTACCTTCCAATTCAGTGGGACATACATATAGAGTTGCTATGTACATTTAACATTTAAAAGGGGTGAAGAAATCTAAAGACTTAATAGTCACCCTGAAGGGTATAAACTCATTTCTCCCTATCCCTGATTGGGCTTTTCCTAAAGCATTGGATGAGTTAGAAGAACGTGGGATGATAAAAACTATAAGACAACGGGGTAAAAGCCCCACTGTAATTGTTTTATGTGACAATTGTTATGAAGAGTACCCCACTTTAAGAACACATACCAATAACCGAATGATGGCGCCTGAAGGAATGACTGAAGCTTGGGAATAGTAGGAACTCAAAATATTATCTTTCCTTTTTATTGATATTGATATCAGTGATTCTGGGGAACCGGATCCTTATAGGCCCCTAGTTTTCACATTTCAAGCATGACTTCAGGAAAAAAACCATTAATTCCTCATGGATCTAAAGGTCTTGAAGTATCGAAGACGAAGCTGGGAAATAATACCATGGTAGGTGATCCTGCCAAGTTCAGATGAAGCTGCTACAGGACGTCGTAGACTCACAAAAAAGGAATAATATCGGTCTAAATCTCAGAAAGGTTGCCAGTTACTGGACTTAATCTCAGCCCCTACAACATGTTTATAATTAATCTATTGTAAATACACCCCTTACCTACTCAGGAAAATGTCTTAAATCGCCCCACAATCATTTATTTCCTGTTCTATATTTATCGTAAGTTACAGTTCATCAGTTTATTTACATAATTAATAACTTAATTTATATTAATTAAAAGTGATAAAAATATATGAAAAATGTCTTAAAGGTAGTTACCGTGCTATGACATTAGGAACATGGGGATTTAATGTGGTCAGAAACCGACTTACTCTAAGCTTACTGGTGGAACTTTAACTTACCGTCCTTAGTAAAATATTGGCCTAGTCAAAAAATGGCTTAGATTTGATGTGTATAAACCCCGACCGCATACATAACGAAACTAACTAAATTTTAAATATAAAATCCACTTATACTAATTATTCAAAATAAAAAACGGTACAGCCATGGCGAGACCTTGTAAATTGACACCTGAACTACAACAGAGAATCGGCTATAATGTTGCTTTGGGACTCACATACTCTCTTGCTTCCGAATTTATGGGCATAACATATAAGACATTCAATCTTTGGATGAAGAAGGGGAAAACAGAAAAATCTGGGAAATATTTTCAGTTCTATAAACATATTCAGAAACGTGATGCAGATGCCGCAAAAGGATGCATTAAACGTCTTACTGATGCAGCTGATGCTGGAAATTGCCAAGTTTACATGCGGATTTTGGAGAGACGTTTCCCGGAAGACTTCGCAAGACGACAATATCGTAAAATGAATGTTGTTTCAGATAATCAGAATGTATTTGTTGATATAGCAATCAATGATGCAGATGGCATTAGGGCACAAATTCTAGAAAAGTTTGCTTTAGGTAGAGAAAGTTAAGAGCCTTTAACTGGTTAATATTTTTACTCTAACCGGAATTATTTTTAATAAATTGTTCTTTCCTGCTTATTTTTATTATGTCATCTAATTGTAGCTGGAATTACCAAAACTTCCAGAGCGGCTCCTTTTTCCCAAAAACAGTTTTATTTTATAAATTGACCTTATTCGAGCAAAAAATAGTAAAAATCATAATAACTATTTAATAATCGATATTTTGATAACTATATTAGTATATATGTTTTTCTTTTTAATGTAAAATCAAAATGGATATACACCATTTAGGGTTCCGTTGCAAAAATTCAAAAAAATATGTAAATCTATAAGTAATGAATAAAAATCAAAATATTCAAGGAAAATGTACTAACATTATAAAACTATACCAAATAATTGATTAATACATTTGACTTCATTAAAAACAGAGTAATTTAGATCATTTACTTGTCCTTTTTTGATCATATTCATAGCTTCAATTCCTTTTAAAGTCTTATTAGCAGATCGAAAAGACTGAAATCCTAACATTGGATTAACGATTCGTTTTATAGATCTATGATCTTGTTCTATAATGTTATTCAAATACTTTATTTGTCAAATGCCTACGTTTTTAGGTAATATTTTATTATTTTTCAGTTTATCTATAGCAGGTGGATAAGCTGGATTCTTATCAACTGTTATTACTCTTGGAATTTGGTTATGATTAGAACTCAAAGCTTTCTTAAAAAATCTCTTCGCTGCTATCCTATTTCGTTTTGCACTTTACATGAAATCGATTGTTTCTCCATTTGAGTCGACTGCTCGGTAAAAATATTTCCATTTACCTTTTACTTTGATATAGGTTTCATCAACTTTCACGAATAGTTTGTTAGTCTTAAATGTCTTCTTATTTTCTTTTCTATTTCAGGGGAATATTGATGCACCCATCTCATTACAGTACTGTGATCAACTTGAATTCCTCTTTCTATCATCATTTTTTTAAAATTTCTATAGCTCAATGAATATTTTAAGTACCATCTTACATTCAATAGGATAATTTTTCCTTCAAAACGCTTCCATTTAAAGGAATTAGATAGCATGTTACTATCTTTGATTTTCTTTTTATTCTATTGTATCATTAGAAAGGATTTTTGCAACGGAACCTTCTAAGATAATAATTTCATCCTAGGTAGTTGATACAGAACTAAATTTTCAGGATAAAGGAAAATTATTATGGATCTATGACGCATAGAGCTTATGTAACCTATAGAACATATGGAGCTCTTTGAACACTTGAAACTAATTAAACTGAATCACAAGCATAAATAAAAAATGTAATGGAAAAAATAATTATATAGTACTCTAAACAAAATTAGAAATATGAACAAAATGGATCAAAAACTCAAATTTTCAATACCCTAGTCTCAATTAATAAATTTTTAATAAATTTCTTCAACTTTTGCTTTCACTAAGAAATATATTTTTAATATATTTTACGATGATTATATTTTATATTCTGCATATTAGTGGAATATAAACTTCATCCCAAAAGGTTGCCATCATGGTCTACAGGATTAGGACTATGTAAATTTCAGTCTATTTAGTTACTGTAATTACTATTTAACTAATATGTGAAAATTAGATATTATTTCATGTTCAAGTAATATGTCAGAATACACAAATGCACTATGGCATCGATCCCAAAATAAAATGTCTTAGTGTGTTTATGTGTATGAAAGTGAAAAATCGTCAAGGAACCCTCTGATGTATAGTTTCTCTTACACACATATAATAACCATACGAGATCAGAGAGCGCAGAATCTTAAGAATCAAGAGTAATAGCAATCTTTCAAGTAAAAGCATGCCTTAAAATTAAATCCATTTTTATAAATATAAATGAGCAAGCTTGACTTCAAATGCAGATAAGAAATTATTCCAATTTGCATACAGGGATTGCTATCATTCATATTCTAGTAAAGTTACTCCATGTACTTTATTTACAGTTTTATCTTTTGCAGTTTTTGTTTTCATTGAGATGATATTTCCATGTGGTCAGGTGGTATATTTTCATGTTCAAATATAAGGAACCGTATGTGGGGCAAGTTATTAAACCAGTATATGGATCCTGGTAGCATCCAGAACTACTGCTATAGTAGGGATATGTTCCATAACCATAACTACCTGGTTGTTAATGCCCGTGGCCACCATGGCGTCCGTGGTCACCATGTCGTTCTTCTCGAGCACTAGCTGCCACAGATGTCAACGATACTACAAAAAGGACTAACAGCAAAACAGCCAGTACCTTTTTAATTCCACTAGATGATTGTTTTAACATTTTTAACATTTATTTCACTCCGTTTATATTGTTTAAATTAATAACATGTTAAAATCTAGATAATTTCAACAAACTTCTGATTTCAACAAGTTGCTTATTGTGATATTCATGGTGGTATAAGCAGATGTGTTTGTAAGTCTTCTATGTGGATATCACCAAATGCCACTAAAAACATTTTAGAGAAGTTTGTTTGATTTTTTTTAAATCAGTGTTTCTGCTTCAGCCATCAATGATATTTGTAGATCTTTTCCGATTCAGTTTTTCACAGCCATATCTTTGCTGGTTCCGCTTTTTATAGGCATATTTTTATTAGTTTCGGTTTTAATAGGTATTTTATTAACATTTTCGGTTTTAACGGTCATTTTTTTACCTTTTTTGCCACTCATATTTGTGTTTTTGTGGTGGTGGTGCCATTTATGGTGATGGCTATGCAACTTGTGTTGATATTTGAAGAATTTAGTCTTCACATCTTTTAGGATTATAATGGCTGTTTTCTTATCCTTAACCACTACGGATCCTGCGCTTACTGCTGCAGCTGTCACGGACATTAAAAAACAAACTGCTAGCAAAATACCAAGTGTCTTTTTCATTTGTTTTAACATATTTTGATCTCCTACTTTTTATTCTAAATAATTCTTCTACAAAACACTTATGTAAGATTATCTAACTGCATCAAATTTGACTGCATTGATAATAATACATTATAATACATTATTTTATATTTATTGGTTTTATATGTTACACCATTTTTAAAATCATTAAAGGCGTCTTTTGTGATTTACAGTGCTTAAATTATTTGGCTTTAATAAATAGCTACTTTTTAAAATTGAAAAAATTAAATAAAAATAGACTTCAAAAAATAAAGCTATTTGAGCTACTAATTTTACAATAAAACTTGTATGACGTGATTAACAGTTCTTTTGATTGCTATCAAGTTGTTTGGTTAAAATTTTGATTAATAAGTGTTTATATCTGTAAAAAAGATTAAATAAACTTCAATTTCAATAAATACTATTATTTGAGCTTTTATTCCAAAAATAAAGCATATATAATTCGATTAAGGCTTTTTAGGACTATTATCAAGTTATTTTTCAGCAAGAGCGAACAAATCGTGATAAATGCTTTCTATGCCTTTCGGAATCTGATATTTTTTCAGCTCCGCCACGATTTCAGCCTTTATGTTATCGCGTACTGATACCGGAGTATTGCCCAGAAAATTCACAAAAGAGCTCGCTTCGACGTATTCCAGGAATTTAGCAGGGGTCTCGAAATACCGTAAATCTCTTTTTGGCTTTATTTCTATTACCCTAAAACCCGATTTTCTTAACATTGAATCCAGTTCTACTGTATTTACTGGAGCGCTAAAATCTGCGCTTTCTTCAATGATTCCAGCCCTCCGGAACACTTCTTTTGCTGCTATCTTTACCGTGAACGGATGGTCCTTATCACCGGTACATATACCAAGCTTTCCATCGGGCTTTAATGCCCAGTAGATATTATTCAGCGCTTCTTCTTTATCATTTATCCAGTGAAAAACTGCGTTCAAGTATACAACATCGAATACGTCTTCACCATAACGATCGATGTCATCACTGCTACCAAGCTCAAAAGTTACGTTTCCAGGATTCATTTTAGTTAATTTTCTACAGGCTATTTCAATTCTTTGGATAGAAGGATCAATACCCGTAATATGGTCAACCTTACCTGCCAGTTTCAATGTGAGAAGCCCTGTACCACAGCTTACGTCCAAGACATTGTGCCTAGATGAAATATTTAATTTTTTTACCAAAGTAAGTCCATTAATGTATTGATATTTGCTTACTTTATCATACTTTTCTGCTAGAGATTCACTATCGTGGTTCACGTTGATCATTAATATCATTCTCTGGTGTTTTAGTAAGGACTTATACCCTATCCAAAAAGTCAATTTTCCGGTCAATAAAAAATCTATCACTGAGTCAACAATGGTGATATACGATTAAATAAGCAGGACTTATCATTTCCAATGATGCACAGTTGTACTATAAAACCTGTACATAAGTGAAAACCAGAAAATCATGTTTTGTAATGAAAGAAAAGGATGAAAATCAGTCATTTTTACGGAACTTTCAGTACATTGCTAATTTTGGTAGTGTTTAAAATTTGCTAAAATCTAATGCTAAATTTATACATAATTTGTGTGATCTGATTCTTTCGAGGTGTATTTTCCTTTCTCACAACTTCATGACATTATTTGTTTTTTAGAAAAATTAGCATGCGAACTGAATAATTATCCAATCTAAAATTGTGTTTATATCAACTGGAAAAAAATTAGCAACCCATGTGTTCAGATAACAATTCTTAAACATCTCAAATGCTTAAATTTTTCTGTAAATTTTAGCACTTTTTAATCTCTTTTCAGCAACAAAAAGCTTTTAATATTTTCCAGACGAAAGTTCCAATCTGTAGAATTATTTTTATATTTACCTCATTTTATTATATGTGACTAATTATATTAATATGCAAAAAACCGGAAATGTGGGTGTTCAAAAATTAATTTAAGATGTGACCAATAAACACATAATTTATTCAGTGAGTTACATACCAAGCACTGCACAATATATGTAGAAAAAAATTAAAAAGTATATAAACTATTATCAAAAGTTATTAGAAGTAAGAAGCTCTGAAAACTCCAAAAATTTGATACATAAGAACTGTTCTTGGTTTTTAGTCGCTGGCAAATAGATATCGAAGATTACTTAAAATTTGAGAAGTAAGTATTGGATTTTAGGAAAATGTAATCTTTAAAATATGATAAAAGTAACAAATGAGAGTTAATGAAACATTCTTAGATAAATGGATAAGGAGATAAATATGAAAAAGAATCGAAATATAAATAATGATATAAATATATTAAAAAATTTAGTAACTTTCACTGAACTTCTTGTTTTGTTCTTGGTAATAGGTTCATCAATAGCAATGGCATATGCAGGATTTTCAGAAGAAAACAAATCAATATCTGTACCCATTGATTATAAATTTATTCACACAGATATTACAAACCAAACTGAATTTTCTACAAAGGTTGGACTTGCACCAGAAAATCCTAAATTTACCGAATACAAGAATAAAAAATTTGTTTACCAAACCACACAGTCCCCAAGTAGACATAAATCTGGCTTCTCACCCTCGCCTGTGGACCTTAGTCATCTCAAACATACTTCAGTCGCAGAAGTATATGCTTCAGCAAGCACATCTATTCCAACTTCCTATGACTTACGAACTCTCAAAAGGATAACCCCTGTGGAAAACCAGGGTGATGCAGGTACGTGCTGGACATTTGCAACTTACGGATCTCTTGAATCATCTTTAATGCCAAAAGGATTATGGAGCTTTTCAGAAAATAATCTGAAAAATCTGCTTTCTTCTGCAAATAACCCGCAAGGTTTTGATTACGGTCCCAACGACGGGGGTGACTCTGTGATGTCAACTGCCTATCTGGCACGCTGGACCGGACCTGTGAACACCAGCGATGACCCTTATAGCGATACATCAAGCTTTTCGTCCAATGAGATCGGACTCCCTGTACATAAACATGTACAAAATGTAACTTTTCTTCCGACCAGAAATAGTCCTACGGACAATCTGGATATAAAACAAGCAATTATGAATTATGGAGGAGTAGCTACTGCAATGTATTTTGATCCCTATAATACTAATGCTAATAATTATAACCAAAACACATATGGTTATTACTATAGTGGAACAACATCATCTGACCATGAAGTGACCATTGTAGGCTGGAATGACTCTTTTAGTAAGAATAATTTCTCCACAACTCCACCCGGAGATGGAGCATTTATCATAAAAAATAGCTGGGGTACAACTGCAGCAGATTGGGGTAATGTAAACAATAATAATGGGTATTTCTATGTTTCCTATTACGATTCCAATATAGGATATGATATGAATATACTCTTCATGGCTGAAAATCCTAAAGATTATACAAATATCTACCAATACGATCCACTTGGATGGACCCAGCAAATTAACACATCACAAGCTAATCCCACAACTGGCTGGTGTGCAAATATCTTTACTGCAAAATCCAACGAAGTCCTCAAGGCAATAAGTTTCTACACGACAGATATAAACTGCAATTATGTAATTAAGATCTACAATAATACTGGGTTCCAACCTATTGGTCAAAATAGCCCTACTCTTACACAAAATGGAAAAATTCCAAATGCAGGCTACAATACAGTCCCCCTGAATTTTGGAGTTAAGCTCAACGCCGGTCAAAAATTCTCCGTAGTAATGAAGCTTATAAACCCTGTATACAATTATCCAATTGCTGTGGAAATGCCAATCTCCGGTTACAGTAGTCAAGCAAAAGCAAATGCATCCGAAAGTTTTGTAAGTTCTGATGGAAAGACATGGACCGATATAACAACAGAACCAAGTTACTCAAATACTAATGTGTGCATCAAAGCATTTACTGATCCGCAAGATATTTCTGTAAAAGGTCTGCCTGTAGCTAAGTTCAGTACAAACGTAACCAATGGTTATGTTCCCCTTACGATTCAATTTACAGACCTCTCGACAAATGCCATAGGACAGAAGTGGAACTTTGGAGACAGAGCTAGATCAATTCAGAAGAATCCAATGCATACTTACCTTGCAGCAGGAATCTATACAGTTAATTTAACAGTAAGCAATGCAGTAGGTACAAATTCAATGCTTTCTACAATCAATGTTCTGAAAAAGACTCCTAAAAAGATTCCTACAATTGTATATAGTAACCCTGGTAACTTGTATCAGTAATAGTCACCACTAGGAAATAGCTCTATTTGTGGTATTTTCATACTGATAGAGCTAATAGAATAGGCACTGAATCTAAGAATCACTGAGTATGAAATAAAACAGCATCATAACCTTTTTTTCAAGGCATTAGGGATAAACTCTTGATAAACTGCCTTGAATTGATGGCTATGTTTTTATTTTCTTATAAGTTTGGGTCCATATGTAATAAAAAGAGAATTTGCTGATAATCTAAAGCCTTACAATAATTAAAAACATAGCTTTTTAATCTTTTTCTCCGATTTTATTATAAGCTTTTTTGCTACCGGTATTTTAGTTTATCATATCCAGCTACATGTTAGAAACTTCCAAACTCGTCCTAATATACCATTTAATGGATTATATTTGAATTGTAGTTGATACCATTCACAATAAAAATCAACAATTTATCAAATAATTCTAATTGACTCTATGCTCTTTTCTCTGCCACAAAAATAAGATCTATCGTTGTTACTAATGCATAGTTTTTGTATTAAAATATGTGCATTTTTCCCAATTTCAGCGCCAGAGTGCCTAATGTTTATCTGATAATGCATAAAGTCTAAAACCTTCTACCCGCAAGCAACTTTTGAGAACGATTCCAGAAAATTGCTTATTTATACCAAATATGTGCTAATTTGTTATCATAACTATCAGCAGAGCTTTTTAACCGAGTTGCTATAGATACTATTACTACTATAATATATAAAATGTCTGAAACAACAACTATCCAGATAACAAAACAAATTCTCGAAGAGTTACGGAAAATTGGAAAGATGGGAGACGATTATAATAAGGTTATTAATGACCTTATAGTCGAACACAATATGAATAAATTAACAGAGCGCAGTGAGAAATTTATAAAAGAGCATAAGAATGAGTTTGTGAGTATAGATGATCTTTAAAGTTTTTGTGCATCCCACTATTTTTGTTAAGGCTCCCGCAGAACGAAAAGAACATATAAAATCTGCAATTAAAGAGCTTACAGATCCATTTCCAGATAGTAACGGAAACAAAAAAGAACTCAAAGGAATTCGATTAGTTACATATCGTCTGAGAGTTGGAGACTATCGAATTTTCTATCAAATTGATGAAGAAGAGAAAAAAGTATACGTTTTCGATATTCGACCGCCGAAAAAGCGCATAAAAAATATGGGAAAATTTAATATTAATTAGCAAAACTTCCACTAGAGCTTTTTTATTTTTAGATTTTCAGAAAGCAGTTTAATGTTCACAATCTGTTCTCCTGGATCAATTTTTGAATGTAAATTTCTTGATTATGCATAGTTTATGCTATAAAACCTGTGCACCAATGAAAACCAAAAAATCTTATTCGATAATGAAAAATAGTGAACAGTAGTTTTTAAGAGCCTTTCAGTAAATTTTTTTCTTTATTTGATAGTCATAATTATAAACACTGAATAAGCTATTGATAGGCTTTAAGTAAAGTTTTATTCTCTAGAAAAAAAATAACTTTAGATTCTGATAGCTTCACCAGTAATAAAAATAATTAATAATATATTTTTGTTTTTTGGTTGCAAAAAATCCTTTCTACTAATACAATAGAATAAAAAGAAAACCAAAGATAGTAATATGCTATCTGATTCCTTTAAATGGAAGCATTTTGAAGGAGAAATTATCCTATTAAATGTAAGATGGTACTTAAAATATCCATTGAGCTATAGAAATTTAAAAAAAATGATGATAGAAAGAGGAATTCAAGTTGATCACAGTACTGTAATGAGATGGGTGCATCAATATTCCCCTGAAATAGAAACGAAGATAAGAAGACATTTAAGACTAACAAACTATTCGTGAAAGTTGATGAAACCTATATCAAAGTAAAAGGTAAATGGAAATATCTTTACCGAGCAGTTGACTCAGATGGAGAAACAATCGATTTCATGTAAAGTGCAAAACGAAATAGGATAGCAGCGAAGAGATTTTTTAAGAAAGCTTTGAGTTCTAATCATAACCAAATTCCAAGAGTAATAACAGTTGATAAGAATCCAGGTTATCCACCTGCTATAGATAAACTGAAAAATAATAAAATATTACCTAAAAACGTAGGCATTCGACAAATAAAGTATTTGAATAACATTATAGAACAAGATCATAGATCTATAAAACGAATCGTTAATCCAATGTTAGGATTTCAGTCTTTTCGATCTGCTAATAAGACTTTAAAAGGAATTGAAGCTATGAATATGATCAAAAAAGGACAAGTAAATGATCTAAATTACTCTGTTTTTAATGAAGTCAAATGTATTAATCAATTATTTGGTATAGTTTTATAATGTTAGTACATTTTCCTTGAATATTTTGATTTTTATTCATTACTTATAGATTTACATATTTTTTTGAATTTTTGCAACGGAACCCTAAATGGTGTATATCCATCAGGAATTTTTCTTTAATATCTTAAATCAATTTAATGTGGGACGAAATCCTTATTTAAAATAATTTTTATAACTAGTAAATGGTTGGAAAGCGAGATTACATCAGGCTTCGTTTTTTATGGTCCTGGGATCCGGTTATATGCAAAACTGGCGAGTTTACTCACTTTTTGTCCATTTATGACATTAACGTCTTATCTTAAATCGGAAGGGGATGAGTTTGAAAGCGATAGTAGTATATCTCAGTACTTCAGGGAATACAAAATCTATGGCCGAGGCTATAGCTAATGGAATCGAATCAAGGAATATAGATGCAAAGGCTGTTAGCTTTTATGACGTAAAGCCTGAAGACCTTAATGACGCAGAAGCAATTGCAATTGGTTCTTCTACTTTCTACTACAAAATGTTGCCTCCCATGGAAAAATTCATAAATGAGACTCTTGCTTCCTCAGACCCAAAAGGTAAAATAGGAGCTGCTTTTGGGTCTTATGGATGGAGCGGAGAAGCACCTGTAATGATAGCTGAAAAGATGCGAGAGATGGGTATGAATGTGATAGATCCGGTACTTCGGATTCTTCACAAACCAACAGATAAGGATGTTGAGGAGTGTAGAAGACTCGGGATTGATATTGCAGAAAAACTAAAGCACATAAAAACAAAAGTATAATCATATCAAACAGAACGTCAATTTGTATATTTGAACGTAAATAGTACAAATAATTCACTCCAATTTGACATGAAAGTACGTGAAGAAACTGTTTACTCACGTACTCTTAGAATCTTCTTTTTTTAGAATTGCGATTATTCCACTAATATTTTTATACAAATATCCACTGAAAATGTTTCAGTCTCAACAATTTTCCTTTTTTGAATTTCTTCCTTTTGGAATCCTGTATCTTCCTTGTATACCTAGTCATCTGTAATCAGGGGCTATAAATTGCGGCAATTTTTCCTGCCGATTTGAAATTGAGATTTCTGGGAAGTTTAGCTATTCGGTCGTCATCTATTCTTTGTTTGATTTTATTTCAAAATTCACTTAGTACCATTTTCCGGTATTTTTGTTTCATTTCGTTGAGGTTAGTTAGAGCAGATGTACTTCAGTGCATGAAAAGAAAATATTTGCTATGCTGGAAGCTTTAATCATGAAAATATTAAACACTTAGTGAAATGACCTAGATCTTGAATGACTATAAGTCAAGATTCAGCCCTTTCATTTGATGTATGAATTATTCATGCAACATTACATTGGTATTAATTCCACTCTACAAAGTTATTATTACATAAAAAAATAAAAATAATAATACAGCTTTGACTGGATTTTATACTGCAAAAATTTGTGCCCATAAATCTAAATTCAGTATAAAGTGGCAGAATAATACCATTAGGCTTTAATACCTTCATTGATAAGTACTTGATGTCTTTTTAGTTATTTTTGAATTTAAATTACACATACAATTATTACAAATTCGGAGGACATACCAACAAATGAGCAGCGGAATGTGCCCGGTATGCGGGCTTCCAAAAGAACTTTGCATATGCGAAGAGGTTGCAAAAGAGCAACAGAGAATCACAGTGAAAATAAATAGAAGAAGATACGGGAAAGAAGTTACCGTTGTGGAAGGCTTCGATGCCAGTGAAATTGATCTGCACGAACTGTCTACTTATCTGAAATCAAAGTTTGCATGCGGAGGCACAGTAAAAGGAAATACTGTGGAACTTCAAGGAAACCACCTGGCCCGTATGAAAGAAGTCCTCATGGAAAAGGGTTTCTCTGCTGAACAAATTAAAAATTAAACTTTAACAGCCTTTATGAAAAAGAGGCATGAGAAATGAATATAACATTTTCAGTTTCTAAATTATATATATTCTTACTAGTTTTTTGGTAGCATGCGTTTTCTATATGATGCATCAAGGGAGACCTCATTTCTACTTGAAAATTAAGAGCAAAGGTACATGTGTAGTAAACTTTAATTTATCCTCTAAACTTGGTTCCATGAAATCAATTTGTAAAATTATTGCATAGAATATCTTACCTGAAATCCTGGCTAGCTTAGAGAACAATGATTTTATTTAGCATGAAGTATATATGGCAAGATTTGACAGATATTCCGAAATGCTTAAGAGTCTCAGTATCTCAGAAATTAGTGAAAAACTTGAAGCTGAAGTTGACTTTTATGAGGATTCACAGAAAGAAATTTGAAATTTTGCTTTGGTACTTTTAAACAGAAACTTATCTCCGGAAAAGGTAACAAGCATGTGCTGTATTTGTATCTTTGTTCGAAAAACCTGGTCTGCTATACAGGGAAGTTCCTTAAATTAAAGCTTGCATTCATATGTGAGGACATGGATTCAAAGTGAATGGAACGCTGTGTATCAAATGTAAAGGAAAAGGAATATGTGGGCGTCCTCGTTGTCCAATCCTTGAAAAATATAGGTCCGTACAATCGATTGCTCCTGCGATCTCAGGATGTTCTGTTTTTGGAGCATCTCCCCCTTCTCTTTTTGTTGGTGGCTATGGCTACCCTCGGATTACAGCAGGCCCAATGATTTCCCCCTTGACAACGGAAAGCGAAGCCTTATTCATGGGAGATCCTTCAGCCTGGGCAAACATGCAAATTGAAGATATAATCTTCATGCGGTCCCGCATGGTTAGGGCAAATACAACTTTTCATATAAAAGATGCACGTAGCAAAGAAAATTCTCTTCTTGTAAAAGCTCAGGAACTCGCTCTTTCCAGAAAACCAGTGGACACTGAAGCCTGGTTTTACAAAATTCCAAAGCAAGAACTAAATTTTGATACAATTCTCATGCCTATGGGCCCATCAGGTCTTGTAAAAAATTTTGAGCTTACAGAAAACCCGAAAGTTCCACGAAAAGTAGATTACCTAGTCTATGATACTGATTCCCTGGCAAAAGATGCTATTACTGAACTTTTAAAAGATAATGTTACAACTGAACATATCACACGCCTTTTTTCAATCGGCTTGCTGGGGAAAGAACGAAAAATAGTCCCTACTCGTTGGTCAATAACAGCCGTGGATGATATGGCCGGAAAGGAACTTGTAGATCACATAAAGGACTTTTCCTTAATTTCCGATATTTTGCTTTTCAGTGGAACTCATTTTGGGAACCGGTTTGAAGTCCTCATTCTTCCACGAACTTATTCTTTCGAACTTATTGAGATCTGGCTCCCAAATACAATTTGGTCTGGAGAATCAATTTGGATTGGTGAAGACAGTGAAGGGCCCAGCGGAAAAAAAGGATATTCTCTTCTGGCAGGAGGTTATTATGCCACAAGGTTGGCAGCACTTGAATATCTCACTGAAATCCGAAAACAGGCCTCTGTTTTTGTGCTAAGGGAAATAACTTCTCATTACTGGGCACCTCTTGGGGTGTGGGTAGTCCGGGAAGGCGTGAGAAAAACTCTTAAAAATTCCCCTCAAAAATTTGATTCTCTCACAGCAGCCGTTACATACCTTACAGGCAGGGTGAGCACACCAAAAGCAGAATGGCTGAAGAAGGCGATCATGCTTTCAGACTTCCGTTTTCAAACTACGTTGGATTTTTTTTAAGGTATGTTTAATTTTATTGTGATAATTACAGTGGGAAAGAATATTTTCCTGGCTCTCTCAGTTCTTTTCTATTTATCCCTTTGCGAAAAGCTCGATAAATTCGAATTTTGTTACATCAAACAACCCCTTAGCTCCAAGTTTAAGTTCAGGAATTACCAGAAGCGACATAAATGTAAGAGTCATAAAGGGCGACTTCAGCGAAGTTCCAAGTTTCCGAGCTTCTTCATTCAGAAGCTGGTGCCGATAAGCCACCTCTTCTCCACTCCGAACGCTCATAAGGCCTGCAACCTCTAACGGAAGATCAAGTAGATCTTCTGTAGTTCCCACAACTATCCCTCCTTTATTTTTTACCAGCCTATTGACAGCTTCAACTATATCTCTGTCAGTGGCCCCAACTGCAATAATGTTGTGACTGTCATGGGCAATGCTGCTTGCAATAGCGCCTTTTTTCAGGCCTATGTTTTTTATGAAACCAATCTGAACAGGGTCATTTCTATACCTGCTCAGGACAACCAATTTCAAAATATCCCTGCAAGGATCTGAAACCAGATTACCATTTTCTACTTTTGCCAAGGCTAGTTCCTGGCCTGTGACAAGTTCTCCATCCTGGGCAACTATCACTCTGATATTTCTCATCTGCTCCCTTCTATTGTCTGCAGGAGGCAGAGACTTTCTTATATCTTCAATCGAGATTTCATTTCTGTTGAAAACATTTTTTGCAGAATTTTTTTCAATCGGGAAAAGAACCTGCCCGTCATCATAAACACAATTTCCATCAATGAAAGTACTCAACACATTAAATGATTTTAGATCGTCTACGATAATGAAATCTGCAGAGTCTCCCTTACGCAAAAGCCCAACATTAAGGCCATAATGCTCCACAGGATTGATCACTGCTGCTTGAATCAAGCTATAAATATCAAGTCCCTTTTCATATCCGCGCCTGATTAGTCTATCGATATGTCCTTCATGTATCAAAGTATTGGGATGAGAATCGTCGGTGCAAAGCATAACGGATTCTGGGTATTCGTATATCAAACGATAAAGTGTTTCGAAATTCCTGGCTAAACTTCCCTCTCGAATCTGTACCTTCATTCCGAGCTTTATTTTCTCAATCGCTTCTTCATAAGTAAGGCATTCATGGTCTGTGGAAATTCCTGAGCTCACGTATTTCTGTAGGGCTGTACCTCTCAAACCAGGCGCATGACCATCTATAACTTTGCCATATTTTTTGGCGGACTCAATTTTTGCCATTACTTCAGGAGATTCCGAGATCACATCTGGGAAATTCATCACCTCGGATAGGTAGTATAGATAAGCCCTTGCTAACAAACGGTCCACAGCTATTGTATCCAGTACTGCTCCTGCTGATTCGAATGGTGTGGCCGGCACACAAGAAGGTACCCCAAAAAATATCTTCATAGGGGTTTTTCTGGAATCCTCCAGTATGTAATTTATACCTTCTTCTCCCATCACGTTTGCAATCTCATGAGGGTCGCTAACCGCTGCAACAGTACCTCTTGCAACTGCCATTCTGGCAAAAACCGAAGGCATGGTCATAGAACTTTCTATATGTACATGGGCATCTACAAGACCTGGGAGGATATACTGTTCATTATAATGCTCCTTCTCTTCAACACGAATGATCTTTCCGTTTTCGACGATAATCTCACCTTTGAACTGCTTCTTGGAAATAGCATCAACAATGATTCCCTGGTATGTTTTCATGCTGATTCATTGCAACCTCAAATGTATAAAAGATTTCCAAAAAGCTGATGTTAAAAAGTTATTGATATTTTGAAAGTTGCGGAAGAATATATAAATGAGTGAAAACAAGGAATTGATGTGAAAAAATCAAATTTGGAATTTCAGGATTAATAATTAATACAACTTATACAATTATTTCTTTAATGTCTCCCAAAGCTCGATGGCAGTTCTGGATAGACCGCAGAGGCACATTTACTGATATCGTAGCCCGCAACCCTACAGGGAAACTAGTCACTTACAAACTCCTCTCTGAAGATACCTACCACTACAAAGATGCAGCCATCCACGGAATTCGTTATATTCTGGGGCTTCCCAAAGATGCACCTCTGCTTTCGGAACATATAGAGATCATAAAAATGGGAACAACAGTAGATACCAATGCTCTCCTTGAACGGAAAGGAGAAAGCACTGTTCTTGTGATAAATCAGGGTTTTGAGGATGCTTTGAGAATAGGGTACCAGAATCGCCCAGATATTTTTGCTCCGAAAATCGAACTTTCAGATCAGTTGTATGAAAGGGTTATCAAGGTATCAAGGAGATTAGGGGCAGATGGAAAAGAGTTTGTGCCCCTAAATCTTGAAGATACAAAAAAAGATCTTGATATGGCCTTCAAAGAAGGAATTCGATCAGTTGCTATTGTCCTGATGCATGCGTATAAATATCCTAAGCATTAACTTAGGCTTGGAAGACTTGCCAGGGATATAGATTTTACACAAGTATCCCTTTCTCATCAGGTAAGCCCGTTGATAAAACTCGTGATCCGAGGGGAAACGACTGTTGTCGATGCATACCTATCTCCGGTTCTCCGAAGGTACGTTGACATGGTTCAGAGAACTCTAGATGAAGGGGGAGAAGAAATAGAAGGGGAACAGGAAGACGAAGAGCAAGAAGAAATAGATAAAAAACGAAAAGAACGACAGGTGAAAAGAGAAAAAAGAAATTCCAGGCTCATGTTCATGCAGTCCAGTGGAGGGCTTATCGATGCAGAAGCTTTTCAGGGCAAGAACTGTATTCTGTCCAGGCCAGCGGGTGGAATTGTGGGGGCGGTTGCAACATCTCTCGTGGCAGGGGCACGCAAAATCATTACTTTCGATATGGGGGAACATCTACAGATGTAGCTCAGTACAGCGGGGAGTATGAGCGCAGGCTTGAAACCGAGATCGCAGGTGTGCACTTGCCGATCTCCTATGATTCGCATCCATACTGTTGCAGCAGGTGGAGGTTCCATACTTCATTACGAAGGAGGTAGGTTCAGGGTAGGTCCGGAATCTGCAGGTTCGAATCCTGGTCCTGCATGTTATCGAAAAGGTAGGCCTCTTACAGTTACCGACTGCAACGTCATGCTTGGAAAATTGCAGCCCGAATTTTTCCCAAAGCTGTTCGGGCTCAATGCAGATCAATCTCTTGACTCCGAACTTGTGCGCAGGAAATTCTCAGAACTTTCAAAAGAGGTCTCAAGCGATAGTGGTTTTCGGACGCCTGAGCAGGTAGCAGAGGGCTTTTTTTCAGTGGCAGTCGAGAATATGACAAATGCTATCAAGAAAGTCTCAGTCCAACAGGGGTACAATATAAAATATACCCTTTGCTGCTTTGGAGGAGCTGCTGCACAGCATGCTTGCAGGGTTGCAGACAGTCTTGGGATTAAAAGTATCTTCATTCATCCGTTTTTGCAGGTGTTCTTTCAGCATACGGAATAGGACTTGCAGATCAGAGGCTTATAAAAGAGCGGTACATAGGGGTTGAACTGTCTGACAGACTGATAGAGGAATTGAAAATCGTATTTTTAGAGCTTAAAAAGGAAGGATGCTTCTCGATGTTGGAGCAGGGAGTGCAGAAGAACAACATTATTGTGCTCTTCAAAGTACATATGCGCTATGCAGGTTCAGACACTCAATTACTTGTGGATTTTGCGGATAAGGATACTCTCAGGAAAGGTTTTGAGGAAACTCACAATAAGCATTTCGGGTTTGTAACGGAGGAAAAAACCATTGTTGTTGAGGCTGTTTCCGTAGAGGTCGTAGGGATTACGGAAAGAGTTTCTGATCCTGTGTTGGAAACTAAACCAAATCCTGCTTTCTCACCTGTATCTACAGTTCAAATGTATAGTTATGGGGAGTTTCACGAGACTCTTATTCTCAAGAGGAAGTAAAACCGGGGGCTTGTGTAAATGGACCTGCAGTTCTAATTGAGAAAAATACGACCATTATTATTGAACCAGGTTGAGAAGGACGGGTGTGGATCCTGTAATGCTAGAGATTTTCAATAATAGGTTTATGTTACAAATGGGGTATACTTTGCAGAATACTGCTCATTCGGTAAATATAAAAGAGAGGCTGGACTTTCCTGCGCTATCTTTGACAAGCAGGGAAACTTGGTAGCAAATGCTCCCCACATTCCTGTGCATCTGGGATCTATGGGAAAATGCGTAAAAGCTCTCATCATGACACAATTTAAAGAAATGCAAGCAGGAGATGTATACCTGATTAACTCCCCGTATAACGGAGGAACTCATCTCCCTGATATCACAGTTGTTACCCCGATGTTTGGCAGCTCAGGAGATGTTTTCTTTTATCTGGCTTCCAGAGGTCATCATGCAGATGTAGGAGGAATCAGTCCTGGATCCATGCCGCCTGGCAGCAGGACTATTGAAGAAGAAGGTGTGCTGAATGAGGACATGAAGATAGTCAAAAAAGGTCGTTTATATGAAGAAAAGTTAAAAGCATGGTTGAATTCAGGAAAATACCCGGCAAGAAATTATGACCAAAATATTGCTGATATTCGTGCACAGATAGCTGCAAATGAGAACGGACTTCAGGAACTTCGCAAGATGGTCGAAGGCTTTTCCATTGAAACTGTTGAAGCTTATATGGGCCATCTGCAAGATAATGCTGAAGAAGCCGTCAGAAGAGTTATTGACAGGCTTGCAGATGGGGAATTTACTTATTTGTTTGATGATGGAAATGCAATTAAAGTTAAGATCACGATTGACCACAATAACCGTGATGCTAGAATCGATTTTATGGGTACTTCCTCTCAGCTCTCGAATAATTTTAATGCTCCAGCATCTGTTTGCATAGCTGCTGTTCTCTACGTTTTTAGGACACTTGTAAAAAGTGATATACCTTTGAATGCAGGCTGTTTAAGGCCACTTGAGGTCTTTATTCCAGATGGCTCCCTGCTCAGGCCCCAACCTCCTGCAGCAGTCGCTGCAGGCAATGTTGAAACTGCACAGTACATTGTTGATGCTCTTTTCGGAGCTCTTGGCACGCTTGCGGCTTCTCAGGGTACGATGAACAATTTTACTTTCGGAAACGCTGATTTCCAGTATTATGAAACCATATGTGGAGGTGCCGGTGCAGGCCCCGACTTTTCAGGAACAGATGCTGTTCATACTCATATGACCAACTCAAGAATTACAGATCCTGGGGTTCTTGAAGCAAAGTTCCCTGTTTTGCTTGAAGAATTTTCCATCCGGCAAGGAAGTGGAGGAAATGGCAAATTCAGGGGTGGAAACGGAGTTATCCGAAAGTTTAAATTCCTGAAGGATGTGAATGTTGCTATCCTCTCGAGCCACAGGAAGCTCCCCCGTTCGGGCTCAAAGGCGGAATGCCTGGTAAATGCGGAAAGAACATGCTTATTAGAAGAGACGGCAGAGTTATTGAAGTTGAAGGACAGGCTGAACTTAAGCTGAAGAACGGAGATATTTTTGTAATCGAAACTCCAGGTGGTGGAGGTTATGGCAGACATATACCGCACAGCCCTGTAAAAAATAAATATTCTACGTAGCGAATTGAGCTTCGTAGTATCATGTTGAGGATAAATAGCTAACGCAACTATTCCAAAGTTTTATTTAACACTTCAATTGGATCAATGGTTTAATTTCGCACAACTACGGCTTACAAAATGTAAGCACATCCATCTTTCCCTGTGCAAGTTTTATTATATCTAATATTCTTAGATGCTATCCATTTGATTAGTTGACATTTTAAAAACCTTGTAATTTAGCAGTTATCTTAACGTTCATTTGGTCCTCAGTCACCATGTGTAGTGCCTGTCTTAAGCATACCTTAAGGGTACAATAATGGAAGTAATACTAGGTCAATAGATTAGTTTCGGACCATTTTATTTACATTTCTCATTTCAGATTATGCCGTTCTTCATCATTTTATTCATTTCCGCGTTATATTTCTCTCCATAAAATACAGATGGATCTGTTCTCTGGATATAGGCAAAAATAATTGCGGTAATCACTGCCTCAAGAATGCTGAATGTTAAAGCGTGTTCAAGTACCATGGTAGGAATAGTTACATTCAAGTGATATGGCATATAAAGTGGTACTCCATCGGCTGTGTGCTCTAAAATTGGCTGTATTCCTAATTCAAAACCTGCACATAATGCTGCCATGGTCAAAGAAATCCAGCCAGCAATGGCCGCAGCAATAACTCTCGTAGATGATTTAATAGCTGAATTTCCGCTGATAAACTTATAGGCGTAGTAAGCGACAAAGAGTACTACCACTCCCATATTAAAGCAGTTAGTGGCTATGGCTGTTATCCCTCCATCACCAAAAATCATTGCTTGCAATACCAAAGTTACAGAAATAGCTATAATTGCTGCCCAGGGACCTATGACTATGGCAATAATTCCACCGCCTATGGCATGGCCTGTGCTGCCTCCTGGAACAGGGATATTGAACATCATTATTATAAATGAAAATGCAGCTGACAGTGCTAGCAGTGGTACCTGTTTGGATTTGAGCTCTGTGGTCAGCTTCTGTCCTGCATAATACCATATCGGGATCATGATAATCCAAAACGCAATATATGTATGTGGCCCTAAATATCCATCAGAAATGTGCATTTTTTTCTGTTCCCCTAACTCATTTCTTGTGGTTCTAAATCGGAAATCGTTATTTTGACCGAGTAATTTATCACGGCATTGAAGAATTGTACTTATGCGAAAAATAGTACTACTTTTGAGATGAATTTTTTGAGCGTGTTTCTCATAGACTACTCAGCTCATTTAAATCCTTATATAATTTCATCGTTGTTTATATCTAAAGAATGTAAGACTCACGCACTTGAGAAACGAAATCAAATGAATTGACTTTCTGGTTTAAACGTTGTTTTTAGACTATCAAATATTCAATTCTATTGATTTTTCAGTTCAGCTGCATAAATCCTGGAATATTCTCATAGGTCCAGATTGTCAAGTATTACATATATATATATATTACTTTTTTGGATAAATTTTAATTTTACTCATAAGTAAGGCTTTATTTCAATCTTATATAGGCACAATAGGCGCATTGTATTTGGAGTTAAAATATGAATTATAATGATAATCGTTTCAATGAATTCGAAAATAAAGGTTTTAAAGATCTTGGTCTAAAGTAATTCTTATAAATATAGAGTAGTAATGAAAGCTAAAAAGAGAAATAGCCGAAAATACAAATTTGGGTCAATCGAAATAATCTAATAATCATGATCCGTGATTTTTCGATATTATCATATTAGTTCTCCACAAAAACATTATAATTCAAGCATGTAATAGCTGAAGTACCTTAAAAGATAGGTGGTATTAAGAATTTGTTGTAAATTCGAAGTCAGATTTGTGTTTTACTGATCTAATTAAGTTCTTATGCTATGGATTATTTTACTCAATAACTTATTGATATTTGTGATTTAACAGAAAATTAAGCAAGCTGCAGTAATTCCTCTCGTTTATCCTTGTTTAGAGGTAGTCGTAAGCCTATATTTTCCAGGAACAGATTCTTCAGGTCAAGTTTGTTGATTCCATAAAATGTCCAAAAAATATTAGCATTTTTCAGAAAAAATGTGATAAAATGTTTAGTTAAATCGACATTCTGCAGATGTTCTTAAGATAATATATTTTTTTGCCACCTTTTTATGGGATTTGTTCAAAAATTTACAACTATTATCTTAACTGAAGGTTCAGAAATAGAAGTTAGAATCTTTTGATGAAGGCATAAGATAGAAAGTTGAATCTATTTTCAAGAACAACGTTGAATAAGTGTGTAGTTCCCAAAAAAATAGCATGAACGGTTTTGATAATTGGAAGGAAATCTGCAAAAAGTCAAATTGAGCAGAGGACTTTAATTGTTTGTGCTCTTCCCTGCAGCTGAAATTTCCGATCTACCTGCTTTTACAGATGAGGAATATCCAGCGCTGCAGGGTCAAGTAATAAATTTAGGAGGCTTTTTACTGTTGTGTCTGTTCGCAGATACATATGTTGTATGATGAACTTGTATTTAATATTTTTTGTAATATCTGTTATATTTAATGTTACTATATCTATAATTTGTAATACACACCCGGAAGGAATAAGTCATTTAATGACGGATATTGTAAATCTTCACTCAAAGGATGCAAGAGATCATGACTGCTTTAAGAGTCAATTAAAACCTCAGCTTTTTCTGTTTTCATGATTATACACAAACTGGGTTGAAGGTTGAATAATTCTTCTCAAAACTAATCGAACGAAAAATTACTGACTTGCTGATGCATGCTACTGATTTAAAGGTAATAGGCCGATTTCGCTATGAAACGAAAGATCTAATTATAGTTGCTAGGATAAGATTGGAACTGTTGTTGATCGTGTAACTTTCGATGGGATTAAAACTATGTTGAAAATCAGGAAAAATTGGGAGAAAAAGAAGTACATGAACAAATTACAAATTTTAATTTTGAGTGATTTATATATCTATCTAGAAATGTGATGCTAATATACTAGTTACTTGCAGCTGTATATGACACCATAACTTCTTTATGATATAATTTAGTGAACTTAAATAAGATCTGGTAACTACATTACTCTTCAAAATGTTGAGATAGTAATCTTCTAGAAGAAAATTTATCTCTTTAGGAATTAAAAACTAAAAGTTCTGAAAGGGCTTGGTATTGTGTCTGCTTCTAAAAGGAGTAGATTATGGGACGAAGTCTGAAACCCCTTACATGAGACCTGGTATTTTGTTTTCTAAATCTGAAAACAATCCCCTTATTTCTTCATATATATAATTAGTATATAAATTACTCATGAAAATCAAAGGTTTATTGAATTATTTTTATCAAATTTCTTTAAGTTTATTCCATTAAAATACCCAACATCTTGCTGAGGGGTGCGCAACCTCACTTTCAATCAGAAAAATCTTTACCAAATTGCAAGTGGTTGAAAATCAATTACAACTCGAGTACCTGTCCGTCATATCCGAGGGGTAAAAATACGGATTCAATATGATGGGGACGAAAGAGGTGACTTAGATGGGTCAAAATTACTTTTTTTGCATTAATTTTCTCTGCAAGTGCAATAGCTTCTTTTGAATTCATGTGTTTTTTGATATGGATATGTGGTGGAACTATTGCATTGGCAATAAGAAGGTTTGGATCTCTCATCAACTCTAGACTAACGTTGGGTATTTCTGGACTTGTATCTCCTGTAATCACTACTTTTGTATATCCCTCACGAATTATGACCCCTGTAGGGACTTCCACAGGGGGGTGGTCTACCTTAATGAGAGTAAACTGTAGCCCAAATAGCTCAAAAGGCTCACAGAGATTTACATAATGATATTTAGGCTTAAGGAACGAAAAATACTGATTTATGTAGTCGAGAGTCTCGGAAATTCCATAAACGTCAACTTTATTCTGAATTCTGTAGAACTCCCCAAATCCAGAGTAATGGTCATAATGTCCATGGGTCCAGATCACTCCATCTATGGAGGAAAGATTTTGCATGAGAAACTGCTGCCTGAGATCTGGGCTGGTGTCGATAAGAACTCTACCTATTTTGGACTCTACAAGGATAGAATACCTGAGACGTTGGCTTTTTCCCCCTCTTCGAGCATCTTCGCATGCTGGACAGTAGCATCCTATTTTAGGGGTTCCGACAGCATCACCAGTTCCAAGCAGTGTTAGCTTCATGATTATTTTTTCCTCTCATATTTTTCGAATTTGAGGTCAGTTCTTTCATTAAATGATCCGACTGCTTCCAGCAGGTCTTGTTGGGTGAGTATTTTGCGTTCTTCCAGAAGAGCGCTCAGGACAGCTTCTCTGATTACCATTCGCATGTCAGAACCTGAGTAGCCATCCGTCAATTCCGCAATTTCTCTGGTATCGAAATCTCCTTCGATATGTCTGGTTACGATATCTAGGATGTTTTTACGCATTTCGATGTCAGGAAGAGGGAAATGAACTATTTCGTCAAAGCGCCTCCATGCTGCACCATCAAGCATCTGAGGATAGTTTGTTGCGGCAATCAAAAGCACTCCATGCTCCACAAGGCTGATTTCATCGATAGCCTTTAGGAGGGTATTAACTGCTCGCTTGATGGCAGCATTTTCATCCGAATTCCTAGCTTTTGCAACGAAATCCAGCTCATCTATGAAGAGAATGCAGGGATTCAATTTCTTTGCAAGCAAAAAAACTCTGTCAATGTTTTTCGCAGTTTCTCCAAGATACTGGTCTGTTATCATAGAGAGTTTGACCTCAACAAAGGGTATTGATAGTTGTTCTGAAAGAGCGCGGGCAACTGAAGTCTTTCCAGTTCCAGGTGGTCCTACGAAAAGAATTTTTCCTATATCATGTAAGCCGATTTCCCTAAGGTATTCTCTGTGCTCGATGGCTTTTTTGATTTTTTTAACTTCATCCTCCTGTTCTTCGGTGAGCACAAGGTCCCGTATTTTTTGTTTTATATCTTCAGGAGCGATAATTACCACTAGCTTGAGCATTTCTTCACTTTTTTCTTCCTTCCTGATCTCTGCGACTAGGGATTCTATCCATTCCCTATCAACTTCTTTAGGCCTTATTTTTGCCTTTGTAAGTGCATAGTTTGCAGCTTGAACCTTTTTCACTTCTCCGTAGTAATAGGCCAGAACAGGATTATTTTCAATCCTTTCCTGTGAACTTTCCTGCTTTTCAAACCATTCAACAGCAATTTCGAAAGCACTCAGGCGAAGTTCAAAATGAGACTTGTCAATAACTATGAAAGGAACGTTTCTTACGTTTGTTTCTATTTCCTTAGTTCCGTACAGTTTTTCAATTCGTGTAAATGTAGCTGTAATGGGTTTGGGTACTGTTTTCTCTGCACTGCTCCAGTAATTTTTTCTAATGTTTTTCGGAAGATCATTTACATCCAGTTCTGGATAACGATTATATATCTCCACGGTCAGAAGCAGTTCTACGATATCTAGTTTGGTGCCTGGCATGTTTTTTACCCGTGCGTGCTTAAATCAATCCACTATCAAGTGTTATGCACTCAAATGCGGTAAGTTCTTAAATCTTTGTTTAAGTTGCTAAACCTTATAATTGACTTTCTTCAAAGATAAAATTTACGAAGCTGCAGACATAAATAAAAGTAGGATATTGACTGAATACATCGTTTTTGAACCTCGTCATTTCTGAAATCATTTATACAAATCAGAGATATATCACAAAAATTATTGCAATTATCCAGGGCATTGTTAGCTTCGATCCCTTGAATGTCGCTAGACTACCGTCTATAACCGACAAAAGGTTATTCCTTATTGTAGAAATTAGGCTCAACTTCTGCAAAAAGCTACAGTTTTTGTGTGATTTTTAAAATTCCTTATATTTTGTTTGCTGTAATCTCATCCTTCCGATGCTTCTTTCAGTCTGATTATTTTGGAATGGAACTCACAGATCTGTAAGGAACCACAATATCTTTTTTTATGTTGTACAAGCTTAGTAAGTAGATCCCTTGCTTTTGTTTGTGGATTTGCGCCGTATTTTCCTTGTTTTTGAAGGTTTGAAGAAAGCTGATTTTCATCAATTCCTTTCTTGACTATAGAATCGAACTTTTCTCCCAACTCTTTAATTTGCTAAAAATTCAGTTCTTGAATTTGCTCTTTACATCCATCAGTATATTTTTTTATTTATGTTAAAAGTGCATCCACCTCTTTAGTTAATTGTTGTTTATAATTCTCTTTAATACCATTAATTCACCATGATGTGTGCGCTGCAAAGATCGTGAGCGCATTCATAACTGCTGTAGAACTTCCATCTATCATTAACTGCTATTCCTTTAAGCTTCGGAGGAGTTTCCATAATTTCTCCATTGTTTTGATTTCCTTTTTGTATGAACAAGATGACATTTAGCTTTGCCATGAAAGCCAACTGAAGCTAATATCCTTCTTTCTTGAATTCATCCCTGTCTCATCACAATGATGGTGTAGGAGTTACTAACTTCTTCCTGAAACCGTTTTAAAATTTCTCTAAATTCAGGGAACATCTTTTTTCTACTCTAATTATGTTAGCATAACAGATTTTTATCTATATAAATTCCTTAATAAAACTCAGAAATACTTTCATCTGGAATAAGCTGGTAGTTTGTACAGTAAATTGTTTGCACTAAAATATTAGGATCATATTTGACTGAATAATTCACTGGTTAGAAAAACAGCTTTATTCAATTTTTTACAGTAAGTGCAGATCTTCATTTGAATTCAACATTCTGTAACAATAAGATTTATTGGTAGGCGATCAAAACTTTGTTTTCTTTCATGAGCTTCAATCTCAACATATTCAAGATAGTATACACCTTTTTCGCAATAGTTCAAGGAATATCCTATTAGCCGATCAGAATCATTAACTATTCAAGAGTAGTTCATGAGTGACTTTCTTGATCTTCCTATCTCAGCATACCCTTTCCAGACGATTCTTAGGATAGGGTTCTTATTTGGAAAATAAAACGATGGCTATAGGTTTTCTACTGTTAAGATTGTTTTAACTTAAAGAGCTTATAATAAGATTCATCTTTTTGTGCGTTCTTTTATTTGAGATTCGAGACTCTCAATGCAAGAAATAACTTTAGAGTTTTGAAGCATATAGAGAAAAATCTCCTCATGTTTCTTGTCTGCATTATCTGAGTTATATATATTCATTGATATGATAACTTTACCTGATGAAGCATCTATACTACTAAGAAGTTCTTAATGTTTTATTTTATACTCGACATCTTAAATCAATTTTTTAAAATTTGCAATTATTTATATAAGGTCAAAATACCCAAAATAAGAAGTCTTTTAACTGGTGATATTTTTTAATAACATAACTCTACAAATTTATTGTAATTTTTCGGTTTTCATTTAGGAAAATAAACTATGAAGTTCTAAGATGATAGATCTTAAATTAAGTTTCAAGACATTGTGTTGACTTTCATGATATTCAATATTACCGCCTCATAGTCATTCTATGAGTAGGGAGATTAAAAAACGAAGAATTACACCTTCCTAATATTCATTCTGCACCTTAGACAATTAGAGATCTAAGCTAAACTTGGTGTTATTAACATAAATGAGTTAAGCAAAGAATATTCAATTCCTATTAATTACTTATTTGAAAGGATTGGAATGATGGGAGTAAAAGTGAGAGCAATACACAAGGATAGATACTTTTTTAACAGGGAAGTTATTTTAAAATGGATAGGGACAAATTGGAATTTGTAATTGAAGCTAAATCCAACAAAAGATTAATGAAATTCTTGAAAAGCACAGAAAGGATAAAAGGAAAAATAAGACTAATGTTTTTGAATCTAAGTTTATGTAAAGGGAATCAATTTTCAATATCATGGAAATGGTGGATTAGGACAAAGAATAAATTTGATTTGGAACAAATAAAAAAGTGGGATATTATATTTTCTCGAAGCAATTATAAAAAGAATTAAGATGTATTGATAAATTTTCTTTCTTGTTAACTATTGAGGAAAATAGTAAACTAATAAGAACAGTCATTCGAAGCTACAGAAAATCGGAACTTCTGGAAGATGATAACTTTATTTAGCAGAAGAGGTCATCATCTACTCTATCTCTTCAGGGAAACTATAACATATTTTTGGGAAAAGCTCATGAAAAATCCAAGCATCTTAGTTTCCAGAGAGTGGTTGTTAGTTCTAGAAATGACTTGATTAGTTCCATGAAGGTCAATAATTCTCGGAAATGATTCTATTTCTTAGACTCACTCTGGGATACTACCATATTATCAAAATTTCTAGGACATAAGGACTCTTATATTTAATTACAATTCTGAAGATCTCTCTATCCAAGGGAATCTACCTAAAGAGGACCATTATATGACAAGAGAAGAGCTCTATTCAGGGAAAGCAAAAACTATCTATAAGACGGATAATCCTGAAATCCTTATTGCTGAATTCCGAAACAGTCTAACCGCTTTTAACGGAGAAAAAAAAGGGGAGATGGAAAAAAAGGGTTACTATAATGCTCATATCTCAAAAAAGCTATTTGAGATGCTCGAATCAGAGGGAATTCAGACTCACTATATTGAGATGATTTTTGATATTGATATGCTTATAAAAAAAGTAGAAATCATAAAAATCGAAGTCATTGTCAGGAACATTGCAGCAGGTTCAATTACTAAAAAGTATCCCTTGAAAGAAGGCACTATTTTCAAATCACCTGTGATCGTTTTTGATTTCAAAAGCGATGAATACGGAGACCCTATGTTGAATGATGATATTGCTCTTGCACTTGGGTTGGCAACAAGAGAAGAACTCACAATTCTCCGAAAACTCGCTCTTAGGGTCAACGAATTACTTTTGATTTACCTGGATGAAAGAGGTATTATTCTCCCTGATCTCAAGCTTGAGTTTGGAAGAAAAGATGGAGAAATCCTCCTTGCAGATGAGATTTCCTGTGATACCTGTCGGTTCTGGGATAAGAAGACTGGCCAGTCCATGGATAAAGATATCTTCAGGTTTAATAAAGGTGATATCTCAAAAGCTTATGAAGAAGTTGCCCGGCGAATCGTGCCTGAAATATTTGAATGAATTTAATGATATTTGAAAGTTTTAAAAAGCTAAATTAAGGCTTTAGACATATTTCAGAACATCTCTAAACTCAAACGGTTTCAAAACAATTTTAGATTAATTTTTAAGTTACTGTCATACTGAGAAAATAGATGCCAAATTTATGTGAATCTGTGACAAATAGGGAATAAATTGGCTGATTAGTAAAATATTTTGTCTTACGATCAAATATAATTAAATCATTGATTTTTATTATTTTCCAAATTTTTTAAATATTCTTCATCATTTACTGAAAGATTTGTTGATACTATCCAGTCTTTTAATTCTTATATGGATTATAGTAGTATAGATCAAGGTTATAATGGATTTTGGAGATCTTTCATAATCTTTACTCAAACGGCGATAGGATTCATACATCAAAACTCTATAAGTCATTGATGATGGTACCATGAAATCTTTTACTTCATCTGAACCCCATGATTTCCAACACCGAACCCTAAATTACTCCGATCTAATCGACCAGTTGACCTGTATAACAAGAGCTAGCTCAAATAGCTACAATCTAGAAAATGATCTCTATTTTTCTGTTTCATAAAGATACTGAGCAAGCGATGTGAAAGCCTGTTCTTTTCGATCCTCCGATTGAATCTCGTTTGCAAGAATAAGGGCTTTCTCAATAATTTTTTTTTGTCTAGATTCATCCAGATATGGAATGATTAATAAAAGAGCCTGGGGTACCATATCTTTGTCTTTAATGTTGAAAGCTAACTCAAGGGCTTGTTCTATAATTTCCTTTTCCCTTTTCTCAGTAAGATATGGAATAAGCAGAGAAAAAGACTCTAATTTTTGATATTCAGATGTAATCCCCGATACTAATTCAAGGGCTTTATCCATAATTAGTTCATTTTTTGATCCGTAAAGATGCGGAACAAGCGAAGAGAGTATTTGGAACTTTGCATCGCCAGATTGAATTTGGGAAAAGGAGTCAAAAATATGTGCAATAAGTTTTTCTTTATTCGGACCTCTTAGATAGCGTGCAAGCGAAGAAAGTACAAGGGATCTTCCGTTTTCATCTTGAATATAGGATGCAGAGTAAAGGGCTTTTTGTATAAGTTCTACCTTTTTTTCCCCCTCCAGAATCGGGATAATGAGAGAAAGTGTCTGTGCTCTTAAATCTTCAGATTTAATATTGCAGGCAAAATCAATGGCTTTTTCAAGAAACTCTTCTTTAAAGGGGCCCTTTAGCTGAGAGACACGTGAGTAAAAAACCTGCGACCTATTAGCCTCATTTTGGTTTTTAAAATTGATTTCTGCAATTTTTGCCATTCTTATTCCAATGGCACTATCTTCGGTTATAACTCTCTGGTCAAGTTGAATGTGTGTATAATTTTGTTGCAGTTTTCTGGAATAGGCATCATTTTTGGTTGTAACTATATTGTCAGAGGTAGCGTTTTCAGTTTCCAGGATTTCGAACTGCTTTAAATCTTGAATAGTATTTTTTTTTTCGATGAATTCCTCCAGAAATTTATTTAAACCACTTTCTGCAGATGTATCCAACAATGCCATATTTAGTCAACTCAAATATAACACAACATTATTCTATATAAGATAAGTATATTAGGTTAATTATGTTTGATATGTTCATTAGTATTATGTTGCTAAGGCAATCATCAGTTTCTGCGACAAAAACTAACAATAAGACTTCAAGCCCTATTACTGGCTAAAAAGTGATTTTGAGTTCAGCTAAAGTTGAGAAGATTTACTAGTTTATATCTCAACGGTTTATTGGTGGATAAAGCGTGTTGAATAAAAAGGGTTCATGCAGCTTTAAAGAGGAAGATGTCGATTAATAAGGCTTCTTTTAACAATAGAACATTTTTTGAGCAAAAAACGCATTTTCAGAGCCAACATCAGAAGATGAATTTCAATAAAAACTATGCATTTCCAGTACAATTCGGTAAAAATATCTTATAACTTCGACTGAGGATTGCTAGAATACACGGGTTTTAAGACAAAAAAAGCGTGTGTTAATAATAAAGATTAATCGTTTTTTGCAGCAAAGAAAAGGATATAAAGTCAATCAGGATTTAAAGAATTCTATGTAGACTTCCCAAATTAAAATAGATGGCAAGCAAGTATTTTTAATTTTTATAATTTTTAATACTTTTTTTGCATTTATTGGTATTAGTTGTATTTGGAAAATAATTATTTGATGTGTAACTGAGTGATTAACTCCAAAAATTATGGGATTATGTAGTTGACTGCAAAAAGTCAACTGCATAAGCTCGATGTCAATCAAGTATTCACCCGGAAATACAAGGTGATCAATGAGTTACATCAAATTATTCGCTTTAGAATTGTTCATCTGGGAATTGTCCACCTGGGAGTCCGCTGAGATATTGTTCACCTGGGAGTCCGCTGAGATATTGTTCACCTGGGAATAGTCCACCTGGGAATTGTCTCCCTTGGTTTTCTCCACCTGTGTATTGTCCTCTTCGGTATTGTTCGCCGGAATAGTTTTCACCGTTTTGTTGTTCGCGGGAGGGTTTTCCGTTTTTGTGTTGTCCAGTTAGCATATATTTATTGTTATCTTGCTGAATAAGAGCACGATCAATAATTTTTTCAAACCTGTTTTCATTTTCAGCGTTTAATCCAATAATCTTGGCTTGGGATCTATCCACAGTATTGTTTCCATCGTCATCTATGTAAACGTATTTTCCGCTTTTTGTACCAACAATCACAAAAGCATCAGGAAGGTTGTAGCCGCCAAAATATTTCACAAGTTCCGGATTCTGATATATATCAATAGACGCGATTGTAGCTTTTCCGTGGTATTTTGCCGCAAGTTTTTCCAAAATAGGCTTCATTTGCTGGCATGGTCTACAGGACTTAGCTTTCAGCTCCACAAACACCGGTCCCTTATGTAGAAATGTGTTTATCTGTTCAAGCTGAGTTATTTGCACAACATTATCGTGGTCATACATACCATCGTAAGCATTTACTGCCATGGCTGTCACTGATGTTACTAAAAAGGTTACCATTAACATGCCTAGTATTTTTTTTGTTTTGTTAAATATTTGTTTACCCATAGTTTATACTTCAAACTTTTTAGCGCGCTTACTTTATATATTTTTTCAATATGCAATTTGTATTCTAAATATGATACTCATATTAGCAGAAATATAGCGACTCAGGCGTTTCATAAGTTATTGAATTCCCAATGCAAAACTTTTCTCACAAAAACTATGTATAAGCAAGCTCTTAAGCCATTAAATTTTGCAGTTTAGTAATGGTAGTTTACTTAAAATAAGGAAACTACTTTATATGGAAGGTGCGTTATTAGAATCATGTTTCAACAAGATATTCTTGACTTAGCTTACTGGAACAATCGACTAAAAATTGTAGAGGCCGAAATATTACCGGAGAATTTCAAAACGCTCAAAAAGCACATCAAAAGGTTACAGGATGAAGAAAGGAAACCAAGGACGATAATTAATCATCTGATAATACTAATACGCTTCTCAAAGTGTTTAGAAAAACCATATGAAAAAATTACCGAAGAAGACTTTAACGACTATTTGGACACTATTGAGAACCTGAAAAATTCATCGATCAAGCTTCACAAGATTGTCATCAGGGTATTCATAGGAAAAATTAACCCAAAGCTCGCAGGATGCATCAAAACGAAAAACACACAACATAGCAGTATAACACCAGATCAACTTTTAACAGATGAAGAAATTGATTGTTTAATCCGCCATGCTCCCACAGCGAGGGATAAAGCATTAATAGCTTGTTTAACAGACTCTGGAGCAAGGAAGGGAGAATTATTAAGTACAACCATTGCAGATGCAAAGTTCGACGAATATGGATGCCTTTTGTGGCTTCGTGAAGGGAAAACAGGCGCTAGACCTGTGAGATTGATTTTTGCGTCTTCTTACCTTCACCAATGGCTGGAAATTCATCCTAGGAAAGAAGACCCTGATGCTCCGATTTTTTGTTCATTTCGAGAGCCTTATAATTTGATATCTCGATCAAGTTTATACCAGCAAATTGCGATCATAGGAAAGGCAGCAGGAATCAAGAAGAGAATCAATCCGCATTCATTTAGACATGCAAGAGCTACAGATTTGGCTAAGAAATTGAAGAGTGAACAAAAGCTTAAAGCTGTTTTAGGATGGAAAGCTAACTCTCAGATGGCTAATATTTACATTCATCTATCAGCGAACGACATTAATGCAGCAATGCTTGAAGCTTCAGGTCTCAAATTACCTGAAGAAGAAGAAGAGAAGCCCAGAGTTTTAAAATGTCCCCGATGTAAGGAGATTATAGACAAAAAAGCACAATTTTGTTTTAGATGTGGTCTACCGTTAACGACAGAATCTAGCAAAACCATCGAAACCGAAAAAACCGAAATCTCAGAACTTGTTTTGCAACTTCAAAAAGCTGATCCTGCAATTTTAAATGCCCTTATAAATGCAGTTAAAAGCAGCAATGGTTAACTTTTCAATTTTATAATTTTTTTTCACTTGTTTATTAAACTGTATATGTGTATACGTGTATGCACACATGCATACATGCATACACGTATACATAGCGGAAGCCTTCAAAAAACAAAATGTTTAAATAATATTAAATTAATTTGTATATATAATCTTAATAAAGTAATTTTGGTGGGTTGATATAATAATTCAAATGGGAAAAAAAGTTCTCGTAAATGTCTATGTACAGCCTGATGTTTATTCCAGAATCGAAGCTACCAGGGGGGAAACTGCACGGAGCAAATTTCTTTCCAAAATCATTGAAAAAGCTATAAACTGATCCTAAAACTGACATGATAAAAAGCGTGAATGAAAAATACCCATAATATATGACTCAGAAAAGGAATTAAAAGAATGTTAGATGATGTAATTTTTCGACCTGAAACTATTGCTGCATTTAGACAAGTCTGCTCTGAAAGAAGAGAAATTATTGAATATATGCGAAACTTCGGCGCCCCAATTGAACGAGCGATGGCAAAAATTATTTTTTCAGTAACATGAAGGAGGCAAGTTTAAATAATAATGTCTTTAACACACTAGAAACGGCTTTGATTTATTAACTTAACTAGGAACAACAGCGAAATTTCCTGAATATCAAAAAACCAGATGATAAAATGATATACAGAGTTAATATAGTTATATTTATATAAAAGTACGAATGGAAAAACCCGAGATTGCTCTAACAGTCTCGGGCTCAGTATCGTCATAAGTATGGGTTTTTAATGACGATGCGGTACTATCCCCATGTACCATGTCGCGTTTCAAGAATTTATACTTTGTGTTTGACTACAACTTAAATGTGTTATTAGATCTCATATTATATTTAAATCTAACACAAAAAGGGTATTCAGGTAGTATCCGATACTGTTACTGTTTTCCAAAATTTTAAAGGTGAAAACGACATGGTCAATAAAAACAAGTTCTCGAAATTGAATTGCCTGACAGAATCGAAAATAATCAAATGTACAAATTATAAAGCTATTTTTAACAACAAATGGCATAAATTAGATGACATAGAAGACTGCAACTGGCGTAAGGTGTCTAAGTCCTGCGGGGTAACAGAAGAATTTTTAATAAGGGGCATTTACTTTTTAAATAATTTTCTCGCAATGTATCCATACCATGTGGTTCAAAATTTGCAAAATATATACCAAGAGTTGAAGTATAGAAAGATGCAAGACAAGGGGGCGAAATAGATGTCGTTTTGGATGTATATTAAACCCTGCAAAAAACAGCCCTTGAACTGTTATATATTAAATACTGTTCTGAATGCTGTGCTGCTCGAGAAAATGAGAATTTTATGAGGGCTTTGTTCGTCTCAAGCCTAATTTTACTCCCGGAAGTTTGAAAATGTCTTCTAATTCTATTTTCGCTCAAATGGATATAGTCAAAATAATCAGATCTTATGGAATTAACCTAACCAGAGAAGGGGATCTGTATTATGGATCAATCCCACCTGTGGGGCAGATAGGTAAAAGTCTACATGTTCGACTTAATACAAATACCTGGTTCTGTCACAAAAACCATGTTGGTGGAGGTATTCTTGATTTTATTCAATATATAGAAAGAGGACTTACTAAACGGCAAGCACTTGAAAAAGCTACAGAAATTTCTGGAATTCAACTTGAGCCATTCTCTGATGAGCAAGCCAACAAGCTTGCAGAAAAGGAAGACGTTTATAACACTCTTACTACAGCTGCAGATATCTACCATGGAAATTTAACTAATGAGCAGTACAGTTTCATTTTCAATCAATGGGGGATTACCAAGGAGTCAGTGGATGATTGGAACCTAGGATATGCTTCCACTGAGCGAAATCTGGAAGGCATGGATCCTAAAAACTTGATCAAAGCTGGGCTAGTTTACACTACTGATACCGGAAACATGGGAGGGGAATTTTATAGAGGTAGAATCATTTTTCTTTATACTAGCAATGGTACAATTCAGTATATTGCAGGTAGAGTAACTCCTGATGCTCCAGATTATGATAACGGACCAAAATACAAATATCTGCGAATTAGATCTGAAACTAAAAATGAGCAGATTTCTGAATTTATCAACAAAAAAGGATTTTTTGGGGAAGACAGAATAAAGAATGCAGATGTTTGCTTTATTGCTGAAGGTCTGGCAGATTGTATAGTTCTTAATCAGTTTGGATTTCCTTGTATCTCCCTAGGATCTACTAATACAACAGACGAAAACAAAGCCCACTTAATAGATATTTTGAGAACAAAATCTAAAATTTACGTTTGTTTTGATAATGATGAGAATAGAGCAGGACAAAATGGAGCTAGAGAAGTTGGGCAAATTCTTTTTGATACTAGTTTGTCTGTGAAAATTATTACTCTACCTTGAGAAAATCTTAGTAAAATAGATATCGCAGAGTATATGAAAGAGAAAAAAGTTGCTGATTTCAATAATTTGGTGACAGAAGCTGAAGATTTTTTTTCTTTTGTTTTAAGAAATTATATTGTAACTGATGATAAAGTAATTGACTTAAATTCTGTTGAAAAGTTCATTAAAGAACATTTACTTAAACTGGATCCATTATATCGTAATGCTTACATCAATAAATTAAAATTAATTTTTAAACTTAATGCTGATGATATATTTACGTTAAAGAAATCCGCAAAATCATGGGCAAGAACAACAGTAACTAAAAACTCGAAAAATATTAATGAGCTTTCCGTTTCTGAGATCCAAAAGCTGATACTTTTAAATTAAAAATGAGGTGCATTTTGACGTAATTGGAAAAATCATAATGGAAAAACATTCTATAATAACGTTAAGTGAGACAAAAGAATTATATCTTTATCAAGATGGAGTTTACACCCAAGAAAGTGCTGACAACATTATTGATCAAGTAATTAGAGAACAGTATTCAAAAACATTTAAGGAAAAATGGGAAGAGTTGTTAACGGAAGATTTACCTGAACATATTCCTGTAGGTGACGATGATTTTGTTATTGAAGTTATAAAATTCATAAAAGTGTATACAAACAAATCACGAGATTTAATTGACAAAGGCTCAGAGCATTTAATTAATTTGAAAAATGGACTATTCAATCTACAGACAGGAAATTTAGAAAAGCATAGACCTGACGTTTATTCTATACGACAAATTCCAGTAATTTATGATCCTACCGCAAAGTGTCCTAATATTAATAAATTCTTAGTAGATATTGAAATTTCTAAACAAGATGCTAAGGTATTACTAGAGTTTGCTGGATACAGTTTAATTCCAGATACTAAAATCCAAAAGGCTCTCATGCTCTTTGGGGATGGAGCTAATGGGAAATCCATTTGGTTAAAATTTATAACTAATTGGATTGGTGACAAGAACGTAAGTGGTATGAGTCTTCAAAAACTTGAAACTGATAAATTTGCAGTATCCAATCTTGATGGAAAATTATTAAATATTTATCCTGATTTGAAAGATCAAGCTGTTTATTATAGTGATATGTTCAAAACTTTAGTTGGTGGAGACAGAATCGTAGGTGAAAAAAGTATAAAGATTCGTTTAGTTTTTACAATACAGCTAGGTTAATGTTTTCTGCCAACAAAATACCCGAGATAAAAGAAGGAGGCTATTCATTTTTTCGTAGATGGATATTAATTCATTTCCCTAAAAAATTCGTTGAAGGAAAAAATGATGATAAATCTCTTTTCAATAAACTGATAACTGAAGAGGAAAATCAGGATTTCTCAACTTAGTTTTACCTCATTTAAAAAATGTACTTGCTGAAATGCAATTCTCTTATGATAAAGATATAGAGCAAGTTGAGGATATTTATGTTAAAAACAGCTCCCCTGTAAGTGCTTTTTGTGAAGCCGGTGTAGATCACTCTCCTGCTAAGCTTACTGAAAAGAAAGAAGTGTACAAAGTTTATTTGGACTGGGCTGAATATAACCAAATAAAAAAGCTACCTTATTCTACATTTGGACTAAAAATGAAAAAAATAGGTTTTATTGATGTTAGACTTTATGATAATGAATCAAAACAGAAAGTAGCTTATTGGGAGGATATACAAATTAATAAATATGATATATATGCTTCCAAGCTTGAATTCGAGAAACAGATCAACAATCAAACAGATAAACAGTTAAAATTGGCAGACACGACAGAAAAAGCCTGCCAGGAATTTTCGAATGCTGTAGAAGGACTGGCAGGCTGCCAGGTTGAAAACCCCTATTGTAGTTCTACCACAGAAAATGAAAAAGAAGATGAGAAAGAAATCTCTTCTCCATATCAATATACAGATAAAAAGATAAGCTCTACTAACCTGCCAGCCTGCCAGCTTGCTCAAAATCATGAACAAGAGCAGGGGTAGATTTCATCTGGAATAAATATAAAAACACAGCCAAAGACACTGGCAGGTTTTTCATCGGAAACTGCTCGGAAGCCTGCCAACTTGCCAGTAGATCCTGCCAGTAATTTAATTAAAACAGAAGACAATAACGATTTTAAAGGGTTAAGTCCTGAATTTAATCATGAATCAACACCACATTTAGAGTATGCTTTTAACAAAATGTTGGAATCTACTCCTATTTTAGCTAAAAGTCAGCAACAAGAAGATGTTATTCAAAAGCCTGCAGCTGAGAAGAAAGGTATTGCAATCCTAAAGCGAGCATTGCACGCAGAGAAGGGGGCGGATGCAATATGAGCTTCCTTTTTCTTGATATTGAAACTATGCGGTTTGATCCAAAGAGTAAGAAGCCGGATTATCATAGAGATGAGATAGTTACAGTTCAGTTTTTAACCGAATCAGGCGAGTTTCACGTTATCAAAGGTGAAGAACTTAATGATTTATCTGATTACAAAGAGCTCTTTGATAGGTTTACTATAGTAGGCCATAATCTAAAATTTGACTGTGCTATGCTGAAACAGCAATATGGGGTTAATATCCATTCTGTTTATGATACTATGATAGCTGAGCTTACTATAAAAGGTGGTCCTGCCCCTGCAGATCGTTTACGTTCGCAAGAAGATAAAGATAAAAAAGGTATGCGATTAAAGGATTTAGTTCATCGTTATTGTGATAGGGAAAGGATGAGTAAAAGGCTTCAGTGCTCATTTAGGCTTGGGGAAGAGCTTACAACTGAACAGATTGAATACTGCAAGAAAGACCTTGAGTACCTTCCTATCATTATGGAGAAGCAACAAGAGAAAATAAAAGAACTTAGGCTTGAGTCTGTCATAGATACAGAAATGAAAGTGATTCCTGCAACCATCTGGCTTGAACTTTCAGGTATGCACTATGACCCGGAGAAATTGGAAGAGATAACATCAGAACTTGTGGGATTAGAGAAGGATATAAGATATTCTTTATACGAAGATTTTAGAACTAGCAAGATAAATCTTAACTCTCCTAAGGAGATGGTAAAACAATTTAATAAAGAAGATATTCCTGTTACATCGATAAATGTTGAAGAGCTTGCAAAATACGAAGATCCTCTGATAGATAAATATCAAGAATACAAGCTAGTAAAACATCTAATTACAAGCTTTTGTTCGAAATTACCAGCATACAGAGCAAGAACAACAGGTAGGATTCATGCTAACTTTTTTCAGTATGGCACAAAATCAGGGCGGTTCAGTTGTAAATATCCTAATCTTCAGCAACAGCCTATTAAATACAACAAATGGAGAACTATATTTACAGCTGAGTCGGGAAATAAAATAATAGCTTTTGACTACTCCCAAATAGAGCTTAGGATATTAGGAGACAAAGCAGATGAGCTTGCTTTTATAGAAGCTTATGCTGCTAATGTGGATATTCATACCCTCACTGCTTCTAAGATCTTTAACAAGCCATTTGATAGCATTCAAAAAACTGACAAAGAACGCAGTATAGCAAAAACAATTAATTTTGGTTTACTTTATGGGATGTCCGCTAAAAGCTTGATGAAAAAGTTAAAAACAGATGCTGGAATTGAACTGACAGAAGATCAGGCTAAGGAGTACATTCGTACTTTTAAGGGAGCTTATCCTGCTCTAAGTAGGTATATGGACAAAATAAGTCAGGAAGGCATACAGAATAGAGAATTACGAAATGCTGCAGGGTAGGCTATTAATTATTGATGGCGATAAAGACGAGAGTGCAGCAGGTAGGGAAGCAACGAATCTACCTATTCAATCACTATGCGCAGATATGATTAAGGAAGCTCTTCCCCAAACCCAGGCTAAATTCGAGCCTTTAGGTGTAAAATTCATTAACATCGTGCATGATGAACTCGTATTTGAGTGTAAAGAGGAGAATGCTGAGGAAGTCTGTACTTTTGTAAAAACAATAATGGAAAAAGCAGGAAGTAAATACTTAAAACATATTCCTTGTGTAGTTGATGTAAAATTCTCAGATTATTGGCAGAAGTAGATAATTATTAGTTCACCCCAAAATAGGAAACTATATTGAGAAAAAAATAGTTTTGTTTAAAAGATATTTTATAAAAATTCAAATTTTTTCCTTTCATGCAAAAATAGGCAATATTGGTAATATGTAGAGGTAAAAAAGATTATTTTCTCCTAGAATGTGGGTAAGATGGAAAAATGCAAGAGATAAATATATTAGATATATTACTTAACTAGGCTATAGTTATTGTTTTTATCCTCCTGTTTGCTTATATTGCTCGTTTTATTCTGTTCTATTTCTAAAATTTTCCCGGTTTTAATTTTTTCCATCGAAATCTTCTCCATAACCAACTATTCAAATATCAAAATGGAATCCTTTACCATTACCATTATCGGGTGATTATAAAGTATAAATAATAACAAATCGTATATAGTAGCGTATTTTCTTGAAAATTTACGGGCTAATAGATTGGGTAATATGAAAGGTGGTAAAACAAGATTTCAACAGCAATTTACAGAAGATATGTTACTGAATGCTCTATCAATTGACAGTATTAAGTCCGCTACAACTATTATGAGTTTAGTAGGATGCAGCAGGTCCACTGCTAAAATCATGCTTTATAAGCTTGTAAATGAAGGCAAAGTAAAAAAAATAGAAATTGAAGGCGATGGTTATGGTTGGCAGAAAATTGCAGGTGATTAAATGAGTTTTATTGACAACAGAAAGCAAGAGTTTGATCCGAAAATTTCATTAAAATTAACGCCTGAATTAAAAGAAGATTATCTCCAAGATCTTCCGTTTAAATTGGAAGAATGTACGGTAGAATCTTGGAAAGTCCTAAGTGTACCCAGTGAAAACTTTGACTCATCAATTGAGAAACCGTGTTTATTATATACTCCGGTACTTCTTGATAAAGAAGGAAACCGTAGATATTTAACGTTCTGCGAAAAAACACTACAAGACCAAACAGCTGCGCTTGATCAACCAGCTACTAATATGTACAAATTGGATTGCACTATAGTCGATGAAGATGGTAATACAGAAGTAAAACCTTTGTTTTTGCAGATTGAAACAGATGATCATGGAGATCAGTTCTAGCCATTTAACTAACAAGTTGTTAAATAATTTGTTATAAATTCTCTCTATCCTATTGTGAAAGAACGGAAATCGGTCAACATCCCCCATACTATTTTAATATGTTTTTACAGATTCTATAATAATGGGATAAAAATTCATATTCCGATCTAAAAAGCTACGTGACTATTTTAATAAATATAATTTATATAATTTTAAATTAATAAAAGTATGTGAAAAATATCTCGGAGATGCCCCCGGTTTTTTGGCAGTAAAATTATGGGATTTAGTTTTTGTCCAAAAAACGCTTAATATAAGCTCATTCTGGAGACTTCGATGTGAAGTCCTGTAGAAACCTACCTACCCTAAAAAAGGCATGAGATTGCCCCACAATCGTTCAATTTATGAGTTCATATCCCAAAACTCGGCTTCGTGCATAATCAAACTAAGTAAATATTTAAGATAAGACCCGCATATATTATTACAAAGAACTGAAAAACGGTGTAACCATGGCTAGACCGACTAAAATGACGCCTAATATAACCAAGAAAATTGGTGACAATATTGCTTTGGGACTTTCCTATTTTCTTGCTGCCGAAGCTGTTGGTATAACTTACCAAACTTTCAATTCCTGGATGAATAGGGGCAAGACAGAGAAATCTGGGAATTATCATCAGTTTTATAAATATATAAATAAGTGTAATGCAGATGCGGCTAAAAAATGTCTTGAACACCTTAATAAAGCCGCCAATGCTGAAACTGCCCGGTTTGCATGTGGATTCTGGAAAGACGTTTCCCGGAGGATTTTGGTCGACATTTGTACCGAAAAATGGACGTCATTTCAGAGAATAAAAACGAAAATGTTGAGATAATAGTTAAAGATACAGATGCAATTAGGAATAAAATTCTAGATAAGTTATCTATGGTTGGAGAATTTTAGGCGGACTTACCAAAATTGCCACCAAGATTTTTTAGATCCTGGTGCTTCAATGGACTTTTGATTTATGAGCGTTTGAACCTGCAGAAAGGAGTTATTATACGTGGTCTTAAGGTCCTCTTTATCTCTCTCTGCCTTTTCAAGCTCTTTCTTTAATGTCTCGTTATGATCATGTAAATCTTCGGCTCTTGCCTGCAGACGTGAGAACTCAGCGATATCCGGAGCTGCCTTTAACTTTTCCTCCAAACTTTTTATTTGGCCTGTGTAGCCTTCTTTACTACGATTTAATTCATCCTTACTAGATTTACTTCTTCTTGTAAGGCCTGTAATTACAGAAGATGGATACATTGCAGTGAATGGAATTTTTTATGCAGAAGGCAAGAAAATCCACATAACTGATAGTGAAGTGACAATAGACGATGTGCCCCGACAGACCATAAACGGTGTGAACATGCATAACTCCATTTTCATTGGAACTTCATATATTATGATAACAGATGATGGAGTGGGGATTCCTTCCTGTGTAAATCAAGCTAATAACAATTGCGAGCTATAAATTGATAGCAATAGCATAGAGTTTAATTAAATTTTACAGAACTTTCAGTACACTGCCAGATCTATATAATTATATTTTTCTAATATTTCCATTTAGAATTGTGGTTTAGGCTAATTAGTTCTAAGTGTTCCAGGAGCTCCAAATGTTCTAGAAGTTCCAGTGCTCCATTAGTAACAGATCTTCAATGTTTTCTTATTCTGGATGGAGCTTGAAAATTCAGAGATTTTAGTACAGAAACTATGTTTAATGAAAGCTGGATCTATTTAGAATTATATGGTCATAAAAAGAAGTCGATTTAGTCCTAAAAAACAAATTAAAAGTCTCATATTTACTTTTACGACCAATTGATAGTAGACTTTTTTCGAGTATTTTTGCGTAGGATTAATAAAAGCATTTAAACGTTATTTACACTTTATATATACTTTGTTTTCCCCAATTGTTGTTATTATTTTCTGGGGCTAAGGCTGGACAGTGGGAGTAAAGTGATCTGAAACTGTACCTGCTGGGATTTCACCTAAGTAGGGGAAGTTTGTTGCTGGGGAAGGACAAGACACCGTCCAGTTTCCTGTGCCATCGTACACATAATGACACGGACCCAACCAGTTCCATCCCCAGCCAAGGCCGTCACCCCAGCTTCCTCCCCCGCCCCAAGGTCCACCACGGTACCAACCAGGACGTGCACTAGCTAACATACCTGTCAACGATACTACAAAAAGGACTACAAAAAAATGGACAGTATTTTTTTCATTCTACTAGATGATTGTTTCAATATTTTATTACGCTCCTTTTATATTGTTTAACTTAACACTAAATGCAGATAACACTGATATATATACATATATATATATAAAGTATAGTTTATTGTTGATAAACCCTGATGGATAATGATATTCCTTAAGGTAACAAATATTTCCCTATTTATTTTTGGAGTATTCAGCATTACTTATTATTTTATCCTTCGTTGAAATTAATGGAAACTCAACGGGTTTACTGACAAATATTCGCTTTTTTATTCTATCATATTTTTGTTTCTCCATATTTGTATACACTCCTAACTTGTTTTAATTTTGTATTATTTATAAAGGTAGTTGATTTTTCAATTTACTTCCAACTAGCAAGTGCATTGTTAAACAGTATTTAAGAACTAAATAATCCAGTTATATTTTCTGAAGAGGGTGTATTTTTATAATAAGCAAAATTTTACTATTTGTAGACATGACCCATTCTACATTATGCGGCAGATATATTTAAAAATTTAGCATATAACCAACTTTTTTTTAACTGCAAAAAAATAATTTATGCTTGTTAGCTTATATTTTATCAAATTATTGCATAAATAATAATTTGATAGACATTTCACAAAATGTCTGCATTAATACTGTTTTTAAATTTGATATTACACCAACTATTTAATGGTTTAGTATGTATATACAAATTCATGTTAGAACTTACGCAGTTAAACTGAGAAATCAACAGCATTAAACTTTTAATTGTCTAAATTGAAAATTTAAATAGCAATGATTTTTATACTTGATTTTGCACCTCAAGTACATAAGTACCAGCAAGCATATTTCGACTACCGGAAAATAGGTGTGCAAATAGACAAATAAATTATACACCTATGTAAATCTGCGAAAGGTCAGTTTAGATATGATATTAACTACCACTCAGCTAAAGACTTAATGGTTTTGAGCTTTGTCCCATAAATTATAAAATTAATTAAATCATTTTGGATCTCCTACAGAGAACTTCTTTTGCAGAGATGAGTACAAGCGATATGTTAAAATCCTGTGGGTTTACTCCTTGTCAAACTTAAACATTTAATTTCAAAATGTATATATTTCACTTCCACACCTGCATCCCTGAAAAAAGTAAATGAATCAGTATCATGATAAGGAGTTGCATATACAACCTTGTTTATATTTGAATTAATAATCATTTTTGTGCAGAGAATACAAGATTGATGTGTGCAATAGATAGTTGCCCCTGATACATTCACCCCATGGATTGCAGCCTGAATGATGGCATTCTGTTCCGCATGCACTGCCCTGCATTTCTCCTGTCGAGTGCCTGAAGGGATCTTCTCTATGTCCCGAATACACCCGATTTCAAGGCAGTGTTCCATACCACTCGGAGCCCCATTGTATCCAGTTGAGAGTATACGTTTATCTCTAACAATAACTGCTCCTACATTATTTCAGAGGCAGGTAGATCGTTTTCCCACAACGAAAGCGATTTCAAGGAAATATTCGTCAAGGAAAGGTCTTTCTGTCATTATTTTTAATGAACAGTAACTGGTATATATAGCTATGACGTTAGAACTTGCACCATTTTCAAGAGTTAATTTTAAGCGTAATTAAATAGAGGTGTATAAGGAAAAATTGATTTTCAAAGAAAAATTATCTATAATTTTTACGGGTTAATTTTTAAAACTTATTGATTTTCTAACCAAACTATGTAAATTATATAATATAGTAAAACCCTAGGCCTTTATCTTATAAAATAGTCAATGTTTTTTTTGTTATAGAAGTAATATATCCGGGCCTGGTTTATTGTGGATTAATGACCTATCTGCTAGTATCATTATAATATTTCATTAATTTTATTTGATAGTACTTCATTAATTTTCTCCAAGATAACAACAGCTTTTATTATGCGTGATTCTCCCGCAAATACCTACTCTCGGATGCCCCAGAGAACGACAAATCTTATTGACCACATTTCTTGAGACGTATCCCTCAAACTTCAAAGCTTCATCACAAGCTTCATGTCCAGAAAGCCCATAGTGGGAAAGCATCAATTCTATAACCCGGTGACGTCTAACCAAAAACTCGGCATGCTCGGTGCCCTTGGATGTTAAACTAATGCCCCTATAAGGTACATAATTTATAAGGCCAGTGGAAGACATCTCTTGTATGGCCTTAGTAATTGTTGACGGGTCAAGGTGAAAATGATCTGATATATCCATTGTACGAACGATACCACCTTTCTCAAATATATATTTCAAATATTCATTTTTTTTAGGACTTAACTCTAGACCATCATTAAGTGTCATTGTGTGGTGTATACCCACATAATATTAATATTTTTTGCATATGCTTCAAATTTATAGTGCAATCCCGTTTCTAAAAAAAAACGTATGGAGACCCCTATGCTTACGATTTTCAATAACACACTTTCATAATTTAAAAAAAATAAATATCATAAAACCTGTAATTATTTAAAAAACGATTCTAATCATAGTGTAAATAAGTTTAATTTTGTGCCACAAATGCATCGGATCAATAAATAGAGGTGTGAGTTTTCGGGAAAAAAGGCCATTTTCTAATGATTTAGCTAATTTTTTATCCAGTTTATTTTTGTGTTTAAATAATCCTTAAATATGGCGAAAAATATTTATATGGAACAAAATATTTGGTAGATAACCAATAATTTATCACCGATAATTGCATAATAAGCTCGTCTTAAATCCATTTCATTTGAAGTTTATGTGATTGAGGGATAAAATCAAAGATATATGACATTATCAGAATTATTTATCTTTAGACAGTTGGATATTTAATGCTGCAGTTTCTCAGTTTCATCCCCATATTTAATTCTATTTACCCTTAATCATTAGAATTCTAGGACTTTCGCAGTTGAAATAAAAAAAATCAATAGCATTAAACTTCTAATTACCCAAAGTACAAATTTAGTCACAACGTCTAAGATGCGTTGTTTTATACCCAAAGTATATAAGTCCTAGATCCTTCACATTGTTTTTATTATCAGAAGCTCGACTCTTCGTTCAAAATATGAGATTCAAAAAACGAATTTTAATTTTTGGGATCAGCAAAGAATGTATTCACATTCAGTAGGTAGAAAATTATGAAACATACAACTTATATTGTCATAGGAATGGTGATCCTTATTGCCCTCGTTTCTTTCATTGTAATAAAGGGTTTTCATCCAAGTTCTCTTGGCACTAATAATACTCCCGTTACCATCAATACTACGAAAACCATACAAATAGTTGCTGCTGAAAATTTTTGGGGTAGTCTGGTATCTCAGATTGGCGGAACGCATGTCCAAGTGCTGAGCATAGTTTCAGATCCCAATGCAGATCCACATGAGTACGAAAGTAACACTGAAAATGCGCGTGCAGTTGCTATGGCAGATTATATAGTTGTTAACGGAGCCGGATATGACAGCTGGGCTAACAAGCTGATTGGAGCTGGCATAAAATCAGACTGCAAAATTTTAAATGTAGCAAAGCTTCTTGGAAAAAAAGAGGGGAATAATCCTCATTTCTGGTATGACCCAGATTATGTGAACCTGACCGTGAAACAGATGAAAGAAGATCTGATTTCTATCGATCCAGCCAATGCTGCATATTATGAACAGAATTATGCAAACTTGCAATTATCGCTTTCAAAATATCAAAATAGGACCAGGGAGATTAAACAACAATTTGAAAGCACTAAAGTAGCAGCCACAGAAAGTATCTTTGCATACCTAGCAAAAGCTACAGGTCTTGACCTTATTTCTCCTCTTGCATTTACTCAAGCTGTTGCCGAAGGAAACGATCCACCGGCAGAGAGCATTGTGCAATTTGAGACGCAGCTTAAGAGTGGAAATGTGAGTGTGCTTGTCTATAACCAGCAAACTGTAACGCCAATTACGAATAATATGAAGAAACTGGCTACGGAAGAAGGCATACCCCTCATTGGTATCACAGAAACCATACAGCCGCCAGATGTTTCGTTCCAGGATTGGATGAACTCAGAATTAATCTCTCTTCAGAACTCACTAAATTCAAAGGCTCTTGGGAAACGATAAATGAACGCAAACTATTCGAATATTATTACAGTTGAAAACTTGGCGGCCGGCTATCAGAACAACATCGTTTGGCAGGACGCCAATTTTACTATAGACTACGGCGAATTCGTAGCGATCATCGGTCCCAACGGATCGGGAAAAACAACCCTGTTTCGTTTGCTTCTTGGGATACAACAACCTATTCGTGGCAATATTAAGATATTTAATACCCTACCTAAACGCGGCAATCCACATATCGGTTTCGTACCGCAGAGACACTTAATTGATCCAGAAATGAACATCGAATCCCTTGAATTGGTAAGGCTCGGCTTTTCCGGAAATAGGTGGGGTTTTAACCTATTTTCCCAAAAAGATAGCAAATGCGCTTTTGATGCGCTGAAAGCCGTTGGAGCAGAAGATCTAGCACATCGGTCCCTTGGCGTATTGTCAGGCGGAGAATTACAACGGGTATTTCTAGCTGAAGCATTGGTCAGCGACCCAGATCTATTATTGCTCGATGAGCCATTGTCAAACCTTGATATCAGGCGTGAGCAAGAATTAGTGCAGCTTATCGATAATGTAGTTCGAGCACGCAATGCAACGGCATTGCTTATAGCTCACAATATTAATCCACTTTTGCCTGTTCTTGATAAAGTGATATATATAGTCAACGGCAAGGTGGCGATCGGCAGGCCAAACGAAGTCCTGACGTCAGAGTCCCTATCGGCTTTATACGGGACACCGGTTGAGGTCCTGCGTGGTTCTAAGGGCCAGGTCGCAGTGATAGGTATCGAAGAAAACCAGCACCATTACGATTGATATGTCCTTTAGCATTAATTTATTAACTGACCTGCAAGAGATGTGGCAATACGGATTTATGCAGCATGCCTTTGAAGCCGGAACTATAGTCGCGATCGTCGCAGGCATCGTCGGCTACTTTATAGTGCTTCGTCGTTCATCGTTCGCGGCGCACGCCCTTGCTCATATCGGATTTTCAGGGGCAGCAGGCGCCGTGCTCTTTGGGTTCGCCCCTATAATCGGCCTTCTGCTGTTTACTGGTTGTGGCGGTATAACGATAGCAATACTTGGTCGCCGAGCAGCTTCGCGCGACACTCAAATTGGAATAGTCCTTTCATTCATGCTTGGCCTTGGTGTTCTGTTCATTAGCCTCTATAGTGGCTATGCAACCGAAGCCTACTCTATTTTATTCGGAGAAATATTGGGTATTAGTAATAATGATGTCATTATGACACTTGTTGCCAGTCTGCTGATTATGTTTTCAACTGGGATAGTATATCGACCACTCTTATTTTCATCTCTTGATGAAGAAGTCGCAGAAGTAAAAGGATTGCCAACGCTTTTGCTTGGAATAATTTTCATGCTTATGGTCGCAGTTGCGACATCTTTCGCCGTTCAAGTCGTTGGTGTCCTTCTTATTTTCTCATTAATGATCACACCAGCAGCGATTGCTCATCGATTTGCAAAACGCCCCAAACAAGGCATAATGATCTCTATATTTATTGCTCTAATCGCGACCTGGCTAGGACTTTTTATTTCGTTTTATGAGCCTTACCCAGTGAGCTTTTTTATAACTAGCATAGTATTCGTTCTTTACATTATCACCATGGTTTTTCAGAGGATTAAAGCCAATATGAGATTCACCGCTCATAATGAATGAGTAAATATCTTTGTTGATAGATTATTTCGATAAGCTTCTATGCATTTGGGCATTGGAGATTACAAATCTCTTGACAATAATTTATACTCATGAAAACTCTTACTGATTTTGCTCTCAAAGAGGAATACAAGCATCTTCAGTCAGTTGGAGATAAACTTACTAAAATTGATTCCTTAATTGATTGGAAACTTTTTCATATCATTTTTGAGTCCATATATTTTGACAAAACCGTTTTCTGAGGCAGACCTGAAGCTGGTATCATTATTATGTTCAAAATATTTGTTTTACAGCAATTGCATGGTCTTTTTGACTTTAAAATGGAGAAACAATGTATTGACCGAATACAATTTTCAAACTCAATCAAAATCTTAAAATCTAATAGGCATCCTCCGGCTCAAAAACCTTCTCACCGATTATCTTTCCCTCGATATCTCAAAAAAAACAGGATCTATATCCCATGTGGCAAGCTCCCCCAATCTGGTCCACAAGCAGTAGGATAGAATCCATATCGCAGTCAATCTTTATCTGATTCACTTTCTGCACATTTCCCGAAATTTCCCCTTTTTTCCACAGCTTTTGTCTACTTCGGCTCCAGAAATGCGAAATTCCAGTTTCAATAGTTTTCTCAAGAGCTTCCCGGTTCATATAAGCGCACATAAGCACTTCTTTGCTGACATGATCCTGAACAACAACTCGAATCAGACCGTTGTCATATTTCAAGGTATCTAAATCAATCATTGAATACTGATTACCAAACTAGTATAAAAAACACATTTTTATATAGATAGAAGTGTAGAATCTGGAACGAAAACTTGCCATTAAACTGCAAATGAGAAAAGAATAATAAAATTAAGATTTTTAAAAGGGATATTTGATTTATTTTCATGTTATTTTTGCCAGGAAATTAAGTGACTGAATAAAATACACTATACTTGACAGTATGTACTCATGAAAAAGTATCGTTTTTAACAGCGAAGATAATTTTCAAAAACTCTCAATCACAGTTATGGACAATTTAAACATTTAAACTACAAACAAAAGTTAATATATTTGAGAATTTCGATAAACTCCTACGCATTTGAGTATTAAAAGGAAAGTTTAAATCTCTAAAAAATCAAATTATGATTTGCATAACTTTTGAAGAAGAATACTGGAGCTCAGCACCAACGAAAGAACGAATATGATTATAATCAGTACCAATGCATCAAAGTCAAAACAGTACCATTCACCAATCTAAAAGCATACGTTTTTCAAAAAGCTGATGATTTCTGCATCTAAAAGAAACTTATTACTACATTTCACACACACAAAAAAAAATCAGGTGATACTTTACTTTACCTACACAACGATTTGCATGCTTAAGTTCCATTTCATTACAAATCTGCTGAAAATACAACTAACTTAATCAATAATGGTTCTCGGGGAAATTTCTGTCCCTGCGGCATTCTGCAGGGTATTCGAATAAAATAAATTTGAAAACATTTTATGCGGAAAAATAACACCAGAATCTATTTATCTCTCTGTGGTGGTTATCTCTTTGTGGTAGCTAGTTTTCAACTGGAAAATTATTTCCAACCCACACAAAAAAGCTAAAATTTTGAACAATACTCAAAATCGTTGTTTTGAAAAAGATTTAAATCTAAATTACGTGTTTTTTGTGTTAAACATTTTGAGGTGATATGAAGTGAACTGCAGTGAACTAAAAGAAGATCAGCGTCTTTCTTGTGAAGGATGTGGATTCGAACTTAAGGTAGTAAATACATGCGGGGACGATATCTGCTCTACAGAAGCATGCTGTAACGGCGACATAAAATGTTGCGGGGAGCCGATGAAATTAGAATGATACTCAAGATAAACTAACCGACATTCTATATCTATGTACATCTACAGAATGTCGGATAAATTGAACCTAATGAAGCCAGTTTATAGAAAATTTATACAGAGCCACTCAAATGTTATGATTTTACAGAAAATCGATACACTATCGAGAAATCTTTATTTAAAGTACTCATCCTTAAGTGTTTATCTTTTTTTCCTGTTAAGTAACCAGCTTACATAGATGAAGACGATAACCGCAATAGCTGTGTAAAACACAATAAGCAAAAGAGAACCGTATTTACTCTGCAAGAAAGGATTTGTGTTATCTATCTGCTCATTGGATGGATACATAATATCCCGTGGATCATTGCTGTGATCCAACCCCAAGGCATGGCCTAATTCATGTTCTACAATGGCAATCATTGCTGTATCACTATACGGAACCCAATCAATCCACTGCTGATTTCCAACTCCAAGTATAATAGTTACGTATACAAATTGCTCATTGGCAATATGCCGGATTGTTTCACCTGCAACTCCATGAGGAGCACCTTGATCTTTCTGCAGATTTGTGTCCCATTTTATCCTGATATCAGCATCTTCTGAATCCACAATCTCAAACACAGGAATATACTTCAGTTTACCATTTCCACCTCCTGACCAATAATTCAGAGCTTTTTCTATATCTGCGTAATATGTGGGACTATAATGGAGCGGAACAGTTTTGTTATTTATATATACGGTGATAGGGGAATGATCCCATGGGTGATCTGAAATTCTTGGATAACTAAATTCAGAAGCTGTTGATGTGATGGGCGAGATAAGTACCAGCAACAATAGTAAAAAGAGCAATTGTATTTTAAACCTATCCAATTGGATAATATAAACCTACCTCTGCATTATTTTGGTCTTTAACTTAATGAATTATACTTTTTATCTCTGAATGGAATTTTCCATCCATTTTTTGCAAACGATAATAATTTTGATATTCTTGTGACTTAGTATTTGTAGATATACTCAATATTGGAGCTTTTGAGAAATTAACTCAGACATCTGCTCTAGTGTAAGAGATATTTTAGAATCCATAGAAGTTGAGGACGTATGAAAAGAAAGAGAGTAATATATGTATTCGTTTTTGGTATCACATTAATTATCGCTTTAAACCTCGTAGCTTTTGGTTCTTCTGAAACTTCGATGGGTAATAAAACGATTTCAGGATATGAGAAAGCTTTCGATCCAGGGGGTATGAACTTCTTAGTAAAACCTGGCGACGATTTTTATGAGTATGTTAAAGAGGCTTGGATAAAAAGCCACCCAGTACCTGCAGATAAATCACGATACGGAGAGTCTGAAGATAGTGGAGGACAAAACCTATGACCACGTTAAAAGTATAGTGGAAAGTGCAGCCAACAACACCTCTGCTCCTAAGAAAAGCCGCGAGCAGAAGATAGGTAAATTTTACATTATGGGAATGGATACTGCTACCCTTGAAAAGCAGCGCCTTGATCCCATCAAAGACGAGCTAAAGATGATAGACAGCATCGCCAACATCTCCGATGTCCAATCTGTATCCATGAAAATGATGGATTGTGGCATAGATCCTTTCTTCTCTATGTATGCCGAGCCCAATAAAAAGAACAGTACGATCATGATCGTTACTCTCACTCAGGGGGGGTTAGGCCTTCAAGATAGAGATTTCTATTTCAGACAGGACAACGAATCTATCCAGATAAGAGAGCAATATCTAACTCACGTTGCCAAAATGTTCGTCTTTCTCGGTGATAGCCCAAAGATCGCGAAGAGTAATGCCAAAACCGTCATGGAAATAGAGACCAAGCTCGCCAATGCATCCTTTACTAATGTGAAAGATAAAGATGAGGTCAAGACATATAATAAGATGAACCTTGAGGAGCTTCAGGCCTTTGCTCCAGGAATGAATTGGTCTAGTGCCTTTAGTTTCTTGGGCCAGCCGAAAATAACTGAGGTCAATGTAAGAAACCCATCATACTTCAAGGAGTTAAGCACTATTATTCAGGAAGAGAATATAAATGACTTAAAAACTTTCCTTCGTTGGAAGTTGATTTTAGCTACTTCTCCCTATCTCAGTTCAGATCTAGAGATAGGGCATTTTAATTTCTATGAGAAAGAGCTCAATGGCCAACAGGAGATGAAGCCTCGCTGGAAGAGGGTCCTTGATGCAGAATACAAAGCCATAGGTGAGGACATAGGCAGGGTCTATGTAGACAGGTATTTCGACTCAAGCTCCAAGGCCAGGATGCAGGAGATTGTATCCAACCTAAAGAAAGCATTCATGGATATAATTAAAAATTTGACATGGATGGAACCCGAAACCAAGAAAAAGGCCCTAATGAAGCTTGATGTTTTGGATGTTCAAGTAGGTTACCCCGATGAATGGCTGAATTATTCAGAGCTTGAAGTGAATAATGATTCATATGTTATGAATACCATTCGTGCCTCGAAATTTAAGTTCCACCACAGTTTCGATGGCTTGGATAAGATAGGCAAGCTAGTGGATCGTAAGCTCTGGGAGATGAATCCCCAGGAGGCTAACGCCTATGCTGATGTTAATAAGGTTCTCGTAGTCTTCCCAGCTGGCATTCTTCAGCCTCCCTTCTTCAACAAGGACGCTGATGATGCGGTAAACTACGGTGCAATTGGTGCCATCATAGGACACGAGATGACTCACCACTTCGATAGCCAGGGCAGAAAATTCGATGTTAATGGAAATTTAACTAATTGGTGGACACCAAAAGATGCTGATAGCTTTAATAAAAACACGGGTATTTTGGTGGATGAGTACAACAGTTTCGAGGTTCTGCCCGGCCTACACGTCAACGGCAATCTGACCCTGCAGGAGAATATAGCAGACTTCGGCGGATTGACGATGGCCTACCATGCCTACAAACTTTCATTGAAAGAGGGGCCTAAGACGATTGATGGATTTACGGGTGATCAAAGATTCTTCTTAAGCTTCGCCCAGATGTGGAGGCAATCTGAAACTGATGAAAGCCGAGGATGCGAGCACTTACTGATCCCCACCCTCCAAACAGGTTTAGGGTCAACGGCGTTGTCTTCAATGTGCCTGAGTTTTACAAGGCGTTCTCTAGTATAAAGCCAGTAGATAAACTCTACAGGACAGAGGATGAGAGGCCTGTGATATGGTAGAATGCCTTTTTTGCTTTTGATGGCATTTTATCATTTTTTTTAGATTTCGGGTTTTATAGAAAAAATGATTGTATTGTCGCAATCTGCATTTTAAAACTGATTTTGATAAAATAAAAAAGTCAATGATTGTACTAATAAAACTTCTATTTTTTTTCTATATACACAATTTTTGTATCAGAATCTCTTTCCTTTATCATAAAAATATTGTTTTGTATCAAATGTGAACTAGAATTAGGTGCTTAAAATTTGAGAACTATGGTAATACAGAATTCTTAAAATATCAACTGCTTAATGTGAAAGTACTCTTAAGTTCATCGATGTTAAAAAACTGTTATTTCAAATCAACAATTACTTTGTTTACTTCAGCGCAAAGTTTTGAACCTTGGCCAATTTCCAATTTGAAATTTTGTCGATTGTTGGTTGATCAGTATATATGGATCGGTTAATGGTTAATGATAGGAACTATAACTAAATAAAACTATAAATCAAATGTAAACTAAATTCTTACTGTTTATGTAATCTTATACTGGATTGTCGAAAACGTTACTATCTGCATTCACTTAACTAAAATTGTTGTTCTTAACTTCTATAAATTAAGAGGGTATTATATAGTGAATAAAAAGACTGTTCAAGATGACGAAATGAGCATCGAACCAGATGATAAAGCTAAAAGCATTTCTATTCAAGATACTACACGTATGCTCATTGGAACAAAAGGTTACGAAAAAGTGACCATTCAAGATATAGAAGATTCAGCCAATGTAAGTATAGGCCTGATCCATAAATATTTTCCAGACGGAGAATTTGATATCCTTAAAGGAATCAATCACCAATATACAGACGAACTGTTGATGATAAAGCAGCCAGAAAATGTTGATTTCAATGATTTTCCAGGATACATGAAAATCATCATCAAAAATCTGCAACAACTCAATAAAGACAATAGTTCTTTGGTAAAGGCATTGACAATTGCTGCACCGGTTGATGGTGAAATTAGAGATGAAGTCAAAAAGATGGACTTTAAAGACTACAAAGCTACAGCTGATTTTTTTGCCCGTTTCAATAACGTTAAAATAGGGAATAAGGATCCTTTAGAACTCCTGATGTACTGGGGGATTATGATAAAAGGCACTATTCTCCTTAACATGATATATCCAGTGCCTTTCACGAATGAAGAAGTTCTGACTGATTTAATGATCGATTTATCGTTGACTATATGGGGCTACCGGAAAATACCATAAGCTTTTCCCAGTTGTAGCCACCTTGAAAGTTATCGATTTCAAAATTTAGGCTTTACAGAAATCCGAATGTCAAAAAAGTCATGTGTACATACCTATTTACTTATTTTATCAAGTATCTATTCCTTTATTTTCAGTTTCTGGATCTAAATTTAGACATTAATCACAAAAAATAACTCCAAAAATACAAGTGGGTAATATTTAAGCGAAACTAAAATTGATCTGAGATATTTTTTTTAGTTCAAATTCTAAATCTATAATAAATTAGAGAGGAAGGTACTGCTGATGCTGCACACATCAACAGTTTCTAATTTACTGTATGAGGATTTGTTTGTCTGTTCGACAAAACAATATTTATTCTGGCAAATTATAAATTTTTTCTATACCCTATGTTACATCACAATGCAAATAAGCAGTCTTTGGATGTCCTTTTACTAGATATACTATTTTTATTGTAATTTTTACCCCCTTTGCCACATCCACAATTTGTTGGTTTATTGAACTATTGTATGTAGCCGAATCTGGATCCCTTGATTATGCATAGTTTAAATGTTTAAATCTCTGGATTTCCGAAATGCCATCAGTAATCAGAACACATTGTTGATTCCGGACTCTTGTAACTTTTGGAACTCTTGGAGCTTCTGGGACTTTTAGAACATGTGGAGCTCCTAGAACACTTGGAACTACTTAACTCAAACAACCATTGTAAATAGAAAAATAAGGAAATGATAAATATATAGTTCTGGCAGTATACATAAAGTTCTTTAAAGTGTAATCGATCCTGTTTTTTCTTCCCAATGAAAAACAGAAATTGCTCAGTCTATTCGCAGAACAAGTTAAACAGTTAGGGAAAAATAAGCTTAAAAGTATCGGATTGATGATCTCACTAACTGCACAAACAATATCTTATTGTTGTTAATTTCATGTTGATGGATGTAATCTCCATGTATAATTCAAAATGATTGGTCACCAAATTTTTCAGGGCAATAATGATATTCTTTAAGGTTATCAATATTGCCCTATTTTTTATCTTCTTCCGTAGTTATTATTTTGTCCTTTTTTTAAGTTAATGAAAAGCCAATATCTTTACGGACAAATGTCTTTTTCTTATTTTTTCATTGATGTATGGGTTTAATATTATAGGTTCGAAGCGTGAACTTTCCCTTAATATTTTGTTCATTAGTACCCAACCCACAAACTGAAAAGTATAGCAAAAAGTAGATGCATTTAATTTTTAGTAAATCAGCTTTTTTTCAGTCCAATCTATTTTTGTGGTTACAAGCAGATACTAAATGTTGTTTCCTTTCCACGCTTAATTAGTCAGCGATTGAGATCATTGACGAAATAACGGTTTATTTTTACCAACCATTATCGGCTATTATAGCCTTCGGGATGTATGCTGTGGCTTCATTCCAGTAGCATCCATAAGGTCCGCAGACTACCTCGCTATCCCCACTATCTCCATAGGGAGCTGGTGGGTAATATCCAAACGGTCCTACCATAGGTCCAACAGAACTAGTATTAGAGTTCTGTGCACTCGCTGACACTGTTAGCAATGGCACTACTGCAAAGACTAACATGAGAATGCCAAGTATTGTTTTCATTCTATCAAATTTGTGTTTCCCCATATTTATATACACTCCGAAATTATTTTCATTTTGTATCATTTTTATATGGTTGTTATTTTTTCCATTTACTCCCAATCGGCAAATTGTTGGTCAAAATTATCATAATTCTAAATATACTATTTTAAAGAAATAAATGGAAATAAGCAGATTGATAATTATATTTCATTATCAAGAGAATAGTATAATTATATATCTACTTATAAGAGTATATTTAATTAATGATTTATAAAATGTAATGAATAATAACTCAGAAACTAAAGTAAATTGAAATAGTGGTTGAATTAAAATAAAAAGAGTAATATTAATTTTAAGCCTAATAACATTAAATATAAAAAGAATAAAGAAAAATATTAAATATGAAGTTGTTATACATTATATGTCTATCCAAAAAATATCAAAAATACGAGAATCTGAAGTCATTCATTGAACCTGTGGTAGTGGAATTCCGTATATATAAGTGCAGATAGCTGGTGTTTCAGGTTTTTTAAACAAAATACCAAGTTTTATAGAAGGATTTTACCACTCCGTCCTGCCAATCTACTATTTTTCAAATTGGCACAATATTGGGCCTACTCTATTCATGATATATCCAATCTTCACTCATGCAGGAAATCTAACCAATAAATCAAGTAATTGAGCCTTTTTAGACCCAATATATCTCGTTTCCTTTCTAAAAAAATTAAAATTTGGATCATAATGATCCAAGACGCGATTAATTTGTTAGTGTTTAGTTGCCTTCTTTCCAATTAAATATAAAAAACTGCCACTAACTATTACACCGATTACTGCAGACAGAATATATCCTACAGAAGATACCAGCTTCGAATCCTTAAAAGAAGGGGCGTTAGGGATGTTATAATCCTGCATTGGTGAATGCCATAGATCCGAGAGCTCTTCCAACCCATGTGGCACAAACCCGATCCGGTCCTTAAGCTCATCTGGTGCCCATTCACCATATGCAGTGCCTGCTGCAAGCAGACCTAAAGGCGCAAATATGATCAATAATATCAAGCCAATAGATAAGTTTCTTATCATCTTATCCACATTCTCACCTCAGATTGTGACTCCATTCATTATTTCTATTCTGTTAATTTCAGCTTCAGATTTCTCTCCGTAAAATACAGATGTATCTGTTCTCTGGATATAAGCAAAAATAATTGCTGTGATCAGTGCTTCAAGAATACTAAATGCCAAAGCGTGTTCAAGTACCATGGCAGGAACAGTTACACTCCAAGTATATGGCATGTAAAGTGGGACTCCTTTAGCAGTGTGCTCTAAAATTGGCTGTATTCCTAATTCAATGCCCGCACAAAAAGATGCCATGGTCAAAGAAATCCAGCCAGCAATGGCCGCAGCAATAACTCTTATAGAAGATGTAATCTCTGAATTTCCGCTAATAAGCTTATAGGCATAGTAAGCGACAAAAGGTACTACTACTCCCATATTAAAGCAGTTAGTGGCTATGGCTGTTATTCCACCATCACCGAAAATCATTGCTTGTAACACCAAAGTTACAGATATAGCTATAATTGCTGCCCAGGGGCCTATGACTAGGGCAATAATTCCACCGCCTACGGCATGGCCTGTGCTACCACCTGGAACAGGGATTTAAACATCATTATTACAAATGAAAACGCAGCTGATAGCGCTAGCAGTGGTACCTGTTTGGATTTGAGCTCTGTGCTCAGCTTCTGTCCCGCATAATACCATATCGGAATCATGATGATCCAAAAAATAATATATGTATGCGGCCCTAAATATCCATCTGGGATGTGCATTTTATCTATTCCCCTAACTAATTTCCTATGGTTCTGAGCTGAAATCTTTATTCTGACCGAGTATTAGTTTAACTTCACAAGTTTGTTCAGTATTACATATATGTATATTTATATTACTTTTTCGGACAATTTTTAATTTTATTCATAAGTAAAGCTTTATTCCCATCTTGCATAGATCCAAGAGAAGCATTGCATTTTGAGTCAAAATGTGAATTGTAATGATAATTAGGTCCATGAATTAGAACAAATAGTGAATAAAAGGCGTATAACCATTCAAAATTTACAGAAATCTAGTACACTGCCTACTTGATATTAACAAACTTTTGCTGGCTTGTAAGTGTAAATATTTTAGATAGCCAGGTAAGAAAAACCTGAACATCTATAATTTCAATATTTCCAAAAATCTTTTCTGGCATAGCATCTGTAAAATATCAAAATTTTTGGGTCTTTAATTTAATTGATTTGACGAATGATTGTTCAATCAGTAACATATATAAATTCTTTTTTTGGAATAAATAACACAATTTTTAACTTTAATAGCATAAAATATAATTAAATAAACGAAAAATATTAAATACAAGTTTACCATACAGCCACATGAAAGTTAAAATAAACCTCCGATCTCAACAAATTATTTTCTAGCCGGATTAAGATTGTATTAAACCTAACAAGAAAGGAATGAGTTAAATGTTGAAACAAAAAGTGAGTAGATTAAAAAAGATACTGACCATTTTGCTGGCAGTACTTCTTGTATTATCTGTGACAACAGTGGCAGTTAGTGCACATGGTGGCGGTCGCTGGGGTGGCGTCTGGGGCTGGGGAATTCATCCTTACTAGGGCTATGGTACTGGTTGTGTATGGGTAAACGGTAATTGGATTTGTCCTTCATACGGTGGAATGCCATATAGTGTGAATGCTTCAGAACCTGCAGAGCCCGCAAAAGCTCCAGATCCAAGTCCAAATCTTGCAGGAGCAACTCTATTTCCAGAAACAGCATCAAAAGATCCAGGAACAAAACCAGCCGCATAAACACCAGCACATCTAGACTCATCTCATCTCCAAGATCACCGACGTCTGGAGATGTGGGAACATCTCAGGTTTCTTAAGGGGATTATTTGAAGCAATATAAATAACGTTCCAAAAGAACCATCTATTGATTTAGGTTTAACTTGTTTTAATCTATAATTTATTTTACATTGAGTGCGATTGTTACACTAAATTACTTTTATAAATTGTTATGCAGTTGGTTTTTTTAAATAACAATCTTTATTTAGGTTTAAAACAACTAAATTTGATTTAAATTAACTAACCTTTACTTAAGATAATATTAAGACTCACACTGTTTAACTGAAAAATCAACTGCATTAAACCTTATGCTGGTTAAAATTCAAGTTTAAACTACTTAGTCTATTAAGCTTGATTTTGTACCTCAAGTGCGTGAGTCTTAATCATAGTTACTTGACTTGATATTTCATGGTGATCTTATGCATATAATGGAAGGCTTTTTACCGGTATTTTGGTGTCTAGTATGGTTTGCAGTATCAATACCAGTGGTCGCATTTGGTGTTTACAAAATGAATAAATTAGTGAACAAAAAACGCGAGATATTACCTATCCTTGCTGTCGCAGGTGCATTTATCTTCGTACTTTCCTCCTTGAAAATGCCTTCCGTTACAGGAAGTTGTTCCCACCCTACAGGAACAGGTGTAGGTGCAATCATTTTTGGACCTGCGATTACTGCAGTTCTTGGGACGATTGTGCTGATTTTCCAAGCTCTCTTCCTAGCTCATGGTGGGCTTACGACCCTCGGAGCAAATGTATTCTCAATGGGCATCGTGGGTCCTGTGGTGTCATACCTAATTTATAAGGCCGGAATGAGAACCAAAATCAACTTTTATTTAATTGTCTTTCTGGCTGCAGCTTTCGGAGACTGGGCTACTTATATTACAACTTCTACGGAACTTGCTTTGGCATTTCCTGCAGGAGGAATCTTAAATTATGTGGGTTTCTTCAGTTCATTCAGCAAATTTCTGGAAGTCTTCGCAATTACTCAGATACCCCTGGCAATCATCGAAGGCGCTGTTAGTGCCCTACTCTTCAAGTACGTGATTGAAGTCAAGAGTGATATCCTTGTTGAAATGAACGTATTGACCGAATCTTTAGTTCGCAAAATCAGGGGGCTTGCTGCATGAGCAGGAAACTTGAATTTATCGTGATTGCTATAATTCTGATTTTTGCAGCCCAGTTCTTTTATATGTCTTCTACTACACATGCCGAATATGGTGGAGCTGACGACAAACCTGCAGCCGTTATTGATCAAATTACAGGTGGGGCTTACAAACCTATTGCGAAACCTATCTGGGTTCCCCCAAGTGATGAAATCGAAAGTCTGCTTTTTGGCCTTCAGGCAGCTACTGGTGCAATAATTATTGGTTACTTCCTTGGGTATTACAGAGCAAAAAATAGTTTTGAAGGCGATTTTGGTACTCAAATGGAGAATAAGCTGCAAATTGACGAAAAAATTCAAAAAAATTGATAAGTTTTGTAAAGTGTGACCAGCTCTTTATCCTTTTCTGTTGTGGTAAAGAAAAAAGTACGAAGTTAATCAGATTTTATCGGATGTTTGGTACTTTACCTGGATAAACAGTGTCCTGAAAGTTCTGTAAAACAGAATCTGATCAGTCACGGAACGGAAGCAAAATGGATGAAAATGATGGTAAACCAGACACTTTAACAGCAGCATTATATCTGATTATCTTCATTACATTCTAATATGTTATAATAAGATATTTTATAATATCCTAACCATTTTAAGCTTATGCACACTTCAAAGGCAATTGATAAACAGCGTACCAATGAATATATCTTGTAGTCTATATTTTTATGTTAAAGTCATTGTTTTATCCGCATAATTTTTGAATATTGGAATTTTTGAACTTCATAAAATGTGATTTTTAACCCCTGTTAACATAGTCTTGCAGAAGACAGCCTTGTAAGCCCTAATTAAATTACTAAAATTGAGATTTACAAGCTGCCCTTTATACAACGCTGTTTATTTTGTGTACTTATGCATGCTCAACATCCAGAGATTCTCTCTGGGATGATATGTTAAGCATACTAGCAGGGATCATTACCTGATAATCAAACACGTTTTATAAATTGGTCGGCTTAACATCAATTTGAGTGTACGTCCCCATATTTTTTACATTTATTTTTGGTGTGTGACCTATTTTATACCCCCAAACTTCATTGATTTCTCTTTTGACTCCATGACTTTTTGGCGAATCGCCTTGTGATATCATCCATTGTTTTGGTGTGTAGAGGTATTATGTGTTTTTGGTTGTCATAAGCGGTGCACGCGGAGTTGTGAAATTTCCAACTTTCCAGACACCTTTTTCCTTAGTTGCTTGCGTGTAAAAAACAGTCCAAACTCCATTATTATCTTGCACAGGTATCCAGAGTTTCAAGATGTTTCCGTCATCACTAAATACACCTGCACTACGATATAACAGAGTATCCTTATGTGTTGGACATGATGATTCCTTGAGTTTTAGAAGTGATGTGTTTTGAACTGTAAAATTATCGGTGTAGTTATTTGCAGTTGCAATATGTAGATCGCCGGTGAATCCGTTGTTACTATACATTGTAAGTAATGCATAAATTGTCGATTTTCCTGGATAATTCATTACATTAATATGCCAGGGGTGATATTAACTTGATAGACCCACTGCTTGCTTATTACTAAAATGAATCCCATCAGTGGACGTGTATCTGTATATTACATGCGGGGTAGGATCGATATCAACAATCCACATGTAATATGTTCTCGTAGCTTCATCATACAATACAGCTGGTGATACACCATGACCATTGACATTTATTTCTGGTGAAACAGTAATACCATCATAAGTCTTAACCTTCGGATCTTCTACGGTTTCATCACCAACGACATCTACTATTACATAGTAGCACATGAATTTCCCGATATTAGGATTGTATATTATATGCGAATCAGATCCATATAGATCAGAACCACGTGAATCAGAACCGTATGGATCAGAACCATACGGATCAAGACCATAAGCATTTGATTCATACTCAGATTCTATTGGTGTTCCAATAGGATTTTTCACTCCTGGCGGTACATGCCAAATTAGGCCATCATCAGAATAGTACAAACATGCATTTTCAAGCTCACCTCTCGAGTATGCATATGGTGTAATAAACATCCACCATTTGTGACCAAATATGCCAGTCTTATTGAAATAGATAGATGGGTGATTGAACTGGTTATACCAATATGGATCAGGTATAGATAAGGGTAGACGATTTTGAGTTACATTTAGCATGTACATATTTGCATTACCAGAAGAATCATGACTGTATGCCACTGTATGTGAAATATTCTCTTGGACGTAATCATTTAGTCTGATCCCAGGGATTGGCACATTAATATCCGAACTGTTTGAGTTTACCCAAATTATTGCTTTGTCTATTCCTTGACTTTGGAATGAGCCACCACCAGCTTTGAAATGTGTATGCCACCAATCTGTTCCCCTAATCCCACCTACGAGTGTACCGAGACCAAAAGAAGCATTAGAGAATGTGCCTAAGTTATGGGTACCCCCTGTTAGTGTTTCATTGACCGCCAATTCAATGCCGTTCGTGAACGATTTATTCAGCACAACATTTGCAGAAGATGTGTTATCAGAGCCTGACAACACCAGATGTCCATGCTGTATGTCTACTGTTGAATTATTGTTTCCTTCTTTGTATGCTGTCCACTTTGATGTATTTAAGCTGCCTGAGCTAAAGTTATCGTATGCCCACATGACTGCATCCCCATTTGGGGGATAGCCAGGTGTATTATACACATTGAAATGTTGTGTGCTGCCGTTAATGTTGACTTTAAGCCACAAATTATGTTGTGGATCAATGTAATAAGGCTGTGCCGCAGATTTCAAGGTCAGAGATGTCGCAAGTGCAGTCCCCGAAAATAAAATCATACTGATTAATAGAAAGAATACTTTAGACTCCATTTCCATAATAGACCGTCTTTTAAATATTATTTTGATATTTTGACTGAATACTAAGCTAAGTGCCAAAATAAACGTCTTTTTAATGTCCTATATATCAGTATAATTAGAAATTGTGTTAATAATATGAGCATTTGTGTATATATAGATAAGTGTATTTAAAAACAGTCGTGTGTGTTAAAAAACATATGTATCTTAATAAAAAGTGTGGTAGGACTTGCACAGTTGGAAAGAAAAAAGTGAAAGTTTAAAACAATTTAGAGTATACAGTTATTTCAATCCTTGGTATAAAGATTCACTGAAAGGATACACTCCATATAAAGATCTGTTACTCATGGAGCTTATGGACCTTCTAGAACATATAGAGCTAGTGAAACACTTGGAATTAATTAACCCAAACAACCATTGTAAATAGAAAAATAAGGAAATAAGAATTATATAGATTTGGCAGTGTACCGAAAGTTCTGTAAAGTGTAGTTGACTCTGTATCCTTTTTCTTCCCAATGAAAAACAGAAATTACTCAGTCTGTTAGTAGAACGAGTTAAACAGTTAGAGAAAAATAAGCTTAAAAGCATCAAGTTGGTTATCTCACTAACTACACAAACATTATTCGTGCATGATGATATTAGCGAATACAATCGAAGCCCTGGATTCTTTAATTTTACTCGAACCTGTCCATGCATCATAAGGAAAATTACTTGAGCTGAACTTGTCAGTTCTCTCTATGCTAGAGTAAACTATCTGGAAATATAGAATAAGGATGATAGAATCGAAAAAACTGTTTTTCAAAATTCTTTACGCAGGAAAAATACATACTGTTTCTGATTACAAATACACAAAAAGTTGATTATTTTTTAAATTACTGGGGTTTATACAACTTATTCTACATTCTCGTTAATATACTTTTATTTTGAATCAAAATGGTTGGATTAGTGGGAAGATAACAAATTTAGTGGTTATAACCAATACGATTTTATTTGATATCAAAAGTTGGTGATTCTACAATACTAAGAAGCAGATCAATGAATATCTATACCGAATATAACATATTCAAACTTTATAATACATGAGACATCGGAAAATGAGAAAATGCATGATAAATAAAAAAAAGTTGTATTCCATAGCCTTAGTTTTAACAGCTTTGGTTTTTATGCTGGTGTGTAGAGCAGGTGCGGCACCATATGCATATATTACCAAGTACGGCGATAACGAAGTAGCTGTGATTGACACTGCCACAAAACTTATTACAGCCACAGTTGGTGGATTACACGGTCCTTGGGGAATTGCAGTCACCCCAAACTGAAAAAATGTTTATGTAACAAACTTAGCAAGCAACAATGTTTCTGTAATTGATACTAAAACTAATACCGTTACAGACCAGGTGCCTGTAGGAAACTGGCCCTACGGAGTTGCAGTAACACAGGATGGAACAAAGGTATATGTGACAAATTATGTTGATGGCACTGTTTCGGTAATTGATACTAAAACTAATACCGTTACAGCCGGTGTGCCTGTAGGAAACTTACCTTATGGAGTTGCAGTAACACCGGATGGAGCAAAGGTATATGTTTCGAACGCTGGGATTGATACCGTCTCTGTAATTAACACAAAAACTAATACTGTTATAACCCAGGTGCCTGTAGAAAAGTGGCCTGAAGGAGTTACAGTCACACCGGATGGAACAAAGGTATACGTAGCAAACTCTGGTAGCAATAATATTTCTATAATTAACACAACTACGAATAATGTTACAGCCACGGTTAATGTAGGGAATTGGCCTTATGGAGTTACAATCACGCCGGATGGAACAAAGGTATATGTAACGAACCAATACGATTCCATGGGAAATATTTCTGTTATTAACACAACAAATAATGCAGTTACAAATATACTTACAAATGTGCTTGGTGTAGACAGCATGCTTTTTGGAATTGCAGTTACCCCGAATGGGAAGCAAGTTTATGCAGCAAATTATGGGGGTATTAATACTTCTGTAATTAACCCATCCACAAATACTGTTGCAACCACAGTGCCTGTTGGAAATAATTCCGTAGCCTTCAGACAGTTTATAGGAAAAACCGCTCCTACAATTTTATGGAATAACCCAGCTAATATAGTCTATAATACACCATTGAGCCGCACTCAGCTAAGTACAAATGCTTCAGATCCAATATCTGGAGCCTTATTACATGGAACCTTTATATATACTCCACCCTTAGGAACTGTACTGACTGCAGGTATGCATACGTTACAAGTTGATTTCATGCCTAATGATGCTGTAAATTATACAACTGCATCAGCGAAGGTTATAATCAATGTAGTACTGACTCCTGCGCAGAAAATTTATCAAATGATTTCTTTTATACAAGATTTAGTCACTTCATATGAATTAAGTAGTCAATCTGGGATTAAATTGATCTCTGAACTACAAGATACAAATGAATATCTGAGTCATGGATATACAGATTTAGCGATTGTTAATCTTAAAAATTTTATTCACCAGACAAAAACTGACATTATATACGGGGTACTTTCGCCCAAAAATGGGACTATGCTGATTGATAGAGCAAATGATGTAATTAGTCCAGCTCTGACAATAACAAAATCAGCAGTTCCAATAACTTATAATGCTGCCGGACAGCCTATCACATACACCTACACTGTAACCAACTCAGGAAATGTGAATATCACAGCACCTATCAATGTTATAGACAACAAAATTGCTACAAGCCCAATCACTATACAAAGCAATGGTACTCTTAGCCCAGGAAACTGCATTTCAGGAACATCTACCTACACAATAGCACAGTCTGATCTTAAAACTGGTTATGTGACTAATCAGGCATTTGCAACAGGTTCATTCAACCAAGTAACAATAAATTCAATAAACACGACTACTTGGACAGTAAAGACTCAATGAGTAAAATAGTGATGAAGTAATTTTTAATCATTAATCACTTTTGCAAAAAATTTTTCCATTAATACTTCCTTTTTTGTTTTTATTTACGATCTTTGTTTTGTATTTTTTGTGTTATTTTGGTGTGGTTTAAATATAAAATGTTTAAAGAATTATATAACGTGTATTTTTTTCTGTAAAATTAAAAACGTCATCTATCCAATGCAATTAATATCTAAAAGCTTTGAAAAGTAATGCTCGCTATGCAGAAGTGTAACTTTTTCATGCACGGTTTTTGTAGGAAAATATCTACATCAGTAAAAACGATAAATTATATTTTTTTGTAGTGACAGAAAATTAGTTGATACAGAACTAAATTTTCATGATGAAGGGAATGAGTCGTGTCTTCACTTTAGAAACCTGTTTAAATGTTAAATAGTGAGCTTCTCTAAATTCAGCTCCTTCAAGATTAACTCCTCGAAAGCAGGATTTTTTTAAGTTGGCTTTTATAAAGTCAACTCCTCTAAGATTAACTCTTTTGAAGTTTCTCAAGTTAAGGTCAACTTTTGTAAAGTAGCCTCATTTATGTTAACTTCCATAATTTTCTGCATATCATAACTCCTTTCATTTTCCCCAAAATTTTGTTTTCCTGTAGTAACTAAAAATTACACAAACATTATCCACACGATTTTAAATATATGGCGTCATTTATATAGTTTTGAACATACACTATATAGTACCAGCTTTAACTAATTGGTATAGGAATTTTATTAATCTCATGATTTATAACAAATGTTAATCTTTCCTCCTGCCCTTCTTGGAAAACTTGATTGAATTTTATTATAACCATATAAATATGAAAAGATCAAGTTATCATAAATGCAGAGTCAATCAGAATTTACAGGACTTTATATACACTGCCATTGAAAATAGAGATCAAGAAAACTTATCGAAATTTACTTACGTGTTTTAAATATTTCCTTTGAATTTACTGGACTTGTAAACACTTTAAAGCTTTTGTATGGAACTGAATTGATATTTATCATTATTTATAATTACAATTTATTTTCAGTTAGAATATATTAATATACCATATCGTTTTACTATCACTTACATATATCTTAATAAATAATATATGTTTTATATCAAAAATGTATAGTTTTTAAAATAGGTCTAAAGGTCCGAATTTATGAACAAAGTAATAGATAATTAATTTTAAAATTTTATATGGGAGTGAGAAATTTATGGTAGAAAATCGTTCTGTTGATATAAAACAAAATACAAATGACAGAGATAAAGTGATTGAAGAATTCAATAAGTTGTTTGCGGATTTCAGAGAAAAAAGTAGTAATGCTCAGGATATAGAGCATTTTGACACATTGGGAACTGAAAAAATTGCCTTAGACAACAAAGTTATAGCAAAAAGTAGTACTTGCACCGGAAAGCTGCAGAGACAGAATATGCATAATCAATTTGATCAGAGAGTTACAACCATCTCTCAACTGAAGGGGTCAGGAAAAGAAGAATTTATAGAAAAAGCCCTTGATTTTGCTTGTAATATTCAATATGGAGATTTAAGGGCCCAGGCTCTTTCCCTACTTGTTCCGATTCTGGAAGGGAAAAAAGGGTTGAACTTATAGAAAAAGCTATTTATTCTTCCTCCAATATTCAAGATGAAAACGAAAGAGCCCTTGTTCTTTCTTCACTTGTCCATCATCTTAAAGGACATGATAAAGAAGAACTTATTGAGCATATTTTAGATTTCTCCTCCAAAATTCAATATGGAGATGCAAAGTTCCAGATCCTCTCTTTGCTTGTTCCGCATCTTTCAGGATCAAAAAATGAAGCAACTATGGAAAAAGCCCTTGAGCTAGTATCCGGAATTATATCTGAATCTAAAAGAATAGAGTCTTTTTCTCTCCTTCTTCCACATATGGATAAGCAAAGAAAAGAAGAAATTCTAGAACAAGCACTTGAATCAGCTTTCAATCTTAAAGATAAATGCATGAAGGTACAGGCTCTCTCAGCTATTATTCCATATCTAGATGCATCCAAACAAAAAGAAATTAGTAGGAAAACCATTTATTCAAAACACCCGAGTCAATCTGAGTATCTTCGTAGGGGAGCCACTGCTCTTCTGCGAAGGGCAGAGACTCTTTCATCTCTGGTCCCCTATTCTAATGTCTCTCGTCCTATATTTGGATGAATCCAGGCAAGCAAAAATTAGTGAGAAAGCAGTTTATTTTAAATACGAAGTTCAATCCGAGTATATTCACAGGGGAGCAGATGCTCTTCTGCGAAGATTAGAGACTCTATGGTCTCTTACTTCACGTCTTGATGTATCTTACTCCAGCTCTTGATGAACTAGGAAAAAGATCATCAGAAAAAATCGATTGTCCTTTTTTTTGAGTCTCCAGCATTACTTATCATTTTGTTCTTCTGGATCAATGATTAAATATGAATCACTTGATTATGCATAGTTTATGCTAGAAAAACTGTGTATCTTATATTAGTTAACGCCTTTTTATTTCTCTGTTACTATGAATCTAATCGTAAATTCCGTTTTATTATTCTGTTCCAGTTTAAGTTCTCCATCTAATTGATCTACTAGAGTGGTTATCAACTGCATACCAAGACTGTTGGGATTTCCTAAATCGATACTTTTCGGTATGCCTACCCCATCATCAGAAACTTTCAAAATGAAACTGGTACTCTTAAAGCTTTTACATTTACCTTCTTCTCTGTTACTTATGAGTTCTCCAGCTTCGTTTTTATGCAGTTTGACATATATTTTTCCTTCATCTCTCCCTGAAAATGCATGTTTAAGAGAGTTTGAAACTAGTTCAGTGACAATTATTCCAAAAGGAACTGCATCATCCATATTTAAGGACATATTTTCTTCCAGGTCCATATGCAAATGAATATTTTTGTCATCTAATCTGTAAGTCTGGAAAAGTTTTTCAACCAGTTTTCGAATATATGCCGATAAATTCAGAGTTTCGAATTTGTTACCATTATATAGTTCCTCGTGAATAAGAGCCATAGATATCACTCTATCTTGGCTTTCTCTGAAAGCTTCCAAAACTTCCGAATTTTTAATAAACGCTCTATTTTCAAATTTATCAGCTTGCAGATTCAGTAGGGAAGAGATCACTTGCAAATTGTTTTTGATTCTATGATGGAGTTCTTTCTTTCTGGTTTTTTGAGCTTTTAATAAAGATTTTTCGGCATCAATTTTCTGAGTAATATCTCTAGTAATAGCTGAGATAGCCACAAGTTTTCTAGATGTATTAAAAACCGGAGAAAGAGCCATTGAAATATGTATTAACTTGTCATCTTTTCTTAACATTGAAGTTACATAGTGCTGGATCTTTTCTCCCAGCTTAACCATTTCAATTAGCTTTTTTGTTTCACTTTTGAGATCATCTGGTGTGAGTATTGATATGCTTTCCCCTATAATTTCTTCTGATGAATAACCATAAAGCTGCTCTGCACCCTCATTCCATATAGTAATAATACCATCAAGGGATAAAATAAGTATAGCATCACTTGTTGATTCCACAATATTCGCCAAGGTTCGAATTTTCTCTTCAGCTTCTTTACGCTCAGTAATATCCTGAACTGTCGCTCTAATTCGAATAGGGGTATCTTCTTTCTCAAAAGTAACTTCTCTTTCTGAATGAATTATGCGTTCTTCTCTACTAGCTAAAACGATTTTATAATCAAGTGCATAAGTTTTTCCTTGTAAAGCTTCCTTAGTGGCATTATCCACATAATCTCTATCGTCGGGATGGATACAACTTAAAAAGTTATCATAAGTAGCACTAAATTTTTGAGAATCAAGCCCAAAAATGCGATGCATTTCATCAGACCAATACATGTCATTAGTTACAAGATTCCAGTCCCAATTTCCGACATGAGCTATCAGTTGAGCTTCAGCAAGCCTTAGTTCGTTTTCCTTTAAAGATATATAAGCACTCTCAAGTTCCAATGTACGTTTTCTAACTAATTCTTCTAAATGATTAAGTGTTTCTTTCAACTTAGCGTTTACTTCATTAGCTGTCTCTACTATGTAGTCAAATGTATCTCCCAATTTAGCGTCTACTTCTTTAGCCGTCTCTACTATATCACGATATTTTTTTTCGCTTTCCTGAAGTTTTTTTTCAAGTTCTTTCTGATCAGTTATATCAAATCCATAAAGGGTTATTTCTCTTTCATCAGGTGTGGGATGAAATGTGACCAGGTATACTTCATTTCCCACTTTGACTTCCATTTTTTTTGGGCTCTTCTGGAAAATTATCTTTTGCTTGAAATCTTCGATATAAGAAGGCAATTTTTCCCCGACTCTCACGTTCCACTCATATAATAAGGGATCACCTGCGCCATTTGAATAAAGAATAGTCCCATCATTTGCCAGACCGATCACAGGATTTAAACTGTTTGCCGTAAATCGTCCCATATTTATTTTCATTCTGTCTCACTAGGCTCTTTTTCTTTGATAATAATGTGCCAATCTTTAATGAAAATGTGAATATCAACACAGTAAATTTTCATAATATTTCAGATTAATCATTATATTAATATATTACAATCATTATACTGACTTTATACATATTATATTTAATATGAATTGTTGTTAAATTGATTGAATTTATACTAAGACAGTTGAAAGTTTAATGCTATCGATCTTTCCATTCAACTGTGCAAGTCCTAAAACTATCACAATTGGAAAATTTAAGAGAATAAACATTTAGTTTATATTAATAGCTTTTTATGAATTACATGTTTACCTAAATAAAAAGCGTCTATTTTTTTCTCCATTTTTTTGATAGTATATTTTGTTTTCTGTGGGATTCTACATCAGTATGAATCTAAGGCATATGGCCAATCTCCCAGTAAATGCAAAAAAAGTATTAGAAAGACATAAGTGAAATCAATAAATCCACTTGATAAACAATTTATTGCGATTATAAGGTAGCACACCCACATCTGAAGCAGTGGGCAATCTATATTACAACCGTGCAAATGAGACAACATTTAGTATTAGCTTTGAAGCCAAAAGGTGCATTAGACCGAAAAATAGCTGATTTTATTTAAATTTAAATATGGATGCGTTTCTCTATATTCTTAAGCTTATGAGTTAGGGATAATAGTACTAAAAGTTTTAAGGGAAAGTTGATGTTGAGAAAATACACAATTTTTGTAACAAAACCTATGCATTCATGACAGCTGGATTTATTAATAATTATATAATCATAAAAAATTCATTCCGGTTTTTCAAAAAGGACAGGATACTTTTCTTTTAATGATATGAGTAGCTCTTCATCTAATCTTGTAGCATAAAGTGTTTTCACTTTTGAAAGCTGGTAAACTGATAGATGCTGAGCTCTTTCAAGGTCAGCTCCTTGAAGATTAGCTCCTTCAAATTTAGCTCCTTCAAGGTTAGCCTCTTTAAAGTTAGCTCCTATAAGGTAAGTCCATTTCAGGTTAGCCCCTTGAAGATTAGCCCATTGAAAATTGGCCTCTATAAGGTAAGCTCCTTCAAGATTGGCCTCTATAAGATCAGCCCTTTCAAGTTTAGCTCCACCAAGTTTAGCTCCTTGAAGGTTAGTCCCTTGAAGGTTAGCCTCTATAAGATAAGCCCTTTCAAGTTTAGCTCCACCGAGTTCAGATCCTTGAAGATTAGCTCCTTGAAGGTTAGCCCCTTGGAGATCAGCCCTTTCAAGCCTAGCTCCACCAAGTTTAGCTCCTTGAAGGTTAGCTCCTTGAAGGTTAGCCTCTATAAGGTAAGCTCTTTCAAGTTTAACTCCTCCAAGTTTAGCCCTTTCAAGGTTAGCTCCTTGAAGGTTAGCCTCTTGAAGATCAGCTCCATAAAGATTAGCTCCCTGAAGGTTAGCCCCTTGAAGATCAGCTCCATAAAGATCAGCTCCTTGAAGGTTAGCTCCTTGAAGATTAGAATCTTTAAAGTTAGCCAAATGAAGTTTAGCCAATTGAAGTGTAGCCTTTTCAATGTTGGCTTCTATAAGGTTAGCTCCTTGAAGGTTAGCATCTGTGAGATTAGCATAACAAAGATTAGCTCCTCGAAGATTGGCTTCTTCAAGGTTAGCTTCTCGAAGGTTGGCTTCTTCAAGATTAGCTCCTTGAAGGTTAGCTCTTTGAAGGTTAGCTCCTTGAAGGTTGGCTCCTTGAAGGTTAGCTCCTTGAAGATCTTTTCTCTCTGAAATATCCATGAACAATTATCGGCTTTAAACTAAAATAAACATTACTATGCTAGTAAGATATCTCCTGCTCTTCAGGATTTAGTTTTTAAAATCGTATCGATTCATTTTTGATCAAGAATATTAAAATTTAGCGAAAACGCAGCATAAGTTGGCTAAGCATCAATACTTTGAGAACAACTTTATATATATTTAGAAGAAAATCAATGATACATATATGGTTTAATGGTTTATTCACCAAAAATTTTAAAACAAAGGAGTATATTTACGATTTGAGTTTCCATATTTTACTTACTTAAGCAGAAACCACTATTTTTCTAGACGTCAGAACTATTTCCTAATTATTTCGGGATTTTACTTCAGTCTGTAGATGTTGTACAAGTTCATAGGTACAATTAAAACTTCCAGATATTTGTGACCCTATTTTTAAATTTAGTAACTTAACTCTAGAAAAAAATTAAAAAATACATTAATACTTATAGGTTGCAATCAATCTACATTGTACAGGCAATTACTACATATAAGTCTACATTAAATATAATGAAGAACATGGAGATATATAGTATGATTAAGTCAGATTCTAAAGTATTACCTAAAGATGATAAAGTTAATGTAGCAAAGCCAGCTGAACCGATCTTAAAAGCAGACTCTGCAAAAATAGACTCTTCTACTAAGGCTGTTTAAATACAAGATTAATTACTTTTTTTCTTTTGGTACCACTCATTTTTCCTATTCTAGCGTGATTCTCATGTATCATCTATAGTCTTTAAGCCGTGAAAGTGCCTGAATGACTGGATTTACTGGTGTAATTCTTTCTCTCATTATAAAAATTAGAGTGAAATAGGGAGTTTTCATGGATTGTAAGAATTCGATTTTATCTACGGAAACAGATCCAGTTTGCAAAATGCAGGTCGATAAAAGGAAAGCAAAATTCAAGAGTGAATATAAGAGAAAGACGTACTATTTCTGCTCTCCTTTTTGTAAAAAGGAATTCGACGAGAAACTTATCGAATAACCTGGCTATGCAGATATCTATGGCATTATATTACTGTAGGGATTATTAAGTAATATCAATTTTATAGAACTTTCAGTACACTGCAATTTTTGGTATTGTCGCAAATTTGCTATCAATTCAAGGTTAGATTTCTGTTTAAGGTTTAAATTTTGTTCTTCCGGTGTGAACTTTTCTCCCCAATGAATTTCAGAGATTTTGATTTTATAGAAAAATCAGCGCACTATGATTCCGTTTCTGAGCTTTTATGCTGGACAGATAAGTTTTGCAGTCTTTTACTTATCTGAAAACTTTTAATGATCAAGAACAAAATAGATTTTATAATAAGCTTATAACCAATCAGGACTATATATAACAGTAGTATACTCAATTTCTACGTAGTTTGATGAAATTCCTACATATTTGGAATTAAAGAAATTAACATCTTTTTTTATAGAAGGGGGGTTCAAATGATAGCTTAGTATAATATATTTATGTTAAATCAGAATAAAATATTCAAAACAGTGATTGATTTAGTTACTCTTATCATTCTTTATATGTTACTCTTATCATTCTTTATATATTACTATTAGCGCTACTTGTGGGAGTGCTAGATATTCTCCTTAATATCAAATCAATTCTATTTGGGACTCTTGGGGGTGGTTTTGGTCAAATAGTATCCGGTGTCCTCACAGTTTTTGTTCTTATTGACCTTTTCAAGACTTTTCTTGATTTTCGTGAACATGAAGAGATAAGAATTACATATGTAACAGATGCGACAATTTTGATAGTCATGCGTGAAATTGCGGCCGGATTATATGCTCAAAGATATGATTCTCAATTTATTTTAGGCCTATCAACATTGCTGTTGATATTGGGTATAGTGAAGGCTCTAGCTATCAAATATCCCCATAAATAATGATTTTTCCCCAACCAATTGAAATGGGAAATGTTATATCAGCTCTGTATCATTTTACTTCATCACAAAAATAGATTCCAGAGCTAATATTTTTATTGGCAAATCTTCTGTTTTTTCGTTTTTCCCTGATGCACAGTTTTTGTATGAAAACTTCTGCATCAGTAAAAACGATAAATTCTATTTTTTGTTATGAAGGAAAACAATTATGTATTTGGGAGAAGAGCTGAGTCTACTTTATTATAATCTGAATAAAGATTCAAAAGAACTTTATAAAAAAGCAAAACTACACTCATTAATTAGCCTGATTTTCATATTTGCAGTAGTATCATTAGTAACAATTCCACATTATCAAGTATCTAGACTAAATAACACTACAGAAAAAGTCAAAAAAGAAAATCAAGACCGAACTACTTTAGCTCAAATATTTGGTGGCGCTGCGATTGGGGGTTGAACTTTACTACACATGGCAGCAAATTCCTATTTCTCAAGAAGGCCAGTTTACCTTACTTGGCAATATTTTAATACTTTCATTTCGCACTTACAATAAATATTTATTTATTTAATTCTTATTTTATACCTATGTTCATAGCCTATAAATATCGAATCTACCCCACAATAGATCAAGCAAAATTAATTCAAGATCATTTTGGTGCATGTAGGTTCGTTTATAATTGGGCTTTGGAACAAAAGATAAATACATATCAACAAATTGGAAAATCAATATCTCAATTTGATCTTTGTGAAAAGCTAACAACTCTTAAACAAAAATATCCCTGGTTAGATGAAGTAAATGCTCAATCTCTCCAAGAAATGACTCAAAATTTAGAAACTACATTTACAAAATTTTTCAGAGAAAAAACCAGATTCCCAAAATTTAAATCAAAGAAAAATCCAATTCAGTCATTTCCCATTCCCCAAAATTATAAAGTTGATTTTGAGAAAGGAATTATCAAACTTCCCAAGATTGGTGAAGTTAAAGCTATTATTCATAGACGTTTTGAAGGTATTCTAAAAACTGCAACATTATCAATGTCACCTATAGGGAAATACTATATTAGTATACTTATAGATAAAGAAAAAGAACTTCCAGTTAGACAAAAGTTTTCTAAATTAACTACAATAGAAATTGACGTAGGGCTCACAGACTGTGTAGTTATTTCTACTGGAGAAAAAGTTAAAAATCCAAAGTATCTCCAAAACGCTCTTCAACGATTGAAGTGTTTACAGAAGAGAATGTCAAAAAAAGTTAAAGGTTCTAATAATCGCAACAAATAAACTTGTTAGCGAGAATCAAGCTGTATCATTGGAAACTCTGATTGTTAAAGAAATGCAACGAAATCATTGTCTACTAAATCAATTTCCGATGCAGTATGGAGTAGTTTTGTTACAAAATTAACATATAAAGCTGAATGGCTAGGAAAAACGATTCTTAAAATTTGACAGTTTGAATCATCATCTAAAATATGTAATGTTTGTGGATATCACAATTCTAATCTAACGTTAAAGGATAGAGAATTAATCTGTCCCAATTGTAATACAAAAATGATAGAGATAGCAATGCTGCACTTAATATTAAAAAATTCTCACTTCAAGATCAAAATCGAATTAGAGTCTGAAGCCTACGGAATGTGGGGGATGAGCTTGGGGACTTGTTCTTGATAGAGAAAGAAATGAACCAAGAAACTCCTTATTTGCCAATTACTTCTAATTAACCGATAGGGGTAGCTCACTACACACAACATATCGGTAGCTGAAGAGTGAGTTTATGTACCGCAGTGAGCTAGTTCTTCTTATACTTATCTTATACTTATTTACATGTATAGCTTTTGTGATAGAGTCTATAAATTTCCTAAATGCCATCAATAATAAGAAAAGGTTGCTGATACATTACTCATGGAGCTTATGGGACTTCTAGAACATGTGGAGCCCCTGGAACACTTGGAACTAATTAAACTAAACTACAATCATAAATAGAAAATATCAGAAAAATCTCCATTATAGTCTTCCAAATAGATCTCTCTATAATGATTAAATCTCACAATAATTAAAGGCTTCATTACATTAAACTCATCATAAGCTTAAGCTGTGTAGGTATATCATGGACATACTTAAAATTTCCAAATATTTGTGACCTTATTTTTAAATCTAGTATTTAGACTCTACAAGTAAAATATAAGAATACATTAGTACATATAGGTTATAACATATCTATATTGTAAAAACAATTACTAAAAACAAATCTGCATAATGTATATTGAATTATAAGGGGGTATATAGTATGATAAAGTCAGATCCTAAAGTATTACCTAAAGCTGATAACGGGTTCTGGTGCAAAAATAATATTTCTGCAGTTTGATACCATAATTCTTACCTTTGTGTATCATTTTTTCCTTGAGGATATTGATTAAATTTCCTAATTGTGAAGTTTTTCATTGATTTTGCAACAAAGCCAGATTTTTTGCACCAGAACCCGCAGAATGCCCTTATAAAGAACCTAGAATCCGTAGAAACTCTGGGCTCGACTACTGTCATCTGCACTGACAAAACCGGAACTCTTACCCAGAACAGGATGGCAGTAAATTCTCTCATCGTCGATTTTGAAAGTCTCGTACCTAAAATACCTTCAGGTCTTGAAAAAGTGGTTGCAGAGCAGGAGGCAGAAGAAAGTACAAAACAAGGCATTGCAGGAAAAGTTACAAGTTCAGGAGCAAAAAGGGTTTATATTGTAGAAAGTCTCATGTGGGATCCTGAAAAGGTGTATCCTGCTTTAATAAGGGTCGCAGGGCTATGTAATAACTCAAAACTTCGCGAATTACCCACTGAATATACCGGCTATCCTACCGAAGGAGCACTTCTTGTTTTTGCAAATAGTTTCCAGGATATAAGAAAGCTTCAGAGTGATTATCAAAGGATGAAAGAGTTTCCTTTTGATTCCTTTACCAAGAGAATGGAAGTTATCTGCCGCACTCCTGAAGGTAAACTCGAAGTATACCTTAAAGGTGCTCCCGAAGTGGTTGTGGAAATGTGTGGGGCAATTATGGAATCAGGAGAGGCGGGGGAACTGACCAAAGAAAAGAAAAAGGAACTCTTTGACCAGCATCTTAGACTTGCAGAAAGAGGAGAACGTGTAATTGCCCTTGCATACAGGCAAGCAGAAGAGCAGAAAGAGTATACAGGAGACTTTGTTTTCCTGGGATTTATCGGGATTGTAGACCCTCCGCGCCCCGAAGCCAGAGAGGCTATTGCAAAATGTCATACAGCTGGGATAAAGGTTGTTATGATAACTGGTGATCACCCGGTCACTGCAGAAGCAATCGCAAAGAACGTGGGACTTGCGGATTCCAAAAGCCTTGAAATTATTACCGGAGACGAGCTTAAGTCACTCTCAAGTACAGATCTTTCTTCAAGATTGAAAAACCCAAGCATTGTATTCGCCCGTACTTCTCCTGCACAAAAATTGAAGATCGTACAGCTTTTCCAGGCTGAAGGAGAGATTGTGACCATGACAGGAGATGGGGTTAATGACGCGCCTGCTATCAAGAATGCAGATATGGGGGTGCAATGGGAAGCGGCACAGATGTTGCCCGAGAAGCTGCAGATATGGTGCTTCTGGATGATAACTTCGCTACAATCGTATATGCTGTAGAAGAAGGCAGAACCGTTTTTGATAATATAAAAAAGTTCATTGTGTATATTATTGCTCATACTATTCCTGAAGTTCTACCTTTTATAGCTTTCATCCTTTTTGCCCTGCCTCTTCCTATGCCAGTACAGCTTATTCTGGCAATTGATCTTGGTACAGATATGCTGCCTGCGATTGCTCTGGGGGTGGAAAACGGAGAAGAGGGTATTATGAAAAGACCCCCGAGAGCCAGGGATGAAAAATTATTAACTCCTCAGGTACTTCTTACAGCTTACGGACTAAAAGGACCTATAGAAGCTCTTGCAGGCTTTTTCTGTTATTTTGCCGTACTTTTTGAAGGAGGTTGGAATTTCGGCGAGCAGCTTGCAAATAACAATTCTCTTTATATGCAGGCTATAACAGCTTTCTTTTCAGCGGTAATAATCTGCCAGATAGCCAACGTTTTTGCATCCAGAACTCGGTTCCAGTCAGTCTTCACAATGGGATTATTCAGCAACCGCATGATTCTTTTAGGGATTGCAAGTGAACTTCTGATTCTTGCCTTTATTATCTGGAATCCTTTTGCAAATCTCATTTCCAATACCTCTCCCCCTGATCTCAGATATCTGCTGCTTGCAGTTCCTTTTGCAGTCTTCCTGCTTGGAATAGATGAGTTAAGGAAATATTTACTGAGAAGAAAAGTGAGCTGGGCGGCTAGGTTCTTCAAGTGGTAACTTGAATGATGCGGTTAAGGATGAACTAAAATAAAGCTTATAAAGTGATATAGTTGTGGCTTTGTAGAAAACCTATCTATTAATTCATTAGGTCTAAGGAATCACCGAATGCCTGGTGCATTGTGGTCACAGACATGATGGAGCTCAAAAAAGCAGAAGAAACTTTAAAATTGAAATTAGAAGAACTTACCTTCTCCAATGCAGAATTAGAACAATTTGCTTACATTTCATCTCATGATTTGCAAGAACCCCTGAGGATGATCACAAGTTATTTGCAGCTTTTACAAAGGCGATATCAAGGCAATCTCGATGAGAAAGCTGATAAATATATCTACTTCGCTGTAGAAGGGGCTTCCCGTATGCAAAATATGGTAAATGATCTCTTAAACTTCTCTCGAGTGACTACATGTGCTAGAGAACCTGAAACTACGAATTGTAACTTTATTTTGAATCAGGCACTATCTAATTTAAAATTGATAATAAAAGAAAATAATGCTACTATATCTCATGGCCCTTTACCTGAGATAATAGTAGATCCTACCCAGTTAATTCAAGTATTTCAGAATATAATTATGAATGGAATAAAATTCCACAATGAAGAGTCACCAAAAATTCATATTTATGCAGAGGAAAAAACAAACGAATGGACATTTTCAGTGCAGGATAACGGAATTGGAATTGAGCCGCAACATTTTGAAAGAATCTTTGAATATTTTAAAAGACTGCATAAAAGGGAAGAATATCCTGGAACAGGAATGGGGCTTGCGATTTGTAAAAAAATTATAGAAAAACAGGGTGGACGTATATGGGTAGAATCTGAACCGAGTAAAGGTTCAACTTTTTATTTCACTTTACCATTCAATCCCGCAGGGTTTCAAAAACTAACTTAAACACAAAGAAAACACTTTCAAATTTAAATTTAAGTTTGTCTATTAAAAAAGTATGGTAAATGAAAACATAATTTTTCTGAATCAAGAATACTACTCTTGGCATCTAAAAATCTCATCTTTGATATTTTGAAATTATATTATGGTATAAAAATTATAAAAATAGATTCTTATAATTCTCTTAAAATACGGTTCTCAATAGGTTAATGTTAAACTATTAGCATGACAATTTAAATCCAGCCAAGTGCTTCTAATGAGCTCATAAAATTTGTGTGTATTTACCACTCCCTGTCTGGATCCTTTACAACATGCCATTAATGACTTTTCGGATAGGTTATAAGTTATCTAGATATTCACTTAAGCGAATATCTTTCAAATGCATGGACAAGTTAAAAGATGATGAAACTTTCATCAACCATGGCTTATATAGGTAAAGCGAAGATTCCTTTGGGACTTAGCCAATAAATTTGTTAACTAGTGATTAAATTTTCATATGCATTATAGAACAAAATATGAAGTATAAGTGCTTTGAACAAAAAGTTAGATGTTCTTTTACTGTCTTTTCATTACTACATCATAACCTTTTGATTTTGCTCTGAAAGCTGACCCAAAAATATGACAAGTTACTTTAACTTATAGAGGAGTACTCAAATAATATGGACTTGATGCCAATAGTTATCCTTGATTAACTATTTTGGTGGCAGTTTGTCTAAAAATGTAAATACCAATACACATTTATTTGCATGAAGTTACTAATAATAGAAAATTGCTTAAGTAGTTCGTGAGATAATTAACCAAATGCGTTCAAACTTATTTTTTGGACTCCCAACCAGTTCTGCTAACCGATTGAGGGCCTCCTGTTTATAATGATGACGAAAAAGGATATAAGTCGATCATATTTACAGAACATTCGGTAAACTGCCAAAAATTTCCTAACAACAAAAGATCTATTAACTATTGAAGGTTGAATTTTCCTTAGGTAAAAAGCAGATGATGGATTGTTTATGGAAGATAATATCATAGATGTAAATGGCCTTGAGTATTTTTTCGGTGAGGTAAAGGCTGTCGATAATATCAATTTTACAGTTAGGAAAGGGGAAATCTTTTCTTTTCTTGGGCCAAATGGAGCGGGGAAAAGTACTGTGATCAATGTCCTTACTACCCTTTTGCCTATTCAGAAAGGAAGCGTAAGTATTGCAGGGTATGATCTGAAAACAGAGCCTGAAAAAGTAAGGGAGTCTATAGGGATCGTTTTTCAGGAGCTAACCCTCGACAGGAATATGACTGTGAGAGAGATTCTAGAATATCATGGAAAACTTTATTCCATGCCAAAAAATGCAAGGAATGCACGAGTTGATGAACTGCTTGACTTGGTTAAGCTCGAAGAGAAACGGGATACTCTAACAAGGCATCTAAGCGGTGGAATGAAACGCAGGCTTGAGATCGCAAGAGGGCTTATGACCCACCCGAGAGTGCTATTCATGGATGAGCCCACACTGGGGCTCGATATTCAGACAAGGATCCGAATATGGAAGTATATAAAGGATATAAACAAACAGGGCACAACCATTTTCCTAACAACCCATTATATGGATGAAGCTGACCAGCTCGCCGATAGAATAAGCATTATAGATCATGGGAAGATAATTGTCGCAGGCAAGCCATGGGAGTTAAAAAATGCGCTTGGAGAGGACCTTATATACTTGGAAACTAGCGACAACTCGGAGGCTAGAGAAATACTGAAGCAGCTAAACAGTGTAAAAGGGATTAAGGAAAAAACGAAAGGAATAGTTGTTATGATCAATGTGGATGGCACATATTTACTGCCTGAGATCCTGGATAAGCTTCGAACTGGTGGGATTACAATAAAAGCCATAAATCTCAAAAAACCGTCAATGGACGATGTCTTTGTCCATTATACTGGGAAAGAGTTAAGAGATGCAGAAACAGAAAAGGGTTATGAGGTATCTTTGAGGACAAGAGGACATTAAAATATGCATACAGGATTTCTTACTATCTATTGGCGAGACATGCTAAGATTTGTCCGATTCCGAGCACTCCTGTTCGCCACACTTATCCAGCCTGCTCTTTGGTTAGCTTTTTTTGGAATTGCAATGTCTAATAACTTTGATAGGCTTACAGCAACATTGCCAGCGATCCCAGGCGTCAGGACGGTAGGCTATCTGACCTTCATAGGTGCAGGCATTATTGCTATGACCACACTTTTTACGAGCCTTTTAGGGGGGACTGTGTTGCTCTTCGATAAAAACTGGGGACTTATGCGAGAGACTCTTGCAAGCCCTCTGCCAAGGAATCATATCATTCTAGGAATCGGACTTTCAAGCATGATCAAGTCTTTTATCCAGTCAGCTGTTATCATGGTTTTTGGACTTCTGCTTGGAGTCCGATTTTTTGAAGGTTATACTCAGCTACAGATTCTTGTTTCATTGTTTGGAATTATGCTTTTTATAGGGATATTCTCTCTTGGATTTCTTTTCCTTTCAGTTGCGATCGCAATAACTATGGAGAGTCCAGAAGGCATGCAAGCGGTAATAACCCTGCTGACTATGCCTTTCTTTTTCGTGAGCAATGCACTTTACCCTGTGAACTCTTTTCCCCCTATACTCAGAACTTTGTCAGCAGTCAATCCACTCAATCATCTCATCAGTGCGATCAGGTATTTTACTATAGGGAGCGATTTTTCATCAATAGGAATTCATTACACTTATACTCAGGGAGATGTTCTTGTTTCGTTCCTAACTCTTGTGGCTTTTATGGGAATAATGTTTCTTATTGCACGGTGGAGATTGAGCAAAGTTACCGTCACATAATTCAGTTACTCGAAAATAAAAAAGAATGCATTATAAGAAAGGAGACTGCTAGCGTTGAAGGAAAAATTTTAAGGTATGTACCCACAATAGTATGGAAAAAATAAAATATATAAAGATGGGCTCAAAGGAAAAATAGTCTGACAAATTTAGGCAGCGTGCATAATTTTCTGTTGAATCTATTCTGTATCCTAATTTTCCTATATAAATACTTTTCCATTACAATTGCTTGTTTTCTGTGATTTAGAATGGAGTCTTAATTTGATCTAAGTTAATCTACCATTCTTTTTAAGGGGAAAAATTCTAATGTTAAGTTTGTGAAGATCTCCGAATATAATAAAAACATGATTATTAGAATTTATTTGTTGGTTTTAAAACATTTTATGAAAAAATAAATTTTATTCAGAAAATATTTTTTGTATAATTAATTTAAAATAATTTAGTAGATAATTGTACTTTGTAGCTTAAAGCGAACAGATAAAGAGTCAAAGAGTGAGGGAGGAACGGTAGAATTTGTGAATATATTGGATAATTGTTGAGAATTTCGATAAATCCCTGGCTTAGATTCACTTTAAAGACAACCAGCCAAAAATTTGGGTTTGTCGGAATCCTCTAACCATACCAATAATAAAACAATAATAAAAAGATACGATACATTTCTTTTACCATATTACTTTACTTAAAAAAATTAAATAGTTCATTAGACAGAAATTGTCGTTTCTATACGTTGTTGAAAATCATAAGCGAAAGATTATCTCTGCATTTTCCCAAAAGTGTGAGATATACTCGTTTTTCAGACTGAATCAATGATCTGAGGAAATCATATAACATTTTTTTTGAGTATACATGAAAGGGGTAGTTGAATATGCATCATGAAAAATCAACCGGAAAGCAACCAATTATGCATGCAGAACCAATACCTGAGTTTTGGGCACTTCTGACTGAAGAACAGAAAAGGAAAGTTGCAATAATGAAAATGGATATGAAAATACAATGGTTGGAAGCAAAAATCCATGATATGGAAAAGATGATCGAGCTGAAGAAGAAAGCGATAGCTGACATTCGAAAGGTTCCGGAAATGATGAACTAAGGCAAATAAGTTCAACAATACAATATTGAAATTTGTATTTTCTAGGTTTTTTACCTGGGTATTTAAAATTGTTAAAATGATTGACTATATTGTGATTTGTTACATTTACTCCTCGTATCTACCACAGAGTGAATGTAAACAGAGATAAAAGCAGGCTTAAGTAGCAAATTTAAAGTTAATGGATTCTTTAATCAAATATGAATATTTTGGGGTAATATAATGGCAGGCACTTTGAGATTATCACCGGTTATCTGTGCATATCCTGACGACAATTACGAAAACTTTCTAATTGAGGTAGTTCTTCCAGGAGTCGAAAAGAAAGATATTTCTTTTAAGATTAATGAGGACAGTTTTTATGTAGCTGCTAGGAAAGAGGGAGTTCAGTATCTGGACAGTTATTGACCTGTTGCCCAGTAAACCCGGAAAAAACAGTTGCTAAATACTCAAATGGTATACTTAAAGTCACAGTACCTTATCAACAGCCTTTAGAAAAATTAGTAGATGTGAAAATTGAGTAATGTGGTGATTGAGAAAAAGCTTCTTTACAAAAGAAACACAGCAAACTGAAGAATATAGCACTAAATATCTATAGATTTATTTAATTAAAAGAATTTCGATAAACATCTAAATTTTGTCAGATGCTTATAAATGTTACATTCCATACTAGTGAAAATCAGATGTTTATTGACATGCTCTTAATAATTTACTACATTTCATACAACTTTCAGAGATGTACAAAAAATGCCACTTAGTTTCTCAATATGGAGCAGCTTAAAAATTAATCCAACTTTCAATAAATAATAGTGAGCAAACAAGCAAATGAGTTCTAAATCTGTGTACATCTGTAGAATGCCGGTTTTAATTGATATTATACATTTTTTAGGTACCTTTATACTTACTGAAAAGCAAGCTGGAAGGAATCATTCATGAATGTAACCATTGACTTACTCGAGCCAACAACAAAAGCATTTGTAGAAAAGATAAACAAGCAGGGTGGAATGCCAATCTACAAACTCAATCCGATAGATGCACGCAAGGTTCTTGACGATTTACAAGCTACTACTGAGATGGCAAAACTCCCAGTAGACATCGAAGATCTCAATATTCCAGTTGGCCCAAAAGGACAAATTTCGATTAGAATTATCAGGCCAAAAGGAAATAAGGGTATTTTGCCAGTCATTATGTACTTTCATGGCGGTGGCTGGGTTCTTGGAGACTAAAATACACACGATCGATTGGTTCGAGAAATCTCTAATGGAGCCCAGGCTGTGGTTGTATTCGTCAATTTCACTCCTTCTCCCGAATCGAAGTACCCGTAACCTATAGAAGAGGCATATGCAGCGACAAAATATTTTGCAGAGAATGGGAAAAACTTCAGTATGGATACATCAAAGTTAGTTGTGGCTGGTGATAGCGTAGGCGGGAACAGGGCCGCAGCTGTTTTACTACTAGCAAAGGAGCGGAGCGGTCCGAAAATTAGCTATCAGGTACTCTTTTATCCTGTGACAGATGCTAATTTTGATACCCAGTCTTACCAGCAATTTGCAACCGATATCTGGCTTACCCGTGAAGCGATGAAATGGTTTTGGGATAATTATTTACCCGATGAAGGAGCACGAAAGCAGCCAACAGCATCACCGCTACATGCTTCGATTGACCAGCTCAAGGGGCAGCCACCAGCTCTGATAATCACTGATGAAAGTGATGTCCTCCGCGACGAGGGTGAGGCGTATGCTCATAAGCTGATTCAAGCCGGTGTCAATGTAACAGCCGTTAGATACCTGGGAACAATACATGATTTCGTGATGTTAAACGCACTTGCAGGTACGCCTGCAGCTTGCAGAGCAATCAGCCTTGTGAATGATAACCTTAGGAATATTTTTGCCAGTAAGTAAATAAGTGACGGATTCTTAAATAAATTAGAGAGCATCTACAGCCCTTCAAATATAATTTTGCTTCCCCTTAGTGACTTTTTGTAACTTTGGGAGAGTAGAGGGTCACGAATTCCCTATCCTTATGATCGGGGATTTGCTCATTATTCGAATTAGTGATAAAATATGCAAGGCAAAAATATCGCTTATAGAGATTTATCAGATGTTTATACCGAATTAATTGGAAATGATCTTTCATTTCCCGCTGTTCGGAGAAACCTGAAAAATATTTTAAATTATAGTTATCAGTTGACTCAAATAATGTGTGTCGAATATAAAAATAGAATTGGAATGATTGCCAAATAGAACAAAATCTAGCAAAACCTTGTCTCCATTAGAGTTGTGATACGAATTCTTTTCTACGAAGTTGTAAAATTTTCACTATCTGAGTAATGCGAAAAAGATGAAGAAAAAAGTTAAATGCATATATAGCGCTCAGATGAATTTATCATCATACCCAGTGAATGAAAGTATGCTGTGAACCTTTTAAGGAAATAAGCCTCGGGCGGGATTTGAACCCGCGACCTCGTCCTTACCAAGGACGCGCTATACCCCTAAGCCACCAAGGCACTGTTGATCAAAGAGTATCTCCAAAATATCACGGTAAACATATAAATGTTTCGAGTGACATAACATCAGGGAAATATCTAATTACTATCCATGATCGATGGATATAGTTCAAACGAATATAAATAATGGTGTTTCAATAGATTCCAAGTCTTTCCTAATCTCACCATTTCCTAATCTCATCAGTTTCAAAACCAGTTCCATAAATCATAAATCAAAGTTAAGGTTGGGCACCAAGCTGCAAGGGGTATGTTCTCATAACAGCTATGGCTATAGAGGAATTACTCAAAATCGAATATATTCACTTGCTAAAGGCTTCTTTTTCTACATGGTTTTCCTGATTTTCAACAATTTTATCAATTACATCGGAAGTTATAGCATCACTCCATAGTTTACCATCCAATAACTGGTTTTTTAATGTCATAGCATTCTTTTAAAGAGTTTTGATAATTTTGATAAACCTCCTATTTCACAAATTGATTATATAAGGCTCATAAGCAACCAGCCATAAATTGGCGTCCATCAAAATCCTCATTTTTTGATTTGATACTTTTCACAATCTGAATCAATCTTGAAGGAGGATATTTTGGTTCAGAACAAACGAAAAGATATATGATCACCATTGTATCGATTGCATCAAAATCAAAACATGTCAATTCCAATTTTTAAAGCAGTTTATTTCAAATAGTTAATAATATAATTATTTGGAAGAGATTTTAAAATATACTTCATACAAAAGACCATGTAATATCTTAGAGAATTTCGATAAATTCCGATGCATTTGATCATTGGGATTTTTAAATCCCTTAATAATAATTTTTACTCATGAAAACTCTGATTGACTTTGCTCTTAAAGAAGAATAAAAACGCCTCAGTAAGTCGGAGACAAACATGCTTGAATTGATCCCTTCAATTGGCTGGAAACATTTTTGCATCATTTTTGAGTCCATTATATCTTAATAAAACCATTTTAATAGGCAAACCTGAAGATGACATTAAAAAAAATATTATCACTTAATTTTTAAGAAAGCCGAAATATTTTTGGTGTAAAGATTGTGAAAACTCAAAAGTTGCCGACAAAGCAAACAATTGTGTCAGCTTAATTTGTAAAACTCCATGATTCTTTGAAATTGCAAATTAAATGTGAAAACAAAAAAAGGCACCATGAATAATTTTTTGGAAAATCATTAATTTCGATAAAAATATAGAGTGAAAATATATTATATCAGAAGAAACAATTCGTAAAGCACACGAAAATTTGACTTTGAAATTACATTTTTCATTACTAGTAACAGATACTTGTGAAACCAAATATTTTTATCGTGAGGCTTGAAAGTATCGTATCGAATAAAATACTTTTTTTGATCAACTTGATTTGCTCATGATGACAGAAAAGAATACTAAAGTTCAACAGAAGTTGAAGAGGATTATGATCAGTTCCTAATTTTCATCATATGCTTATAATTGGTAAATATGTGATTCCTGAAAATTAGAGATCTACAGAAATCCTCGACACTTTATCCAGTTTATATTCTCATGAGATTCTATTATAAAGCAAGCTCAAGAAAGGTAGCCACTAAAAAAATAAGCTACTATTGGTAGCATAGGTTAAATAAGGAAGGTGGGGGAGGCTACATCATAAACTTGGCTCAGATAGGTCCTCTAAATTGATTGAGGAATAAAAGCTTGAACGAAAAACAATATTTGAGAGTGAAAATTTTTGGGTAATTTATAAAATTAAAGGCATAGCTGAGATAAATTTGATATCAGAGAGTATCCTTTAGCAATTGATCGAATAGAAAAAATGAGTAGGCCTCTTATCTTTGGTAAAATATGGATATTGACTTCTAATTATGATTTTCAATAACTCATGAACACAACCAAGGTTTCCAATTACGAAAAATAGTTCTAAAACTTCTACTGATCGGGAATAAAACTAATTTTGGAATAAGCTCATAGTTTGCTATAACTTTCCCATTTGCCTGCATGGATGTGATTTTTACGTAACTGGGTTTCAATTCAATACTATAAATTATGTTTGTGCCCTTAACAATTATTAAGTGCAGCATATTTTGATAATCTATCCATGCAACTGTATTATTCCAGTATTTATCGCTGGAATCTGATTTATCACCTTTCAAATACCAATTTTGCCCCTTGTCATTAATTACTCGCTGTGTAGGTGGTATATTAGCTCCTGCAAGAATAACCGAACTCAACACAACCGACAGAGTAAAGAGACAAATTAAATATTTAATCGCCTTCATATTATTTTCTTCACAATCCTCAGTGTACTTCCAAAACTTTTGCTAAATTAATGCTGCTTCTCAATCTGGTTTAATTAAATACTGCCCAGTTAGTTTTTTCCAATCGAATGGCGAATTTGTTCCAAATACACATCTTTTATTCGCCAAATTGGACCACTCAAAACAATTCCACCCAAAATATTTTAGTCAGCAGCCTTAACATTTTAAGTTTATTAGTATAGTTATATATGTACTTTAATATAGTTTACTAATTATTAGATCATTATAAAACTTCGACAAACATTCATTAGATTAAATAACCACCAAATATATAATTTAGATAGGAATAGTTCTCCTAAAGTTTGTTCCTTCATATGTTGGGTAGTCTATCAAGTAGTAATCTGAGATTTTACCAAGATGCCAAATACTCATACTCTACCAGTTTCCTACTCTCCTTACATTCTGGTCAGAAGAGGAATAAGTACTAATAGATCCACGTGAATTTTGAAAGTAAAAATCGGAGTGAGAAACACAGTTGTGAACATAGAAACCTTGTTTGTACGTGATCAGGGGCTGTATCGCACAGTTCGAAATTAAAAATGGACTATATGAAATAGTTTGGCTTCCACCGTTTAAAGAAGGGGATAATTACCTAATTACAAAAGAAAATTATAAATTTAACTTAATTAGAAAGTTATCTAAAAAATCGATTAATTTTTATTAGTTGTTACAAATGTATAATTTCAATACATTCTAAAATGACAAAACACGACTGTCAACCAACAATTTGAAAAAAATAAGCTCGAATAAACTTGGCCATTAAATTATAAATATGGGTATCTTAATGCCGTTTTTATCACTTTATGTAGTTCTAAATTTTTATACAGGGATGCATTTTATAATCCACAACACGATTCAAAACCCTATCATTTTAAGGGGATGTTAACCTCCAAACAAACATCCTATCATCAATCCGTTTTTGGGAAAGATATACGTTACTTATCAATCCGCATGTAAGTCCTTTTTTCGAACTAATCAAACCGAGAAATAATATATTTAGTCATCTTTACTAGGATTAATTGAACAAATTCAAATTAACTTATTTTATTAAACTGTTTGCTACTGAGTATGTTTCTCATTTATCCATCATTTAGTAATCAGAAGTATCTATTGCATCAAAGTGGATATCTTCAACTGTTTTTTTATAGGATTAACATTTACGATGCTTGTTTATTGTCCCATTCCTTTCAGAATTTAGTTATATCAATTTGTTATTTATATTAGACCATTTTGATAAACCTCAGATTTCAACAAATTTTTTACATTATGCTTTATAAAAAATCAGCCAAAAATTGTGGTTATCTAAATTTTCGATGGTTTATTGTTAATAAAACAATACCAAATTTCATGAAAAAAAATGAGATTCTTTTATTAATTTTAAATATAAATGTTTGCAAATAATTATAATAGGTTAGCAGACAGGATATATCGTCATCTTTAGATAAATTTCTCCGAGATTTTTACGTAAATTTATATATCAAGACCAGTAAATTTAATCAGCCTAATTATATAGGAGGTTGGTTGATTGGCAAAATTCCTAGACAAGATCAGTGAAAGAGCAAAAAAACTTAATAAGGTAATTGCTTTACCTGAAACTAATGATATAAGAACTCTCCAGGCAACTGCTAAGATCCTTGAAAGAGGTATTGCAAAGATTGTCCTTATAGGTAATGAGGCCGAAATAAAAGCGTTTGCAGGAGATCTGGACATTTCAGGAGCAAGATTTGTAGATCCTAAAACTTATGAGAGACGAGATGAATATATTAAAGCTTTCCATGAACTGAGAAAACATAAAGGTGTAACACCAGAAAGCGCAGCTGAAATTATGAATGATTATGTTTACTTCGCTGTTATGATGGCCAAACTCGGTGAAGTCGACGGCGTAGTATCAGGCGCTGTTCACTCTTCTTCAGACACCCTTAGACCTGCTGTTCAGATCGTGAAAACTGCGCCCGGCGCAGCTCTTGCATCAGCTTTCTTCATAATCTCTGTGCCTGATTGTGAATATGGATCCAATGGAACATTCCTTTTCTGTGACTCTGGAATGGTTGAAATGCCAAGCGTGGAAGATCTTGCACACATGGCAATTGATTCAGCAGCTACATTTGAACTTCTGGTTGAGGACGTGCCAAGAGTTGCAATGCTTTCCTATTCCACTAAGGGAAGCGCAAAAAGCCCTCTAACCGAAGCAACGATTGCCGCTACAAAGCGCGCAAAGGAACTAGCTCCTAACATCGCAATCGATGGTGAGCTTCAGGTGGACGCAGCGATTGTTCCTAGCGTCGCAGCCTCAAAGGCTCCCAGGAGCCCTGTTGCAGGCAAAGCCAACGTATTTATGTTCCCTGACCTAAACAGTGGAAACATCGCATACAAGATTGCACAAAGACTTGCAAAAGCCGAAGCCTATGGCCCAATTACTCAGGGACTTGCCAAACCGATTAACGACCTTTCCAGAGGCTGCAGCGATGAGGACATTGTTGGGGCCGTTGCTATTACCTGTGTCCAGGCCGCAGCACAGGACAAATAATTGAGAATGCATAACGAAAGTGCTTTATAAATTTTACAAAGTATATTTAACCGAAAAACTGTGAATGTGACTTAAAAGCAATGAATTGAACTGGTGTGTATACATGAAGGTACTTGTAATAAATGCTGGGAGCTCGTCTCTAAAATATCAACTAATTGATATGACTAATGAATCCGCCCTTGCTGTAGGTCTCTGTGAGAGGATAGGTATCAATAATGGAATTATCACCCAAAAAAGATTCGATGGCAAGAAGCTGGAAATGCAAACTGATCTACCCACTCACAAACATGCCCTCGAGGAAGTCGTAAAAGCTCTCACCGATTCAGAATTCGGTGTAATCAAAGATATGGCAGAAATAAACGCAGTCGGACACAGGGTTGTGCACGGTGGCGAGAAATTCACATCATCTGCATTAATCGACGCTAGTGTGGAAAAGGCGATCAAAGATTGCTTTGAACTAGCTCCTCTCCACAATCCTCCAAACATGATGGGGATCACCGCCTGCGCTGAGATCATGCCTGGTACACCGATGGTAGCTGTATTTGATACTGCATTCCATATGACGCTACCTGCATACGCCTACATGTATGCTCTACCATATGATTTGTACGAGAAACATGGAATTAGGAAATATGGTTTCCATGGTACCTCTCATATGTACGTTTCCAGAAGAGCTGCTGCTATGCTCAGGAAACCGGAAAAAGATGTTAAAATTATAACTTGCCATCTAGGGAATGGTTCAAGCATTACCGCTGTAAAGGGTGGAAAATCCGTTGAGACCAGCATGGGCTTTACCCCGCTAGAGGGAGTCGCAATGGGAACCAGATGCGGTTCCATCGACCCAGCTGTCGTTCCATTCGTTATGGAGAAAGAAGGGCTTTCAACCAGGGAAATTGACAGTCTTATGAATAAAAAATCCGGGGTACTCGGAATCTCTGGAATAAGCAACGATTTCAGAGACCTTGATGAAGCAGCTTCCAATGGTAACCAGAGAGCAGAACTTGCCCTTGAAGTCTTTGCATACAAGATTAAAAAATTTATAGGTGAGTATTCAGCCGTGCTCAACGGCGCAGATGCAGTGGTATTTACCGCAGGTATCGGAGAAAACAGCGCAACTATAAGAAAGAGAATTCTTTCCGGTCTTGAAGGCCTAGGTATAAAGATTGATGATGAAAAGAACAAAATAAGAGGTCAGGAAATCGACATTAGCACACCAGATTCGAAAGTAAGAGTTCTTGTTATCCCAACCAATGAAGAACTTACCATTGCAAGGGATACTAAAGAAGTATGTGAGACAGAATACAAGCTACATAGTTCTATAACTGTCTGATGGTAAAGAAAATTTTTTCCTTACCATTTCCTTTTCTATTTTACTCCTGAGTTTTAATTGCAACATATTAAGATACCTTAATGGGGACTCCAGTTTAAACTTTATCCTTATTTTATTCTAATATTTACAAAATAACATTTATTTGAGTCTATGTATAATTTAAGCCACATTTTTGCTTAAGAACTTCTATTTCTTGATTTTGTTTTGGCATCTACATAAAAGTACACATTAATCCTCAAAAGCCAAACTTCAAATTATAATAAAATTGATATCTTAAAATGATAATTGTCCTGAATATATCATCAGATCAGAGACTTTTTATATCCCATTGAATCACTAAAATCTACATCAGTTACTCTGGAAAATAATTCCAATCAATGAAGGACAAACAAGGAAAAAGTTTTTCCTTCTTTTCTTTCTTCCATGCTTTACCCACTTTACGACTTGCTATAGTCCTGAATACGACCCCTGGCTTCGAATGACCATTTTTATTTGTTTTACTCCCGATTAGTTTATTATTTATCCTCAATAGTTCACAAGAAAAAACTTAATTCATACATCTTAACTCCATTTTTTTGTAACCGCCTATAAAAATTCAATGTTATTGAAGTAGAGATATTCCATAATTTATGAGGGAATTAAAACCGAAGGACATTTCGATAAACCTCAGACATTCACAAATAATTTATATCAAATTTATAAGCATATGACTAGATTTAAGGGTTTACCAAGATCCTCCATATCTTATATACTTCCACACAAAACAAAGAACCACCCAGGAAAAATTATAAAGTAAAGATACCTAGAAAGTTAATTTGAATATCCTCAAAGGAAATTACTATTTAGTTCTAGAGATCATATTTTTATCCTATTTCCATTTAGAACGTCACTTTCTTTTATATAAATTACTGATTCGGTAATGTTTTCTCCTGCACTCAGGTTATAAGCCGATATAGCATTGATTCCACTGTCAGTTTTTTCTGTAGAATAGGGTACAGTTATTTCAAATAAACCGTTCATATCTGCCATTGCTTTATTTTCATACTTGAATTTTCTGCCTGTGTTTGATTTGAGATAAAGTGTTACATTGACAAGTTTGTGAGGGCTTGAAATACCTGTAATCTTGGCCCCTGGAACATATTCAAATATTTTCACAACATTACTTTTGTTATGGCCTACATTAAAGACATTGCTTTCGTGTACAAGCCGCAGATTTCCAAGATTTGCACCATTTTGGTCGTGAAGCTTAAATATTTCAGTCTTAAAAAGTTTCTCTTTACCAATCACAGAAGTACGGTTAACTTGTTTAAAATAATCCTTCGAGTCCTTTCCTGCGAAATGAGCAATAGCTCCAAACTTCTCATTTAACATCGGTGTATCAGTGATCACATATTTTACCTTGAGTTTGTCCATTATAGCCTTTGCTTCCTGTTCAGACTCAGACATAAAAAAATATGCAGAATCTTCAACACCGGTCTGGAAATTGTTTGATATTGCAGGTCTCTTGGAGAGGTACACTATCCAGTTACCATAATCCCACCAGCTCAGCACTCCATATTCTGGAATTTGGGAAGGTTGAAGATAATAAGAGGTCTCAGGGCTGGAATTTTGGAGCCAAATGAGCGATTTTTGCCATTCTGGACCTGGGCCAACCCAGTCTGAACTTTTTGCAAGAGCGGCTCCTATCAATATACAAGGTACAAAAACGAATCCTATCAACGCCAATGCTAAAAAAACTTTGAAGTAATCGGGTCTCTGATTATTATTTGGCTCTAAAAAATCCATTTTTTTAATTCTTGGTGTTGTGTTTACATTTATTTTTTTTCCGGCTTGAGAGTCAAGTGAGATTTTGTTACCATTTTTCAGTCCAGAGATTACCTTTTTTACTTCAGTTTCAAAGTTTAGGGATTCAAACATAACCCACAGTATATATGAAGTAAGGATTGCAATATTTACTGCGAGCTGATATGAAAAACGTCTTTGTGAGAATGTAATATATGCAGAAAAGATTGTCCATAATAGGAAAAAAACCCTTTCTGGTTTTGATTCATCCCTTTTCCACTCAAGAACTAGCAGGAAAAAAGCTGCCAGAGAAACAAGCAAACAAAGTCCGAAATTTTCTAATGCTTGCATAACGGTGAAGTTTCCTGTTGAAGTTAAAAACAAAGGAATTGCTTCGGAAATAGTACCTAAGTATGTACCTTTTCCCGAGAAAAAACTTATTCCTTCGATCACAAAAGCATAGTTTCCAGCTGAAAAAAAGCGGAGAAGCAAAAAGCTTGCACACAAAACTAGTATTAAAATGCTAGGATAATATTTCCAGTCCATGCCTTTTTTAGAGATATATATGGAGAGGCCCCATAAAAAAGTAGTGACTGCTATCATACTAAGTACATAGAGTACCTGAAACCAGGAAAGATACATCGCACTCATTTCCAAACCAGAGCGTACATATCCTGCTGATAGCGGAATAGTAAATAAAAATGTTGAAAAAAGAGTTGCTATTAAGCAGATGAAGATGTCATCAGATCGTTTTCCAGCTTTAAGGTCGATAGTAGTCTGTATAACTGCATACAAAACTATCAAACTTACAAAAAACAAGGCTCCCAGCCATGTAAAAATAAACAAGGCTAAGAATATCCCTGATGCTCCTGCAAAAGCCAGTGATTTCATCAGTTTCTTTTCTGAATAAATATTTTTAAGAGAGCTTGGGGGAAAAGAGCTTCCTCGCACCCATTTTAAAGCAAGTATGAGTAATGTATATGCTACAGTTGTGAGAAATGTTTCTGCTACATGATGGCTAACGTTCCCAAACTTGGATGCATATATATGAGCTGGAATAAATGCGAAAATGAAGGCGGCAAGAAGTCCTGTTTTTCTGTCAAAAATCGTAGCAGCTGCTAGATAAAGTGGAATTATAGTCAATGCCCCGAGAAGTACCGGTAATAATGCCCCTGCAAATTCGATAGTATGCAAATCTGGCTGACCTCCTCCCAGGATTTTTGCAAGCAGAGCACCTAACAGATCAAAAAAAGGTGGCCACCCTATTTTAAAACCGTAAGGATAATTGAGATAAGAATCAAAATTAAGAGTATGTGGGAAATTGTATGCTGTATAAAGAATGCGTCGCATATGATAAAATTGATCATATCCTCTGAAGGTTATACCTCCGTTTGCAGTAATTGAGGCATAAGATAGCATGCGTATGAAAAAAGCAACTAAGACAGCTGCTGTAAGAGTAATTATTCTAAGTTTTAAACCATTGTGGGATCCTTCTGCAACCGAATATTTTACGCCTTTATTCATTGCAACCATCTCGTTTGATTTTATAATACTGTAATCTCAAATTTGTTTTGCTATTTATAGTTATCTTATTTACAGTATTTTCAATTTGTGATAGTTCCAAATGATTATTTTTATTCGTTTACAATTTTTCCTAAAAAGTTGACAATAAAACATTTTATATCTTTAACTTAATCCCAGAGACTTTTAAACATCTTCAGGATCGCAAAAATTCATTCTTATTTACTGCGTCCTGAGACTGCAATATATCAAAACCCAGAAAGATAATAAAAAGTCTCTGACTCTGAATTTTTACATTAAAAATCATAATTACCTCTTCAAGATAAGTTTTACTTGCTCTTCCGGACTTTTATAATTTTAAGATAAATTTGATTATACTTATTTCTATTTTTCAAACTACAATAAGCATAAAGCCTTCAATTTTAGCATGAAGTACCTGAGACTATCTTCTTCATGTACTTTATCCTCCCTCTTTTCCCACAGTTGTTATTACTTAACCAATTATACACATTTATCAACAGAATAGGTTTCAGTCTCAACAATTTTCCTTTCTTGAATTTCATCTTTTTTATACCTGCTTTATCTTTGTATATCTATAATTTGTAACAAGATGCCATATTATTGTAGCAATTTTACTTGCCAGGTCAATACTTGACTTTAAAGGTTCAATTGATTTCTTATTCCAGTTAAAAAAATCTTTTAATTGCTATCTTTTTTCTTGTTGCTGCCTGAGCAATCTACTTTAGAGTCCAAGTTGTTACCTTTGATACTCTTGTTGTGATTCTCCAGTTGTAGAATTTATACGCAGAATGATATACATTCGGAACTATTCTGAACCATGAAGCAAGCTTATATCCTAAAAAAAGTGAAATTGCCTATTTCAGCAATTAGAAGTGCTTCAACAATTTTCCTAATATACTGAACAGGCACTAAAATTTCCATCCAACTTTTATGCTTTCAATAAGCATAATTGAAAATTCACCTCTCTTGATTTTTGATTTCGTAGTTAAGATATTTTATAAGATTTAGACATGTTTGAAGTCTAAATACAGCGCTTGATTTCATTTTTATCCAAAATTTATCTTATTTGATAATTTTTTTACGAACATTTGGAGAAGATTTTTCTATATTTGGTCAACTGTCTTTCAGGAAGAGATTCCTGATTGTATCACTATACAGTTTCCGCAAAAAGATATCAATACATCACTTAAATGTAACATCTGAGACGAAGAAAATAGCATGAGCTTTATTTATGTCATATGTTCATTTTTGTAGAAATTTTAACTGAAGTAAACATAAGAAACAAAGATATTAAGGTAAAAATTATCTAAACAGTTTCCATTTAAGTGAAATGAATTGTTACACCTGCAAAAATGAGTTTAATTTTGCAACAGAAAGTCACTTACCTTGCTCTATTTCATTTCCATTTTCTTTTTCCTTATTTTTTAAATATATCCTCTTTTCGTAATAACTCAAAGGATGGTTGATTTTTTTACATAATCTATCTTTCCCAATACAATTGCCATAGGTTCTCATGGTATCACAGGCAGGTGGCTTATATTTATTACCTGTAGAGCCTGAAATGTGCTCTATCTGGTAAAGGGTTTTTTCCGTGCCAAAATCAGGAGAGATGTTGAAAAGATTAAGAATTTCATCTACTGACATTCCAACGCTTAGCAGGAAAGATGTCATGGCAAAGCGCATCGAATGTGCAAGATTCACCCCGCTCTTTACGTTTGCAATGGCATGGAAAATACATGGGGGGAAAAACTCTGGCTCAACAATCCCAAAGTCTGTAGCCCAAAATTTTTTCTTTTGAATCTCGAACTGATCCTTTATCTCGGCAACATACGGGGCACAGAAATTAGAAACTTCTTCAGGGATCTCAGGAATAGGTAAGAAATGTTCAATCCGCTCTCTGATTGCTTCTTCAAGGAGCCTAGCAAATTCTTCTTTGGTAATACTTACTTTTCCAGCTCTGAAATTGCGGTTTGTAAGTTTCCAGGCAGGATCTTTAAGGGAGTTTGAAAAGTGAATATAATCCGTAAAATGCATGATGAAATAAGTATCTTTGAATTCTACTGAAATTCTAAAATCTTCTCCGAACTCAAGCAAAAAAATCGGATTTTCATTTTTGAGAATATTATAGGCAGCTTTAGCTTCTGCCAAAGAATAACGACGGGTAAAAAGTGGATCATTCACACATGCAACCAGCATCCTTGCAAACGGATATGAAAGGAGCTCAGAGAGAGCCTGGGCTTCCCCAAATAAATAAAATTTCTTGATTTCCCCTTCCAGAGCCTCTTTTACTCTTTCAATTCCCCGGACCCTTGCGGTCCGGAAAGCACGGGAATTAAGCAGACTATCCAAAGAAATACCTAAATTTTCAACATGGATCGATGCTTCTGAAATAAAAGGATAATATGCAAATTTATCTGCCTGCATACTATTAATCCGATTCTATTCTTGGAGCCAGGAAATAAGAAATTTTTCCTGCGCCATTTGCAATTTCAAAATCTATAAGGACAGGAAAATCTTTTCCAAGAGAGAGGGTAACCTCATTGACCTTGTTTGTAGGTTTGACTATATCTGTCAAATAGTCCAAAGAAAAGAGAGAACAGACTTCACCTGCCTTCAAGTCAATTAACTGGTCTCTACCCATCTCCAGGCGAACTTGGTCCGTATCGCCTCTTGCTTCCATATAAAAAGTATCACCAGAAACTCCCATGAGCATATGATCGCTTATTTTTTCTGCGGCTTTCACCGCACGCCTGAGATCTGCACCGTTCAGAACAACTTTTACAGGCAACTCGAGCTGAGGAACTCTTGGTTCTGCACGAATTGTAGAGGGATCGAGAAGAGAAAGGGTATAAGACAGCCCTCCAACATTAATCAGGAGCTTATGATTTCCCTCTTCGAGTTCCATCCGAATTGTGTCGCTCTTATCCGTAATCCCTAGCAGATCCGTAATCTTGTTCAAGTCAATTCCGATTTCACACTCATCAGCGCTATATTCGTCAAAAGCTGATGATCCAAGCTCAAAAATCCCCATTGCAACGTTGGCAGGATCAACAGCTTTTACCGAAATTCCCTCCGGTTTTATCTTAAATCTAACCTCATCTACAATTACAGCCAGTGCGGCAATTGCGTCTTTCAGAAGCTCTGCATTAATTGCTGCCTTGAACATAATTCTTCTCCGCTAAATAAATTTAAATCTCAAATTCTTTATTACCCTTGCGATATATATATTTCTGTACAGATTTGGGAGTTTTCGGTCTTTCCGATGGGAAAACTTCCAAAAAAAGTATAGTAGATATCTGGGATTTGGGAAATTATTAATCCAAACTCTTGGTAACTATATAAATCTTGGTCAGAATACGAGAAGTCTTCAGGATCTGCCTTAGCCAGAAAATAGCTCTTCTCGCACATATGAGAATTCACTTTTCTGAGAATATGCTCTATAACGACCTTGTAGAAAAACATCTGATTTTCAGTCGTATTCTCTCCATGTGAACTTGCATTTTGTACACTTGAAGAAACGGGTTTCCGACTCGTCTGCAGACCTAAGCTGCCTGAGCCACCAAGAAGCAGTGTTATTTCCACACTCTGGGCATTTTGCACTTGTTGTTGGCAAACCTGAAATCTGTTCACCTTCAAGAACCACTACTTCACGATCTTCAATCATGGCTTTTGAAACAAAATTCTGTGCATTATTCTTAATGGGTATTGTGTTCCCGCATTTTCTACACAGGTAATTACCATCCTTAGGAAACATCATGCTTTTGCATTTGGTACAGAACTGCATTGATATCACTTTTTGCATCATTTATCATTTTATTGTGGTCAAAAGCCAGTTCAGGAATCGACTCAAGCTCGAAAAATTCGGCAGAAGAGACGTCAGAACCTGATTTTGGACTTCCTGATCCCTTTGCAAGGTAACATACTGAAACTATATGACCTCTAGGATCACGTTGAGGATCGGAATAGACCCCAACTAATTTTACAATTTCTACAAGAAGGCATGTTTCTTCAAAAGATTCTCTTATAACTGCTTTTTCAGTACTTTCCCCTATTGAGACGAAACCCCCAGGAAGAGCAAAGTTTCCCCTGTAAGGAGGATTTTTCCTCTTCACAAGGACCAGCCTGTTTTTTAAGAGAATTATGGCATCAACGGTTAAACTAGGAGTTTGAGGTAACATAAAGTGCCTTCGTGATTCACCTTTTTGGAATCCTTCTCGCAGACATATTACTTTCTGAATCAGCTTTTACCGGCAAAAACGTCAGGTTAAATAATTAAGGATTGAGATCAATCTCTGATTTTAACGAGTCATTTATATACCACTATAAGCATAATATACCACTATAAGCATATGAATAAATTCGAGGTACATAAAAATTCTCAATTTATTATTATTGTGTATAAAGTAGAAACTCGTCATCCTATTTCAATTATCCTTATAAATCTTTTTAAGCATGTTCTCAAAAGTGCCTTTCATTGTATTTATATCCAACTCTGTAGGGACAATTGTATCAATCTATAACGCTCTGAATATAATTCCTATCAAGCAGAATAGTTCCTTATGTAGTGGACTCCCTTAAATGATTCTCGCTCATTAAAATTAAAAACTTTTTGTAACTATTTAGTTAGCCTGGGAAGTAACTCCACAATTTTTCATCGAAACGAAGGATAATTGAATGTAAAATGAATTATTTTATTGCTATGAAACATAAATGTATTAATCTGTATGTTTCAAACCCCAAAGTTATTGCTTGTATCAAGAGACTTGAATCCCAAATCAAAAAACTCACTTGAAGATTAATCTTATTGAAATTTTACTTAAATCAAAACAGTCGTAACATTATCAAACATCCTTTTACTAATTTTTTGTCAAAGAGAAACCCAATTCCAAGAATCTCCACAAAAAAGGTTATAAGAGACTAGGATGTCAAAGTGATCCTCTACTAACAATTCATGATATGGTTAATGGTTTTGATTGGCGAATAGAATATTCTTCGAACTACTTTAAAGAATCCGAACACTCTCTTTAGGATGTTGAGGTTGAAGCTTAGTAGAAAGTATAACGTTTTGATATTATGCATGTAAATATTGTTACAGAACATCGAAGTCAGAAAAAAACTTTCCTGATCCTAGAAGATTAAATTAAACTGTTTTTCCTAGATCAGTGAAATATCTATACCAGCATGGGCCGAATATTAATTTCAGCAGTCTACTGCAAAAACTACCAGCTATCCCCTATGAAAGTATTTTGGAGTTTTTTACTGGTGTTATAGGATGAAAATCCGTTCTGCTATCATAATTAAACGGAAAGAGAATGTTTCCGGAATTTGGATAAATTTGAAAACTTGATTAGGGATAAGTTAATAACTCCCACTATCATCCATTGTGATGAAACAAGGATGAAAATCAAGAAATATGACATTCGCCATTTACTTCCAATGACAAATACATATGGTATCTTTTTCATCCAAAAAGAGAATCTCAAATAATAAAAGTATGTGAATTCTTTTGAAGGTCAAAGGAATAGCAGTTCATGATAAACGGAAATCCGAAAACAGTTATGAATGTACTCACTCTCTTTGCAATGCTCATCTCCCTAAATAACTTAATGAAATTGAAGAAAATTATAAACACCAATGAGCTGAAGATATGAATAAGCTTTTAACAGAAATAAAAAAATACACTGATTAATGCAAAGAGCAAATTCAAGAGTTGAATTTAGAGCAGATTAAAGCGTTGAAAGAAAGGTTCGATTAAGCAGTCATTAAAGGAAGTGAAGTAAATCCACCTTCTTCAAACTTTCAAAAACAAAGAAAATGATGTTCAATTCCACAAATAAATACATAAAATATACTTGATAAATTTGTAAGATACAAAAAAAGATCATGAGAGTTCTTAAGGAACTGATAGTTCTGAAAATAATCAGACATAAAGGTGCATCAAAATAATGAAATTACAGCAAAAATGTCAGGAACTTTTAGAATCATACAATGAACTGCAGCTTGCTGCAAAAGTAGAACCTAAATTTACCACATCCGAAAAAATAGTTTGCCGGTTATAGAGATTAATTTCACCAGTGCTCAAGGTAGCAAAGATAAAAGATCTCTGAATAGTTACAATTTCTTTTGCTCTATTTCCATAATTTAGTTCATCCCGCCAGTTTTATATAAATAAGCATACTTTTGTAACGCTATTTTTGTATAATAGAAATTTGTTATCTTATCTATAATGTTCATTTGATCCTTTGTATTTATGGGGGGAAAATTCCATTATGTAAATAAGTAAAATCCAAAATCTTTGAATCACTTTAATATTATGTACATTAATATATTGAAAATTGGGGATATATCCTAGGACCTCAAAAATTTATCATTAATTCCACTCGCAATTGACTTTAATGAATCAAAACCCACCAAATAGTATAAAAAGCATATATATTTCAAACCATTAGAAGTATCTGATGGAAATCTATTAATTATTTTAGAGAACTTCATATGTTACTTTCCAGAAACTTCAATTGCCCGAGATTTTTCTCAGGAATCAAAAATAAGGGAAAAAAAGATATAATTTGTCTTTATCCTGGCCAAAAAGGTGCATAAAAATGATAGAGAATATACTCTGGCTCGCAGTAGGGTTAATGGTCACTTCATCCGCCGTCCCAAGAACATTAAGGATTCGTAAACTTGTCGGAGGGATAGGATGGTGTACATTTTCCATTTATTGGAGTTATCAGCCTTTCCATTACCTCAAGGTCTTAGACTATGTCAATGTGCTCCTGTCAATAGTTGCTACTTTATTTTGCATATTTATGGCATTTATTATGTTTCACGAGTACAGGAAAGGCCCCCTTCATCTACTAAATAATGGAGAGATCCTGCACTCGAAGTTTTCAACTATGGAGAGAGTTGATTTCCAAAATGTGACTTCGATGCTTACAAGTGCCTGTGCACTCGGAGCTCTAGTTTACTTTCCATTTGTGATTTTGCCCGACCTAAATACCTGGATTATAGGAGGAGTTACCTCTCAAGTAGTCTGGATTCTCCAGTATTTTGATATTCCTGCTCACATGAAAGGCTGGAATCTGATAACCCTTAATGGACATACAGTAGAGATCATTCTTGCCTGTACAGCAATTGAGAGCATTGCTCTCTTTATGGGACTTATAGGTGCAGTTAGAGCTCCCCTTAGTCGCCTGGTTACAGCTTTTACCGTATCTATACCTGTGATTTATGTGCTTAATCTTATAAGGGATATTTTTGTAGTAGTGGCTTATGGGGAGCAATGGTTTGGTGCTAATAGCTTTATAATCGCACATAATTACATCGCGAAGGCGGGTTCAGTAATTGCTCTTTTCGTAATTTCATACGCAGTGCTCCGAATTCTGCCTGAACTTCTGGAAATGATTGATGGCCTTTTGGTCATCCTTTCCGAAGAATTGAGATCCCTAGTGAAGCTACATGGGGAGGACTGAAGTAATGATTGCGAAGGGCTCAGAACCCTGGATTTTTGCGGCTGTATCTGTAACTTCACTTTTTGCAATCCTCTCCAGGGTGATGAACAGTTCTTCAATCAATCATGCTGTTCACATAGGAGTAGCAGTAACTTTCTTTATGGTTCTTTTTTTCAGAGATCCAGAAAGAAAAGTGGAAGTTTCGGACACTTATATGATCTCACCAGCAGATGGTACTGTTATAGACATCAGAGACCGAAAAATATGTATTTTCATGTTTTTCCAGAATGTACATGTAAATAGAGCTCCAATTTCCGGAAAAATCACGGAAATAACCTATAAAAAAGGTGGATATCTCCCTGCTTACCATAAAGACTCTGAAAGAAACGAAAGAAACGAGTTTGTCATCCATAGCAAATATGGAGATGTCAGCGTAATACAGATAGCCGGCGCAATTGCCCGCAGGATTGTCTCGTATTCAAGGGTGAACGATGTCATCGAGCAGGGACAACGCATAGGAATGATTCGTTTTGGATCAAGGGTCGACGTAACAATTCCTGAAGATTTCGAAATCATAGTAGGAAAAGGTGAGAGAGTACTTGCAGGCAAGACAATTATAGCAAAAATAAAATATAATAGGGACTTTGAATATGAACATATTTAAAATGCTAAGACTTCCGGACTTTGTCTCTCTTTTGAACCTTATCTTCGGAATTAGCTCTATTTCAGTTAGCCATAATGGCTCTTTAGATCTTGCTTTGATCTTACTCCTGCTTGCGGTAGTTGCAGATGGAGCGGATGGCTACATTGCTAGAAGGTTCGAAGGAGGAGAACTTGGGAAAGATCTTGATTCTTTTGCTGATGCAGTTTCATTTGGAGTTGCCCCTGCTTTTCTTATATACATAGGATTCGGAGGAGAAGATCCTATTGTTGCGGTACTTTCGGTTTTTTACACTGTGTGTGGTGTGCTAAGGCTCGCACGTTTCAATTCATCAGTATCCTCCCAGAAAAACGGATTTGAAGGGCTTCCTATTCCCGCATGTTGTGTTATGCTGGTGACCTATCTTTTGCTGGACAAATACTTTGTAAGAATAGATTTTCTTCTTGCTCTTACCCTTGCTCTGTCTCTTCTTATGGTAAGTAGCGTGAGCTATCCGAAGATCAGAAATACAAAGATCTTAACTTTTATAGCTTCCATTTTCGGGCTAATCATGCTTCTCTATTTTATTAATATGGTGGAGTATATGAGGATTTTTTCTATTTTACCTTTTATCCTGATGCTAATTTATCTGTTATCTCCCTTTTTCAAAATTCCTTTGCTTAATAATTTGAATAACAAAGAATATCAAGATAAAAAACTGGAAGCTGGAGGAAAAGAGAAGAGGCAATAAACCTGATTCATTTTGGCATGTTTACTCATAAATGTCAGCAGGAGAGATTTATTTGATTCGAGAAAAGATAACTGATAGGGACAATGCACTCTTTGAAGCAGGAATAAAGCTTGGAGCTCTTTACCATCAATTTACAGGATCGCCTATAAATTTAGACACTGTTTCTAGTTTTGAACAGGCTATTCAGAAATGCATTTCACTCCAACCTTATGTAAATGAAATTTCTGTAAATATCGACAGAGAAATGCTGAAAAGCAAACTGGGAAACAAATTCGGTTACTCTGAACTTCAGGGTCCAATGCTTAGAGTAAAAATCGCTGTAAAATATGGCTCTGTAAAGGCGAAAGTTGGGATGGAATTTGACACAGAACTCAATTATCCGCTGATGAAAATTGAAGAAATAGAGGAATTAAATGTTTGAAAACAAGAATTTAGAAGAAATAAACACTTGTTACTGAAAATGTAAAAATTTTTAAACCTCCTTTTTCACAGCTTTAAAAGAATTGACAACCTTTTTGTTCTGTTCAGGAGTACCGACTGTTATCCTGATAAAGGTTTCTCCCGCATCTCGAAAAGAATCGCAGGGGCGCACGATTAGCCCTTTTTTCATCAGGTTTTCTGCGACTGCTTTTGCTTTCAAAGGAGCAACATCCACAAGTACGAAATTTGCCTGAGAAGGATAAACCTTGAAAGGAATTTTTTTTTTAAGATATTCTCTGCCCTCCCTTGTAATTTCTATGGTCTTTCTTATGTGTTCGGCATCCAAAAGAGCAGCTATTCCTGCTTTTAAGGCCGGAAAGCTTACTGAGAATGGAGTTGCTGCTTTAATATACTCTTTTGCCAACCATTCAGGCAGAATTCCATAACCAAGGCGCAGGCCTGCAAGACCAAATACCTTGGAAAAAGTTCTACCCACAACAAGATTATCATACTCTTGTACAAGACCAACAAGGTTCCTGTCTGCAAACTCTACATAAGCTTCGTCAACGAACACAAGGGCTCTAGTATTTATGAGTATCTTTCTGAGACTAGATTCTGGAAGAAGGTTACCTGATGGATTGTTAGGGGAACAAAGGAAAATTATTTTTGTCCTGGAAGACTCGGCTTCCAGAACTTTCCGAGTAGCCAGAGAAAAGTTTTGGTTTCGCCTGACAAATATTGGTTTCCCTCCACATGCTCGAGCTGCCAGCTCATAATAGGCAAAGGTAGGAACAGGAATTATGACCTCATCTCCTTTTTCGATCATGAGCCTACAAAGTCCATCAAGTAGCCCATCCATTCCAGGCCCTGATGCTACGATGTTCGAAACTGGAAAACCTGTATATTCTGATAGAGCTTCTCTAAATTCCAGAGCATCTGCCGATGGGTAAATATTCGCATAAGGGGCTGCGTCTATCAGAGCTTGAACAGCTTTCGAAGAAGGTCCGAGGGGATTTTCATTCGAGCCTAGCTTGATAATCGAAGCCTTATCGAGCCTGTAGGCAGAAGCGATCTCTTCGATGGATTTTCCGGGAACATACTCTGCAATGTCAAATATGTCTTTTTTTATTAATTCAGGCCTGCTCAAGTACATCAACTACCGTATCAATCTGCTCTTTAGTAATTACTAGCGGAGGAACCAGACGGAGCACTGAGTCTGATATACAATTTAAGAGTACGCCGTTCTCCCTTGCAAAATCTACAAATTTGCTGCAGGGATACTTTATCTCGATTCCTATCATGAGTCCCTTCCCACGTACCTCCACAACATCTTCCCTTTCCATGCCCCTCAGTTTTTCCATAAAATAGGTCCCGTTTTCCTTCGAGCGCTTAACGAGTTCGTCTTCCTTAATTGCTTCAATAGAAGCAAGGGCTGCTGCACAGGCGAGAGGACACCCTCCAAAGGTAGAAGCATGCTGTCCGAGGCCGAAACCAATATCTCCCCTGGTAGTGATGGCACCCATTGGAAAGCCTCCTCCGATTGCTTTTGCCAGACTCATGATGTCAGGCTCAACTCCGAATTGCTCTTTACAAAACCAAGTGCCTGTCCTGCCAAAACCTGTCTGCACTTCGTCAAATATAAGAAGAGTTCCAGTTTCATCACATATTTCCCTCACATACTTGAGGTATTCTGGCTTCGGTATATTTACTCCTCCTTCCCCCTGGATAGGCTCAAGGATAACTGCTGCAGTATTTTCAGAGATCGCCTGCCTGATGGCATTGATATCTGAATATGGAACAAAGATAGTATCAGAACTGACAGGAGGCATGAATGGATCCCTGTAAATATTCTTGTGAGTTACGCTGAGTGACCCAATTGTTCTGCCGTGAAAAGAATGTTCAGCCGCTACAAAAGCGCTTTTCCCAGAAACTAGGCGGGCCAATTTCATTGCGCCCTCCATAGCTTCAGCTCCTGAATTACAGAAAAAAACACGCTCCATACCTGTAACCGAAACCAGAGCTTCAGCAAGTTCAGCCTGGATTTCTGTATAATAAAGGTTAGAGACATGAATCAGTTTCTCAGCCTGAGCCTGTATTGCCCTGACAACCCTTGGATGGCAATGTCCAACATTGTTTACTGCAATTCCTGCAACACAGTCAATATACTCCTGTCCATTAATGTCTTGGACAAGCGCCCCCCTCCCTTTTGATAGTACAAGGGGCTGGCGCCCATAAGTTTGCATCACGTATTTAGAATCTTTTTCCATAACTAAATTACACATTGCCTGTAGATCCTCAGGGCCCGTAATATCCTCTGTCAAGTGAACTCCTTTCCTGATATTTGTAAAGATAAAAGATCTAAATTATGGCCTATGCTTATAAATGATAGATCAATAGCTCATAAAAATCAGAGGTTTGTCGAAATACTCCTGAATTTATAAGGAATTTCTATAAACTTCAAATTTTAATAAATTGCATATATAAACATTGTAACCGATCAGCCAAGATGGGTGTCTATCGAAATTCTCCCTAAATTAAAGTCCAATTCTCAAAATTTAAGTTTTTATCATTTTCTGAGTTTTTAACTGATTGAAGTCAATGCTAGTGGAATTAATGGTAAATTTTGGAGAGCCCAAAATAATCAAAAAGTCTCTATAATTTAGATATTGAAGTTTAATTGATGAACTCAAAGATATATATCAAGAGCTTATATTATAATCCATAGCTTAAACTATGGACTTGAATGGAATACTAGGTTTAAAGCATTATTGAGTGGTTCTGAAAAACTGTAGCTGAGATCCCGCAGGTTGCTAGTTTAAATTTTACCTTCACTGAAGCTCACATAATTCCCTGCTTCCTAAAAATGTTACTGTTTCCTCTGGGGAAAAAAAATCTCCTATTATACTTTCGTTTAATGAGAGAGGGAATTTCTAGCATGAAAATAAATACTGATTTGTAGAAAGGCCACTGGCAGAATCGAAAATTTCAGGGAGTAAGCCACTTTAGTATCGCAACATTCAATAATCTTTTATCTAAATAAGCTCTGGACACTCTTCTGGTTATTAGAAGCTATCCAAATATTATGTTCTATAATTAAATTGCCATGATACTAGAGCACTCATAGTAGGAAAAAGTAGGAAAAACCCGACTTATACAGGTCTGATTAAATTCGAATTAGATCAATTCTAAGGTTTTCTGTCTTCATGCTTTCTTCTAAATCTTCTTACTCCTCCAATACGCCGAGTCCTCCCTAACACCTGAATTTTGGCAGACGTTTCTTTCCTGCCAGGGACAAATGTTTTTTTGCCTCTTGCACTTTTTTTAATGATGGAGCTTATCTCGATTAATTCCAGAGTTTTTAAGAACTCACTTTGAGATTGGACTCTGCTCTGCGCAATTATATCATTTTTAATCTCTTTTCCTAAAACATTAATTTCTGCAAGAACTTGGGGTCTTTCTGCAGCTTCTCGCAAGAAAGATACTCCTGAAGGTGCCTTTATTGTACCATCTACAATTGCATTTCCGTGCAGTAATACAGATTCGGCTTTTATACCCCCGAAGACCCTACTGTTTTGGCCAATATTTACCTGGCCCTTTGAAGAGAGGTTCCCATAAACAGTGCTGCTTTCTCCTATACTGATATTTCCCTCTGAATAAATGCTTCCCTTCAGAGTCAAATTTTTTCCTGCCTCGACTGCATGTGCCCTGATATCTCCTATTAAAAGGCAGTTACTCCCGATAACAACTTCTCCAGTGACTTCAATTTCTTCGGGAGAAATTTTTGCGCCAGCAGGGATGATCAATATCTTTTCACTAAGCTCTTTTCCTTCAATACCCTGAAAATCTTCTGAATCTTCAAATAGTTCTTCTATGGCTTTCTCTATTTCCTCATCTTTTCCTAAGTGCATCATTTCTCTTATGTAAAGAAATATAAAAATAATGACAGGAACAGGATTTCTTACCATGATCCATCCTTTGACCTCGAATCCCCCTCTGATTTTAACTTCTTTTCCTACGTCTAGATCCCCTTCTACTACCAGTTTTCCGTCAATGTTTACAAATTCTCCCAGATAGGCGTTTTTGCCGACCTCTACACTGCTCCCAAGTTTAGACCACATGTCAACTCTGACATCGGAACCTGCCAGTATATCCCCATAAACGTTAACTCCTTCTCCTAGTATGACCATATCCCCGAGTATGCCATATCTAATGCTAGAGTGATTGCCAACAATAACATCCCCATCAACCATAATCCTATTTGCTTCGATTCTGGTGTTATCTGGAACCAAGAGGTTTTTTAGAATCTGATCTGGCTCTGAAATGTTTTTCACTCTCCGAGGGAACTATTATATGATTCACTTATATACCTGACTTTCGGATATATGAATAGAAGAATATGATTTCGTGATTGTCTTTTGAAATGTCCTTTATCTACTTTTTGGTCGTGTCAATGAGTTATTGAAAACAGTAAAACCAAAACTCTTTCCACATTTAACCATAAATTAGAAGATGCTCATTTTTCAAATTTGATCAATAACTCTAAGACATGACCTGCTTTTTTGATGATATTTATCAAAAATAACCGTCTACAATATATTCTTATTCATTTTTTCCGTTTACTTAAGAAAATTCAAATAATAAGAATAATGTTTATCAACTATATGTGATCCAAAAATTAAAAAACATTTATTTTCAGCATGAAAACTAACATGAAATTCTTCGAAGTACATGCATAAATAAATGAAAGTATTTGCAGGTTGAAAAGGGCTTTCATGCTAAACTCAGAATTATTCTTGTTATCATACACCCAATACTTCTTCAGAATTGGGGTAATTTTGATAAATCCTTAAATTTCATCACATGCTTATAAATTGCATATAAATTACTTATGAAAAATAAGAAATTTATCGAACTTCTCTTTGTTTTCTGAAGCTTGATGACTTTTCCGAAGCAACTCCTACCCTTACATCCACAGCTGGCCCGCTGTCAAGAGCCAAGATCTCTATAGGGGAAAGGAGTAGTTGACCTGTTGCGAGGAGTCTGTCGGCTTGATCTGTCAAAAGGACTTCTTCTCCGGCCCGGAGTTCCGGATCAATTTCAACCACATGTTTTATAAAAGCGGTTTTTCCTCTTTCCACAAAAGGAACAGCTTCTTCCAAAATAACGACCCTGAGTTTTTTTCCGGGCAAAAGCCTATGGACAACGGAAGCTCCTTCAATACTTAGAGTCAAGAAACCATCTCTTGCTCTTGCCGTAGCTATACGGTTTCCCGAGTAGAAGACCTGACGTACTCTTTTAGTTCGAGATAACTGAAATGTCACACCATCAGGAAAAAGTTCTTTCCCAACATTCCTCCCAAACTGGTAATCAGCTATCATACGAATCTTTGTAAGTCTTTTTATATCGCAATTCATGAGGAGATGTAATTAATATATAAACTTTAAAGCTGTTCCGGTTATTCCGTCCTTAGGATTCAGATTACAGGATTTTGGCTATAGAGGATTTCAATAAATCTCTTATTTTTCACGAATAATTTATATGCAATTTATAAGCATATGACTAAATTTAGAGGTTTATCGAAATCCTCTTAGTCTTCACAGTAAAAAATAACACTTGGTAATTTAGAAAAAGGATACTTTTCGATACCTCCTAGTATCATAAAAATTTATTATTAATTTCACTGGAAATTGGCTGAAATCAATCAAAAACTCATTAAATAATACAAAATCTGGGAATAATAAATTTTGGAGATCCAGATAAATTAAAAATATTGAAATATTTTCATAACACTTTTGTTGTTTTCTTCTTGAAGTTGGTCTAAAAAAGCAAAATTTCGCACAAGCGTTATATAGGGAAGGATAATTAACCGTATTACTTGTCTACCTGCAGATTAATTCTACAGGCACCCAAGTCAAGAACAAATTCAGTTTACCTCTCCGAGAAGTTAGCACATTATAAGATGAAAAAGAGACAGGCTTAAAAATTAGAAAAGCCTTCTTGTACTATTTCATAGGACTAAATTCTGGAAAAGTTTTCCAGCAAATCCAGTATGACGTTTACAGATATTTATGGAGCCTTATAACAAACATACTAGATGTATGGGAGAATCGTTATGAAACAGCAGGTAGAAGTAAAGGAACTTAAAGAAGGGAAATATGCAATAATCGACGACGAAGCTTGTATCATAAAGAGCATTACGAAGTCCAAACCCGGGAAACATGGATCTGCAAAGGCTAGGATCGAAGCTATTGGTCTCTTTGACGGCCAGAAGCGATCCTATATAGGTTCAGTTTCAACCAAAATTTACATACCCATTGTGGAAAGAAAGAGTGCGCAGATTATCTCAATTACCAGTAACATCGCCCAGCTTATGGACATGGGAGATTTTTCAACTTTTGAAATTATAATTCCTGATGAGTACAAGGACAAAGTCAAAGAGAGCGAAGAGATTTCATATATTACGGCTCTTGGAAAGATCAAACTTGATATACGAACATAAATTTTTGAATCAGGTGAAAACTCAGGTTAATATCCTGAGCTAATTTTTTAAGCAAATCAATTCATATCAGGTTATAGTATGTTTTTACCTAATTCTTTTGTAGATGCTCTTGCAGACTATAAATCTGCATATTATGTTGTCTTCGGCGTGCCTTTTGATAATACCTCCTCCTTTCGGGCAGGCAGCCGCTGGGCTCCGGACGCCATACGACAGGTCTCTGCAAATTTCGAGAGCTATAACCCAACTTTCGACATCGATCTTGTGAACCTTCCTATTTATGATGCAGGAAACCTGGAAACTTCAGCCTCAGTTAATGAGACTTTGCAAAACCTTTACGAAGCCACAAAGAACATCCTGAGAGATGGAAAACTTCCCATTATGCTTGGAGGGGAGCATTCCCTTACCTTCGCTATGGTAAAGGCATGTTCCGAATTCGCAGGAGGGAATTTCGGAGTCCTTATTCTGGATGCCCATTTCGACCTGAGAGAAGATTACAGGGGATTCAAACATAATCATGCATGCGTGTCTAGAAATATTCTTAACCAGATTACGGAAAATGTAGTCTTTATCGGAATCAGAAGCGGTCCGGAAGAAGAATGGGTTTTTGCAAGGGAAAATAACCTGGAGTATTATACAGCCGATGATGTAGAATACATAGGTATGGTAGAAGTACTCAAACAAGCTATTGAATGGCTTGACTGCAAACAGTTATATTTATCCCTTGATATGGATGCCATAGATCCGGCTTACGCACCCGGTCTGGGTACCCCAGAACCTTTCGGAATGAATGCCCGAGATATCAGAACTGCAGTAAGAACTCTTGCTCCTTTTACAATGGGTTTTGATATTGTAGAAATTGCTCCTGAATATGATTCCGGGCAAACTGCAATGCTGGGAGCAAAAGTTATGAGAGAATTCATAGCTTCCCATGCAAAAAGTAGAATGAACCTGGGAACTACCACCCAGCTGAAGACGAAGTGACTTCTTGGTTTATTCCTTCTTTTTTGAGAACAAGTCCAAAAGCCCATCCCCCATATTCCATGGCTGTCAGATTCCAATTAGATTTTGATCAATGAGAGATAAAATTTTGATTTTAATTGCGGCATTAATGTCTATATCGTATTTTGTCTTATAATCAGGACATTTCCGTTGTCTCTCTTCCTGACCATTCTGATTTATGTTCTAATTTTGTTACAAAACTACTCCACGCAGAATCACCTATAGCCTTTGTAGATGGTGATTCATAATAATGCCTTTAACATTCAGAGTTTCAACAGCTATTTCTTGGTTCTCACTAACAAATTTAAAAGAGGGTTTGTGTTGAAAATCATTTCTCATATTTTTAATTTTCTCATGAAGTATAGCAAGTTTGTGTTTGGCTTTTTCTCTGTTTTTAGAATCTTTCTGTTTTCGACTAACCCTTTTTTGGAGTACTCTAAGTCTCCTCAAAGAGTTTTGCAAGTACTTAGAATTTCAATCTTTTCTCCAGTTGACATAACAGCAAAATCTTTTATCACAACTTCTACACCAATAGTAGTAGATTCAGAAAACATTTGTTTAACTGGAAGTTCTTTTCTAGCTTCTACTAAAATACTGATATAGTACTTTCCTATACAAGACTTCGAAATAGTAGCGGTTTTTAATTCCCCTTCGAATGCTTTGTGAAGAACTGCTGTGATTTCTCCTATCTTAGGGAGCTTAAAGTATTGTTTTCAAAACCCACATTGTAGTGTTGTGGTATCTGGAATGATTGAATTGGATTTTTCTTTGATTTGAATTTAGGAAAACCATCCTTTTCTCGAAAAAATCTATTGAGTACAGATTCTACCTGTTTATACATACCCTGACGTGATTGGGAATCGACATCTTCTAACCACGGAGTTTGCTTTTTTAGATTTGGGGTTAGTTTATTTAAGCCAAAATTAGAAATTGATATTCCGATTTGCGTATATGTTTTTAACTCTCTGATCACACACCCATCTATAGACAAACCTATGAGTACCAATATTTTAATTAAGTTGGTTAGATTGTGCAATTGTTGGATATAGCCTAAACTTAAATGCTTTTATATATGAACATAGGAGCCACAGCAAATTTTTGTTAATGTATCACATTATCTTTGTGTGCAAGTATCGAAAAAAGATACTGAACCATTAACTAAGAACTCGAACAGATAATTCATGACATTGAAAAGGAAGCAAATTTTAAATACTAGAAATGGAAACGGGCAAAGGCCATATCCATCTACTCGTTAAAATCAAGCTAACAGTCAGCACTCTTGCGATCATTCGAAAACTGGAACAAGAGACAACAATTAGACTATGGAAAAACTCAAAAAGAGTATTCGAAATAATACTATTAAAAAAAAAAAAATACACTTTGGAATAATGAATAGTTTGCATCTTTATCGCCAAGGTTAGCAAAGAAGCAGCCAAGAATTTCATACTGAGCCAACGCTGAAGTTGAAGCTTATATCCACTGGGCTGAAAGGGATTTTACGCCTTGGCCTATAAAAAAGCCGCTTATAATAGGTAATTCCCCCTTAGTGAATGATCAAAAGCAAAGTAAATATTAGACAATCAGGTATTTTCTATCTTTTATTTGAGTTCTGCTATCTACCCCAAGTATTCCGGCAATCTCTATACCTTCACTTCCGACCTCTGCGAGTTTGGCGTAAATCTCTTCCCTAGAGAGATACTTTTCTGACCTTTTCCCATCAATTTCTTCCAATTTGATGGTTATCTCTTCCTTATTGTGTCCTTTTGCTAGACATTCCTGGGAGATTACACCATATTGCTCAGCAATTACTTTCAGACAGTCAAATATCTGATTGGTTGAGACAGCATCCTCTTCATCAAGCAAAACTTTTGAAAGAATATAAGTGCGGATATTTGTCCTGAGATAAGCCTGGACTTTTTCCGGGATTTTTGCTAAATTTTTCATGTCAACAAAGACCCCTAGTTCTTTGTCGGCGGTAATTTCTTTATCAGCATCATATACAAAATATTTTAACTCGCTACCCTCTATCCTGAATTTTCGATTTGCCTTTTTATTTTCAAGGATTAGGCGAATGTTTTTCTGGCTGTCGTATTCCAGGAAACTTACAAGAAACTCGGAAAGATCTTGCATTTTTATTTTTTCTTCTTTTCGTAGGATACCTGCACGTGTCCAACTTGGTAGGCTCAAATTTCCAATGAGTTTATCTACTGTCATTGACTCTTCTGAGAATCCAAGTGTATAGCAGTACTGAAGACCTGAGACAGAACCTTCCATTTTCCCTGAAACACCATTTACACCGCTAGAAAGCTCAAACCTTTTCTCAGCTCCGTAGATTCCTGAGATTAGAAATCTGTTAAGAACCTCCAGGATTCTGCTTTCAAATTTCCTATATTCATGAGCAGTTCCATTTTCTATTTTTCTGCACTCTGCTTCGAGTACTTCCCTTTTTTCCCCGAGATTCTCACTGCAGGTTTGGAGTATTGCATTGGCGCAGGGTACAACGTCATCAATATCTACTTCGTTCACTAATCCCTTAATCAATAAGTTGAGTTTCTCTTCAAAATTATTAATTCCATGTATTCTGCTTTTCAATTCATAGATAGCTTCTTTATTTTTGCACTTAATTTCTATTATGGAATTCTCCAGAGGAATTACCCTAGAAGTAATATCTAAAAATGTTTTCAGATCCTCAATGAAATCCCGCTGTACAGGCAGTTCCGTAGAGTCCTGGTAAATATATTTCATGAAAGCACCCGGGATAAATAAACAACCCTTAAGCTTTTATGACTTATACCTATATAACTTTTTATCCAAGATCAGTAGTTCCGATTTTCTGTAGTTCCAAATGAATATTCTTATTCTTTTACAATTTCCCCTCACTAGTTTACAAGAAAAAAACTTCGTCTATACATCTTAATTCTATTTTTTGTAATTATGTCTAGAGAATTTAATATTGTAGACTCCTAAAGTAGAGATTATGCATTATTCTCAACTAAAATATTTTATTTTTTTTGAAGATATTTTGAATATATATCAATCGAGCTCAAAGAGCTATATTTCTTTCCCGATTAAATTTCAAATAAGATGGCTAATGATTTTGTTTCCCCAAAAATGAATAATTACAAAAAAATGTAGGTAAAGTTAGCTGAGATAAAATGAAAAAGAGAACGAAAAAGATAAAAAGCAAGTATCATAGCATCATTCCATATATCTTCTGCGATATTCGTTACCCAAACTGCGCCGATAATCCGAACGAACCTGATTTCGGAATTTTTCTTCAAGCAGTGATTCCAGCGAGTCTTTTATCTTCTCTTTTCTTTCACAGCGATCTTTTTCCTCTGTCTCCGTCATGTCACCCCCATTTGTATTTGGTTAAGAAATATTTTTAACGCTAAAATGACTACTGCAATAATCTATTTGTCTTGATTTGCATTTATAGATTTTCAGAAAAAACAGCAGGAATAACACACTTCTTATAGATGGTATCTTAACCGAATACAAATGAAATTAAAATTTTATTGTTTCGTACGATTTAGAGTTAAAATAAGAAAATCGAATATAAATACCATAAAATAATAAAAGGATCTCTAAAGTATTTCTAACAAATAATAAATATTGAAGTCTAATCTACTCGTTTTTGTAGCAGGAACTAATAGTTGCATTAGCAATATCATTTATAGTAAACATATCCAAACTCATAATCAAACTAATATACGCATATCAAATATAACAATGTTGCATTATATTTGGTGGTGGAGATAGTTTTCCTGACATATAGACCTCAATTTCATTAAAGTTTTTTCCCCCGCCTACGTAATTCTTAAATCTCTTCTTGGTATGCAAAAGCTGCTAGTACTAATATAAATGGGATAGTTGCCGCAGCTGTTGTTCCTTCTGAAACAGGCAATATAGCTAAAACGCTCTCTCCAGTAGCGCCATAAATAGGAACTATAGGAATTAGTATAGCTAAATCAAATGTTCTTCTTAAATGGATACCTAATTTTGCAGCCAGGAGACCGTTGTACCCTATGAGCAAACAAATACCGAAATTTGACCATATAGTCTCTCAAAAGGATTATACGATGATCCAACATAGGGGACAAATCGATGCCGAACAAAGAAAAAAGACAGTGGAATTGATTTCTATCATGACCGGAGTTTCCTCCTCGCTTGATAGAATTATGCCTATATCCAGTTGAACGGATCCTTTTTCGACTCTTCTTTCATTCATTAGATCATTGTTTTCCCAAATCCAGAATATAGTTTTACTGCTATGATGATATACTCCATTTTGAACCTAAAATTTATCACAATCAAACTGTCCATAGATGACGAATTGTACCCTGTATTCAATTGTTTTAGGAAGATTATTACTCTAAAAAAAACATTGCATAGTATGGGGAAAGATCTTTGCTGTATTAATAGAGAATTTAGAGTAACTATCAAACATGTCATTCATTTACCCAGATCCCTTCTACTTACAACATAAGCTGCTGTGAAGATTAAACCGCAGCCAAGAAGGGGAGAGATGTAGACTTGATTTTTTAGAATAATAATTCAAAGAAGATTCCTGATACTGGTTCTAAAAAAGCAAGAATGCTACCTGTTTGTACCCTGATTCCTGAGACTCCTCTAAGATAAATAACGGCAGCAAATGTAATAGTGAATCTGAACATCATTAGAGTATTAAATATTTTTAAAGAAAAGTGGACGAGGAGTTAAAAATGCTGGAGGAAGCATAATGAGAAGACTTATTCCAGTCATCCAAAATGTCTGAGTTATCCCTATATAATCATATATTAGATAACGAACCGGAATTATGGTTGTACCTAGTGACAGCCCTGAAAATAGGCTAAAAATAAGGCATTTCTGAAAATTTGACTCTGTATCCACGTTCATCAGAAATTCTCCCGGGCGAGCAATAAGTAAAACACCTGCGGCTGCAAGGAGAGGTGAAAAGGCTTATTCTGCTATTTCGTTTCCCAAGAATCGTACGAGCAAGCAAATTAACATATACTGGAGCTATATAAAGCAGAAGGACTGCAACGGAAATCCCGCTATATTTATTGGAGGAGAAGTAGCATATGCTTGTAATTGCATTCAGAAGACCTAGAAGCATTAGGTACCTGCTATTTTTTCTAAGTCTAAGCTGGCCCAGCCCTCTACTAAACAGCAGGTAAATAAAAATCATGAAGAAGCCAAAAAAACCTTGAGAAAAGCATGAACTCAATGGACATATTCTGAACTTTATCTAGGAAAACCCCTATTGTACCATAAATTATACTGCCAATTGTAACTTCTGAATAGGGCTCATAAGAATCTTCCTTTAAAGGCATAGTCGAGGATTTAAAGGACTGCAGATTTATATGTTTTTGGCACCTGAAAAAAAGATAGTGGTAAATATGAAAATTGAAAACACAAATGTTTTTACACAAAAATTCTGTAACAGAATAGAGAGTAAATAAATTAAAAAACAGTTTCAAAAGCTTTCAAAAACTGCGCCTATCTAGCAGTATAATAAGTTCAGCTTCAATCAGTTGTTCCAAAAGTTCACTTTCAATATAGTCATACTGAAGGCCGATATTGACTAGCCGTTTATATGTGTCATCATCTACATAGGCGATGTCCAATCTTTTCAACACATTTGCTATCGCAATTTTTATCTTTTCGCTTTTCAAGTTCAAACCAACGCAAAATACTTTTAATTAGATTATTAATGTAGGTTCCTGGATTAAAATTCAACCTATTGCGGGTTTATAGATGAATTATACCTAGCCAGACCCCTATTTCTGAGCTTTTGTATGATTTTTACAGAGTAATTTTCTTTTACGGAAGTGACAGCACTGGATCACCGCACAGCAAGAAGGTAATATTCACGCCATTTTTCCCTACGACTCTATAAGTTCCCAACGTTTCATCCCGCAGCAAGCTGTAGGACATTTGATTAAAATAAATAAAGTATTAACTTTTTCTCTTTACTAGAAGTACTTCCTTTTCTTTTCCAATTATTTCAACTTTTTCTTTAACTTCTATTTTTTCCTCAGATCTAGCTTGCCAGTATTCTCCATTATACCGAACAAATCCTGACTTTTCTGGTCCCAGAGGATCGATTGTTCGGGCTGTATCACCTATGATTGTCCCTATAACTGGTTTTTTCTTTCGGATTTCGGTTACTTTATAAATTGCGAAGACAAGGAAAAGCCCGAAGACAATCGTAGGGATGATAACTGTCAAAGTCATAAGCCTCCTGAATTCGGGAGTATAGATATTTTCATCTCCAATAGGTACAAGGAGTACACTTCCTATTATAAGGCTGATGAAACCGGCAAACCCGATAATTCCGAAGCCTGAAATCTTAATTTCCAGGATCAGAAGCCCGACCCCTATAATTATAAGGAAGATTGCACCCACATTGATATTAAAACCTGTACCTACTAACCCAAGTACTATCGCAATGATTCCAAAAACTTCTACCCCTGATCCAAGATTTGAAATTCCAAAGATGATCCCATAAAGCCCAATGATTAGGAGAAGAGAAGAGAGAATTGGATTTGAGATTAGCTCCAAGAAAGCTAGAGAAAGAGAAGGTTCATAGTTTTCAATGCTGAAGCTTTCAGTTCTGAGAATCTTTCCTTTCACAACCTTTCCGTTGATCTGGGTCAACAAATCGGAGATAGAAGGAGCTATATATTCTATTACACCTGCATCTAGTGCCTCTTGCGCATCAAGATTTTTGTTTTTGGTTATAACTTCTTCTGCAAATGTCTCATTTCTTAGGTGTTTACTGGCAATTGTAACCGAATATTTGACAAGGGCATTTATTATTTTTTCGTCTTCGATGGGTTTTGTTCCCTCTGCAGATATCTGCACTGGCTGCGCTGAACCAATCACAGTGAAAGGAGCCATTGCAGCAATATCAGTTCCCATCAAAATAAAAGTACCAGCTGACCAAGCTTTCCCACCCTCAGGCACATATCCAATAACAGGAACCCTTGTATTCCCAATTCTCTTTATGATTGCCTGTGTTTCTTCCAACCCTCCTCCAGGTGTGTCAAGGCTAATTACAAAAGCTTCAAAGCCTTCATTTTCAGCTTTCGAGATTGCATTAGCTATGATATCACCTGAAGCCGGGGTGATGGCTCCTGAAATTTTAAGTACAATCACCTTATTGTCAGATCCTGCCCCAGCAACATGAGCAAAGACGGCTATAAGAATGGAGCACAAGAATAAAACAAAGAGGGAACTGGTAACCCTTTCCATAAGACTGTTTGTCGGTCCTCTCCTGCTCATCACTCCCCTTTAAACTCTTCTTTCACCTTTATTCCTCTTTCTTTCTAGAAATAGCCTGAGATAAAGCTGCTATGTTTCCGGTTTCAAGGGCTTGTGACTGAGTAACCACTATCAGATTCTTTTCCCTAGCAATCTCAGCAAGAGTCTGCAATTCCCTCAGTTTGATCGCTGTAGGTACTCCTTGATAGAAAGCTGCTGCTTCCGACATTTTTTGGCCAGCTTGAGATTCTCCTTCTGCAAGGATTATTCTTGAACGCTTTTCTCTCTCGGCTTCAGCTTGTTTGGCAATTGCTCTTTTCATTGTATCCGGCAAGGATACATCCCTAATCGTAACCCCTGTAACCTTAATTCCCCACGGATCGGTGTTCGCATCCAGAAGTTCCTGAATTCGCTTGTTGATACTTTCTCTCTCCGAAAGCAGTCCATCAAGTTCCATCTGACCCAGCACATCTCTAAGTGTTGTCTGTGAAAGGGCGTATGTTGCGAACTTATAATTTTCAACTTGAGTTATAGCGGCTCCCGGCTCAACTATCTTATAATAAACAACGGCATCGACTTCAACCGTAACGTTGTCCCGCGTGATTACTGCCTGTTTAGGAATATCAACGGTAACAACTCTAAGGTCCAGTTTAATCACTTTATCGATAAGTGGGATAATCAAGAATATACCCGGTCCTTTTACACCACTAAGACGACCTAGCCTGAAAATAACTGCCCTCTCATATTCATTAACCATTTTTATAGATTGTGAGAGTATTAAAAAAACAACTATTAATGCAGGAAATAAAGAGGCACTGAAATCAACCATGGTCTACAATCTCCAGTATCATAACCTCTAGTTTCATAGTACTTGGATGAGATTTAATAATACATTTTCAGCAGTTTCTTTCCTTACAACAAGGACGGCTATTTTTGAATGTTTGATCACTTTTTCTGCTACGCTTCCGATTAGGAATCTCTGAATTGCAGATTTCCCGTGTGAACCCATAACGATAAGATCAATATCGTTTTTTTCTGCAAAGTCAATAATCTCAACCGCAGGGCTTCCTTCTAGAATAATGGATTCTACCTCAACATTTGCGGCTCTGCCAACGTTTTCTACATACGCTGTCGCTTCCTGACCTTCTTGCCTGAGATGCTCTTTCATTGTTTTTTCCCATTTTGCATCTATATATGGAGTTATCGAATAGCTCCCCAGTGTAATCACATATATAGCACACAGCTGTGCTTCGCTTAGCTTTGCAATTTCAATTGCAGAATCAACTGCTTTTTGTACTAGTTCCGAGCCGTCGGTTGCAATCATTATCTTCTTGTAAACAGTGCTTTTCATACATGATTTCCCTTTTTTCAGTTCTGTTTCTTTCTTTTCTCAATAAGTTTAAGTTCCAAAGTATACATACACATTGGTTAATTCATCAAGGATTAAAAACCATTTTTCTTTATCAAGGTCTTCTGGTTTTTCTAGGACAGATTTGTCAATCCTAAGGTTATAATCGTTCCTACTGGAGATTCTATGAAGTCTTAGGGGATAGAACCTCATAGATGACTCAGGGGATTTTGTTGGGGAAAATAAAAGGCATCTGATAGGTTTTTAAAAATATTAAAATTATTGAAAAGGAGATCGATTTTGAAATACTAAAAATTGGAACTGACAAAAACCACATCTATCTACTGTTTAATAGCGAGCCAAAAATCAGCACTCTTGCGATTATTCTAAAACTGAAAAAGAGACAACAATTAGGTATGGGATATGGAGTGATGGCATTCTTCCGCACATCTGCAGAAAGGAAGTAGAATATTATTGAATCGAGACTTAGGTACCAACTCTATTATATAGATTGAGTTAAAGGATTCAAACTATAGATAGAAGTATTTAATTAAATACGTATCATGGCCTAGTAAGAGGTGGAGAGACTATACCTGACATGGTGCCAAAAATAAACTCATTTTCAAAGAAACTATGATTTAAGGTTTTATGGAAACAGAAAGATTTGAGAGTACATATAGTCTCCAACCTAAAAGAGAGGAATTCATGACCCTCCACATTCTAGAAGCAATACAAAGCTCGATTATTCTTTAAAATACAAGATTCAAAAAAACAAGTTTTGATTTCCCTGATGAACTCATTTTAAAAGCTTATTCACAAAATAATTTTCTCTTATTAGGAGGAAAGTGTCTGGCTGACTAAGAACTTTGATACAAATTGCCAGACACTTATGAAACCACTCCCAAACTCGCTCTTTTGGACTGTCATTACCTTGAAGATCGTGAGTTAGTTATAAATTGTAAGAACCTGATAGTATTTTTAGACTTACTCCCAAGATTCGAACAGGAACTGCACGTATTTACTCACAAAATTACAGTTTTAAAAAATGTCTAACTATTTATTGAGATTAGAATATCATCACAAATTAGACAAACTGTAAGGACAAAAGGGAACCAATTAAGTGATCCTTCAGGTTATGCCAGTCCTCTTCACATTCTAAATTTTCTAATACAGATTGTACACTGTTTTAGCATTTATATATACAGAATTGTGAATCAGTATTACACATTCCTGATTATTTGTCACTCGCTCAGTTTGATAATAAAAAAAGTTCAATTTGAATAAAAAATTAAGTACCATTGGACCCATTTCTCCTTAGTTTAACAATATAATTTACATTAGATATAAAACCTAATATTTTCGTCAAAAATCAATTGGAAGCCTTTAAAATTTATCAAAATGAGATTTGAGGTATCAGTTTTCCACATTATAACTAAACAAAATAAAGAAATATATATTTTTTGTTTCATCTCAATATTTTAGTTATTTTATTTTGATACAATAGTTAATATTTTACTTATCAACCATGTAATATACCAAATTCGACATCTAAAACGCTATCAAAAATTAGAAAAAATAAAGATCAAAAAGTAGAGAACAATATAAAAAGAATAAAAACTAAGTAAAAAGTTTGTTGACTATAGAGAATTACGAGAAACATCTAATTTTTACGATTCATTTCGAAACAGTTTGCAAACCAATAAATAAAGTAAACATTTATCGAAATATATATCATTTTATAATTTGATCCCAAAAATAGGACAAAGCATACCAACATAATATTAAACATGTCAAATAATGAGTTCTTTGTAAGCCGAATAGTATCAGTATAATACCTTTTGGGATGAGATTTATCAGATAAATTACCAAAAAATAACACTAAATAGAAAGATTTAATATTTGGTAGTACTTACAAATATTATAAAGAGGATTAAAATAAACCTCCATATTTTGTAGTATGCATATAGATAGTATATAAATAATTATGCAAATAAAGCTTATCAAAAAACTCTAAATTGAAGTAATAAGTAAAGTTCCTATAATTTGAAAAATATCTCTTGATTAAAAAAGAAATTTTCTAAATTTTAGAATGGAAGCATGAAAAAATCCTAATTTTGTGAGCATTAATAATGAATCGTAGTATAAAGGATCCATAAACCGGATCAGGTAGTGTGAAAATGTGCTGATCAGAAAAAATATATCCCTTGATGACAAGTACCTTAAAAAATTACAGCCCCTTATGGATGCCAATGATGGAAACCTGAGTGCGGCGGTCAGGGATACTATTGAAGTCGCTGATACAGCTCTGACATACCACAAAAGTATCGACGAAGCAATCAAATTTCTAAAGGAAAACCCTGCAAGAGAAGAGTTAAATGATACAATCCAAAGTGGAGAAAATGTCGTCATAAATAAAACTATATTGGAATGTCTGTTTAGATATATTAAAGGCCGGCTTATTAATGAAGAGCTTGTTAATGAGTTGATTAACCCATTCGAGATTCAAGACATGAAACAGCTTGAAGAGTACCTGAATAGAATTTTTAAAAGTTACCAATGGGCAATCAGGACTTCGATAAAATGTGAGGATATTCATAACCCAGAATCTGCGCTAGTAATTTTTTCCAATGCTACAGTAAATAGTCGTGATTTTTTTGCTCAGCTTGTAGCTCACTTTCTAGCCAGATGGAAACAACTTGATGTTGAGAATATGTTCAGGAGAGCAAACTCAACCCAGATTTCTTTCAAAAAAAATTCATCTATATCTCCTAATGAGACCATGCCAGGGATTCGAAAACATTTTGGATACCTTGACATTATATGTAAGGAACTTGATGAAAATACGGATTTTTGGACCCAGGTCATGTATACTTATAATTGTGAAAAATATAATCTAGTGACTTTACACAGGAGTCAATTAGAAATTTTTGCAACTGGAGATATCCCAAACCCGACCAAAATTCTTGAACGTATGTGCAAACAATCAGTAAGTGATATGGCTCTTCCTGATTTACTGATTCAATTTAAAAGGATGTACCTAGCAACTCAACTTGTAAAGAATATAGAAATTTGCCTTGAACCTGAGAGAGAGTCCGTGACGATCTTCCATGACTTCAAAAATGAAAAGTTTATCCGTAACCTTGTTGAATATTTTTCGAATATATTCCGGGAAAACGGCACACCTTTTGAGACTTCTTCGTACTCAAGCATGATCGAATTTAGATTTAATAAGAATCCCAAGCTTTATAGTCCTGACTCATATATCATAGAAGAACTGGAAGATACATGATGTACTGCAGAGGAGTGAAAAAGTTTACACGATTATATGCCAAAAATTGGAAGAAAAATTAGGCTTAAAAAAATTATCCTGCAGATCAAAGCTTTCACACAATCCTGATTTTGTATTCAGCTCGGATTTTCTAGCACCTAACCCTTCGCAACCCCAAGAGGGAGGACTCTTGCAACCTTATGAGCAATTCCGAGCTCATGAACGACATTTACTACATCGATGCTGGACTTGTATACATTTGGAGCTTCTTCTGCAATTACAGAAGGATGAGTTGCTCTCACTGTAATACCTTGAGCTTCAAGGTTTTCCTTTATTTTCTGCCCACATAATTCTTTTTTTGCATGCATCCTGCTCATTATCCTGCCAGCCCCATGGCAACAACTGCCGAAAGAAATATCCATAGCCTCTTTTGCACCACATAGTATAAAAGAAGGAGTCCCCATACTCCCAGGAATCAGAACTGGTTGACCTACATCTCTATATAGGATCGGAACTTCCGGATTCCCGGGAGGAAATGCTCTTGTTGCCCCTTTTCTGTGGACGTATACCTCCTTTTTCTTGCCATCCACAGTATGCTCTTCAAGCTTTGCCACGTTGTGAGCAACGTCATAAAGAAGATCCATTCCCAGATCATCGGCATCTCTCCGAAATATCTTTTCAAAAGATTCTCTTGTCCAGTGAGTGATCATCTGACGGTTTGCCCATGCGTAATTTGCAGCACAGAGCATGGATTTAAAGTAGTTCTGTGCTTCTCTGGACTGAGCAGGAGCACAGGCAAGCTGTTTATCTGGGATATTGATCCCATAGTTCTTTACAGCCTTATAGAGTTCCTTGAGATGATCTGTGCAGACCTGGTGCCCCATACCCCGCGATCCACAGTGGATCATAACCGTGACCTGGCCTTCTTCAAGTCCGAAGGCAGATGCTATTTCTCGGTCGTAAATCTTATCCACATACTGAACTTCAAGGAAATGATTCCCACTTCCAAGAGTTCCCAACTGAGGTTTACCCCTCTTTCTAGCCTTCGTGCTAACCATGGAAGGATCGGCTCCTTCAATATAGCCATTTGCCTCACAATGTTCAACATCAGCTTCTACACCATAGCCGGATTCTACAGCCCACTTTGCACCGTGAAGAAAAGAATCATCCAGTTCCTTGTCAGAAGCCTTGAACCTACTTTTGCAACCGACACCTGAAGGAACATTATAAAATAACTCGTCAATTAAATTCATTACATATGGAACTACTTCTTCCTTCTGAAGGTTGGTGTGAATAAGCCTTACACCACAGTTAATATCAAAGCCTACTCCACCAGGGCTGATAACTCCTTCATCTGAATCAAAAGCTGCAACACCCCCGATAGCAAAACCATAGCCAAGGTGGGCATCAGGCATTGCCATTGAATACTTTTGAATCCCAGGTAGAGTTGCCACATTTGCAATCTGGCCAATAGTCCCGGTTTCAATGCTTTCAAGTAAATGTTCGGACACAAATAAACGGCCTGGAACTTTCATATTCGGAATATGGCCTATAGGGATATCCCAGATGTTTTCAGAAAATTTTCGAAAAATGCTTTTAACATCCGATCGTACAGTTTCTGTAGCTAATTCCTCAGTGTCTATATTTTCATTTTCTGCCATAATTAATACTCTCTGCTCCTTTACTCTTGATAGATATAAACTCTGGGACTAGAATAGTAAACTCATAAATTAATTTCAATTATTAAAAATACATATATAGTTTTTAATGTAACCATTCAAATTTAAATCATCTACAAGTACATTACCACAGGAAAACGAGACGAAAAGAAATACATTAGAAGATTTTCTCTTCTTCACATATTTACAGTGCTTTTCCTTCTTTCGACTTCGCATTTATGTTTAGCTGAGAGATGTATGGACTTGACGATAAATTCATTTTTTTAAGTTTTTAAAGTATTAATTTTTACTGTGAGGTTATAATTTACCCTTCAGCTCCCAAAGTTCTGTAAATTGCTATGGAAATTTGATTAAGATATATATTACAAGGAAGCATCCATTTTGAAGTATTGTATAATGATATCCAGCTTGGTAAACGAGGTTCAGTCGGAACATGATTAAATCAGTTTAGGATTAGAGAATTAAACTTGATATTTTATAGTGTAGACTGGGACAATAAGTTACAGAAATAATGATAGATATAGCACAAGATGAATAAATCGAAAACGACAGCGATATAAATTATAGGAATCTAAATTTCTTGTTCCCTAAATATCTAAAACGACTTGAACCTTCCAGCCATCTTCAATCTTCTCTACTTTTAACTGGTTATAGGTAACAGCCTTGATTTCGGTTTCAAATGGATGGCTATTTGGATAAAATTTTTCTCCCGATGCCCTGGATGTGATCGAGTATTCGCAGTTCTCTTTTCTTATTCTGTCAACATTAAACTTACTAAAAACAATTTCATCAACTTCAAAGAGGTATAGATGCTCAGAAAGCCAGTCCACAATCAGAGACTCCAGATCTGGTGACTTCAAAAAAAAATCTTTTACCAGCTCTCCTGAAATCTTTCTTGTATCTATCATAACATTGAACATAGCAAGAGCAGAATTTTCAAATACTTCCTCCAGGGTTTTTCCATAAGCCAGGAATTTCACATCTGCAGTGTGCTCTAGATATTCATACTGTTTTTGTTGAGGCGGCATAGTTCACTATTGGATTTTGTCTTACATCAACTTATCTGCCTCAGTGACCGTTTTCAGGCTCAAGGAAAAATTCATGTGAATTAATCCAAAAAAACACTCAAAAAGTTAACTATTTCAGCCTGTTCCAGATATAGAGAATTCTCTGGACCGCAGTAATATGACTGGTTATAGCAATAAGGACGACAGCCCAACCCAGGATAGAAAATCCTGCAATTGAATCCAAGTAGATAAAATTAGCGAACGCAGCAAACATTACAACTACAAGACGATCTGCCCTACCCATAAGTCCTCCATAATATCTTCCAAGATTGAGGGCTTGAGCCTGAATACCAAGATAGCTAGTAAGGAGCACCCCTACAATTGCTGCAACCCCGATCTTCCAATTTACATAACCTGCAAAAAAGATGCTGCATATAATGAAGACATCTGAATAGCGGTCTATAACGTGATCCAAAAAATCACCCCTTAGGGTTACCCTGTTAGATTTTCTTGCAATTACCCCATCCAGGGCATCAAAAATTGAGTTAAATATTACCATGATGCCTGCCAGCAAAATAAATTCCTTCGATGCAGACGAATAGTAAAAACTGATTCCTGCAAAAAAAGCACATATCAGGGAAGCTATGGAAACTGCATCAGGTGAGACCTCAGATATGATAAATAAATCTGCAAGTGGTTCAATAACTTTTGTGGCAAAGGGTCTCAGGGTATTCAAAGCCATAGTATTCGAGATTCTTCCTTTAATTATATATCCACGATAGAAAACTATCCAAAAGCAGGCAACCAGTCTCGCGCCACATATCCGGTTAGATCTGCTTATCCATATTATTCTATGTATTACCTGTTTTTGCATAGTTATGAGACTTTTTATTCTTTTCTGGGTTCTTGATTAATCCCAATCGTAATGCAGCAAATGATGAAGAATTTTGTTTATCCCACAAAATTTTAAAAAAACCCATCGTTTTATGCTTAAATTGTGTGCTTGATTATCTGCATACTCAATAGATAAATTTACTTATTTCTTTTCCAAAGATGCAAGCTTATATAAATATTTAATTTTGCATGAATGCTCAAGCTGTGTTGTCACTATATAAGCGTCTCCAAGAGTTTGCCCAATTGCAAAAGTTCCATGACCATACACGATAGCACCTCTACGTCTCGAAAGTGCATTTGCAAGATTATCCGCAAGCTTGCGGCTACCTATGCCACCTTCGACAATAGGAATATCTACTAGAAAGTACTGCCCTTCACTGTCTACAGGCAGAATTATCCCTGCTGGACCTTCAATCAGGGACTCTATAACAGAATACTCACAGTGAGCGTGGATGATTGCAAGAGCTGAGGTCTGACGATAAATCTCTCTATGTACAACGGATTCAGATGATGCAATAATATCCAAAGCTGAAGTATCCTGAATATCTACCTCAACGACCTTATTTCCTGTGATCTCATCAAGCGCAGCCCCAGTCCTGGTAATAAGCATTTTATCCCCAGCTCTGAGACTGATGTTTCCGAAATTGGATTCGACAAGCTTATGCTCGACCAACTTGCGCCCGTATTTTGCTATTTTCTGCCACATCCTAAACAATATATAGGTAAAGAATCCATAAGAATTATGTGCATAATTTATAGAGAAAAGCAAAAGCAAAGAGAAGCGCGATAGTTAAAACATCAACCTTGACTTCAGAAAGAGAAAGGTGTCATAAAGTTTATCTGTGAGTATTGTATTTAGATAAGTCTGCAGTCAGTTGTAACTTGCCTCGTTGGCTCAGCCCGGTAGAGCGAGTGACTTGTAATCACTAGGTCGCGTGTTCGAATCACGCACGAGGCTTCTAAATTTTTGTTCAAAGCACCTTTCAGCTATTTTGTCCTAACCTTGCCTTGATATCTCATTAAAGGCTAAATCCTAGACAATTAACTTTAAACTCTGGTATATTTTGCAGGCCACATTAAATGTAATCATTAAGATTTTCCACTTGATACCTTTTTACTATTTTACTTGTAAATTTACATTTTACTTGTAAAATTTACACATTTTTACTTTTGCCTTGAAACCAAGTTTTCCCACTTATTTACTCTTTCCAGAACATGAGCATTAAGAGCAAACGGTTTATTTAATTTAGCTTTTTGCTTCATGTAATACAAAGTCTGGTATTAAAATAGTCCAGAATAACCACCTTTTCCAGTAACAAACTTTAGAAACTATTTATGTTATAGTTAATATTTATATTTTTTATATAATATATACGTACGAAGATAGCGTCACTTATATGGAAATCGTAGCTAACCAAAAATAGGGTTCCGTTGCAAAAACTTCAACAAAATATGTAAATCTATAAGTGATTAATAAAAATCAAAACATTCAAGGAAAATGTACTAACATTATAAAACTATACCAAATAATTGATTAATGTATTTGACTTCATTAAGAACATAGTAATTTAGATCGATTACTTGTCCTTTTTTGATCATATTTATAGCTTCAATTCCTTTTAAAGTCTTATTAGCAGATCGAAAAGACTGAAATCCTAACATTGGATTAACGATTCTCTTTATAGATCTGTGATCTTGTTCTATAATGTTATTCAAATACTTGATTTGTCGAATGCCTACGTTTTTAGGTAGTATTTTATCAATTTTTAGTTTATCTATAGCAGGTGGATAAGCTGGATTCTTATCAACGGTTATTAATCTTGGAATTTGATTATGATTAGAACTTAAAGCTTTCTTAAAGAATCTCTTCGCTGCCGTTCTATCTCGTTTTGAACTTAACATGAAATCAATTGTATCTCCATTTGAGTCAACTGCTCGGTAAAAATATTTCCATTTACCTTTTACTTTGATACAGGTTTCATCAACTCTCCACGAATCATTTGTTGGTCTTAAATGTCTTCTTATCTTCTTTTCTATTTCAGGGGAATATTGATGTACCCATCTCATGATTGTTGTATGGTCGACTTTTACTCCCCTTTCTGCCATCATTTCCTTTAAATTTCTATAACTTAATGCATATTTTAAGTACCATCTTAAATTCAATAAGATAATTTCCCCTTCATAATGCTTCCATTTAAAGGAATTAGATAGCATGTTACTATCTTTGGTTTTCTTTTTATTCTATTGTATCATTAGAAAGGATTTTTTGCAACGGAACCGGTTGTAGTCTATTAGGTTGTTATAATAAACCAACACGATTTTGTCAGGTGTCTCTGGTCCTAAGAAGGTGCTAGGATCTGTAAAATTCGATCCACCGAAGTTATAGCAGGTTTAGAAAAGTTCACTCCATAGAAATTAGTGCGACTCTTAAATTGCGTGTAAATGAAGTTGGCAGAATTAATAAAATTAGCACGATAAAAGTTTATATGATCTTTAAAGTTCGTTATATTGAAGTTAGCAGAATTATTAAAATTCGCCTTAGAAAAGTTGGTAAGACCATTAAATTTCGCATAATCGAAGTTGGCAGATTTATTTCAGTCGAATACTCCGCAGCTTGCTGAGGGGATGGAAAACTTCCCCGATAACCGTTGTTAAATAATAAATTTATATTTTTTGCTACATTTGTACTGTAAATGGAACTAAGACGTGCAAACCATTGTGTATATAAAATAAGATACCACATGGTTTTTTGTGTGAAGTACCGTAAAAATCTTTTTTTAGGGACAGAACTCATCAATTTTTTGAAAAACGTATGCTTTGAAATTAGTGAAAGATACTGTTTTGAGTTTGATGCAATTGGCAGTGATGGTGATAATGTACATCTTTTTGTCGGAGCTGAACCAAAGTATTCTCCTTCAAAAGTCATGCAAATTATAAAAAGTATTATAGCAAGATAAATCTTTAAACAATACCCTGAAATCAAAAAACAGCTTTGGGGTGCTGAACTGTGGAGTGATGGAGATTACATTGGAACTATAGAAGATGGAACAACTTCAGATGCTATCAAAAATTATGTTGAAAATCAGGGAAACAGGGAAGAAAAAGAAGCATATCAGCAAATGAAAATACTCGATTTTTAATAGCCATTGCAACCAGAGCGGTGGCACAACTTTGATTATTGTCTTTATTTTTATAACTAGGATAGTATTCTTTCAACTTGTAAGCTGTAGCTGCTCTCACTACTGACGAGCTGCTACTGTTGCTATAACCACTAATGCCATAAAACCATTAACTCCTTAATTTTAATTCTTTGGGAGATGAAATTTTGAATAAAATTATGCATTCTGCAAAATCAAAAATATTAAAAAATATTGATGGAAACTTGGAAGAGTTGTCTCTACTGCAAACCCAAATTTCGAAAATTGCTTATATGTATTCTAAATTATAAACACCAACCCAAAATTGAAGTTTATCAAAATTCTATCAAGTATCTATAAACCTATAATTGATTACTGCTTTCATTAATCCATGAACTCTTTTATGGCCTTCATTAATTTGTGGTGGTGATGGTGGTGACGCCACATGTGATGGTGGTGGTGAGGCCACTTGCAAATTTCAATCTTCTCCTTTTGCAGGATTACAATGGCTGTTTTCTTTTCCTTAACCATAACTGGTCCATGTGCACTTACTGCTGCAGCAGTCACGGATATTAAAAAACAAACTGCTAGCAAAATACCGATTGCCTGTTTCATTTGTTTTAACATTTAGTTCACTCCTTTATGACTAAAATTAATAATTATACTGGAATTTGTTCTTGGTAACTATTCAAGCTACAAAGAATTAGTTGGCTGAGATCTATTTGATTACATCAAAAATTTCGATGTACTACATTACTTACTAAGTTTGTTAGTTATTTTAAATTAATTATAAAAAAAATTGTTTCGGAATAAAATTTCTCTCGCAATAAAATATTTTAATACTGAACAATAATTAAATATTAATACTTTTTTATTAATAGTTCCTGAATAAAGCTTATTTCAGCACGAAACATTTTAAAAATCAACTGTAATTGATATTTATTATTTTTTTCAATTATTGTAAAAAGATCGGATGCAGAGCCAATAGTTTTGCGGACAAGTTTCCGCTTTTGTTGTTTTCACTTATGCATAGTTTTTATAGCAAAAATTGTGTAGTTTTCCAGTTCAGCCAAATTTAAAGGATATTTTTAGTAAAATTTAGAAAAGAATATAAAAATTTTTTATTTAAATCATTGTACTGTAAATGCTAAAATATAACTACCCAAAACAAAAGTAAAAATACAGTTATATATTTGCTGCACACTTCAGTACATTAAAGTGCATTATATGACAATAAAATATCGTGACATAAAACCATGGGGTAGATCTTTTGATGAGTACATTAGGATGTTCAGTCTGACTCCTACTTATCTCAAGCGAAAGATAATTGACTGCGGAGACGGACCAGCAAGTTTCAATGCAGAGCTTACAGAGCAAGGGGGAAATATACATCTGTTGATCCTGTTTACTATTTCAGTGCTAATTAGATCAGACAGCGGATCAGTGAAGCACATGATGAAATAATCGACCAGATCAGAAAAAACTATAATAAGTTTATTTGGCAAGAAATCGACTCAGTTGAGAAGATTGAAAATATTCCGATGTCAGCTATGGCGAAATTTCGGGAAGATTTTCCAAAAGGTATAATCCAAAAAAGATATGTTCCAGGCGAACTATCCTCCCTGCTTTTCAGTGACAAAGGGTTTGATCTAGCACTGTGCTCTCATTTGCTATTTTTCTATACGGATAACTTGTCACTGGAGTTTCACCTGAGATCTCTAGAAGAGTTGTGCAGGGTTTCAAATGAGATCCGAATATTTCCACCTATGGACTTAAACACCAACAGGTCATCATCGTTGAGCCAGTAATCAATTTTTTAAGGATGAAAAAACGAGAAGTGATGGAAATGAAGGTGGCACATGAATTCCAAAAGGGTGAAAGTACAATGCTAAAAATTTGCTGAAAAAGTCATATTTTTTTAATTTTGTCTATTTTTTCTTAAAAATGGAATTAGTGCAATATCTATCACCTTAAATAATATCATTATTGCCCGGGAAAATTAGGTGACTAACCCTTTTAAATTATGCATGGAGATTATATTTATCAACATGGAATTGACAGCAATAAAATATTGTTTGTGTAGTTAGTGAGATAACCAATCCGGTGCTTTTAAGGTTATTTCTTTCTGATATTTTCTATTCATGTTTGTGGTTTTGTTTAATTAGTTCCAAGTGTTCCATGCGCTCTAGATGTTCTATGAGTTCCAGCAGCTCCACTAGTTCCAGCAGCCCCATGAGTAATAGACCACCAATGTTCTCTTATTACTGATGGCATTTAGGAAATTCATAGATTTAGACATTAAAACTATGTATTCGTGAAAGTTGTTCATATTCAAAGATTAATCAAGGATTTGTCTATAGTGGTTTATTTAGGGAAAAGTGAATTTTGAGACTGAAAAATTCACACAATAGATTCTATAATGGTAAGCTAAATTATGAATATTTTAGTAAAACGAATTCTATTAAGAAGCCGGTGATTTTATTGACAATAAGAGTTGTTGCAAAAAACTACTTCAAGCCTGAAAAAATTCAAGAATTTCTAAGTTTGTGTAAAAAACTTGTTGAAGAATCTGTAAAGGAAGAAGGCTTCATGGACTATGGACTTTATCAGGAATTAAATAATCCATGAATTTTGACGACGTGAGAAGAATGGCGCGATAAAAGTAACCTCGATAAACACTTAAAGTCCTATCATTTTAGAGAAATAGTTCCTTTGTTGTTAGAATATCTCGAACGTTTTTACGGAGTGGGGGTAGCATTAATCTGGAAAGTAAAAGAAGTTATGCGATGCCCTGTAAGATAATATAACTTATTATCATATAAATCAAAATTAATAACGATAAATTATTGTGTTTTTGAGAAGTACTGTGAATAAACGTAAACAATAAGCAGTACTGCATTTAAAATCAAGGTTGATCATTATATCATTGTAAAAATTGATTTAATTTTAAGCTCTCTGACTTCACAGGGATACTTTAGAGATATGGAACTCAATCCTTAACAAGACAACAGAAGTGAATAATTGAAGCACTATGAGTATCAGCGACGTATAAAAAATAGATCTTATAAGTTGTGGGTAATATACACTATCTATTGAAGAGATGCTTAACAATTCTCTTATTTTTAGACATATAACTACACTCTAAATTAAACTACTTTATTTTTGGATCGATGCAATATTGCATTTATGAATCAGATATTACAAGAATGCGATAAAATATAATTTTTTTGCAGATGTGATATCTAGTAATATCTTAAACTATATAGGATATAATATTCATAATCCAGAACCAAAAAACTATGACAGAAACCTTTTGAGATGAACGATTGCTATTCGACTAATATTCAGATATATTGACGTAAACAGCATAGTAAAACACAGTAGAAAATTATGTTTTATTGAACGTAAAGAGATGGAGAAATTTATTAGAAATTTATTAATTAAGATTATGTTATTGAAAAATTGAATTTTTGATTCCGTTTATTCATATTCTTTATTTTGTTTCGAGTACTGTATAACTATTTTTCCATAAAATCCCCTATTTATGATGGCTGTTTAGGCTAATTAGTTCCAAGTGTTCCATTAGCTCCATACGTTCTAGGAGTTCCATAAGCTCCATGAGTCATAGATCAGTAGCCTTTTCTTATTTCGTTCGGAACTTGGGAAATACATAGATTTTGATACAAAAACTATGCATCAATTGAAAAAAGAAATAGAATATTAGTCGGTAAAATGTATGTTAGATACGAATATGTATCCAAAAGGAATTAAAATCGAGAAAAAAAGGTTGATGAATAGAGTATTAAACGCAATGAGTTTCATGGATAATGGAATTACAAGTTCAAATCGAGAAATAGAGAAGTCAACTACTTTATTTTATGACAACTTCTAGGGGATTCGAAACTACAGATACCTATCTCGAGAAGGATAAAAATTAATTAAGGGTAAGTATCTGCACAATCTATAAATTTTACTGTGTAAATTGTATGGCAATTGCCGGTGCAGCCTGGCTTGCCTTCCCGACATGCTAACCTGGAAACCAAACTACGCCATCTGCCGACTTTGTGAGATATAATTGGTTGGTGCCGTCAGTAGCGACGAAAGCTAGGTACAACTGCTCATCAAACACAGCAAGTGCCGGTGTAAACTGGTTTTTTTGCCCTATTGGTATATTTTCAGATCAATTTTCGCAATCTTTAGACGTTATGAGTAATAATTGGTTGGTGCTGTCGTTAGCGACGAAAGCTAGGTACGCAGTATTTGGCATTGTATCACCTTCGATAAAAATATCTTTAATTAAAATAACATCTTCTTGTGACAATGTACCAATTTTTCTGTAAAATTCCAGACATGGTGAAGTTAGTAGGTAGATAATTTCATATTTTAGTGACCCAAGAGCATATAGTATCCCAAGATTTAACTTTGAATTTACAATGAATTCAAACGTCTACCAACCTAAAATTAGAGATAATTATTCAATAATATTATTTAAAAGAATCTATAAAAAAATAATATTTTGGCAAAAACTAGTTCCCAATAAAAAATTTTAAAATCTGTAAATATTATTATAGCAAAACATATGCATTGAAATACCAGTATTGAAAGCCTAATAGTTTGCTTCAGACGCGGTTTTTGTGGAAGAAACCGGACCCGGAGTAGATCCGGATTTCTGTAAATTTTTATTGATTTAGTCCACTTGTTGGATGCAGAGATTTTAGATTAAAACCTATGTATTAAGTGAATCTAAAAACATAATATTTGTCAATAAAACGGTTGTGGTGCAAAAATAATATTTCTGCAGTTTGATACTATAATTCTTACCTTTGTATACTATTTTACCCCTGATGAGAGTAATCAAATTTCCTAATTGTGAAAGTTTACACTGATTTTGCAACAGAGTCAGATTTTTTGCAACAGAACCCCAAAAACAAATGTACAAAATTAGATCACCAATATATTGGATAGGGATGAGTCCAAGAGAAAAGATCTAGCTGACAAATTCTGGTAATTTGAAAAATTCTATAGATGAATGAAATATTTATGTGGTGTGGAAAAGTGCCAAATAAGAACAGAAGGGTCAAAGGGAGTACAGGTAGCGTTCTCGTTGAGAGTTTCGTAAGGCTGTAGTTATAAAAATAAGAAACTGAATTTCCCGATTCGAAAATAAAACAAAAATAAAAATAGTTGCATCAACTACTTATCTAGTTAAATTTAGATAAAACTTAAGTTTATTATGATATTACCAAAGTTGATATAATAACTTGCTTAGAGTTTACTACTGCGTAAGTTCTATAAATTTAGAACAGAACTTCCAAAATTAACGAAACATTATTTTATGAAAAAGCTAATGAAACATCTTATGCTTACCCTTGGGATAGTAAATACCTACGATAAGATCAAAGTTCTCGATGCTCATTACCGTGCAATTGCAAGAGCTGCTCCAATATGTCATGCTTTTGGATTCCATCTTTCCTTTTACGATTTCCCATTCAAAATGAATGCAGAAGAATTGGTAGCTTTTGTGATGAAAAAAACCACTATAGGAGATTCAGGAACTTATCTCAAGATTCTTTATGAAAAAAACCATTTGTCGGTATCCGATCTTCCAAAGAAAGGATTTCCAGCTCATTTTGGTGAAATTGTGATTACTACCTCAAAACCAGATCCCAAAAAGCAGGTTTTGCCTGGAAAAATTGCTGAAAATGCCCTCCGAAATCAATCATTTCTCTTCCTTGTAGGATTGGGGCATAAGGGACTTCCAAAAGAAATTGTAAATAGAGGCAAATACCATCTTGACGTTACTTGTAAAGGGCTTTCTCTTGAGACATGCACAGCAATAGGGGCGATCCCAGCCAATTTAGCTGGGCTCATGACAAAACTGGATACTAAAAAATAAGTTATGATCTTAAGTTTCTGGATCCAAATTTCCTTGAACATTCCATGTTAATTCACTCAAAAATCGAAATAATTTAAAAAATGGGTCTCAGTTGTTTTGTGTTTATTAAAAATTATTTTCTAGTGAAAAGTGATCCTGTCAGAGAGGTGAACATTGATTTTGGATGTGATTCCACAGAAAAATCGATACGATTCTCTAAATCATCTTATCATAGGGCATCTAAATAGCCAAAAAGACAATTCTCAGATATTATGTAAGGAGAATTTAGAAAAGTATTATTGCTAAAATTAAAGTCTTCTCAGTCAGTTTCATAAACCATTTTGGAGAAACCAGAGGCACATATGAAAGCGGTAATTATTTTATCCGGCGGTCTTGATTCCACAACCCTCCTGTACGACATAGTTAGTAGGGGATACGAAGTTAAAGCGATATCATTTGACTATAATCAAAAACATAATCGAGAAGTTCACTATGCGATTGAGACATGTTTGATGTTGAAAGTTTCTCATCGGGTTTATAATCTCGAAGTTCTAAACTCTCTTGCACCATCTTCTATTACGAGATGTGAAATAGAAGTTCCAAAAGGGCACTATGCTGCATCGAATATGAAGAGCACCGTAGTTCCTAACAGGAACATGGTTTTAATTGCATTAGCGGCTTCTTATGCGATCTCAAGAGGAATCAATACAATACTCTACGGAGCCCACTCTGGAGATCATGCAATCTATCCAGATTGCAGACCGGAATTTGTAGAATCCATGAAATCCGTGTTGAAACTTTGTGATTATACATCTATTGAGTTAGAGGCCCCCTATCTAAATTTAACAAAGGGAGATATCTTGAGAATTGGACTTAGGCTAGGGGTTGATTATTCCAAAACATGGACATGTTATAATGGACGTGAACTCGCTTGTGGGAAATGCGGTTCGTGTATTGAAAGACTAGAAGCTTTTGAACGAAACAATGCTACAGATCCGTTGAGGTATGAGAATTGAAAATGGAATTGAGCTATTTCATTCATTATTCAATAAAGGTAACTATTTGTTTAGGGGAAAAAATATCATTAGTCATTGGATAAGATCTAAAAATTATGAAGGAAATTGATTTAAAAATTATACCAATGTAGGCAGTTAGTAAAAGCTGCAATATAGAGCCAAGGAGGCAAAGATTAACTTTTGAGGATATATATAACTCCTATAATTTTATCATATGAATATGGATGATATATAATTGATTCAGTGAAATCAAAGGTTTCTAGGAATACTCTTTTACATCTGAGATGCAAACCACCTAGAATCTTGTAAGAAAGTTTTCGGAGGAATAAAGATAAGATACGAAAAATCCTGAAAAATTTGATTTTACCAGCATGACGAATCCCAAAAAGGATAATCAGCAGTTGTGTAGCTAATTCTGCTCAAGGTCTTTATTTTGAAGGAGTAAGGGGCACCTTTTTGCTAATTATCTTCAGCTTCTTGATTGCTGAAATGGTCCCTCTATAATTTTTGTAAATTTTGTTTTCATAATAACTTCTAATTTCATCAACCGGAGTTATTAGGGAATAAATATTCATCGGTCGCCCTTTCCCAGGCTTTTTTTCCGATCGCACACTTACCCAGAAATTATTGCGCATTAATCTAATCGCAAGACTGACTTCTGGTTGCCTTAATCCAGTACTTATTTCAATTTCATGAGATGACTTTTCGTCTACATTCATAAGATAAGCCACGATAGTAGCCACATTTCTTGAAATCCCTAGATTCTTCAAGGTTTCAATGAATAGTTGATCTTTTTCGTCCAACACTTTTACTTCGTAGTCTTTCATATTAACTCCTTCGATAATGTTAGTTTTACAGATATTTTGTCAACTAAAAAATATCATGGAACTATTATATAGATTTTCAAATGATAGTGTTATAATTAAACTTTAAAGCGAATACAGTTTATAAATGTTTTCCCAGTTTATATATTTGCTGATACATTGTTAAATTTGGACATTCTGAAGATAATAAAACGAATTTTTATCCTGAACAGATTTTGGATTAGCTATGTTAGGTTGAATCCACTTTCTGTTGTGAAGCTCAATGCTAGAAAGATTACATAAATCCTTCCAAAAGAAGAGTAGATAAGATATCTCCACTATGGCTGAAATTCAGGTGATCTCAGCTTGCCGAGTTCAATAGATATTGACGAAAATCTCGATAAACTCCTATGCAGTGAGTATTAAAGAGTTTAAATTTTTTAACAATAATTTTTACTCATGAAAACTCTTACTAATTTGATTTTAAACGAAATACATATTTCTTTAATCAGTTGGAGGCAAACTTGCTAGAATTGATTCCTTAATTGATTGGAAATCTTTTCATATAATTTTTGAGCCCACGAATCTATTCAAAAAAGTCTCAATAGGGATCCATGAAGCTAAGGTAATATTTTGTTTTGTAACTTGAGAAACAATGTTTGATCGAATTTTTTCAGAAAATTTTCTGGTTTTCCTGAGTAAATACCAGAAAGTAAACAGTATGTTCATTTCTAAAAAACGATTGATAACTTCAAAGAAGATAAAATGTAGATACAGTTGTAAAACCACCTTGATTGTCTTGGGTTGAAGATAACAAAGGTAATTGTTAGGACTCTACTTTTATCCATTCAGATATTGGATATGCAAAAGCGGATAAACATCGAGAAAATAATGCAAAATAAGACGAAGTAGAGAAGGATCCTGGGCCAAAAAGGGTGATAAGTCACATTTTGATATAAACTTCATAGCATAATAGAAAGGGATCGCGACACTATCCGAAAATTCGAAACAACAATTTTACAACTTCATGATTTCCAAGTAAATTTATCTGAAAAAATGAAATGGTTTACAGAGATTGGGGATACTTTGGAGCAAAATCAGAAGGTTATGATGCAATAATGAAAAGAGGGGGAAAGAATCTCTTCTGAAAATGAGTCATGTATTAAGAAATAAGAGGATTAGCTCAAAAAAGCTTAAGTGCAACGAGTTTATGCAATCACTAAAAAGGTATCCAAAGCAGAATAAGTTGTTGTCACTACTGTCTAAAAGGAGGTCTGAAGATGTTGTATACAGCTTTGTGTTATAATATCTATCAAGTAGATGACATTGAATCTAAAAAGAATATTTAAGGGATAGCTGAAGCTATCTTAAAAATCAAAGAATAATGAATCTAGAAAGAACAAATCTGGCCAATACAGGAGTAGCGAGAAAGATCTTAACAGGATTCCCACAAAGAAATAAATTAGATGTAAATCAAAATTTTCTTTACATTCTGGATTGGGATGGTGTGTATAAATTAATTTTGATTTCGTTCATCGTCTTTCATCATGGTATAATATATACATATGCACTTTATTTTATAATTCAATTTGAATTTAATTCCGCTTTGTTCACGCTGATGGCTGAAAAGTTTTCCAATATTTCTTTATCGTAAACTTGATTTGGTATCCCTTAGATGATACTTTATGAAAAAAATAGGTATCATAGTTACCGACCCAGAAGACTGGACAGCTCGGGCACTTATTGATGCATCAAGGAAAAGAGGCTTTTCACCTTTTATTCTGGATCTTAGGATTGCAGAGGTCAGCATAAATTCAACAAGCATCAAATCGACAGTTTATTTTAAAGCTGGCAATATCTCCCTCTTGGACTTTGATGCTCTTATTGTGAGGGATATGGGTGCAGGGGCTTTCGATGGGGTTTCCTTCAGGTTTGACATCCTGAGGGAACTTGAGGCTGGCGGAATTCCGGTCATTAATTCTCCTGAAGCTATCCAGAATGCTGCAAACAAGTATCATGCTTCCTATCTTCTGGCAGAAGCTGGTCTGCCTACACCCAAAACCATGGCAGTGCAGGATCTGAGATCTGCTCTCAGGCTAGTATCAAAATTCGGAGATTCTGTCATAAAACCTACTTTTGGATATAAAGGAAAGAATATTGCAAGAATCAAGGATGGAGAACTTCGATTTTCGGACAGAAAACCTGAGTCTGCACCTCTGGAATCTGCTCTTGAAAAGCTGCTCGAAGAAAGGGGGATGTTATATATTCAGGAGTTTATAGAAAATCCGGGGAGAGATATCCGAGTTTTTGTTGTTGGAGATTCCGTAATTGGTGCAATTTATCGGAAAGCTGCTGCAGGTTCTTGGGTAAACAACCTCAGCCAGGGTGGTAGTGTGGATCGCTGCATCCTTACCTATGAACAAAAAGAAATTGCAGAAAAAGCTTCCACTGCAATAGGCACAACATTCGCAGGTGTTGACATCATTGAGTGTTTTACTGGGATTCTGAACGTAGAAAATGGTAAAGAATATAATGGGATTGAACAAACATCTAAAATTCTTGAAATCAATGGAACACCTTCTGGGAAAGGAATATTTGATGCATTGGGAATAAATTCTGCAGAGTATATTCTTGATAACATACAGGATATTTTATAGAAAATGACTGTAAATGTTGGACAAAATAGTTTAGAGAGTTTTGATAAACTTCTAATTTTCACGAGTAATTTATATCCAATTTATGGGCATATGAAGAAATCGAGGGGTTTATCCAAATTCTCTTAAGTAATGATTATAGGAATGATACTGCATTATATGTAATTCTGAGATCGTACATATACAACTCTTAGTTTTCAGCATAAAATTCTCTAATAGTGATTTTGGCTTTTGAACTAATTGTATATTTAATCTGTTTTGGGTCTTAATCTCACGATATCTATATATGCTGGAATACAAACAAAAACTATCATAGGATGGGTAATGAATCGATTTCAAAATTCAGAATATGTTTGTTGAACTTAAGCTATAAATTTAGTATTAAGTGCTTAGTTTATTCATTTTAGTCTAAGATATAGTTATTTTCCTAAACTCTAAGTCTTAATAATTAGTCCAATTCTTGATTCAGAATAAGATGTTTTAAGTTCCTTTTTTAAAAATTGGATTGAGTTTGTTGTTTTCTAACCACGATTATAAACACTATATGGTGGTATAGCTCTGAAAGTGTTTCTTTTAACCCAAAAAGGTGTTCTTCTGTTAAAAAAGATTTTACTCTTTAACTATGTTTATATTTAAGTCTAAAATAAACTTTTTTCTTCAGCACGCTTTATTTAACAATGTACAGTTGAGCAATAGTCCAAAAAAATATTCTGCAACTTTACTGGACTCAAGCCATTTTTGATCAATAATAAGGCTTAAGATTTAATTTTTTTGTTTTGTCACAGAAACTAAGGGTTGTTTAGCAATATCATTCATAGTAAACATATTAAATACCATCATTAATTTGATATAATTAGCTTACATATAATAATGTTTTATTATATTTAGAAATCGCTACAGATTATTTCGATAAACCCTTCTATGTATTCATGTACTTCTAAAATAGTATCTATATGACTTTTAAAAATTAGAGATTTATCGAAATTCTCTATAGTTTATTAGATGTCTTTTCAGGGTAAAACAGCCATAGTAAACAATACTGAAAACATTTATGAAATAGGCTGACCTTGAATATGCTTGAGGTAAAGGATGAGTGAATATAAACAGTGCATAGTTACTCGTGACGATCTTAAAATTTCTAAAGGCAAGTTTGCAGTACAGGTAGCTCACGCAGCCATTTCTGCAGCTGACTGGTCAACTAAAGATGATGTTAAAAAATGGAAGGAAGGCGGACAGAAAAAAGTTGTCCTTAAAGTTCCTACTCTTGAGGACCTTTACGTTGTAAAAGAAAAAGCAAGACGTCAAGGACTTTCAACAGCCTTGATACAGGATGCAGGACTCACGGAAATTCCTCCTGGAACAGTCACTGTTCTTGGAATCGGGCCAGCAAAGGAAGAGCTCATAGATAAAGTTACTCGAGACCTGAAGCTTGTTTGATTAGAGAAATATCCAACTTAGGATTTTGAGGTCTTATTCATGAGTTATTGACAATTTTTAGCATAATACTCTTTCTACATTTTCCCAAAAACAAATGTTAAATTCTTAGAATAATAGGCTCAAATAGATCAAAGAGGATTTCTATGAATTCCATTTTTTAGTTGTTTGTTTATAACGCTTATATAAACAATTTGTTAAATAGAAGGTTTATCGAAATTATCTAAACCATCCTTAATCTTGCAATTTTTTGAACATTAATTTTGTGATTATTTTTAGAGGAAGTTCGTTTTAATTTTAGTTTTCAAAATAGTCTAAAAACAAATAGTTGAATTGTCATCGACGGCACAAATGTAACTTTGATCATGGATGTCAAAATAGCTTTTTAGGCAATTCCACTAGCCTCTGAATTTGTAATTCAAATTGACAGAAATAGTTCCCAAGTCTTGCGGTTTAGAAAATCATATACTTGTCTTCATTACTACTATCCTTAAATAGTTGAAAATGCACAAGAAGGTGTTTATGCATAAAGAGCTAGATCAATTATATTCAGACTTCATTTCACAACTTACACTTAATAATACGATTCATTATCGAAAGTTTCCCTAAAAGATCATAGATAATTAAGTTCTTATGTTAGGCTCCGCCATAAATTGTATCATAAAGAACAGATATAATGAACCTCACTCAACTCTTGCAACTGAAACTTTTAATCGAAACGATGTGCTGACAAATATTTTTGGCAAGAATGATACAAAAATTTTATTAGGAGAATCTCTCGATAAACCTCTGATTTTCATAAGTCTTTTTATATACCATTTGTAAGTATATGATGAATTTTAAGGGTTTATCGAAGTTCTCAGAAATCTTTTCAGTCTAATGAAAGCCAAATAAGGAAACTAGCCATCTCATAAACCACTTAACTTGTTATTCTACAAATTATGGGTTAATAATTGTTATATATGCATAAACATTATAGGGAACTATTAATTAATAAAAAATTTATAGTAAATTTAAAACCACATTATTTAGAGTGGAAAATCTTCATATTACTTTCTTCAATATATCTATTGTGAATTTATAACTATGTCAAAAGAGCCTCTACAAGCACATGCCTTTGGAAAGGATCGTAGCCTTGTCTAAAACCGGAGCTGTAAATAATATTATTTCAGGACTGTCCATAGGCTTTGAGAGCGCTCTTTTATCTACAGATGACTATAGCCGGGATTTCTTGTCTCACATTTTACCGTTGTTGGAGCAGCAGATCTAAGAATAGGGATCGAGGGGATTTCTATTGTGTCCATGCAATGCTTTCAACCACAGACGTGATCGTTGCGTTGGATTTCTAAGGCTCCAACTGACAATGCATAAGAATCTCCCAAATGAAAAAGCTTCCAGTTCAGTCAGATGATTTTCGGGATGCTTACAAGATTTTTGGTCCGGAAGACTAAAAACGAATATGGGACTTATGGGATTTAGGGAGAAAATAAAGCACAAGTAGCTTCATCAAAATTATTGAGATCTAGACAATTAAGTATATACTGCTGTTTTTAACTTTTCGATAAACTTATGCGTAATTTAGATCTATTTTATCATCCCACTGTCAAACTCTTGAGTTATGACTCATCTGCTGTTTTACTAGGAGAAACAGTGGTAGGGAGGCAAATTCTGTAACCAAGCAGAACGTGATTAGCAATGGCAGCGATAAGCTATAAAGGCTGCCAATCACTGCACTACCCAGAAACCAGAAGATTCCATAGCTTGCCGTGAAGAGACCATACGCTGAAGCACGTCGTTGAACTGGAACCATTAAGGCTACTGCGGCAGGAATAATCGACTCATGGACCCCCATGCCCATACCCCATATTGCAATTCCTATGAGTGCCGGCCAGAAGCTTCCTAAAAACACTAATGGAGCAAACAGTGCAGAGATAATAGTTAGGGGAACTAGGATGATAATGCCAACACTATCAAAGAGGCGGCCAAAGAGTAAAGAGCCTAATCCACTCATGCCCATAGCCACTGCGTAGAAAATTGGAATCATGGAGGTGGATACTATAGACATCTTTTCTAAGTGATATGCCATGAAAGGAAAATCGGCAAATCCAATGGCGACAAACATAGCTCCCACAAGATAAAGCCAAAAAGCATAAGGGAGACCCTTTGTCTCTAAATTGGAGGGAATGTCGTTCATATCTTCTGGATGTGGATAAGTTAAGCGTGCAAAAGCTAGGAGAGAGACCATTATGAGAGCTGGGATGAGTAAAATGGCAAAAGCGAGCCGGTAGTCACCGCGCCAGGCAAGGATGCCGGCTGCAGCAAGTGGGCCGAATAATGCTCCAAATTGGTCAAGTGCTTCATGCATGCCAAAGGCCCAGCCATATCCTCCCATTTCTTGGGCAGCATAAGAAAGCATAACATCGCGCGGTGGGTTACGAGTCGCCCGGCCAAATCGCTCCAGAATAATGAGCACGGCTGCCATCTGCCAGCTCCCCACCAAAGCAAGCAACGGTACTGAAGCCATCTGGATAATATAACCACAGATTGTAATAGGCCAAAATTGCCCCGTCTTATCACTGAGGCTTCCCGAAACAAGACGCCAAGCGTACCCGACGAATTCACCAAATCCGGTAACTACGGCAACCGTAAATGCACTTGCTCCAAGTAATGCAAGATAAGGGCCGATTATTCCTCGCGAACCTTCGTACACGAAGTCTGCAAAAAAGCTCATTACGCCGATCAGCAGGACAAACTTTAGGGCTCTGAGTTGCAAGGATGATGATATTATTAATCCTCCTTTTTCAATGATAGATGCTTTAGAGCTTAAGGACACGATTTCTTTTTCCTCGCCATCAAAATTGAACCATGAATTTAGATAAAAATTTTGTGAAGATACTCCGACGTTTCTAACGCTTTTTTTTGGATTATTACCCAATATATAATTAAGTATGCGTTTATTTAGATCCAGTTGAGGCACTAAAAGTCAAAGTGTATTGTTCCACAGTCCAAATTTTGATCTCCGTTTTTAACAATTGCTTATAAAGCTTATATAAGTAATTCGTTACAGCGAGATATTAAATTAATTCTGAGAGTTGTAGGTGGAAGATGCCTGCAGTCCGATAGAAAGTCTGCTTGAAGATGCTGGGAAACCTTTAATTTATAATTAAATTTAATTCTTTATATCTTTTTTTGCATATCTCCTAAATAGTAATAATTTAACTCAATTAGTACTGAAATTATGTGGTTCTGATCATATGAATTATAACCGATATACGCCTATCCCGTCAATAAATGACTTAATCTCAGCCAGTATTGTAAATTTTTAATTAATCCCATGAGTGATTACCCTACTCAAGAAAATGGTTTAAATTGGCCCAGGCCCGATCATTTAAGAACGAGTTTGCTTAAACTCAAATCGTTTGCGTTTCTCTATACTATTAACCTTGTAAGTGTAGTAAATAGTACAAAAAATTGTAATGGAAATTTGATGTTGAGAATATATATAGGTCTTAAATTAAAACATGTATATAAAAAATGCATTTCTTTTAGGTTTTCTAAGATAACTTTAAAAGTCAATGCATGTATAGTTTCGAACTTAAATACCAACACTTAACTAACTTAAGGTGCTGTAACTGTAAAGAAACATAGGTGACACGTAAAATATACTATGCGTTCTATGGCCTCCAAAAGGCGAACAGGTTGTGCCAGTACTTTCTATCTTCCGGGTTTTCCATGCCAGCGGAGGTTTTCTACCCTTTCGCCTGAGATTAGTGTCAATGATTAACAGCACGTTTCAAGGCGTTACCTGTGATTATGGTTGCGTATATGTGTAAATATTTTCTACGTCGACAATAATTAAAAGCAACTTAAATTAAAGTGGAGGGAAGTAATGAGAAAAGAATTGCTTATTTTGTTAGTATTGTTAGTATTATTCTGTGTATTCCTTGCACTAGGATGCACTGGTAATAGAGGTGTAGCTCCAAATAATGCAGTAACTCCAAATAATACAGTAACTCCAAATAATACAGCAACTCCAAATAATACAGTAACTCCAAATAATGCAGTGACTCCAAATAATACAGTAACTCCAGCTGCTTTGGGTAATAGAACAGGAATGAATGGTACTAGAACAGGAATAGGTGGTAATAGGACAGGAATGAGTGGTAATAGGACAGGAATGATGGGTCATAGGGCAGGAATGATAGGTCATAGGACAGGAATAATGGGTCATAGGACCAAATGATCAATGTCTAATGTCTAATGTATTCTCGTGCTTGAGGGCACAAAGTCGTAAAAAACAATAATCATACGTAAAATAATACTGGTTTTGTTACTGGAATAAAGATTATCTTAGTTATGAAATGAAAAATCAAGTGGATAGAATCCTTAAAGGCCCATAAAACTATTCTTAATAGTTCTAAGCAAATATCATTTCTCAACGTTTTTTGGATCTGTTTTGCTTTGACATTGGAGCATGTGTTGAGGTGGGTGTAAATTTGGTTGACGAGTATCAATAAATTGCCTAAAAGTAGCTCCACTGGGTTATGAACATTTAGTTGGAACTCAATGTCTATTTAATAATGGTGATCAAAAAATAACGACAAATCCAAGTGGTTATAATTTGTTTGCTGATGGGCTTAAGCATGGGTAGAGTTCAACGATATTTGAGAGTTCGTTAGGCTATCAGGATATAGAAATTGTTAAAGGTGGGGATATTGAGACAAAAATAGTATACCTAGTAAAAGGACATTCAACCAATGCTCATTTACAATATAATGGACTATGTAGCACGGGTCCGAGCTTTAAATGAGTTAACTATTCTGGAAAGCAAAGTTTATCATGAATTGGAGCAGGATTCATTGTTGGCGATGCCCACATAACAGTATCCTACGAACTCAATGAATTTTATTGACCTGTTATTGGAACAATATTAGTGCACCGACTTTATATTTTTTTGAAATCTGCAAGCATATGAGCATGGTGATTTTCATGGTCTCTTCCTCTTGACGGGGCATAATTTTCATGCTTCACTGCTTCATGTTTCTCATGGACTGTATGTTTACTTCCCTTATGCTGTTCATGTTTCATCTATTCGTGCTGTTCATGATTATGATGTTTTCACTCCCCAAAATGTTTATGGCCTAATTTCTCGGCAGCATGTAGTTCTTGATCTTCCGAATGATCATGATGCAGCGTATTTCCAGTAGGTTTATGCTTACTTTCTCCGTGAAATTCATTCGAATTTTTTGAGATTTCCCTTCTTGAGTTATGTTTATTATCGTAAATAGAAGGCCGATTTATTTGAATTATTGAACTGTCAGTGTCCATTTTCTTCTCTTCAGCCTGCATATCCCTATGGCCATGATTTTTAATGAAATAAAAATATTATAGCTTCTTTAATACTAGAGAATTTCGATCAAGGGTTCTGTGAGGCTATTAGTTGATAATATATTATCTTAGGATAGTGGAAGAATCATTACGAAAAAAGAGATCAGTTAACATTTTACTTTGAAGAGATGAACGAAAGCTCATTTATGTTAATGATCAGGAATAAAGGGTTTTCGGATAGTTCTATCAAAATAAGGAATATCTTTAGGCAAGAGTATTGATTAGTTAATAGAAAGCCTTTAGTCAACTGTTAGTAAAAAAAGTGTTAGATGAAATAAATTATGAACATTGAAATATCTCACAGTGCTATATTTAGGCTTCAAAATATGTGTGGATATTATAAAAGATCTTGATGATTAAATTGAAACTTTGGAGGTAAAAATTTTTAAATATTTTTATTGAAAGCATAAAATTGATACGGAAATTTTAATGTCGGTTTCTGGTTATTGGAAAAGTAGTTCAGTAATTCTAATTGCTGAAATAACAATTTAAAGGATTTTTATTCAGTAGAACAGCTTTCTTCGGCCTGTGACAGTTTCGAATGCATATCAATCTGCTGATAAATTCTACAACAATAGAATAACAAAGAGACGATCTTAATTAGCAAGGTGGATTCCAAAGCTTATTGCTAAGGCAGCAGCAAGAGAGAAAATAGCAAGTTAAATGAGTTCTTTAAACGAAGAGGGAATCAATAGGACATTCAAAGGTAATTATTGCTCCAGTAAGGAAAATTGCCACAATAAAATGTCATATGACTGCAATTGAGTAGATATACGAAGACGAAAAGGGTAATAAAGAGGGAGGAATTCAAAAGAGGAAGATTGTTGAGACTGAAACACTCTAGGTTGCTGAACGTATAAAAATAATTCGTGGAATAATCACAATTATGGAAAAAGAGGGGGTAAAGAGTGCGGGAAGAATCAGTTTAGTCACTTACTTTCATGTTGAATTAGTTCAATAATCACAATTATGGGGAAAATATTAAGTGGAGATTGTGTGAGGAAGATAATCTCATGTACTTTCATGCCAAAATAATTCATGAAATAATTTTAATTGTACACAAAAAGATGCAGAAAGGATTTGAGGAGCCAGTTTAGTCAAATACTTTCACGTTAAATTAACTTAACTTTTAATGAATAATCATGAACAAATTCGCAAATAAATCCCTTATCTGTGTAATCAGTGAAATGTAGAATTTATGCTTCATTTACTATCTTGTAATCGTAAGTAAATACAGAAAAACGAGTATAAAATCTTGATTCCAATATGAAGGTCTTGAATATGTATTTGAAGCCTTGTTACCGAGCGAAGCTCGGAAAATCTTTGCCAATCATTAGGCTTTGGCCATATAGAGGGGCATGTCCTCTTGATATACTGGGGTAATCTGCGATGCTTGATCAGGAGGATTTCAAACCTGTAAGACTAGAGGACCGAGCTTTTTTCGAGAACCATTATGCATCCTATCCACAAATCCACAGCAGCAATATGTTCACTAACATGGTTTGCTGGAACCATTTTGCTCATTACCGGTATACTTACGTGAATAAAAATGTGATTATTTCAAGCACTATTAGAGGAGTGACACGATTCCATTCGCCTATCGGTCCCCATGATCCAACTCTCATGCGTGCGCTTGTACGGCTGGCGCTGTATGTGGGCGACGACACACCCCTTGTGTTAATTGATCCGGATACAGCGCGGTGGTTACAGAAAATCGATCCCAATCTCATGTTGGTGCCCGACAGAAACCACTTCGATTATGTTTACAAGGCTACTGACCTTGCAGAACTCCCAGGAAAGAACTATGTTAAGATCCGTAATCATATCAGAAAGTTTTGGAATAATTACAGCCACACGATAGAGAATATCACAGCTAAAGACAATGAAAAGATAATGAGTTTTCTAGTGAAGTGGCGTGAGTGGAAAGGATGTGAAAACGATTCCTTCCTTTCCCACGAAATAGAGGCAGCTGCCTATGCAATTGAGCATTTAGCCGAGCTTCCCCTTAAAGGTCGCTTGATTCGGGTTAATTCGCAGGTAGGTGCCATTTCCCTTTTTGAACGTCTCAATGCAGACACTGCACTTGTTCATTTTGAGAAAGGTTTGCCGGAATATAACGGAATCTACAAAGCTATCAGCAAGGATACTGCAATGGTTCTTGCTGGAGAAGTGAAATATATCAACCGAGAGAGCGATCTTGGTGTCTCTGGTCTTCGAGAAGCAAAGATACGGTATCATCCACACCACATGGTTAAAGTTTATTCGCTTAAACGTTGAACCGATCTCGAGACAGCCGAATTTATGAATCAAAAAATATTCCTATGAAAAAGTTTGGTTATTCCAAAAAATGAGTTTTATATACATCACACTTTTCATATGTCCATCTTTTATAGAAACATTGTTGTGCTACATACATACCACGATTAAGAGCACCAATATAGTGATTTCTAAAGCTCTTATGAGGGCATATCCTCTACTTGTTTTATCACAACTGGTTTTTTTCATTTTAAGCTTCTTAACGTTTGTTTAGATATTTAATGATGAGAAATAACTGTAAAAACAAATATGAATAAGGCTTTAATCTGCAAAGTAAATTTTACCACTAAATAATTATATTTAGTTATTACTCAGAAAATTGTTACATTATTTTTAGTTATCAAACTTTTAAAAATTTTAATAATGCCCTCAGGCCAACAACATTTCAATTTGTAAAACAGCTGTTCTGGAAAAAACTTTTGATCTAAATTCCGACAGGAAACCAAAAAAGCTACTATGTGAGATAGAACATAGTCATCTAAAAACAGCGATGTATTGTTTTTCAGACAAACTATGCATTTATCAATTGATTGAAGATTTCTATAAACTTCTAATTCTCTCGAGTCATTTATATACAATTTATAAGCATATGACTAAATTTAGGAGTTTATTAAAATTCTTTAATATTTGTGTTGTTCAGTTATTTTAGAAATTTTTATTATTTTTGCCTCTTCTTCACTCAGCCCTGCCCAGATAACTTTATACCCAAGTTTTTCGAGAATAGGATAATAAAGGCTGCTATCAAACTTGAATTTCTCAAAAACCTTTAATGCACTTGCATATGTCTCTGCTGTGCCGGGCTTTTCAAATTCTAGTTTTATTCTCTCAAGAAGCCTTCTGTGGATTAAGTAGTTTCCAAGGAGTGCATAATTTCCACATTTCTCTAACTCTCTAGATACCTCGAATTCTCCGCATTTCCTGGATTTAGTCTGCCTGTCCGCAATTACTTCTTTTAAGGCTTCAAGAAGTACTTTTTTCTCAATTGCGATTTCCTCAAGGTTTACCAGTTCTTCAGAAAGTGGGATTTTCATTTTCTGCAGTATTGAGTAGTCCTCTGCAAATTTCTTTTTCTCGTATTTTTTTAGGATCTGCATGACTTCATTTATCGGAATCTTCGTGTCAAAGAAAACAACTTCCTGAGCAGGGAAGTCTTTTACAGAACACTTAAGTCCCCTGTTAATCAGGAGAATAACAGGTTCCGTTACTTCCCTGAGTTTTTTAATCTTTTTTGCAAGGTATTCAGGAGTCCAGAAACCCACTATTTCCAGGTATACCTTCATGCTTTCCCTCTGCAGGGAAAAATCTGGGACAAAAGCGTATTTTCCCGCTTTGAGAATTGTAGGTTCCCTTTTCGTTTTCCAGCTACCTAAACTGAGACTATTGAAAATATGTTCAATTTTACTGTCATATGTCTCAATTTCAGCATCATTCCCCTGAGTTTTATTTTCATTTTTTGAAAATCCAGTTTTGACTTCTTTCCCTGTCACATCTCCCTTCTTTTTTTCTTTAAGCTGAAATTCTGAAGAACAGGCATCCAAGCATTTGGTTTCTTCGGGTATAGATTTGAATACTTCATCTGAGTCAAGGGTAAATTCGAGGATACGTTTTCCTTGGTAACCTTTGTAGAGAATTCCTGCCTTCAGTCTCCAGCTTTTTGATTTCATCAAGGTCGGGAATATTTTTGCAAAGGAATTCCCGTAACGCTCAGACATTCTGAAAAGAGAGGCTGGCCCTTCAATATGAAGATGAACATCTTTTAGTTCTTCATACCCTTTTTTACCATCATCTTTTGTTTCCCCCTCCTCCCTCTTACCCGTAGTATCTTCTGTTTCCTGGTTCAGGGAGTACATAAGCCCCGAACGGAGAATCTTCCTCAAAATATTTTGAAAATCATCCCTTATCCATATATCAAAGTCAATTGCGCGGAAAAGCAGGGTCTGGGTCAGGGAAATGTTGTATTGTTTAAGGAGTTCTGCGGGCGAAATATGAAGGAAGCTTTTTAGAACCTGATTTTCTTCAAGATCTGCCCATAGTGCCTTTTCAAGTTTCGGGACAGAAATTGAAAGTTTCTTTGCTGCCTTTTGCAGTGCTTCGTTTTTTTCGGCACCATGAAGGGCCATTCCTCCACAGGCTTCAAAGATTGTTTCTCTGGCTAAAGAAGGCTCGACAGCTGCATCTATTTCAATCATAGCACACCTTCCAAGCAACTGTGAGAGGCCTCTTACAAAGCGGTAGTTCATTTGTTCATAACCCTCAAGTTTGACCAAAAGGTCTCCATAGGTTTTCCCGATGTGCTGTTTGAATGTTTCGATCAGGAGTCTGGAAATTTCCAGGTTTTCGGGCTCAAAAGCTGCATATGAAGGCTTTATCTTCCCCTTAGAGATGCGAGTTATAAGAAGATCAGATGTGAGCAGGAGAGCTCCCTCCAAAACTTTTAGGATTTTTGGGGTTTTCAGTATTTTTTTCCTCTCTATCGAACTTTTTTCCTGTTTCCAGTGAGTTTTTTTGGACCGAAAAAGCTTCTTTTCTCCTCCTTGCAGTTCCGGTTTCGGTTGTTTCTTCAGAGATAATTTCGTAGAGTATGGCTTTCTTTCCTTCTGCCTTTCTCAGGATTCTCCCGAGGCGCTGGATATATTCCCGCTTGCTGCCTGTCCCGCTTGCTATAATTCCTATGTTTGCTTCAGGGACATCGATGCCCTCGTCAAGTACCTTTGATGTAACAACAGCCCTATATTTTCCTGCCCTGAACTTTTCAAGAATAGAACTCCTCTCTTTCGCAGGTGTCCTGTAGGTAATTGCAGGGATGAAAAATTCTCTGGAAATTTGGTGGACAAAGCGGTTGTGTTCCGTAAAAATAAAGATCCTGTCTTCTTTATGTGTCTCCAGAATCTCTTTTAGTTTTTCAAGTTTTGAGTTGCTGTTGAAAGCAAGGTATCTTGCCTCATTTCTTGCGAGTAGAGCCTTTCGGGCTTCTGGGTCCCGCCCGCTTTTAATTACAAGCTTTTGAAAATCCTGTGGCCCTTTTATTATTGTTCTAGTTTTTCTGATATAGTTAAGGAAAATAGAATAATGCTGCTCATACTCCTTTCGTTCCTCTTCCGTAAGCTTAGTAGTTACCAGCTTAATCTTGTAGGTGGCAAGGTGTCCGCCTGCAAGTTCCGAGACCTGCTTTTCATATACCTTCCCCCCGATAAGCCTGTTCAATTCCGAGTGTAGATCATCTTCTCGTTCGTATGTGGCTGTCAGCCCAAGCCTGTAAGGAGCTGCGGAAAATTCAGCAATGTTTCTGTACCCTACTGCAGGTAGATGATGTACCTCATCAAAAATAACGAGGCCAAACATGTTCCCAAGATTTTCGGCTTGAATATAGGCAGAGTCATATGTAGAAACTGTGATAGGAAGAATTTTTTTCCCCCACCCCCAAGCTGTCCGATTTCCATGGAAAAACTCTCTTTGAGCTGCTTTTTCCACTGCTCGAGCAAATCAAGGGTAGGGACGATCACAAGAGTAGGGGTATTGCACCCAGCTATAGCCCGAATTCCAACAAGGGTCTTTCCGCTGCCTGTAGGCAGGACAAGTACGCCCCATTTGTCGTTTTCACCCCAGGAAACGAGAGCTTCTGCCTGATAATCTCTTAATTTCAGTTTTGTTCCTGAAGCTTCATATGCTGCTGAAAGGTCAGGACAGGGAAGGAGGCTAAGCACGCTATCTTCAAACTGAATGTTTGAGTTTCTCAAATAGTTTACAGTGTCCCTATAATATATAGCAAGAACCCTTAAGCTTCCACTCCTCTCGTCCCATATTGCATTTGGGACCCGTACATTGCCTTTTATAAGCAGGGTTCCCTGTTTGAAGCTGATTTTGACCATTATTCATTAAAAGCTTGGACATTATATATAAATCCGAGTTACTCCTGCAGAGTTAAGGTTCTGCAGTTCACTGTCCTACTCGGTACGCTCACTGAAATGGATTTAAAAGTTATGTAAATACAAGTTTAAAAGTAGTTGATTCAATATCAAGATCCATGTGGCTTAGCATCCTCATAATAGACATGAGTGGATTTCATGGTAAACTAATTTTTTGCCATGTTAGTGAGTTACTAAAAACAATGAGCATAGGAATTTCTTCGCATATTTCCCAAATGTATTGGTAGCAATCTTTTTCCAGATTTGATCAATAATTCACGAACAAGACATCGAATTATCAGCATGAAATTAAAGTCAAATTAATTTTTAAAACAATATTAAGGCAAAGATCTGCTAAAGTGATATATAATAGTAGAAATTGGAAAATGCTCTATAAGAATCAAACTTATTAAATAAGGTCAAAGTAAGAAATTCCCTGGTCTAAGCTTGTTACTAGGAGGTTATTTTAAACTACCTAGCTTTGCTTTCGCTTCTCTAAATACTGTTTAACGCTGCGTTCTTAAAAAAGAATATATTTTCTTTCGGCATATATGTTCATTTCTCACTCTTCACAGCTTTTCTCATAAGTAGCTATCAATCCAAGTGCATCTAGTCTTAGATTAGTAGTTAAACTTGAATTAAGAGCAAAATGTATCACAGAATATTCGGCGGCGTGTATTTGATACTGAAAACTGATGAATCCCCATCCATCATCTCAGCTTTATTTATATATCCATGACTATTCAGATATCTTACACGACATCAATGGATATTTCCGTCCAAAACACATATTTGAGCATTTTTATTATGAGTGCATATAGAATAACTACTACAATGCACCCTGCAAAACTACATATAATAGTTATGTAGCTATATTTATTCACTATCCTTACCTTTAAGGTGTCTTCTCCATAATTTATTCCAGCTCCAACTCTATTTGTAGACATTATTCGGTATTTCCATTATTCTGTAAATCAATGCGCTAAATATATTTAGGTAAAGAATACTCTCATTTATTTCAGCTTTTTATTCAAAAAATTCCATATTTGCTTTTATTACATTTTTCTAGTTTGTCTAAGTACTTCCAGAACTAACGATATTTGGCACTACTGAAATTAAAAGAAAACCTTAATAAAGAACAGATTAGTGAAAGAACTAGAGACTTTTTATTATTTTCTGGGCTCCTGATTCATTGAAGCCACTAATTCGGGAAATAATATTGAATTTTTGCGATTCTAGAGTATATTAAGAGTCTCAAGAACTAGGATTTAATAAAGCATAGACTAAGACGTGGAAAACGTATAAAACACAGGATAAAAGAAGCTAAGGATGCAATGAAAACGTAAACGCACCTGGAGGGTTTAGGATAAGCGAAGAAAGTGGCGAAACCCTGCTCTGTATATCTTTTTCTGAAGAGCAGCTTGATCAAATAAAAAAATATGCAGCTATTAATGAAATGGAAGTTGAAGATTTTATTAAAAAAAATTGTCTTACTCACTGCCTTCAGCAAATGGAGTATATCCAAGGGCAAGATTCTGAAGCACCTGAACATGGAGGAAGAAGTACAAAATCAGAAAACAGATCAAATATCGATTCAAGGAAAGTCGAACTTAAAAATAAGCCTACCTCAAAAGATCTGCTTGATGGACCACTTGTACTGGATCAGCAATGCATAATGGATTTATTTTCAATCAAGCAACAGTTTTGCGATACTTCGAATAATAAAATCATTACTGCGGCCCTGAAGCTGGGTCTGAATCAGCTCAGTGTAGCTATTGATATGCTCAAGAACAAACTGGGAAAATAAAAATCTTAATTTTTTTACAATATATATATAAACTCAATCATTTATATTACATATATAAATATGTTAATTCTGACAGATCACATGGCCAGTAAGTACAAAAAAAATATTAAAAAAAGTACAACAAAATTCAATAAAGTTGTCTGCTATTGATTTTTAATTTGAATTTATTTAGGAAAAGAAGATACACTATTTTTAAAATAGTCTATGTGAAAGTAAGTTTATTTAGAAACAATTTTAATAGTTCATTCAATATAATTAAAACATAATTATATTTACAATTTAAACTGATAGATCAAAGAAGTGATGAATAAATCACTTTATCTTTTTTCAGAATTGATAATTAGGCAAGAAATTGATTTTCAAAGTATCGATTAACGGTTGGAGAAAATAGATTTGTCATTGAAAAAATACACATAATGAACCACTTTTCCAGGTGTAATTGAGCACACAGCGGATAAGTCAGAACCAGCTTGGCCGGAAACCGCTACGCGCTAAAGAAAATGCACCTAACGTACTATTCATTGTTCTAGACGACCCAGAATTTGGACAACTTGGTTGCTATGGAAGTCCTATCAAACACCCCATCTGGATAGCTTGGTGCTAGTGGTCTTGCTTACAGCAATATGCATACTAATGCGCTATGCTCAACTAACTGCTCATGCATGCTTACCGGCCGAAGCCACCGTTATAACAACATGGTCTGCATCACCGAAGGCTCAGTATGCTATCCAGGCTAGAATGGTTATATAGCTTTTGAGAATGGCTTTTTGTCAGAGCTGTTTCTGTAGCATAGTTATAATATCTATGCTATCGGCAAATGGCATCTGACTACCAGCCTACCTTTGAGTTCACAGGCAATGTTCACAGTGTGATTGTGGATATGAGCAGTCAGCTGATAGAAGACAAGGAACCTGCGATGCGTATTGCCATGGCCCGGTAGTAAAATTGAACTAGCATACTAATTTTGTCTCTCGATACGATTTGTAAAGCAAATTCAGCCAAAAAATGAGGTTTTATCAGGGAGTAAACTCTCTGGAAACCACTTTAGCCTTTTTAGAATCGAAATATGTACAAAAAACTAAATAATTTTTACACTTATTTCATATAATTTTAATTAAAGGGTAACTTATGCAATAATATCATGAGCTTACCTACCGATATGGAAAGTAAAAAGTGATGATGTGGCTCTCAGGCTACCTTATGCTCTTGCATCAGCATCTGTAGCAACTTTTACCTGGCTTCTTGATGGAACTATTGATTTAATACTAACGTCATTTAGGACTTTATTCACACAAATTTGTATGGACCGTAGACACTCATAGTAACGTCATAAATTCCCGGTATTTGTTATAAAAATTGCAGATTTGTGCACCACTAATGAGATTAGTAACCGTATATCTAACTCTAGATGTGGGATCTTTAAAAAATCCAATAAATTTTACTTTAATAGGAACAGTTTCTGTTACTACATTGAGTTTTAATCCTGTAATCGATATTTTGCTACAATCTACACACTTGTTATGAGAGTTGACTGTTTCCACCGTAGCGATCATAAAAATGAGACATAGTATATCAAAACAAAAAATATTTTCAATCACTTGTGCATAAAAAACGGCAAACTTAGTTAAATATTGACATGTAAGCAGTTTTTTATTAACACAAATTGGTATGGGGATTAAAATCGCCCCTGATTATTTCATATTCTAGTATAATTTTCATGGCTCTCTATGGTCTTTAAGAATCGACAGTGTCTGATTGGTTGATTTACCGGCGTAATTCCTGTGATTAATTTCTTGCCATACTTATCGTAAACATCTATCGTAAGAGTGTCTGTTTTCATTCAATACCCCCCAATAAAACAAAAGATTTGAATTTGTAAGATGAAACTGTATATATTTAAAGTAAACTATAATTTAATATATAAGAAGTAAGATTATACAGACATAAGTTACTAATATTTATTTTTAGATTATTAGTTGTATACTCTAATACTAATATTAATTAATCAAACTAGCTAAAAATACGTCTATACAAGATTATTTGTTGTAAATCAATACAACTAATTGTACAACATTTAAATATAATTTAATTTTTAAAAGCATTCAAGAGTTAATTGAAGAGTTCAATACTTAATATCTGTGGTATAAATTGAAATTTGATTTACAGGCTATATTATAACACTGATAAACAGCTCAAAACAAAGGAGTAGATGTGATGGTCTTGCTTGAGACTAACTTTTTTCTTTTTTATTAGTATAGGTAATCCGGTCGTCTTAGATGTAAAAACAGTTGCTTTTGTTAGCTGCAGGTGAAGAAAATATCTGCAGCTCGATAGTAGGTTTTCTTGAAAGCACTGGAAAACCTTTGAATTGTAACTAAATTTAATTAAGTATATATTTTTTTATATAAATTCTAAATTGTACTAACCAAAATTAATTAGTATTAATATTACATAATCCTTATCTCATGAATTATAGTATATAGAAGCCTTTCCTACGCCAGTTAATAAATGAATGATCTCATATCCCACAGTATAATTATAATTAGTACAGGTAGAATCACCCTAACCTACTAAATAAAATTCCTTAAATCGCCCCACAATCGTTTATTTTTGACTTAGAGACTATCCGAAAAATAAGCTACTTTCAATTTAAGATCATGTGTGGTAATGAAAAAACGGAAAATTGTTCAGGACTATGAACTTTCTGAAGATTATTGGAAAAAAATAGAACCTTTACTACCTGTACCTAAGCCAATAAGGAATGGCAACTATCAGGCTTATTTGAGAGCATGTGGATGGCTGGTATTGTTGAGTATGATTTCGAAAAAGGATTAGAATGGGAATGACAATCAATTGATGGTGCTATGACAAAAGCACCATTAGGTGGAGCTAGAACAGAAGCCAATCCTACTGATCGTGGCAAAAAAGGTACAAAAAGGAGTGTTTTAACTGATGGTAGAAGCATACCACTTTCTGTTGTCGTTGATGGAGCCAATCGTCACGATAAAAAACTTGTAAAAAGGACTTTAGACGCCATATTCTTTGAAAGACCTTCTACAGAAGACATAATTCAGAATATATGCATGGATAAGGGTTATGATTTCAACGATATCAGAAAATTGTCTGAAGACTATGGTTATACTGCGCATATCAAAAGTAGTGGGGAAGAAAACATAAGAAGAGACATACCTGGTTTTAGGGCAAGAAGATGGGTGGTAGAAAGGACACATTCTTGGCTGAATAGATTCAGAAGACTCCTTATAAGATGGGAAAAGAAAATTGAAAATTACCTTGCTATCCTACATTTAGCGTGCACATTGACAACATTCAGATCAGCAGGACTTTTCGGATAGCCTCTAAGAAGAAGATTATAAATACATCACTGTACTATAAAATTACTGAAATTCTGTATTTCCAAGCAGCCATAATTATTTCATCTGCGTTTTTAGATTTGATCAAAGATTCAAGAACATTATCTAAAATTTTGTTTTGTCAATATATTGGAGAAGTAGTTAAACGTATATGAGATTCAATTAAAAAAAGTATAGCAAAGAAAACATTCTCTATCGTAAAAAGAAGTTCTGAGAAACAAATCGGGCAAGAGAGTTCCGTCATCAAGTAAAAGAAGTAAACTTAAACTAATAGTTTGTAATAGAAGCAAAAAGATTGTAGAAATAATTTGAATTAAATTATTTCTAGATAGCCAAATACTGCGTATCCTTTTTAAGATCCAATCAGCATTTCTAAATTGTCAAGTAAGTTGAACATTAATAGCCTTGAGTCAGCAAGGAATGTGTCTTTACTTAGCATTTCTTTATTGTTCTGGATATATTTTCCATCTATCAGTTCACCACTGCAATTTTCAATCTCGTTTCCGATTGTTTCGTTGCTCATTTCCAGATTAAATTGGAGCCCAATTGCTCTATCATTATAAATAAACCCCTGATTTTTACAGGCTTCACTTAAAAAAAGTCTCTTTGCATCTCCAGGCAAATTAAAAGTGTCTCATGCCAGTGAAAAGCACAAAATTATTCAGGAATATTTTCCAGAAGGGAAACATTGGATCTCGCTTGTTTGAGTGTAAATACTGAAAACCATCCAATTTCCTTATAGTCATTTTTAAACACTGCAGCTTTTAGGACATCAGCGACAAGCTGAGCTCCCAAGAAATCCCGAGTACTGCTTTTCCGACAGAGATGGTTTCTTCGATAAACTTTTTTCTTCTATCAGCCATGGATATTTTTCATGCTCGTAAATATTCATTGGTCCACCCATAATTATAAGAAGATCGAAGTTATCCAGACTGGGAATGCTATCATCTGCGTATAAATGTGTACTCGATAAAGAGTGTCCTTTTTTTTCGCTCCATTGAGCGATAGTTCCAATAGTTTCAAATTCAACATGCTGGATGCAATGGATTTTCATTTGTTGCTCATTCCATTTAATAAATTTTTGAATTGATATTCTACTAATTATGGTATCCACCTTAAACAATTGGGAAAAAAGGGTGTGTAGAAATCTGGTAGTGTCATGAATTTGCTGTAAATTCGAAGTCAAATTTTTGTGTACTGTATATAGTTGATTTCTTCAGGTATGATATTTCTCTACTCAATAATTTTTTGAGATTTATGATTTTACAGAAAATCAAACATGCTACCGAAATTATTCCGAGTTTCAGGTACAATAGCCCTAAAAGAGGAGATTTTATCCCAAATAATAGTGACCAAATAGGCAACAAATTCTAAATTGATATATATCTACAGAATGTCGATTGGTTACTATTTCTGCCAATCAAAATTACTAATTCATTTGGTAGTGTAATTGTCTAAAAAACAAATTTAAAATCCGTGATTAAAGTCACATTTGAGCTTTCATGGCAATTTACCGATTAGTTTTTAGGCGGTTTTGGAAATAAAAATTAGGACAAATTTTCTGTCCAAAACAACAATGTATCCAAGGTTCAATAAAAGAGTAAGGGAAAAAAATATCTTCATTTATTTGAGCTTCTTATTCGAAGAATTTAAGCTTCATTTTAGAACCGAATCAATAAATTCTTTAGTCGAATAGAAATACGTATATGTTAATATATTCATAACAACAGTGAGTAATATAATATTAATAATGGTTAAATGAGGTAACAAATAATGAAATTAAGTGCACGCAATGTCTTGAAAGGCAAGGTTAAAAAAGTTGTATCTGGAATGGTCAATTCGGAAATTGTAATCGAACTACCTGGCGGAACAGAAATAATTTCTATCATCACAAAAACATCAGCTGAAAACCTGAATCTAAAAGAAGGAAGTGAGGCATATGCGATAATCAAGGCTTCAAATGTGATGATAGCCATAGATTAATCGCTTTATCTTCATCCTTTTCATTGCACCAAATAATTAATACTAGGAAGTTTATTAAATTCCATATGTGTCACTAAAAGACGACTAATTAGGATTCACGTAGTTGAACTTGGGTTGCAGTCGGTCAAGATACAATCTATGAGGAACGTGTAACTTTTACTGCGTTTTCTGTAAACATATAAATATAGATCAAGGTGAATGGATTATATTACAGTAGTCATTTTAATGTTAACAATTTCCTTAATCGAATAACCCTAAAGTTCCAAGACAAATTTTTTTGCTGCCTAAATATATTCATTAATGTCTTTTTAAAAAGAGCTTCAATTCCCTCATATACCAATGCAAAAATCGTGCTCCAACACTATATAAATCATTTAAAGTATATTATGTCAGTACCCCAAGAATTTATCCGATAGGAGCAGGAAATAATAGAAAAGTATAGGATTCACGATTATATTAAGTAATGGCTTGTAGAAAATCTATCAAAATCAGCGTATGAGGTTAAAAATGAGTAAGTAAATATAGATCAGGCTATTTAGTTAAATTTAATGAAGATTCTTCATTTCAGAAGATTTCTATAGAGCCAGAATAACATAATAAATTTGATTTTTATGTTAGACCAGATATGGTTTCCATTATATCTTACATTCTGGATAGCACTCGTATCATCCTTTCTAGTATTGTGCAGTGGCGTAATCATAGCTTACATATTTGCGAGACGTGATTTCCGGGGAAAAAAGCTTGCAGAGGTATTGATAACACTTCCTCTAGTCCTTCCACCTACAGTAATTGGCTATCTTTTGATTCTTCTTATGGGGAAAAACGGATTTATTGGACACATGATTTACAACATTCTGGGAACAGGAATCATGTTTACCTGGCAGGCTGCAGTCATTGCAGCTTATACGGTTTCTCTCCCCCTTATGGTAAGAACCACACAGGCGGCCATTGAAGCAGTGGATAAGGAACTTGAATATGCAGCCCATATCCTTGGAAGAAGTGAGATTGAGACTGCGCTAGTAATAACATTGCCTCTCGCAAAAAGAGGCATACTAGCAGGACTGGTACTAAGTTTTGCAAGGTCTATTGGAGAATTTGGAGCAACCCTTATGTTGGCAGGAAATATTCAAGGAAAGACAAATACAATGTCGATTTCAATATACAATGCTTTTCAGTCGGGCAATGACGAACTTGCTAAAGTACTTGTATTGATCCTGATGCTTATGTCCCTACTGGCTATTACTCTAACCGGAAGATTCGTAGGAAAATTAGAGGCATGAGAACTTGGGCGCTAAAGTTGAAATTAAAAAATCGTATAACAAAGCTGAAATCGATGGGAAAAAAAGTACTGAGAAAGTTTTTATCTTAGATATCAACTTTGAAATGGAAAACGAGCTTGTTGTACTTTTTGGTCCTTCAGGATCAGGAAAGACCACATTGTTTAAATGTATTTCGGGAATCATAGAGCCTGATAATGGAATCATAGCTGTGGGAAGTAACGTTTATTACGACAAAGACAAAAAAATTAATCTTCCTATCCAGAAGCGCAACCTTGGCTATGTTTTCCAGAACGATACACTTTTCCCCCACATGAACGTTAGAAAAAACATAGAATGTGGCCTCAAAAGTTGGGAAAAAGAAAACCGGGAAACAAGGTTTATGGAAATGCTGGACCTTCTCCATATCGAGGAATTAGAAACCCGTTATCCATCACAACTTTCAGGTGGACAGAAACAAAGAGTTGCTCTGGCAAGAGCTCTTGCCCCCAAACCCGAGATTCTACTTCTGGATGAACCCTTTTCTGCACTTGACACTGAAATAAGAACCAACTTTGCAAAAAAAATAAAAACTTTACAAAATAAGATTAGAATACCTTTGTTGTTCATAACTCACAACCTTGAAGAAGCTTTCCTACTAGCCTCCAAAATTCTTGTATTACATGGAGGAAAGGCCCAGCAATTCGGAACTCCAGAAGAAATATTCTATAATCCCAAAAACCGGCATGTTGCAGAGATATTTGGCTTGTCAAATATTTTTGATGATGCTTATGTTAAGGAGCAGGATGAAGAATCGAAAAACACAATATTGGAGAGTGGAAGCATGCAAATAACGGTAAAGTATCTGAATTGCAGGGTCAGGGACAAAGTTTGCTGGGGGATCCATCCTGAAAACATAACTCTTCTCTCTCCTGAGTCCTGTTTTGAGGATCAGAATGAAAACCTGTATTTAGCATCCATCAACAGTATAATTAATAAAGGACCAAAAAAACGAATTACACTTAAGCTTGTCAAACATAATAAAATTTTGAATGTAGAAGTGCCTGCACAATTCGTTGATCCCCTTAAGCTGAATGCAAGTGATTCATGCCTGGTAAAATTGGAAATGAGTAAAGTAGTAGCATTCTATTGTTTTTAACTCCAAAAATAATACATCATGTTGTGAATGGAAATATTGGTTGTTCCCAATTATATGATTAATGTTTTAAATGACTTAAGTTATGCCCGATTAGCTGGTTGATATTTTCATCGTAGAATTCACTTTGTTCAAATGTACTTGTTTTCTAAACTTACCTGGAACCAAAAACTACATTATACAGATAATGAAATAACATCAATTCGTCATCGATGTATCACTCATTAATTTGTCTGCAACAAATTGTTTTCCTGGCCCTAGAATAAAGGTGATAATTAACCTACAATTTGGTGCTAAAGCTACCAATATCCATGATCCATCACCGTCATAATCTTTCATTCTTGGCATTATTTTTTTGACTATTATACATAACTCATCCATTTCTATCTTGGGCACATCCAAATTGTTCATCAAATTCTCATTTTACCTTGTCACATTTATCGGCCGAATGATTTAACCATGTATTTACAGATAGTTGATGGGATGTAGTACATCAACAATAGCCTTTATACTCAACCTTTTACAGATTTTAGGGGCCAACTCAATAATGAATATTCGTTTTTACGAAAGTTGTAATAGAAAATATCTGTATAGTTACAGAATACTTTGTTATGACCGTGGCAGATGTATTTTCTAATCTTTAATCCATAACTTAGATAAATTCAATTTTCAAGAACATTACCTTGACCAATAAGTCCATAATATTCACAATTTTTATTTGGACAGGCACAGTCACTAAACCTGATGTTTGGCCATTTTTTAGCTGTTTTGTATGGATTGAAAATAATTCTCTAGCTGAAAAGTGACCAGGCCAAAAAGATTAATTTCAAGCTTGAATGTGATATTCTACAATAAAGGGTTTTGATATTGTACATGCGCATCCATATTCAAAAAATGACTATAAATTACCCATACAAGACAGCGGAGAGCACAAAAGTTAAATTCACGATAATGCACTCAGGAGACATATTATGATAGATCTATTTGAACTGTATTTTCACGAAGATTGTCCTTATGAAGATGAAAGTGTTGAATTGTTGGGAATAAAAGGAAAAGGTACACTAAAGATTGTTTCTAGAGAGACTGGAGTTTGTGCCTGTGCAGACGAACTGGCTGAACATTATAGAAAAAAAGGAATAAAAGTTTTGGATTACCTGGAAGACGGCAATGAGTTCAAATCCGGAGATACAATTTTAGAGGCAGAAGGCAACTTGAAACTCCTTTTCAAGTTTTGGAGAGTCTCCCAGACTTTTCTTTCGTTGATGTGCGCAATTGCTAGAAAAACCGCCTCACTTGTGAGCGCAGGCAAAAAAAAGAACCCTGACATTATTATTGCAGCAACCAGAAAGACCCATCCAGGAGCTAGAAGTTTTGAGCTCAAAGCCGTTCGTGCAGGAGGAGGAGATATTCACAGGAACTCTCTTAGCGATTCCATTCAAATCAGCCAGAATCATCTAGAAATAGTCGGACAGCTAAAAAAACTTAGGGCTATGAAGAAAATAGAAATCGAACCACGCTCGAGGGAAGAAGCCCTACGATACGTAAAAGCCGCAGACATAATGCTTCTTGACCATCTATCCCCAGCAGAATTGCGACATGTCGGACCAGAACTCAAGCAATTAAATCCCAAACTTGAGCTTGCAGTAGGAGGAATTGAAGTGGAAGACATTCCTTATTATGCTCCTTTTGTGGATATTATTGTCGTAAGCGCTCCCTATTACGCGAAACCCTTGGACATGACAACGATAATAGGAAAAATATGAGAAACGTGAGGCGAAATTTTCGAGAAGACGTATAAGGATGTATCCTGTTACAGTCAAGAGCAAGACCAGGGGGAGGGTCAAGGAAACTTCTGCTAGCCACTTTTTCGTGAACTCTCTTTTTGCCAGCAGATAAGCAATTATAATCCCAAGAATAACCACAAAGGAAGATTAAACAGTAGCTATTTTAGCAATAAGTAAATGCCAGCCCAGGACCAATTGAAGTGTTTCAATTAAATCCTTTTCCAGTTCCCAGAGTCAGTAACAATTTCTAAAAATTTTAGGGCATTTCCTGGGTTTTTACGGAGCTGCTTCCACTTCGTGGGATGTCACGAAGAAAGCAACCACACCCAGGCAGAAAACCAGTGAAAGGAATAGAAGTATCAGTTTTTTTCCGTTCTTTAATTCATTTCATTCCCTCAATATATTCCTCCTCGGTTACCTTACTGGTATATGTTGCTGGTTTTGCTGGTACAGGTGAGGTGAAAGTATCAGTTGCTTCAAGAATGGAATTCGTGATCCTATCCAACAGTTCCAGTGCTCCCCTGTATCCGACAGTAAGAATACGCTGCGCACCCACCCTATCGTGGATAGGCAAGCCAACCCTTACCAGAGGGATATCTCGAGCTTTGGCAATGTATCTCCCATTTGAATTTCCGATCAAGATATCAGGGCTGCAGTTGCTGACCGCGTCATTAAGACTATCGAAATCAATCCCATCCAGAACCACAGGTTCCAGTTCTGGCCTGATCTCTTTGAATATTTGCCTGATTTTCATCCCAAAGTCCCGGCTTTTGCTTCCGGTGGCTACCAGTACTGGATGCATCCCCATTTCCAGCATGAATGTCGTGAGGCTAAATACCATGTCAGGGTCCCCGTAAACTGCTGCTTTTACACCATAGAGATACTTGTGTACATCCACCATGGCATCTAGGAGCCTTCCTCTTTCTTTTTGGTACTTTTCAGGCATAGGGCAGTTGAGGATGCTAACTAGTTCCGTAAATAAATTATCCGTGTTTGAAAGCCCTATTGGTATTGGAACACTGTGTCCTGGTACACTATAATTGCCTTCCAGAAATTCCAGTGCCTGGTTCTTGCTGACTATACCCAAACCCAAACTTGCCAGGCTATTAGGCATATCCTCAATTTCGGAAAGTAGAGTACCACCGGGAGCAATTTTAGGAAAATCATCTCTCAGAGGGGCGTCAAAGGTTTCTGAAATGTCAGGCAGGAAGATGTAATTTTCTGCAGTAACCTCAAGGATCTCTTTGATCTCCCGCACATCTGCAGGAGAGAGACTCTCAACAGTGATTAGATTAAGTTTTCTGTTTGGAGTTTTTATGGCTCTACCTTTTCCTTGATTTTCTGCAAATTTCCTAACAACCGCTTCTAAGGTTTTTATGTACCCACTTACGTGGCTCTCTCCGTAGCTTGGAGTGGAAACTGGAATGATTATGATATCTTTTTCAGGATCATCTCCAATCTCCTCCTCTTCTTTGAATTCTCGAATTATCGCAGGTACGTCATCCCCGATGGTTTCGGCAAGGCATGTAGTAGCAACGCCAATTACCTTCGGTTGATACCGATTGATGACGTTTCTTAGTCCCTTTTTCAGGTTTTCCCTGCCTCCGTATACTGCTCCCTTTTCGCTGAGGGAACTCGACGCAATGTCCACAGGTTCTCTGAAATGGTGGGCAAGGTGTAGGCGCATGTAAGTGCTGCAACCCTGGGAACCGTGGTAGAGAACCATCGTGCTTTCAATCCCCTTGAAAGCAAGGGCACTTCCCATAGGCTGGCACATGATACAGGGGTTTACGGTTGTATAGCTCCTTTTCGTCATCTTGATGCCCCTCCAGATATTTGATTATCGGCTGCTACATCCATGTTAAGGTACAATAACTCTGGTTCCAAGGCCATGATTTCATACTCTTTTGCGTGTGGTTCCCCGGAAATCTTTTCTTTTACTGCTTTTTTTCCTGATCTCACTGTTTCAGGTTTTAAGACCCTCTGTCTTATAGATTTCCAGACAGGGCTGTTAATGGAGGTGTATACTTCTCGTGCAAAATTCACAAAGCCATCAAAGCCTTCGAACTTCACTACCCTATCGTGGTTAAAGTCGCAAAAAGCAACACCTAGCTTGTATGCTATAAACCTCTCCTTTACCCCCGCAACCATCAGGTCAGCCTTTTGTTTCACGAGCAATTCAGCAAGTTCCAGGGGATTTGCATCATCCACAATAACCGTTCCATTCCTAACCGAATAACTGATCTGCTCGTAGTCTTCCTTTTGTCCGGTCTGAGTTCCGATGATGACCACATCCATACCAAGTTCGGAAAAACCCTTAATAAGTGTTAGAGCTTTAGCAGGTCCTCCCATGTAAATGGCAGCTTTTTTCCCTTTGACCCGCTCCCTAATTCTGGAAATTTCAGGCATTATACGGTTTGTTTCGGTTTTTATAATCACTTCTGCTTCCTTTTTGATAACTTCTGAGCCAAAGTATTCCGCAGTCTTTCGCAGGGCTGTGGAGATATCTTCAATTCCAAAGAAGCTCACAGTAAGATATGGAATTCCATACTCTTGCTGCATCCATTTTGCAAGATAAGTCATGGACCCGCTGCACTGCACTAGATTAAGGTCGGCTTCAGCCGCTCGTGATATAGATTTAACAGTTGAATCCCCTGTTAAGGAAACTATGACCTCAATTCCCATTTGCTCAAAGAGGGGTTTTATGAGCCAGACGTCCCCAGCCACATTGAAGTCTCCGAGGATATTGATCCTTGGTTTCGTGATTTCAGGGCTTATTTCGAGTTTATTTTCTACAGCTATCGCTTTCTGAGGTTTTTTGATTAACTGCTTCAAAGCATCACAGGCAGCCTTGTATCCATCGGATTTATTGCCTTTGAACCCTTCTGACTTTACAGGGATTACCGGAATGTTATGCTTCATGCTAGCTATTTTGCATACGGCCTCAATGTCATCCCCTATAACTCCCACAATGCATGTTGAATAAACTAAAATAATCGGGGGGTTGTAGAGCCCCACAAGTTCATCAATGGCATTTGAGAGTTTGTCCTCGCCTCCGAATATAACATCGAGCTCTTTCATATCTGTACTGAAACTGCTGCGGTTTGTCTCTACTCCACTGGACTTTGCGCCCCTTATATCCCAGGTATAACCTGCACAACCAATTGGGCCGTGGACAAGATGTATGGCATCGGTTATTGGATTTAAGACAACCCTGGCTCCCGAATAAACACATGCCCTCTGGCTAATAGCCCCTGCCAGGGAATTATTGTCGCAGGCAAGGGGGATTATCTGTCCTTTTTCCTGCTTTCTGGCAATGTATGGTTGCCTTTCCTCTAGAGTATCTACTATTCCGGTTTTCTCTGTCATATCATTCACTACCCTCTGCTTCTGTTTTCAGATTTGCAGCGACAGTTATCTGGTTTTTCAGTTTTTCGCTTCTCAGTTTATTCTCGGTTTTAATTTCGCGACTTTTGATTCTTAATTATCTTATGGAACTGTATCATGAATTATTATTTTGAATCACGTTCTTTACTGAACAGTTTCGAGCAGCCAGTCAGGTTCATCTCTGTCTTTTCTATCAAGGAGAGTGTTTCCTATGCGTTCTACCAATCTTGCGGCGCCTACATATCCCATGATCGGGAAATAGTGAAGGTTTGCCCTATCCATGATTGGGAAGCCTACCCTTATCAGTGGGATATCCTCCGCCCTTGCTATGAATTTTCCATATGTATTGCCGATGAGGAGATCCACAGGATTTCTCTTAATAATCTGGTGAAGCATGAAGAGGTCACCCCCTGAAATAACATCTGCTTCCGGGTATTCAGAGCCAATAAGATCTTCCATTTCTTTTTCAAACTCCGAGCTCTGAGTACCAGTGAGCACTACACTGGGGTCCATACCCATTTCCAGTACAAGGCTCGTGAGACCCACTATGATGTCCGGATCCCCATAAATGGCAACCTTTTTTGCGTGGTAATGTGGATGGGCATCAGTCATCATGTCTACCAGCCTACCGCGCTCATCCTCAAGTCTGGGAGGAATCGCTACACCTGCAAGTTTTGCTGCGTTCATGATGAAGCGATCAGTGTTTCTGATTCCGATAGGAATAGGCCCTATTTTTGCAGGAACTTTGTAGCGACTTTCAAGGATCTTTGCTGCAGAGCCTCCTGCCATCCTACAGAGGGCGATAGTTCCGAAGGAATTTGCGGAATCTTCGATATCCCCGATCGGAGTACCACCTTTCGGATACATTGAAGATTCTCCAGTGAGTGGGGCATCAAAGACGTCGGTAGTATCTGGGAAGACGATGCTGGAGATTTTCATTATTGAAAGTATGCGTTTTATTTCCCTAATGTCGCCAGGTTCCACAAAGCCAGGAATGATATTGAGCTTTCCATTTGGTTTGCTTTTTTTGGCAAAGGTTGTCACGAAAGACTTTACCATATTATCATAGCCAGTAACATGAGTTCCCACGTAACTGGGAGTAGAAGCCGCACAGATTTTGATCGAAGGATCTACGAGTTCTTCCATTCTGACATCTTCTACGATAGTATTCACATCATCTCCTATGGTCTCTGCCACACAGGTGGTGTGAATAGCGATCACTTCGGGCTTGTAGATTGTAGTCAGGTTTTCAAGCGCTTCCTTGAGATTTGCTGCGCCTCCGAAAACAGCGGTCCCTTCTGAAAAGCTGCTGGTAGTGCCCATTGCATTTTCGCGGTAATGTCTACTCAGGCACATGCGCAGATAAGAGAGGCAACCTTGGGACCCATGGCTGTGTGGCATACAGTTGTGGACTCCAAGGGCAGCATAGACTGCGCCGATAGGCTGGCAGATCTTTGCAGGGTTAATGGTTACCGCTTCTCTGGTTATTTCTTCACATGAGGTATAATCTAACATTTTTTCCTCTCCTTTCCTCTCCTTAATCTACTACTCCAGCTTTCCAAGGCGGGCATATAAACCTCCAGGTCGGGCTGTGCAGAGCCATGTCAATATCTCTTGCGAAATTTAAAACCCCTGAAAAGCCTGTATATCGTCCGCTATAGTCATAGGAATGAATCTGTCGTGATGGGATTCCGAGCTTTTGGGCCCAATACTTGTCCTTGATCCCTGAACAGAAGAGGGCAGGTTTGAGGGCCTTTACAAGAGCTTCGGTCTCGTGATGATTGAGATCATCAACTACGATTGTTCCATCCTTTATTTCAGGTAAAAGGCCTTCATAGTCCATGAGCCCAATTTTCTTTTTCAGCTCTTCAATCCTCTCCTTACTGACCGCAGGTTCAACATTTTCATCCCTCTCATAATGTACGTCCTCGAGTATGGAACCCAAAGCTCCTTGCTTTATCTCTGGAATGATCCGTCGGCCTTCATAGTCATCCCTATGGGCAAATTGGTATCCTGCAACAACTATTTTCATGCCGAGTTCTTCGAAGAGGTTCACATAGTGATGACTCCTTGAACCTCCTGCATAGATAAAGACAGATTTGCCCTGAAGTTTTTTCCTGTATTTTTCAATATCACCCTGGTATTTTGCTTTTTCTTCAGCAATGATTTCTTCAGTTTTCTTAGTGAGTCCAGGGTCATCAAAGAACTCTGCCATTTTCCGAAGAGATTTAGCTGTACCTTTGGTACCCACATAGTTTACCTTCAGCCAAGGGACCCCGTATTTTTCTTCCATCATCCGATTCGTATAGTTGATGGAACGGTGGCAGAGCAGGATGCTGAGCTTTGCTTTATGAGCTTTTGCAAGTTTATGGAATGACCCATCTCCCGTGAAAGTCGAGACTATCTTATAGCCTATTTTTTCAAGAATTGGCTTGATTTCCCATAAGTCTCCTCCAATATTGTATTCTCCGAATATATTGATGTCAAAGGGAGTAGGATTTTCAAGTTCTTCGGTTCCGATTAGATGTTCCATCAAGGAATTACTTGCAATGTGGTGCCCTGCCGACTGGCTTACCCCCCTGTATCCTTCACAGCGGGAAGGAATTACCTTGATCCCATACTGCTTTTCAGCTTCCCTGGCAACAGATTCGATATCATCTCCTATTAGCCCTACAGGACAGGTTGCAGAGATACTTATAGCTCCAGGCTTGAATATCTTCACAACCTCATCAATAGCTTTCTTAAGTTTTTTTTCACCGCCGAAAACGATATCAGTTTCCTTCATATCTGTGCACACGCAGTAGTTGAGGAAATTGTCTTCTCCTTCTTCTGCCTTTGCAAAATTTCGTCTGGTTCCCCAAGTGAAGTATGCGCACCCAATAGGGCCATGCACCAGATGAACCATATCTTTTATTGGTCCGAAGACTACTCCTTTGGAGCCAGCAAAGGCACAGCCACGGTTTGTGAGGATTCCTGGAATTACCTTCTCATCAGCTTCAATATGCTGTTCAATCGAGCAGTCCCTGACAACAATATGCTTTCTCCGGTTCTTTGCAGCTTTTTCAGGGAGCACTTTCAGCATATTATCTACAAGCTGCTGTTTGCCCTCAATTCTCTGATCTATTTCAGCTCCCATTTACATCAACTCCTTAGTAACGGTCGTTTCTCCGCTTTCCCCAGTCCGGATACGGAGCGCTTCACTAATTTTTGAAACAAAAATCTTTCCGTCTCCTACATGCCCAGTCTGGTTTACTTCGATTATTTTTTGAACCACTTCTTTTACGCTTGCATCTTCCACCACGATGGTAAACATCCTTTTTGGAATGAAACGGATACAATTTTCATCCTCTTTTTTCTTAGGTTCTGCAAGGGGTGGATCAAACTCAAAGCATAGCCCTTTTTGCTTTCCATGGCCCATTACCCTCTTTACGGTAAACGAGGGAAAGCCACATTCAAGGAGAGCATCTTTAGTTTTCTGAACTTTGTTCATTCTGATTATTGCTGTTATCTCTTTCATGGGATTGTCCTCCGAGAATCTGGCTTTAAATCCCGGGCTTTCCATTCCTCGGTGTGATTTACTTCAATTATTTTTTGAACCACTTCGCTTACACTTGCTTCGTCTACTACGATGTTAAATATCCTTTTTGGAATGAAGCGGATGCATTTTTCTGTTTCTTCTTTTTTAGGATTCTGCAGAGGGGAGTCAAACTCAAAGCAGAGACCTTTTCGCTTCCTGTGACCCATAACTCTCCTTACCGTAAACGAAGGGCAGCCACATTCAAGGAGAGCATCTTTAGTTTTTTGGACTTTGTTCATGCTAATTTTTGCCGTAATCTCTTTCACAGGATTATCCTCCGAAAATCTGGCTTTAAAGTCCGGGTTTTCCACTCCTTATGGTGTAAGCTTCTTCAACTGGATTTACGAAAATTCTTCCGTCTCCATACTTTCCAGTCCTCGCTGATTCCATTATGGCCTGTATAACTGTGTCCTTGTGTTCGTCTTCGACTACCATCATGAGCATGATCTTCTGCAGTTCATCGTAGTGGATGTCTGCTATATGAATCCCCTTTTGTTTCCCTCTTCCGAAGACTTCCATCTTGGTCAGAGAAATGCAGCCTCTTTTTTCAAGACTTTCGATAACTTTAGATTCCATGCCTGGCCTAATTATTGCGCGTATCATTTGCATTTTTATTCCCTCTGCATTAATTATAACTCAACAATTCCAAATTCTACCATCATGGATTCTAACTCTTCCATAGGAAGTGGGGTTGGAACAACAAGATTAGTGTTTTTCTCGATATTATTGGCAAGAGTCAGGTATTCTTTTGCTTGGTTGGACTCATGATCAAAGTCGATTACGGTCTTTCTATTAATCTCTGCCCTCTGTACAATATTGTCCCTAGGTACGAAGTGAATCAGATGGCTTCCCAGTTTGTTTGCGAACGCTTCCAGAAGCTCGCGCTCTCCATCTACATTTCTGCTGTTGCAGATGATGCCTCCCAGACGAGCTCCACCTTTGGCAAACTTAGCAAGTCCTTTACATATGTTATTTGCTGCATAGATAGCCATTAGTTCTCCACTGGCTACGATGTAGATTTCTTTTGCTTTTCCTTCGCGGATTGGCATGGCAAAGCCTCCACACACTACATCACCAAGAACGTCGTAGAATACATAATCAAGATCTTCAGTATATGCTCCCAGGTTTTCAAGCAGTCCGATTGCAGTAATAATTCCTCTACCCGCACACCCGACTCCTGGTTCAGGTCCACCGGACTCTACACATTTGATGCTCCCAAAACCTGGCTGTACAACAGTTTCAAGATGTACTCCCTCATCTCCCTCATTTCTCAGAGTGTCAAGTACTGTCTTCTGATTCAGGCCTCCAAGAAGCATTCTGGTTGAGTCTGCTTTCGGGTCGCATCCTACAAGAAGAATTTTATTCCCCATGGTTGAAAGGGCCGCAGTCAAGTTTTGCGTGGTAGTGGATTTTCCTATACCACCCTTTCCATAGATTGCTATTTGTCTCATATTGTTTCTGCTCCTTTACCTGCTTTCACCGATTACCGGAAAAAGGTATCCTATGTCTAGTTTAATATTATAAATAACTTTCGTATAAACGCACACACCAAACATTTAAAGAATTTTTATATCCAAATTTCCAAAGATATTTTAAAAAGAACATGTTTTATGTAATCGTTTTTTGAAAATTAGTTGAACATTGTAACTATTCAACCTTGCCAAAACAATATCTGTAATCATTTTTACCAAAATTTACTTAGCAGTTTTAGGTGAATTTAGTTTACATAACTATGTCTATTGATCATGTTTTATTTTCCCATTCATTAGCAGTCAAAGATATCTATCATATCAAAATAGATACGACCAACTTTTAGAGGTAGGCTGAATAGTTACTAGATTTTATGATATAAAAATTAAAAATTGTATTACTGATTCGATTTTCATCAAGAATATTTTCTACTTAACAATAGTTTCTGATTGAAATTTCACTATATTTTATAAAACATGACTTAGAATGATCATATAATCTAATTTAGATTTATTTGAGTCTACAAATAAACTAATATGAATATATATTCAAAAATAATTTTACATATATGCTTGTTGGCATATCTAATTATATATTGATATTATCAATGCACTTGCCGATTAGAAGTAAATTGAAAAGCCAACAGTCTTAAAAAAATAATATCAAACGGAACAAAAGTTCGGAGTGTATACAAATATGGGTAAACAAAAATATGATAAAATAAAAATACTTGGCATTCTCATGCTAGTCTGTACAGTAGTTCCATTAACAGCGATTACAGTGACAGCCGCAGGTGGTTCAGGTGGTCATGGGGATCATGGGCATGGCGGTGGCGGTCATGATGGCTGGGGCGGACCTGGTTGGGGAGGTCCTTTTGGATCTTATCCACCAGCTCCTTATGGAATGAGCGGGGATAGCGATGTCATTTGCGGACCATACGGGTGCGCGTGGAACGAGGCCTTGAATTACCTGCCGCAAGCTGTCATAGCTGACAACGGTTGGTGAAAATGAATGTTTTGACTTATCAGCGATCTCGATCGCTGATAAGTCAAAACATGAACAATAGGTACAATATATTTAGGCTTTGTTTACTAGAAGTGAATATTAGTAAAGTAAGAAATTATAACTAAAATACTTCTTATTTTTTTTAATTTTTTTTGTATTTGACATGCTCAAAGATGCGCTAACTATAATGAACACTTCTAGTACACAACAAAAAAATCAATATTCATAAATATCCATATTAATAGGATAAATCTTAAAACCATTGAATCTTCAGCCAGTGGATATAGGCTTCAACTTTAATTTTGGTTTAGTATGTATTTTCAGCTGTTTATTTGCTAATATTGCAGTTAGAAAATGCGAAATATCCAATATTCTATAGTGTATGTTCTTTCCAAGATTATTTTTTCGCATAATCTTTTTGAGTTATCCATAGATCAATTGTTGTCTCTTGTTTCAGTTTTAGAGTATAGCAAGAGTGCTTACTCTTGTCTCACTCTTAACGAGTAGATGGATGTGGTTTTTGTTCGTATCCATTCCTAGTATTTCAAAATCACCATCTTTTCTAATTTAATGAATAAGCTGTTTGAGTTCTTAATCAAACTGTTCTCATATCTTTTATGATACTTGCATATGAATGTAATGTGATACATTAACAAAAATTTGCTATAATTCTTGTGTCCATACCTTTTATTCACCAAAAAGTAAAATGTATTGCTAAAGTACGACACATATTTTGTCATGAAAGCATTCAAGTTTGGGTTATATCCAACAATTACCAATCTAACCAACTTAATCAACATATTGGTAGTTGTAAATTTGTCTATAATTGTGCGCTTATTCAGAAAGTAAAAACAGGTGAGCAAATCAGGAAATCGATTACTAGATTTGATTTAAACAAACTAATTTCTAATCTAAAAAACCAAAATCCGTGGTTATGAGAAGTCAATTTCCAATCACTTCAGGGTATGACTAAGTAAGTAGAATCTGCAATCACTAAATTTTTTCGAAAAATGATGGTTTTCCTAAATTCAAATCAAGGAAGAATCTAATTCAGTCATCCTCGATACCACAAAACTACAATGCGGATTTTGAAAACAATACTATTAAGCTTCCTAAGAATGGTCAGAATAAACCATTATTAGGATAGGTAAATTTAAACCATTAGCTAAGATCTGTTATGTTTGTGGATATCATAACTCTAGCTAAACTACAAAATAGAGAATAGAAATGTTCTGATTGCAAGACAAAACATGAAGGACATTAACGTTGCGACTAACATCAAAAATTCACTCTCATTGATCAAAATAAAATTGGAATCTGACATCTGTGGAATGGGGGGATGGATTTGGGAACTTGTTCTCAAAAGAGAAAGGAATGAACCGAAAAGTCCACTTGGTTTCAGCTGAGTGATAGTTCACTTTGGTTCACACTTATGAAAAAATCAACCCCAAGAAATATGGTATAAATGCTGCAGTTTAGACATATTTTCATGGGCTTATATACTCTTGCTTTGAGTTTACGATATGACTTATAGATACTGATAAAATAATTTTTAACAGCCATTGTTGTATTGAATTATTTGATCGTTAATTTTGAGAGAATGCCGAAATCAAATAAAATTTTCTGTTGATAGAGAGATATTGTTTAAGATGGATAAAATAATCTTCAAATTTTTAATAATACAATTGATAAAAACCTAAGTTATGGTATTTTGCTTGGAGATCGCCTTGGGGCCTCTACCTTAACATGATTAACAGTATCAAATAAAGGAAATTTTATTACAAATACAATTAAGAATCTTTATCCATATATAATCCTGTGATTGCAATAGCATAAACCTATACCTTGATTGGCAAAACTACAAATGGAATCCCATCCGTGTATAGCTTTCTCTGTGATGAGAAGACGGTATAATTATGGAGCCATCTTGTAACCATGGAATCGTTTGGAAAGACAATCTGTCCACCAAAGAATACAGCATTAGGAAATTTTGTCAAGATATTTGGTGCCAGCGTTACTATTTCATGAACAACATCAGTACCAATTGAAGTGAAACTTTCTGCATAATAACCATATGATGAAATTAATCTTATATATTTATCTACATCCTTATTTACCTCAACTTGAAGTCCTTTAATTTCTTCTACTCCTTTAAACACTCCAGCATCGATTACACCAATTTGTACAAATACAAAATTTTTGTATATTCCACCAAACAATTTGAACAGATTGGAGAGTGTATGAATCCCCAAACCATCAAAACCGTTTACAAGTAATACTGCAGTCTTATCTTGCATATCAACTTTATCAGGGGTATCATTCTTGACAATATCCTCACATTTTGAAAAATCGATGATTTTGGCATTCAACTCTTTAATAAGTTTTGAAGCATATTCATAATGGTGCCTTATAACAAGAACAACTCCAACAAAAACTGCAATAATAAACAATGTTATCCATCCGCCTTCATTGAACTTAACCATTATCACTGATATTAATATCAAAACTGTCAGAAACAGTCCCACACCATTGATAATTAATTTTTTCTTCCAATCTTTTATTTTTGCTTTGGACTTCCACCAATGGCGAACCATTCCTGCCTGGGATAGAATGAATGTTATGAAAACTGCTATACTATAAAGTATTACCAAGAGTTCAACCGATCCTTGGGTAAGGAAAACCATAATTAACGCTGAGCTACCCATTATTAATATACCATTTTGTGTCACAAATCTATCACTCAGCGTTGCGAACTTAGTCGGAACCCATCGGTCTAGCGCCATATTTGCCAAGACTCGAGGCCCATCTAAAAATCCAGTCTGTGCTGCTACAAATAATAATCCTGCTTCTGATATGAGAGTTGCTACTACAAAATATTCACCGAAAGTCCCCCAGGACTTTGCAACATTCTCAAATAGTACGGCATTCAGAGTTTTTCCTGGCTCGTGAACTACATTGTAAAATATATATGCAAACAGTAACCCTGCTGCCATGAATGCAAGAGAAATAGCCATGAGATGCATGGTCCTCTTAGCCGTTTTCACTCTAGGTTCTCTCAAGACTGGTACTGCATTACTTACAGCCTCAATTCCTGTATATGTTCCTGCACCCATGCTATATGAATGGAGGATAATAAAAAGCAATGCTGCAAATCCCATTCCAGATGTCACATTATGGACATCTGTAATAGTACTATTCTATTCATAACTGTTGATGCGTCCTTGAGGTGGATAGAAAAAGCATATATTATTACGATAGCGTGTGTAATTACAAATAATGCAAATATAGGTACTAAAGATAACACTGATTCTTTTATCCCTCTCAAATTCAATAGGATAATTAGTATAATCACAAAAAATGCAAACCACAATTTGAATATTTGCCAACTTATTGGTAGGAAACTTAATATGGCATCTACATCACTTGCAATCGAAATAGCAATTGTAAGTACATAATTTATTAGGAGTGCACAACCAGAGAGCATCCCAAGATATGGAGACAGCAATTTACTTGCAACTAAATATCCACCACCCCCAGTAGGAAATAATTCAACTATTTGCGAATAGCTCGTACTAATTACAAAAATTGTTAATATAATTCCCATTGCTACAAATATAGCGAGATAAATATATCCTTCCAGTGCCAAATATGCTTCTTCAGGACCATATGATGCAGAAGACATTGCATCAGATCCGAGGCCAACCCACGCAAAAAGTGCTATCAGTGAAAGTTTATGAAAAATGTTTGAATCAAACGGGTTATGGGGTTTTCCTATAATTAAAGTTTTCAATTTCTGAGTATAGATTCTAATATCTTGCATTTTTATTTCACTCTTCGTTTTATTTTTTCACTCACTGTCTGGATTTTGTTAGATAACATGATATTATTGAGGATGAGAAGATAACGCAATATTTAAAAATGACATCTAGTTTGAAGCGGCGAACGGAAAGCGTATGATAATTTATCTATATAAATATACATATTCTGAAATTTTATCGTAAGAAAAAAATCTAAATTAATACTACCTATTTCTCGATAGGTTACAATTAAAAAAAATGCATATAACTCTTTGATGGAGAACATTGAGTAAATTAGTAAATAAATTAAATAATTGTGTGTATTTTTGGAATATAGAATATATGAAAATATTAGGGCCAACACAATTGAACTGAATATCAGAAGCGTTAAGCCTTTAACTATCCAAATATAAATTTAAACAATAGTCTTTATTGCACTTGTTTCGCATATTCAGTACTGAGTTTTTCATATTGAGATAAATATAACTAGTATTATAAGAAAAGGAGTTATTGCTTGCTTGTAATGATATTCTTATTCGAATCTAAAACCTATTTCATCCCACAATCTAATAGGTAACACAATTAGTGATAGATACTTACAAGCAAGCTAATCCTCGAAACTATTTTGATCGATTATTCGGATATAAGATTCGAGAAGCAAATTTTGAGTGATTGTATCAGCTTATTTAGAGTAAAATAAGTGTTGGGATCAACTAGATATTTAAAATTCAGAAAACTTTAACTAATAATAGGAAACAGTTAAAAACTTCCTGAACTGATTTTATAAATGTAAATGTCATACATTTTACTTCAGTGTTCATATTTTTTCACACTTACTTACAATTTTCTTTGTGCAGTCTATAGATATACACAAATGAAAAATTCATTTATCAATTGTTATGTGACGTTTTTATAAATTTTTAGGAAAGTTGAACTTAATGAAGAATAAAATATTTACACTTAAGTTTCAAGACGCTTTCCGATTGCTCTCATGGAAAGTAGATAAAATTTGTACTTGATTCAACAGAGATAAATTGAGGATAATGATGAGTTGGATTTCGAATAGACCCTAAACTGACTAATTAGCAGGATAAGTAAAACTGGATACTAACATCATAAAAAAAATATGACTGACAATCGCTGCAGTTATTTTCTCCTCGATATTGCATGTACAGACAAAAATACACACTGCATACTTGTCAACATAAACTTGGAGGACAAAAAGTGCACAAAAAGGATCTTATGATCATGTGTACTTGCAGAATCTTATAAAAAGTGAGCTAACGAAGATATTGAAAAATGGTAGATGAAGAGTCTTGATTATGATTATAATACTTCATATGAGCCATATACCCATGATTTCTGATAAAGAAGAGGGAGAGCTGGGCTACTCGCGAGATGTGCTATTTCCAATGATAGAGGTTTTGTAATTCTCTTTCTAATTCTTCTTCCAGATTTTCTGCCCCAAAACCCACAAAAATTTGGGCTTTTTACCTGAGCTTTGCCATCAACACCGCAACGAGTTTTTAGTAACACAGACTGATAGATTTATAGCAGTGAAACAGCAGCAAGTTATTTTACCCAGATGACTGAGCTTACAGTCCAGAATTTCCTTTGCTCAGCTACAGCCATCTGCATATCTATTAGAGTGATGCGTAGAATTGCCTACCACTCAGCAGAATATATCTTCCTAACATGATAGTGTTTTTAGTTCACGATCGATAAAGAACAAAAATTCGTGGTAAATGAAATGGGTTATTGCATGATGGACCTTACAGAAATTAACCTTGAGGTAGATAGCCTTAAGAGGCTAACCTGAAAGAAACTAACATTAAAGGGACTAGCTTTTATGGGAGCTCATCTTGAATAGATTAACCTTGAAAAAGCTAATTTTGTGTGAGCGAAACTTAGATAGGCTAATCTTGAAAAAGCTAATTTTAAGGGAGCCAACCTTAAAGAAGCTAATCTTGAAGAAGACTCACTTTGAAAAAACTAACCTTGAAGGAGCTAATCTTAAGGAGGCTAACCTTTTTAAGGTTAGATTTTATGAGATCAGCTTCTCCAAGGTTAACCTTTTCAAGGTAAGAAACCTAAAAAATGTAAGTTTTTGCATTAAGTAGACTATAATAAGCATAATTACTTGATTGGTAAAATAAATTTGAGATATCACATTTTGGAGATCTATAAAGACTTATAACTGAAAATAACATTCATTGGGAGATATAGCGATTAAGTAAAAGGAAGTTGATTCTATGAAGATGGTACAAGCAATAATACGGGCAGAGAAAATGGATAATGTAAAAAAGGCTCTCGAAGAAAAGGGGTTCATTGCCATGAGCATTTTTGAGATAACTGGAAGAGGGGAGCAGAAAGGCATAACCCTCGAACATAGAGGGAAAAAAGTTGAAGTCGATACACTACCGAAGATTATGCTTGAGATAGTAGTAAAAGACCAAGAAGTAGATACTATTATTTCAACAATACGAGCTGCTGGAAGGACAGGAAAATTCGGCGATGGAAAGATATTTATCCTACCTGTTGAAATGGTGGCAAAAGTAAGAACTGATGAAATTTGGAAATAGTTTTTTAGGCAAAAAGGTCACAAGATAATTATTTATTACCTTTTTATTTATGACTAAACCTACTTTATCGGTGCTACAATTTCCTAATTATATCATTTATTTCACTAAATATTAATTTAATAGCCTTTTTATTTTTGCACCAGCCTTTTTTATGATTATCCAACGATCCATTTTCCCTACAAACTGCATTCTTGTTAGGATGAGTCTATCTGAAAATTATGAAGTTATTTCAGATCATCTGATAAGATCATAATTCTTATCTATTAATAGATGAAATTTATATTCAAAGTATAAACTTGAATTTCTCTTTTTCGACTTCCGTTTTTACTTTTTGTTCTTCTTTTTGCTTCATTTTTGAGATTTATTGCGTTTGTATTTCCAGGTTCCTATTAGATAAAAATATAACTTTGAATCAGTCTTTTTTCATAATCAAGGTAATAAAGTCAACTTTCCAACTGTTCCAATATTCACTATCCTTTTACAGTTATTAGGAATTCTTTTTCTGAAGAAGAGACTATTGATACTGTGTACATTTAGTCAGGAAAACGAAAAAATTTACCAAAAATTTGATCAAGATATTTATTCTCAAGTCCAAATTCAGAAAGACCATTCCATTTCTACAAAATAAAAATTTTAAATATAATGATTATTTAAGCTTCAAATATGCTCAGAGAACTATATTTTATATTTAACCAATTTTGTTTCTAACTAATTTAAGAGATTCATATTTTTTTAAGAGTTAAATGAGTCAACCTTTTTCATAAGAAGAAAATCATATTAATAAATTATAACTATTTGATGTTAAAATGCTATATTTTATAAAATATTTATCTACTTGTTTGTAATATGTAGCCAACTCCTTTGTTCAGGCTTAAGGCCTTTACGCTTTTATAGATGCATTCAACACCTATGCATCTTATTAAGGCTTGATTATCAAATTCTTCAGTGACTATCCCGAACAAATATTTGGAGAATCACATCAAGCCGGCTTTAATCCCAGAACAAAGCATTTATTCTTGAAAGATCCTATTTTGAACTTTAAATTGCTATAAGCAGTACGAAATAGTTACAAAATATATGAATAGAGTATATCGTTAATCATTCATTTAACCATTATAATTTGACGATCTATCCACGGGCAGCTTTCTTTCAGTGGTGCTGCATCAGATAAGTAACTAACTCAATTAATGCTGTAAGTATCAAAAATACAATGAAAATAAGGAAAGTTCCTATCCATATTTGACGATCAGTTAATACACCAGTTGATTTTGGTTCTGGACCCAGGGGAAATTGCGATAAATCGATATCTGCAAAATGCTTTAAATCATTCCGGAGTTCACTAGCAGACTGATATCGCTCATCAGGATTCCGGCGTATTGACTTAAATATTATAGCTTCAATTTCAGGGGGAATTGATGATTGAAGCTTACGGGGAGAGATAGGAATTGCCGTTAGATGTTGGTTCATTACAGAAAGAGCATTGTCTCCATGAAATGGCACCGTTCCAGTTAGCAGCTCATATAGTATAATTCCAAGTGCATACACATCAGTACGCACATCTCCACGTTTTCCCTGTATTTGCTCAGGTGCCATATAATCAGGTGTTCCAAAGGTATCTGAACCGAATCTCCATGTTACACGCCGGCTACCTTCAAGTAGAGAACTACCAAAGTCAATAATATGGAGTCTACCATCCGGTCCGAGAATTATATTCTCAGGTTTCAAATCACGATGACAAACTCCATTAACATGAAGATAATCGACTGCATCAACAAGCTGGTCGGCTATAGAGAGTGCTTCGCTAAGAGGTAATGGAGCATTGTCGCTGATGAAGACGCGGAGTGATTTACCTTCTATATAGTTTAAAACAAGAAAAAGACCATCAGAGCTTTCCACAAGGTTGATAGCTTTAGGAATCGCAGGATGATTCAACTTTTGCCCAATAGCGAATTCTCGAAGAAATCGTTCGTACGTAACTGGGTCACTAATTAAAGAAAGATCTGGGAATTTAAGTATAACGGGCTTACCATTCAGATCGCTGGCCTTGTAGATCTGGCTAAATCCCCCCTTACCAAGACACCCTAATATTTTATATCCGCAGACTATTTCGCTTTCTTTAAACATCATAAGCACCTCATCGCTCTGTAAACATCATTGCTCAGCCAGCGTAAATTATTTATAAGAAGATCCAAAAATTTAGTTTCAAAACCACATTATTGAGATTATTGAGAGATTTCTTTGTAAAATTTAGAATTTTATAAATATACAATAACATTATTGTATAAACATGACTATAATTCTAAGTTTTATTTTCAATAACTTCCCTAGGTTCCCTAAGCATGCCTTTTTTATATTTCCGGTACACTGGACTCTACAAATTTAATAATACAAAAACCTGGTTATACAACAATTTTAAAATATACTCTTTAATCTCCCTATTTCTCAGATTGTCAAGTGCTGTCTCCAGATTCAGCCTCAAAAATGCATTCTGGTAGAGTCTGATTCGGGTTGTACCTAACAAGAAGAATTTTATTTCTCACAGTTGTAAAGGTTGCAGTCAGATTTTGCATGGAAGTAATTTTCCAATACTATCTTTCTATAGATCGCTATTTGTATCATATTGTTTTTTTGCTCATTTACTTGCTCCAATCAAGTATAGGAAATCAGTATCCTATTTCCAGTATACTCATATATAAAATAAACATTGATTAGAATGAGGATAATCTAGAATATTTCTATAAATCAATTTAGAATGGTTGTTCATAGAACATTTATAAACAATTTGTTGAAATTGAAGGTTTGTCGGAAGTCTACTACAAGATTTAACAATAGTTTTTTATAGTATTATATCAGAAAAAGGATGTAGTTATCCTGATAAATATATATAAAGATGAGTAAAATAGGATAACGCCGATAAAAAAGTTAGATAGGATTCACTCCACCTTAACCTAAAGAATATGAGTATTCATTAAGCACTTCTGTAAAATAGAATCAAAATACCAACTTAACTTCTTTAATGTGTAACAAAACCTTTACTTATTTTCCTGTATAAAAAGCCCAATTTGATTTTCCAGGTGAATAGCAATTTTTTTCTCGAGGTGTGCAGATTGAAAAAAATACATGTCGATATAAAAGAGTTCAAAAGGCTCCATGCTGAAGGCATGACCAACAAGGACATCGGCAATTCTCTTGGCTTTTCTCAAGAAACTGCACGCAAAATACGCTGCAATTTAGGGCTCCCATCACTCGCAAGAGGTCGAAAACCCGTAGTATCCCCAATAATAGATAATGATGAACTCAAAAAGCTTTATGCAAAAGGTCTTAGCGACAAGCAGATTGGTTCAGTTTTTGGCGTAAGTAATAAAACAATCTTAAACCACCGCAAAAGTCTTGGTTTATCCAGATGTAAAAAGTGGGAAGATTCAGCTTCTAACATCGAAAAATTCAAAAAGCTTCATTCTGAAGGCTTAAACGATAGAAAAATCGCAGATGTTATGGGTATATGCCGTGACACAGCACGTAAAATACGTAGTGATCTAGGACTGCCACCGCAGGCATCAGGTAGGAAGCATGTTGACATTGACAAATTAAAAGATCTCTTTGCCAAAGGGCTTACCGATAAAGAAATTGGAACCATTTTCGGTGTTAGTGCTTATATAGTTTATGAAAGGCGCCATGATTTAGGTTTATTCCGACGCAAGCAACAGATCATACCTGATGAAGATGAGCCGATTAAACTGGACTCAGAGTCTCTTTTTTGTGATACAAAATTTTTGGAAAGCCTTGTAGGAAAAGCGTTAAAGAAGAAAATAGTTGTGTTGCGACACACATTAAAAAAAATAAATGTCGATGAGCTTAAACAGCTTTTTTCCGAAGGTCTTAGCGATGCTGAGATCGGTAAAGTTTTTGGTGTTTGTGACAGGACAATCTCTAACCGCCGTCGCAGTCTTGGACTATACAAGCAAAAGCGAATGCCTCGACAAAACAAGCGAAAAGACATTGACATTGATGAGTTCAAACAGCTTTACCACTCGGGCATGAGCGATTCTATGATTGGTAAAGTTATCAACATTTCTCAATCTGCTGTCTTTAGAATACGCCACCATCTAGGACTTGCGCCGAATCGTGGAAGACGGCACTGGGAGATGCGTGAACTATATGACTTGAAGCTGTCAGATGGTAGAGTTGCGGAAATACTCAAAGTGAGAAGACACAGTGTAACTACATGGCGTCAAAGTCACGAATTACCTGCGAATGATTCTGAAGATGCGAGTATGGATGGGCTAGAGGTCGAGTTTTTGAAATCTCAAGGAAAAAAATCGATTCCGAAGGACTCAGAATCGCTTTTTGATGATACTGAATTTCTTGAAAAATATCTCGGAAAAAATATAAAATGGAAATCTTGATAAATTATTTCTCGATACATTTCAATATTTCTCTTTCCATGAAAACCGTAGATAAAATAGTTGAAAAAAAAATTACTTAATAGCAAACTAAAACAAACTTTCAGTCCCGAATTAATTGCTAATATTCGAAGTATCCGGAATTGAACTTTAAATCAAATTTGGCAATAATTTATAATAAGATGCAGAGTTACAACAAAACTAATTTTTTAAAGTTATTGTCAATCATGTTAAATGGTATGCGAAGTACTAAATATGACCATGCTTTGCGAAAAATGGGTAGATGAATCGGTTTTTGACTTAGCGCAGCTCATATGATCTCTTGTTAGATTATAAACACCCAAATACCAAAATTGGTTTTACCCAGGTTAGTTTCGATATCGATTTCTAGATCAAAATGTATTGGATTTCTTTGCAGAGCAATATAGTGATTTTGGACGAAGCTTTAACTAAGGGCTTAATGAGACGGTATTTAGATAGTTATTAAATATACCGAAACATCACAGAAAAACTATATATTAGCTTTTTGATCAGATCAGATTTGAAAGTAATTCTCTTTTCACAATTTCCAGTAACCGACTTTCACAACCTGAAATCTAATTTCAAAATAGCTCTTAGAGTATACAGGCTCAGCCAAATACCAAATTAGCACAAAAAAACTGGAAAAAGTTTAGATTAATTAACCCTCTTTCCCCAAATGTCCAAAAAAATGTCATCGATTTTTTTTAAATATGATAGTAACTTCAAAATTAATCTAACATTCAATAGATATTAGTGGGCAAATAGATGAACAAATTCAAAATCGTGTACATCTGAAGAATATCGGATTGACAATAAAAAATGTATTAATTTTATGGAGATGATTAGTTTCTACCCATGATTGAAATTCTCACAAAACTTTTCTATGTTTTTATTTCTAGCTTGGGTCTATCCAATACTTTCTGACCAAGCATAGCCTAATTGCATAGGATCCATAAAATTTATAAAAATACAGGTAAAAGATTTACCTGTAATCAAATATTATATGCGACCTCACCATGCTGTGTCTGGTCAAGCCCGATGTTTTCTTCACTCTCACTAACTTTGAGTCCCATCGTCTTATTGATCACAAATCCAATAATCAGTGTGCAGACAGATGCATATACAGCTGAGGCAACGACACCTTCAAGCTGAATTACTAACTGGCTGGAATTTCCTAGAAGGAGACCTGCAGATCCAATGCTCGCAAATATGCCAGTTAGAAGAGCCCCTGTCATTCCACCGACTCCATGGACCCCGAAAACATCCAGTGAATCATCATATCCAAACTTTCCTTTGAGTTCCACAGCTGTATAACATATGATGCCGGCTATCAGCCCTATTGGAATCGCTGCTACAGGTGTGACGAAACCAGCAGCTGGAGTGATTGCAACCAATCCAGCTAAAACTCCTGTTGAAAAGCCAAGAGACGTAGGATGTCCTAAGTGATGCCATTCCAGAGCCATCCAGCAGAGCCCTGCAGCTGCTGGCGCTACTAGCGTGGTCAGAAATGCAACCGCTGCGATTTCATTAGCAGCAAGAGCAGAACCGGCATTGAACCCAAACCATCCAAACCAGAGAAGCCCTGCACCAATAAGGGTGAGAGTAACATTGTGAGGTTTGATCGAATCAACCCCATATCCTCTTCTCTTGCCAAGATAAGTCAAAATTGCAAGAGACGAGATACCTGATGATATATGGACAACAGTACCGCCTGCAAAGTCTAGGGCTTTTCCTGTGAGAAATCCACCTCCCCAAACCCAGTGACAGATAGGTGCATAGACGATGATACCCCATAATAAAATAAATGCAATATATGACTTGAATTTGATACGGCCCACAATCGCACCTGAAATAAGGGCAGGAGTAATTATTGCAAACATACCCTGGAACGCAATAAACGCATATGTGGGGATGGTACCTGTTAATGAGTAAGCATTGATGTCTCTCAAAAATACGTGTTCAAGACTGCCTATAAACCAGTTTCCAGTTCCAAAAGCAAGCGAATAACCTATTACAATCCATTCTATGGCTATGACACCCATTGCAACAAATGAATGCATCATGCTGCTCAAGACGTTTTTACGCTGGACCAACCCACCATAGAATAATGCAAGCCCTGGAACCATTAATAATACAAGTGCCGATGAAATCAACATCCAGCCAGTATCTGCTGCTACAATAGTCATTTTCGATCACAACTTAAATAGTATGAAGTCCGTTTTCGTTCGTGCAGATCCTTGTGATATCCTCAAGCGGTAGCATGAAGATTTTGCTGTTCCCAACATTTCTTCCATTCTTACTTATTGGTCTTATTTTTATTACTTCAATTATTGGTTGCAGAAAATCATCGTTTGCTGTGACTTCAAGCCTGATTTTTTGGGCAGCTTTGCTTCATGGTTCATCGCTTTGGTTTCTGGATGCCCCCTTGAACACCATAACCAAAACTGAGGATACTGTTAATCTATTAACTTTAATTATCTGAAGCTCTCGCTTGACCGAATCAAGTCTTTTCAACCTGATCATTGTACTTAAGTATTTCATGGAACCTATCAATAGGTATCCTATATCCTAAATATCATATTTAAGTATATCTATTGAAACTAAAATATTTAACTAACTCTATTTACCCACTTGAATGATGAATAAATTCGAGTTTGTTTTTGCTCTGATGATGTCAATAAAAGAACAGATTTTCTTCGGAAAGATATATTAATAAAAATGCCAAAACAATATTTTTAGAACAGAATATTTTAAATAAAATAAAGTCTCTAGTAAATTACCGGTATTCTAGATATTTTTGAAGACAAAGAAAAGTAGTTAAATATTATAACATCGCCAATTAATTTCCTGTAATCAATGAAAAAAAGATAATAAAAGAAAATATTTAAATATAATTAAATCGCCAGTAATTTTCCGTTCTTAACGATATTTAAAATAGAAAAGTAATTTTTAAATATTTATACCCGCCAGAAGTTTACCATTTCACTATTTGTATTTGTATTGATTATAGGAGTCCTAGAAAAGTTTTTGATTATAAAAGGCCTATTGATTTTGTTTTTATCGAATTTCCATAGGAAAATAAATGAAGTACAAAATTTTATTAAAAACACAATAAAAGAAAATTTGATAAATATAAGCATAATACAAATATTTAAATATTATTACATCACCAATGTATTGCCTGTAAATTGGATATTTTTTTTAGCTTTTAGAGAATATTTAAATATAATTAAGTCACCTATTAATTACCGGTTATAACTGATATTCAACAAGAATAAAACTCAGCTATTCATTTTTTACATATGTTTAATAAAATAAACGAAAAGCTGAAATTTGTTCTAAATAAATGATTACTAAAAGGAGAATCTAACCAAATGAATCATACACAGGATAGTGACCAATCAGAAGATGGCAAATTGACCATAAAAATGAAGCGTACGCTGAACCTGACATCTCTTTTGGTAAATGCCATGGCACTCATCGCTCCGGGTGCTTTCTTGTGGACCACTTTCCAAGTACAGGCAGCTCAGATGAATGGTTCAATAACAACCGCATCTGAGATGTGGACTGGATTGGTTGCCGCTCTTATTCTAGCCTTATTAACTGCAATCTCATATGCCGAGTTATCAAACATCTACCCAAAAGCAGGTAGTGGTTCCTCATATTATTTTGCTGAAGCTGCTTTTCTAGAGAAGGAAAAAGCCAGTCATCGTCAGTGGGCACGAATTGCAAAGTTTCTAACAGGCTGGATATCGCACCTCTATTACTGGATTTATCCAGGTATAATGATAGCATTTTCAGCCACTCTAATTGTTTACATCATGGGCTTGTTCGGAATCACATTAGCTGTGTGGGAGCAAATTCTAGTTGCAGCACTATTTGCCTTCTTAAATGGCTACATAGCTTATCGTGGAATTAGCGGATCAACGTTCACAGCGATGATCATTAATGCAATACAGCTAGCTTCACTAGTTGGTTTCTCAGCATTGGCAATCTTGTACCGGTATGCACACCCGGAACTGGCTTATACACAATCCATGTCTTCTATAATAATTCCGCATAACTTCACAAATGTGTTATTCCAGTCTACTATAGCTATATTGCTATTGGTAGGTTTTGAATCGATTACAGCATTAGGTGCAGAGGCGATCAAGCCAAAACACGATATTAAGAGAGCGATCATTTTGTCTTTGCTTATTCAGGGGTTATTTGCCTATCTAATCGAATATTTCGCTGCTAACTATTTTATCGGTCCTCAATTGATTGGGGTAGATACATCTGGAGCTACAGTTACTGGCTACGCTGCAGCTGGAGCATCTGGAGCTCCGATTGGTGATATGATACGGATTATAGGTGACCAGATGCTAGGTGGTACCGGATTAGTTTTAGTTCTGATTATGGCTGCAACTGTAGTGCTGGCATTAATCGGTACCACTTTAGCTTGTCTTAATACGGGAGTCCGTATAACATATTCCATGGGTAACGATAAAGAGATGCCTTCGATATTGGGTATTTTGCATGGTCGTTTCCTCACACCACATTGGGGTATTTGGTTGCTAGTGTTATTTTCTGCAGCCTTTGGAGCATATGGAGTCCTAAATGTAGATAATCTGACTCAAATCACTCTAGCATCTAATACGGGTACCTTCATACTCTATGGATTAACCAATATTATCTGCTTCTGGGCATTTCTACATCGTTCTGATGCCAGTTTCTTCAAACACCGTGTTGTGCCACTACTGGGTTTCTTGGCTAATTTGCTAATGCTAGGAGCAGTGGTATATCTTGCCATCAGCGCTGGTGGAGCTTCAGCAAATGATGCTGTGATTGCCTTGGGTATAGTAGCAGTATGGATTGTCATTGGAGCGATGTGGTTTGTCATTAACACACGAAAACAAGGTAGTGGATTGCTGACCAAAGAAGCTTCTAAGTTAACTGCTTCAGAATTGAGCCTTGATAAATAAGCAGAAATTAATATAGAATCCAGGAACAAAATGCAATAGAGAAGCTTGAGAAGAAGTTAAAGGGAAAAAGGAAAAAACCTCCTAATAAGTAGGCTTTTTCTTTGCTTTATTTTTCAATCGAGGTACGTAGTAGGCAGATACACTGGGAGATAACACCGTAATGAAATCGATAGACAAGACTCCAATACAGATTGCAGTAACTGTTAAGTGGCGGGTTGTAACACACAAAGGTTTAGTGCGTTCACAGAATGAGGACGCACATTATGTCGCCCATAAAATCGAGGCAAAAGCGGAGGGTAAATCTACTTCGCGTTATCTTTTCGCTATCGCTGATGGACTCGGCGGACATAAAGGTGGAGCTATTGCCAGTAGAATAGCCTTGAAAGCCATTAAAGACGAATTCGCAAATTGGCATGGCGAAGCAGCGAACCATTTTGTCAGTCGAGCTTTAAAGCATGCGAATCAGGAAGTGTTCATTGCGGGCAATTCACAGCCTACATTATTTGAGAATATGCAGACAACATTAACTGCTATAACACTAGAGCAAGGTTCATTGACAATCGGCCACGTGGGTGACTGTAGATTTTATAGAATGAGGAATGGCAGTATCAAACTATTGACCCGGGATCACACAATGGCTAATGATTTACTCCATTTACACCTAATCTCACATAAACAGGTTCATCAGCACCCTGGACGCCATCAGCTTACTCGTTCATTAGGTGGGGAGCCAGTTCTAAATGTAGATATAATACGTGAACAAATCCTACCTGATGATACATATCTACTCTGCAGTGATGGCCTATGGTCAGAGATTAGTGATGAAGAAATAGAAATCGTTATGCAAGAAAAAAATATCGATACTGCCTGCGAAAAATTGGTTGGACTTGCGTTAGAGGCCGGGGCTCCTGATAACATTACTGCTATTATATTTCGCGTTGAAACTATAGGAAAACAAGACACTTCGCCATTTTCTTGGCGGACAATTCTGGATCGTGTCCCCGAGTTATTGAACAAGAACTCTGAACCTTGATAATTCCTTTTAACCCATCTTTCGCAAAAGTACACAAAGATGCCATCTATTTTCTCAATATAACAGGGAGCAAATGGGTAAATAAATTGTACATCTGTGTTTATCGGCAGAATAATCATGAGATTCTATAAAAGGATAGTCATATGGTGGGAAAAAATTAAAAATACCCAGTAATTTCTGTAATAGATTACTAAAAAATAAAATCCAAGATAATAGTCTACTTCATTCGTGTTAAGTTAAAGAATATTTTAACATTAAAATAGGGCTGCAATTATTTATCTCTATTTACAGTTATAAGTTTACAAAAAAGCAATTAAAATTAATACATTTCTTAATAGATTGTTTCTTACCCGAATCCAAATTGCAGTCTTCATAGTAAAAATTAACACTTAAAAATATTAGAAACACATATTTCTCATCAAATAAATTCATTTTCCTGATCTTAAATGCAATATTGAATCACTGAAAGCGCTTAAAGATGAGGAGAAACTACTCTAGTAGTTCCTTTGTCCTGTCCCTTCAATGCTATATGTGGATATGAAATATTTTAGTAATTTAAGCATAAGCATTTACATTAAAAATATTACTCATTTTTTGAATGTAATCAATTCACAGATTTACGATAATCATATTTGTATTTTTATGGTTGTGAATATATGGTAAAAATGAACCAATTTTCGAGGCAAAAGAATTTCGGGATAAAACAACACTTGATCAATTTGAAAATTAATCTTGAATCTAGATGCGTATCCAGAAAAAGATGCTTTATGTACACAATTCTTCTGTTCATCCTTGCAGGCATTTTTGAAATTGGCGGAGGATACTTTATCTGGTTATGGTTGCGGGAAGGAAGAGGACTTACATTTGCATTTTTAGGAGCAGTCATTTTGTTTCTGTACGGGATCGTACCTACCTTCCAACCTTCGTATTTTCACAGAATATATGCAACTTATGGGGGCATTTTTGTTGTTATGTCCATTTTATGGGGCTGGGTATTTGAGAAAACCTTACCGGATGCGTATGATCTCATAGGCGCCCTGATTATTCTCATAGGAGTCTCAATTATATATTACTGGCCAAGGAAAGATGATTCAAATGATTGATTTGGGAATTTCTCTTGTTCTGTTCTTTCTGGCTGCTTTATTCGAAATAGGAGGAGGTTATCTAGTCTGGTTGTGGTTAAGGGAAAATAAAGGAATAACCTATGGGCTCCTTGGAGGTTTAACATTAGCTGTCTACGGAATAATTCCAACATTCCAGCCTGCGCATTTTGGTAGGGTCTATGCTGCATACGGAGGAATCTTCATTGTGTCATCTCTTATATGGGGCGCATTTGTCGATAAGAAGAGACCTGATAAATATGAAATAATAGGGGCTTTGATTGCTCTAGCAGGGGTTTTTATCATGTTTTATATCCCACGCTGATGAATTATATTCATTTCCATTTGTATCCAACAAGTAATTTGGGTAGCATCCTTAAGTTATCGATAAATTCTTACAAAATGAGTATTACCCTTACATTTGAAGAAAAGGTAAAGATATTCTTTCACTCACTGTTTCCAGTAATTATAGATATGACAGGAATTTGGATTCTATAGAAATCCTTAATTTAATTCAAATTAATTTGGCCTTAATAGCCTGAGATATCTTTACTTATTTATTTAGGATATCTCCGGCTGATTTAAGCAGTTTTTCTAAAGAACCACCTATCTATCATTTCAAAATTAATCCCAATTAACTGATTTTAGGAAGGTTGAATAAGCATGATTAAATATAGTCAAATAAGAAAATATTTAAAAGAGTCAAACTTACTCAACTAATAAATCAATGTCATTAAACCTTCAATAGCCTAACATGAAACCTTAACTACAAACTCGAGTATTTTTGATATTGTGTCCAAAGTTGGTAAGTCCTTATAATGTAGAGGATAACTATCCAAAAACAACGATGAACAGATTTGATATAAAACACGTGCACCAGTAAACACGATAAATCCTATTTTTTGTTGCAAAAAGAAGAGCATAGAGTCAATAAGAATTTACAAAACTTTAAGTATACTACCTAAATTAAAAATTGATAGCATAGTGCTTATAAAATCTTACTATTTTTCTTAAATTTATTTTACATTTACTAGGAATGTAATCGATGAAATTTGTATATTCCTATAGATTGTGGCATTATTTAGTTATCGAAAACATAGCCAAAAATGGAGCTCATTTGAACAAAATACATCTGAAGATAGAATGTCAACTGGATAATAATGCAAGAACATAGTATGAATATCTTTCATTTCTCGTTGTCATAGTCATGAAATACAATTTTAATTTTTTCTTCTGTAATCAACCCTTGGGGAATAATTTCATCTAATTTCGGTTTGATCTTATCAATCTTTTCTTCGATTTCCGCTATTTCAATAAGTATTGGCAAGTCAGTAGATAATTGCAATATAGAAGTTGTATGAACATGTCTATGTTTTCCAAAACTTTCAATTCCTCTAAAAATAGTTGCTCCTGCTATCTGTTAATTTATAAGCATCTCAAATATATGCATATACAACAACTTACCTTTATATCTATCAGACTCTCCAATGGATATTCTCAATAATATAGCCTGAGATTCCTTTTTCATCTAATTTCCCTCAATAGATAAGTGCCAACGTTCAAAGCTACAATTTTCCCTAAATATACTGCAGACATGGAAAATAATACTGTAGCCATTAAATATGCTGTCATCAGTGTTAGTTTTGAACCATCGAGTAATCTGAATGACTCATAACTAAATGTTGATAATGTTGTATAACCACCGATTAATCCAATTGTCAGAAATATCCTGGTTTCTTCACCAAAAAATCCTTGATATTCAGAAAGGTACATTATTAAACCCAACAAGAAACTACCACTAACGTTTACAACCAAAGTTCCAACCGGGAAATTAACAAAATTGTTCTGTATCCATCCACCTAAAGTATATCTCAAGATAGAGCCTATGAAACCGCCGATACCTACTAATAGAAATGTGTACAAGTAAAACGCCTCGATTATTATGTAGAAGTCATTAGCATCAGCGGTTTAGACTTCAGTGTCTAGGCGGACGTCATCACCTTTTAAGGAAAGGTTTACCAACATTAGATAAGTAATTTATGTAATTTGTACATCTTTAGAATGTAATTGGGATTTAGATAGTTAAGTTCTTAATACTCCTGTTTTGCAGTTCAACCACGTAACACATTAAATTCATTTAGTTCAGTAAGAAATCAAAATGTTGAGTTGATCAATCATTGAAGGTGCTTGATGTTGATTTACTATAAACACTATAACCATACTGATACCCTACCGTAATCATGCATCGTTTTTGTGAGAACATCTCTGAATTTCCCAAGATTCATCCAGAATCAGAAAAGTTTTCTTTACTGTTTATTATGTGCGTTTTTTTCCAGAGTAATCTAGACATATATTTATTTATTCAGTTATTTATTTAGTTATTTATTTAGTTATTTAGTTATTTATTTATTTAGTTATTTATTTATTTATTTATTTATTTATTTATTTATTAAGTTATTTATTTATTAAGTTATTTAGTTATTTAGTTATTTAGTTATTAAGTTATTTATTTATTAAGTTATTTAGTTATTTAGTTATTAAGTTATTTATTTATTTATTTATTTATTAGATTATATTTAGTTGATACATCATACTATGCAGTGATTAAGAACTCAGAAACTAATATAAATTAAAATAATTTTTAACTCGAAATAAGATGAGTGATACAATTTTCATGTTTCATAGAATAAAATATGAAAAAACTAAAAAAATATCAAATATAAAGTTATCATACATTCATATGTCTATCCAAAAGATATAGAAAAATAAGAAGATCTGAAATCTATTAATCGAACAGATGATGGTGGAGTTCCCTATAGTGGTGGAATTCTTTATCTATAATGCAAGCATGTGGAAAGTTTCAGATTTCTAAAACAAAATAACAAATGTCGTAGAAGAGTTTTACTCATTTTCCCTTCCATCTACTCTCTTTCAAATTGGACAACAACAAGCCCAATCTCTTATAAAATATCCGCTATGCATACCTTTCGCAAATCCAGACACTAAAGCAAGGGTTCCGTTGCAAAAAATTCAAAAAAATATGTAAATCTATAAGTAATGAATAAAATCAAAATATTCAAGAAAAATGTACTAACATTATAAAACTATACCAAATAATTGATTAATGTATTTGACTTCATTAAGAACAGAGTAATTTAGATTATTGACCTGTCCTTTTTTGATCATATTCATAGCTTCAATTATTTTTAAAGTTTTATTAGCAGATCGAAAAAACTGAAATCCTAACATTGGATTAACGATTCGCTTTATAGATCTATGATCTTGTTCTATAATGTTATTCAAATACTTGATTGGTCGAATGCCTACGTTTTTAGGTAGTATTTTATCAATTTTTAGTTCATCTATAGCAGATGGATAAACTTGATTCTTATCAACTGTTATTACTCTTGGAATTTGATTATGATTAGAACTCAAAGCTTTCTTAAAGAATCTCTTCGCTGCATTTCGACTTCGTTTTGCACTTAACATGAAATCAATTGTATCTCCATTTGAGTCAACTGCTCGATAAAAATATTTCCATTTACCTTTTACTTGGATATAGGTTTCATCAACTCTCCACGAATAGTTTGTTAGTCTTAAATGTTTTCTGATCTTCTTTTCTATTTTAGGGGAATATTGATGCACCCATCTCATAGTACTGTGATCAACTTGAATTCCTCTTTCTATCATCATTTCCTTTAAATTTCTATAGCTCAATGGGTATTTTAAGTACATCTTATATTTAATAAGATAATTTCTCCTTCATAATGCTTCTATTTAAAGGAATTAGATAATATGTTACTATCTTTGGTTTTCTTTTTATTCTATTGTATCATTAGAAAGGATTTTTGGTTCCGTTGCAAAAATATTATTTCTGCAACTTAACACTATAATTTTCACCTTTATGTGTCATTTTCTTTCTAATGAAAATGATTAACTTTCCTAATTGTTAAGGTTTTTTTTGATTTTGCAAGGGAGCCAGATTTTTTGCAACGGAACCATTTCACGTAAATGGGGATTAGATCATTTTTTAGAGTTGTTCTATGACCTAAGGATAGGACTATACATTTAAAATTTTTAATCTAGCATTAGGGTACTGATAACGAATTTTATCAACCTTTTAAAAGCAGATATTTGATTTAAGATGAACAAGATTAATCTCGAATGCTTTTTTAAGAAAAAATCAGTGTTAAAATTTATAAAAATCTCCTAGTAGAATTAAAAACATAATTAATATAAAGTTATTGTTTTAGATTGAAATATTTTATGGGAACATAATTTTTATTCAGAAATTATTTTTTGTATAATTAATTTAAAATAAATAAAAGATTAATTGTAATCAAAGATATAACCTAAACTGAAATAAGCAATGTAACATTAATTGATTTCTTAATAATGTATAACTATTTTGGGGTAATAAAATGGCGGAAACCTTGAGACTATCACCAGTCGTATGTGCATATCCTGACGACAATTACGAAAATTATCTAATTGAGGTAGTTCTTCCAGGGGTCGAAAAGAAAGATATTTCTTTTAAGCTTACTGAAGACAGTTTTTATATAGCTGCTAGTAAAGAAGGAGTTCAGTATCTAGATAGCTATTCGATATGCTGTCCTGTAAACCCAGAAAAAGCAGTTGCTAAATACTCAAATGGTGTGCTTAAAGTCACAGTACCTTATCAAGAGCCTTTTGAAAAATTGATAGATGTGAAAATCGAATAATATGGTAATTGAAGAAAACATTCTTTACAAAAGAAATACGATCCCGTTGCAAAAATATTATTTCTGCAATTTGACACTATAAGTTTCACCTTTATGTGTCATTTTCTTTCTAATGAAAATGATTACCTTTCCTAATTGTTAAGGTTTTTTTCTGATTTTGCAAGAAAGCTAGATTTTTTGCAACTGAACAACGAAATGGCCTGAAGACTAAGCATCCGAAAAATTAAACGAGTTCAAAGCAACAATAATGCCCACATCTCTTTCTCACGATTTTAATGGATTGAAATTTTTATAAACATAGGAGGAAAAGCGTGAATAATAAAGAAGAACAGATAATGATCGGGATATGCCCAAGTTGTGGAAAGCCACTCGAGATAGACCAAAGAGGTGGAGAAGAAGATTTTCTTCACTGTACAGAAATCTGTGCTAATCCGGCAATGATACCTACAGGAACGAGGGTGATGGCAGACCAAGCTAAATTACTCTTCGTAGACGGCAATATGCACGAGTATACTCGAGAAGATTACATCAAAAACAACGGCATTGATCCTCTACCCATCTGGAAAGCGATCGAAAAATGGCGTGAAGAGCAGATGATCAGGAAAGAAAAATCTACTGTTACAATAGAAAAAGTAACAACAACAACGAAAAAAGCATTTGAACAAAAAACAGCAAACGATATACTTATTTTTGTACAGAATTTTGATGATTTTGATGACGCAGACATGTTCACAACGCTGTACATTAAGGCAGTAAATAAGAATCTTGAATCCAATAAGGAAAATTATAGAATAGATGCAAATGAGGTCAGAAAAATAATCGCTGAAACAGACGGAAGATTCGTATACGGGAGGGAAGTTTGCGAAGAATGTGAAGGATGTGAAGAAGATTAAAGAAATTAATAGAGGACTTATGCACTTGAAGCATAAAACCCCACAGGTGGAATCATATGACTAAAGATGAATATATGCTGATTCTTGGATCAAACATTTATGCAGATCAAGTGTATACATTGTCATATCAAGCGAATAAGAACACTGGAAACAAGATACAATTGTTTACTTTGGAAAAAAGCGACGACGATTTGATTCTAACAACCGAAATCAGAGATGAAAACTCAGATCTCATAGCAAAAATCAACAATAACGAGTTAATTCAAGTTGATGAGAAATTTGATGTACGAGGGGAAATAGAGAAAGGAAATGGCTTTACACTGACAAGAAAAAAAGATAATACTGTTATTTTCAATGCTAGAATTACAGAAGATGGATACATTGCAGTGAATGGAATTTTTTATGCGGAAGGCAAGAAAATCCACATAAGTGATAGGGAAGTGACAATAGACGATGTGCTCCGAAAGACCATAAACGGTGTGAACATGCATAACTCTATTTTCATTGGAACTTCAGATATTATGATAACAGATGATGGAGTGTGGATTCCTTCATGTGTAAATCAGGCTAATAATAATTGCGAGCCATAAATCGATAGCAATAGCATAGAGTTTAATTAAATTTTACAGAACTTTCAGTACACTGATAACTTTGATAGTGTTGAAAATTTGCCGGAAATTGTAAGTTGTAATATGATCTTACGTACAATATTTGGTTCCGTTGCAAAAAATCCTTTCTAATGATACAATAGAATAAAAAGAAAACCAAAGATAGTAATATGCTATCTAATTCCTTTAAATAGAAGCATAGGGGCTGTGAAGATCGAAAATGGTAAATTAAATTTAGAAAAAACAGTACATTATATTATTGTATTGTTTGCAGTTTTTTTATGTAGTATCGTTGACAGCAGTAGCAGCCGAAGCTCACACCCGTAGCGGCATGCACTGGCTACCATTAATTTAACTACATAAGTCCTAATCGAATTAAAATTGTATCTAACTTAATAAAATAGAGTGTAAACAAATGTTGAAACAATCATCCAGTAGAATTAAAAAAGTACTGGCTATTTTGCTAGTAGTCCTTTTTGTTGCATCTATAGCAGCAGTAGCAGCTAATGATGCAGAGCGTGGCAGCCGTGGTGACCGGGGTGACCATGGAAATGCTGGTCGTGGAAAGAAAAGTGTCGTGGAGAAGTAGTTGGTCGTGGAGCGATTGGTGTACATGCTACTGGGGTTGGGACCATTCGCATCCCCATTGGTATCATGGCCAGTACTACCAAAGCTGTGACTGATTGTTGATCGGTAACAAATACGTATGGAGATGCTAACCAGTTAGTATAGATACCTGTAATAGATTCAAGTTTTAAAGTCAGCTCTGCTCTTATTACAATGTATCTAAAAATATTTAAATTCTAATTGGCTCTGGATCACTTTACTTCATAATAAACATGATCCAGAGCCAATATTTTTAATTACAAAACTTCTGTTTTTAGATTTTTATTTATACACAACTTTTGTATGAAAACGTCCGTATCATCAAAAACGATAGATCTTGTTTTTGTGGCTTTAGTGTTATTATTCTATAAGACAACAACAGCTGCCAGCACTGGTTATTGGAAGCAAGATGATCATCACAATTATTACCCTGTTTCTTATTACCATTGGTATTATCATTGGTAGCATCATAGATTCTATTAGATATTAATATCATAGTTGATGGTCGTGAGAAATCTATTTAAAAATGAAATTTGGTGGTTTTTTGGTAAATAGAAAGCTCAACATTTATGGAATAACTACCCTAGCTCTTTTGATACTAGCAGGCATCGTATCTGCATCAATGGAATCCCACGCTCTTGTCACAAAAGGAATTAGTATAGCTAACTCCAAACAATATGATGATGCTATATCAAATTTTAATAGAGCAATTAGCTTAGATCCGCAAGATGCCGAAGCGTGGTATTTTAAAGGACTGACTTTAACTCAAGAATTTAAAACAAAAGAAGCCAACTCAGCATTTGACCAGGCACTTTTATTAAACCCGAATTATTCAGATTACTACATCTCGAAAGGCTTGGGGTTGTATATACAAGGTAAATATACAGACGCAGAAAGTTATGTAGATAAAGGCCTGGTGCTTAATCCAAACGATTCCGTTGGTTGGGGTGTAAAGGGAATCATTGCCGAAGCTAAAGGCGATAAGGCGGTAGCAATCTTTGCTTACAATAAAGCAATGAAACTTAACCCTAACGACACAATCGCATTGAAAGCGATACATAGATTAGAGCATCCATGATAAAATGGTTGAACAGCTGTATAGTTTTGGTCCAAAAGTTTGAATTATCTTAACTCTAAGATGGTTAGGTTTTGTATGAAAACTTCTACATCAGTAAAAACGTAAATCCTATTTTTTGTAATAACAGAAAATTGGTTGATACAGAACTAAATTTTTGTGATAAGGGAAAGAAAAAGAAATAGAGCCAATAAAAATTTGCAGAACTTTAGGTACAATGCCCAATTGTTTTGTGATCAGCTCAACAAATTAATTAAATGAGCTGCCAAAAATCTGTCCTGGAAATTATAGCTTAAGCAACTATCAATACTTTATTACACTACCTTTGGATAATTAATTATCCAAAATATAGGGTCAACTACAATTGGATACCTTGCATTTACCCATTCTATGATACCGCTTTGCATATTATAGACTCTTTTGTAACCTGACTGTACCAACATTTGACTTGCAACAGAACTTCTGTTTCCACTAAAGCAGTAAACAAGTATTTTTGCATCTTTGTTTTTTGGCAAATCTTTATTATTTTTGATATGCCACGCCAACAATCCATCATCTGATAGATTAACAGGATCATGTAAAGGCACGTTTTTCAATGGTATCAAATTTGCTCCTTTAATATGTGTATAATTATATTCTGCAGGAGTACGAACATCCAGAATAAATACTTCATCGCTTGAAACCAAAGCGGTGCTTGTAACCATATTATAAGCTTCAGTGACAGTTACATTCTGGTATTCAAGAGAATTATCTTGATCATTATTTTCGGCTCCTACAACGATCAGTGAGAACATCGGAAGTAGAATAAGAATTGCAGCAAAATATGGTAAATGTTCTTTATTCAATTAGATTACTCCATTTATTCAATTTTTCATATTTTAAAATCTATAGATTCTTAGTTATGCCCATGAGTTATTGTAATAGATTATATAGCAGATTACTATGAACCCATAAATTAGTTATATACTATGAATAATATATAAATTGTTCATTAAAAAATCGGTTTATTGAAATTCTTATCGATCTACACTTTAAAGCAATATTTTTAAAATGGCATAATCTTATGCACAATGTTTATCTTAAAATCTCGAAATTTCCTAGCTCCATTTGAAATAAGAAAGGGTTACTGCTTTATGACTCCCGAAGCTTATGGGACTCATAGAACATCTAGGGCTCCTGAACATTTGGAACTAATTAAACTAAACTACAATCATACTTAGAATACCGAGAACATTATGAAAAAATATGTAAAGTAGTAAAACTAACACTATTTGGGGGACAGAAAAATAGTTTTCCCAGAATGGGGTAAATACTGTTGATGTGTGCATCGTCAGCAGTAACATCAATATTTAATTTATTATGAAGTTAGAGTCCTATAATAATCTATTTTTTCAAAGTTCGAACCCATACCAACTGCTCCGTCATACTGCAAATGAGAATGTGTTAGATATCCGTTTACTAGAAATACTATTTTTTTTCTTTAAAAGACACTATATTTTAATTATGCAGAGTTTTTGGGTCTAAATCTATATATCGTAGATTCTGATCCTTCACGGTTTAGAGAGATGGAAGTATATAATGTCTATAATATATCTACAAATGAATATAAACTTACATCAGATTTTGACTTTTTTGGAAAAATGAGCAATGAAAATGCAACTATTATTTCTAAATTATAATAATACATAATTTATATTTAATAGTTGTTCAATGTTAAAATATTCGATTTGGAAAGACTTTTTGTTTAGAACTATATTTTTTATAAATAATTTAAAATAATTCTTCTAAATTATATACATAATTCAACAACATAATCTAAAAATTTTCTTGTTAATTTAATAATAGGAGTAAAATAAATGTTGAAGCAATCATCTATTAAAATGAAGAAGGTACTGGCTGTTTTGCTGATAGGCCTTTTTGTTTTGCCTTTGACAGCTGTATTATCGAGTGCAGACCATATAAAACAAGGTGATGAGGCCTACCGTAACTATTATACCTATTACACAGAAATACCTGGTCACATTACTACCACTGATACTCCTGTATATTGGGATGGTGATATTCCTGTGTTTAGCGAGCCACCCACTGGCATTAATACCGGTACAAATGAGAGATTAAATCGTCGCAGATCACCAGGTACTCCAGAAGGCGGCTCCTCCTAAAATTGAGATCTATCCAAATTTTCACTATTTTTCAATTTTCATGCACAGTTTTTGTGTCGAAATCTATGCATTTCCGAAGTTCCAAACAAAATAAGAAAAATCGATAATTGTACGACGATATTTTGAGAAAAACAAGCCAGATCAGCATTGAGCCGCATAGGTATAAAAATCTCAGGCACGACAAAAGCGGATTAAGCAGAGTGCATATCGACCCTTTAGTTTTAAAATTTTTGATAGATAATGAATCGAAAACCGTGTTGTTATAAAATTTCGACCATCACGATTTGATCTACAAAAAGTGAACTCCCCTATATTCCTCAATTCACTACTTCTGAAATGTTCTCTCTTTCGGTTGATCTTCAGACTTTATTCGATGTTCGTGTGCCTTGATTTAAGTTCGGCTTCCGAAGCGCCGGTTATCGTAATCAGCTGGCTAACCACAGAGTCCAAGAAAACAAGTGCAGTAATTTCAAAAGAAGTTCCCAAAGGAGAGATGTTTTTGTAGTCACCACGCATGTGTCTTTCAAGGTAGCCGGCTTCATCATGGTCATTTTTCGTTTTGCTTGGAATGATCACAGCAATATCGGAAATTCTACCCAGTGTAGAATCTTTTTTAGATGTAATTGTTATAAGGGTTGAGCCGATATCTTTTGCTAATTTTCCAAGGTCAGCTACAGTATGGGTTTCTCCGGACCCAGAAATAGCAATCACGACATCCTAAAATAGCAGGAGTTGTGATCTCACCGACCACATACACACTAAGTCCAAGCTGCATAAGTCGCATTGCAAATGCTTTGCCAACAAGTCTCGATCTTCCGGCTCCCATTACAAAAATTTGATTACCGTCAATTGTTTTTTGGAGCATCGCCTTTATGGCTTCCCTATCAAGTTTATCAATTACCTCTTTTAGGTTTTCTATAATCAGTCTCATTGATAATGATACTTCTTCGCAATCATTTACCTCAATTTGTTTCATATGAGTTCTCCAAAAAACATTGGGTTAAAACATGAATAAACTAAATCAGGAACTTAATTCATCAATACCACAACTTGACTCAATAAGTTTATAACAAATTTTTCCAAATTGTTATTCTTACTAAAAAAGAACTTCTTAATAGGTTTTGCCATACTTTTTATGTTCTTATATATAATTACCAGTAGAATAGTAATCATTCATTCCAAAAAGTTGCTGTCATGATCAGTGGGATTTTGACTACGTACACATTGTCTATTGAGTGATAGCCATTACTATATAGGAAATATACACAAAATATATATTCTTTTGTTTTCATTTATATATCAGGATCCATAAATGCACTATGGCGTAGATCCCAAAAAAAAATGTCTTAGCGTGATTATGTGTCTGAAAGTGAAAAATTGTCAAGGAATGCTTCGATGTATATTGTATAATTACCCACAACTTATAAGATCTATTTTTTTATATGTCGCTGATGCTCATAGTTCTTCACTGCTGTCGTCTTATTAAGGATTGAGTTCCACATTTCTAATGTATCCCTGTGAAGTCAGAGAGCTTAAAATTAGATCAACTTTTACAATTATATAATGAGCAATCGTAACTTTAAATGCGGTACTGCTTATTATTTATAGTGATTCACAGTACTTCTAAAAAATACAATAATTTATCGTTATTAACATTTGTTTATATAATAATAAGTAATATTAGCTTATAGGACATCGGAGATAACTTCTTTTATTTCCCAAATTAATACTACCCCCCACTCCCCAATATCAAAAAACCGATGCCCATTTACTTTTTTAACTTCTTTCTCTTTGACTAAGCTTTGAACGTGTACAGCCTGTTTATGCACAGTTTTTGTGCTAAAATCTCTGAATTTCCTAAGCTCCATCCAGAATAAGAAAACATTGAAGATCTGTTACTCATGGAGCTCATTGAGCCCACAAGGCGATTATTTTATCGATAGCTACATGGGTAAATTTTCCATCGTCATTGAGAGTAAGAACATTATCGGCACAAGCTTCAATGATTCCCCTGAAAACATCGGGTCCGCCACAGTAAACATCTACTTTCTTGTTGAGGTAATGTTCTACTATAAATGATTGCATCAAGTTCTGTCCCTCCGATTTTTTTGCCTGATTATTTACTTATTTGCGTTTGCTGACAAGCACCAGCTTTAAACTTGCAAATTTTGCCTAATTGTAACTATTTACTCATTTCTCCGTGCTTCACATTTAAGTTTAAGACTAGTGAAGAAATTATGATACTTCACTATAAATGCATTTTCCTCATTGGATAAAATGGTGAGTTCTACTATGAAGACTGCAATTAATCAATGCACAGTTTTTGTTTGAAAACCCATACATCATATTTTAAGATATATTGTATTAAAAATATTTATAAAGTAAGAGAACAATTACCATTTTGCAGAACAGATCAAAAACCTCATACAGTAAATTAGATACTGTTGACGTGTGCATCGTCAACAGTATTTCTCTCTAATTCATTATGATTTTTGATTTTCATAATAGTTAATCTGTTTTAAGTTCGGACCAATATCCCATGTTCCATCATACTGCAAATGAACAGCGCCGGAGTGCCATTTCACTAAAAATACCTTTAACGATTTTAGGATTAATTTTAACTTATAATCACTTTCACCATATATTTACAATAAAATATTATATGGTTTTTAATTATTTATTATTTTTAATTCAAATTGTACTATTTGGGATCGGATTCAGTATTTTAGCTTTTTGAAATTTAAATCAATTTGAAAAACGGAGTGTAAAATAAGTCTCATTTGATAACTTATTTAGGACTAAATCCTTGATAATTTTACAAACGATCAAATGTATCAGTGCAGTGTACCGAAAATTCTGTAAATCGGATCGACTCTGCATCCGTTATCTTCACCACAAAAACAGATTCCAGATTCAATGAGTGAGCTTAAAAAACTAGTATTTTAATGCAGAGATTTTGCTATAAAACCTATGCATTAGTTATTAGACAATAAAGAAAAATGATAAAGCAGGTTGGAAATTTTGATGATATCCGCTCATTCATTAGGTTCTTCAAAAAGGACAGTATATTTTTTTTTTAATTGTATGAGAAGTTTTTCGTCTAATTTAGTATCATAAGGTGTTTTCACTTTAGAAAGCTGCTCAATTGATAAGTTCTTGGCTCCTTTCAAATAAGTTCTTTTAAGGTCAGCTCCTTTAAGATAAGCACCTTTAAGATCTGTCTCTCCAAGATGAGCCATTTTAAGACAAGCTCCTTCAAGATTGGTACCTTTAAGATTTGTTTCTTCAAGATGAGCACCAATAAGATTAGCTCCTCCAAGATAAGCACCCCTAGGATCAGCTCCTTCAATTTCAGTCTCAGGTGATGTAATTATCGTAAAACCAGGCACATATGTAGAAAATATCAAAATAGCCAAAGAAAATCTTACAATTCGATCCGATTCTGGAGATCCAAATAATACTATAATTAAAGCCAGGAATTCGCACGCTGATGTTTTTCTCTTAAAAGCAAATGATATAAAACTTAGTGGGTTCAAAATAAGTGGAGCAACCGAACCCAGCTATGCAGGAATCTTTCTATGTTCTAGCGATAACTGCACAATTGAAAATAATATCCTATTGAATAATTCGTGTGGAATTTATCTCTGGTGTGCCACAAAGAGTAAGATATCTAATAATATAGCTGCTAATAATGGATTGTACGGTGAAATTTTGCTTGCAAGCGCCAATTTCAATACACTCTTAGGAAATAAGGTTTCTAATAATCACAATGGAATTTATATGGGCACATCTAATGATAATATATTATCAAGCAACACTATTCAAAATAGTGATAATTTAGGTTTTTTTATCTGTAGCAGAAGCAACAGAAACCTTGTTTACAACAATTATTTCAATGAAAACAAAATAACCATTAAAAATGGGATAGGAAATGCCTATAACACCATAAAAATTCCAGGCATTAATATTATCGGTGGACCTTATATTGGGGGTAACTTCTGGGGGAAACCGGATGGCGCCGGATTCTCACAAAACGCAGTAGATCGTGGGGATGGAATTTAAGATCATGTGTATACTAATATAACAGGTAGCATTTACTCGGATTATCTACCCCTTGTTTATTTTTAAGCTCATCACCTGTTTAGATAATGGACTTTGAATATCACATTTATTGACACGATTATAGGTTTGCCGATTGCAACTTATGAATAAGCGGTTCCGTTGCAAAAAATTCAAAAAAATATGTAAATCTATGAGTATAAAAAAGTCAAAATATTCAAGAAAAATGTACTAACATTATAAAACTAGGTTCCGTTGCAAAAATATTATTTCTGCAATTTGACACTATAATTTTCACCTTTAGGTGTCATTTTCTTTCTAATTAAAATGATTAACTTTCCTAATTGTGAATGTTTTCACTGATTTTGTAACAAACTTAGTGATGTTTATGGCGAAAAAGGAGTCGAAAGGAGATATTACTATTCGAAAGGCGAGAAGACGTGGTGGCACTGCCACTATGAAAAGTTTTGGCCAGGGGGGGTCCAACTGGTTGTTTCCATCTCCATGCAATTTGAAGCTGGTGGACAGCCATCCAAAGGTACAGACAGCCCCTTCCCAAAAGTCGATTTCCCCCCAGCGTTCCATCGGATGCAGCAACCAACACCTGGTTTGCTTACGGCTATCGCGAGGGCATTCCGCGCATGCTCGACCTGTGGGATCGCCACGGCATCAAAGTCACTTCGCATATGGATCGGCGAAGCGGCCCAGCATCATCCGGATCTGGTCAAGGAGATTGTCGATCGTGGCCATGAGGCTGCTGGACATGGTCCACACTGGAGTTCACAATATGCAATGAGTCGCGAGGAAGAAAGAACATTCCTCGCCCAGGCAGCCAGCATGGTCGAAACGGTCACCGGTCAGCGACCAATCGGCTACAACTGTAACTGGTTGAGGCGCAGCCCTAACACACTGTCGCCACTGCAGGAATTGGGCTACGTCTACCATATCGACGATGTCAGCCGCGACGAACCGTTCATCGAGCAAGTGAATGGCAAGGACTTCGTCGTCATTCCCTACACGCTGCATAACAATGATATCCTACTAATCGAGGGTCGCAACTACTCTCCAGCAAAATTCCTCGACCAGATCAAGTTGGACTTCGACCAACTCTACGACGAAGCCGATACACGCCGCCGCATGATGTCTGTCAGCGCTCACGACCGTATCAACGGTTCGCCACAGATGGTGCGCATGTGGGACGACTTTCTGCGCTACGCGAAAAGTCGGTCGGATGTGGTTTTACTGCGCAAGGATGAAATCGCACGCTACGTGTTGCAGAGTCCGCTTACCCTGCGCGAGACCGAAACCATCTAAACTCGCAACAGAGGAGCAGAATCCCGCGTTTGATGGTGCTTACCATATTGATTACCTCCCTAGATTCCGTTGCAAAAACTTCAAAATAAGCATGTGAATCTATATATAAGTAATAAATAAAAATCAAAAGATCCGTAATTTAAAGTCAAAGAGGTAAAAGCGTAAACGACCTAAATGGAACTGTAAATATGTAAAATATGAAATCAATCACGATTTCTATTGTGATTAAATTTACTATTCAGACAGTTGAATGTTTAATTTTATTGATTTTATGGCTCAAATGCGTAAGTCCTGATCAGGTACATATCCATTTCCTATGTAAAATATAAAATCAAAGTTAGCGTAAAGGAAAGCGGTTCCGTTGCAAAAAATCTAGCTTTCTTGCAAAATCAGAAAAAACTTTCACAATTGGGAAAGTTAATCATTTTCATTAGAAAGAAAATGACACCTAAAGGTGAAAATTATAGTGTCAAAATGCAGAAATAATATTTTTGCAACGGAACCTAGTTTTATAATGTTAGTACATTTTTCTTGAATATTTTGATTTTATTCATTACTTATAAATTTACAGGCTTATTTTGAATTTTTTGCAACGGAACCAAAGCAAGTAATTAAGCCTTTTTAGACCCTATAATTCTTATTTCAGGCCTAAACAAAGTCAAATTTGATAAAAATGAAGAGAAAACAAATGAAATTTAAGAAGACAATTATATTTTGGTAATAGCCTTTTTAGCAGCTTCGTTGGCAGCTACAGCAGTAAGCTTAGCCACAGCGTAGGTAGATGTAGCACCAGCAACAGTGGCCAGAGGTGTTAGAGCCAGTCCTGGCGAGAGCATCTACATTTTACCATATTATTTCACATCCGTTTTTCAATTTATTTCACATCAACCATTTAATATATGAGAAATTATTTATTTATAATTAATCGTTATCTAAATATATTAAATATAGTTTTATACCCTAAGAAGTATGCACCTGAATCAGTGGGCATTTTGCATTATTTTGTGAAAATGAGACGATAGTTAGTCTCAAACTTATAAACATAAAATTAAACTGAGCTAAAAAATTAACTAATTTATTTAATAATAAGTTTGATATGTGTTTTTTATCCTCCTAAGTTTGTGAGTTCGGAGTGCTAGTGAATGAAATCGTAATAGAGATTTTACGTTGAGAATATACGTTTGTTTTATAGCAAAAAATGTGCTTGGACGAAAGAGAAAAAAATTAGCATCAGATTTTAAAGGAAAAATTGAGAAATTGCCCAAAGAGAACAAATCAGGAGTAAATCCAGATTCTTTAAAGTAGACAATTAAGGATAGAGTTAAATTATTAAGATCAATAATCATAATTTATGTTGCAAGCGATTCGTTATATATTTAAACTAATTGATTTTTATGAAGCCTTTGAACTCAATGAAAATAACCTTAACAAGTTATGGGGATATTTTGGCTTTGGTGATTTTTTACGCACTTACACTGGCTTCCAAAATAGTATATAATGGTCCTTATTCACCATTTAATAATTGGTTAAGTGACTTGGGGAATTCAAGTAAAAATCCTTTAGGGCATATCTACTTTGACATAGGATGCCTTTTTTTAGGGTTTGCCATTATCATACAGACAGTAGACCTAGTAAAATGGAAGACTATTAATCGGAATCAAGATAACCTTTTTCTGATACTTCAGTATTGTGGATTTTTGATGGCGATTGCTGTTATTATGACAGGTATATTTTCAGAAGATTATGGAAGAATACACTATATAGTGGCAGCAATATTTTTTTTACTACTATTAATCTTCATGACAATCACAAATATTGTACTAAAAGCCCATACAAAATATATAAAATGGATTTGGTATTTTGCTATTGCATCAATTTTTACAAATTTTGTATTTATACTCACATTCATTATTGGATTAGATTTACATATTTTAGAATGGTTAACAGTATTTAGTGGATCAATCTGGATAGGATTACTTTCTTATAATGCATTAAAACTAGAAGATCATGTCAACAATTAAAACTCAATAATTAGAAGACTTACACATTTTAACTAAAAAATCCATAGCATTTAAACCTTTAATCGATTAAATACAAATTTAAAACTCGATGTCAAATGTAATTTATTTCGTTCCTAAAGTGTGTAAATCCTGCATTTTATCAAGATTGTGGAACAAACCCATCTTCTTTCAATATTTTTGGTCCTTCTGCCCCGGTTACGAAATCAAGGGATTTCTGAGCGTTTTCTTTGTGCGGAAACGAAGAAATTATAGCTATTGGATAGTTAATGGGGGTACTGACAGACATATTGGTGACTATTTTTATAGTTCCGGGTTGTGCAGTCTTTGCATCGGTTACATATACAAAACCTGCATCCGCATCTCCTCTTTCCACGTATACAAATACTTGTTTGACATCTTCAGCAAGTACTGCTTTATTTTTCAGTTGACTCCACAAACCAGTCTCATTAAGTGCGAGAGGCGAATATTCGCCTACTGCCAAAGTATCAGGATTTCCAATGCTTATTCTTTGAATTTTAGAGTTCGCCGGATCTTTTATGCTGGCTATGTTAAAAACACTGTTTTCAGGGATAATAAGCACAAGTGAATTGTGAGCAAAATCTTTTCGTGAACTATTTACAATAAGTGATTTATTGCCAAGTATATTAATTCGATTTTCGTCAACTGAGGCAAAAACATCTACAGAAGCTCTCCCCTCTACTTGCACACGTAGGTTACCTTGAACCTCCAAAGTTGAGGGTTACATTCGCTCCAGTATTCTCCTTTTCAAACTAGGAAGCAATTTTCGTAAAAGCTTCAGTAAGGCTTGCAGCTCCATAGACTGTTTGTTATAACTTTAGGCATTGATCTGCTGAAGTTACCGCTGTAACTGGAGTTCTGGTTGTATTTGAAGATCCACCTTTATTATCAACGCATCCTATTGCAAGGAATAAACTTAGCAATACTAGCAGAAGAAGCAATTCTTTTCTCATATTTTCCCTCCATATTAATTTAGGTTATAAATTTATATTCACGTGTCATTATTTTATTTGTATGTAATACCATATAAAGACCAACTGCTTCCTTCCTGCAAGGGATCTGTTGGGATCAGTTCTGCATCAGTAACTACCGAAGGAGGATGATAGAGGATCCGTATTTCATTGTAATAATATTCCTTGAATACCAAAAATACCCGCTCCTGCAACTTACTACAGGTAACTGCTAGAAAAGAGATGTGCATATCCAACAGCAAATTTTTAGTATCTATCCAGTAACGAAATTTGCAGATCAGGGAACAGCTTTCTACCCATACTGTTGCAAGAATCCTATCATCTCAAGAGCTATCTAATTGCGAGGGTACCGATCCACATCTTATTAAATTCAAGGAATTATTGATTCGCTTTTCTAAAATAAGAGTCAATGAAGTTTTAGCCAAAAATCTGAGCAAAACAGACCGCAGATTTTTGCTTCGAAACAGAAAAAAATTATGGATACATTGCAGTCTGATCTGAGCGGAAAATGATAATTTCGGTATTACCTCTCTGTTTCAATATTGGATTATATCCATCTCACATTTTTTTGCTATTTATTTTCTGAAGTTGCCTGTTTATAAACGTCGTTTCTGAAAATATCTTATACTTTTCGATTTTGTTCCTTCACTGAAAGATTCTAACTTCCATTTTCGGAAGCTTTAGTTGAGATAAAGAGTTTCTAATTCCGAAGTAAAAATCCAAAAACGATGATAAGAAGAATATTATTTTCTTTAGAACATCTGAAAATATCGGTTTCAATGTTCTCTTTCTCATGATCGGCTTTACCAAGTTTTTTGTGTTCTATAAAATGACTTTCCTTGGATTTTCTTGATTTAAAATCACAATCATTAGGATTTATCATAATTTGTCAATAATTTTCTTACTATGTATTTACATTTTACTGAGCATGTAATAAGTAGAAACTTGTATATTCCTACAAGATATGAAATAATCGAGTTATTGAAAATATAGATAAAAATCAAAACATATTAATAAATTTCAATAGTACGGTCATGCTTAATTAGCTAGCTGATGCAGTCAAATGCTCTCAAAACTCTATGATTAAACACACATAGTTTTTAGGGAACCACTGAAAAAATTAAGAATAACAAATACGATGAAAATGATTAATTTTCTGAAGTGAATAATATGAAAAATATAGAAAATTCATTGAGATGGCTGTCAAACTGGGCGCCAACGATGCCAAGATTATAAAAACGGATAGTATTATCACAGCGGCGTGGATCTGCTGGAAGTGTAGGTATGGATGTGATGGGTATGACAGTAGCCTTTGCTGCCCACCAAACTCCCCCACATATCGCGAGACCCGGGAGATGGTAGATTGCTATAAATACGCGCTCCTAGTGCATTTTACAGAAGATGTAGACAACGTGACCGAAGATCCTATAGATCTTACGAAATTTATCACCACGCTTGAGAGAGACATATTCCTTGCCGGGTACTATAAGACTTTCGCGCTGGGCGCCGGTCCCTGTAGGCTTTGTACTGAATGTACAATGAAAGATTGCAGGCATCCTGAGAGTGCCAGGCCATCAATGGAAAGCTGTGGTATCGACGTTTTCAGCACGGTAAGGAATAACGACTATCGTATTGAAGTATTGAAGGACAGATCCTACAAGATGAATCGTTTTTGTCTCATACTTATCGAATAATAGGGTTATCCCACACCAGTTTTCTATCTAGGATTTCTTCATTAAAATAAGATCTTTTGGCTTTATAGAAATCCTTTGAAATTATCCTCATAGAAATAAATCATACCGATAGCTGCAAACAGGACTAGGTGCAGCAACACCATCATCTTTCAGTTTAATGCTCATAATGCCTTGTATCTGAGGATTTTAACAAACCATTTAATAACAAATCGGCAGATTCTCCTTTTACAATAAGTACTGGTTTTCTCGAGTGTCTGATTACATTTTCTGCTACACTTCCAATCAGGAATCTCTGGAGTTCAGTTTTTTCGTGTGTTCCCATAACGATAAGGTCGATATCGTTTTTTTCTGTAAAATCGATAATCTCATTTGCTGGGCTTCCTTCAATAATTACAGATTTCACCTCAATGTTTACAGCTTTCCCAACGTCCTCGATATAAGCTGTTGCTTTTTCACCCTTCATTATGAATTGTTTTTTCATTTTCTTTTTCCATTTCTCATCTAAGGAATGAAGTATCGAATGACTACCTAATGCGATCACGTGTACAGTATATAGTTTTGTCTCACTTAATTTTGCAATTTCAACTGCTGACTTAACCGCTTGTTTCACCAATTCCGAACCGTCTGTTGCAACCATTATCTTCTTGAAAATAGCACTTTTCATTTTTAATTCCCGATTTCCTTTTTGTCCTTTACATCAATATATAATGATACTCTCTTAGTATAGTATCAATCAAGGGAAATGAACAAAACTAAAATCAGATTCATCCTTATCTAAAAGAGATATAACTTATGCGCTTGAAGATCAAAATAAAGTATAAGATATTTGTCAAAAGAACTCCATTTTAAATACCTTTTAGACAAATAAAGTTTTAATGCTATTGATTTTTCAGTTCTATTGCAAATCTTAGTGAATAAATTGGATTCTTCATTGTTTTTTGGGGATTGAAAATAGTTATTAAATTTGAAAGTTGTTGGCCAAAAAAGAGATATATCAAGCATGAATGTGATTTTAGATAATAGATAATCCATAGTGATGAGTTTACTTCTGACTTTCTTGAACTTATCAAACATATAGAAGCTTTGCAAAAAACGGTATTGATATCGGATAATATTTGTCAATGGACATTATAATTCATCTCTCGGCCGTATATACGTATGGTGCAATCTTAAAGCAAAACCAGTCACTTCGTATTCATCAAACGCCGTAATCAATAAGGAAGGAAAAATTAGAGAATAGATCACTGGGTCAATAAAATGTGAAAAACGGGAAGAGATATCAACACAAAAATGGACGATAAACTCCATTTCCTGTACAAGAATAGAAGAAGAGGATAGCTTGGAATGTATTTAAGAAACCAAAGCTTCAAAGATTATGCATTCAAAAAACAATATAAAAAGAGCAAAATTTGAAAACTACATTGATATATTAAGGATAAAGTTAAATTTGATGTAATAAAGGAGAGCAAAAAACGTTACTCACTAATGAACTGTGCTGTATATCAAACACTGTAGAACTTACGCACTTATGATGCAAAATCAAGTACTTTGTCACCTTTTAATGAATCTTGCCTCACAAATCCATGGATTACCAATACTCAGACCTTATAGGGAAATTTTTCGATTCTTTTTTTAGTTGATTTTGCGCACGAATTTCCTCTTCTGAAAAATGGATATGTATCTTTCCTTCTTGATCTATGTAATAATCCATTTCACCATATTTGGTTTCGATTGAATGCATGTTGTGACCCCTTGTTATTTTTATAATCGTATTTCAATCTTTTTTTAGTGGATCATGTTCGCGAATGAATCACATTATAATATAAATTATAAATAATTATGTTTTAATGATTCTCAATTTAATGACAAAGGAACAGGTAAAAAGAGACATCAAGAAGGATATCTTTAATTATTTTCGGTTTATTTGCTTGATTGAGTCATATGAATGTGGGCGATAATGAATTTTAGAGATTCATAAAAATAATAAAAAAGTTTCTCAAGCAGAAACTTACAGAAAATCAACCTTGTCATACTTCCTAATATTGGAGAAGTTAAAGCGATTTCCACAGATTTTTAGAAGGCATTCCAAAAACAGTAACTTTCTCCATATCACATGCAGGGAAGTACTAAGTCAGTATTCTTGTGAATAATGGGGAAGAGCTTCCAGGAAAAAAATCAGAATAAATATACTATTTGAGTAAATGTAGGTATCAAAAATTTTACGGTTTTTCTCTACAAGAGAAATGATCAGTTATCCTAACTGTTTTAAAAATACTCTTTAGTGTGTAAAAGTACTTCAGAAAAAGTTAGCCAAAAAAAATAAATGGTTCTAGTGATAGAGAAAAAGCAAAACACAAGCTTTCTAAACTACATAAGAAAATAAGTAAATAGAAGAATGATTCCCAGCATAAAATATCTTTTAGACTTGTTTGTGAGAATCAAGCTGTTGTGCTGGAAAATCTAAATGTAAAAAATACGACTAAGAATCATCATTTAACTTTGGCAATAGGTGATTCTGCATATAGTAGTTTCATAACTAAGTAAAGCTGCATGATTTGGAAAAAACTATACTAAATAGTGTCAGCAAAATAAGGAAACTATTCATCTCATAAATCACCTAACTTACTTATTCTACATATTATAAGTTAATAATGATAAGTGCATAAACATTATAATCGTAGATATAGTAAGGAATGGGCGACTCATAGACTCAAAGTAAGTTTCGCATTCGATTGACATGAGGGAAGTATAGGCTAGCCCACACAAAATCGAACATAGAGCCGCTAAATTGGTTTAGTTGTCCAATTTGTCCAGCCTTAGCTCTGAGCATAAACAAGATAGGAAATATATATCAAAATATCTCAATCATATACTTATACAATCTAACTAGCAAGGAAATGTGGGTCTCATCAGAATTACGATTTATGAAAACAAAACTAGCCCAACTGGAATGCCTGTAACCGGTACTCTTGACCCAGGTGCCAGCGTTACAGTAAATATTACTACCGCATGTCAAGTGCGGAATATCTATCTTGTTAGGAACAACTCAGCGTATGCAACAGCATTCAGTGATCTCATCCATATCATCTCAAACACAGCTATTACAACAGTATATGGCCCAGGATACTGCTTCGGCTGAGCCAGGGCCCTAGTTAAAAAGTGATCAAATGATTTTTATAATCATTGATCCTTTTATACTTATCTTTCTTTTCTATTGTTCCCCAGTTCCCGTATCTATAAACGCCCCTTTCACAGCTTTTATAATCTTTGTAGTTTCAGGATCCACAGCCACTCCTTTCACAGCGTTTACCTGTCCATTTTCAGTATCTGTTGCTACTCCTTTCGCAGCTATCATCTTTCCAGTTTCAGAATCCACGACCATTCCTTTCGCAGCGTTCACATGTCTTTTTTTAGTATTTACGTGTCTTTTTTTAGTAGTTACATGTCCTTTTTTAGTACTTACATGTCTTTTTTTAGTATCCGATGCAACTCCTTTCGCGGCTTTTATCTGTCCAGTTTCACGATCTAATGCTACTCCTTTTGCAGCTATCATCTTCCCAGTTTCAGAATCCACGACCATTCCTTTCGCAGCGTTTACCTGACCAGCTTCACGAGCTACTGATGCTCCTTTCGCAGCTTTTACCTGGCCAGCTTCACGAGCCACTGATGCTCCTTTCGCAGCTTTTACCTGTCCAGCTTCACGAGCCACTGCTACTCCTTTTGCAGCTATCATCTGTCCATTTTCAGAATCTACTGCTACTCCTTTCGCAGCTTTTACCATAACAGGTTCTGCACTCACTGCTGCAGCTGTCACTGATACTACAAAAAAAACTACCAGCAAACTAGCCATTACTTGTTTAATTTTACTGGATGATTGTTTCAACATTCGTTTACACTCTATTTTATTAAGTTAGATATAATTTTAATTTGGTTAGGACTTATTCAGTTAAATTGAAAAAACATACTCATGACAAAAGGATGTGATTTCCAGTTTAACTATATCAGTTTAGAATTAATATTAAGGATCGATAGTATATATCAATCATTGGATATTAATTAGTATTTAAATTTTGGCAGTGTTAATCCTATTGTATATACTGAGTTTTATAGATATTATGCAATATGGAAAGAGAATATTAAATTTAAAAAGCAAAATGGTTTTGGTATCCTAACTAGCAACCAGTATTGAGTTTAGTAGTCTCAATACTTATTGATATAAATGAAGATCAGATCACAGGAAACAAGTAAGCTAATTAATTCCAAGTGTTCCAGGAACTCCATAAGCTTTATGAGCCCCATAAACTCCATTAGTAATAGATCAGCAATTTTTTTTATTCTGGATGGAATTTAGGAAATTCAGAGCTTTTGATACAAAAGACAACAGGTACATGAAGGTACTATACTGGCCTGCTATTACAGGAATTAGGTTATTGATTACATTCTTGAATTTTTATTGATAGGTATTTGATATCTTAATTTTTTTCATTTATAATGCAGAAATGCGCTTTTTTAAACTTATGGATTCCATAACTCAGAACCAACATTGAAATATAGAGAATGGGAATGTCCTGAATGTAAAACAAATCATAATAAGATATCAATACTGCTATTAATATTAAGAAATTATCTCTTCAAGATTAAAATCTGATCTTAATCTGACACCTATGGAACTCAGGGAATAAAACTGGGAACATATTCTTATAAAAGAAATGGTTCAACCAGGAAGCATCTTCCTCGCTACGAAGCAGAAGGGAGAGGGGGTTCGCTGAAGAACAAAATACTTGCATGCAAAGTTTTCTACTTCAGATGAAGTCCGCACTTTTATCAGACGCGTTCAAGTGCAAGAGCCCCAAGAAATGCCATTGTTTCAAATATCTCTTTATTTTCTGGAGTAAGAGCTATCTCAGGCTGTTCAAAGGCAAATGCCATGAGACCCAATATCCTCCTGTGCGTTTTGAGTGGGATATAGTGCCCTCTTCCTGCGGGAAGATTATCTGTTCCATATCCAGCTGCCTGGCAATTGTTATAAGCCCATCGAGCAATTTCACTCTCTTTATCTTTGAGCGGGTAGTCAGCATCACCTTCTTCGATTTGAAGACCGGAGGAGCTGGATACGAGTATTGCAAAAGTACCTGGTGCAAATTTGTGCATTTGATCGGAGAGAATTTTTAAAACTTCTTGCCGTGTTTTTGCTTCCACAAGTTCACGGGAAAGGCCTGATGTTGCTTCCACTTGAGCTTCGCTCTTCCATATCTGAGGCAAAAGATGACGCAGCCGAGTTGCAAGGCTGCTGATTATAAGAGCAATAGCGACATATCCTACAAAAGCGATGAAGTATTGCAAGTCTTCGATACCAATTGAATAGTAAGGCTTGACAAAGAAAAAATCAAAAAGTAAGATACTCACAAATGCTGTAAACATAGCTACTCTGCGCCTGAAGAAAAAAGCAGATACAAGGACTGGCAAAATCTGAATAATCAGCAAGTTCGTAGGTCCAATATGATCTTTAAGAAAAAAATTGAAGCTCACTACTGCTATAATTAGGATGAGGCTAATTGCATATTCAGCTGTAAAAAATAGTGGAATTCGTCGCTGAAGAGGTATGTGCAAGCCGTTTCCTTTTGGCTCGTAAAGGTGGATATCAATACCATGCGAATTCCTTATGACCCTATATACCGGAGAAAAGAGCACATCTATTCCGTGGGGTTTTCCAAGCATAATCATGTTGACATTGCTCCGCCGAGCATAGCGTACAATTTCGTCAGCTATATCGTTCCCACGGTAACGAACTATCCGGCCACCCAGTCGTCGAGATGTTTCTAGAGCTTGATTGAGCCAGACACGTTCCATAGAAGATAAAGCCCTATCATCACCGATATCTACTGAAAATACTATAAAGTCAGCATCGAATCTCGTTGCAAGCTTGTATGCTGCCCTCACCATGGCTTCAGCTGTGGGACCTGGACGGATACACACCAGAAGCCTTTCTACGGCAGGCCATGGACCCTTGATAGCTCGGCTCCTCATATAACCAATCATCATCTGGTCAGTATATACTGCCATATATCGCAATGCAAGTTGCCTTAGTGCAAGGAGATTACCTGTTCTGAAGAAACTCTGTATAGCAGCTTCAGCCATACCTTTCAAATAGATTTTCCCTGCTTTGAGGCGAATATTTAGCTCTTCTGGTGTGATATCGATTAACCGAATCTCATCGGCATTGGAAAAGAAAGCATCCGGTACGATTTCAGAAACCCGGATGTCAATGATTTGGGCAACTGCATCGTTCTGGCTCTCAATATGCTGGATATTAATGGTTGTATAAACTGATATTCCTGCTTGTAGGATCTCTTCGACATCCTGGTACCTCTTCAAATGCTTACTGGCTGGAGCGTTGGTATGGGCCAACTCATCTACCAGGACTATTTGAGGATGACGCCTAATGATTGAATCTGGATCTAACTCCTTCAGAGAGAGGCCATGATGTTCCATGGAGACTGTTGGAATGATCTCAAAATGACTTACCAGTGCGTTTGTCTCAGGTCGGTCATGGCTCTCAACATAGCCGACAACAACATCTCTTCCTTCCCGTAGCCGCTGAAGTGCATCTTGAAGCATTGAGTATGTCTTTCCAACACCTGCAGAGTAGCCCAAGTAAACTGTCAACTTTCCTTCATGCTCTTTTTGCTCATTATAACGAGCAATGCACAGCAAATCTTCAGCTAGTGGTCTTCCTTCTTCTTCTTCACGACGATCCATTAGCATAATTTCCTCTTAAGTACTCCCTTTCTTATCAAGCGCTTGGTTGAGAGAAAGAACATTAACATAAGTTCCAGTGAATGGAGAATCGATAGATTCTGAAAGCACAAGTTTTTTGAGTTCTTCTTCCGGAATGTTGCGCGCCTTCGCCACAGCAGGTATCTCTACAAGTGCGGATTTCAGGCTTATGTGTGGATCAAGTCCGCTTCCCGAAGCCATAACCAGATCAGATGGTATAAGGTCAGTAACACCTGCTTCCTTTAGTGCACTAGTCCTATTGGCTACCAATCCGAAGAGAGCAGGGTTTGTCGGGCCGAGGTTAGACCCTGTGGAAGAAGTTGGATCATATCCACTTCCACTAGCTGAAGGCCTGCTTTGGAAGTATTGAGGTACAGTAAAGTTCTGACCAATGAGCTTTGAACCAATAATTGTTTTGTTACTGTCCATAATAAGGCTCCCATGAGCCTGGGAAGGGAATACGCTCTGTGATACCAGCGTCACAGCAAGGGGATAGACAAGTCCTGTGATTATAAATAATACTCCAAATAGCAACGTGGCTTTTTTGAGAGATTTCATGATCAATACCTCCTCAGATATGCAGTAAACCGGCCAATATCAGGTCTATTACCTTGATCCCTATAAAGGGGGCAATGACCCCACCAAAACCAAAGATGGTCAGGTTGTAGGCAAAAAGCTTCGAAGCCGACATAGACTTAAACTTTATCCCAGCTAGTGCAAGTGGTATAAGCATCGGAATAATCACAGCATTAAATATGACCGCAGAAAGAATGGCAGACTGCGGTGTTGCAAGACTCATGATATTCAGCACCTCAAGCTTCGGATATATACCTACCAGAGCAGCGGGAATGATTGCAAAATATTTGGCGATATCGTTAGCTATAGAAAAGGTGGTCAGAGCTCCGCGAGTCATCAAAATTTGCTTACCTATCTCGACAATGTCCAACAGTTTGGTTGGATTGCTATCTAGATCAATGATGTTTGAAGCTTCTCTTGCAGGCTGTGTGCCATTGTTCATAGCCACAGCTACATCGGCTTGGGCAAGAGCAGGAGCATCATTTGTTCCGTCACCTGTCATGGCAACCATGTAGCCTTCTGTCTGGTAGTCCTTGATCATCGAGAGTTTATCTTCAGGTTTTGCTTCTGCTAGATAATCATCTACTCCGGCTTCTGCTGCGATAGTAGCAGCAGTAAGAGGATTATCTCCTGTAATCATAATCGTCTTTATTCCTATCTTGCGCAGATCTGCAAATCTCTCTCGAATACCAGTTTTTAAAATATCTTTGAGGAATATCACACCGAGAATTGTTTCATTACGAGCGACAACCAACGGTGTACCTCCTTTAGACGCAATTCCGTCTACTTTCGCTTTCAAATCCGACGGAATGGTACCCCCACGCTCAAGAACGAACTTATTTATTGCATCGGAAGCACCCTTTAGGTATGTTATCTCGCCGCATTTTGCACTACTGACTCTGGTAACGGCCGAAAATGGCGTGAAAGTGACATTCTCTGAAGAAACTGGAACTGTTCCGATATTTTTTTGAATGAGATCAATAATGCTTTTGCCCTCGGGAGTATCGTCTGCAGAAGAGGACAGCATAGCAGCTTCAATCAAGTCATCAGTTGATTGACCATCTACTGGCAAAAACTCAGTTGCCTGTCGGTTACCTAAGGTGATAGTACCTGTTTTATCCAGCAGTAGGACATTTACATCTCCTGCAGCTTCGATTGCCCTTCCTGAGAGAGCGACGACATTCAACTGGAATAAACGATCCATCCCGGCTATTCCGATTGCTGAGAGCAGGGCTGCAATGGTTGTGGGTGCTAAACATACGAAAAGTGCAATTAGTACTGTGAAACTTACGGGGGAACCTCTTCCACTTGAAGAAGCGCTATACGCAGAAGCGGAGTACATGCTGACTACAACCGCGAGAAATACAACTGTCAGTGAAATGAGTAGTATTCCGAGAGCTATTTCATTAGGAGTCTTCCGTCTCTCTGCACCCTCCACCATGGAGATCATACGGTCCAGAAAAGTATGTCCAGGATCAGCGGTAATTTTGATGATTATCTCATTGGCAATAACTGTAGTTCCTCCGGTTACAGCACTTCGGTCACCACCAAATTCACGCACAACAGGTGCAGATTCCCCGGTAATTGCTGCTTCATTAACTAATGCAACTCCCTTCACTACGTCTCCGTCTCCAGGGATTACTTCGTTTGTCTTTACAAGGACAAGGTCACCTTTCTGGAGATCGGAGGAAGGCACTTCAGTGAAAGGACTATCAAAAGATTCTGTTGTGAGCTTTCTAGCAGGAACGCTTGTTCTGGACAGCCGGAGAGATGCTGCTCTGGCTTTACCACGGCCTTCAGACAGAGCTTCCGCAAAGTTAGAAAAGAGCACGGTCAGCCAAAGCCAGAGAGAAATAAAGCCAATGAAGAAAGAGGATTCAGTGGTAGCAGAGAAGAAGCTGATAAGAAAACTCATCGTGGTTAGGATACTTCCTATTTCTACTGTAAACATTACCGGGTTTTCGATCTGCTGACGTAGGTTCAGTTTCAACACTGAACTGATAAGCGCTTCACGAATAAGTTTCGAATCAAAGGCACCTACATGGGAAGATTGCGTTCGTGGCATTATTAATTCCCTCCCATCATAATCAGGTGTTCGATAATCGGGCCGGTGGCGAATAGTGGGAAGAAGGTGAGAGCACCGATGATCAGGATCACTAGAATCGTCCAAGTAGCAAATGAAACCGAAGCTGTGGGAAGAGTTCCTAAACTTGATGGAACTTTTTTCTTTTGCGCCATCGATCCTGCTATTGCTAGCACGGCAATTGCAGGGACAAACCTGCCTATCAACATTGCTATGCTACCCCCAAGTGTGAAAAATGGCTTTGTTGCGTCAAGCCCAGCAAAGGCACTACCGTTATTATTAGACATGGATGCAAAGGCATATACCACTTCGGAAAGTCCATGAGGACCCGGATTTGCCATTAAATCTCCAACTTTCGGTAGAACAAGTGCAATACCCGAAAAAAGGAGAACAAGAATTCCAGGGACAAGAACGGTTATGACAGCCATCTTCATTTCTAATGCCTCTATTTTTTTCCCGAGGTATTCAGGGACGCGGCCAATCATGAGTCCTGCAATGAAGACCGAAAGCACCAAAAATCCGATCATAGTGTAAAATCCAGATCCTACCCCCCCGAAGACGACTTCACCTAGAAGAATCAGGAACATAGGCACCAGACCACCTAGTGGAGTGAGCGAATCATGCATACTGTTAACTGCACCACAGGAAGTTGCCGTAGTAGATGTGACAAAAAGCGAGGACCCCCATAGCCCAAACCTGACTTCTTTTCCTTCCATAGATATTCCGGAAACGCCAAGTTCTTTAATCAGTGGATTGCCCGCTAGCTCTGCAGCGTAGAGTGTACAGAATCCCAATAAAAACAACACTAACATAATAGAGTAGATAACCCACCCCTGTCTCATACTTCCGACCATTCTTCCAAAGACCAGAGGCAGAGTTGCAGATATTATGAGCATAAGGAAAATCTCTATAATGTTAGTCAAAGGTGTTGGATTTTCATAGGGATGTGCAGAGTTTGCATTGAAAAATCCTCCTCCGTTGGTACCGAACATTTTTATTGCTTCCTGAGAAGCTACTGGTCCCATTGGGATTGTCTGGGGTCCTGTCGGGCCATACCCTGTGACGTTTACATAAGGATCAATATTCTGAATAACGCCCTGGGAAACAAGCACAAGAGCAAAAATGAAAGCTATCGGCAAAAGGATGTAGAGAGTGCAACGAATCATATCTACCCAAAAGTTGCCGATCTTATAGGTCGACTGGCGGGTAATACCCCGCATCACTGCAATCGCTATGCAGATACCTGTAGCTGCGGAAAGGAAGTTATGAACTGTAAGTCCAGCCATCTGAGTAAAATAACTCGCAGCCGATTCACCGCTGTAGACCTGCCAGTTTGTATTAGTGATAAAACTAGATGCAGTGTTGATGGCAAAACTTAGATTAAAAGCCCCAAATTTTTGTGGGTTGAGAGGCAGAGAATCTTGAAAAAGAAGAATTAAAAGAAGAATTACAAAACCTATACCATTGAAAATGAGCATATCTCTGGTGTAGCCCCGCCATCCTTCTTCTTTATCGGGATCAGTATCTATTAATCTGTATATTACCCGTTCAAAGCTTCCCAGGATTCCTCTGGAAAAACTTCCGTCAAAAACACGAACAATGAAACTGCTAAAAGGAAATGCAACCCCAGTTATGAGAACCAAAAAAAGGATTAGCATTATACCATCTGAAAGTATATCTGGTGTTATCATTTTATGATCAAGTACCAAAATTTCTTTACTAATCTTAACCTAAACATGAACCGCTGAAAACATAGATATGGAAAAATTATTTTTGCATTTTTCTCTTTTTATTGTTTTCGGTGGTTATTGAACTTTTAATGAATCAAATACAGGTTTTTAGTTCGAAACCATAGTTCACAGCTGTTATATTAGTTCGAAATTTTATTTTACTACTCAATGGCAGCAATCGGAAGTCGTATAGCTGACCCATTATAAATATTTATCTAATATTTAATTTCAATCTCCCCACGAGTCCATATATACAACTGTCACAAACTTTTTTTATTTAGTGATCATTAAAATATGTATTTCACCCTTCGATATATAACATTAGGTAAATCAACAAATAAATTAAACAAATGTATGTGTTTTCCGAGTAAAGAATAAATGCGATTATAGGGTTAAAGCAGTTGAACTAAAATCTCAGAAATATCAAAGCTTTTAACGACCAAAATATAATTTCAAACAATAGTCATTATCGCACTTGTTTTGCATTTTCATTGCTTAAGCTAATGTAGCCAATCCAAAAGCTCAAAATTGATTTTTTTGAAGAATTTTCGATAAGTTCCTAAATTTAGTCGCAAGCTCATAAATTAGATATAATGAATTCATGAAAATCGAAGGTTAATCTATAAAGCTATCTGGAAAAAAATTAAGCTTGCAGCTCGATATGCAAAAAACGAAAACAAACCCTAGTTTATAGAGAATAACCAAGCGATATACATGCAAATATGGTTCTTTGATGTTTTGTGCGGTTTGAAAATAATTTCTCATTTAAAGTAACTAAACCAAAGAGAAATTACGGACTCATGATGCTATTTTTCATAAAAAATATTTTCAAATATTTTTTTTGAATTATATAACACTCAAAAAGTGATTTTAAATCGCTCACTCTAATAAAAAGAGTTTTATTTATTTGAATAGAAACTCTGCAAAATTATATTACTGACTTAGAAATACATATCTGTTATATAGCCACCAATTTCCTTTGAAATCTTGAGATTAGTTGCAAAGTTCAACCCAAAAAGGTACTTTTGAAACAAAGTTACGTGATGAGAAAATTATAAATAATATTATAAGGCAATGGGATATTGCTTGCTTGTATGTTTATTATTATCTGAATTTAAAACCTATTTCATCCCACAATATAATAGGTAACACAATAATTGATATGATACTTACAAGCAAGCCAATCCTCCTTAGATATTCTTCACAAGATCTTGAAAACTTACCAAATTGTTGTCACGCTAAGGATTTGACCGATTAGTAGGAATATAAGATTCAAGAAGTAAATTTTGAGTTATGATATCAACTCATTTAGAGTAAAAATAAGTTTTGGGATCAACTAAATATTAAAAATTCCAGGAACTTTAACCGACAATATCTAACAATTAAAAACTTCCTAAACCGAGTTTATAAGAAATAAATGTCATACATTTTACTTCAATTATTATATTCTTTCACACCAACTTACAGCTTTCTTTGCGCAGCATAATATGTATATATACACATATATAATATATATATATACACATATATATGTAGAATTTATTGATCGAGTGTCTGGCGGCATTTTCATGAATTTATTAGGAAGTCAAAATCAATGAAGAATAAATCATTTAATCCGAAGTTACCATAATCTTCAAGATCGGTTCCCATTGATAATAGTTTAAGAGAATCAATTACGCACAGCAAACAAAAATCTGACTTTGAATTTACATCAAATTTACAATGTTGCCAATTCTTGTGTGCATCTGAGACAGTGATTTAAGATAATTAATACAAATGATACATTTCGCATAATTAAACTTTTTTTATATCATTCAATATAGATATATGTGTTGAGGAGTAAAATGAAAAAAATGAGATGGGATAAAATACACAAAGAATATAATTCTATAAAGAGATTAGGTGGCGCCGTGCTGGTATTTATACTGCTAATGAGTACATCAGGTGCAGTGCCATTTGCATATATTACGAACTCTGGCAGCAGCACTGTTTCTGTAATTGACACTGCCACGAACAAAATTACAGCTATGGTAAACTTGGGATATTCTCACTTTCCTTATGAAGTTGCAATTACCCCTAATGGAAAAAAGGTATATTTTACAAACCCCATCAACAACACCGTCCTTGTAATTCATACAGCAAATATCAACAACTCTATAAGCATAGTGTCCGTAGGAATCCATCCTAGGGGAGTCGACATCGTCCCTGATGGAAAAAAGGTATATGTAGCAAACAGTGATGACAACACTGTCTCTGTAATTGATGCAAACACAGATAAAGTTACAGCCACGGTGAATGTAGGTACCAATCCTTTTGGAGTTGCAATCAACCCAGCAGGGACAAAGGTATATGTGGTGAACCACGGTAGCAATAGTGTATCTATAATTGACACAGGCACAAACAAAATTACAGCCACTATAAAGATAGGACAAAAACCTTCTGGAGTTGCAGTCACGCCTGATGGAACAAAAGTATACGTGACAAATTCAAGCAGCTCCAATATACCAGGTACTGTTTCTGTAATTGATGCAAACACAAATGAGGTTATAGCTACGGTGAAGGTCTGGAATGAACCTAAGGGAATTGCAGTGAGTCCAGATGGAACAAAGGTATTCGTGACTAACTTCTTTAGCCAAAATGTTTCTGTAATTAACACAACAACTAACACTGTTGTAGCCACGGTGCCTGTAGGAAACTTTCCTCATGGAGTTGCAGTGAATCCAGATGGAACAAAGGTATATGTGGCAAATGCTGGAGACTCTATTGTATCTGTAATTGATGCAGCAACAAACACAGTTACGACTAAGATACATGTAGGAAAAAGACCTGTCGGAGTTGCAGTCACCCCAAAATAAAAAAATGTAGGTTCCGTTGCAAAAACTTCAACAAAATATGTAAATCTATAAGTGATTAATAAAAATCAAAACATTCAAGGAAAATGTACTAACATTATAAAACTATACCAAATAATTGATTAATGTATTTGATTTCATTAAGAATAGAGTAATTTAGATTATTGACTTATCTTTTTTAATCATATTCATAGCTTCAATTCCTTTTAAAGTCTTATTAGCAGATCGAAAAGACTGAAATCCTAACATTGGATTAACGATTCGCTTTATAGATCTGTGATCTTGTTCTATAATGTTATTCAAATACTTGATTTGTCGAATGCCTACGTTTTTAGGTAGTATTTTATCAATTTTTAGTTTATCTATAGCAGGTGGATAAGCTGGATTCTTATCAACGGTTATTAATCTTGGAATTTGATTATGATTAGAACTTAAAGCTTTCTTAAAGAATCTCTTTGCTGCTTTTCTATCTCGTTTTGAACTTAACATGAAATCAATTGTATCTCCATTTGAGTCAACTGCTCGGTAAAAATATTTCCATTTACCTTTTACTTTGATATAGGTTTCGTCAACTCTCCATGAATAGTTTGTTAGTCTTAAATGTCTTCTTATCTTCTTTTCGATTTCAGGAGAATATTGATGTACCCATCTCATTATAGTACTGTGATCAACTTGAATTCCTCTTTCTATCATCATTTTCTTTAAATTTTTATAGCTCAATGGATATTTTAAGTACCATCTTACATTCAAGAGGATAATTTCTCCTTCATAATGCTTCCATTTAAAGGAATTAGATAGCATATTACTATCTTTGGTTTTCTTTTTATTCTATTGTATCATTAGAAAGGATTTTTACAACGGAACCGTTAAAACAATCTTTTTTGTACTTTTTTTGCCACGATCAGTAGGATTGGCTCCTGTTCCAGCTCCATCTAATGGTGCTTTTGTCATAGCACCATCAATTGATTGTCATTCCCATTCTAATCCTTTTTCGAAATCATACTCAACAAGACCAGCCAGCCACATGCTCTCAAATAAGCCTGATAGTTGCCATTTCTGAAATCGATCATGTACAGTGCTTGAAGCTCCATAAAATCGTGGCAATGCTTTCCATTGGCAAACAGTAAAAAGGAGATAGAAAATGCCACTCATTATTTTCCTATCACCCTTTCTAGGTCTTCAAGACTTCTTTTTTGGCTTAGGTACAGGGTAGTAAAGGTTCTATTTTTCCCCAATAATCTTTAGAAAGTTCATAGTCCTGAACAATTTTCCGTTTTGTCATTACCACACATGATCTGAAATTGAAAGTAGATTATTTTTCGGATAGGCTCTTAGTCACTGCATAAACTTGCTTCCATGTACCTCTTGTTGAACTGATTATTTGGTTCCTTAATATATTCCGAATCTACGGGATGTTCTTTTCCTGCTCTTTTCATTGATCCATTATACTTTTTGATTTTTCTCCGTAGTATCCTCTACCCTGTAAACCACGTCAGTTTTTTTCTGATAAATCTACATACGAATCATGAAGCTAGATTGTTGCTGTTTTGAATCTTCTGATCAGCTGATAATACCTGTTTATGATATTATAAATATTATATCTAATGTGTGACTTTACACCCTTTTTGCATAGGTTTTGTATCTTATTCACCTTATATTACTTCTTTTTCTTTTGGTTTATCCACTTTTGCTGCCAAGGATCTTAATGGATAAAAGTAGCTATCGGATTTGTTTCCGTTTTTATTTTCAGAACAGAGAAATCAAATGAGCTTCCAACTGTTTCCATAATTTTTCTTGTTTGCAATTATCATTAATTACCTTTAAGAATGATCAGACTGGGGTACTTTCGATATATGCTCAAAAAAACCAAGCCACTTCTTGAATAAATCTTATCAGTGGAATGTTTCTCAAGTTAAAGTCTGAAAAACATTTCATTGCTGTAAAACAAGCAGTTTGAACATAATGATAACATCAGCTTCAGGTCTGCCTCCTAAATTTTTTTTGATAAAATATATGGACTCAAAAATAATATGAAAAAATTTACAATCAATTAAGGAATCAATTTCAACAAGTTTGTCCCCAATTGACTGAAGTGCTTTCATTCATTAATAGCAAAATCAGTAAAAGTTTTCAAAAGTAAAAATTATTTTAAGAAATTTAAAATCACCAATGCTCAAATGTATAGAAGTTTATCGAAATTGTGTTTATATTTCATAGCCAAATAACACAAACACTTCCACTGTGCAGAACCTCCATAAAAATATGAATGGGCTTACTCTATAATTTAGTTTCCATCCAGCCATATGCCTGCAAATCCATATATTCGAGCTAACATAGCATGAAATTTTTGATCCGATCGAACTTCACGCCTTTTAGAATCTTTAGATTATTCACCCACTGTTAGAAGCTTTCTCGCAACAACATAAATTTCTTGTTTTTCCGAACCAATGATTTTTTGGATTTCAAATCCTAGGTTCTTAATTTCGTTGAGGATCGGTTTAAGATTTTTCTTTCTTGGACTTTTGATTACCTGAAGTAACTTTCCATCTTCTCTAAGCAGCGGCAATACTCTAGAAAGCGCCTTAATAGAATCTTCAGGCTCTAGAGTTATGTCAAAAAGAATTACATCGACCGACTCTTTAGAAAGTAAGTTGAGGGGTACGGTGAAGATGTCTCCAAACATTACCTCAACGTTTTCCCTTTCATATGCTATCTTTCCTAGCTCGCTCCTAAAGTTTCGACTGAATTCAATTCCCTTTACACGACCTGCAATCTCAGATGCATAAAGAAGAAATCCGCCTGCACTCGAGCCCAAATCAAGAACTAGGTCACCTGGATTAAGAATACCACTTTCATCCTGAATGAGCTTGAGCTTGAAATATCCCTTTGGATGATCCAGGCCCACAGCAACTTCAATGATATCATCAGTAGATACATCTCTTGATATTTTCGTTACCTCTAGCCCATTGATCTTAACATTTCCTTCAAGAATAGCAAGCTTTGATCGACCTCTTGACTTAAAATGACCCATGGCTACAAGGCATGCATCTAGTCTCATAGAGCATTGTATCGAAATATCTTGTATATATAAGTAGCAAACATGCAGCTATGAGGAAGAAGGGAAGGTAATTTAGGAAACAATCAATGGGAATAAAGAAGATGTTGAATCCGCTGCTTAAAAAGCCATATCCGAATTCTTTTAGGAAAAACTCGACCAGCTCACCAGAAAATTGATATCTGACGGTGAACTTTGCGCACGAATAAGCATTTAAAAGAGCAACTATTCTATGGGGATAATGATATATATACTGCGTTTCCCTAAATCTATATAACTGTCCCGAAAATAAAAAATTCAAATCTTATTTTTTTCTCTGAAACAACATTCGTTTTCCGATATAGCCTTATAGTATGCATAAATTCAATTTTGTTAAATTGTCTAGGTGGCTATCTGCTGCTGGACTGTTTGGCAGTTAATTGGTTTTAATTTTTGAAGATAGATACATTTCAATGCATAAAATATAGCATAAAATATAGCATTATATATAATGATGATTATGAAATTAAAAGGGGAAGTAATATTCAATTATTGCTTCTTAATCATCTTTTCATATTTATTTAACCATTAAATATTAGGACATTATTTGGAGAATTCCAGAGTATTTGTTATCTTTTAACCAATGTTAGATCAACATTCATCTTGTGAGATAAATCGTTATACATGTTTATTCATATGTAAATTTCTAATAAAATATATAAAGTTACAATCAATTACATCTTACTGAGATATTTATGAGTAGAGATGACATTTATTTACACTGATTGTGCACTAAATTGGCTAATTTGAAATCAGTACGGAGACTATTGGTGAAAGTCTATTTGTGGCTTAATATACTCAATTTTAAGTCCATAGTCTCAGTGATGCTACCATTAATCATAGGTATGACTCTTTTATTGAGTTCTGTGTCTTTTGAAGCGCAGGCTTCAAAAGGTTCATATTATACCAATGGAGAACAGCCTATTACATACTTCTACACTGTAACTAACTCAGGAAATGTGATTATCAAAGGACCTATTAATGTTACAGATGACCACCTATCTAGCTCATTTACTATATCTAACAGTGATCTTGCACCAGGTCAAATATAGTAATTTCAAACAATACTAGTGCAACGGTATTAGCTATACAGAAACCAGATCTGAAAATAGAAAAAGAAGTAGATCCAAAAACTTATTTCGCAGTCGGAGATCTTATCGACTACTCCTACACTGTAACAAACAAAGGGAATGTTGATATTACAGGACCGATAACTGTCACAGATAGCATGTTTGGATCATCACAAATCAGTTCCAGTGAGCTTGCACCTTGTAAAAATATTGAGAGAGGATATAGCTACCTAATAACACCACAAGACATTGATAATGGTTTTGTGATTAATTCAGCGTTTGCTACAGGTTCATTTGATAATAAAGCAGTAACTTCAAACTCCTATAAAGCAATAGCTAAATTTTGTGGACCAACCACGAATCTATTTAGCTCATAAAAAAGAGCATTAAGTCATGAAGATGAGATTAAGTAGGTTAAAAAAGATTATAAAACACAGTTTTTTATGATAGAATTCCTAAATTTCCTCAGTTACAAAATAAATAAGAAAAACTTGCCTATTTAGGACTCATGGAGTTCATAGGACTTATCGAGCATCTGAGCTAATGGAACATTTTAAACTAATTGACCTAAATCGCAATCATAAATAGAAGTATCAGAAAAAAATATTGTGAGAGATTTAAACTCTCCACTGCTCAAATGCATAGGAGTTTATCGAAATTCTCTACAATAAGTTTTGTCAAATCAATTTAACTAAAAAAAGGATAGTTTTTCATTAGTTATTAGTGGATACTGTTCAACTTAGGTTTCAATCATTCCAAGCACCAAAAATAAATTTATTGATATTTATTTAGAGTTACTAAAACTGTTTAATTGACATCCATACAAAAACAGAAAACATAGTTAATAACCCCAAATATACAAACGAGCTCCTAAAAAGTTACCCTCCAAATATTAAATAAAGCGGTTATTGATAGCATTTTATCCAGGCTGGCTGGTTAAAGACAATTAAAACCAGTAGTCTGAAACTCAGAAATCGAGTAATGAACTTTGACCTAAACATCCGTCATCCAAGCACTTATTTTTTTCCTGAGTGTCTCTCTCACCCTCTTTTTTAGAAAAAAGTTTTCCCATTTCCTGATCTTTTACTTCAAGTTTCTTAGCCTCAAAATCAAAAATCCCTTTTTGTCTTGAATCAAAATCGAGGGAATGTATCGTTACTCCAAATACCCCCAAAATTCTTTCTACAGGAGGTAAAATCTGCTTTTTAACATAATAATCCACATCTATAGGCACATTATGCTCTGTAACATATTCTGGATCCTCAGCCCTGTCTACGAAAAGGCCTTTTCCTGCGATAATGACAAAAGGAATCCTTGTTCCTATCGAAGGCATTATTCCTGTTCGCTTCTTAAGATTTTCCGCAACAGTCAGATGAGGTTGTTTATTCTTGTAGCTGTCTTTTTTTCTGGTAAGTGTCCGGGTAAGAACAAGAAATTCGATGGTTTTTGAATCTCTTCTCGGATCAAGATTTCTGATCTCACTGACGACCTTACGGACATATTCTACAGCTCTATCAACGTCACCTGCCATAAGTACAAGTTCAAGAACCCTGTTAAGGGTGATGGATGTGAGTTCGCACCAGTCCCTACGGACAGTTTCCATACCTTTAACTTTGATTTGATCCACCCATCCCGAGTTCGTTGGCTCAAAAAGCCAGAGAGCATAGCGCTTTTTTGCGATAAGGAGAGCTCTTTTTGCAATGGACTCAAATTCGAGCTCCATAGGGTCAGGCAGAGATACAGAAACGATATATGAAAGTCTGTTTCCAACAAGACTAACCTCTTCAAGAGAGAGGGTTCCACTAGATGTGCATTGTACGAAAACACTATCTGTATCCCCATAGGCAACTGACAATTCTACGACTCTATCTGAAGAAGAAAGCTTCCCAGCTTCACTAAGAAGTAGTGCTGTTGTATCTCTGAGTACTATTTTACCTATAGTATTATTAATTATATCCCGAGTATTGAGTATGTTACTTCTTCCAAAACTAGTTACGGCATTCGCAAGAGTCAAACTATATAACCTTGCTCTGGCATACCCAGAATATCCATAAAAACTATTGAGAAGGATTTTCAGGGCAAGCTGCGTAGCATCAAGTACCTCGTAATCATGCTCATTAGATACCTTTTTCATTTTATTCTTTGTCTCAGACCTCTGGTTCAGCAGGTCTTCGAGAATAGAAGGCACGATTCCCCTACTTACATCAGAAGACACAAACTCTCCCCCAGAGGGAGATTGGATAATTTTTCCATCTGGCCGATCTCCTATAACTACAGTGGTGTAGCAGAGGTTATGTGCCATCATAATGGTTGGGTAAAGCGATTTGTAATCAAGAATTAACACATTTTCCAGAAGACCTTTCTTTGGCTCGAGTACTTCACCTCCTTTCAGGCCCGAACTCATATCGTACCTCTCAGCTGAAAGCTCGTCTCCAGGCTTTGGAAGAATTACCCTATCCCTAAGAGCGAACTCTCTAAGGAGGAGATTTTCAACCATTGAAGTCTGCCCTCCATCAACAATCTCCTGTAAAAGACTCCCGCTTACCTGAGCAAGAGCAATATATTTGTCAAGAAGCTTAAGCTTAAGGATAAGTTCAAGGGCAAGTTCAGAGTCTCTTCGTGCATAGTCGACAAATTTTTTGAATTTATCTCCCGAATCGATCCAGTGTTCCTCCATTTCCAGGGGAGAGACATCAAGCTTCTCACGGTTCAAAAGCTCTTTTGAAACAGCTCTCAGAGTATACTGTTTCAGGCTGAAAGCTCTTCTAACAAGAGGAAGAGCATCCACAACTACACGACCCCTGATTTCAGTTCGAGTAATGAGCCCAAACTTCCGGTATCCTATCTGGCTACCATCCCTGCCTACAACTGGATTGATCACCTCTCCTTTTACAATAAGCGCTTTGACCCTATCCGTAATGTAAGGAATATCGAAGTCCTGGTGATTATATCCTACAACTATATCAGGATCATATTCGCAAAAAATCTGAAAAAAACGATTAAGCATTTTTGTTTCGTTCCCACAGAGTTCGACATCTTCATCCATACCTTCTACAGTCTTTGCCACCAAAATTAGAGTTTTATTGTTATTATATGCGGGCTCAAAGGAAAAACTGATCATTATTATAGGAGATATATCTGGAGAAGGCATCCCCCCATCAAGTGGTAGGCATTCTATATCGAAAGACAGGTACTTAAGAGGAGCAACCCTCAGGCTTTCAATTTTCTTCAACCCGGATGCGAGTACTTTAGAGTTGCAAGCATAGTTCTCACAAAAAGAATTGCCTGCATAACCTGCCCTTAAGTATCGAGGAGGGGCTACAGGCTTTCCTTCCGCAGAAATCCAAACCATACCACCAAGGCCTCTGTCAATTAAAAAACGATTTCTGAAAAGGATATCACTCTCATAAACTTCCCATTTGCCTTCAGCTCTCAAGACTCCCTGTATCTTAAGAACCTCAGTCCTGATTTCTGCCACGTCCCTTGGCAGGCGGGTAGTAATTCTGAGAATCTTTTTTTTTGATTTCTGATACCCTATAGGTTCGAATTTTTCTACTATTTCCACCTTTTTGACCTGGTCAAAAGTATCCTCTATAAGTCTTGATAAGGCATGCAGATCTCCAGAAGCTTTGAGATAAAAATAAGGCTCAAAATCCGGGATAAAGCAACAAACACTATTTCCATCCGCTCCTCTGCCAAATAGGCGGATGACAGGGCTACTGTCATTAACGACTTCATAATCTGCATCCAAGATCTGAAAATCCATAGGCATGGTTTAAGGTTTTAGATAACAAATAGCTTTGGTTGCATTTTTGAAAATTAAATCATATTTTTCAAAAGTTTATCGAATCCTTAAATATGCTACCTGAGTGGATTAGATTGAAAAATCCGTCTAAAAATAGAAGATTTAAAAGAATCTGTCTAAAAATAGAAGATTTAAAAGGATTGAAAGATGATCAGAACCAAAAGCATTAACTATCGGATCTGCTCTCATTCTTTCGAATGCCAAATACATAGCCAGGCTACACTGAAAATATCTATTCCTAAATGCAGTTATGTTAAAAAGGTATAAATTAAGAAAAATCTTAACCCAAAGTTTTCAGGTTTAGATCTGCTTTACATTCATATTTATTGAAACTTCTGCAATATCGGCGCCATATTCAGCTACCCTTCGTAGGCTCTCAAGGATCATACTAAGTTCAACAGTACATGAATTTTCATCATCCCGGGACTCTAGAGAAATACCAAACTGGGAAACTTTCTTGGCCTCAACAACAATTTTATTGATAACCTGCAAGTCTTCTTCGTCCATTGAACCTATTGAGCTTTCGAAAACTTTTCGTGAAATTTCAGCCATTTTAAATATAGGGTCATCAGCATTTATCCCTGCATCCATTTTCAGGACATTCTTAGCTATTTTTACAGCATGGTCTCCCACACGCTCTATACTCTTTAGAATAAGTCTGTACCCCAAGCATTCTCGTGGATGCCGAATTCCTATTTTATTAGAGAGTTCCATATCCTCAATTGAGGCTTTGAGCTGGCGGACACCAAGAAGATAGAAACGATCCACATCATCATCTCTCTGTATGACATCCTCAGCGAGTTCCTCAATTCGATCTCTCAGAGCAGTCATGGAGTCATCAAGCATGGAAAGTACAAGTCCATACATGTTTTTGATTACCCTGCAAAGAGGAAGGTCATTGTAATTAAGCAAGCACTGGAAAACCAATTCATTCCTAGATTCCTCCACAAGTTCGAGACCTATCAATTTCTGACGCACTGAGTCCTTGATAAACTTACGATCATTAGCACTAAAACCTTTTTTGGTGGTCAACCTGATAGAATCGTAACCAGCAAGATAATGAGAAATTAGAATTCTGAGATTGTTTTCCGCACCATCTGAGTGAATATAATCGACTGTTGCTTTGATAGCAGCTTGTTCTCTGGAGATAGCACTGGAAGAAACAATTAGAGTTCGGTTAGGCATGGGTGTAAGAGTAAGTGTGTCCCCAGCTTCAAGGCCAACATCCCTTACCCATTTAATGGGGAGAGATACAATATAAGTAGAATTTCCAGTAAACTGAACTTTTCTTTTATCCTTAGTAATAAATAATCCCCCTAAAGTTGTTCTAATTAATTTAACCAGATCTATATAGACAATAGTAATACATAAAATTATCTCTGGAATCAATAGTTTTGAATCGCATCAGTTCCTACATCATTTCTACAAATCAGAATAAAATCAAAAAAAATTATGGAAGCTAATGGAGTCGTTGGTCATGGCATCAAAAAAAATGACTTCATTCTATATTTGTATATATTCATTTTTCCTTAACCTGATCAAATAGATCTATATAGACAATAGTAATGCATAAAATTATCTATGGAGCTTGTAGTTCAGAATCTTATCAGTTCCTAAACAAATTCTGCAAATCTGAATAAAATCAAACAAATTTATAGAAGGCAATAGGGTCGTCGATTATGGTACCAAACAAATGCCTTCATTCTGGTATATATATAGTCATTTTTCTTCGCTAGGATCAAATATTTCATTATCTAAAATAATTATTATAATATCTTTTTATTTGAATAGATAATTTCCAGAATGAATTTCTGTTGTCATAACTCTGATCAAAAATATTCCAATTTCTATTTGATTAAAGCTATCTCATAAACTCTATTTCACTGTTATAGCATCAATGACTATTCAGAGGTTATCCATACACTCAATTCAAGGAACAGGCCAAAGAATATCCTGGAAAGCTCGTTACACAATCATCTGAAGAAAACTACCTTAAAGCTGTTAAAATAAGTAAATAACCAAATGTTTGCTGAACAAATTTAAGCCTTTAATCAAAGTGTCAAAAAGTATAAATTTGCTGCTGTATTCACAGATGATCAATATTTTGGTGACAAGAATAAAAGCTATGTGGTACATGAAACTAGAAAAGCATCAACTAACCACATAATCTCATATTCATAGTGCCACCTAATACAATAGGAAAAAATTAGAATCGCCTTCTTACCCAACTGGCCTGATGTCCCTCTTTATTTTATGATTACATCCATAAAGATCATTGACGAACTTGGGATCTAAGTTAATCAACGTTCTGTGTATTTATCTGAAATAATACATATATAAACAGTAAAAACAATGTATAATCAATGAATTTCAACTGAACATCTTTATGATTTTCACCATCAACTTGAACTTAAAAAGGATACCATGAAAGAATAAAAATCAATATTCAACATTACTTTTATGTGAAAATCGTAAAAATGGTGGCATTTTACTGGTTAATTGAGCCAGTTGGTGAAATATTGTATTCACAACAAAATGCGATTTCAAAAAAGTTACTAAATGAAAAAATATTATTTCAAAACGAATATATATAGGTTGCATATAACTATAAAACATGCTATTTTATTACCCGGAAGCGCATACGAAATCTTGAAAATAGAAGTTACAAACAACCCTTATAATTTGTGAGGGCACTTCATATGAGAAAAAAGATTACGAAGAGATCATGTCCTCGAGAACAGGTAGATTAGAACACTATAAATGTGATTAAGATGTCACTATTTATGGAAAATCCAGCTTTTCAAGAGCCTCTCTCATATATAAAGATTATAATAGGGGTAGATCCATATCGAGATGGGAAAACTCCATATTGGTGGTGTATAAAAAATGAAATCTTTTGCATTAGTCCGAGCGGATGACTCGGACAAAGTGAAAATAGCATTACATGACCTAGAAAGATACGGACACATTCAATTTTCAGCTACCCCAAAATGCATAGAACCTAATTATGCTGATGAGCTCCTTGTAAGCATAATGGGAGTATCACTTAGATCAAAATGTAACTCTGCAGCACTAGTAGAATTGAATAATCATGCAGGTGCAGCAATTAGTAGGTTAAAAAAAATTCATCCTCCTGCTCATATAATCATAATCAGCCCAAGACATAAAATGTTTGAAGAATTGGCTGTCAAGTTTTCGAAATATCCGGAATTTGATCGAACATTCAATCATCAAAAAAGTTCACAAAGTGTAGAAATGATTCAGGAGAAAGGGGAAACTTCGAATCCGATTCACAAAGACTAAAACGTTTCCTACTAAACTTTCATATAAATTTAGAACTATTCGCCTTCCGAAAATCAGTCAAAAGAAATTTGTTTTTGTGCAAAAGATATTTCTGGGTACTAACTGATGGGAAAAAATCACAGTTTAGTACCAAACACCGATGCAAAAAAACTGATTTTCTTATCATTACTCAGGATATAAACGGATAATTCAAAATCAAATATTTTAATTATCTACTATGTTTCTTTTCCTTCCTGATTTTCAACACCGTTTTTGATGATATATTAAGTAGGGACATAACCAAAAGTTCCAGTAGAATCTCCATCACCCCACAATTCAACATCAAATAACTTGTTTTCAACCAAGGAGTATTCTTTAAAGTTTTTTCTTGCTGTGATACTTTTTATAGAGGAGTTTGATACACATTTTATTTTCAAGAGCATTGATACACCATTCATAAGCATATAACTAAATTATTGCATTATTCAAATCCTCTCTAATCGACATCATTCTTGAAGTAAAATATTTTGGTTTAGAACCAACGAAAAAATGTACAAGATCACCATTATTAAAGATTGCATCAAATTTAAAATAGTACCTTTTACCAATATCAAAGCAAATAGATTCCTGAGAATTTCGATAAACTCCTTAGTATTTGAGTATTTGAGAGTTTAGATCTCTTAACATTAATCTTTACTCATGAAAACTCTTACCGATTTTGCTTTGAAATAAGAATAAAAATGTCTTCAATAAATTGGAGAGAAACTTACTAAAATTTATATCTCAATTGATTGGGAATCTTTTCTTATCATTTTAGAGTCCAGATATTTTAACAAAACAATTTACAGAGGCAGATCTGAAGTAATCATTATGCTTAAAATGATTGTTTACAGCAATAGCATTATCTTTCGAACTTTGAAATTGATAAACAATATATTGATCGAATTTTTTTTGGAAAATTTCTTGATTTTCCTGAGTACATACCAAGCAATAACACAATCAGTCATTCCGAAAAGGATTATGGTAACTGAAATGAAGAAGAAATAATGGAGACAGTTGCAAAGCCAACCGGATTGCCTTGTTTTTGAAAATAAAAAAAAGAATTATTCAGGATTCTATTTTTATCCGTTCAGATCCCTGGCCGCAAAAGTGGATAAACCTCATGAAAATGAAGCAAAAACAAGAGGATCAGATATGGAACATGGATGAAAAAGTTGATAAGTCACAATTTGGATGTAAAGTTCATAGCATAATAGGCAGGAATTAGATCTTATCAGAAAATTCAAAAACAACAACTGTATCACTTCGTGATTCGAGTGTAGATTTATCATAAAAAAATGAAACTGTTTACAGAGACAGGGGATACTTTGGAGCAAAATCAAAAGGTTATGATGCAACAATGAAAAGAGTAGTAAACGAATACTCTCTGGGAATAAGAGATATATTAAGGAACAAGGAAATTAGCTCAAAAAAATTAAAAATGAACGATTTTTTGCAGTAATAAAAAGATCTCCTAAGAAGGAAAAAGTTTTGTCACCATCGTTCAGAGAGTGAATCTAAGATATTGTGCACAGATTTTTGTTATAATATATATTAATTGATGAAATTGAATCACATAAAAGAATCAGCGAGAGAGATTTGAATAGGGTCCCCACAAAGAAAAAAATAAGACGTAAATAGGAATCCACCTTAATATTTGAAGGCTTATAATAAGCATCAATACATTTTTTCTACCTTAATTCTATTTTAAGACTATATCTAGCATGTTGACAATTTAATTATTGAATAGAATCATGAACAGTTTCCCATCAGCATGATTCCTCGTAAGTTTCCAGTCTATATCTTTTTTGTTCTCCTTTTTTCTCTCCAGGCCATGCAACCATGCAATGAATCGGAGTCTCAACATCGCATATCCGTATATCATTACATTCAATATCCATTACTTTGATATCTATTTAAGTGACATTGGGCCAAAGTGAATGTTTTGGAATGTAATAGGATTCAGAGTTTATTAAGACGAATAATAATTAAATTGTTGTGCCACTGGATTTAATATAATGGTAACTACATTGGATACGTTTCCACCATTATATAAGGATAATATTAAGGCATTGTTTGTTGCCAAATAAAAATTAGTGACTTACTGAAGTTGCTTGATCAATGGATATCTACATCTCGCACCCTAAATATGATTACTGCTCACTATTTATAAAATTCCTTTACTCTGATCGTTGATCAGTTATTGATTTATAGTATTCCCTCAAAAAGGTAAAAATATGTCTTTCGAAGAGGCAATAAAAGATTTGGATTCTAGTATTATTGTCGATATCGAAGTCATTCCTGGTTCCAGTTTGATCTCAATTCCGAGTGGTTACAACGAATGGCGTAAGAGAATTGAAGTAAAGATAACCAAAAATGCCCATAAGGGAAAAGCAAACGAACAATTGGTCAAATGTTTTGCAAAACTCTTTGGGATTAGTAATTCGGATATTCGGCTCTCCAGTGGAATAACAAGTAGTAAAAAATCCTTACTAATAAAAGGAATTTCTTACCAACAGGCTGTTTCTATTTTTGCGCCCTATTTTAAAAAATGAAAAACGACCTATTGAAATAGGATAGTTTTAAGAGTAATTTTCCCCCGATTTTAAAAAGTAACATTTCAGCATCTTATTATCCTGACTATTGAATATATAGGAGAAGGTTGTATAACACCGTGGTTGATCTTGAAATTTACAGAAAAAAGCTTGAAAAAATTGAAGAGTTGCTATCCGAACTTTCAGAGTATTCAGGAAGGGGAGCAATTATCATCGTGGAAGGGAAAAGAGATATCTTTTCATTGAGAAGGCTTGGAATTGAAGGCAATTTTGAGCTTGCAACCAACACCTCTCTTTATAATTTTACAGAGACAATTGCAAAAATTGGAAATGAAGTAGTCGTCCTAACAGATTGGGATAGACGGGGTGATTTACTGGCTGTTAAGCTTTCAGGCTATTTCGAAAATTTTGGTTTGAAACCTGAGCTTCAGATACGCCACAAAATGAAGCTGATGTGTCATAAGGAGATTAAAGATGTAGAAAGCCTTTATACCTACGTTGTCAGGTTAAGATTAAAGACAAATTCTTGCTTTTATTCTGATTTAATGTAATTATTTAGCTACTCAAAATAAATCTAAAAATGTTGGTTTTGAGTTGTGAAAAATATGTAATTTTCAAGACATTTTGGAAGAAAAATACAATCAAAGCCAATCGTTAAAGAAAATGATTTTCAAAGAACTTATCCATCAAATTTTAAATAATGACACTATGAATATTTTTTCCTAAACTTTAATAGCTAAGTTTTAAGCGAATTTTGATAAACCCCTAAAATTAATGATATTTTTATTAGTAGTATATAAATGAATCAAGAAACTCAGAAATTTATTGAAATCTTCTGTGATAAATGGTTTACTTACAAATGAGAGATTATTTTGGCTCTGTAGAAATCCTTAATTTGATGCAAATTATTTCTACAACTTTTTTGTCTATGTTGTACACTATGAGTTTAAGTTTAATTTCCTTTACTTGATTACGGAACTTTCTTGCCCGAAGTGTTTCTCCAAACTTCCTTTTCACTACAGAGAATGTTGTCTCTGCCAGATTCCTTTGATTGTATTTAATTTTGTCAAAGACCAGAGGTAATTGTTTTCTATATTTTCCCCGACTTTCTTTCTGTTTCTCTTCCTTAAAGGTATAATTGAGTCTGCCTTCATTTCTTATCTAATTAGAGCATGAATATTTTCAGAATCATACCCTTTATCCATCACATAACATTCAGACCTTCTTATCCTATTTGATTGTCTTATCAGAGCATTTGCATGTTTAATCTCGTGATCTGTTTTTTGACTGATTTTCCATCCTAATATTACCATTTTATTTGTGTCTACTGATATTGAAGTTTTCAGGAAGCTTTTTCGAAGCTTCCCCGTTCTGCGGGAATAATAATAACTTGCGTAGGAACTCGTAAATCCTGTTGCATCAATCGCTGTAATAGAGACATTTTCTCCATGTAGTAAAATAGCTTTAGAATCCTTGACAAAATTAGGTTAAGCGGGGAAGAAAGAATTCTTGATACAAATTTTCTAAGAGTAGTGAAATGTGAAATCTTATCAAGATCAAGTTTTTTTATACAATCCATAAGGTCAATAAGTTCTACAAAATCACGATAGTCTGTGCTTATATACTCCTTCAATAAAACAAGAATCTGATGCTGAGTATAAACATGTTTGAAATATTTGCAGTAATAAAGCTTCAGTCTCGAAGACTGCACAGTTTCAAGGCTAGCATCAACAAATTTGATGTATTTATTCGATTTCAATATTGAGTATTCCTTCGTTGTTATGGGGAAAAATAAGGAGTTATATTATAACATAATAGCTATAAAATATAGTGTAGAAATTCAATTTAGAGGATTTCTACAGAGCCATTATTTAATACATTTATTAGGAGTAGCCAGAAATATTTAGTTCAGTCTGTCTCAAAACAGTAACAATATTTACGTGTGAAACATACTTATTCGGCCATCCTAAAATATTAAACATAAAGAGCTTATCCAATAGAATGAAACAATACTAATTTCAAAACGAAGCAAAATTGCTCAAAGACCTTAATATAGAGGAAATTATCCTAAATGAAATATTTTAATTTTCCTATTATTCTTTTTTCCTCTTGTTTATCTGATTTTCAACATGGTTTTTTATTACATCGCAAGTTGTCCATAACCCACAGTTTCAATGTAACCTCCATCACTTCGTAGTTTACAATGTAAAATAAGAAATATGGCTAAATTAAGCAACACATCTAAAAATTTTAACATTGTATATTTATGCTAAAATGTATATGCCTGCAAAAAAACACATAAGAAAACCTCCAGAAAAACATTCTAAGAGCATCAAACGAGGACATACATCTATAGATGAGAAAAGTTCAGATTTGGTATGTTTGTATTTTTCATTGAGGGATGGCTGATACTAAAAATAAGAGTTAGGATAATGGTGAAGTTCTTAGGTAGATAGATGGAATAAAAGTTGAAGAGAGATATTTAGCAAAGTACTGGACCTACCAAATGGAACCCTTGAAACCATAAAGAATAGTGTTGTAGCCCGAACGCACTAACTCCGAAAGTTCATTCTCTGGTTTCCCGCAGTCACTTTCAGTTACCCTCGTGTCGGTCAATGTCACACTATTGTTGTACCGCATTGGGGTTGTCTGTACACTCACAGTCAGGATTTCCCATTACCTCGTGCAAGGACCTATACAATGCGACTTGTGTGTATAACATGTATTGATATATATAAATATACCTCGAACAGTAATTTTGAATCTCACTAGCTTCGAAATCATTTTTAAAAAACAGAATAAAATAAAAGTTGCAATAGCGCAATTAGCTTCAAGTAACTGGGTATGTTCGCACCCAAAATCTTGAATAAAGGAATTATTCAAATCAAATATTTTAATTTATTCGTATAATTTTTTTCTTTCTGTTTTCCTTAATTTCAACATTCTCTATAATTCAATCAGAATTTGTATCATTAACCACAGTTCCAATACAGTCTCCAGCATTCCAAAGTTCACCATACAAAAGATGTTTTTAATATCAGATTATTATTTAAAGATTTTTCTTGCTGTGATATATTTATATAATCTGCATCACTCTTGAAGGATAATATATTGGTTCAGACCAACGAAAAGATGCATATGATCACCATTAATACCTATTCCGTCAACTCAAAAAAGTACCTTTTACCAATTTTAAAGCATACATATTTTAAATAGTTGATAAAGTCATTATTTGATAAAATCTTTTCACTATACTCAATAAAAAAAACATAATATCTTAGAGAATTTCTATAAACTCCTATGAATTTAAGTATTAGAGAGTTTAAATCTCTTAACAATAATTTTTACTTATGAGAACTCTACTGAATTTGCTCTTGAGAAACAATGTATAATAGAATTTCTTTTATGAAATTTATTGGTTTCCTAAGTACATACCAGACAGTACCAAAGTCTAATCATTCAGAAAAAGAATTATTGATAACTGCAACGAAAAAATCTGGAGGCAGTTGCAAAGCCAACTTTATCGACTTGGTTTTGAGAATAAAGAGTGAATGATTACACACAGAATTTTAAATACACATACTGAAAGAGCTTTCTTAACTAGAACTGAAAAACAGACCAGATAGAATGTATGATTAATAAATGTTAGGAAAGCCCCACATCCAGGCAGAAAATAGCGATTACATGGATCACCCCTTTATACACAAGAGTTGATGAGGTCCCTTTCATGACGCTCGATAACTTTGAAATAAGGGGTGAGAGTGCACACATAATTAGTTTTCCAGAAGAAATTAGGTAGCAGGAGCTGACCTCGTAAATCATAATGGACTCTCGAAACTCCTCTAATAAATGCACTGACAGAGTAGAAGAGCAAAACACGGTACGATAACTGGTATCAGCATTTCAGCTCATTCCTATGACCATGGTTTATACATGGTGGAAAGTATTGTACAAGTTGTGAATTGAATTCCTAAAACTAAATTTAGAATCATTAACAAAAAAACACAAACAAGCTATCTGAATTTTGAAAAAAAGTTTAAAATAAAAGTAGGAGAGCTATATATATGCGCGTTTTTATTAGCAAATCATCAATTAAAGGGGAAGTCTTTGCTCCACCCTCAAAGAGTTATACTCACAGGGCTATAACCCTGGCAGCCCTTTCGAAAGAATCAATTGTACGTCACCCTCTGATTTCCGCCGATACCCTCGCTACAATCCGTGCTTCAGAGATGTTCGGGGCCTTGATTGAAAGGGAGGAAGAAAATCTCATAATTCATGGAGTTAATGGAAAACCAAATGTTCCGGAAGATGTAATTGATGCTGCAAATTCAGGGACAACACTCCGTTTCATGACAGCAGTTGCAGGCCTTACTGATGGAATCACAGTGCTCACTGGAGATAACTCCCTGCGCACCCGACCAAATGGACCTCTTCTTGATGTTCTCAACAAATTGGGTGTCAGCGCCTGCTCCACTCAAGGAAACGAGAGAGCTCCGCTTGTAGTCAAAGGTGGATTTAAAGGGACGGAGGTGAATATTAACGGTTCCATCAGTTCTCAATTCATCTCCGCCATTCTTATAGCCTGCCCGCTTATAGAAAATAGCACCACTCTTTCGATTATAGGAAAATTGAAGTCAAAACCCTATGTGGACATAACAATTGAGATGCTTGAAATGGCAGGAGCTAAAATTTCAAAGGACAGTCACAATGGAACTAGATTCATTATCCCCGGGAAACAAAAATATGATCTCAAAGACTATACAATTCCCGGTGACTTTTCTTCCGCTTCCTATCTTCTTGCAGCCGCAGCTCTGACAGACAAGTCAAAAGTCACAGTCAAAAATTTATATCCCTCTAAACAAGGGGATAAGCTGATCATTGAAACTCTGAAACAAATGGGAGCAGATATAACATGGGATAAAGAAGCTGGTACTGTAACTGTCAGAGGAGGTAAACATTTAAAAGCCATCACCTTTGATGCCGGAGGAACCCCTGATCTTGTCCCTACAGTCGCTGTTCTGGCTGCAGTTGCTAAAGGGATCAGCAGAATCGAAAATGCAGAACATGTTAGATATAAGGAAACTGACCGACTTCGTGCCCTTGCAACCGAACTTCCAAAGCTTGGAATCACCCTTAAAGAAGAGAAGGACAGTCTGACCATCACCGGAGGTAAACTTAAGGGAGCAGTAGTTCACGGCTGGCACGACCACAGAATTGTGATGGCCCTTGCAATAGCAGGGATGGTGACAGGGAATACTACAATTGACACAACTGAATCTGTGTCCATCTCTTATCCCTACTTCTTCAAAGATTTGGCCAATCTGGGAGTAAAAATCAAGCAGTTCCCGGGATAATGAGTGGCACACATAATTGAAACCTACAGAATCTCACATTGAAATATTCACCTAATTTTGAATTGGCTAATCAGAAAAAGAAAATATGAACCATTATATTATCCTATAGGATAGCCAAAATTTATCATTCATACTACTAGCAATTGAATATAAGGGCTTTCGATAAATCTCTGATTTTCACGAGTTATTTATAGACCATTTATAAGAATATGACTAAATTTAGGGATTTATCAAAATCCTCTGTAATAAATAACTAAACAAGCAAAAAAATATCTCAAAAAAAGAAGTTTCGAATCTTTTATTTAGCCCACTTATTGATCTGCTTTTCAGTTTTCATTAGTTTCTCTAATTTCAAGCTTTTAAGGATACGAACTTTAGTTATAGTAGTGTAAGCAAAATAAGGAAACTATTCATCTCATAAATCACCTAGCTTAGTTATTCTACATATTGTGAGTTAATAAAGATAGATGCATAAACATTATGACAGTGTTATTCCTAGTGCATAGTTATACTGAATTCCATATATATTATGCAATATGGAAAGAGAATATTACATTTCAGAAGCAAAATGGTTTTGGCAGCCCTAACTAGCAACCTGTATTGAGGTTAGTAGTCTCAATACTCATTGATATAAATGAAGACCAGATCACAGGAAACAAATAGGTTAATTAATTCCAAGTGTTCCATGAGCTCCAAACGCTTTATGAGTTCCATAAGCTCCATTAATAATAGATCAGCAACCTTTTCATATATTAGTAATAGATCAGCAATGTTTTCTTATTCTGGATGGAACTTAGAAAATTTAGAGCTTTTGATACAAAAGACAACATATACATGAAGGTACTGTACTGGCCTGCTATTACAGGAATTATGTTATTGATTACATTCTTGAATTTTTATTGATAGGTATTTGATATCTTAATTTTCTTCATTTTAATGCAGAAATGCGCTTTTTAAACTTGTGGATTCATTAGTGAACTTGTCTACATTTATTTTTTTATTAATCTAATAATATTAATATATAATACGGACATTATTAATGATTGTTACTCAGTAACAAAGATACTTGCCTTTTTACTAGCAGGCCAGTTAAGTTTGGTTTCACTATTAGTCGATAGAGCAATGATTCAAAGATAACTCTCAAAATATCATGTTGTAAATATAATAAAAGGAGTGAAATAAATGTTAAAACTCAGAATGAAAAAGGTACTTGCCGTTTTACTGGCAGTCCTATTTGTAACATCGTTTTCAGCAGTTGCAGCTAGTACAGGTCATGGCGGTCATGGCGGCTGAGGCTACGGCTTTGGATACCCCTGGTATGGCGGATGGGGCTACGGCTTTGGATACCCCTGGTATGGCGAATGGGGCTACGGCTTTGGATACCCCTGGTACGGCGGCTACGGCTGCGGCCTCGGATACGGTTTCTATGGTCTTGGCTACGGCAGCTACATGATCTAAATATAAAAATGTGCCACATGGTGAACCCAAATGGTTCACTGGACATCTACATCCAACACGATGAACTTCAGGAAAAAAATCAAATTGGCTGTTTGCACCCAATGGAGATTTTTCTGTCATCTTTAGAATGTAATCTACCAGGTCCCAAGGTATTAAATGGAACTTACCAAATCCCACAAGTGCAGAAAGTAATGTAGCCAAAAAATAAAAATAAAGGGGAACCTTAATAGCTCCCCTTTTATTATTGAGCTCGCGTCAAGCTCTATTCAACCTCATTTTCAATATTTTCTTCGTTTTCTGATACATAAGCCCTAATTAGAACTCTTGGCATAAGAAAATAAACGATTGTGGAGCGTTTTAAGACGTTTTTGACTCAGATAATGATATATTCCTATATAACAATCAATAAAAGTCCCACTGGGAGCCCCAGATTAAGTTCTTTTTCTGACACACTAAATCCTCATGGCTTTGCAGCTTGATAACTCGGGGTAGGTTTTCGAAATTTCATATGTATATATAATATTACATTAAATTAATATAATTTATTTTATAAAAGATGGTTACTTTGATTTTAAGATAGAATTTCGCCTAAAGAGTTACACTCATTAGTTTAAGGTAGTTATAATTATGATATACGAAAACTATATCTTTAATCGAATCTTGTTACTTCTTATAGGTATTCCGTACCTTGCAGTAGACTTTCCGACAGGCTACAGGATTCTCCTCCCTGCAGCTAACAAGATCAACTTTTTTGACATTTTAGATCAGTCTGGTCGCCCAGGCTAATAACTAGACCATTATACCACAGCTGTCAACACTTATAGAGTTTTTCAGCTACTTCTAATATTCTCTTATATCCAAGTCTTCGCTCATAGTCTGGAGTCTTTTCAGTTGGACATAGGCAAATTAGAGATGTTTGTTTCATTTTAACTTCTAAAAATTAGAGTTTTAAGAGCAAAATCAGTAAGAGTTTTCATAAGTAGAAATTAGTCTTAAGAGATTTAAATTCTTCAATACTCAAATGTGTCGAAGTTTATCTAAATTCACTAAAATTCATATATGTTCTCAACGTAAATTCTCATTACTATTCTATTCATAGTAACTATACTCATAAACTTAAAAGTATAGAAAAACGCACATACACTTAATTTTCAGCAAATCTGTTTATTTAAAGCCCAATTTACTTTTATATGAATATACCGATTCTAACTGTTGTATTATTTCCACGATCATAATTTTTAATGCGAGTGTTTTGGTGGTAATGTTACAGCTTTAAACCAAAAGTCTTCTATGCATTCAATTACTGTCATAAATTTTTCAAAATTAAGTGATTTAATGAGATAGGCATTGGCATGAAGATCATAAACTCTAAGGATGTCTTTTTCAGCATTGGAAGTAGTTAAAATGATTACAGGTATGTTTTTAAAGCTACAATTCTCTTTTTATTTCTTTAAGAACCTCACGTCCATCTTTTTTTGGTAAATTCAAATCCAAAATAATTATATCTGGACGCTGAGAACCTAAAAACTTCCCTTCATGACATAAAAAATTGCCTGCTTCTTCCCCGTCTTCAGCAACATGAAGATTAGGTATAACTTTTGCATCACTGAAGAATTCTAGAATTAATCCATTGTCTCCCTTATTATCTTCAACTAAAAGAATTTCCAAAGGCTTATCTAATATTTTCATTTACAAGTTGATAGTTAACATTTCAGCGATTTGGAACAAACATTCAATGATATTTTAGAAACTTGATAACAAAACTTATGGAAAAAGTATACAACTAAAATATTTATCCTATACCGATAATTAGAAAAAATAATCAAGAATGGTTGCTAATGATTTTTATAAATTATTACCCCGTGTCCAATATCTACATGATTGAAAAAAGTTTTTCTTGAGAAGTACCTTAGCTGGAAAGCAATTTAATTGTTGGCTAGGAGGTAGTTAAAACCCTACTGTAACTTGCAGGCCTGACCTTTGCAAAGGTGAGATTGTTCAAAGTAATGTGAAACCAAGAAGGCTATTGTATGTACAGTGACAAAAATTCTGAGAAATATGAAGAAGATATCTAAGCTTATCCTTCCGAATAAAGCTAGAGTAATGTTGCTACCTACAAGGGAGATACTCATATCAAACCCGGATGTGTTCTATAGGTTATGTAAAAGTAGGACTTAACCCAAAAATAATAGGAAGATTTTTATAAAAAATATAGAACCATGAAAGAATTTTATTATCCAGTATGAAGAATAAATTTCGTTAACTCATTTTTTTAGTCTGTCTCCTTTCAAAAATCACCTTTCTAGCCTCTCTTCTTCTAGAAGTTTTAGAATATAATCCCTTAAACTATTGGCTTCGGGACCTGTCCGACGTCGTGGCCTGGGGAGATCTATATCTACAATCTCCTTTACCCTTCCTGGCCTTGATGTCATAGCTACCACCCTGTCTGAAAGAAAAACAGCCTCATCAACGCTATGGGTCACAAAAAGGAAGGTCACATGTTTTTGCTCCCATATCTTAAGGAGCTCATCCTGGAGGATATTTCTAGTTTGAGCATCGAGGGCCCCAAAAGGCTCGTCCATCAGGAGTACTTCCGGCTCATTCGCAAGAGCTCTTGCAATGGCTGCTCGCTGCTGCATTCCTCCAGATAGTTCATATGGATAGCTATTTTTGAATTGCTCCAAGCCCACAAGCTCTATATACTTCTCCACCTGTCTCCTAGCTTCAATCTTTTTAATCCCTTGCATTTCGAGTCCAAAGGTGATATTATCCATAACGGTTCTCCAGGGAAAGAGGGAATATTGCTGGAAAACCAGGCCTCTTTTAGGATCTGGGCCTGTTATAGGAATCCCATTTAGAGTAATTTCTCCTGAGGTAAGAGTTTCAAGTCCCGCAATGATTCTAAGCAACGTTGTCTTGCCACAGCCGGAAGGCCCCAGAAGGCAAACAAACTCCCCATCCTCTACATCAAAGCCAACATTTTTTAAAGCCTCTGTCTCAGAATTATTTTCTTTTTTTGAAAATGTTCGTGAAACGTTTATTACGCTTACTCGACCCATTTTACACCACAGTTCCTGCCGTCCATTTTAGTAATTTTGCATCCACGTAATATCTGAAAAAGTGATCGATAAAAAGCCCCATGAATCCCAGGAGGAGCATATACACTACCACAAAATTCATCCTATGAAGGTAATAATTAAACCAGAGCTGATACCCAAGTCCCCTGTCGCTGGCTCCGAACATTTCTGCAGCAACAAGGCACATCCAGCCTACTCCCATAGCAATTCTGATACCCGCAGCGATTGAAGGCATAGCTGAAGGGATAGCAATAAAGCGTATGAGTTTTACATTTTGGGTGCATCCAAGAACCTTTGCTGCCTCAACATTAACTTTCGGTACGTTTTTGAAACCTGTGTAAGTATTGATAACAATTGGAAATACCATTCCTACAAACACAACAAAACCTGCAGCCTGATGTGTAAGTCCAAACCATACAATTGCAAATGGAATCCAGGCAAGCGGGGGAATCGGCCGCAATATTTCGATTACAGGGTCCACTACTCTGTTTACTTTTTTGAACCATCCCATTGATATTCCTAAGGGAATTCCGATTATAAGTGCTGCAATAATCCCTAATGAAAAGTGAAGTAAACTTATGAATATATCCATAAAAACTAGCCCGTTTTTGACAAGGGCAAAGAAAGAAGTTATTACATCATAAAAACTCGGAAGAAGAAAATTATTCTGTATAATCCTATCAGCTACAAGCTGCCAAATCAGGACTACAATTATAAGAGACAATGCTTCAATACCGTTTTCTTTTATTATTTTGATGAAACTACTTTTCATGTCTAATCAAAAGAAGTCTTACTTTTTTATCTTTCCGGCAGACTTCATTTTTATAAAAAAATTCAAATCACTCCTTAGAAAATCAGTAGCATTTGATCACCATATTTTATCTTCATTTATTAAATTTTCTGTATCGTTTCATGATGATAGCTTTCTAATAGAAACTCGTATCAAAGATATATTCTTTTGTCAGAGGTTTCTGATTTTAATTAAGTTCATAAAGAACATTTCAGGAACATGCAATTGAATTTTCAATTCGTGACTGATCTGTAATCCATTTATATACCATTCTTTAAGAGACATCCTCACAGTTTTAAGATTATTTGAAGTTTTCTTTAAAAAAACCTGACCACCTCAGACACGTGCACTTTGGTACATTAAATTGCATTAATATACATCTTTACAATCTGCTCCACAATATCCAGATGATCTCCCACAAGTTTTCCGCTCATCGAAAGGCCACATCATATGTGCTCTACCCCCATATGCCTAGATTGTACGATGATGCGTCATCACCTTCCTTTACCATACTTTTTCGGAAAAGGAAGGCTGTAGGAAGAATGTCTCTACATTGTTGGATGAAATAGCGCTGTGTTATCTCATGCTGCAGCCATTCCAAAGAGTGGCATATTCATCTCAGAGGAGTCAGTTTTCCTTGAGCTATTTTCTCAACAGGGTATCTTGAATTAGTCCTGGATAATAGGCAACGATTTTAAGTCAATTAAAACTTGATTACCTTTATACTTAGTACCTGTAAACTTCTATTAGTGCCTTAGAAAAAGAATTAAGAGAATTTTGATAGACCACAATTTTTGGCTGGTTGCTTATAGAGCCTATATAAACAATTCGCTGAAATGAAGGGGTTATCGAAATCCTCTATAAATAATGATAATATTCATAACGTGTAACCTCTCCTAGCCTAACAATATCTTCCGAAACTATCTAAACAATACCCTCTGAATAAGGATTTTTTCAAAAAAATACATTTGCTCTTACTTCCACCCTTTGTCACTTGTTCGAAGAATCTTTCTACTAATCCATGTACTTATTTATCAAAAAATTAAGTGAGAATCAAACTTTTGGTGGCTCAACAAGGGTGAAGCAACGGGATATGCCCGCAGCAAAGCACAGGATATTAAAGGAATACATTCATGATTAAAACTCTAACTTGCTTATATTCATTTAGTGACTTGTTTCCCTAATATTTGACATAGTTTTAAATTACACTGAAGCGCTCCCATATCCACGGCTCCAATGCAATCTCAATTACACTATAGTTTCCACACTAAAACTTTTTTCCAAACTTCGCGAATTAGTTAAAATTTATTTATCATGATACTTTTAAAATTTAGCATTACTCTTAAAGATGAAGATTTAGGTCCGACAACAAAAAAATGTACCTGAAAACTATCATTACAGATCGTATCAACTCAAAAGAAGATCTTTTACCAATTTCAGAGCATAGATATTTTAAAGAGTTAATAAAGTCATTTTCTAAGATAAATTTTTGATACTTCATACAAAAAACATGTGATATCTGATATTTATGAATACGAAGCTTTGAATGACATAGTTATATATTATAGTTCAAGGTAATTTGAAATATATGTAAGTTAGTTAAATAACTGTTTTTTGGAGAGTTTACACCACCTCAGCAAGCTAATGATATTCGACCGGAATAAAATCTAAGCCTCAAAACTAGTCCACCATATTTGACATTCTATAAGTTAATAGATATGTAAAATTTGCTTGCTTATTTGTTCAATATTAGTTCTCGATAGGTAACTATTCACACTACATAAAATCAATTGGTAGCTATTTTTTGACGCAACATGTACTTCTTATTACTGATTGATGGTAAAAAATGATCAATAATTGACAAATCTAAAGATAAACACACCGAAATTAAAGAATTTAATTTTAGTAAATGTAGTTATTGGCATTGTTTTCCCCAAGCTGAATAATTAAAGTATATATAATTTTATTCATATCCCATATATGAACAATTTTGCACTTGAAAAAATTCGGAAAATATCACTATATACCAAATTTATTAATATATCTGGATATATTTTCATCTGGTCCAAAATCTCTTTAGGTGCAAAATATTTATACCTATTGAAAGTCTTTACAGGATTTCAGAGGTTGAATATCATGAATGCTGCAGATAAAGTTATCAAATCAGCTTTCGAATCCGATGATGTATTTCAAAAAACATTTTCGATTGTAATTAAGGAGGACCTTAACCTAACTGCCGTAGATTTTGCCAAAAAAGCAAATATCCCCCCGAGTACACTCTATAAAATATTATCAGGTAATCGAGATCCAAATATCAAAACCCTCCGTCAGATAGTGAAAACAATCCGCGATATCACAGAATCGGACAGTGGGGATTTTATAGCAGTAATTGCAGCTCGCTCAGTGCTTGATAATATCGTAGAAACTAAGAAAAAAATAGCTGGCAGGCTGGTCACAATAAGGGAATATTCAGCAACCTCAATGGAAGAAGCAATAATAGCAGCTGTTAACGCTGAAAGAGATGGAGCAAAGGCCCTGGTATGTGCTCCAATAGTAAGCCCAACTGTAGAAAAAATTATTAACATCCCTGTTACAACCATCATCCCGAAAGACAGCCTTCTAGATGCCATCGAACTCGCGCTTAAAAAAATCGAATGAGACTTAGAAAATAAAAACATAAATAAAGCCACTATAGCTGAGAATAAATTAACTAAATTATAATTTTACAAAAAAATCTTGAAATATTTTACGAAGATCTCGACAATGCTAATTCGAATAATGTCAATCAATGAAAAATTAATACTTCAAAAAAATAGAAAAAAATGGATTTAGAGTAGCATACCTCTATTTACTACTAAGGAAAATTTCAAAAATATCTTTGCGTTTAAGTATTGGAGAGTTAAAATACTTAACAATAATTTTCCATGCGAAAACGTTTGCTGATTTTGCTTTCAAAGAGTTAATACAAACATCTTCAGTTAGTAGGAGACATAAAGGCTGAAACTTATTCCTTAATTGATTAGCAATATTCTCGTATCATTTTTGAATTAACAGATTTTAACAAAACCGTTCCCAGAGAAAGACCTAAAGCTGAAGTAATCATTATTTCGAAAATTCTTGATTACAGCAATGGAATGGTCTTTCTTACTTTGTACTTGAGAAACAAAGTATTGATCGAATTTATTTCAGGAAATTTTTTGTTTTTGCTGAGTACATACCAGACATTAGCACAGTTTGATCAGTAGAAAGAAATTGTTGATAACTTCAAAGAATAAGAAATCTGATGACAGTTCAAAGGCAATTAATTGCCTTGGTTTGAATATAAAAAAAGATTCTGAGAGCTACATTATACATTAATATCCTGCCATGCAAAATAGGATAAATATCGAGAAAACGAAGCAAAAACAATGAGAAACAGAGATGGAATCTGAAGAAAAAATAGTAATAAGTTATACTTTGGATATAAATTCACAGCTAAGTGTACAGAGATTATTAACTGACGGAAGATTTAAAAAAACAACTACATCACTTCATGATTCAGATATAGATTTATCTTAAAAAAATGAAGTTGTTTAGAGGGCAGAAGATACTTTGGGGCAAATCGAAAAGTCTTGATAAAACAATGAAAAGATCAATAGAAAACATCATCTGGTAATGAGTGATAAATTGAGAAACAAAAGAATCATTTCAAAAAGCTCCAAGGAAACGAGTTTAGCAGTAACTAAAAAGTTACTCAAAGCAGGAAAAGTTCATGTCCCGAATGTTCAAATAGTAAATTTGAAGATATTTTGGACAGCTTTTTGGTATAATCCCTATCATTTGGGGACATTGGAAATAAATGGAGTATTCTAACGATAGATGAAGCTATCTTTAAAATCAAGGAATAATGAACCAGAAAAAATGATTTAGAAGCAGTAATCCCATTTTATGACACTAACAGCTTAGTAACACATCTTTGACCAAAAAGAATTTTAGTAGACATAAAGAGCTTCATGCTCCCAAGTTCCTCATAAGATAAAAAAATTATATTTCATGATCTTTTTATAAGATTTGTTATATTTTGTCCGAAATATTTTGTCGGAAAACACGTTTTTTAGGACAAAATACTTTATAAATTTATAATATTGATAAGGTTGAATTAAAATCTAAATCGGCTAATTAATAAAAACTCTCCGAAAAATTACCATATCCAAGCAAGCTGCTAGGTAATCGAGCAAGACAAAAAACACCCAAATACCTTAAAGCTTAAATATATAAATTTCTAAAGAATATATATTTACAAATAAAATATCCCATCATCTAATACAAATAAAATTTATAACGAGAAAAAATTAGTAAGAACAGTAAAGTATGATCTTAAATGCAATTAAGAAATAACTGATTAATAACTGATTAATTAGTGTAAGACTCACATATTTACTTCCATAAGTACAAAATGATCTATTTTCCACTATAAAATTTCAATACCAATAATCATATCATAAATACATTTTAAATTTTTATAGTAAAGAGTGAATATGGCAACTATCCAGAGTTCCCGAAGGCTCGCGCACTTCAGTACAATAAGGAACGTGGACAGGCTTATCTTCTGTGTTCGGGATGGGTACAGGAGTTACCCTGCCGCTATGGCCGCCATACTCCTACAATAGGATTTTTTATAAAGACAAAATGAGTCATGTATAGAAATACTGCATACTGAATTTCGCCTAGACCTGGTATGGTGAAGGAACGGATGGTTAGTTAACGCGGACTGAACACCTCGTTGCCTTGGTGCTTACATCCCGTTTCTATCAAACCGGTCTTTTACCGGAATCCTTAAGGAGGTCTCTTTTTAGGCCAGATTTCGAGCTTAGATGCATTCAGCTCTTATTCCTTGGCGCGTAGCTGCCCGGCGTTGCCCTGTCGGACAACCGGTACACCAGTGGCGCCGCTGCTTGGTTCCTCTCGTACTAAAAGCAGCTTACCCTCAGACCTCCAGCACCTCTAGTAGATAGTAACCGACCTGTCTCACGACGGTCTAAACCCAGCTCACGATCTCCTTTAATAGGCGAACAACCTCACCCTTGGCCGCTGCTGCACGGCCAGGATGGAAAGAACCGACATCGAGGTAGCAAGCTGCCGGGTCGATATGTACTCTTGCCGGCAACGACTCAATTATCCCCGGGGTAACTTTTCTGTCATTTTTGGCCCCCACCAAGGAGGCACAAAAGTTCGCTAGAGCCGACTTTCGTCTCGTCATCCTCTGCTATGCTGAATAACGTCAGGCTGACTTATGCTCTTGCACTCTTCAGTGAGTTTCCGACCCACTTGAGTCAACCATTGCGCGCCCTTGATATCTTTTCAAGGGCGTCCCGCCCCAGGCAAACTGCCCACCTATCGGGGTCCTCTTCTCAGAGTTAGGGTCGTAGTCCCAGAAGGGTAGTGTCCCAATTGCGACTCCACGGATGCTAGCGCACCCGCTTCGACGTCTACTACCTACACTGTACATCCAGAACCACAACCCAACGACAGGCTGCAGTAAAGCTCCACGGGGTCTTCACTTCCCCCTAGAGGTCTCTAGACTGTGCACTAGAATGTAAGCTTCACCGGATTCCAGTTAGGGACAGTAGGGCTCTCATTGATCCATTCATGCAAGTCGCCAATTAAGCGACAAGGTACTACGCTACCTTAAGAGGGTCATAGTTACCCCCGCTGTTTACAGGCCCTTCTTCCCGTTGAACCGGGGTTTCAGGTACCTGCACTGAGCAGGATTCAGAGATTGTACTAGCCCTTACGGGTTTGCAATCTCCTATGTTGGTATTAGACAGTTAGAGCCCCCTGGTCACTGCGACCTGCTTTCTACAAAGCAGGCACTCCTTCTCCCGAAGTTACGGAGCTAATTTGCCGAATTCCCTTAACTGAATTACTCCGACACGCCTTAGCCTTTTCAGCTAGGGGCACCTGTGTCAGTTCTCGGTACGGACATTTAGCTGTCCTTTTCACGGGTCCCTGGGTGCAACCAGCTTTCGCCATCACAGATTCACCCACTTCTCGCCATTACGGCTCTCCACAGGTTTCGCTGCTTAGACGGCGCGACAACACCGCCTGGTCTGCCCTGAGACGTCAGACTTCTTGCTAAACGGTACAGGAATATTAACCTGTTTCCCTTTCGGCGTGCTCGAATTACGACACGTCTTAGGACCGACTAACCCTCGGCTGACGAACATTGCCGAGGAAACCTGGCCCCTTCGGCGGCAAGGATTCTCACCTTGCTTTGCTGCTACTATTACCAGGATTTTCGTTTGTGAACGGTCCACAGGACTTTACAGCCCTGCTTCTGCCCGAACACAACGCCTTCCTACGAGATTACCTTACGGTACTCCGTGGTATCGGTAGTCGACTTGAGCCCCGTCAATTTTCAGGGCCCTAAACCTCGACTGGTGAGCTGTTACGCACTCTTTAAAGGGTAGCTGCTTCTAAGCTAACCTTCCAGCTGTCTAGGGCTTGGGACGCCCTTTAGTGTTAACACTTAGTCGACAATTAGGGACCTTAACCACGGGCTGGGTTGTCTCCCTTACGGACTACAAGCTTACCCCAGTAGTCCGGACTCCAACCTTCTTAGATGACAGTGGGTTCGGAGTTTGACAGGTGGGTGAGGGATTTCTCCCCCTGAACCACTAATCAGTGCTCTACTCCACTGACGATCTCCAGTCAGGTCATGCTGCGACATGTTTCGGAAGGAACCAGCTGATGCCGGGTTAGATTAGCATTTCACTACGAGACGCAGGTCACACGAATGATTTGCAGATCAAAACCGTTTGCGGTCCTCCACGTAGCTTTCGCCACGCTTCAACCTGCCCACGCCTAGATCACCCGGCTTCGGGTCGTACCCCAGTGACTCCACGCACTTGTATACGTCGTGCCTCATCCGTGAGGATTGCGCACATGTTGCTTTCGCTTCGGCTGCCCAAGTATAAGGTTAGCCATTGCCACCAAGATACACTCCCTGGCCCGTTCTTCAAAACGTAAGATACGACACTGGCAGTGACATTCGTACAACATCCTCGCGAATGCTTCCTTCATGTCAAAGATCCTTTTATGCCGTATCGTTCTATCACTATCAGGTTTCAGGCACTTTGCACCTCCCTTCTCGGGGTACTTTTCAGCTTTCGGTCACCCTACTATTTCGCTATCGGTCTCAAGTAGTATTTAGTTTTGGAGGTTGGTGCCCCCCAGATTCCCGCACGATATCCAACGCACGGTACTCAGGGACATGTTCCCATCTTTTGGCTTACACCTACGTGACTGTCACACTCTATGGTCTGCCGTTTCAGGCAAGTTTGATTTTGCCGCCAGACTTTTGAACAGCCCTACAACACCACATTTCCCTTGCGGGATTCGGTTTGAACTGTGCCGGTTTCACTCGCCGTTACTAACGGCATCTCGGTTGATTTCTTTTCCCGCTCCTACTGAGATGTTTCAATTCGGAGCGTTCCTGATCATTACTGATCTCTATGGAGAGGTCCCATTCGGAGATCCTGGGTTCATTGGCTCCATGCACCTACCCCAGGCTTATCGCAGCTTGGCACGTCCTTCATCAGCTCTTGAGCCGAGCCATCCCCCTGATAGCATAATTCCTGTTACACCTAACCAGGTCCAGTAAGCGTCCAGTATACAGTATCTTATACATGACTTCATTTACCTGCCAAGCAGGTAATCAGTCCTTCCCTGATAATTAAATTATCAGGTGCATAAAAATGGACTTGCTGGGATTCGAACCCAGGGCCTCTGCCTTGCAAAGGCAGCGATCTTCCAACTGATCTACAAGCCCTAAGTAAATAGAGAAAAGTACTTTATGACAGACTTCTCATATTATACTTCTTTTTTGAGGTTTTGTCGATTTATCGGCATCTGGTTGGCGTGTTTATTGCTTAGGAGGTGATCCAGCCGCAGATTCCCCTACGGCTACCTTGTTACGACTTAACCCCCCTTGCAAAATTCAGGTTCGAACACAGCACGACGTCTGTGCCCTCACCCATACCTCACTCGGGTGGTTTGACGGGCGGTGTGTGCAAGGAGCAGGGACGTATTCACCGCGCTATATTGAAACGCGATTACTACGGATTCCAGCTTCACGAGGGCGAGTTACAGCCCTCGATCCGAACTAAGAATGGGTTTGTGAGATTACCAACCCTTTTCAGGGTAGGGACCCATTGTCCCATCCATTGTAGCCCGCGTGTAGCCCGGGAGATTCGGGGCATACTGACCTACCGTGGCCCGCACCTTCCTCCGATTTAACACCGGCGGTCCCCACAGAGTACCCATCGTCCCGGAGGACATGCTGGTAACAGTGGGCACGGGTCTCGCTCGTTGCCTGACTTAACAGGATGCTTCACAGTACGAACTGGCGACGGCCATGCACCTCCTCTCAGCGATTCAGGCAAGGTCTTCAGCCTGACCTACATATTGCTGTCGCCCCCGGTGAGTTGTCCGGCGTTGAGTCCAATTAAACCGCAGGCTCCACCCGTTGTTGTGCTCCCCCGCCAATTCCTTTAAGTTTCAGCCTTGCGGCCGTACTTCCCAGGTGGCTCGCTTCACGGCTTCCCTGCGGCACCAGACACGGTCGCGCCATGCCTGACACCTAGCGAGCATCGTTTACGGCTGGGACTACCCGGGTATCTAATCCGGTTCGTGCCCCCAGCTTTCGTCCCTCACCGTCGAACCCGTTCTGGTAAGACGCCTTCGCCACAGGTGGTCCCACAGGGATTACAAGATTTCACTCCTACCCCTGTAGTACCTCTTACCTCTCCCGGTTCCAAGTCTGGCAGTATCCCCCGAAAGCCTAACGGTTAAGCCGTCAGATTTCCCGGAGGACTGACCAAACCGGCTACGGACCCTTTAGACCCAATAAACACGATCACCACTCGGGCCGCCGGTGTTACCGCGGCGGCTGGCACCGGTCTTGCCCGGCCCTTGCTAACAGGTGTATTTTACACACCCGGACAGCCAACATATAATGCTGGCACTCGGTGTCCCCTTATCACGGTTTCCCGCATTGTAAAGTTTTCGCGCCTGCTGCGCCCCGTAGGGCCTGGATTCATGTCTCAGAATCCATCTCCGGGCTCTTGCTCTCACAACCCGTACCCGTCGTCGGCTAGTAGGTACATTACACCCACTACTACCTGATAGGCCGCAGACCCATCCTTGGGCAGACGAATCCATTTCACGCATAAAGAATTCCAGCATATATGCGTTATCCGGTATTATCCCCAGTTTCCCGGGGTTATGCCAGACCCAAGGGCAGGTTATCCACGTGTTACTGAGCAGTACGCCATGTTCACGAAGAACATATGACTCGCATGGCTTAGACGAACACCGATAGCAGTGACCTCTGGCAGGATCAACCAGAATTGTCAATAATATCACACACTTAAAGTTTTTGGTCGCAGAAACTTGCACTAACAACTATCAATTCAGTTATTTTCAGTTTTGCGATAGATGTTTTTGTAAAACAACTACCAACCAGAATTAACCGAACCGACAAAATCCTCGTCAGACAGGAAAAAACTCCTGACTCCATTAAAAGATGAAAGAGATTTGTACTTCACCCCACACAATTACTATGTGTTGGGGAATCATAGAATATGCTCCCAGTATATATAACTTTCCCAATAGGTGTTTTTTCAAGCACTTCGGCCCAGAACATAAGATAACATTTGTTCAATTTAAAATTCATAAGGTTTTGATGTTTTAATATAGATAGAGAGCCTGATGCTCACAAATTCGCTTCGTGTAGATATATACATGCGAAATTTATCACGTATAAATATAGAGGATTCCGATTTACCTCTAAGTTTTTTTCTTCGTGAGAATCATGTTTAAATCTTTCCCGCGAATTTCTGTATTTGATCAGATTTTTTCTTTTCCTATTAATTATTCTTTGATTTTGAAGATAGCTTCCAGTATCCTTAAAACACTCCTTTTATTCTTAATGTCCTCAATTGATAAAAATTATAACAAAAAGCGTACATAACATCCTTAGATTCACTCATTGGATAATAGTTACAAGAACTTGTCCTGCTTTGAATATCTTTTTAGTCACTGCATAAACTCGTTCACATGTGACTTTTTTTGAGCTGATTCTCTTGTTTCTTAATATATCTCTTATTTCCAGAAGAAGTTCTTTTACTGCTCGTTTCATTGTTGAATTATAATCTTTTGATTTTGTTCAAAAGTATTCTCTGTATCTATAAACAACTTAATTTTTTTCTGAGAAATTTACATACGAATCATGAAGTGATGCTATCGTTGTTTTGAACCTTCGGATCAGCTCATAATTTTTAGCTATTATTCTATGAACTTTATATCCAAAGTGTGACTTACTACCCTTTTTTGTCCATGTTCCATCTCTGAGTCTCCTTGTTTTTTCTTTATTTTTTCGAGGTTTAGCCTTTTTGGCATTCCAGGATCTAAATGGATAAAAGTATCTCCTTAATCACTCAACTTTTTATTTTTAAACAAAGGCAATCAAGTTGGCTTTGCAACTGGTCCCATTATTTCTTCTTCTATGCAGTTATCGAGAATTCTCTTTCTGAATGACTAGACTGCTGTACTATGTGATATATATTCAGGAAAACCAAGAAATTTCCTAAAAAAATTCAATCAATACTTTGTTTCTCAAGTTCAAAGCCGTAAAACCATGCTATTGCTGTAGAACAAGCATTATTACACATAGTTATGACATCAGCTTCGGTTCTGCATTAGAAAAATGTTTTGTTAAAATATATGGGCCATAAATTATACTAAAAAATTTCCAATTGATGAAGTAATTAATCTATTAATCAGCAGTTTTGTCTCTAATTGACTGAATAAATTTCCGTTATTTTTTAAAAGCAGATTCAGTAGAGTTTTCATGAGTAAAAATTTTTGTTAAAATAAGTAAACTAGCCAATGCTCAAAATACATAGAGGTTATCGAAATTATCTAAAATACATCTCAGTTGGTTAATAAAGGTTCTCTGGAGAGTTTCCACCAACTCAGAAAGCTGTAGGGTGCTTTATTTGGGAGTTTATAAATCATAAGATCTCATTTTAAAAAAGCCCAAAATTGTTTTCTGGAAAAGATCTATAATTTCTACTTTATAACTCCACAATATGAATTTCGTGAGTCAAGCACAAAAAAATAGAATTATAGATGTGTGGATAAAACTTTTTCCTGTGAACAATTGAGGGAAAGTTATAACCTAATGAGATTATTTATTAGGAACTCCAGCAAATCCAATTACTGGTATTTGAAGGAACGTATACATGCTAACAATGTATGGGGTGTACCTTCATTGGAAATGTCAGGATATTTAGATCCCAAGATTTTACAAAAATAAATTTTTGTAATGATATATATCTCAAAACTATGCTAAATATAATATATCTATATAATAAATTTAAGAAAATTTTGATAAATTTCTGATTTTTACGAGTAATATATATACACAAATTATAAACATATAATTAAATTTTGGAGATTATCTAATTCAGCTATAGCTCCTGCTTTAATGAATTACAATTTTAATTTGTGAAGTTAACTCACCTTCTCTGTCGTGTTGATGCCCTCCGAGAAAGGGGGCTCCCCGCCTTAGAGTTAAATTTTTTTCAGAACGCCTGTTTTGCAAGTTAAAATGCTGTTGTCATGAGGATATTATTAAGATTTTTATAAGTTTGATAATTAAATTCAATATAATAACTATTTAGATAACTCAAAAAATATATTTCTTAAGTAGAAACGTTTACTTTGTAGAATGAAGTATTATCCATTTGTATTTTTGTAACGATCTTCATTATTAATATCTAAATCCAAATCTAGAGGCTGGATATGAGCAAGTAGCAAATAATAAAGCAAGTAGAGGGCACACACTCTTAAAAGCCTTAGGAATTACTATTCTGGCTCTTTTAATCATGGTGAGTATCGTAGGCGTAGAGCCATATGCATATATTACGAACTCGGGCAGCAATACTGTCTCTGCAATTGACATAGCTATAAACAAAGTTACATCCATAGCGAATGTTGGTGATATACCTTGTGGAGTTGCAGTCACGCCAGATGGAAAAAAGGTATATGTGACGAACGCAGGTAGCAACAACGTTTCTATAATTGATACTACCAAGAAAAGGGTTACATCAACAATGGATGTAGAATCCGAACCTTTTGGAGTTGCAATCAACCCAGCTGGAACGAAGGTGTATGTAACAAACATTATCAGCAATACTGTCTCTGTAATTAACACTATGACTAACACTGTGATAGCCACGGTGCCTGTAGGAAGTTATCCTCAAGCGATTGCAGTTAGTCCAGATGGAACGAGAGCATACGTGACAAATTTGGTTAGTAACAATGTCTCTGTAATCGACACAGCCACAAACACAGTTACTGCCACGGTGAATGTAGAAAATTATCCTAGTGGAATAGCAGTCAACCCGAAAGGAACAAAAGTATATGTAACAAACATGGGCAGCAAATCTGTTTCTGTAATTGACACAACCACAAACACAGTTACTTCCACAGTGATTGTTGAAACTGGAGCTAATGGAATTGCAGTCAATCCAGATGGAACAAAAGTATATCTGTCGAATGAGTATGCTAATAAGGTCTATGTAATTGATACTGCAACTAACAACGTTACAGCTATGGTGAATGTAGGATTCCAACCTATTGGAGTTGCGATCACCCAGGATGGAACAAAAGTTTATGTTGTAAACAAGCGGCGGCAGCAATAGTGTTTCCATAATTGACGCAGTAACAAGCAAAGTTACTGCCACGGTGAATGTAGGTGAAAGTCCTATAGCACTCGGGCAATTTATAGGTCATTTTTCAGCAAAACCAGTACTTCCTATTGCTGTATTCTCTGAATCTCCTATATTTGGAAAAGCGCCATTGACAGCAAGATTTAATAATAAAAGTACTGAATCACCTAATTCATGGTCTTGGGAATTTGAAGATGGAAATATTTCTAAAAGCCAGAACTCCGTACATAAATACAGTAAAGTCGGAAGGCACAAGGTTAGCTTAAAGGTAAAAAATGTTGATGGTAGCAATGATAAACCAGTGTCTAATTATATCACAGTAAAAAATAAATGAACACTTCGTATGACTTACACAATCAAACTAAGAAACCAATAACCTTAAACAAAGAATTGTCGAAAACATAAGTCCAAACATGGTATTTTGGGATAGGAAACATAACATAATTCAGATTAGTAAATACAATATCTGTTGAGGATCTCGATAAATTTCGATGTATTTGGGCATTGGCTAGTTTACTTATTTTAACAAAAATTTTTACTCATGAAACTCTACTGAATCTGCTTTTAAAAAATAACGGAAATTTATTCAGTCAATTAGAGACAAAACTGCTGATTAATAGATTAATTACTTCATCAATTGGAAATTTTTTAGTATAATTTATGGCCCATATATTTTAACAAAACATTTTTCTAATGCAGAACCGAAGCTGATGTCATAACTATGTGTAATAATGCTTGTTCTACAGCAATAGCATGGTTTTACGGCTTTGAACTTGAGAAACAAAGTATTGATTGAATTTTTTTTAGGAAATTTCTTGGTTTTCCTGAATATATATCACATAGTACAGCAGTCTAGTCATTCAGAAAGAGAATTCTCGATAACTGCATAGAAGAAGAAATAATGGGACCAGTTGCAAAGCCAACTTGATTGCCTTTGTTTAAAAATAAAAAGTTGAGTGATTAAGGAGATACTTTTATCCATTTAGATCCTGGAATGCCAAAAAGGCTAAACCTCGAGAAAATGAAGTTCATATCTAAAGCGTGACTTATAATCCTTTTTTCCAGATTTCGTCTCGTCCTCTTTTGTTATGAAACAGAGCCTTCGGATCACTAACTGATGGAAAAATAAAAAACATAATCAATAGCCGATAATTATTGTTGTCAGCTCACATAAATTTGATTATCAATCACAGTAGATATAGCTATTGAAAGTGTTTATTAAGGCTGTATAGTTGCCATTACTTTTCTTTAAGAATCTTGATAAATGGTGGAATTCTATTGAGCATCTAAGCCATCTGTGAAATAATGAAATTTTTTAAAGAAAAAAAATTGAAGATCAATTATGGGTATAATTTTGACATTCTTTTCATTATAAGAAATCTGCTAATGCCACCCTCTCGGTCACTAGTTCAGGAATGGATTCTTCCCCTGATGCTTCAATTTCCGCATTTGTTATTTCGAATAGTGAAAGGATCCCTCTTTTTTTGGAATCTGAATATGCAAGTAATTCAGAACAGGGCTTTTCTTCAATCATTTTTCTAATGGCAGAGGACGCCAAAATCAAATGGTCCATTTCCCCAAGCAATACGAAAACGGCATTGTTTTTTCCTTCACACAATCCGATAGAAAAACTTCTATCAATTTGCCTTTCTCCAGCTGCGTATCTCATAATCTCGATTCCGGGATTTTTTGCGATATTTCTTCCTGCATTTATTGCCCTGAGAGCTTTTCCTACAGCAAAATTTAAATGTCTTTCGCCTGCGAACAGATCTGCATTCAATCCCTGGATAATAACTTCATTTTCGGAAGCTATTGAATTTACTGCTTTTAGAAAGCTGGGAAGATTCTGGATACGTAAAGTTCCGCAAATTATCTGGATTTCCTTTTGTATTTCCATGCTCTTTCCATAGATCGAGATTTTGAATAAGGATTTCGGTTCTAGGAAACAGTTAATAAGTAAGGAACTATGAAAATATAGGATATACATAGAATTCCTATTTATCTCAAATTTTTTCTTCGTGTGAATCCTGTCCAAATCTTTTTGCTAATTTCTGTACTTCCTCAGGAAACGATTTTGTGAATACATGGACCAAAAAATATACGAAAAAATTTCCAATTGATGAAGTAATTAATCTATTATCAGCAAGTTGGCCTCTAACTGACTGAAGAAATTTCCGTTGTTTTTTAAAAGCAGATTCAGTAGAGTTTTCATGAGTAAAAATTTTTGTTAAAATAATTAAACTAGCCAATAATCAACTGCATAGGAATTTATCTAAATTTGATATATTTTTGAACAAAAAAAATTTATTATATTAATTGACACATGAACTTTAGGGCAAAGATCTGTTCTATAGACTCTTAGATCCACCGATGTTCTTTTATTTTAATGTAACTTTAAAGAAGGAAATAGAATTTAAACAAGAAAATGGCTCAAAATCGGATAAATAATCAATTATGAATTTTTAAAGAGTAATGGCCTTAAAAACAAAAATTTTGTAAGTATGATTATTAAGATTCAAAATGATTTTTTCAGGCATAAATATAATATTTGATCCATTAACCTTGTTGAAAAAGTGAACCAGCTCGTGTATTTAAATCCAAATACAGCATATATACTAGAAACATCTCAAGTAGTGCCATCCAACAAAAGAAACTAAAAATAGTATGGTGATGTATGATTTTATGCCATCGCAAAAAAATGTTAAAGTATCGATGATATGAATAAAGTAAAAGATTCTCAACACTGATTAGGTGTATAGGTGTACTTCTTACTGTATATTTATATCACCAAAGAGATTCATATAAATACCTGAAAACATGTACATAGATAAAGATAACATAATAAAAATATCTGATAACCAGGAAAATTGCTAATTCTGCAGCTTTCCGAGGATCTCAGGAAAATTGCCTCATTCTTTCGAATGCTACCTCAATCAAAATTCTCAAACTTCTGAATCAGAGGGCGATTTCCGAAGGGGGACCTTAGATATACTTGGAATTGGACTTAACACTTCAAAATACATTATTGAATCATACTCCGAAGCCGAATTTACCAGGGTAAAGCAGATAAAATGAAGCCAGAAATAAAGAAAAAAGGGTTATTATGGAGTGAAAAGATAATCACCTACTGCCTTTGGGAAAAGCCCAATAACTCCCTTATTTTCACAAAGTCATGTTAAAAGATCTCAGAAATACAGAGGAAAAAAGAATTCACTAAATGTTCCGGAAAATCATTATAAACCTCATAATTATTCGTGGAACTTTATTGTTTAGAAATAATCGTTCAAATTTTGGAACAAATCAAAATATTTGAATCCAGATATAAAAATACAATCCATAATTAGGTTCTTTCCATACGATGTGACCCATTATGAAAATCAAATTTTTTCCCCTGCTCCTGATACTTGCAGGCATTATCACAATTTCAGGTTGTATTTATACGGAACCTCAGCCCCTTAATTACAATGCTCCAGAAAATATTTACAGGATTATCTTTTATCCTTATGCTGGACTCCTGGATCATGAATGCCAGATGCCAGATGTACATCCTCATGATCTCTCTGAAGGTCCAGGCTTTAAGTCAGTTCACAATCTTAAAAATGCAACATCCATTCTCGACAGAAATATTGAAAAAGCAGAAATTATTTCAATGCATATTAAGGCAGGGATCAAACATCATAAAGAAGAAGGGATGAATGTTGACAGACTTGAGATCTTACTTTTGCAATATGATCACCTTATAGAAAAAGCAAAAAAAGACAGAGCCCTCGCAAATATTACTTTCAATAAACAAAACAGCAGCTCATCTATGAACACAAATTTAGGGAAGTATCCATCCGAAAATATAGAAAGGGAACATTTGATTAGGTCTCAAAAAATAATGATTAAAGCAAACATTATATTTAAAGAGATTTTCGAGGAATTCCATCGAATGATGCCTGGTAACGAGGAGCTAAACAAAAAGTTCAGATTCGGTGCAACAGGAGATGGAAAAGCGATTTTTGTGGGAGATTTTACCCTTAACCTGCATCTAGAAAATGGGAATATTACAATACTGAATCCACCTAAAAATGTCGAAATAGATATAAAGGGAAACTACACGTTTGAAGAGAAAAAAGATGTGCATGATAAAATGTTAGTATACAATATAGTTTCTGCTGACATAAAAATCCCAGATTCCCTTCAGACAGTAATGCTCAGCGGTTCAAATATTACTATCTATGCATATGGGAATGGGCATTCGTCGCTCTTTGGGAACGGCACATACAAGATTGAGAATGCAGGTAAAATAATAAAAGAAAAAAACTGGGCTAAGCCTTTCTTTGAGAAAGGAATGAGTCCTTATATATACAGACGTTATTCAAAAGATTATAATGTTGAAGCTAGGTACAAGATGGTAAATAATCGCACCTAAGAGAACATGTTTGGTCTGGAAGTGCCAGAACAAAGGAAGTTTTATTAAATAAAGTCATAGACTTTCTAAAAAAAGTGTACAAATATATTGCTACATGAAAGGATAACAAAATCCAATTCCAGTTTGGACTTACTGATAAAAATGAATCTAAGGTTCTTTATTGCTTGTATTGCTGCTATAGTATTCGCATTGGTTGCACCTGCCATAGCAGGCAACACCGCTACAGTTCATGGTGAAGTTTATGGATGGGATACTTTCGAACCCCTGGAAAATGCCGTTGTCGAAGTAAATTCAACTCCTTTACAATTTATGGTGGCAAAATATGGCCTATATTCCTTTGAACTTACGCCTGGGGACTACTATATCACAGCTAAATATTACCAGAACAACACCCTCACTCATTCAGCAACAGGAATAATCAAAATTAAAGGTGACGGAAATTATGTTCTTGACCTTCTGCTTCTTCCCGTTTACTCCGAAGAGCTAATGACTGGCTCTGGATTAGATGTATTTTCTAAAAACTCAACCTCCATTGAAAGAAAATCAGCGACAAAACCAGCCTTACCCAAAATAAATACTTCTAATGGCGTGAATATCACCGAAAAAAACGGATTTAACTTTCCAAATGTAAATTATCTGCTAATATTTCTTATGCTTTTAATTCTACTAGTTGGAAGCTATCAATTTTTTAGAAAGCATAAGATGGTAAAAATAGCGCCTCATAAAGAAAAAACAAGGCACAAAATCGAAGACACAGTCGGAATTATAAATACTCAAGAGCTTTCGATGAAAGTTCCATATAAAATCATTGATCCTGAAGTGATGCAGGATTTTCAGGGATATACTGACGAAACTGAATCCATAACAGAGCCAGTAACAAAACTCAAATCCGAAATACTGGAGAGGAAAACACTTGCAGAAAATGAAGAAGAATATCCAGTACAGGAAACTAAACTTCCAGAAAATGAAACTGAATTAGCGAAATTCTGGGTAGAAGAAGAAAATCTGAAAATTTCCCTTGAAGAAACCGCGGAAAATCCACAAATTAAAACTCCTGCCCCTGAGAAAAAGCTCCCACTTCCCGCAGACCTCCAGGAAGTTATAGACATAATTAGAGGCCAAGGTGGTCGGATTACTCAGAAAAATCTACGCAGCAGGCTGAAATATTCCGAAGGAAAAGTTAGCCTCATGCTCGCTGACCTCGAAAAGAGAAAATTGGTTGAGAAGTTCAAAAGAGGACGGGGGAACATAGTGATTCTTAGAGATAAAGAAAGATAAAATTTGCAAGATATGGCATCTTGCATTGTTTTTTCAACTTGTATACCTAACATATATGAGCATCATTTGTTCTAAACCTCATCAAATACCCAACTACAAGTGACTGAATATGTTCACACCCCCACATGGATATAAAGGAATTATTCAGAAGCAAATATTTTTAATTTGATTATATGCTTTTTTCTTTCTAGTTTCATGATTTTCAACATAGTTTTTGCGACTTAGAATTTGTACTATATCAATTGTTCCAACGCAACTTCCATCAGTTCACAGTTCGCCATCCTATAACTGTTATTTAAATCTTAGCGTATTTTTTAAAGATTTTTCTTGCTATGGCACTTTTTATGAGGCCCACAACTCTTGAAGAAGTAAATTTTGGTTTAGCACCAAAAAAATGTAAATAATCAACATCATTACTAAGTGCATCAAACCCAAAATATTCTCTTTAAAGAGTAAGGTAGATTCTAAAAAGTGCCATAGCAAGAAAAATCTTTAAAAAATACGCTAAGATTTAAATAACAGTTATAGGATGGCGAACTGTGAACTGATGGAAGTTGCGTTGGAACAATTGATAATGACAGAGGAAAACAAAGCAATGGATGTATCGATCGATGTATCAAGATTAAAACGATATTGAAGGTAATACAATGATTCCTTTGGAGGAATATTAGTTGAAAACCGATGTCTTCAATTTTTTTCGTGGACATCTTATACTAATTGCAAAGGATTTTAATAAACCCTGAATTTAGTTATATGCTTATAAATTGTATATATGTGACTCGTGAAAATCAGTGTCTTATCTAAATCCTCTTTAGGGTACAGATTGTTGGTTTTGATGCAAAGATCATATCAAAATAAGCTTCATCGCACTCCAGATTCAGTACATCCACCTCGAATTAATCACTGAAAAGATGGATTTTTGCTTTCAGGGTAGCAACTATTTCTGATATGTAAGATATTTTCTCTATCTTTATACTTAACACAAAGTGATGCTTTAATGAACATATAGAATTATTTTGATGATCAAGATCACATCAAACATCTATTTATTCATGTAAGACTATATAAGTATATATATATATCTTGCCATATAATTACTATCTGTACCTACATGAATACGTAGCTTATGTTATGCTGAAAAGTCGACTAGTCTAATCTTCCATCTGCAGGAATGGCACTCGTCGAGGAAGGAAATTTACCATTTTAGGAGTTAAAAAAGGAGTTATTTTGGGCTGAAATATAGATAAATTAAAAAAATGAAGACAAGATTCTAATAGAAAGAGATCTATTATTCCGTTCCCTTATGTTTTAATTCATGCCCTTGCTTTCATCTTGTCCACTATAATGTAGTCCTTAATGGCGCTTACGGAATCGAAAGACATAATAATATAGTTGTCCACTTTTTTGTACCTTGAAGTGTCAAAGTTTGGATTTGGGGTGATCATCAGGTCAATGATATTTCCCCCTTTACTCTCGATTATAATGTTGCTCAGCGTTCCTATCTCCGTTCCGTCGGTAGCCATTACCTGCTTGTTGAAGAGAAGGTTCCTTGCAAATACTGTCGACATTTTATATCGTGTCTCCATTCTCAATTTTATGCGGGTTAGGGTAAACCTGGCTTTTCACTTTGGATAATTTACTCCAATTGGAGTTATATTCTTTAAAAACTTTTCTGTTCAAGTACTTATTCTTTAAAAAGTTAATCATTTCATTTCTCATCTGTAACCAACATATGCACCTGATTCTGTTAGTTTCTGGCCTCCCTTAAATTGTGCTTCTATTTTTTCGTAGAATTGAGCAATATTTTCTGTAATAGTGGGCTTTACCTTCTTCAGAGCTTCACTGAAATGTCTCATTTCTATCATTTCTATACCAAAATTCTCTCTGAGAGCAATCAAAACAGCTTCCCTACATATTGATTCTATGTCAGCCCCCACATAACCCTCAGTTATGTCGGCAAGGTTTTCAAGGTTCACATCCTTGCTAAGGGGTGTATTTTTGGTGTGTATCTTAAAAATTTTGAGTCTGCCTCTGCGGTCAGGAGTCCCCAAATAGACCAATCTGTCGAAGCGACCAGGACGTATGATTGCAGGATCCAAGAGGTTAGGACGATTGGTTGCAGCAATCACTACCACCTCTTTATGAATCTCCAGACCGTCCATTTCTGTCAAGAGCTGGTTCAGCACTCTCTCTGAAGTATGACTATCTGTGGAATCCACGCCCGACATGGAAGCAACTGAATCTATTTCATCGAAGAAAATTACACAGGGAACAACTTGTCGCGCTTTTTTGAAAGTTTCCCTGATAGCTTTTTCCGATTCCCCAAGCCATTTTGAGAATATCTCTGGCCCTTTAACACTTATGAAATTTGCATTTGACTCCCTGGCAACAGCTTGGGCTAGAAGTGTTTTTCCTGTCCCTGGCGGACCGTAAAGCAGGATTCCTCTTGGAGCCTTTATACCCATCTGGATAAATTTTTGTGGACTTTTAATGGGCCACTCTACAGCCTCAATGATTGACTGCTTTGCTTCATCCAGCCCTCCAACATCATCCCAGGTTACGGTGGGCATTTCTACAAAAATTTCTCTCAGAGCTGAAGGTTCAGCTTCCATCAAGGCATCTTCAAAATTTTTCTTGGTCACAACTATTTTTTCCAGTTTTTCCGGGGGGATTGTTTCCTTTTCGAGATCAAGTTCAGGCAAATTTTCCCTTAGGCAGCGCATGGCAGCTTCCTGCACTAGAGCCAGAAGGTCCGCACCTACAAATCCTTGAGTTCGCTCAGCCAGATACATCAAGTATTTGTTTATCTTATCCTTCTTTTCCCTCTCAAGGGAAGCTTCATCAGCCTCATAAGCCTCGACTTCTATTTCTGTTTCGGTTTCTAGTTTATCAACTCTCTCGATAGGCATGCCACGTGTGTGAATTTGCAGGATTTCGTATCTATCTTTCGTATCAGGCACACCGACATGGATTTCTCTGTCAAAACGACCTGGTCTTCTGAGCGCAGGGTCGATTGCATCCACACGATTAGTGGCTCCTATAACCACAACTTGACCTCTTTCTTCCATTCCATCAAGAAGGGTCAGGAGCTGAGCAACCACTCGCCTTTCCACTTCTCCGGTTACATTTTCTCTTTTTGGAGCGATGGAGTCAATTTCATCTATGAAAATGACCGAAGGTGCATCCTGTGTTGCCTCTTCGAAGATCTTTCGGAGCCTTTCCTCACTTTCTCCGTAGAACTTTCCTACTATTTCTGGACCTGCGATGTAATGAAAACTTGCTCCAGATTCATTTGCTACGGCTTTTGCAATCAGAGTTTTTCCAGTGCCTGGTGGGCCGTATAGGATAACTCCCTTCGGAGGTTCTATATTCAAGTGACCAAAAAGTTCCGGGTGCTTCATAGGCAGCTCTATCATTTCCCGAACACGCATGATCTCCTCGCCAAGACCTCCGATGTCTTCATAAGTAGTTATGCCCTTAGTTGCTTTTTCGTAGCCCTTTACTGGTTTTTTTCGAAGTTCAATAGCTGTTAACTCAGTGATAATGACTATTGTGTTTGAAGGATCAGTCTCGACAGCAACCAGAGGAATTACTTGGCTTGTAGTCAGGGATTCAGTCATTGGCTGAGACATAGAGTTAATTATCGGAATAATGTCGCCCCTGAACACTGGCCTTTTGAGTATGTGCCGTTTTATGATCTCATTTGCATGCTCCCCGAACTGGAGCTCAGGGCTTCCTTGTGTCATGCTTTCAGGAAGCGCCAAAATGAGCTTTTTTGCTTCCAAAGCTTCCACTTTTTTGATAATTACCTTCTCTCCTATGGAAACTCCTGCATTTTGTCTGATGAAGTTATCGATTCTCACGAGTCCCTGTTCCCAATCCTGCCTATCTGCCCTCCATACCTTTGCCGTAGTTTTTTTCTTCCCCCTTATTTCCACAATATCACCTGGCGAAAGCTGAAGTCTTAGTAAAGTTGTAGGATCAAGTCGGATAATTCCCCTTCCAAGGTCGATAGGATATGCTTTTTCAACCTTCAACTGTATTTCTTCCATAGATCATCCCGAAAATAGTTGTCTTCTTTGTTACAATTTATGTTCAATTATAAAAAATTGAGTTATGTCCGTGAGTTGCTGAAAACCTTGAGCGAAGGACTCTCTAATTGTTCTAAAAATACGAGAATTAAACTCTTTTTTTTAGAAGTCCTCACGAACTAATAGCCAGACATACAAATTAATAAACCAGTATATATATCTAAACTCTTGCTTGCTTAGTATACGCTACTAGTTTATGTATATTAGGCACTATTTTTATTTGAATACCTTTGCTTTGAGAAATTTCATTCCATCTTGACTTTTTATTGTGTGATTGAAAAACCTCGAATTTTCTGTCCAGCATTCATGGCCAAAAAATACCTTAGTGTCTTATGGCTATGTCAAGACAACAGTTCTGCTTTCATAGGAGTTCATTGAATAATTAACTATTTGAATGATTAACTATTTATAAGCACATGTCTGGGAATAGTATATTCCAAGAATATATTGTCCTTATACCTTACATTTATTAGATAAGCTTATCCTTTGTTCCACTTTCTTGTAAAGATCAATATATCTACAGCTTTGGTGTATAAAGTTATTTTATCTCATTCAGACTTTAGTATCATTCGATTTACTAAGCATCATTCAAATTTTAATCTTAGTATGGCACTTGTGTAACCCAGACTTTAATATCACTAATGTTCAGGAAATAGCCAGCATGAAACTTGAAATAATGCAAAATAAAATTATTGATTTTATCCGGAATGAAACTGATAAAGCAGATGCTAATGGGGTTGTTATAGGTATTAGTGGAGGAATAGATTCAGCTCTTACAGCAACACTTACCGTAAAAGCCCTCGGAAAGGATAAAGTACTCGGAATCCACATGCCTGAATTCGGCCTAACCCATTCTACAGATAACAGAGAAGTGAAAGCTCTCGCAGACTGGCTTGGGATCGATGTTAGGACAATTGATATTTCAGGAATTATTTCGGCTTTTATGGCTGCAATTCCTGAGAGCGAATCTGCTGACAAGCTCAGCAAAGGTAACTTGAAAACAAGGATAAGGATGTCTCTTCTTTATTTTCATGCAAACCAGATGAATCGCCTGGTCATGGGAACAAGCAACAAAACTGAAATTATTCTTGGCTATTACACTAAATACGGAGACGGAGGAGTTGATCTTGAACCTATAGCCAGGCTTTACAAGACAGAAGTTTGGGAACTCTCTCGCAGGGTAAGGATTCCGGAATTTATTATTGCCAAAAAACCGTCTGCAGGCCTCTGGACAGGCCAAACAGATGAAGATGAACTTGGGATTTCTTATATAAAGCTGGATAATGTACTAATGATGCTTGAACAAAATAAAGCTCCTGAAATAATTATGAGTACCGTTGGAGTTTCCCTAGAGCAACTGAACTCCGTAATGAAGCGCATCGAGAGAAGCGAGCATAAAAGAAAAATTCCACCTGTCCCTGAAATATGCTAATCTGGTTACAGATAATATGAGAAAATAAGAGATGCTCAAGAAACTTAAGAATTCAGTTTTCGATCATTCCTTTTATCGGGAAGGATAGACTCTAGTTTCAGATCGCTTTTCCCTGACTAACGGTTTTGCGAGGTGCCTTCTGGCACAGGGTGGAACCTCGTAAAGTCCTACCTCAATATCTCGTTTTACTTCATATCTGATTTTTGAGGGGGTTCTTATCCTACATTTTTTACAGCGTAAACCCTGCCCTTGTCCTGCAGATTTCATATGCTTTCCGCAGTTAGGACATTTTGGATTTTCTTCGGCATAAAGAGGCACAAGATATTTAATTTCCATTTTTTCAATGTTCAGCGTCCCTGAGCTGACACTTCCCGAAAGTATGACTCTATCTCCTGACATGAGCCGCCTAACAATTACCCTGAAGTTTTTGGTAGGCTCAAAGGCTGCACAGTCGATCTCTTCTCCACTACCATCCCTAAGAGGGAAAATGACATGTCCTCCATTGATAGTATTCGGAGCTGCTGAAACAGTTCCCTCAAGCTTGTAAGAATGCATATTTCGGATTTCAGCAATGTTTGTTGCAGGCAGAAGGTGCATATCAGTGCCCTGGTTTGTCCTATATACAGCAAAGCGTTCAACAGGTTCAGACCTGATGATCCCTGCAGCTTTAGTAACGATTTCCGGATTTTCTCCCCTGATTCCAAAGAGTACTGGATCAAACGAGTGAGGTATGCAGACTACAACCTTGTTTGTGAGATCCACAGTATCCCATGTTTTAGGGTATGTTTCTCTGTCAGCTTCAAAGAAACTTTCCTTATATACTTTTCGTGGAGTCCCATATTTTTCCTTCCGTCTGTATGCCAAATGCTCGAAAGTGTAATCCATTTCTTCAGGATTCAGCATGGCTCCACATGCTGCAAGAGCACCTATAAGTCCTCTTCCGTTTTTGAAACCCTTTGAGTGAATTCCATGTTTCGAGATAATGTTTTTTGCCTTCTGTATCTCAATTACATCAACTATAGCCTCTGTTAAAAAATTCTTGAGGGCAAGCTTGAGGTTCTCACATTCTTTTTCCAGGATAAAAACAACTCCTGGATTGGTTTTTTCACAATCCATATGTGCAAGTTCTTCTATTCTGGACAAAATATAGGCAATTGCTTTTTCGGGGCAGTTTGTTTTAAGCTTCAGGGCTATTGCAGCATTTCCTCTTGTTTTATAAGGAATGGTAGGGTTAAGGCGTACAAGGAAAGGAAGAGTTTCAACAATCCCATATATCTGCAGTTCTTCAAGAAGCACAGCTCCCAAGTATGTGGTGCACATTCCTTCATTTGAGTCGGTATCATCAATTCCGATAATCATTTTTTGTCTTTTCAATCTTTTTCTTAATACTTTATGCAACCAGTTCTAGATAGCTGCATTTTTGTTATCACTTAATTATTTTCACACTTTAGAGTATCGCTAACTAGCAACATGTATATAGATGATCAAACAGAAATAAATACTGAATGTCAAAAGAGGATCTCATGCATCAAATTATTGATGTGTTGTCACGTGCAGGCTTTTCACTCTCTGACCGCTGCAACATTCGTCCGAGAAGTTTCGACGTCGCTGCACGGAAAGGTGAAATACTACTATTTTGCAAGGTATTATTTAATATTGACGGCCTGAATGAAGAAACTGCCAGGGAGATGAAATACCTGGCCGAGTATATTGGAGGTGCTGCTATTGTCGTGGGGGCCAAGACCAGAGATCAGATGCTTGAAGATAGCGTTGTATACATGCGTTATGATATTCTTGCCCTTAATGTTAGTACTCTTCACGACTACTTTATTGAAAACATTCCACCGTTAGTTTCGGCAGCCCCCGGTGGACTATATGTTTCAATCGAGGGAGGCACCCTCAAAAAAGCTAGGATTAATCATTCGATGTCTCTAGGGGCTCTTGCTGCAACGGTAGGTGTTTCAAGGAGAACTATTAGTAAGTATGAGGAAGAAGGAATGGACACTTCTATTGGTATCCTGCTCCAGTTAGAAGATATCTTTGAGGTTGAGCTGGCAAGGCCCATAAATATTCTAAAATCTTGTGGGAATAGAAAGTCCAGGAAAAAGACAGAAGCCGGGTTAGAAACTCAGAAAAAATCATGCATGCTTTTACCGGAAGATTTGATCCTTAATATGATTTCCACTCTTGGATATGATGTTCTTCCCACAGCTCAGGCGCCTTTTAAAGCTGTTTCAAGGGATAAGTCTTCAGTTATCCTCACAGGAGTCAGCGAATTCAACACAACCATAATCAAACGTGCTAGCCTGATGAGCAGCATTTCCTCTGTTACAAAGACACAATCAGTTTTTATTATCAATGGATGTTCCAAAATTAAATCCGTGGAAAATACAGTTTTGATCGAAAAGAAGGAACTTGACAGGATAAGTGATTCTCAAGAACTCCTTAATTTCATAGAGGAACGAAAGGAAACCCATAATAAAGCGTAATTATCAAAGTTGTACCATTAGTAACTTTGCCATATGCTGCTCTTTTCGCTTTGCTCGAGATAACTGATTTTATAGGAGATCTCGATAAACCTCTAAATCTTGTCATATGCTTATAAATGGTATATAAATGACTTTTGATAAACAGGGCTTGTACCTTAAGTTCTTTCACACCTAAAATCTTGGACTGACATCTAAAGTCCTAACCTACTAAAAAACCGTGGCGATGTCACGTATCGAATATCGATTCTTCTTTTTCAGTCGGAGTAAATTTACTAGCCATTTTTATTTCTTCTAATTATACTCGAGCTCTATTTTCAGTTCTTTATTTGCCTTGGGAAGGTCCATCCACGCAGCAAGCTAAGGGTATTCGACTGCAATAAGAACAGAAAATATGATGAAAAAGACTTCAAGGAGCTAAAAAAACAAGGTATTGGAGCATTCGTAGAAAGAATCAGTATTTAGACCAGCATTCTCAATACTCATTAATAGAAATGAAGACTAAATAACAAGAAATTATTACATAAGCAGAGAATTTTCCAGGGAATTAATGAAGTCGGGAGATAATTGGAAAAAACAATTTGAGAGATACTATGATAAAATCAAAAGATGATTATAAATATTATCTAGAGGCTGATAGAATTGCATTAGGCCGAAAAAAAAAAAAATCGGAATTGTTATAGATGAAATTTGGACTTTTGAAAAATTATTAAGAAAAGTTGAATATTATCATAATTGTAAGCAATCGAAGATTTACAAAATAATTTATATATATACATATTTCAAATTTTTTGTTTTGAGCGTTCTTCTTGGATTTAGCATCCCTCCTAATGTTTTTGGGCCTGGGTTATCTATTGGTCATAGAGGCACTATTGTCGTCAGTCGATATGCTAGAATTGGAGCAAATTGTAGAATACATGTTTGTACTAGTATTGGTATAAAAGCAGGAAAATACATCGATGTCGCCCCTAAAATTGGGGAAAATGTTTACATCGGGCCTGGTGTAAAAATTTTTGGAGATGTTGTAATTGCCGATGGAATAGCCATAGGTGCCAATTCTGTCGTGAATAAGTCATTCCACGAGAAAAATATAAGTATAGCTGGTGTTCCAGCTAAGAAGATCAGTGACAAAGGCTCTGAAAACTTGCTTATTAAAGCAACAGACCTGTTGAGAAATAACAATTTAAAGTAACTATAGCGAACACACGGATAAATTACACTTTTTAGAAGAAGTAACAGTTTCGAAAATAAATCTTCACGCTTAAGTCACTCAAAATTCTATGACAAGAAAAGACGGGAAAAAAAATGGCTATATAGAAATCCTCTGAGTTATGTTTTTGAAATAACGTTCTTCAATGTCTCTGCCTTAAATTTACATAGAGATGAAATCTTAAAATTGCAAACTTTTCGACCAATGTTGAAGGATTGAAAATGTAGGTCTTTATGTTCCTTTTTTGGTGAGATGCTCGTAATAACACAGAAATTTTAAGTTTCCGTAGATTTTTCGTCACGAAAAGGGATCTAAATGTATGATAACTACATCCTCCTTAACTTCGAAGATGGCCCGACAATAAATTCCCAGCTTGAAAGTGCTATGGAGAATGATTCACAGCTCATCTAACGTGTCAGCTGTTTGTAAAACAGCTTACGATGTTCAAGAAAATATAGACGGTTTTCGGATGTTTGCCTAGCTCCCCACTTCTTCTTAATAGACGAAAAGAAAGATTTACCCTGGTAGAACAGCAGTCTTTTGCGTACTGTCTGGAGAACATGTGACTAAAAGAAACTACACTTGATCTTGGATTCCAGTTTATTTCTGCGACAGCTCAATTGGCTGCCATCCCTGAATTCTGAGTAGTGAACGGAATTTCAACCCACAATATTCGATATTTTTTCCAAAATTTATAACGTTTAGTGAATCTGTTGATGCTATGCAATCACTTTCTCAATAAGCTATTCTTGGATCCAGCCTTTTTCAGCCCAATAATCGCAGTTATGCGTCCAATGGTCTTTATTGGCAATGAGGACATACTTGAACCTTTCTCTCCATGCTTTATGTGCATCTTCCTGCTCAGAGTATTGCCTTTTCTTTTTGATTGCTTCAACAAGATCTTTGCCCATTTCTTGCGATTTTTCAATGGCTCCTAACAATGCTGAAGGACCCTGCGCTATTGTGCAGCCCACTCCTCCTATGATGATGCCCCCGCAATTTATCATATAGTTGTTCATAGTGTCAAGGACAAAATCCACTTCCCCACTACCTGCAGTTGTCAAGGAAAAACCATATTTTCCATCAAAGAGCTGTTCATGAACGATAAGTGGACTTCTATCGAACAGTGTCTTGAGCTGGGCTGTCACATTTTTTATGTAATTAGGGCTGCTCCATATTAGACCATCTGCAGCCAATAACTTTTCCAGCACGATATTGAAATCATCTTTTATTGAGCATACCCCTGTCTCATGGCAGGAATCGCAGGCAGTACAATATTTAATATTTAGCTTCGTAACGTCGATAGCTTCGACTTCAGCTCCGACTTCTAAAGCTCCGTTCAGGGCTGCATCCAGCAATTTTAAAGTATTACTCTGTTTGCCCCGTGGGCTTGACTGTATACCAACTATTTTCATAGTTCCCCTCTTTGATATTATTACATAATTACTTTAAAAAATAAATCAAGATTGATGTTCTTAGTTACGTTAGACCAACCAAAATGTAAACCAAAATAATAACATATTACATCACTCCTAACACTAATATATGCTTTCATATGCTTTCCTATCTGGATGGTTCTTGCTGTTGAAAATTAGTATGAATATCTCAATTTGTCCTTATTTAGGTAAGCACAAAAGTGGATAAATTGGCTTTAATTTCTTAATAAATGGTTTGATGAATGCTGATGATACGAGAAATATACCACTCAAAAAAGTTGAAATCTCTAACAAAGAAATCGGGGTCCATCTGTAGGCATATTGATTTAGATTATTTTAGATGGTTAGAAAAACGAAGAACTGCAATACTGAGTCACAAATATAACGGATAATGGATGAATAAAAGAGAAAAGATCTTGCTGACAAGTTCTGAAAAATAGAAGAAAAAAATCAGAAACATGATTTTTTTGGTTTGGGAGTAAAACAAAAAATTCCAAATTGGCAACAATTTAATACATAAGCCAACGAAAATATAAATCAAATTAGTATAATATCGAAAAAGTTTGTGTGTAACTATTTTTTGGGCCTGTTGCTGTTAAGTTATAGAATTGATTATAATAAATTTCTAGTGGAGTTAATAATAAATTTTGGCAGCCAGAAGATACTAAAAAGTTTTATGATTCATAGACTAAGCGGTATGCTGAGCCTACTAATATATAACACATGGAGTTATTTAAATTGTGAAAATATAAATAAGATGAAACAACTTTCGAAGCGAAAGTATTTCTGGATAAAACGTGAAAGAAAAACAACTATTTATTCTACAAAGAAAAATCCATTCGGTTTAGTTTCCCTGGAAAGTATAAAAAAGCAAAAGATGTCTTATATGAACAAAGCTACCATGACTTTCAAAAAAGAGGATTTCTACCATGGAATTCCTGTAATCCCCACACTATATCTTCTACTCGTTCTAATAGCCCCTTTTGCGGGGACTAATCTTGTTTTTCTTCTGTCAATCATACTTTTCCTAGCTATCAGGTTTTCAGGAAATTATATTAACAACTACAGGGAAGTCATTAGTCTCTGTTTTTCCCTATCTTTGATGCTATTTGTATCCTTTATTTCAGGGAATTCTTCATACACGTATCCGTTATATATCGTATTTGCCGCGTTTGCAGTTGCAGCAATCGGAAACCATAATTATTCTTTTGTGGAAAAAGAGTATGATTCTGATTTTAAGCCAAAATGTAGCAGGATTAAAAAGAGAAATTTCTCAATATTCTTGAGTTCGGCTGTCCTGGGGATTCGTATTGTTGCGGCATTTCTTGCGGCGGGCTGGATCGTTTACTGGGAGAAGATTTCGGTTTCATATAATATGGTATTCTTCATAGCCGTAATAGGAGCAGTCACAGGCTCTCTTTTCGAGTCGATTCCATCCAGAATAGAAAGAAATATATCGGTACCATTGGGTGTAGGGATGACTATGTGGATCTTTGAAGAGTTTAGATACTGGGTCCCTCCGGAAAAAATGCTAATAGCTGTCACCTTCTCTTTTTTCCTTGGCGTACTTGCCTACAGGGCGAAAATTGCCGACATTTCGGCTCTTCTAAGTGCTGCCCTACTTGGAGCCTTAATAATTGTCTTCACCGATCTTTCCTGGTTCCTGCTTCTGTTAATTTTTTTTATTCTGGGAGGAGGATTTACCAGATATAAGTATAAATACAAAAAATCCATAGGAATTGCACAGACTAAGGAAGGAATCCGCAGTTATGAAAATGTATTTTCAAACAGCACTGCAGCCCTAATCCTGGCAATAGCATCTGGAATTTTTCCGGAACATAGTCTTCCGATCGTTTATGCATATCTGGGCACGATTGCAACTGCTACCGGTGATACCCTAGCAAGTGAAATTGGGACAACATCAAAAGAAAGACCAAGGATGATTACAACTCTTAAGTTTGCAAAACCTGGAACTGATGGAGCTGTTTCCTTACTTGGCGAAATTTCTTCAATTTTTGCCTCTGCGATGATAGGACTGCTTGCCTACGTCTTAGGGGTGTCTGATAACCTTTTACTTTCAGTCGGGATTGCAACTGTCGGTGGTTTTTTTGGTACTAATGTGGACAGCCTCCTTGGAGCTACGCTTCAAAAAAATGGGATGCTTTCAAACAGCGGAGTCAATTTTCTGGCAACTTTTGCAGGTGCAGGAATATCAGTGGTCTTTTACTATCTTATAACTGGATAGTGGTGCGAATTTACTGTGAATTCAAATCAAATTTTTGCTCACCTCATGAAATTGGTTCTTGAGATACGATATTTTTCTATTTAAGAACTTGTTTGTGTATATTGATGATTTTATAGAAAATAATCCAGTGTTAAATTATATATTAAATCTGTTTTATAATTTACTAAAGTATGTATTTTATAGATTTTGTCTTACCATAATTAGGTAAATATTTTAATAATATTTAAGAATAACAATACATTGCCATGTTTGAGCTTACGGATAAAGTAACCAAATGACATAACCATAACATCAAAGTTATGGTGTCACACCAGTCGCATGTACCTGTATTTAATACCATAACTTTGATTTTGAAATGAAATTATTTATATGATAAACAATTAATTACGACTCTATTTACTCATAACAAGAAGGAATAGGGTATTAAAACTTAAATTAAAGATATATTGAAACTTGCCAATAGGGTCTTTAAAAATGCAGAAAATTTACAAAAAGTTAATTATTTAAATAGTAGTGAAATATAAGATTAAATTTACTAAAATCAAGGCTCTTAGATCATATTTATCTTAAATACAAAAGAGTGATCGACTAGGCTAAGGCATTTGATGAAGCTTAGATGAATATTATAGAGGTTATAGACTCATAATGAATGAAATAATTACTTGGATATTAATAATACTCTGCCTGATTCAGTCCGCCATTTTTGCCGGGCTGACTATTGGAATTTTTGGCCTTGGTAGACTTAAGCTCGAAATCGAGGCCGAGGCAAACAATAAAGAAGCTATAAAAATCCTACAGATCCGAAAGGATTCAAATTTTTTGCTTACCACATTGCTCTGGGGAAATATAGGCATAAATGTCCTGATTACCCTGCTTACAGACTCTGTAATGACAGGAGCATCAGCTTTCCTCTTTTCGACCTTTGGGATCACATGTTTCGCAGAAATTGCACCCCAAGCTTATTTTTCCCGAAATGCCCTCTCACTTGGGGCAAAACTAACCCCTCTCATTTATTTCTATCAGTTTATTCTCTATCCTGTAGCCAAACCAACAGCTCTTATCCTTGACTGGTGGCTTGGGAAAGAAAAACTTGAACTCTTCAAGGAACATGCTGTGAGAATTATGCTCGAAAAGCATATAGAATCAGGAAAATCCGATATTAGTGCCTTTGAAGGGAGAGGAGCCTTGAACTTTCTTTCCATAGATGACGTTAGTATTTCAGATGAAGGCTCGATAATAGACCCAAGAAGCATAATATCTCTTCCTGTCAAAAATAGTCGGCCAGTTTTTCCTCCATTCAACATGGAACCATCTGATCCCTTTTTGCAGAAAATAGAAGCTTCTGGGAAGAAATGGGTGATAATCACCAGTCCCACTGGCGAACCTGTCATGGTTCTTGATGCGGACCATTTCCTTCGTGATGCGGTTTACAAGAAAGGTCCATTCACCCCTCTTTCCTATTGCCATTCCCCAGTTATTGTGACATCTCCGAAGACAAGGCTTGAAAGAGTAATCCGGCAATTTAAGGTGTTTCCGCAATACCCAGAAGATGACGTAATCGACCAGGACCTTATTCTCTACTGGGGTCAGGAGAAAAGGATTATAACTGGTTCTGATATTCTGGGTCGCTTACTCCGTGGGATTGTAGTGGAGTGCGAACTTGGGGCAGAGTGTGAGAAAAATACCCCTCCCTCAAGTCCCGGAGTTGTAAGAATGACAACTTTGAGAATAGAAAAAAAAACCGAAAGTGAAGAGCAAAAAAAAGAATAAGATTCACTCTTATTATTCAGCAAGAATTATAACGCTGATTTCTTAAAGAGGTGAAATAATAACGAAGTATAGATATCCTAGCATTCAAGCTCGTTAAGCCCAATGCCCTAAATAAAGAATCCGTGAAAAAGCATTCAATTTCGCAGCCTATGAAATCATCTGCCCAGCTTCAATTTATAGAAATTGTCCCAAAATCACTCATTCCCAGAAAAGAATTGTATATAAATGAGTCAAACTTATTCAGAAGATCTGTGAACTCCGATAGCATTCATACAGTAAGCAGATATCTGCAGCTTCTCGTTGTCCGCAGGAAAGCTTTGAGGCAAAATCACATCGATTAGATTCCATAAGCAAGTAAAACTCGAAGTCATGAGAGCGATTCTCCGTAGAATTTTTATAAACTTCTATGCATTGAGCATTGAAGAGTTTAAATCATTTAACATTAATTTTTGCTCATGAAAACTCCTACTTATTTGGTTCTTAAAGAAGAATATAAACATCTTCAGTCAATTGGATAATAACTTGCTGAAATTCATTTCTTAATTGATTGGAAATTTTTTCTTATCATTTTTGAATCTATATATCTTAACAATTTTGATATAAATTTCATATCATAATAGAAAGGGATTATGAACTGATCAGAAGAGTAAAAACAACAATCTTCTAACTTCCTGATTCCAAAGTATATTTTTCTGAAAAAAATGAACTGGTTTTATATACAGAGAATACTTTGGAATAAAATCAAAAGGTTTGATGCGACAATGAAAAGAGCAGTAAAAGAATATCCTTTGGAATATATACATGTTAAAGAAAAAGAGAATCAGCTCAAGAAGCGCTCCAGAGGAACGAGTATCTGCGCAACTAAATAGATATTCAAAGAAGGAAAAGTCCTTTTCACTACTGTTCAAAGAGTGAATCCAAAAATGATATATACAACTCTTTATTTTAATCTCTATCAGTTGATGATATTGAAAATAAAAAGATTATTTTAAGGATGGTGGAAACTACCTTTAAAATCAAAGAATAATGATCTAGAAAAAAGTCGGGGTAAATACAGAAATTGGCGGGGAAAATTTTGGACAAGATTCCTTTGAGAAAAAATTATAGATGAATTGGAGTACTCTATACTTAGCTTCTATGGCCTGCTCAAGTTAACATGCTCCAAAATTATGGTAGCGATAAGTTTATCCAATTAGCTTTATTCAGTCATAAATAATTGTTTTTTAGCTTACCAATATTCGCGTCCATGAGAGATTCCTGATCAGCGCCAATTGTTCTTTCCAAAAGATCAGTTGAATTTGGCGAAATGAGATCCCTAGATTAATCTATGTTAGATCTCGTCTCAATTCGTATTCTGAGCAATGCTCTATCTGATCTTCGACCGTTGATCTTTAAAATAGATTCACCTAACATATTCAAAGCGAAATCTTTTCAGGGGAAATCTGGCTTCCTCTTACCGATATACATTTATACTATATATTTTATTACACTATTGAAGGTATCAGATAAAGAAGAAAATTTCCACCAAAACACATAGTCTTCACTGCGGGGCCGTAGGGTAGCTTGGTCCATCCTGCAAGACTGGGGGTCTTGCGACTTGAGTTCGAATCTCAACGGCCCCATTAAAATTTTGATTTAGTTATTAGATATTCTTCATGGCTTTAAACTCGTTACAATACTAAAAGAGGATTTTGATTAATCCCCAAATTTCATCATATGCGTATAGTAGTCATAAATGATGCTTTGAAATTATGAGGATTTCGATGCATTTTTAATTTTCACGAGTTGTATATGCGCCATTTATATGGATATCACGAAATATGGGGTTTATCGAAATCCTTTACAATTTTATCTCTGTTTTATTGGGAAGTCATATTTCCAGATCATTACATTGTTTTGAGCTACTTAAGAATACACCGAAAGTACAGCAGCAATAAGTGAAAAAAAACTAAAGAAGAAGTTTTAATTTTCCGAATTTTTTGCCTCAAATATTAAATAAAATTGTATGCATCCATCTGACCCTAAATGATGGGATCTCCTTCTGGCTGCCAGCTATGATTTCCGAAAATCAAAAAATCTTGCTCTTTTTTGATTACATCTCGATAATCTAGATGATTTATTTTTTCATAGAAACTAACAATGAGCTAAACATTTTTCTTTCGTGGGAAACTAATAAATACTTTTGAAACTGAAATGATTGACTAAGCCAATATCTATTGAGGCACTTTATTTACTTAGGTACCTTACTGTAATATTGCCTGCTAGATATTGCACTTACTAAGATATATGAAGGTATGCACTATGGCAATGTCGAAAAAAGATATGGATAAGAAAAAGAGCGCTAAGAAAGAAAAAATGGAAGAGCTGGAAAAAATGGCTTCTTCAGGCAACAAAGATGCAAAAAAGAAGCTTGCAAAGGAAATGAAGAGAAAATGACTGCTGGTGAATATTTCTGTTTTTCATTGCTGATGAGAAGATAGAGAGTTATTCGTTCTGATCCGCTCAAATTATTATTTGATAATGTGGAAGAGGATATCTGGATCTGATTTAGTTTATATTCGGAGATCTAAAGACTGTCTTTGTTCTCGGTCAAAGGGTATTTATTTTTATCTAAATTGTTAAATTTTTATACAACTTAAACTAAATAATTGTTAAATATTATTGTATAATAATTATAACACATAGATCAAATCTCAAAAATTTAAGAGAATGAAAGAGATGCAGAAGAGAACTTGCTGAAAAATAAACTGCATAAAAAAAATACTCCGAAAATAGGAAAAAATAATTATATGTTTTACTCAGTGAAATAAATACATAGTAGCTGGTTGAGGGAATAAAAACTTTCCCGAAAACCATCCCTACTTATTTCATATTCCAGAGTGACTTTAATGGATCTCTATATGTTGTAGGAATCGTTACCAGGCTGCAGACTGAATTTACCGGCATTACTCTTTCGATTAATTCCTTACCAATAAACGTCGTAAACATCCACTGTTATGGTGTCTATAGTCGGATTTCGGCTTAGAACTTTATTTGGGATATCCACATATATTTTTTCCGTCTTTCATTTAATACCCCCAATAAAACAAGGTACTAGAATTTTCTTCTTTTTACTAGCTTAGGTGACCAGGCTGATCTGAAATGTCAAAAAGTTGATCTTGTTATCTGTAGGTGAAGAGATGCCTTAAGCTTGATAGAAGGTCCACTTGAAGATGCTGAAAACCTATTAAATATAATAGATTTAATTTATTGTATTTTTTTATATATTCTAAATAGAAATGCAAAAATATTCCAAATAGTTCTAAGTAAATATTATTTTTCAACGTTTTTTGGATCTTTTTTGATCCTAGTTAGCATCGCAGGATTCAGATCCTTGGTTTAATAAAGGAGTTGCTCTTGATTATTTAAACAAGCATTATGAATCAATAAAAGCTTATGGCAAAGCAATTGAAATTAACCCGCAGAATTCAAAAGTTTGGTACAATAAAGGAACTTTATCTAAACAAATTAAATAAACTAGACTTGTAGCTATTCTAACTAAATTTCTGTAAAATATGATTGGCTCTTTATCCTTTCATTATTTCAATTTACTATTAGTTTCGGAGTTATTATTCACCACATGTTATAATGTATTACCCAAATATAATCTAATAGTTGAATATGTAATTGTTCAAGTTTGCAAATGATTGAGTGACAGTATTAATATAGGATCATTTTCTTTTAATTAATGACCTTGGATTACCCAGTTGTTTAATAACGTTTACCAGTGATTCTCCAGTTGAAAGTAAATTAAGGCATCAAGTATCTTAAAAATATTATAAAATGAAAACAAGTTTGAAGTGTATACAAATGAATTCCCCAGAGGAGTGGGAATGGACCGGGGTAACAGCCTGAAGCTACTTTTGATAATATGAATTCTCATAGGCCTAATGAAACTTCTAAAATTGCTGGAATGACGAAACATAATCTGATATTCTCATTGAGAACAAGATCCACCAAAATAAGAATTGAAACTTTCACCATTGACAAATTTAGCCACATAATAAATAATATACTTATTATTTTACGAGAAGAGATTAATTAATTTAAAAAATGAACAATCATAGTTGTAACCAATATAGGTATGTATGGTAGTTAAATGAAACTATAAATTGGATAACGTAACGGAATTATTGGAAGAATTAAAATCGGATATAAATAGATTCAGGCTAAACACTTCAGAGAAATGGCTGTGAGATTTTATTTCACATTTCATCTTGTAGCCTGGAGGCCTGGCCTTGAAAGAAAAACTCATCGAAATCAAATCCACATTTATGAGCTATTTCAAAGAGCGGGAAGCCGAAATTAGTGGTTCTCTTATTGCCGTACTGTCGGGGGAAAACATAATTTTTCTTGGTCCTCCAGGAACGGCAAAAACCCAGCTCGCAAAGAATATATGTCAGTCCATTGAAGGAGGAAATTTTTTTAATTATCTCCTTACAAGCTTCTCAACTCCAGAGGAGATATTTGGCCCTCTCTCATTAAAAGCTCTAGAAGAAGACGAGTTCCGCCGAAAAATAGAGGGCTGCCTCCCAACTTCTCATATCGCTTTACTAGATGAGATTTTTAAGGCTAGCAGTGCAATACTAAACAGTCTCTTGACGATCCTGAATGAACGCAAATACCATAATGGTAAAGAGATTGTAGATGTTCCTTTGTTATCTGTTTTCGGAGCTTCTAACGAGCTGCCTGAAGAAGATGAAAGTCTCGAAGCTCTTTATGACCGCTTTTTGTTCAGGTATAGACTCACCTATATTCAGGACGATGAAAACTTCCGAAATCTCCTTTTCAGAGACCATGGCGATTTCAAACCTTCTTTAAATATCCAAGTTTCGGAGATATACAAACTTCGAGAAAGTGCAAAAAATATTCATGTTGACCCTGATGTTGAGCTTATTATTCTCGAACTTAGGAAAAATCTTCAGTTGCAAGAGATTGACATTTCGGACAGGCGCTGGAAGAAAGTTATCCAGGTCCTAAAAGTTGCAGCTTGTAGCAGTGGCTGCATGGCAGTAGACAGAACAATGGCACTCTTGCTACAGCATATGCTCTGGAATCTGCCTGAAGAGAGGGAAAATCTACGAAAAGTTGTATTTGAACTTGTAGTATCTGGAGGGATCAGCACAGAAAAACTGCGCCAGGAAGCAGAAGACCTGCATGCTGCAGCAAGCATTGCTCTGAAAAACGAACTCTCTGTAAAGGTTATCTGTGATAGCTGTGGGGAAGAGTTCCTGCTGAGAAAAGAAATCGAAACTCATCATTTATCTCATAAGAACCACAGCTATACCTTTAAAAAAGACGGAGTTCCTAAGATCTATCCTTACGATAACCTAGTCAGGGAAATTGATTCAATCGATGAAACTGTGGGAAAAAAAAGCACTTTAACCTCAGCTCAGAATAAAGTTTTTGAAAACGAAATCGAATCCCTCGTCGATAGAATAAGGCGCGTAAAATGCAGGCTTGAAGAAGAAAGAGAACTCCTCAGGATCTTGATAGAGAAAAATATCTGGCTTTCAACCCTTGACAGAAAAGAAGCTCTCATGCTTCATGATTCCAGAAGTATTGAATTAGTCGAGCTCGATACCATTATCTCTAAAGTTTATTCAATGCTTGGGCTAGAGAGCAGGCAAGTAAAGCCTAAACCACAGTGTGCAGAAGAAAAAGCAAAAATTATCGTGACAGATTCTTCCAGCAGTATCAACAGTTTTATGAAAGAAATCGGATCTCGATTACGACTCAAATGAATAAGACTTAAATGGGTTCCGTTGCAAAAAATTCAAAAAAAATATGTAAATCTATGAGTATAAAAAAGTCAAAATATTCAAGAAAAATGTATTAACATTATAAAACTATACCAAACAATTGATTAATGTATTTGACTTCATCAAAACCAAAGTAATTTAAATCATTTACTTGTTCTTTTTTGATCATATTCATAGCTTCAATTCCTTTTAAAGTCTTATTAGCAAATCGAAAAGACTGGAATCCTAACATTGGACGAATTATCCGTTTTATAGATCTATGATCTTGTTCTATAATGTTATTCAAATACTTGATTTGTCGAATGCCTACGTTTTTAGGTAGTATTTTATCAATTTTTAGTTTATCTATAGCAGGTGGATAAGCTGGATTCTTATCAACGGTTATTAATCTTGGAATTTGATTATGATTAGAACTTAAAGCTTTCTTAAAGAATCTCTTCGCTGCCTTTCTATCTCGTTTTGAACTTAACATGAAATCAATTGTATCTCCATTTGAGTCAACTGCTCGGTAAAAATATTTCCATTTACCTTTTACTTTGATATAGGTTTCATCAACTCTCCACGAATCATTTGTTGGTCTTAAATGTCTTCTTATCTTCTTTTCTATTTCAGGGGAATATTGATGTACCCATCTCATGATTGTTGTATGGTCGACTTTTACTCCCCTTTCTGCCATCATTTCCTTTAAATTTCTATAACTTAATGCATATTTTAAGTACCATCTTACATTCAATAAGATAATTTCCCCTTCATAATGCTTCCATTTAAAGGAATTAGATAGCATGTTACTATCTTTGGTTTTCTTTTTATTCTATTGTATCATTAGAAAAGATTTTTTGCAACGGAACCCGTTTCCGTCTAGTTTTTCGTGATTACAGAATTTTGAGTAGCTTAAGCATAAATAATTGCGTTTAAAACTGTCAATTTTTTAAAAAATATAATCGATCCTTGAGTCTACCAAACAACAATCAAATTAAGAGGACGAAAAAAGATAGTCTTCTCCCCTAAGCTACAACTTTAAATCACATACCTTCCTTTTTATCCCATAATAGAACTCTTGCAAATTTCACTAGGTGACCTTTTTATGAAACATAGGATTTACAAGTATTACCCCGAGGACTTCGGAGATCTTACAGTTGAAGTTTTGCACATGGACCTTGTGTTTGATGTTTATGATGATAGGACTAATGTGAAATCCATGCTAAGGGTAAAGACCAGAAATGAACCTATAGAGAAACTGGAATTAAACTGCAAGAACCTTGAGATTAGGGCTGTGAGCTGCATACAATCCGAGATCTCTTATAAATATAGGGAACATGATGCGATTCTTGAGATTAATTTCATGGATATGATCCCCCCATATACTGAGATCTCTGTCATTACAGATACGGTATGTAGGCCGACAAATAACATCCTTGAGGGACTTTATTATGACGAAACTCCCGCAGAGGCTCCTCCGCAGCAGATCACACAATGCCAGCAGTGGGGATTCCAGAGGATTGTACCCTGCATTGATGACATGAGAGCAAAGTGCACTTATAAAACTACCATAATTGCAGACTCAAGGTACACAAACCTTATCACAAACGGGAATATCCAGCTCAATCGACACAACTTAAAGCCTGGGAGGGACAAAATAGTCTATGAGAACTCGATCACTCCAATGACTACCTATCTCTTTTTCCTTGGAGTGGGGACCTATTCAACCTTTACCAAGGAGTTTGAGTACCCTGATGGAGGAACCTTCATGCTTGAGCTGCTCGTGCCACCAGATTCAAGCGCAGAAGCTGCAGAAAGAGCTCTCAGCATTCTTCATGATGCAATCATGTGGGTGTACATCTTTACAGGGCCTGGGCAGTTCGACAAAGAGAAATTACCGATCAGGAAGAAAGTCTGGGAACTTGTCCACAAGCAAGAAAAAATAAAACTTGAGACAAAGTCCGAATCCACGCTAAAAGAATTCGCACAGATCCGGAATGAGCTTACAGAACTTGTCAAAACCATCAGTCACGGGTACAAGTATACAGGTACCGTGTACAGGGAAATAGGGATGCAGAATTCGGACTTTGGGGGTATGGAAAATGTGGGAAACACCACAATTACCACAAATCGTATTATGCCTTTCCCTCAGACAACTGACCCAGCTTTTGAGTATATGATTCGGGTCAAGATACATGAATATTACCATAACCAGAACGGATCCGAAGTGACAGGAAAAAGCCCATTTGAGATTTGGTTGAATGAAGCAGTGACTGTGCATGTGGAAGAGCAATACCATGCCTTAATCTTTGGCGAAGACTACCAGAGGCTGGGTAGGGTGCTAGAACTGCTCGCACCTGCATCTGGTACTCTAGCCCTAGACTCTGGAGCTGCTTCCATGCCGATTATTCCTGATGGTTTTAATGATCCTAATGATCTGATCACTGCAGTTACCTACATCAAAGCCCCGGAATACGTGCGCATGGTCGAGACCCTGATAGGAAAAGATACATTTTCCCGGGGCCTGGATCTTTACTTCAGGAAATTCAAGCACTCCAATGCAGGTACGCAGGATTGGATAGAAGCAATGGAAAAAGAAAGCGGTCAGCCCTTAAAAGAGATGTCTGAAACCTGGCTAAGACAGATAAAATTTCCTACAGTAGAGGTTTCAACTAAACATGAAAAAGCTTCCAGAAAGTTCACTATCACCCTGAAACAGAATGTTCCTGAGGGAGCAAAGCCATGGGAGTTCCCTTTCAGAGTAGCACTTGTGGACGAAAACGGAAATGACCTTGTCGAAGTTCTGGAAAGGGTCAGTGGAGAAACTGCGAAAATAAATGTTGAAAACGTGGACATTCCAGCCTTTCTCTCCCTCAATAGAGGCTATTCTTTTTACGGGAAACTTGTCTACAGAGCCAGCCAAGATGAACTTTTGCTGCAGGTAAGAAAAGACAGCGATACAATAGGCAGATTTATAGCCTTCTATACCCTGGTTGACAGGGAAAAGATGAGGCTACTAACAAATTCTGAATCAAAGCCTTCAGAAGATTTTATTGAGCTCTACTACAAACTCTTGAACGATCGACAGCTTCTCGAAAAGGCAGGAGGGCAATTTTTGACCATCTTTGAGTCCGTGGAAGACGAGGAATTTGCCCACCATTATCAGGCACTTTATGATGTAAAAAATAAGCTTTTAAAGGCAGTTGCCTGGAAATACAGAAATTCCGTTGTTTCTGCCTACCGTTTTTTTGAAAATTCATCAGTTACGAGGGATTCGACGCTAGACGAGACAGCAAGAGTGATCAAAAGCAGACAGGCAAAAAATATATGCCTAGGCATTCTTGCAACACTTGATACTCCTGACATCCATTTCCTCATAAAACAGCAGTTTGAGACTGCAACCTGCGCAACTGATAGGCTTAGTGCATTTGCTACATACCTTAATAGCTCCGCATCTGACAAAATTGAAGTCCTAAGAGCTTTTGAAGCAGAATCAAAGCAGAACCTCGTTGCCTGGGAAGCCTTCCTTGCAGTTATAGGAAACAACAGCAGTGCTGATGCTGTCAAACTGATCAGAGAAATGGGAAGGTCAACAGCTTTCAGGATTGAACAAACAAATGACCAGCGAGCCCTTTACGGAAGCTTTGCTCGCAACCGCAAGAAGTCTCTCCAGACAGAAGAAGGCAGAGATCTCTTTGCAGAGAGCCTGCGAAAACTGGCCCCAATAAATGAGTATAGTACTGTCAATATGCTCAATGCTTTTGCAAATATAGACCAGATGGAGGTAAAGTACCATATTCCACTGATAAAAATCCTGGCAAATCTCCTTGAAGAACTGGACTACCAGAAGTTTCCTAGCGTTCATAACAGGATTAGGAAACTCCTTCTCGGAGCCCCAAAAGCTGTCGAATCGTATAGGGTAGTTCACGGAGAAATTCAGTCTCTGCAGTCTGAAAGTGCTGAGAATAAGTAAGCTCGCAATTAGACCTTTTTCTGTTCCGGAAAATAAAATACAGGAGAGAAATTTTGATCGAAATTTTTAATTTCGATAAATTCTCATGAACTTGAGTATTGGAGATTTTAAATTTCTTAACATTAATTTTTACTTTTGAAAACTTTTTCTGATTTTGCTCTCAAAGAAGAATACAAACGTCTCCAATAATAGATACAAAGTTCCTGAAATTAATTCCTTAATTGATTGGAAATCTTTTCATATTATTTTTGAGTCCATATATTTTAACAAAATAGTTCCATGAGTTAGACCTGAAGCTTAAGTAATCATTATATTAAAAATGTTTTTTAAAGAAATTTCATGATCTTTCATACTTTGAACCTTAAAACAATGTATTAATCGAATTTCTTTCAGAAAATTTATTTGTTCGCCTGAGCAAATAGCATACAGCACCACAATCTAGTCATTCCGAAAAGAATTATTGGTAATTGTAAAGAAGAACAAATGTGATGACAGTTGCAAAGCCAACTTGTTTATCTTGATTTGAAAATAAAAAAAGGAATGATTCAGAGCTCTACTTTTATTCATTAAAATCCTGGGCATGCAAAAGCGGATAAACCTCTACAAAATAAGGCAAAAACAAGGAGGGGAAAAGATTGAACATGGACAAAAAGTGGGTGGTAAGTCACACTGAGGATATTAAATGTCATAATACAATATAGCGGGTTTATGAGCTGATTGGAAAATTCAAAACAACAACCACATAAATTCGTGATTCGTATGTAGATTTATCTGAAAAAAATGAAGTGGTTTACAAGGCCAGAGGATACTTTGGAGTAAAATCAAAATGTAATTAAAAGGAGTATTTTAAGGATAGGGACTCTATTTTTAAAATAAAAGGATAATGAACCAGAAAAGAAAAAAATCAGGTCAAATATAGAAATTAGCAAGAAAGATTTGGACAGGGGGCCAGCAAAGAAAAAAATTATAGTAAGAGGCTATCTGAAAAGTCCTGCTGATCTGAATGTTATCAACGCGCACGCTAAATGTAGGATAGCAAGGTAATTTCCAATTTTCTTTTCCCATCTTATAAGGAGTCTTCTGAATCTATTCAGCCAAGAATGTGTCCTTTCTACAACCCATCTTCTTGCCCTAAAACCAGGTATGTCTCTTCTGATGTTTTCGTCTCCACGACTTTTGATATGCGCAGTATAACCATATTCTTCAACCAATTTTCTGATATCGGTGAAATCATAACCCTTATCCATGTATATATTCTGAATTATGTCTTCTGGAGAAGGTCTTTCAAAGAATATGGCGTCTAAAGTCCTTTTTACAAGCTTTTTATCGTGACGATTGGCTCCATCAACGACAACAGAAAGTGGTATGCCTTTACCATCAGTTAAAACAATCCTTTTTGTACCTTTTTTACCACGATCAGTAGGATTGGCTCCTGTTCCAGCTCCACTTAATGGTGCTTTTGTCATAGTACCATCGGTTGATTGTCATTCCCATTCTAATCCTTTTTCGAAATCACACTCAACAAGACCAGCCAGCCACATGCTCTCAAATAAGCCTGATAGTTGCCATTCCTGAAATCGATCATGTACAGTGCTTGGAGCTCCATAAAATCGTGGCAATGTTTTCCATTGGCAACCAGTAACAAGGAGATAGAAGATGTCACTCATTATTTTCCTATCACCCTTCCTAGGTCTTCCAGACTTCTTTTTTGGCTTAGGTACAGGTAGTAAAGGTTCTATTTTTTTCCAATAATCTTCAGAAATTTCGTAGTCATGAACAATTTTCCGTTTTGTCATTACCACACATGATCTTAAATTGAAAGTATATTATTTTTCGGATAGGCTCTTAGTGGATTTACGAACTTGGGCCTTGTTCATGAGTTATTAAACAATTCTAAAAAATGGGTAATAATCCTGCATTTGAGATATAAAATAAAAAATTCAAGAATCGAAACAGGATTCAAACTTCTTTAGATGTGAGAGGAATGCGTAATTTTATTAACTCCTGTTTTAGTATAATATTCACACGAAAATTATAAATTTTTTTGTATGAGTACACTTGTCATGGAATCTACTAAAACAATACCATTGAAAATAATGGATACTTATTTTGATTTAGTAAAGACTCTGAAAAAATATGCATATGGAATGAACTACGTTTCTAGTGTAGTTTTTGATAATGGGAGAAACATTCCAGCTAGAAAATTATAACCTATGGTTTATGCTCATCTCCGAGGAAACATCTGTTTGAAGTCTCAAGTGAGTTGTAACATTCCAAGACAAGTGGCTGAGACCTACAAAACAATAATAGAACTTGAAAAAACAGGAAAGAGTCACTGGCAAAAATAACTTACTTTCTGACTTCTATGACATTATCTTATAAGAGATTATATTATAACCGAAGACTCAGTGAGTATAATTACATTTAGTCATGATAGGAAAACCTATAAAATCTGTAACTATCCTTATGCAAAACAATTACTTAAGTCTCCTTGGAAATTTGAAGCTTCTAAAGTAGTGAAGCATAAAGATGGTGATTATTATTTCCATCTTACTCATCACAAGAACTTCCAGACAAAGAAAATAGAAGAAGCTTGGACTTTCATGGGTATAGATCTAGGTATAAATTTCTTAGCTGTAGCTTCCACTACTGACAAGAAATGCAAGTCTTTTGCCGGTGGAGAAATAAAAAACAAACGAAACGCATATAAAAATATGAGAGCCAGATTACGATTTAAGGGAATTTTGTCAGCTAAGAGGACGATAAAGCATTTAACTGGAAAGAGAAACGTCTAATAACAGATATTAATCATTGTATCTCCAAAGAAATCGTAAAATTTGCAGTTGAAAACGGTGTTTCTGTAATAGGTTTAGAGGACTTAACAAGAATAAGGGATAGAACTAACAACAATTCATCGAATATGACGGCAAAGAGTTCTGGATTAATAACAGAATATGTGAATTTGGGGCATACTTTTAGAATTTGTTGTAGATGTGACTATATCTCTAAAAACAGTATAAATGGATTGAAATTCCTGTGTAAAGCTTGTAGTTTTGAACTTAGTGCCGATTTGAACGGCGCTAAAAACATCGAACATAGAACATGAAACTATACGTATATCTAGAGTCTCATGGGTTTCTGTCAACCACCACACGGATAATATGATTAATTGATCAGAGAGATATCCAGCCCTGTTACTTAAGTAGCAGGTAGTTGACATTCAGATTATACTACTGGGATCCAAAACTTTATTCTTCCAATTCTTCAGCTCAGAAAAACTGGGAGCTTGAACCACCTGCAAAACTGCATATAAAATAAATGAGAACTTTATGCAAGTTGGCTATGGGAATAAAAAGACTGAGATTTTTTTAAATATATGATGGAATCAAAAAATTAATCGTTATTTCACAATTCTGCAACTTGTTTTAGCCTGAAAAAAATTAGTATTAACTATGTTCAATAACTCAATATTTTGTCGCTTCCCCATAAATAAAGCCTTTTAACACATTTACATATGCTAAAAATGTTACCATGTGTCTTTAGAATTGATCAATATTGTGGACGTAAACAGAAAATAAAAAAAATGTTTTTCTGTTCACGTTATAACAAAGCTTAAATTATGTACAGTAATTACTGGATAAATTGATTGCTATGCGGAAGATCTGTTAATATCCCCTATAGGACAAAGTTTGTTTTATATTTGATACGGATATTTTTCGATTCAAATATTTGTTTGAGATTTAGAATATATGCAGTAGATAGCAGATTTATTCAGTAATCCACCTTTAGTAGTTAATTACCAGCAGCTATAGAGCAATTGCAAGATCTAGCCTAAACTTATCGAATTTCCACTTTATCTAATTTTCAATCAGGGAGATTCTTATATGATAAAAGAAATCATTTCCAAATACGATGCAGGTAGGATAGAAAAAAAAGTAATGCAGTTCTGGGAAGACAGTGATGCGTATCTAAAAACCAGGGAGCTCCGCAAGATTGGAAGAAAGTTTTTTTTTGTTGACGGCCCCCCGTATACTACCGGGCATATACATCTTGGAACTGCTTGGAACAAGATCATCAAAGATTCTATTCTTCGCTATTATTCCATGAACAACCGCTACATCCTTGAGCGTCCTGGCTGGGATATGCACGGCCTGCCAATCGAGGTCAAGGTCGAAGGAATTCTCGGCTTCAAATCCAAGAAGGATATAGAGAGCTTTGGGGTAGAAAATTTTATTGCAAAATGCAAAGAGTTTGCTATTACCCAGAAGCAGGCAATGACTGAACAGTTCCAAAGGCTTGGTGTCTGGATGCAATGGACAGATCCTTACATGACCTTAAAAGACGATTACATCGAAGCTGCCTGGTGGACACTCAAAAAAGCCTACGAAAAAGACTTACTGGAGATGGGCAAGCGTTCTGTCAACTGGTGCCCCCGCTGTGAGACTGCAATTGCAGATTCAGAGGTTGAATATTCCGAGCGGACAGACCCTTCGATTTATGTAAAATTCAAGATCAAAAATTGTGAAGACACCTTCATAGTTATATGGACAACAACTCCCTGGACAATTCCGGCAAACGTAGCTGTAGGTGTGAACCCACATGTGAAATACTCAAAATTCAGGGCAATCAAGCAAAATGGTTCGAAAGAGATACTCATTACAGCTACAGACATGATTAAAAATGTCCTCAAGCAGGGCAGGTATATTGACTATGAAGTACTTGAGACAATGGACGGAGAGGATCTAACAAAACTGGAATATGAAAGCCCTGTTGGGGATTTGGTACCTATCCAGAATAAGATTAAGCATGGGATTTATCTTGCGGATTTCGTAACCATCGAAAATACAGGTTGCGTGCATCTTGCACCAGGACACGGTATGGAAGACTTTAACCTTGGTGTGAAATATAGCCTTCCGATTTTCTGCCCCGTAGGATCAAATGGTACTTATACAAGCGAAGCCGGGGAATACGAGGGCAAAAACGTCAGGGAAGCAAATACAATTGTAATTAAAGACTTAAAGGAACGCAACAGGCTCTTTGCAGAAGGAACAGTCACGCATAGGTACGGGCACTGTTGGCGCTGCAAGACCCCCATCATCTATCTCGCTACAGAACAATGGTTCCTCAAAATTACCGAGATAAAGGAAAAAATGCTCGAGGAAATCGATGCAGTAGACTGGTATCCTGATTGGGCAGGCTCAGCACGTTTCAGAACTTGGGTAGAAGGCGCTAGGGATTGGTGCATTTCCAGGCAGCGATACTGGGGAATCCCGATCCCGATATGGAAGTGCAAGAAATGCGGAAAGCTTGAGATAATAGGGACCAAAGCTGAATTGTTGGAAAAGGCAAATGTAAGCGAAGATATAGAACTTCACCGTCCTTACGTGGATAGAGTCATCATTCCCTGTGGGTGCGGCGGAGAGAAAATGCGCATTGAAGATGTATTTGACGTCTGGTTTGACTCGGCTGTTGCCTCCTGGGCAACCCTCAAGTTTCCTCAGGCTCGGGAGAAGTTTGATGAATGGTGGCCTGCTGATTTCATAACTGAAGGTCACGACCAAACTCGCGGTTGGTTCTATTCCCAGCTTGGAGCAAGCATAGTAGGCTTTGAAAAAGCTCCTTACAAAAGTGTACTTATGCATGGATTTACCCTGGACGCAGGCGGAAAGAAGATGTCCAAAAGCTATGGAAATGTGATCTCGCCCCTGGATATTATCGACAGGTTCGGGGCAGATACCCTTCGTACCTATGTACTTTCCTCAAGCGCTCCATGGGAAGACCTGAAGTTTAACCTCGAAGAAATAGAAACCATCCACCGCTCAATAAATATTTTATGGAATGTTTTTAGATTCCCACTGCCATATATGGTACTTGATAACTTTGATCCTCTGCAGGTCAGCATTGATTCTATAAAACATGCTCTCCGTGAGGAAGATAGATGGATTCTTTCAAGAATTCAATCTGTTATCAAAGCAGTAGATGAAGCCATGAAAGGTTATTTGTTGCATAAAGCAGTTCGTGAAATCCTGGAATTTACTATTGAAGATCTCTCTCGCTGGTATATCCAGCTTATCCGACCAAGAACCTGGATCGAAGCTAATGATCCAGATAAACTTGCAGCTTACTGTGTGCTTTACGAAGTTTACATAACTCTTACAAAACTGATATCTCCCTTTATGCCTTATTTGGCTGAAGAGATGTACCAGAACCTAATCTTTAATGTAAATCCAAATGCTCTTGAATCGGTTCATATGTGCGATTGGCCTAAAGTCAATGAAGCTTACCTTGACAGTGATCTTGAAGCTGGTATGGATACTGTTCGCTCCATAGTGGAAGCGGCATCAAATGCTCGCCAGAAAAAAGGACGGAAACTCAGATGGCCTATATCAAGAATAATAGTGTCTCCTTGCAGTGAGGATTCAGCAAAGGCTGTCAAGAGCTTGTCCTCAGTCCTCATGGATCAGACTAATTCCAAGGCGATTGTTCTGATGGGTGTGGGTGAGTGGTGGGATGAACTTGGACTTGAAGTGATCCCAGACCCTGGAAAAATAGGTCCTGCTTTCAAAAAGGATGCAGGGAAAGTTATCTTTGCTCTTCAAAAAATCGATGGCTTTGCCCTAAAGAAAGCCTTTTCCAAGACCGGTGAGTTCGAACTAACCCTTGAAGATGGGTCAACTGCTATAGTTACTTCTGGAATGGCAAACTTCAAGGAAATTCTTCCAATAGGCATAGCCAATGCCGAGTCAAATGCCGGCTGTATCTATGTGGACGCAAACCTCACTCCAGAATTAGAAGCTGAAGGATATGCAAGGGAAGTCATACGCAGGCTCCAAGAAATGCGAAAAGAACTCGATCTTGTCATAGACGAAAGCATTTGCGCATCTGTCAGGATCGAAGATAAACGGGTTTTAAATCTAATTGAAACCATGAAAAGCCTTATTGCAGAAGAAGTAAGAGTCGAGGTCCTTGATCTTGGCAGCGAAATTGATGTTTCAGGGGCCCTTTTAAAGAACTGGGATGTTGAAGGCATTGCAATGAGGATGGGAATTGCAAAGAAATAACTCCAAAATGTTGGAACTCAAAGAAAAAAACATGAAATCCTTCGAATAGCAGGCACAAATGGATGAAGATGCCTGCATGTTGGAAGGATATTCAGTCTAAATTTAATTTAAAAAATTTGAACCATAGGACAAAAAGTGATACATGTGGACTTTGTTGCCTGGGAGCCTATTTATGAAAAAATTCTTGAAGATTTCGGGTTTGATCGCATAGACGATGAAGAAGCTGCACGATTCCTTTTCAGCATGTTGATTAAAAATAACACCCTCAACCTTTCTGAACTTGAAGCTGCAATTTCCGGAAAATCCATCCTGGTATGCGGGAACGCCAAAAAACTAAGTAATGAACTTTCAGAAATCGATCTTTCTACTTTTGTGATAATCGCAGCTGACGGAGCTGCTGCCGTTTTAATGGATATTGGCCGTGTGCCTGAAGTCATCTGTACCGACCTTGATGGCAATTCCGAAGTTGATATTGAAAAAGAAATCCTTGCCTGTGAAAAGGCCTCCATAGTCCTGATTCATGCCCACGGGAAAAATATCGATAAGCTTAAGAAGTACGTGCCACGTTTCCAGCGCTTTATTGCTACAACACAGGCCAGACCCTTAGATAAGGTGTACAATTTCGGCGGATTTAGCGATGGAGATAGGTGTGTCTTTGTAGCTAGAGAATTTGGAGCTAATGAAATTAGGCTTGCAGGGTTTGATTTTGAGGATCCCCTTGTGAACCCAATAAAGAAAAAAAAATTGAAGTGGTCAAAAAAATTGATAGAGATCTCTGATTCTTAAAAGTAAACACGTTGATTTAACTTAATGTGAGACGGTGAATTGGCAAATAGTTGTATTTTTCTACATGAGCCTAATCGAAAAATTTACAGATTGAGTACTGTTAATGGCGATTTGAGTTTCCAATTTTGTTCGATTTGAATTTCCCAGCTTTGTGATATAAAATTTACTTAATATTTCATGGATTCACTACAAATTAAGGGTAGAAATTTACTGCTTTTATATCCGGTTCAATTATTTTTTTTAATCTGTAAGTTTCCACTTTTATGTGGATATTTGTATAATTATAGTGTCCCTGGTCCACATATATACTAAGACTATAATTTGTTGCCCAATTAGCTACTGTAGTTTATTCATTCATTGGAAGTTAGCTTAATTTTTAAGCTACTGTCATATTGAGAAAATATATGGCACTCTTGTGTATGTCTGCAGAAAGTGGGTTATAATAGAAGGTAGATGATTTAAACCGATAAAAATGGGGAAATTGGCCCACTATTGACATTTTTTGCTCTATTAACTAGCAAGGTTCTACTGAACAGGTTATTATGGGTTCTAGTATTCGATATTTTATTGTCCTCAGCTTCAATGACATGCTCAAGGTAAAAAGCTCCAAATTCGTAGTGAAATTGGTTTGGATCGGAATCAATTTGTTCAACTAACGTTATTTCATCATCAGATAATTTATTTGGTCAGCCAAGGTTCATGCCAATAAAATATTCCTAATCATCATAAAGGTGTTCCTTCAGGATATGTTGAAGTCGGCGAGCTGAGAGATCTTGATTTCAACTATATTGGATATTTTTCCCCCATTTTCTCTTGAAAGATGATCAGTCTGATTATTCTGGCGTTGAGTTCTACAGTAGAATGTGAATTCAACTTAAAACAGTTAATTCGAGATTTATTCAGGGTAAAACTTTTCCAGTCTGGTGATAAATAAAACAGTGTCAGTTTTTAGGTAAGATTTGCTATCCCCTGCAAATCAAACTTAACAACCGAGGAGTTTAACAAGTTAATGTTTATTCACATACTCACAGAAGACTGGATTGAGTGGATTTCTTGGTAAATTTAAATACATTGTTTCTTCTATCTAAACTCTCTTTTTAATACTTGCCACGAGTCCTCTATTAAACTCCTTTGAAATAGTGTCCAGTTGTATGCTCAACTCCTTTTTCACTTAGTGCTCCCTCTTTTCCTACAAGAGCCTCTTTATATGTTTTTACGATTCCTTTTATCTCAGAATCATTATTCAGTGATAGATCAAGCCGAATAACATCCACTCCATACCCTCCTAAATTTTTGACATATCTTAGCATGTTGAGTATTTTCGAGTTATAGATTAGAGTCCGAGTGCCCATCCGTTTAATAGGAAACTTGGAGCCTAACTGATCAAGAAGATGAACTTCGCTGTCTTGTTTTACTATTTTTTTGTGAATAAGAGGCTTTAAAAGATCATTTTCTGTAATCAGCATAAGTTCTCTGCCATAAACGAGAATTTCAACTTGTCCCACTTCCCCCCAGGTATGAAGTGTTTCACATATGTTCTTTATTTCACTAAGGTTTAGTTCGCTTGAGAGTGTTGCTCTGTACGCTCCTGCTTGGTAGAAAATACTGACTGTAAAAGAATTAAAAATATTGAAGTCCTTCTGAGCAACAAAGGGTATAGAAAGGTTTTTTGCTAGCTGTGCAGCTCCTAGATCGGAACATGCTATACTAAAGCCTGCATCTCTTACTTTTTTTATAAGTAATTTGAGTTCATCCAGTTCTCTGTCATGAGCAATGAGGGGAACCTTAAAGGCAATCTCATTTCTGTCTGCTACTAGCTCCTGAAATATCTCTGCGTTTTCAGAGGTATTCAGCTCTTCAAACCTTGAAATCGGGACATAAATAATATCTGCCCCACCATCTAAAGCTGCAAATAACGAGGAAATTTCATCCACTTCAACGCTAAGGAAGAGTTTCTTTGAAGTTATGTCCCTAATCCTTTCATTTCTGAGATTACTTTCTTTACTATCACTTTTTTTACTCTCAGCATTTCTGGAAACACAAATGTAGTTGAAATTATTCAAAAGCGGGTGTTTTTGTTTTTTCTTATGCACCTTAAGGATTTTATCCAACAAAAGGTCTGCAGCCTTTCGCCTAGTATTCTTTAGCACACCAACAGGGATAAAAATATTTTCATCAGCTTCAATAGAGATATCTATAGCTTCAAATGAAACGTCTCCAAGGCTTCCCATCACCTTTTTTATCTGCTCGGAGGTAGTTGGAGCTTGGTCGGCTCCTTGAACAATATAGTCATCTGAAAATTCCGCAATTGAGAGATCTTTCCTTACACTTCTTTTTCCTTTTTCTTCTCTAATTTCAACTGTAAACCGTTCTCCTTTTCTGGCTCTTACTTTCAGTTCCACTGGGTAAGTTTTCAGTTTTGTTTTTTGAAGGGTATCCAAGAGTTGTGTGCTTGTTGTAAGGTATAGTTCGTCTCCTATGTGTATTACTCTTCCTGTTTTCGAGCTGATTTCAAGCCCTACTTTTTCGCCTTTTTTTGCACTTTTTACATGGTCGCCTTTACTTGTGATTATGCCTGCAACTGCAGAGCCAATCATTCGTTCTCCCACGAAGACGCTGATACCATCTTTGACCTGGAGATCTTCATCTAGCTTGACTGTAAGTTTTGTGTTCATTTTTGAACGGAAAATATCTAGGACTTTTCCTAGGAAAGCTCCGTAGTTTGAGCTGTATTTGGGATGTGATACGTCTCTTTCCTCAAGTATGAACCCTCTTGTAAAGCCCCTGCAAAAGAGTTTTGCAATTTGTGCTTCCCTTGATTCAAGCTCTTCCTTTGTCAGACTCTTTTCTGGATTGCAAATGTCCTCAATTACAGCCTTGTAGGCAGCAGCACTCGCTGTCACATATTCGGGTTTTTTCATCCTGCCCTCAATTTTAAGACTTACAACCCCGGTTTTTACTATTTTTTCAAGTTCAGTAAGAGTGGAAAGCTCGGCACAACTTAGGGGATAGCTGCCTCTAATATTTCTTTCATCAATTTCTATACCGTTTACCAGGAATCTGTAACGACGTCTGCAATGCTGAGCACAGGCTCCTCGGTTGGCACTTCTGCCTTCCATTAAACTACTGAAGAGACATTTTCCGGAATATGAATAACAAAGAGATCCATGTACGAAAACCTCGATACCCACTTTTGAATAATCCACAATGACTTTTACCTCGTCTGCAGTGAGCTCCCTTGCGACTATAACTCTTTTTGCCCCAAGACCTTCTACAAAATCAACTCCCTTACTATTATGGATAGTCAGCTGCGTACTCGTGTGTAACTCAAGGTTGGGATAAATTTCTTTTATAAGACTTAGAAGACCTAGATCCTGCAGGATAATTGCATCAACTCCAACAGAGTATGCATGGTCTACTATCCCCAGAACTTGCTGAAGTTCTTTTTGTTTAATAGGAATATTCAGTGCCAGATAAACAGAAACATCATGCGAGTGGGAAAGATCAACTGCCTCTTCCAGTTCTCCAAGGGTAAAATTGTTTATACCCTGGCGGGCATTAAATTCGCCGAGCCCAAGGTATATGGCGTCAGCTCTTCCTTTGATTGCGGCGAGAAGGGCTTTTTGGCCGCCTACAGGAACCAGAATTTCAGGTGGATTACAGTTGAAATTTGGATCAGACATATCATATCAAGTGTTCTTGCAGGTAGTTTAAAGTTTTTGTAACTATAATAGGACTTATGCAATTGAAATAAGAAATCAATGATGTTAAACCTCTAATTTTCTTAAGCATGACTTTAACTTCAAAGTAGATTGGAATTTGTTTCGAAATTCATCTGCATAAGTCCTATGTAAAAAAAGATCTAGGCATCTTTATGTGAAGGACTCAGAATTCGCTATAATTAAACTTTTTAGGTCAATTTAAAACTTAAAGGTACTTCTTGAATAAAAGACAGAGGGTAAACTTAATATCTGTTTCATATCAGAAAAGGCCTTTTCTAAATATGAAATTAAAACTTGTCTATTACCCTTTAAGACGTTCCAGTTATTTTAATCTATTACAAATTTTCAGGCCTGTGGGAAGAGAAAAAATATTGAATAACTCAACTTTATTTCGTCTAAATACCCTTCACTTTCTGAGGAGATAGTAAATTTCCAGCGAACCGTTATTAACTGGCTGATTTATATATTAAGTTATCTTTGTACTATAAAATGGAGTTACGTAACGCAAAATAACGTGTCTATAAAATAAGAGAATTTCGATAAACCTCTTATTTTCACGAGTCAGAATATACAATTTTATAAGCTTATTATATTATTTGGGAATTATCAAGATTCTATGTAATATTTGAAAAAATTAGAATGTATGTTTTAGTTTTTTGCTAAGATTATCAATAAAGCTTGTGGTATGATAACAGAATAACGGTGTTATATATGATGGATCCGCAAATCGAGCGAAAACTCATTGAAATTATGAGGGTGATTAACGAAAATGACAAGCCTATAGGTGCCCGAGCCATAGCTGATGAACTGAACGATAGGGGATATGATATAGGAGAGCGCGCTGTCCGGTATCATCTAAGGATCCTGGACGAGAGAGGATTCACACGCAAACACGGGTATGCAGGCCGTACACTTACTGAACTGGGAGAAAGTGAAATGAGTGATGCTCTCATTGGAGATCGCTTTGGTTTTGTGATATCCCAGATTGAAGAGATGGCATTTAGAACTACCATTAATCCAAAGACCAGTGAAGGGGTCGTACCAGTAAATATCTCTTACTTTGCTAAAGAGGATTTGGAAACCGTTATTGATGTGATTTCTTATACCGCACATTCAGGATATATGATAAGTCCGAAAGTAAGAATTTTTGAAGAAGATGAAGATTTAATTATTCTGCCTCCGGGAAAGGTCGGAATAGCTACAGTATGCAGTGTTACTTTTGATGGACTTCTTCTTAAATCAGGCATTCCTGTAGAACCTTCCTACGGTGGAATTCTCCAGATAGAAAACAGAAAGCCTTCATATTTTTTGGATCTAATTTCTTATAGCGGAACTTCAATTGATCCAATACAAATTTTTATGAAACGGAAACCTACTTCAGTTCTCGAAGTGGTTGAGACGGGGGAAGGTAAAATTCTTGCAAATATTAGACAAATAAATTTATCGGCTTATGATAGGGTCATAGAAATTATTCAACAAGCAGAAAAAATGGGATTAGGAGGCTTTTTCCCTCCCGGAGATATTGATGGGTCTCTACTCGGGGCACCTATTGAGATGGGAAAGTTCGGAATTGCAATCGTAGGAGGAATTAATGGAATCTGCGCCCTTGAAGAGACAGGAATTAGAATTGAAACAAATCCAGTTTCTACAGTTCTAGAATATAAAACGATGTCAGAAATCTGAGAAGAGCAGGTGTTTAGATTACTGTAATCCATGATAACACAGCTAAGAATTTTGTAGGGAGCTGGGGATTTTAGGCCTAGTTATACAAGTGACAAGCTCCATCTGTTATATACATGTTGGGATGGAACTTTTCTCTTCATAAATATGAGGCACTTCCATATTTACCCTAGATATACCCAAAAAAATATTTTTTCCCACAAACAATGGAACTATATATGGAACTCTTTTTTTAGAATATTTAAAAAATATAGAAGAGTTTAATAAACCCTAAATTTCGTCATATGCTTATAAATTTATATATAATGATTCGTGAAAATCATAGATTCATCGAAATTTTCTATAAATTGAAAAAAATGTACTAAAAATGTACTATTAGTTAAGCAACATAAACTACAGAAATATCTATATGTATAACAGAAGCATATGAGAAGGAAATTTTCGAAAAGCTTCACAATAGTAAGGATAATATATTATTTTTGTTTAGAATTATCAATAATTTAATGTACGAGCTGAAAATGAACCGAGAGAAAATTGCAGTTAGTTAAGCTGCCTAAAATCAATTTGTTGAGATCTATTTCGACACAACAATGTTTGAAATTACTGACTGAAGGAAAATAGAAAGCATGATAAATAATCTCTCCAAGTTGGATAATCGCAGGAAATTAAAAGTTTTATTCCTTCACTTTCTATCTTGATCAATGACTCAATGATAAGACTCAAATTAATTGTTTCAGAATATTGTTGCATTCGATACAAAGGTTCAAACGAGACATATATATTCAGAGGAGAATGTATAATTAGAAATGGGATGTCTTCAAAATTAAACAAAGAAATTAGTGAGGAATAAATAGAGACCTGGCAAGAAACCATAATTCAAGCAATACGCTAAAATTGTCCAATTTTTGCAATTTTTCTACCTTATAATATGGTTAAAATTTTTAAATCCCTTCTGGAATCGCCAAAATTTACTATTAATTCCACCACCAATTGACTGCATATATCAAAAATCCATAAAGTAAAAGGGGATAAAGGAGAAAATGTCGATGCTGAAAATAGAGGATCTGACCGTCGAAGTCAACGGAAAAACTTTGCTTCATGACATAAACCTCGAAGTCAAAAAAGGGTATACTAATGTGCTTTTTGGGCCAAACGGAGCTGGGAAAACAGCTTTAATGAGAACAATTATGGGCTTTAGTGAATACAAGATTGTGAAAGGCCAGATTCTGTTCAATGAAGAAAAAATTAACGACATGCCAGTTGATGAACGAGCCAGTCGCGGACTTGGGATTATGATGCAGCGTCCTCCAGATATGTCTGGGATTAAACTGAAAGATCTTATAAGAGTAGCATCCAAGGGGCATAAAAATCCTGAAAAACTTTCCGAAAAGCTTTCTATGAAGTCTTTTCTGGACCGAGATATAAATGTGGGTTTTTCAGGAGGAGAAATCAAACGCTCCGAACTTCTGCAGCTTGCAGCCCAGGATCCGAGTTTCTATCTACTGGATGAACCTGAATCTGGAGTTGACCTTGTAAGCATAGAACAGGTTGGAGTGACAATAAAAGACCTGCTTGAAGAAGGCCTGAACTGTCCAGGCGAAAGTTGTGAGATGGGAAAATCTGCTCTTATTATTACTCACACAGGTCGGATACTGGATTATGTGAAGGCAGATAGAGGATATATCCTATGCAATGGGACAATTATGTGTTCCGGAAATCCTCTCAAAATGCTGGAAGAAATCAAAAATAAAGGGTATGAGGAGTGTATAAAATGCAGACTGATGGTTTGAACCTGAAAAAGAGAGCTGAGAGCTCAGCCAATAAAAAAGCTTCTTATGGCGAGGACTTTGAGCTGGAAAACTTTGAGGAAGGTTCCAAGGTTAGCAAACCTATTGAAAACCTCCAGACACTTGACGAAGAAAGCAAAAAAACTTTGCTACAAGTAGGGGTAGTACCAAACGAAGAAGGAAGATCTGGAAGTTTCCTTATGTTGGACAATGCAGTCTCACACTCTTCCTTAAGAGATAAAAATGTGGAGCTTATGTCTACTCACAAAGCCATGGAAAAGTATGAGTGGCTGAAAGATTACTCCTGGAAACTCGTGCAGGTGGACACTGACAAATACACTTCAAAAACCTATCTAGAAAATGCTGACGGCTACTTTGTTCGTGTCCCTGCAGGTAAGAAGTCCTCTATGCCAGTTCAGACCTGCCTTATGCTGGACAGCAAAAAGATATCTCAGACCGTACATAATATCATAATCGTTGAGGAAGAAGCAAATCTTGATATTATCACAGGCTGTACCTCCAAAAAAGGGGTAGAAGAAGGACTACATCTTGGAATTTCCGAGATGTACGTGAAAAAAGGAGCTACTCTAAGTTTCACAATGATTCACAACTGGGCCAAGCAAATAGGAGTCAGACCCAGAACAGTAGTTCATGTGGAGGAAGGAGGAACTTATATAAGCAATTACATTTGCCTCAAGCCCGTTCGTTCTGTGCAGACCTACCCAACTGTCAGGCTCGAAGGAAAAGGAGCAGTTGCCAGGCTCAATACCATAGCAATTGCTCATTCAGGCTCTGAGCTTGATCTTGGAAGCCGGGCGATTTTGAATGCTCCTGAAACCAAAGCTGAACTGGTCTCAAGGACGATCACAATTGGCGGAAGAATTGTTGCAAGGGGAGAGATGGTAGGCAATGCAAATGGCGCTAAAGGGCATCTGGAATGCAAGGGGCTCGTCCTTACTGACAAGGGAAGCCAACTAGCAATCCCAGTCCTTGAAGCAAATGTAGCTGATATTGAGCTTACTCACGAAGCAGCCGTAGGAAAAATTGCTAAAGATCAGGTGGAGTACCTGATGGCCAGGGGAATTCCCGAAGAAGAAGCCGTTGGTATGATCGTTCGCGGATTCCTGGATGTTGGGATAAGGGGAATCCCAGATGAGCTAAGAATTGAAATTGAAAATACAATCGCTCAGACAGCTTTCGGAATATAATTTTCAAAATTGAGAGGTTCAAAAGGGCTAATTTTGTCATTCTGGAAGATAGTTCTCCATCTAGAGCTAGTTGGTATTCAATAAATGGGATAGATATATTATAATGGAAAAACGATGAGCAAAACCAAAGCTCACTATTTTTATGCTTTAATCAATATTTCTGTCTGATCCAGAATGGAAATTTGGTGATATTTCTGAGGTACAGAAATGACTCTTTAAAATCAGAGGTTTATCGAAATCCTCAAGTATTTCATAAGGATCAAATATTCTTTGCTTAACCCGTTTATTTCAATAACATCAAGTTTTAGCTTTGAGCTTCCAATATATCTAGAGCACATAATTAATATTCTCTTAAAATTTTATTTTTCTATTTTAATTCCCATATATTTGGTGTCTCTGCCACATAATGTGGAATATCATTAAAGTCAGCAGCATTTTTGTGAACCTCATTTTCAAATAAGTTGAAAGCGTTTTGATAGATTGGCATATTTGACTAGATATATTTTGTTATAGATTCAAAAGAATTGGTCAAAGATATTACAGAACGAAATCAAAACATTAAACATTTTTGGAGGCGCATATTTTGCTTCATCAGGTAAAGTTATTAAATTAACGAGACTACATAATTAGAAGACGTAGCCAGTAAATTGGTTGTGTCTTTACCAGAGTGTAGTCATTTTTCGTTGCCACAATCAACTACTTAATTACTTCAAATAATTTTTGTTATTCCCTTTTGATTTGTAGAAATGGTTTCGAAATTGAAGAAACTATGAATTGAGGAACCTACTGTTCTTTTATTCTGGAAAAATTAGCCATCTATCATAATTAACGAGAATTATATATTTAGAATAATAATTATGAGAAGGATATAATTGCAAAAAGATATGTATATATATACATATATATATACTCAAATAGAGAAATAATTTTTATATAAGTCAATAATAAGACAAGTCAGCTATATTGTAAGAAAGCAATATAACTTAATGGAAGGGGAATTTGAGATTCGTTCATGTTATATACAGCTACAACATATAGGAGAAGTTAACGATTAAGAGTTAATATGTTTTGTCTCTTAATCGCAGGGTTGAATCGCACAATTGGGAGCCAATTCAGAGGTGGCAAAGGCTCCCAATTACAACAAAAATGTCAACAGCTTTCATATTGTCATGTAGGTAAATCATTCCCAATCTTCGGCGGATTAACAATTCACCAGCTTGCTATCCTTGGTAAAAGTTCGAAGATTGCAAATCATTTGAAAGACGCAGGAACGTTTTTTTGATATGAGAGTTGATTTCACAAAACTTAAGCTCACCACCAAAAATTATAATAACTGGTGGCATCATCAACACCTTGAAACCATAGAAGACGTCCAAAGAACACTGTTAAAAAAGATAAACCCACAATCTCTAAAATGTGTGGGGGATATTCAGTGATATCCACATAGATAACTTGCAAAACATATCTCGTATGCTACCATGGACATCACAAAGAGTTTAGCAGCGAAAAATTATTTATGAAGCAACAAAAAAAATATTTAGAGGAAATTTTGATAAACCATCGATTTCAACAAATTGCTTATATATGCTTTATAAGCAACCAGTCAAAAATCGGAGTTTATCGAAATACTCTATATTCATTTGAGTTTTTTATTATTTTTTGGATTTTTTATTATTTTAAATATTTTGTGTTAAAGTCTAGATCGTTTTAGAAATGGACTTGCTACTAAATTATTACAATTACCAAAAATAATGAAAAATTACATACCCAATATTAAAATATTGTTTATCTTTATAATTGGCTACGTAAACATAATTTTTGTTCATAAACATTTTTTCGTATAAAAAATTAGAAATAAAGTAGATGGGTATTCTATTTTGTAGGATAATAAATTAGTAAACCTATAAATAAAAAGAAAGAATTGCCCGGAAGATGTTGTTTAGGAAATATTGTTGTTCAGGCAATACCTTTGGAGTTGGGATAAGGAACATAACTTTCCGGGCTCTCTTCCAATCATTTTTCAGTTGTGCCTGAATAAAGTAATACTGTAAACGTTAAAACGACTACTGAAACTATCATCCGGATATAGGTTTACAGAAATAGGTTTGCAAAAAACGCAGTAAAAGTAACACATTTTTACAAATTATATCTTAATCGGATAATGTGTGATGAATGTGTGAGTAAAACTTACCAGTGAACTATTCTTCCAGAAATGAATCTGGACAATTAATTTATTCATAACGATTAATTGATAATACAATATTAATGCAGTAGAGCTGCAGATGGGAAACTGAAAGATGAACGAACTGTATTAAGATAAAGTATACAATTTTAAGTTTATTATAAAAAATCTAAGGCTAAAATGGGGGGATAAAATTTAACTCAAATTCTATAAGTTGGTGGAATCAATTGAATAGGCAATTACGAGTATTATTTATAGGAACCTATGTTCCAAAAGAATGTGGGATTGCTACATTTACTTCTGATCTTTTAAATTCGGTTTCTGTAGGAAAGGATGACATTCATTGTGAAGTCATTGCTTTGATAGATCCTCCTGAAAATTATAATTATTCAGAAGAAGTTGTTTTTCAAATTGAAAAGAACAAGCTCGAAGATTACTACCGAGCTGCAGATTTTATAAATCATTCCGATGCAGACGTTATCTGTCTTCAACACGAATTCGGTCTTTTTGGGGGGGACGCAGGAGATTACATTTTCGCTCTCCTATCAGGAATAAGCAAGCCTGTAATAACAACGATGCATACTGTGATCCAGGAGCCTGAACTTGATGAGTATCGAGTATCCACTGAAAAGCTAGCAAGGTATTCCGACAAACTCGTTGTAATGAGCCAAACTGCAGTAAACATACTAAAAGATGTTTATGAAATTTCAGAAGACAAAATTGAGGTTATCTTCCATGGGATGCCAGACTATCCATTTAGCAATTGTGATAAGTATAAAAAGATACTGAATCTCAAAGGGTCTCCACTTATCCTCACTTTCGGCTTGCTGAGCCAAAACAAAGGTATCGAAAGTTTGATCAAAGCTCTTCCTGATGTTATAACTCAATATCCTGGCCTTGTTTATCTTATTCTGGGCGCCACGCATCCTATGATCAAAAAGAAAGATGGGGAAGCATACAGGCAATATCTTAAGAGCATTGTTTCAGAACTTGAGATTGAGAATAATATAGTATTCCATGATAAGTTTGTTGAAAAAGAAGAACTCTGCAATTATATTCTTGCAAGTGATATTTATGCATCTCCCTATCTTTCCAGAGAACAGATAGTAAGCGGGACTCTGACCTATGCCATAGGCATGGGAAAAGCAATCATTTCCACTCCTTATTGGTATGCTGAGGAAATGCTTTCCGATAATCGCGGGTTGCTTGTAGATTTTGGAGACACTGAAGGCTTTAAAAAAGCTCTCTCATATTTAATTGAAAATCCAGAAAAATTTAATATTATGCGTCAAAATGCATACAATTTTGGCAGAAAAATGACATGGAAAAATGTTGGTAAAGAATATGCTGCTATCTTTCATAAGGCTTTACATAACTACACTACCTATCCAAAAATACGAGACAGATTTAGTTTTCTTCCAAATAAGCTACCTGAAGTAAAACTAGACCACGTTAAGCTATTGACAGATAACGTGGGGATTATACAGCACACAGATATAGATGTACCTGCTCTCCGTTATGGGTATAGCACTGATGATGTAGGCAGAGCTCTTGTTGCTCTGACACAATTAATTAATAGTGAAGAAAAAACAGAAGATATCTTGAAGTTAATTACAACATACATGAGCTTTCTTGAACATGCACAGACAGACATGGGCCATTTTCATAACTTCAGAAGCTATAAAGGAAAATTTTTAGATGAAAAAGGCAGTGAAGATACTCTTGGACGTGCTATCTATGGACTTGGTCATGTAATCAGCTGTCCTCACCTTTCCAAAAATATGCTCACACTCGCACATATCCTCGTCAACAGATCCAAACCAGAAATGAAAAATCTAAGCTACCCGAGGGCAAAAGCCTACACAATGTGCGGCTTGTATGAGATTCTCAAAAAAAGAGTGGAGGCAGATGAATCTGAGTCTCCATTCAACTCACACAAGGATGCTGTCAAGTACATAGACTCTTTTGTAGGGAAAAACTCTTTTGAATCTATTTTTATCAGTCATGCGGATTCTCTGGTTGACTTATATGAGACTAATCATAAAGAAGGCTGGAACTGGTTTGAGCCCACGGTTACCTACAGCAATGCAAAAATAAGTGAATCTCTCTTACTTGCTTATAATTATACCAAAGACAAAACTTACAAAAAAATTGGTCTTGCTACGTTGGATTTCCTTACTGAGATTCAATGGAGAAACGAATTTTTTGATCTGATTGGAAATCAGGGTTGGTATTCCTTCAATGAAGAAAAACCACTTTTTGACCAGCAACCTATAGAGGCGGGTTACCTGACTCAGGCTTATGTTTCGGCTTATGAGATTGTGAAAAAAAGGAAATATCTAGAACTCGCAAAATATTCTTTTGAATATTTCTTAGGTAGAAATCGCTTGCAAACTGTTATGTACAATTACTCAAACGGTTCAGTCTGCGATGGGCTCACCAGCGATGGCATGAACTTTAATCAAGGTGCAGAATCAGTAATTTGCTACTTAATGGCTTTGAACGTTTTAAAGAAACATGAAAATAAAGCATTTAGTACACGATTGAAACCCAGAGTCAGTGATGAAGCAAATACTTGGGCTCTGCAGAGAGTAAAGAATACGTCATTAGCAAATCAGACGAAGTGAGGAAGATAACATGAGCTGGGAAGACCACGGAGAACTATTCCAAAGGTATAAAAAAAACCCTATACTTACCGTTGAAGATTGGCCGTATCAGGCCAATTCAGTATTTAATCCTGCAGCAGCTATCGTTAATGGGATGACTCTATTAATGGTGCGTGTTGAAGATCACAGGGGTTTTTCTCATTTTACGGTAGCTAGGAGTAAAAATGGAATTGATGGCTGGGAGATTGACAGCAAACCAACCTTTGCTCCAGATCCAATAAACTACCCTGAAGAGATATACGGCATTGAAGATGCGCGTATAACTTACATCGATGAGATGGGAAAATGGGCTGTAGCATATACAGCTTGGTCGGATTCTGGTCCCTTACCAGCTCTTGCCTTTACAGAAGATTTTTGTAATTTTGATCGAGTAGGAGCTGCCCTACCTCCTGAGAATAAAGACGCTGCTGTTTTTCCTGTAAGAATTGATGGTAAGTGGGCAATGTTACATCGACCGGTATCTCGGATAAGTTCGAAGGCGAATATATGGATATCCTTTTCTCCAGATATGAAGTACTGGGGAGAACACAAAGTTCTTCTGTATGCTCGTGAAGGTGGATGGTGGGATGCTAACAAGATAGGTTTATCTCCACAACCTATTCGCACATCTGACGGCTGGTTAATTATGTACCATGGAGTACGCCAGACGACATCTAAAGCAAGTTATCGACTTGGATTAGCTCTTCTTGATCCTGAAAATCCCAGGAAAGTGCTTCACAGATCTGAAGGATGGGTTTTCGGGCCTCGTGAAATGTATGAACGCAGTGGGGACGTTAATGATGTTGTGTTCCCTTGCGGATGGGTCTTAGTGGAGGATGAAATTCGTATTTATTATGGAAGTGCAGATGTATCAGTATCAATGGCCAGTGCGAAAATGAGCGATATCTTGGAGTATATACATGGGTGCCCTGAGACACAATGCCCTGATGAATACTGCAGATGGTTTGAAGAAAGCAGGAATCTTTCTAATGATCCAAAAAAAGGCGATGTTAAATTAATATAAAAATCTTAGTTATTCAGCTTGGGAAAAACGATATCTAACCATATAATTTAATATTTAATTTGCAAGTTTTTTTGAGCTCATTTTCTTTGAATGTTGGTTATGATTGTTTTTTAGTTTTGAATGAGTTAACAATTACACATTTTGACAACTCAGTTAGTCTATCATTAAGTAGTTGATGTTTTCAAGATTATAAATGCTTATATTTCAAAAATTAGTGTATAGATATTTTTTTGAGTTGTAATAGTCCTATATTATTTTGATATTATTTCCAGAATACTCTTAATGCCATTTTTCAGCCGTTTTTGTGCCGGATTTCAGTGAAGTATTTAAAACATATCTGCTTCAGTGCATAAAAACACAAAAATGTTTTTCATTGGGAACTTAATCTTGAAAATATTAAATACCTAATGACGGAAGACCAGAATATAAATTATAAATAATGTCTGTGAGTAATTTAAGGGGTATTATTATAAGAATTGGAATGTTACCTCCAATTGCCTGGACCACGCTACCTAAAGAATATGGCTCATGGAAACCTCTTATATCTTGATAAACCGAAGGGCTAGTAAAAAGGGGAATTGATGTTACATTATTTGCGACAGTCAATCCTCATGCTTCAGCTAAACTTCATGCAGCATGCCCTAGACCCTATTGAGAAGATAATAGTATATTGATGAAGGTGTGCCGAATGCCTGCTTATATCTGAAGTTTTTGAGAGCGCAAATGAGTTTGTTATAATATACAATCATTTTGACTATTTTCCCCTTACCTACAGTGCTCTTGTCAATTATACCTTTTGTACTAACAATACACGGCCTTTATTCAAGTAAAAGTATTCCTGTCTATATAAAGTACAATAATAGAACATTTTATGTATCAATAAGTGATGCTGACAGATTCCATGAGCTGGACTATAGAGTTACGGTTCGAAACTACATCGATATAGAACATCTTCATTTTAATGAGAATCCATCGGACTATCTGAGATTTAGCTTGCGCTTTCATAAAGATAAAAATGCAAATAAGCCAGATTTCGAAAAGAACTACAGTCCTATATAGACAATAAACAAATTATTTATGAGAGACATGTCGATCCTGAGAGCAAGAAGGAACTCTTTTCAAATGCATACGCTTTACTGCAATGATCAATCATGATGAGGCTTTCGAACTTGATGTAGTTGGAGCTATGGCTTGCATTACACCTGTGATTGCAATGAACAGAAATATGGTGTCTGAGTTGATCAGAGATTGAGAGACTGGCTTTCTGGTCAATAATATTGATGAGGCTGCAGAGACTGGGCAAAAAGTTGGTTTTATCTCCCGCAAAAAATGTAGGGAAAGATGGAGAAAATTTTTTCTGTTGACAGGATGGAAGATGACTACATCAAAGTGTATGGAACAATTATTGAAAAATGAAAACTTGAATCAGTAAGGCCCTAGGGGCACTGTGAGGTATTTCTGCATATGCCAGGGATAAAGTCAGACTTTCACAATTGGACCTAAGGATGAAATCTCACTTCAGCACCATGCTTATAGAAATGTGCCCTGGTATATAGTCAATGGAGAAGAAATTGTAACTAAAAGTGGGAATGAAATAGGAATTTTTGCCGGAGACTTTGTCGATCTTCCGCTAAACTATGTTCACAGCATAAGGAATATAGGCAACTAAGACCTTGTTTTCATTAAGATCTCTCAGGTGGATTACCTTGGAGAATATGGCATTGTAAGACTTGAAGAGAAATATTGAAGAGTTTTAAAAGAGATGTATTTAATGCGCTCTTATTTTGGAAGACGATCTATATTGCAAAATACATATAAGTTTTTTGATTCAATATCATATTTTCTGTGATTCGTATTACATTTTCCTTTTATGAAAGAAAATAATAGTACATGATTGAATCTCTGATACTCTTTTTTGTTAGTATAAGAGTACCTTTTTAACCTATCGCAGCGTTTAACTATGTGAAGAAGTTAATCAAAAATTTAATCCGAATATTTGTATCATCCTTGTAACTTCATAACCTAAGTTCTATAGATGTAGAAATTGTTTGCCAATTTGCCTATTATTATCCAAAAGTTAGATAATATAGGACTTCGATAAATCTCTAAATTTTGTCTTCTGCTTATAAAAGGTATATGAATGACTCTTGAAAATGAGAGATTTATCGAAATATTCTATATTATAAGCTACTATCATATTAAGAAAATCTATATCATTTTTTATATACCTGTGCGGAAAATTGGAACAAATAAACTATCCAACTTAGTTTTATTCGGTACTATTTATATGCTAATTATACCATTGGTTCTACTGCAAGAACTTAATTGAATAAATTTATTTAGTAAAATAGTTTAAAAATAATGCATGAATTAGGTTAAATAAATGTTATTTAATAATTTTATAATGATTTTAAATGATATTAACAAATGCTTCTGAGCAAGAAGTGATCCCATATGCAATGTATTAAATTTTAACAAGTGTTAAATATTAATAATGTTTGTATTAAGTAGGTGTCGTCTACAATGGATTCATCAGCGACAGCATTAACTATAATATAGATACAGAACCCGTAATTTGTTACCGTATAGCTTTAAGTTTTTTGAATAAATCTGAAAACAAAGTATTCAGTAAATTCTTGCAATCCAGAGTGAGTGATGAAGCAGAGACTAGGGCTCTGCAAAGATATAGAATATGTTATAAATACATTAAATGAAATTAGGAAGATAACATGATATTAAAAGATCACAAAGAGCTGTTCCAAAGAGATGAGGAAAATTCTACACTTATCTTTGAAGATTTGCCACATAATGTCCACTCAGTAGAGAAAGATAACATAATATGGAAAGGGCGTGGAGAGCTATTCCAAAGGTGTAAGAAAAATCCTATACTTACTGTTGAAGATTGGCCGTACCAGGCCCATTCAGTATTTAATCCTGCAGCAGCTATCGTTAATGGGATGACTTTATTAATGGTGCGTGTTGAAGATTACAGGGGCTTTTCTCATTTCACGGTAGCCAGGAGTAAGAATGGAATTGATGGCTGGGAGATTGACAGTAAACCAACCTTTGCTCCAGATCCTATAAACTACCCTGAAGAGATATACGGCATTGAAGATGCGCGTATAACTTACATCGATGAGATGGGAAAATGGGCTGTAGCATACACGGCTTTTTCGGATTCTGGTCCTCTACCAGCTCTTGCCTTTACAGAAGATTTTTGTAATTTTGATCGAGTAGGAGCTGTCCTACCTCCTGAAAATAAAGATGCTGCTGTTTTTCCTGTAAGAATTGATGGTAAGTGGGCAATGTTACATCGACCGGTATCCGGTATGCAGGGCTCAAAGGCGAATATATGGATATCCTTTTCTCCAGATATGAAATACTGGGGAGAACACGAGGTTCTTCTGTATGCTCGTGAAGGTGGATGGTGGGATGCTAACAAGATAGGTTTATCTCCACAACCTATTCGCACATCTGATGGATGGTTAATTATGTACCATGGAGTACGCCAAACGACATCTAAAGCAAGTTATCGACTTGGATTAGCTCTTCTTGATCTTGAAAATCCTCGGAAAGTGCTTCACAGATCTGAAGGATGGGTTTTCGGGCCTCGTGAAATGTATGAACGTAGTGGAGACGTTAATGATGTTGTGTTCCCTTGCGGATGGGTCTTAGTGGAGGATGAAATTCGTATTTATTATGGAAGTGCAGATGTATCAGTATCAATGGCCAGTGCGAAAATGAGAGATATCCTGGAATATATACATAAGTGCCCTGAGATACAATGCCCTGAAGAATACTGTAGATGGTTTGAAGAAAACAGGGATCTTTCTAATGATCCAAAAAAAGGTGATATTAGATTAAAATAAGAATCAAAAGTATGTTGTCCAGAAAAATGAATTGATATCTATCAGACAAGCTGTATACTTGATCTGAGCATTATTATTCACTACATTGTATGGTTTTTTGTTTGGTTACCTGTGTGCAGGGTAGCTAAAAAGAGTGCATTTGAACAAAGTATAGAGATTTTTGAGAAATCATTTATACATTTAGAAATTATTTAATATCATCTGGAGTCATCAAAATATATCATTAATTCAGCTAGCAATTGACTGCAATTAATCAAAGAAAACAGAAAATAATAAAAAGTTTCTTAATTTAAAATAACTACGGTGACAAAAATAAACATCTTTAAGCATGTACATCTAAGTACATCAAAAGAGAATAGAATTTACAACATCATATACTTTTAAAAATAAAATCGAAGTGCATATCGCCTGACGCAGCTGAAGAATCGTCAGATCGGGCTGAAGGGTCTTCATATGGAACTGAAGGATCGTATTTATAGAAATGGAGAGAAATATTGGAAATAAAACCCTGGATAGATCAAGGTGAGCTTCCACCTACATCTCTTAATTTTATTTCTTAACCATGACAACAGCAGTGGATGATTGAAGTCTTATAGTTATCAATGATGTCTCAAAAAAGTCTATCTTATAAGTTGCAGGAAAGAGATATCTGCAGCCTGGGAGAAGATCTGGAGAGTTCCATGACAAATGTTCACTTACAGACAATAACTACACTAAAACATTTTATTTTAGGATCTATTCCATGGTGCATTTATGCATCATGATATGTTAGCTGAGAATGATATAATATCTGTGTTTTCACATACTCGATATAGCAATAATGTCAACTAATTAGTTTCAAATGTACGTAATCCTGGTCCCACTAACCATAACAGCAACTTCTTGGGATTAAAGATTGCTGCTTCACTGATATTCAGATATAAAAATGTAAACAGTATGAAAAAATATCTCAAAAAGTTATTCTACTGAAAGTAAAAAGATAGAGAACTTTGGTAGAAATTTGTTACGTGAGAGTGTGGTACCAAAAAATTAACTTTCTGATTCAGTTGATTCATGTTTTTAATTTTATTTAAAATTACTACCCCATTTTTTTCTGAAAATTTCTATTTTGGATTTTGATTTAGTTTAATTAATTCAAAGTGTTCCATGAGATCCATATGCTCTATGAGGCCCATAAGCTCCATAAGTAATAACTCATCAATGTTTTTCTTATTCTGGATTGAACTTCAGAAATTCAGAGATTTTAGCACAAAAACTATGTATCGATGAAAAAATAAATCCTGTTTTTCTGTTGTGTAGACAAAGAGTATGGACCCATTTAGAATTTACAAAATTTTCGATAGCTTTCAAAATCAGAGTGTACAGAAAGTTTGTGGTGTTATAGAAAAAAAGAATCTGAAAATATTTCACCTAAAGTAAGAATAGGAACCTTCAAGAACTATTTAATCCACACTAGCATTGTTAAAATTTTTAATATATGGAGGGAGCGAAAAAAGATCCCAATTATGTCTTTTCTGAAGATGATGCTAAAGATCAAAACTTTAAAAATTAATTAACTATTTGTTATTTAGGGGAATAAGTTTTGGTAGAAGTTGAGACTTTTTATTATTTTCTGTTTTCTTTGATTAATTGCAGTCAATTGCTAGCTGAATTAATGATAAATTTTGATGACTCCAGATGATATTAAAAGATGTCATATTTTGAGACTTATAGTTACATCAAAAACTTAGTAAAAGATCAACTTGATATCTATTATTGCTTATACCTCACATAAAAATTGACAATTCTAAAACTTAGAAAAATGTATTTATTTTCAAATGCATAAATCTTTTCATTAATCACAAATTCAAAATTGAAAGAACAAACACATGGAACACACTAAAAAGGAAGAGGAAGCTTATTCTGTACTTTTTACTTCAGTGGACTATAATGTAAATACCTTATATATGAATATTCGCTTTCAAAACAATTTATGTTTTTGGAATTGTAATCAATTCGTTAGTTTAATATAAATCCTAGTTTCCGCTGATGTATACAAGAGTGCCATCTATTTTCTCAATATGACAGTAACTTAAAAATTAAGCTCAGTTTCAATGAATGATAGTGTGCAAATAGGAAAATAATTTCTACATACATGCACATCTGTAGAGTGGCGGGTCTAAAAATGTTAATATGATATCTTTTTATAGGCTGATATAGTTTTTGTGGGGAAGAAGTGAGGTGCCTTGGTAAAAAAAATTATATATGGTTAAATGAGGACATAAGGTTATAGGTGAGAAAAAGTTCAAATTTAATATATTTGTACTTCTCATCGAAGGATGACTGAAACGAAAGTTAAGAGTTAGAACAGTGATTGAATGTATTGGGTAAATGGATGAAATAAAAGTAGAGGCGAAATTTTTAGCAAAATGTGGAATATTGGATTTTTCAAACAAAACAAATTTTTAGTGGATTTCGATAATCTCTGATTTCCACGAATTATGATATTATTGTTTATAATCATATGACGAAATTTAGGCGTTTATCGAAATTCTCTTTAATTCAATCAAGAATAATCCAAGTTTCTATCATTTTACTTCCTATATCAGGGTCAAGTTGCATGGCTTTTATGTACTGTTTTTTGGCTTCTTCAAAGCGTCCCATTTTTCTCATAAGAAGACCATAACTATAGTGAATAGGAGGATAATACGGGTTTAGATCAATAGCTTTTTTGTACTCAATTTCAGCTTCTGATAAGCGCGCCATCTCCAAAAGTAGGTTTCCATAGCTATAATGCCCTTCTGTACTTTCAGTATCCAAACTGAGAGCTTTATTATATTCTATTTCAGCTTCGTGTCTTCTTCCAAAGCGGGCCAAAAGATTCGCATAATTGGAATGAATTTTTGCATCATTTTGATCAAGGGTAAGTGCTTCCAAATAATGTGCCTGTGCTTCCGAAAATCTGCCTTCTCTTGCGAGAAGGTTTCCGTAATTGAAGAGAGTTCGTCTTTGCCTCGGGTCCAGGTCAAGAGCTTTTCTGTACTCAACTTCGGCTTCTGAATAACGTCCTAGGAAATAGAGTAAAGCACCACAGTTGTGATGTAGGCTTGGGTCTTCAGGGTCTAGTTTCATTGCAAGTTTATATTCTTTTTCAGCATCTCTGATTCTTCCAATTTTAAAAAGAAGATTTGCATACCCACCTCTGGCAGGTACATAATTAGGATCAACATCAAGTGCTCTGGAATAGTATTCTTCTGCTTCTCTCGTGTAGCCATATTCGGCTAAGAGATAAGCATATCCGGTATTTGCTTTTAAATGTGTTGAAAAGGTTTTAAGTATCGTTTTATATTCCTTTTCAGCTTCCGTGATCTTTTTGAGTTCAAACAAAAGCTCTGCATATGCACATCTGACATCCGCATTATCAGGGGTTTCTTTTAGAATTTCGATATAGCTTGTTTCAGTTTCGAGGGAAAAACCCATAAAATGTGCTGCGGTACCCATTGCGACACAAGCTTCTTCACGGATTCCCCCACAAGCCTTTGAAAAACAAGCCTTTGCAAAAACGTACTCTGCCATAAACATTTTCTGCTTTTTACAAGCATTAGAAATCTCAAACAAGAGTTCGGGTGGAAAGGACATCTTGTCTGCATGTTCAATAGCAAAAGTGACGGCGCAGAGGAGGTTTCTTTTATCCGATCCAATTATCCCAATTATTTTATGTACAAAATCATCAATTGCATCGAAGTCCATATGTCAGACACCTCTGGAAATAAAGTTCCTATCTATAAGATAAGTGAAGCTATCAGTATGATATACTGAGTACATTTTACATTTTAATAGAATATATTAGTGCTTTGATAGTGCATGAAATATCAAGTATAACAGTAGTTCTCTTATATTTCCATTATAAATTAAATATAACATTATATTTATCCTATAACAGTTGTTTCTTCATATTTAAAATAAGATGAGCCACTTTTTGTATGACAATGTTCTTTTAATAAAACAAATCTTGCATAATGAATAAATATTGATTGTGGCAAAAAATGTTGAAAATCTCCAATGCACTAAATTAATATTAAAAAAAATCTTAATAATTCCCTAAATTTCTTCATATGATTATAAATAATAATATCATAACTCGTGAAAATCAAGGGTTTATCGAAATATCTAAAATGACTCAAAATAAGAAACTTTATACCAGTTCAGCCTTTATAATTTTAACTTCCGTTTTAGGGCTATCTTGACGGTCAGTTTTCACCTTTCCAATATCATCCACAACTTCCATGCCGGCTATTACCTTCCCGAAAACAGGATGCATTTTGTCGAGATAGTTATTGTCCACAAGGTTGATAAAGAACTGACTGCCTCCCGTATTTGGGCCTACATTTGCCATTGCGATAGTTCCCCTATAGTTATGGTTATCCTTTGTGAATTCGTCTGGGATTTCATATCCTGGGCCTCCCATACCCGTTCCGGTGGGATCCCCGCTTTGAATCATAAATTTATCGATGATCCTGTGGAAGATAATTCCATCATAGAATCCTTTGTCCACAAGTTTTGCAAAGTTTCCTACTGTTATTGGCATGTCTTCAGAAAACTTAATTGTTATGTCGCCCATAGTTGTATGCAGAACCACTTTCTTTTCTTTCCACACAGTCATTCCTAATCCTCTATAATTTTCTGATATGATTTTTAGCATATCTTCCTTTTTGTTGGAATTCTACACATTGTATGTTCACCTTGCATGTAAATGCATCGCCAGCAGAATTTAGCTTCACTATCAAAAAGTCCGATTCGCTCGCTTAGATCTTTCGAGCGAATAAATTATGAAAATTACATCCTTTTGTCCCAATTTCACTTACCTATTTTCAGGATCCTCATAGGTCTTCGAATGAGAATCCTGAAAATATGTAAGTGTAATGTACACAATCGGAGAAGTTCCGCTGACAATACCGTAGATGTGAACATCGTAATTCGAGTGTAGGACATATGTGCTAGCTTTGGTGCGATTCCTCCAAAACCTTCTGACTGGAAGTTGAGCCATATGATATTTTTTTATCTCCAAGTGCAAATCCTGTACTCCATAAGCCTTGACAGTAGAACGATCTGTACCATCTAGTTTTATACCATCAATAAAGAGTTGATACATACCCTAGGAAACAGGGCACTCTTTTCAAAAGCAATCTGGCATTTAGCCCAGTGATGCAGTACCATTCATTGTCATGAGATCTCAGAGCACTTGTTTTGACAGAAAAATACCCCTTATAATCAACGCTTCTACTGGACAAATAAGCAATCCAAATAAAAAAAATGTGGATAGCAAACAAAATATGAACTTTTTACTTCTTAATATTACAAATTTACATGTGTCTTATTAAAACCCCTATCTAGTTTGAAGTTAAATAATAGCTCCAAGTTTGTAACAGATGATCGCTGCAAGACAAAAAAGTAGAGGTGTGATTGCCAGATTAAAAGAACTATTAAGATATGTGTCCCATGCTTCTGATGATAACATAACCTCTTTTAAAGAAAGAAGTATAAATAAGCCCCAAAATTACTGAAGTACATAAGGAATTATAGTATTATAAGGTATGACACTTAGTAACATAAAAATTCCAACATATGATAAAATATCTCCAAGAAATTGATAGTATAGCCCAATATAAATAGCTTTTTGATATGTATATTAAATTTCAAACTGCTATGAATTTATTTATTAAAAGATTAATTTTAATAAAAATATTTATTTAACTAAAGTCCAATTACAGTTTTAATAAGAACTTATTTAAACAAAGATGATATCTTTAACATGAAAGTATGTAACTAAACTGGGTTACTTAAGTACTCTTTTTCCATAACTGTGATAATTTCACTAATTATGTTTATATATTTCTCAACCTAGAATGTCTCAACCTCAACAATTTACCTCTTTTGAGTTCCCTCCTTTTGATATCCAGTTTCATCTTTGTAGATCTTGTCATCTGTAATCATATGTTGTATTATTGTGTCAATTCTCCTTTCCGATGCAATTAATTGTCTTTCAGGTCTATTGATTTTTTTTCTTACGATTAAACAACTCTTTTAAATTGCTACTCTTCTTTCCTGCTGATTTATGAGTAATTTGGATTAGGCTCCACCTTGCTTTCTTTGATTCACTTTTTAGACATTTACAGTTGTAAAATTTATCCTCAGATTGATCTCCATATGGAACCATTTCAATCTAAGGAGCAAGCTTATTCCCTGAAGAAAAAATCTTGCTATTGCCTATTTCAGCAATTAAAGTTGTGCACCAATTTATCCAATACTAGGAACTGACATTAAAATACTCATTTCCAGTCTACACTTTTCATGAAAATAATTAAAACTTTATTTCTCCAAAGCTTCGATTTCATTGCCAGGTGATCTATAGATTTAAGACATATTTGAAGCTTGAATGTAGTGATTCGAGATATTTTTCAGTCCATGGCCCATCTTATCAGAATACCTTTATCACGAACATTTTGTGAAAAGGTTTTCTATGATTTGATTAACGGCCTTCCAGGAAGAGATTCCTGAAATAAGATTCCGTTGCAAAAAATATGGCTTTCTTGCAAAATCAGAAAAAACCTTCACAATTAGGAAAGTTAATCATATTCATTAGAAAGAAAATGATACATAAAGGTGAAAATTATAGTGTCAAAATGCAGAAATATTATTTTTGCAACGGAACCGCAGATCGAAAAGACTGAAATCCTAACATTGGATTAACGATTCTCTTTATAGATCTGTGATCTTGTTCTATAATGTTATTCAAATACTTGATTTGTCGAATGCCTACGTTTTTAGGTAGTATTTTATCAATTTTTAGTTTATCTATAGCAGGTGGATAAGCTGGATTCTTATCAACGGTTATTAATCTTGGAATTTGATTATGATTAGAACTTAAAGCTTTCTTAAAGAATCTCTTCGCTGCCTTTCTATCTCGTTTTGAACTTAACATGAAATCAATTGTATCTCCATTTGAGTCAACTGCTCGGTAAAAATATTTCCATTTACCTTTTACTTTGATATAGGTTTCATCAACTCTCCACGAATCATTTGTTGGTCTTAAATGTCTTCTTATCTTCTTTTCTATTTCAGGGGAATATTGATGTACCCATCTCATGATTGTTGTATGGTCGACTTTTACTCCCCTTTCTGCCATCATTTCCTTTAAATTTCTATAACTTAATACATATTTTAAGTACCATCTTACATTCAATAAGATAATTTCCCCTTCATAATGCTTCCATTTAAAGGAATTAGATAGCATGTTACTATCTTTGGTTTTCTTTTTATTCTATTGTATCATTAGAAAGGATTTTTTGCAACGGAACCAGAATTTCTCTATTAAATCTTGAAATTTCTTAGTCGCATTAAAACATTTCAGCATTCGCTAATATAAACCTGCTTACTCTTGGTTTTCTTAGTATTTGATTTACGAGCCACTCAATTTTGATGCCTCAGAACTCATAGGGTTCATCATGGAATCAGCTAAATTTTTCATCATAGGCATCTGATTTATGTTCAAATAACATATGGTTAATATAAAGGCATTTTGATAAACCTCTGATTCACAAGTCAGGTATATAACATTTATAAGCATACGACGAAATTTATAGATTTATCAAAGTCCCAATAGAAATACATTTCAGAAAAATACTCTTCAGCTATCCCCTCTAAGCTCAGTATCAATTTCCTTAACAATCTCGTAAACAGCTTTTTTTGGTGATTCTGCCCCATATATAGTCCTTCCTACAATTACCCAGTCTGCACCTGCAGAAATCGCTTTAGAGGCTACTCCTCCCTGAGCACCTACTCCAGGGGAAATAATAGCAAGTTCGTCTCCAATAATATTTCTAAGCTTTTTTATCCTTTCAGGCCTGGTGGCAGGAGCAACAAGCCCGAAAGCTCCTGCTTCAGCAGCCATCTTTGCGATTATTTCTGCTGCAGGCTGCAGAAATTCGGCTCCACCCGGATGGCTCATTTCAGTTACAACAAAAACATCTTTTCCAAACTTGAAGGCTACTTCAATGCAGGCATCAAGGCTGTCTCTCCCAGTAAAACCCTGAACAATAATTGCATTTGCTCCTGCTTCAAAAACCTGCTCACAGATAAGGCGGTTGGTATTTGGGATATCTGCAACCTTGAAATCTGCTATTACAGGGGCAAAATTGGCAAGTTCCCTGATAATCTCAAGCCCTGTGGCAAGTATTAGAGGATAACCTACTTTTATTCCATCTACAAATTCCTGAACATCTTCCGCAATTCTCAGTGCTTCTTCCCTCTCGGGTACGTCCAGGGCAAGAATTATACATGTATTCTTTTCCATTAAATCACATCTTTTAAAAGACGAGTCCGCACAGCTGCGACCATTATCGGAAGAGTGATAGTTGCGTCTGCATATACAGTTACTGATTTCGCATTTTCGCCTACCTTTCCCCAAGACTTGGCTTCGTCAAGAGTTGCCCCACTCAAACCGCCTGTTTCAGGGCTATCCATTGTAAGTTGAATTGCATAGTCAAAAGACTTAGGAGTCACAAGCATGGACTGGAGAATATAGTTTTTTGGGACTCCACCCCCAAGCAACAATACACCAGCACTTTCAGCCTCATAGCATATTTCCATGTATTCGTGCATATCAGCAAAAGCATCTACATGCAGAGGATTTCCTTCCTTGTACAACCATGCTTGAAGACCCATAACAGAGTCCTGTAGGGCGGGGCAATAAATTGGAACTTCCAGCTCGGCTGCGGTTTTCAAAATGGAAGATTCATCATCCAGGTTATTCCCTATTTCTGTAAGGACTTGCCGGATAGAAAGCTTTTCCTCCGGAAGCCCGGCATAAACTCTCTGCAAAAACTCCTCAAGATCGGCAAAATGCTGGTCAGGAAGATATACATCATAAATTCTGTTTATACATTCATGTCTCAGCTGGATATCATTTGAACAATCAGTATCCTTATAGTGGTGAAGACCCAGAGCTTCAACTGTATCATGAACCATATTAGCTCCAGTAGTTACAAGGACATCGATGTGCCCATCGCGTATAAGATCCGCAATGATTATTCTCATGCCTGCAGGAGTCATGGCACCTGCGAGTCCAAAAAATTTAGTCGTTTTTTCGGAACCCAGCATCTCATAATATATGTCCACAGCCTCAGCCAGCCTGCCTGCTCCAAAGGCACAACCACCGTATTCAGTTACAAGCTCATCTACAGTCATATTCGGGACTATTTTTGCACTTTTGACTGAAGTTGTAAGTTTTTTAATAGAAGCATGAAAATCCATTTTTTTCCCCCTGAGATTACAAGATTAATTACAAGAATATTCGGACATAAGCTTTACCAATCAGATATAAGCTTGTACATAAGTGATTACGTTTAAAGTAAACATGTTTTAAAGTGAGAGTATTACATCCTGAATCTTAAAATTTTTATTATATTCTGTTTTTGAATTCTTTCTAGCCGTAGATAGTGGGAAATAATGATGAATTTTCCTATCCCATAAGATGCTAAAGAGTCTATAGACCTGTATTTCAAGATTACATGTACCTTTATTTCCTTAAAAATCAATATAATTTTAGAATTATTCCTATTTCGAGCTTTGATTGAGGTATCTCCCACATGCAGAGTAAACATAAGAGGTTGCCTTATGTGAACACATCTCTTATAGATAAATATTCTCTTAAGAAAAATAAAGAACATAAATCTCACTTGGAGAAAACAGAAAATTGAAAACCTTAAGGAGAAAATTCACTTTATGCAAATGTACACAAGAATACCATCTATTCTCTCAATATGAAAGTAGCTTAAAAATTAATCTAGCTTTCAATGACCAATGGTGGACAAATAAGCAAATGAATTTTATATCTATGTGCATCTGCAAAATTCCAGATAGATGAAGTTTTCTCTTGTGAACCATTGAGGAAAAATTGGACCGAATAAGAGTAGTCTTCGAAACTACAGAAATTAAGACTACTGTTTCCAATGTAAAATAGAGAAATGATTTGGAGTTAAAGCATCAAAATAGTCTAAAAAAGCATGAAAAAGCCTAGAAGCCTAAATGGCTTCTTTTATCCTCCGTTCTTTCCTTCAATATAAATAGCAGGCCTAAGAGGCTCCGCAAACCTGGACTTCTTTTCTGGGTCATAAGTTGGAGAATCTGCACTGTGAATCTCAACAGGACAGCCTATTTCTTTTTCCAGGAACGAAGATGACTCTTTCAGAAGGTCCTGCTCACCTAAACCAAGGCCATCGAAAATCTCATACCTTTCTGCACCTCCGCTTTTGAACTCGGTAATAATCTTTTGAACTAACTTTGGAATTTCTTTTCCAAATACTCTTAGTTCAGGATTTCCCATAAGGGTTTTAATAAAAGTGCCTGCCTCAATAGAAGGTTTTAGGGCAATTCCACACATATATTTTTTTACAACTGATAGTTTCCAGGCAGGCGCTGTATATAGGTGGACTTTCTGCGGAGTCATCTTTGTTACTCTTATTATTTCTTCAATGTCAGCCAGAGTGTCTCTAATAATTTCTTCGATGAGTTCTGCGCCATCGTTCGTTAGATCTTCATTATAGAGAGGGTACTGTACAAGGGAAACAGGATCTTCGTGTCCCATAGCCTCCCAAATTTCCTCACAAATATGTGGGATAAAGGGAGCTAGGAGCCTGACCCAATTATCAAGCACATCGTATAACAGATTCTCTCCACCTCTCCTTTGGTACCACTTTACATCGTTTATGAGCAAGAAGAAAGAATTTTGGATGGCTTCCCTTGTCTGGATGGAGTCTAGGGCAATATTTGTTTTATGAACGTAGCCCTGTATCCGTGAAAGCATCCAACGATCAATCTGCTTGAGTTCAGAGTTTGTGTAGCCATGTTTTTCACTATCTATAACATTTTTTGCAAAGGAGTAAAACCTATCCACCTGCTTTCGAGTGGATTCAATTCCTGTCTTATGCCAGTCTGCATCCTGAGTCTGTTCAGCTGTGGAAAGTATGTACATTCTTGTTATGTCAGCACCGTAATCTCTTACTGCACTTTCCATAGTGAGGATCGGCCCTTTGGATTTGCTCATTTTTTGCCCCTCAAGGGAAACAAAGCCGTTTACAGCAAGAGCCTTTGGCCAGTTTTCTTCCCCAAAAAGGACTACATGGTGGAAGAGGAAGAAAAGCAGGTGGTTCGGAACAAGATCCTTCCCGGACGAACGTAAGTCCACAGGATACCAGTAGGTAAAATCGCTGCGAATTTCATCCAGGATCCCTGACTCAATACCAGTTTCTGCAGAAACAGCGGCATTATCACCTTTTCCGAGCAGTATGTAGTCAAAGAAAGAAAGCGTAAGCTGCTCCAGAGCCAGGTCGCCTTTCTCTATGAATTTGGCAATTATGTAATAACTCATGTAAATTGTCGAATCCCCTAGGGACTCGATTAGCCATTCCTTATCAAGAGGCAGACGGGTTCCAAGCCCTTTTTTGCGAGCGCATGCTTTGTCTTTTAGCCAATCAACCTTGTTTTCAAACTCAACCTTATAGTCTTCAGGAATAATCCGCATCTTGCTAAGGCATTTATAAACTTTCGATTTCCATTCCGGATCTGAATAATTAAGGAACCACTGGCCTTTTACCATATTTACGACACATGGTGTACCGCAGCGACAAACCACTGGCTCACTGAGTTCATAAAATAGCTCTCCAGAATCCGAATTGATTAAGTCCCTAGTAAGGATATCCTTGATCTTCGAGACTGAACATCCTTCATATTTTCCCGTGATCTTTTTGAGCATTCCACCATGGAATTCTCTCCTGTATACAATCTTCGTGGCTTCTTCAGCTTTTTTATCACTCTGACTTGTTATTCCCATACTTTCTACGATTTCTTTTGCCGGAAATTCTCCAAATTCAGGTACTTTTATAAGGGAAAGTAGTTTGATTTCTTTCAAGTCTTCGGTTATCCCATAATCATGCAAATCAGCATCATAAAGGTCACGAAGTGCCAAGTAGTCAAAGGGCGCATGTGCAGGCACACTCATTACGATTCCGGTCCCGTTTTCAGGCCTGACAAAAGAAGCCGGAAGGGAAATTATTTTATCTCCTGTTATCGGATTTGTGAGTTTAATTCCTACTAGGGATTTTGCAGGTATATCCTCAAGATACTCGACTTTCCTGTCAGTAAAGGTTAATTTTCGGAAAGCTTCCCTGCTTACGACCCAGAACTCTTCGCATCTGTTTTTTTCAACCCTTATTTTTAAGTAATCCACATTCGGATTGACCCAAAGATTTGTTACTCCGTAAGTTGTTTCCGGCCTGAGGGTTGCACAAGGAAAGACTAGGTCTTTATATCTAAATTTGATGAGGGTATATTCCACGATAGTAGCATCTTCCCCATAAAGTATGTCGTGGTCTTCTACAGGGTTGCTGTCGTGAGGACACCATTTTAAAGGGTGAGAGCCTTTGACAATTAGGTTTTTTTCAGCAAGACGAATGTATTGCCATTGTATGAATTTTTTGTAAGTAGGGTCCGTGGTTGTGAACTTCCGTCTCCAATCAATAGAATACCCTATCATACGCATTGCTTTCTCAGCCTCATGCTTGAAGTAATCAACGACAGCTTCAGGCGTTTCAAGGGTAGGGAGAATATCTGTGGGAATTCCATGAAGATGTTCGTAGACATCCATTGTTTGAGGATCCCGGCTTGCAATTAGTTCCGCAAGTCCCACAATTGGAGTACCGGTTACATGAAAACCCATGGGGTAAAGCACATTATATCCTAGCATCCGTTTATACCGGGCTACTACGTCTCCTATAGTAAAAGTCCGGGTGTGCCCAGCATGGAGATTTCCGTTAAGGTAGGGGTAGGGGATAGTTATGAAAAATTTTTCCCGTTTATTCGGTTCTGCCTGAAAAATTTTGCTTTCAGTCCAAATTTTTTGCCATTTATGTTCAATCTCATGAGGTTTATAGTCATGCTCCATTCGTGTTCTCACCCACCGGAAATTATGATAAAAGAAATTAATCTAAATGTAGAGTATATAATGAATCATATCAAAACGATTACAGGAAACCAGTAAGCGGTCTTAAAAAATATTATAGATTGCAGGTACTAGAGCCTTGTTATGCCAATTTCTTAACTGTTAAGATTCTACACGAAAATATTCATCTTCGTATCACTCTAATTTGATATATAATCCAACTTGTGTTGCCTCTATGAGTTGTTGAAGATCTCCAGCACTAGACTAGTTTTACATTTACCCATAAATGAAAGAGTTACTCGTTTTTCAGATTTGGTCAATGAATCAAAGTCATGAAACTAAATTGTTTGCTTTTTTACTCAACCTTGCCAAGGATAGCTTCCCGGATAGATTCGATATTTGCGTCTACTACAGTAGGTTCCTCGCAAATCTTACTAACAGAGGATATATCCTTTAGAAGATGTCCGGTGGTGATGCAGACCACGGTTTCATTTATGTTTATTATGCCCATTTTTACAAGTTTCCGAAGTCCTGCGACAGATGCTGCACTCGCAGGTTCGACCCCAATACCCTCAAGCCTTGCAAGATCCTTCTGGGCTGCGAGAATTTCTTCGTCAGTGACTGACTCTGCAGTTCCACCGGATTCCCGTATTGCTCTGAGAGCTTTTTTGGAGTTGACAGGGTTTCCTATCCTGATTGCTGTTGCAATTGTCTCAGGATTACCTTCCGGAGTTATCTTTGGAGCTCCACTCTTTATAGCTTTTACAACTGGGCAAGAGCCTTCTGCCTGAATTCCTATCATCCTCGGAAGAGAATTAGTTATACCGAGTATCTTAAACTCCTTGAAGCCTTTATGAATAGCAGTAATATTCCCTGCATTCCCTATGGGAAGGACAACTATGTCAGGCGCCCTAAAACCTAGCTGATCTGCAATCTCAAAACCAATGGTTTTTTGGCCTTCCAGTCTATAAGGATTTATTGAGTTTAAAAGGTAGATATTTTCCTGGTAGCAGAGAGTACGCACAAGAGCGAGTGCGTCATCAAAGTTCCCACGGATGCTTAGGACTTTTGCCCCGTGCATCAAAGCCTGTGCAAGTTTTCCAAGAGCTACTTTTCCTGCAGGTAGCAACACAATTACAGGAACTCCTGCTTTTGCCCCATAGATCGCAAGAGCTGCAGAGGTATTCCCTGTAGATGCGCAAGCAAATGTTTTCATTCCGAGTTCAAGCGCTTTCGTAACCCCAACTGTCATTCCCCTATCCTTAAAGGAGCCTGTTGGATTCATGCCTTCGTGTTTTACATACAGTTTTTTTATTCCTATCTTTTCGGCAAGACGGTCGCATTTGTAAAGAGGAGTCCCTCCCTCTTTGAGAGTTACTGGCAATCTTTTTACAGGAAGAAGTTTTGCGTACTTCCAGACCGAGGGGCATTCAGTCTTTAGTTTATCCATATCAATCTCAATTGAGGAATAATTATAAATAACATCAAGCAGACCATCACATTTGCTGCAAGTATAGATTATTGCATCTTTGGAATACTCTGCATCGCATTCGATACATTTCAGAAAATACATTAAATTTGCTCCTGTGTCTGATTATTTTAAATTATTCAGATGTTGGATTGGAGTTACATTGGTCTCAGGTTATTAGATCTTGAGTTTTCATGTCGGAAATATGGATTTCGGATTAGTATAATATATTAAAGTTTAATAATATTTTGTATTGTTAACACTTTACTTGCTTTTTAACTAGATTTTTTTTGTCTCTTTGCTCCCCTCCTAAATATTGGCTAACAAATATCTGAATATGGATAAATTCAAAAGAGAAGATATAGCCAAAAAGTACGGAAAATTATAAGATATCATCGAAGAATAAAGCATTTCTGATGTGTGAAAAAGTGTCCACAGAGAACAAAGAATCACACTGAGCACATGGAATGTTGTCTTTGAGATTTTATATAAAGCTAGAGTTACAAAAAAATCAGAACCATTATTTGGTATGATTTAAAAGTAATACAAAAATTAGTAGAATGGCAGTACTGTATATATAAGTAGACTAAGATACAACTCTAATTATTCGTAATATTATAGAAATTTAGTAACTACAATGTCCATTGAATGCTATTGTGTGAGTACCGGAAAAAAACAACGTAGAACATTAAAAACACTAGTACTAAGCAATTTAATTATTTTTCATCTTAATAAGCTCTGAATCCCTTTACATCTCATGTTAGATATCAAAACTGAAGATAGTAAGGTGAATTTCCTAGTGGACATTGTAAAATCTCGAAAGAAGAAATTCCAAAAGGAAAATCATTAAGATTGATTCCTTTTCGAGTGACAAACTATCTATTATACTTAAGAGCATACTCCTACAATTATTTGGAAAATAAATATTAGGAGAATGGAACTTTTTGATGAGGAAAATTAAAATTTAAAGGCTATCAATTAAATTTAGTTACTCACTTTCTTTTTCTCTTTTGAAAATTGCTGTCACTGCTCCATCTTCGTCTATATCGTTTTTCATCAATACCAGCTCCCAGCCCTCGTTTCCAATTCTTTCGAGGTCTATCATCTGCTGTGCCAGGTGAACACCATGAATCCTGCGAGAATCATATTCCCATAATTTCATCACTTAACAACCCTCCTATCAGCATTAAATAGAAACTTTTTGTAGTTAAATATTGCGATGAAACTATAAATAATCCTAACAAAACTAGAAATATTTGAAAATTTTCTGATTATTTATCCTCCTATACCTAAAAAGATATACAATTTACATTCAGAGCAGTGTATCAATTTTTCGGTAAAATCACACATCTAAATAAATCATAAGTAAGGAATAACAATTATGACGAATCTAATTACATGAAGTATACAAAAACTATGATGTCAAATTTGCAGCAAATCTGCGACATTGCTGCATTTCGTGTATATAAACAAAAAGAATGCTCAAATATACAGTATTGATGAACTATGGAGGATTTCGATAAACCTCTATTTTCAAGAATTATTCATATGACATTTATAAACATGTGACAGAACCTAGGAGTTTATCAAAATTCTCCATAGAACACCTTCCGTGGCAAGAGCAACTGAGGCTTTAAGAAAACATATTTTCTTGATGTTCCCTATCTGGAATTCCCTTTTCTCGCAAGTAATTGTCCCACCAATGTCAACAACTATAGCTCTGCATTTCATTAAAAACTATTGGATGGGGAAATAAAATGTTTTCCCATAAATAAATATTTATCATCTAGTTCTAATTTTCATTGATCAGTCAGTCCAGCTGTAGTGACTGCGATAACAGCTTCTCCTTCCGGCAGGTTGGGCGAGTCAACTAGACGTACGATTCTTTTTTCTCCTTTGGATTTTCTTAGGTAAAGTCTGAAGGTTGCAGTGTGCCCCACAATATGCCCTCCAATTGGTCTTGTGGGATCGCCAAAGAATGTATCGGGCTTTGACATCACCTGGTTTGTTACAACTACACAGGCATTGAATAAGTCACCAAAACGAAGCAAACCATGCATGTGCTTATTGAGTTTCTGTTGTCTGTCAGCGAGGGTTCCCCTACCAACATATTCAGCCCTGAAATGAGCCATAAGTGAGTCGACGATTAACAGGCGGGTAGGTTTGCCAATTTCTTTAAGTTCGTTTGCTAAATCTGTTGCGGAATCTACAAGAAGTATCTGGTGATTGGAATTGTATGCTCTAGCAACATGAATATTCTGAAGGAACTCTTCAGGGTCAAGTTCTATGCCGTACTTCTCAGAAATCCCTTTCACCATTTGAGTTATTCTTTCAGGCCTGAATGTATTTTCAGTATCTATTATGATGACAGAACCACTTAGGCCACCGTGTTCTCTGTCCATTTGAACGTTCACTGCTAGCTGATGAGCCAATTGGGTTTTTCCGGAACCGAATTCCCCATACAGCTCTGTGATAGCCTGGGTTTCGATTCCTCCCCCCATCATTTCATCAAATTCCGTACAACCGGTTGTCAGCTTGCCCACCAGTTTTCGCCTTTCAAGCACTAAGTCCCCGGTTTCAAAACCTCCGATATCAGCTGCCTGCCTGGCAGCATTGATGATTTTTGCAGCAGTTGATTCTCCGATTTCGACTGTTGTTGCAAGTTCAGATGGAGAAGCTACAGCCACTGCTTCAATTGTGTTAAATCCGGCTTCTTTTAGTTTTTCTGCAGTTGCAGGGCCAACTCCAGGCAACTCTTCGAGTGACATTTCGCTCATTACAAATCCTCCTAGATTCACATGTTTAGATAAGGTGCATAACGGTTGTTTCACATCGTTTTGCATGTATATATAACTAGAGGAGCCAGAGTGAAAGTATTAATGGAAAGCCTGTGAAAAGTAGTGGAATGCCGAAAAAACTTACAAAAATAAGTAACCTACTCTGTAGATGTACACGAGAATGCCATTTACTTTCTCAATTTGACAGTATCTTCGAAATTAATCCAACTTTTAATGAATAACATTGGACAAATAGGTAAACAAATACCTAGTGTACATCTGCAAAATGTCGAAAATAAAATAAGCTGTCTTATTTTTATATTTGCAATTTCAAGATGAAGAAATAAGTGGCATCTTGCCTAATTTTTTGATAAATCATAAACCTCAATAGGTTATTAATGGGGAAAACCCAAATCATTAGACTTTATCACACACAGTACTCAAAAATTTAACTTTAAATTAACAGCAAATTCTTGATAATCCAAAAAGGAATCTCTTCAAAAAACCGTAACAAAAACCAAAACCTCTTTTTACTTAGTGGATTATCACATATCATGCCAAAGGTCGCAGTAGGCGGTACATTTCAGTATCTTCATGATGGCCATGCCAAATTAATTAAAAAAGCATTTGAGATAGCAGGAGATGGAAAAGTTCATATCGGGCTTACCTCGGACGAAATGCTGCAAAAGATGCACACTATCGAGAATTATGAAAGTCGTAGGAATCAACTGCTGCGGTATTTAATGGAAATTGGATTCCCTGAAGACACATATGAAGTTACAAAGCTGAATGATCCCTACGGCCCCAGTCTAGAAGAGGATTTTGATTATATAATTGTCTCTCCTGAGACTTATCCAGTTGCCCTTAAAATCAACCTTATAAGAGAACAAAATGGAAAGGAACTTCTGAAAATTGTATATGTGGAATATGTAATGGCTGAAGATGGAATCCCTATTTCTTCAACAAGAATTGCACAAGGAGAAATTGATAGGCACGGCAGACGAGTAAAAAAAACCGAATCTTAAAAATTCCAATACCTGATTAGAAGACATAATTAGTTACCCCACTTTCCATAGATATACACAAAAATTCAGCTGTTATTCCATTATGACAGTAGCTCCACAATTAATCCAATTTTCAATGAATTAGAGTGGGTAAATCAGCAAACAAATTTTACATCTATGAACATATGTGGAATATCGACTCTTTGTTAATCCCCAGATTTCAAGAGCTAGGTAAAGGACTCTTTCATGGAATCTTCAAGGTATAAGGTGTTGAAAATTTATTCATGGCTTAAACATTTGCCACCTTTCTTGACAATAAAGTTATCAATTAGCTTATAACTCACCAGATCTATCTATATTTATAAAAGGATTCGCAGCAAGAATAAATCTGGAGCAACGGATATATTCTTATTGGGAAGTGTATGGAATGTTCTCTGTTCTGTGTTTATATTTATTTGAAAGAATAACATAAACAAAGGCAAATATTTTTACTCGATTGTTAAAGTTAGGGTTGAATTTTCAATAATTAATATGTGTTCTGTTTTCAAGGTTTCATAACCATTTTGATTTGAAAAATTCATAGTTTTTCTGCTTCTAAAGCCCTTTTAAAGCGTTTTGTAACATCTTCTGGACTTAGGGGAATATTTGGGGCTTTTGTGTTTCCTGGTTTAAGGATTACATGGATGAATGAAAGTTCTTGCATGGCCCTAAACCTCTTGAAAGCCTCTATTAAACCTTCCCTGCTGTTTACTTTAGCCGTATTTTGGATCCCGCATGCTTTTGCAAAAATTTCAAGGTCAATATAGCGCATAGCACATGTTTCCTGCGAACCCGTAGACCCATAAGAACCATTATCAAGGCCAATAATTATTAAGTTTTTAGTGGCTTCTTTTGCAGCTTCAAGAAGGGCATTAGGATTCATCAACAGGCTTCCATCCCCATCAAAAACCACTACTATCTTTTCGGCGCGGAGCGCAATTCCAAGGCCAATCGAGGAAACAAGCCCCATTGAACCAAACATATAAAAATTGAGATCTCTGTCTTTGTAGGCATAAAGTTCCTTACAGGGGATTCCTAGATTTGTTACTGTAATTTCGTCATCAAGTTGCGAGGCAACTGCACAAATTGCCTCGTTCCTGAGCATCAATGGCTTGATATTTTTCATCTTGAGGTTAAACCCGCATGTTCTTTCCATAACCTTCGGTTTTTCTGGAAGGCCCGCAACTTCCCATCTGCAGCAGCTCGAAGCTTCCCATACTTTAGGTGATATCAGAGCAACGTGAGGCCTTAAATTTTCAAAAGCATCTTTAATTACGTTTTCAAGGAGATAAATCTTTTCAACGTCTCCAATTATTGTGTATTCCAGCTCTGCTCCTTTGAGAATGGCTGGAAGGTGAACCCCAAAAGGAACTTGCGCCTCAATATATTCTCCATAAACTCCACGCCAGCTTGTAAGTACAGGTAATGGAATTTTGCATATTACATTTAGGGATTCTAGAGCGTTAATCATATTCCCAAGTCCTGTACTTTGAATTAGCATCATGGGTTTTCCCCCTGCAAGGTAAGCGCCGGCACAAATACCCACACCATTTTCTTCCCTAGTCAACCTGATTTCTGGGAAATTATCCGAAACAAGAGGAAGTAGGTTCTTGATTCGGTCACAGGGCAAAGTTGCAGCAAGGTCAATACCTTCTTTTTTCATAATTGCTATAACTTCTTCTTCGGGACTTGCCATGACATACCTCTTCAGCTTTCTTTTTTATTCTATAGTCCTTTAATATTTAGTGCTTGTTCTATAGTTCTCCTCACTCAAATATTTAGATATTCTAAAAGGACATCTGAATTTTTGGCATGAGCTACCGGTGAGATCTGAAAAAGTGTGAAGTCTTCTTTTAGCCTGATGTACCCCCCACCTGCAATATTTAGGAGAATGACATCTCCCGTCCCAACGTTCCCAGTTTTTACAGCTTTTAACAGGGAAGCTACAGCAACCGCGGATGGGGGCAGTATGTCAATCCCCTCCAGCGATTCGAAAAGTACCTTAGCCTCAAGAGCTTCTTCTCTGGTAATTGCGTACATCACCCCATCAGTATCAACAAGTGCATCATATAGTCCTCCTTTTATGCCATAAGGAGGAGTCCGATTTGTAAGGACCGATGCATAAGTTTCCTCTATCTGTTTCTTAGCATCCTTCATATCAATTTCAGGAATAATTTCCCTTCTTTTTGCCTGCCAGGCACTGTAGATAGGTACAAAAGGAAGGTTCTGAGCAAGCTGTAATTTTGGAAGTTTCTGCCCGAATCGTCCGTCGGCCCTTAAGCGTAAGGAAGCTTCCCATGCTGAGATTCCCCCGGTTCCGCTCCCTACTGCCTGAAAGTAGTGATCAGGCATTTTTCCGAGGGTTACTGCTGCATCCAGCATCACAGTGCCCATCCCATCCCTTCGGGCGATATTTCTGGCTCCGCCTTCGAAAACCAATCCAGGCAGTTTTGCAACTCTTACTGCAAGGTTGATAGCGTCAGTGTAGTCGTTCCCTGGGCTCATATAGATCAAATGAACTGACTCATTCGGTTCTTCAGGCAGCCATAAATATGAAATTCCGGAATCTGGGACTACTATGTAGGCATCTATGCCTGTTAAGACCGAGACATGAGCAAATGCCCGACCTGTATTTCCGGCAGAGGCAAGTACTATAGCTTTACCACCACTTTCTTTTAGAAGCTGCATGGTAGGGTAAGCCTCAAGTTCTTTGAAACTGCAGGTTTTGATAAAAGATCCCCTTTCGGGCCAATACCCACTGAATCCTATGTAAAGGTTTAAGAGCCCGAGTTCCCTGGCGAAAGCCTCACTTTTGTAGGTAGTGGGTCCTGCATCCGTAGTAAGTTCTTCCTGGACCGGAAGCCAGGAATGAAATCTTCCCATACCTGGCTGCTTTCGTAGATCCAGCCTTTTTTCAAAATATTCCGCCCGCAAGATGGAGTCATCGTTCTCACAGGTGAGCTTGTACTGATGACCATATTCTTTTCCGCACTTCAGACATTTTATTTTGAATTTTCCCATTGCTATCAAAGCAAATTGGGTTTCTCTTGTTAAATATATATTCCTGAAATATGAATAAAATTAAAACAATAGGTTTTTGAAAAATAATTCAGCTGCTAGACAATCAAATTGAGCTTTAATAAACATATTTTTAACTTTTGCAGAGAGCACAGGGTACTAAAAAAGGAGAATGGCGTTTTGGAAAAAAGATGCTACAGAATTATTTGTAAATTAATCAATATTAATGAATACACCACTTTCCGTAAATGTACACAAAAATTCAATCTATTTTCTCGATATGCCAGTAGCTTAAAAATTAATCTAACTTTCACTGAACAATAATAAGCAAAAGGGCAAAAAAATTATACATCTGCATAAATGGGAGAATGTCGGAGCATTAAAAGAGTTTTTAATATAGATTTTTTTCTGCAATATATTCAAATTATGGTTCAAGTTCGGATATTCAGTCTTTCTAAAAGGAAGAAATGATTATAAAAATAGGATCAAAATAAAATTAATGAGATATTATATATAAATTGCATCTAATTGCAACTAGAGGACACTTAAAACGAAAAAAGGATAAAAAGAAGAGGGAAGATTAATTAAAAGTAATTGAAAGTTATAGCAGATCTTCCCTATGTATAGAAGGTATTAGGTGTAGAGCTTGTATTTAGGATATTCCTTCTTGTACCATCAGGATAAACGAGTGTAAGGATACCAGGCTGTACATCAAATTTTTTGGATTCATGCAGGTAGAACTGATCATTTTTCCGGGAAATATTTGACACAAGAAGTGAAGCACTATTACTTCCTATCTTAAGGATCTTTACATCACTGAAATCAGCAAAAATTTCTTTCATCTTGGGCTCCAGGTGCTTGCTCCCAAACAAGAATATGTACGCTTCAGCGAAAGGGCTAATATGGTATTCTACATTGACATTCGCATTAGACTTATTAAACTCGATTACCACACTATCAATATGGATATATTTACCTTCCTTGAACTGCTCAGTGCTGACTTCTTGAAATAATTTTGCAGCCAATAAAGCAGCTGAGATGATAAGAGCAATTGCAATGATCAGTTTTGTTTCCATGATATTTCCTTAGTTATGATTCTCTCTTCTAATATTTCTTTCAGCAAATATTTTTCCCCTGAAAAACCCCCTTCTCTGCAAATTAGAACATAATATAAATTTTTCTGATACATGTTTATTTTTTTTACTGGATATTTTACCTCGAAAGGATTATTTCAGTCGAATACCCTGCAGCCTTCTGTATAGATGGAAACTTCCCTCAGAACTGTTATTAACTAAGGTATTTATATTTTAATCTATCTTTGCACTGTAAAATGGTAATATGGCATGCAAACTATTGTGTGTAGAATTATATAAAACATATTTTTTTTGTGCGAAAACCATGTGTTTTCTCATTTTTCAGCATAAATTATAGGACATTTTTACCTGATGGTGTAGCAAATCCCTATTTTTTATTAAAACAAGTTTTAAGGTAAAAACCAACAAGCTGCGGTATTTTATCTCACGAAGGAGAAAAATAAATGAAAATTAAGTAACTAATTAACCTACTAATCGGAATCGATTAATCTATTTATAGCAAGTACTTTACCATACCAAGCTAGTGAATCATGCAGGTTAGTTTCAATCGATTTGCCAAATGCTTGTTTTCCCATTAAATACCATTCCATATTTATTTGTTGAAATATATGATGTTATAAATTTTATTCATTTTTATGTTCTAATAATGTACATGTCTAAAGATGCTTATTTTTGTCACCGTAGTTATTTTAAATTAATTATATGAAGAATAGTTTCTAAACAAAAAAATAATCCCGCATAAGATTTTTCATAATCAGAAAACAATTAACCATTAATAATGATTTTTGATTTTCCCGAAATCTTCAAAATCTAACATTATGCTTTTTCTAAAGAAGCAATATAAATTAATTATATAAGCGCTTTGCTATTTTAGGTTGAGAACCATATTTCCACTTTCTAAATGGATGTGCAATATAAATAATCTTTCAACAAATTTATTGTGGAAAAATCACGTTTCTATTCGATGTTAATCGCTTTATTGCGATCATTTTTAAACTGGATAATTATTTTCAATTCAACAAAACCGCAAAGAACCAGATTTTCGTCTATGTGTCTGTAAACTCAATCATTCCGTAGATCATAGGAATATTAAAATTTCTGCCAATTAATGCTACCAGTAGATGTAAAAAAAGTATTAAAAAGACTCAGCTCGTTTAAAATTAAAAGAGTGGGGGTTCTCTATACTTTTAGGTTCATGAGTTTAGGTAATTATGCAGAAATAGGATGGTACGTTGAAGTTGAAAATATAAATATTTTTGACTTTAAAATATGTGAATATGTGAGATGATAAAGAATACAAACAAAGTCGTCGATCCTGCAATTTTACTTAAAGCTATCAATGCATTATGTGGAAAAGTCATTAGAGCTGAACTTGTTAGTTTTCTCTATGAGTAGGGTATAATTCATCAGATTCTTAAATTTCAATATATTGAAGATCAGATGTGCAAATGGATTTTCAGGACTGAGATATCTCTAAATTTTACTTTGGCCAATCATAGAACCAAATCTAATCAAATCGAACTATTCAACTATTAGATATCAGAAGGCTTTTTATCTTTTTCAGGGATTTTTCATCCAAGTACACCACCTTAATAACAACTCATTTAATTATTAATTGGACTCGATTTTTTGCGCCTCAAATGCTAGGCCTTATCAGAAAGTCAATAATGAAATGTTGCAGGGTTACATTGATCCATAATAATTTATCATCTGTTCCGTTCAAGAGGCGTAGAATAGGTATCAAGCTTCTTTCTAAGTTACCTAGCCGCAAGACCTCTATGATCTGTTTTGTTTATAGGATCAGAGTCTCCCTTTAAGATATTTCACAACGAGCCTAAAATGAATATCTTCTACTTACATAAGACTTAGTTTTATAAGCAGAAAGAAGAGAAAAAGTAAATGAAGAGAATTAATTGGAGGAGATAGCTAAATGAAAGTTGTTGCATTTAATGGAAGCCCCAAAAAGGATGGAAACACAGCTACCTTGGTCAGGCATGTCCTTGCTGAGCTTGAAAAGGAAGGAATCAAAACAGAAACCGTGCATATAGGAGGGAAGAGTATCCATGGTTGTATCGCCTGTGGAAAATGTGTTGAAAACAAAGATCAAAAGTGCGTAATAGATAAAGACATTGTGAACGACTGCATAGAAAAGATGATTGAAGCCGATGGAATTATTCTTGCCTCTCCTACCTACTTTGCAGACTTGACTCCTGAACTTAAAGCTCTAATAGACAGGGCAGGCTTTGTAGCCGGAGCAAATGGTGGATTGTTCAAGCGTAAGGTGGGCGCAGCTGTTGTTGCAGTAAGACGTGCAGGATCAATTCACGTCTTTGATTCAATTAACCACTTATTTACGATAACTCAGATGATCATCCCGGGTTCCAGTTATTGGAACATAGGTATGGGTCTTGATGAAGGAGATGTGGAAAAAGATGACGAAGGCATACGAACCATGCATACTTTGGGCCAGAATATGGCCTGGCTTTTGAAAAAACTCAATATATAACTTAACTATGCTTTATTTATTTCCATAAATGCTTTTTGTAAACTGTTGCCTCGAATAAGAGGTAACCTTACTTTTTTATTCCGAAAAATGTGCAGTGGACCAAAAGTTCAGCAAAATATGACGATCTAATATTTGTTTTCTTTTACCATACAAAATATGTATAGATTAGTGATTATTCTGTTTAAATTTTATTAGTTATTGTTTTCACATATGTATAGTTTTTGTAGTAAATTTAGTCACTATTAACTCTAGCAAGAGCTCCGAGAAAATAATAATTGGCCACAATAAAAGAGGGAAGATTATTGCGATGAATTTCACCACAGGAAAGCAAATCTGGTGAAGAAACGTAGTTTTTCTTTACCGCACAAACATTTATACAGCTACAAAAATGATGCTTTTAACGTATCCATATTAATATTTTTCTAGCAGTTTAAAGGCAATGTCTGAAAGACAGTCTTGTAGCCCAAATTTTCATTCCATTTTATTTTTTATGGACTAGTATGCATATAAAAACACATTTAACTTGAATTATCGCTTCACTTGCGCAACAAATATTTAAGTTTACTTAATACAATCAAGCTATATTTCTTAGTATTAAACTGATTTTGCTCTTAAAGCTCCAATTTTTAGGAATTGAAATGAACAAACATCTCAAATTTACCTATGTTTTTTACTAAAACATGTACATCCATAGGAGAACTGAAAACAAAAGCTCTATCAGTATAACAGTTGACTCAGCATCATTTTTTGTTGTAGTGGCAGAAAAGAATATAGGGTCAATCATATTTTGTCGACTAAAACTTTCAGTACACTGCCAGACAAATGAATAAGCTCATTACCGAAAAAAATATCCCAAAAAGGAAAGTTTAGATCTAAAAATTTATCAATGGAATGAATGTCACTTTTTTCTTGACTTCTTAAACAAACGAAATATCGGATCTCTTAAACCATTGCCGATACCGATATATATCAGTAAATATCTATCGGATATGTTGAATTATGATAAATACCGATACGTCCTTGATTCAAAAAGAACTTCTTGCACGAATAGATGAAAAAATGAAGAGACTTGACTCTATGAGGCCCATTCCTGCAGATGCTTTAGGAAAGCTGCATGGCGAAATGAGGTTGGCACACACCTATCACTCCAATGCTATAGAAGGAAACACACTAACACTTCAGGAGACAAAACTCGTTCTAGAAGAAGGGCTGACCATTGGCGGAAAATCTCTAAGAGAGCATATTGAGGCAAGCAATAACGCAAAAGCTTTTGACCTAATGGAAGAGCTCGCGAAGAAAAAACGTTCAATAGACCAAATTACAATTCAAAAAATCCATGAAATCGTGACTAAAGGTATACTTGATGATGCCGGGAGATACCGTACCAGAAATGTGAGGATAGCCGGTGCAGTAAAAGCTTCCCCTGATTGGTCAAAGATAATGAAACTGATGGACGAACTGATTGAGAAGATAGCTGAAAGTAAAGAGCATCCTGTTGAAACAACTTCATTCCTGCATCACAGGTTTGTTGAGATTCATCCTTTCAGTGACGGAAACGGCAGAGTAGCTCGTCTCCTCATGAATCTATATTTGATAGCAAGAGATTACCCTACTGTCGTGCTCAAAAAAGAGGAAAGAGGAAAATACTACAAATCCCTTAAAACTGCAGATGCGGGAAATCTCGCTTCATTTGCCAATTTTATTGCAAAAGCCGTGAATGAAAACCTGACTCTATACCTCTCTATTTCTGGCGGGATCGATGAACTACTACCCCTCAACGAACTTGCTCCAGCAACCCCTTATTCTCAAGAATATCTCAGCCTGCGGTCCAGACAGGGGCTTTTAGATGCGGTAAAAATTGGAAAGATATGGTATAGTTCAAAAAGTGTTGTCGAGCAGTATCTGTACAAGCATGGAAAAAAAGAGGTTTGATTTTTATGTTTTGCACAAAGCTCGTTACTGGCAATGTACCGAAAGTTTTGGCCAGTAAATTCGGAATGCTTCTGTACTCCGTTTCCTCCATCGCAAAAACAGAGTCCAGAGTCAATGAGTAGACTTACAAAACTGGTATTTAGTGCAGTGATTTTGCTCTTAAACCTATGCATCACTTGAACCGAGAAATCCTGCTTTTTTGTGGTGAAAGAAAAAGTATACAGAGTCGATCATATTCTATCGAACTTTCGGTACACTGCCGCCTTGTTTATAGGTCAACTGAATACAGATTAATATACATGTTTCTCTGTATATTATATCCTCGGATCGTAAATTGACTAATATTCATGTCAAATGATAACTATTTGAATATATTAAATAGCTTTTGAGTTTATAATCGTAATTATCTTTAAGAATCCTAGCTAGATTTCCAAATTTGATGGTCGTATTTATGCAGTTCATCCACCACTGGCAAGCGAATTAAAATATCAACAATCTTAAGATTGTATCCGCTAACAATTTAATCATTTTTACGAATATTAAACTTAATACAGTTTTATGGCCAGTATTTAAATGGGAAAACAAATATTTCACAGAACAGAAAAGCCACTGAGTATTTTATTTGTAGCCTTTTTTATGGCATCTGTGACGATTACAGTAAGTGCAGCTAATTGCTGAAATGAAAAAGGGAGCTTTGATAAGGGAAGTCTCAACGAAAACTTTAATGAAAATGTGAATAGTGGTTTATTTAATGAGAAAAATAACGGCAACTTGAAAGTCGGCAACCAAATATGTAGATGTGGAGACAAAATATCACCGCCACCAAGCATGAAAAATAAATTCACTGATATTGCTCATGCCACTAAATCATAAACACAATAACTTGATATATATCTGTCAAATGAAGGAAAAGGTCCCTTCCCTATGATTATAGCATTTCATGGTGGGGGATTTTATGAGGGCAATAAAAGTGGACAATATACAGCTCCTATGCTTAAGGGTTTAAATCATGGTTATGCGGTGATAACTGTTGATTATCGTTTGAGTGACGAAGCTAAATTCCCAGCAGCAATAAATGATGCAAAAGCAGCTATTCGTTTTATTAAAGTTAATGCTGCGCAATATAATTTAAATCCTAATAAGATTGCTCTATGGGGCAGTTCAGCAGGTGGAAATCTTGCTGCACTTGCAGGCACAACAGGTGGCACAAATAATTGCTATGATACATCTCTCGGCAACGCAAACGTTTTGGATAATGTAACAGCAGTAGTTGATTGGTATGGGCCTACAAATTTCTGTGTTATGGATAAACAATTCACAGAAAGTGGACTTAGAGAGAAAGTACAAGGAGTTCATATTTATAATACCAAATATTCTGTCCCATCACGATATTTAGGGCAAAATGTCTCAAAGGTACCGGACCTGTGTAAACAGGCAGACCCTACAAATTATATAACTTCAGAGTGCCCCCCATTTTTAATTCAGCACGGCACCCTGGATCCACTAGTTCCAACGCAGCAATCTGTTGACCTTGCAGCTGTAATCATAAAAGCAATCGGACAAAATAAAGTAACCCTTACATTACTTGAAGGAGCAGGTCACGGTGTACCCGTTACTTTACTTAACGGAACACGTCATTATGGATACCCATTCGGAACTACTGAAAATATGGATAAAGTGTTCGAATTCCTAAATAAGTATATGAAATAGCTGTGTCTACTTTGAAAAACCCTAGATGGTACTTACAAAAACTTGCAAAAAGACTGTTGAAGGGCCGGAAGTAAAATCAAAATAACAGTGACTTTCCAGCATGCTATTAATTGAGCTGATTCCAACACTAATATTGCATTAAAATCTTAAATTTATTAATTTTTAGGAAATCGTATTTTTATATAATTTAGGTAGGAAATATTATAAATAGTGAAAAATACCTCACTATTTTTCCTGCCTATGTGCTTGAAAACTTGAGGTTCCATAGATATTCGATATATATAAGTTTCTATTGATTACATGTCCAGTAAATACAAAAAAGTATTTGAAACGCATAGGTAAATTCTACCAAGTCCTTATGATATCAATTTTTAATTAAGAAACAAGCTCACATTTTACAAATCCAGAACTTGCAAATAAGATTAAATTCCAGTTTAATCACATCTTGTAGTTTTAAATGCCTTTATATATAATATAAATCATCTAATGTAAAATAATATACACTCTTGACTAAAAATTAAAACTGATTCAAAATGCATCCATTAACATAAAATGTTATAACCATCTTGATAAAATAATGATGTACCACCAAAATCAATTTTATGAAGTTATTGGGTGATTACTGGACTATCTGATTATTGCTAACGGATTCAAGGCATTGATTCCGCCATTGTCTTTCAACGATACTAAACTCTTGAAGGGAATATTTTAAAAAAATGGTGTGAAGCTGATTTGAGATTTGTAGATGAATCAGGACTTGATAACTCCAATGAAATTGCTAAAAAATGTTTAATTTGGGATTAAGCTGAGAAAATGCAGAGATTTTAGCACAAAAAAACTATGGTTTTTCTTTAAATTTTGGGTTAAAAAGCCTTTTAATTTTACTCGAAGCCGATGGTACGCATCGTTTTTACCAAAAACAACGTAGCTACAAACCAATAAAAATACACTATTTTCCCCGAAAAATTGGTAAAATCCGATAAAAAGTTATACTATATCCAAAAAAATGTATATTTTTCATAAACATTGTCCTTGCTAATAGAATCAATATATTTTTAATGGCAAAATTTCTACTTCGGTAGTTTTCGCTTCTGTTCCTTCAACTTTTTGGTGAGACTTTGCAAATTTAGAGAATTTCACTTTGATAGAAGATTATTAAATATATATATAAATCCTATTAAAAAACAAAATATGTTTTTCAATGCGCAAAATTTTACTACTTATGAAGGAATTTTATTTTCTATAAATTATAACGATTTTTGATTATTATTATAATACTCAAAATTTTGCGATTTGGAATTAAATAAAGGAGTAGTATTGATGAAAAATATAAATAAACTATATTTACTAGCTTTAGTATCGTAACCGCACTTTTATTTTCAATTCTATTTTCGTCTGCTTCGATAGCTGCTACACAAAGTACCTCTTCCCTAAATACATATGCATATATTGCAAATCAAAAAGACAATTCAGTCTCTGTGATTAACACGATCACATACAGCGTCATTGACATTGTGCCTGTAGGACTCGGAACTATAGGAGTTGCAGTCACCCCAGATGGAAAAAAGGTATATGTGGTAAACCAATACAGTAGTAATGTATCTGTGATTGACACAGCAACAAACCAAATTACTTCAGTTTCTGTAGGTAATGGGCCTTATGGAGTTGCGATCACACCTGATGGAAAAGAAGTATATGTAGTATGTAAAAATGACAAATATGTCGCAGTAATCAACGATAAAACTGAAATGCGGCTACCTAACGTGCCTGTAGGGGACGCTCCGAAGACTTTTGAACAGTTTATAGGTTCTATCCCTGCAGTGCCACCCCAAAGAAAGGTAGAACTCAACGGTACAGATACAAAGGCAACGCCTCAACCACCAAATTCGAATGATACCTTACTTAAGGGAATAAGTGTTATTTTAGTGATAGCAGGCTTATTGCTTATAGTTTTGACTAAAGTACAAACTAATATCGAAATTGGGCTTTCCGAGAAGAATGTTAAATATGTGGGAAATGCTGGTTTAGTGCTCATTGCTATAGGTGTATTGATATTATTAAGATGCAGTCACTTAATCTAATTCATAGCCAAAGTAATAAACTGTCTCTCCAATTGGTTAACATTTTATATGAATGACCTGAAAGATGGCTATAGATCTTCCTCAGATATGCTTTTGAGAAGTTCAAAGTTAATTTATAGGTAGCTTTCTTCCCGATCCAAATTTTTATGTTTTTTTGTTTTTAAAAATACTAAGAAACAACTATTTTTTTGTCTGTATGCTTGCACAGTTTTTTGTGTGAAAACCTATGTATATTTGCATTTTTCAGCCGGAATTATCGGACATTTTAACCGGATTGTGCTGAATATACGCAGTTTTTTTAAAATATATGTTATGTCCAAAAGCCAAAAAATTGTTATATTGATCTCGTGAAGGATAAAATTAAGTGAAAATTAAACATCGATAATATTATTTGAATTAACAATTTAAGGTTGGATCAAATATTTTTTTTCTTTTTATTCGGCCTTAATTATATAAGAATTATTATTACTGATATCTACTTTTTTTGTTTAATGCAATTCCACACTTTTAGTAGATTTGAGGTGGATTTTGGTTTGGATCTTGGTTTGAATATTGGCCTTGAGTTGAAGGCGCAAGGGCTGAAGCTGGAATCTGGTATGTGACTCCTGCGTATGAGGGGCAAAACCATTGCACTGTAATTCAATTAAAATGTTATTTCGCTTTGTCTTCCCTTGTTTCCGGTAGTCTACTGTTTCAATTGCTTCTCATGATTGGGAAATGCCACTTGCGGTCTCCGAATGATAAACGAAGCGTCGAGATTTTTTTCCATTCTTTCGGCCATATCAACAGGAATACCTATCGCCATCATTTCTGGAGGCAGGGAATGGTTCTGTGTGGGATCCTGCGGGCCCATGAATGCGGTATCAAGCGGTGTTTTGTCAGCAAGGCCAGCCGGGAATGTGATATATGTAGAACAGGCTGATCCCCAGGGAACGATCACAGGTGAAAATGGGTCGTCCCGATCGAAGTGAATGAGTGCCGCAATATTACGTATTTGCTCGGCTGTACCAAAGCAACACAGGGATCTGATGGCAGGCCCAGGATCTGGAAGGGTTTCACATGCCTGAACGATAAGATATTTTCCCGGTGGATGTATCGGTCCAGCCAACAACATGCAGCGCTCTACCAGCTCCGGATCTGCTTTCAGGTATTCTGCTGCCCCGCCACGAACATCTTTCCTGCCGGTCGATACAAAATACTTGATTTCATCAGGTATTGGAATATATCCCATATGATAGAGCCCACCGAGGCAGCAGTCTTCACTGATGTCGGCACTTACATAGATCGCTGATATCTCGTTTACTGTGGCCATCCGATACATCGAGACAGCAAAACACCGGTTAACTCTGGTCATCGGTGGAATGCTCGCTGGTAGGACTTCAGATCCGTATACAGCAAGAGGGCGTGTCGAAAGCCTGAATGCTGCCTTCAGCTTTGCCCCGATTTCTTTGAAATCTGTGTATGTCATGATCACTACACCTCATTGCTCTGAGCGAGCCCTTCCCAAATCGGGCTATTGAAACACCAACTTTTTACTCCTCTTCCATCTTCTCTAAGAGTGAGAACGGCACAGCGAACGTTAAATGTTCGCTGTGCTGGTCTTTCTAACGTTCCCCAGTGCGGCAAGGTCCGTGTACTCAAGTACTTCCTGCAGATGCTCCTTCATTGCCTCCTCATACACGAATACCCTTATCTGCTGGCAGGCTCACATTGGCTGGGACCCACACTGGATCGGTACCTTCGTGGATAGCTTCAACCAGCTTGACGAGCGTGATGATCTGCATTGGGTCTGTAGCAAACATCACAAAAAGCGTGCTTTCAGAGGGTTTCACTTTGCTTAAGGGTGAGAAGATCACTTATTTTTCAGCAATGTTTGTGATTAGTAGGTACACGTTCATGAACCGCTTTGCTTTATCCGCGTTTCTGTGAAGGCGTTCACTGTGAGGAGCTTTAGCTCTCGCGCTGTACAGTTGTACAATAAGCTTCCGGGTTCTCGCTGCTTTCTGCATCCTCACAAAGAATGTTGACATGAATTTAACACCTTCCCATAATGCATCGCCAAAGCCCAGCTCTACACAGGCACCTAGGCAACCATAGCTCTCCCGGTCAACATACAAATAATAGTGGTTTTGCTAGCACCATTGGGATACAAAAACCCAAATTTTTCTCCTTTGCCAACTGTGAAGCTTAATTTTACGTTCATCAATGGATTTTTGGACTAAGTCTCAGAAATACAACTCTTATTTAATACTCAGCGTCGTTCAGACAATACATAAATTGCATAATGTGACACAGATTTAGTTTTGATTTCTATCGTTTTCAGTTCTTGTATGTCAAAATAAGGTGAAAAAAGATCATGTATTTCGGATTCCGAAGAGAAATACAGTATTGTTCCTATAGGGGTTTTCCGGTATTTACCCATGCCGTCAAACTGTGGATCCTTCTCAGAAAAACAGACTGATAAGTACTGTGCTCCTGGTTTCAGAATATTATACACATTTTTTACATATTTTCCCCGGTCTTCTGGAAATATATGGTGCAAAAAATCCCAGTCGTAGCCAAAATCAAATGTCTCTTTAACTTCATGCAGGTCACCTAGAAGATCAGCGACAATAAAATTGCACCTGACTCCTCGTTTTTGTGCATTTTCAGTAGCGATCTTTATTACAGTGGGTGAACTATCGACACCTATTACCTCAAATCCCCGCTCTGCCAGGTATATTGCATAGTTACCAGCGCCACAACCGAGATCAATGGTCTTGCAGGGTCGGACTTTTCCACTTTGCACCAGCTCAACAAGCTTATCTGGGGGTGCTTCACTATTCCAGGGAATTTTATCAAGCGGTACTGTCTGGTAAATCCTGTCGATATCGACGTATTTCATGCATAATACACCCGTGAAATGATCTGATATCTTGATTTCTTATATCTTCACCAGATGCTGACGATACATCATTTCAAGCTCTGGAAGGTCGCTTACTGGCGTTGGGATCACACGTGAATCATTTTCCATTATCGCTTTTGCAAGTTTCCGAAATATTTCCGCTTCCAGTGAATCGGGGGCGTACTCCACTACAGGTCTACCTTCCAGTTCACATGCCTGGATCACGGGACTCCTGGGGACAAATTGGACAAAAGGGGTTCCCAGCTTTTTTGCAAAAGCCGGGATGACTGCATGCTCAAATGCTTCATTTCCATTGCTGTTGCAGATAATCCCTGCCAGGCCGGTATCCCCCCTTTTTGCTAGGCGTTGCACAGCCCTAGCGATGTTATTTGCCGCATAGATACTCATGAAGCCGCCAGAACAGATGAGATAGATTTCTTCCGCAAATCCTTCACGTATAGGCATCGAGAATCCACCGCATACGACATCTCCGAGGACATCATAGATTGCTATGTCAATGTTGTAGGTAGAAAAAGCCTTGAGGTCTTTTAGGATTTGCAGAGCTGTCAGCACGCCTCTACCAGCACACCCAATACCAGGTTCCGGTCCTCCCGCCTCGACAAGGTAAATCCCACTGGGTGATCTGAAGACCAGATTGTCGAGATTTATCGCATATTCATCTTTTCCTAACCTAAGCTGTTCTCGGTGTTCTTCCAGTACTGCGGGAATAAACTTCCCCTCTGCAAGGATTCTTGTCGAATCCCTCTTTGGATCACAGCCAACCTGCATTACCATGTGCCCCATCGTATTTAATGCGGCAGACAGGTTTGAAGCTATCGTGCTCTTCCCTATTCCACCTTTGCCATAGATAGCGATCTGTCTCATATTCCTTCACCACCTTGCTTCATATCTCCTTTCTTTTGAACGCCATCCCATAGTCCACTCATTTTGAATACACTCGAACAGGTTCAATATGCCTGTATATCCGAAGTATTCCCGATTGATCATCCTAAACTGGCGAATCGTCCTAACGATCTCAATAACATAGGCCACGGAAAGTCCCTCGCTTGCATGCCTTTCGATGGTGCTACCGAACACAACCCGTGGCCTGACCTCCCGAATACTCTTCCGTGTTTTATACACGTCTGTTCCGTAAATGATCTTCGGATTGAGACCAAGGCTCTGGAGTTCCCGCTCCAGCAGTTCCCGCGTAGGTCTCTGTGAGGTGTACAAGGCAACGAGCTCAGGGGTCATCTCCATCTCCTCGGTAACAAACCGGACTAGAGGGATTCCGACCGTTGCATCGGCAACAATCGCTGTCGGAGTCCTATACAGGAACCTCGCCATCGGCCACTTGCGCCGGCACGTTGCCATCACCATCCGTTCGCCTTCTGCAACTATCTCCTCCACCCTTTTCAGCACATCGAATCGCTCACCCAGCACGGTCAACCAATGTTGCGTGTTTGTCATCCCTATTGGAAGGGGTATCCCTTGACATATCTGCTCGATGCCATACTCAGTTAAAAGGTAATCTGCTGCTTTCTGCCCAGCATCGTGGCTCAGCAGGAGGGAGGTCTCAGCAGATGCGATGTTTTCGATTTCAGAAATCGGAGTCTGGTGTGTGAGCGTGGCTACAACCTTAATGCCCATCCTAGAAAGAATCTGTTTCACCCATGTAAGGTCTGCCGGCCATGTCGGGTTGGCATTGGCGTGGGGAGCAACAAGACAGACCGAATCGGGTACCTTCTCTACGTCGTCTTTTACCAGCTTTTTTAGGATCGTATCCAGCGCGATGTCGATGCCATCGTATTGCGATCCTCGGAACCCGGCACATTCAATTGGAACGAGTCGGAACTTCATTTCTGGTTGCAGGGCCTCACATACTGCTACAATATCGTCGCCCACAATTTCGGGACCACATGCACTAAGCACGAAAAGGGCAGAGATCGTGAGATCTTTTACCTTCCGAATTGTGCGGGTAAGGATGTCCTCTCCACCATACACGATCTCGTCCACGCAGAGCTTGGTACAGAGGGTCATTGTCTCCATATAATCACACTCCTGCGAAGCAAAGGCATTGTTGACGAGATACTCGCATCCTTGTGGAGAATGTGCAAGCAGAGCAGAACGAGAGACTCCAAGGGCCGTCAGGGCGGCACCGTTGAAAGCACAGCGAAGGTAGGGGTCAGTGCACGTCTCCGAGGAAGACTCTGATGGCCCAACCGTTTCCTTAAAATTTCCTTGTTCCATAGAGCATCCCCTTAAATAATCGCGAACGTGGTAGATCTTTGTTCTCAAGTGCCTGTCTGACCAGAGCGGCGATATTCCTAATCCCCCGGAAGCCGTACTGGGGCTGAAACGACGGGTTCATGAGTGTTAAGTTCACCACTGGACAGGGAGGAAACCGGCCTGAGTTTCCGAAGAAAATAGGGTTATCATATTCCTTAACAATTGACTCTAGCTCGTCTTCTGTCTCTTTGGATGACCGAAAGCTCCCTAGCCGAAAGAGTCCTTTTGTCAGGATAATCTCCGGGTTAACTCCGGTTTCCAGGAGAAACTTGATGCTGGGCATACGCTCCTTGATCGTATATGGATGAACGTTGATGACGACAGGATGTGCACCAAACTCTGCTGCCATCCTTGCAATCGAAAGCGCTCGTATCGGCCCGGGGAATTCCGATATCTCTACAATAGCCGTTTTTCCGGAGAGAGCTTGCCTTAGATATGCTATTTCCGGTTCTACTTCCTGTAGCTCTCGTTCGATCACTTTAATAGCCATTGTCTCCATACCAAGAGGTGTTGCCACGCCGAGCAGCCATTCCTTTGTGGCCTCAGGGCCATAGGGTTGCCCGGTACGGCTGTAAGGGATTCCGAATCTTTCTTGCATCAGATCGCCCAGCTTCTGCCCCCAGTCAAAGCACCATGAAGCATTAAGTTCGACCTCCCGAGCATGCTTAATCTGCTCGACGGTGCACCCTCCCGCGATGATGGCATTTATCTTTATTCTAATTTCACCAAGAAGTCGCTCTATCTCATCCATGTCCCAGTTGAACTCTGTGGGGGAAGGGCCCCAACGGGCCCCGAGGATATTGATCGTCCCTTTCATTTTCGTTTTTGGGGGCTCCATCAACTCCATGATGAGCTTGAACGCGTCCTCATAGCCGCTTCGGAAATCTCCACCAAACCCTTCGCTGCGGAGCGCTAGCACCCTGCAACCAACCAACTTCTCTGCCTCACGAGCAATACTTTCGACGTCATCACCGATAATCCCAGAGCAGCAACAAGAGAGGATGACGATGAGATCTGGGTGATACTTTGTATATGCTTCCTTTACTGCTTCCAGGAGTTTTCCCTCACCCCCGTAGATGATGTGGCTTTCATCAAGGGAGGTGCAGGCTGTGGGTTCTAGTGGAACTCCACGGATCTCGCAGCATTCACGTGTCCTGACAAAATCCGACATGTAAAGCGGACATCCGGTCGGACCGTGGACCAGGGGAACTACATGACGGATCCCACTGATAACGTAATACGCAGTAAAAAATTTGCACATTGGGGAGTGTGAAGCCTGAAGCTTGGGGATCATTTCTCCCGTTTCCACTTTTTCCATTAATTGCTGTAGATTACCATGAAAAACTATGAAATCGTTTTCCTGTTTCACAAATTCTCCATGTCAAATGGATATAAATATCTTTTTGAGTCCATGATGAAAGAGGCCCTCGTTACAACAATGTAGGTCTAGGATGAATTCTACTAAATAAGATTATTTTTAGCAAAAATAGTATTTCACTATGAGAGTGTTTTTCTTAACTGTTTGATATCTTAACCAGTTAAGTTTTTTAACCCTCATTCGTTAAATGTCTTATAAAGATAGTTTGCTATTATCTGAAATATTAGGATAAAGATCAACAGCATCACCATATCCATAAAAGGTGGAAATAGCGATTTATCGGTATACGCATACTCGATAAGATCACTTCCATATGTAAGTGGTGATATAAGTGCGATTTTCTGGCCTATCTGAGGCATAGAAGATATCGGGACAAAAACACCAGATATAAAGATGAGCGGTAGCCTTACTGTATTAAGCATAGACATGACCTCACCCACATTTTCTGTAGGGTATGCAGCAAACAGTGTCCCAAGCGTGGCAAAACAGAATGCTGTGAGGATCATAGCAATCACAAGGACAGTTGCATTTACAATAGTTGTATTGAAGATGATCACGCCAATGACAAGGGGAAGACATGCGATGCCGAGACTATAAAAAAATCCACTCAGGCTCTCACCCGATACCAGCGAATACAGCGAAATAGGTGCTGAGAGCAAACGTTCGAAAGTTTTAACACGTCTTTCTATAGGTATTGAAACCGGTTCTATTGATGAAGCCGAAAACAGGAGAGTAATCGAGATCAATCCCGGGATTAGGGTGCCTGGAGGGGTGTTCTTTCCAATGGCAAAGGCTAGGAACATAAAAAGCGGGAAAAAGATGCCGGAAACGATGATATTTGGCTTGAGGTAATAGATCCTCATGTCTTTTTTGGCGATTGCCCACGCAGCAGATATCTGACAGAAAAGATGTTTTACCAATCTCGCATGATTAATCGATTGCATGGATTCCATCACCTGCCCGCTGCAGACCAGTCAACTTTACAAATACATCCTCGAGGCTAGGGCCAAGAGTAGTAATACTGATTATTTTAAGATTATGCGCGTGAGCATAGGCTACTAAGGCATCAATAACTTCAGCTGGATCTTCAGTATAGAGCTTAAACTTGTCACCTGCCTTTTGTGCGTCATTCACCATTGAGAGACTGCTGAGTTCGTCCAGGTGATCTACGGAATTATGGTCAAAAGATACCTCAATCGACTGTGAACCTTTAAACGTCTTTTTCAGAGATTCCGGTGCATCGATTGCAATGATATTCCCTTTATTGATGATAGCTACTCGATCACACATGACATTTGCCTCTTCAATATTGTGCGTTGTTAAAAAGACAGTGACTCCATTGAGAATGAGGTCCGATACCACTTCACGAATGATGAGGTTACTCTGTACATCGAGCCCTGAGGTTGGTTCATCCAGGAACAGCAGACGTGGGCTGTTGACAAGCCCCATTGCAAGGGTCAGACGTCTTTTCATTCCCTTTGAAAAACCGTGCGCTTTATCACTGAGACGTTCGTATAACTCGAACTTCTTGAGCAATTCGGTAGCCTTTTTCTCTCTCTCATTTCGTCCCACATGATAGAGTTCCGCGGAGAACATCAAGTTCTGCCATGCAGTCAGATCATCGTAAACGTTGGAATTTTCGGATACGATGCCCATGGATTGCCTTGCATTAATGGTATCATGCTCAATATCATAGCCAAAAATGGTTGCTGTTCCAGAAGTTGGTCTTGATACTCCGGTCAAAATACGAATTGTAGTAGTTTTACCGGCACCATTGGGACCCAAAAACCCAAAGGTTTCTCCTTCACCAACTGAGAAACTAATATCATTGACCGCGGTGAGAGATCCGAATTTTTTGGTAAGATGAGATACTTCAATTGCTTGCATATATATATCAACTCAAGTACATTTTTTAATTCTTAAATCAATTGGTGTAGAGAGGATTTCAATCAACTCTTCAATTTAGTGAAATGCATATAAATTGTATATAAATAACTATTGAAAATCAGAGGTAAATCGGAATTCTCTTTATTTTGAAATATTTCATCGCGGAAGCTAAATGAAAATCATTGGAATCAATGCAAGTCCATAGGGCAATGCAAGTAACACCTCAAAACTGGCAAATTCTGTCATCAAAGGTGCTTAATCTGAAGGGGCAGAAACTGAGATTATAGATCTCTATAAGCTAAATATCGAATATTGTACTGGATGCGGAGCCTGTTATGCTACAGGTGAATGTTCTTTATTTGATGATTTTATGGAGATATTTGGAAAAATTATGAACGCTGATGGAGTTGTTCTTGGTGCTCCTAACTGTATTAACTCTGTTCCGGCTCCAATGAAAGCCCTTTTAGATAGACTTTCAGATGCAATTCACTGCCGGATGCTGACTGGAAAATTTAGGTACTCGGTGTGCACAGCTGGTGGAAGCGGTGACGATGAAATCTTGAAATATATGAATGGAGTTCTCATAAATCTTGGCATTACCTTTGTTGGAAGCATTGGATTTATAATCGGGAGAGCCCTCTCTGCACTTGAGAATTATATTGGGCCTGCGCAAGATCTTGGGAAGAAGCTGGTAAAGTCAATCTGCGGAAAAATCAAATATACCGACCAGGATGAAATACATCGTCAGCGAACAGAATATTTTTGCCAGCTGGCAAAATTCAATAAGTAGCGTTTTGCTCATGATTATGATTGGTATGTCCAGAAAGGATTGATAAAATAAAAGTCCAGCCTTATGGACTATGGTCCAAGATTTAGTGATTTTTGGACTGAAACACTGAATTTGCAGGAGAAAAGTGTTGTTCAATCAAACAGTCTTAGCTATGAAACAACATTTTCAGGCAAATTCCGTTTATGAATCTCGAAAAGGAAATGAAAGAACCTCGATTTCCAGGGCATATAAGGGAAACTATATTTATTCGATTGTTTCTATTTTCTCTTTCTTGACAAAGGGCTTGCTGATTTTTTCTGGCATCCAGCTAGGCTTATTTTTTGGAGCTTCGACAATTTGCTTCCATGCTTTGAAAACATGTACTTTCTTTGTTCCGCGTTCCCTGAGGCGGATAATCTCCGGTTTAGATTTTGTCCCCTTGCCTCGATTTGCAGCTTTCAAAGCAGCTTGTCGAGGCTGTTTTCCAGTGAAAATTCCCTGTTCATTGCCGTCTTTGTCCCGTAAAACAAAATTTCTCATGTTGGATATAAAGATCACCTCATAAATTATTTACTAAACACTGTTTAAGTCTTTGTATATATATACTTTTCTGAAAATGTTGCCGATTGTATTTGATTTATGAAAAATTCCCCTTATATCATAAAGGACACATAAACTAAATTTGTCATATTGCTTACAAAATGAGGATCTATGTAGTCTTTGGACGCTGACCTCAGTTATTACCCTGTCTGAATATTTTTTTTCAATTACTGTATAAGCTGTTCCCCCTGAGCTATTTTTGAGCTGAGGCTCGTGTTTCTTAATATATCCCTTATAACCAGAAGATGTTCTTTTAATGGTCTTTCCATTGTCACGTCATAATCTTTTGATTTTACTCTGAAAGCTGAACAAAAAAATAACTATACACTATTATTTATGGAACTATACTCGAAAAAGTAGGACTAGTTATCGATAAGTTTACTAGTGCAATAGTTCTGAAAATCTTTGGTCTAAAAATTCAACTGAATATTTACGGACTTATTTCCAAAAATAAATTTATTTAATTACCCAGTTTTAGAACTCATGTAATTAGTTTTATTAGAGCTTATTAGTGGAACTAAAGAATTAATAGTATTAAACCTTTAACTGATGAAACATAAAGTTGATCATAACGTCAAAAGTATTTGATTTTGTTTCTTTAGTTCATAGTCCTATTCAATTTAAAGAATGAGAGGTATAATGGAATGAAAGTTATAGGTATTGTAGGAAGTCCCCGCAAAAATGGAAACACAAACACTCTCGTCCAGCAGGTTCTTGAAGGAGAGGTCGAAGCTGGGGCAAAGACTAGGACTTTTCTCCTTAACGAAATGAAGTACAGTGGCTGTCAGGCCTGTGACTACTGTAAGTCTCATGAGAAGTGCAAACTTGAAGATGACCTTGTAGAGCTTTTCAAAGAATTAGCAGAAGCTGATGGCGTTATTTTTGGGGTTCCTATTTATTTTGGTCAGTTTTCAGGCCAGATGAAGCTCTTCTTGGATCGTTGCTATTCCCTAATAAATTCAGATCATTCTACCCGCCTTCCATGTGGAAAAAAAGCCATAATTGTGGTAGCCCAGGGTATGCCTGATCCTGCAGCATATAAAGGGGTCTATGAAGAATTTGGAGGCCAAATTTCCCGCTTTATGGGAATGGATGTAAAGGATACTCTTGTTGCAGCTGGATACCATACTCCAGGAGAAGTAATGAATGATGCCGAGCTTATGAAGAAAGCAAAAGCTGCCGGCCTGAAGCTATTCAAATAATGACAAAGTAAAGAATGGTTAGAAGGGACATGCGAGACATTTCCTCACTTAGATCTTTCGGACTGGATAAAGGAAGTCTTAACATGGAGACTCTTGAAGCGATTTAAACTAGGAGAGCATTCGAAAATACACCGAAAACTTAGTTTCTTGGGGGGGCTTGTTATAGAATTGCTCAAGGTTGCAATGAGCACTCCATCTGCAGTTAATGCCAATCCCTGGGTCTTCATTGTTACTGATGAGCAAAAATTGTTTGAGGGGATCCCCACATGCAAGCTGTGCAGGTAAATTCCCCTTGAAAATCTTTGTCTGTGGGGATACGACTCAGGAAATAGCTCCTGGATACTGGGTGCAGGACTGTTCGGCAACAACCCAGATTCTTCTACTTGCAGCTCATGCTTTGGGGCTTGGAGCAATCTGGACAGGAATCTGTCCTATGAAGGATAGAATTAAAAGGTTTATTAAAGCTTTTGAGCTACCTGATTAACTTAATCCCTTTAGCTTTTGTACCCTATCCTGTCCAGAAATCAGAACCTCAGTATAAATACTGAAAAGAGAAAGTTTATCATAAAATGATAATGTCAAAAAAGAATACAGCTTTAAAACCTGCAAAATTAAAAATTTGTACTCCATCAGAAAACAATGGAAAATAGAGTATCTTAGGATTTTGAATCTGTAAAAAAATATTTAATGGGGCAAATTTGTCTTTAAAGGCCTGTTCAACGGATTCGAGATTTGCTGTCAAAAAATACAATGAATTAAGAGATTATCTTAAATTGTGATTTCCAATTAGTGGTGTAAAATCAAGTCCAGTAGACCTCGAAGCAAAATTCTTGCATTATGCAGCTTCTGTTTAATATTATCGATTTATAAGTTCAGCTGCGTAAGTCCTATTATCATTTCAAAGAATTTCTGCAGAGATGATTCCTACATTGCTTATATATATTTAATACAATTAGAAATTTTCTAAGTTTTCAAAAATTAATAATCAAGGTTAAAAAATAGACTAGTTTGATTTTACACTACTTACCCAGTTTAATCATTTCTCTCCAAAAGCATAACGGTCATATGTGCTCCTTGATGATATCAGGTCTCCATCTATAATGGCTTTAAAGTCTCTAGAAAGTGATCCAGCAGTTATAATCTCATCTCTTATCCTAATCAACGGGTGGCTTTTCTGTCTTTTGCAATCAGGTGCAATATAATTGTGGTAATTTTCCTTGTCAAAGTAATAATTGCTTTTTCATACCCAATTGATTTCTTCTTCAGATTTATAAAAATGATCTTAACTTGCTTTTTTTTCTTGCTGCTGCCTAAGCAACCTGCATTAGAAGCAACATTGTTACCTTTGATCCGTAGGTGATGGACCAGTTGGTTATGTACTTTCTTTCCAAGTGAGATCAATCGGGCAGAGTTTTATCCTTGGTCAATAAAAGCATCTATCTCCTTTTTCAGCATTTGGCTAAGAATTTTCCCATCTAATGTGCCCCTATACTCCTTCATAACAATACCCATGAGGGGACCAAGAGCTGCTGAGCCTTTATCCTTGATGAAATCTCCTTTTTCTCGTACCATTTTTTTGATGAAGTTTTCAACTTTTTCTGGATCAAAAATACTGAGTCCGAGCTTTGAGATAACTTCCTGCGTGGTCAATTCAGGTTCTTTTGCAAGGGCAGTCAAAATATCCTGAATGGCTTCTTTAGCTATTTCCTGCTTTGAAATGGCTGTAAAAAGTCCTTTGAAATGATAGTCTCTAAGTTTATCTGTCTCAACACCATTTCTCCTAATTTCCGGGACTATTCCCACAAGAGTCCGGGCAATCATGGTTGAATTTACGTTAGAGTCTTTGCTGTAGATTCCAATTAAATTTTCAAATAGGGGTAGATATCTTGAATAAGCTATTTTTTCTGCAAGCTCTTTATTCAGACCGCTGTCTGAAACAAAACGTTTTGCTCTGTCTGTCAAAAGTTCCGGGGTCTCAATTGCATCGAAGTACTCCTGAGATATTTTTATTTGAGGAACATCAGTTTCAGGATACATTCTTCCAGCGCCTGGAAGAGGACGCATATAAGCAGTGTTTCCATCTGGAAGGGCTCTTCGGGTTTCTTCTGGGATTCCTTCAATGACTTCTCTTGCCCTTGTAATAACCGATTCAATTGCAAGCCTAGCTTTTTTGGACTCTTCAGCAACTAGTATTATGACGTCATCTTTGCATGCAAAGATCGTATTTCTTACAGTATAAACTTCTTTTTCAGTGATTTCATAATTAGGAAGTTCATCAGTGTGAAAAATGCCTCCTACTCCTGCAGTTTTAGCCCTATCTGAAAGTTCGGTACCGAGCCTTCTTCCAGGCTGAACTTCTCTGCCTATTAACCCCTTGAATTTTCTTAGGCGAGCAGCCAGAATGGCGCCTTTCTTAACAAATTTTTGCAGGACTTTAGCCTTTGTGTCTATGAACAGCTCTGTTACATCATATATCTCCTCACAGACAAAGGCCTTTCTTTCCAGGAGTTCCTGCCGGATTAAAAGAAGGTTCAGCTGTCTTTCAACTTCTCTGCGAATGATATCTTCTATGAGATCAAGAGATTGTACTCCTTTTATTTCTACTCTTGCGCCTTTTGCAATTGAGATATTTACATCTTGCCTGATTGTGCCCAGCCCTCTCTTTACTTTTCCAGTTGATCTGAGAATCATTCCAATCTGCTCTGCAACTTGTCTTGCATGGCTAGGGGACTTGATATCCGGCGCAGTTGCAATTTCCACCAGTGGAATTCCCAACCTGTCTAGGGAATATACGATTGAGTCCTCTATTTCCTCTATTTTCTGGGCAGCTTCCTCTTCTATGCATAGACTTTCAATTCCACAGAGACCTTCCGATGTTTCTATATACCCATTGTTTGCCAGAAAAGCGGTCCTCTGAAAACCGCTAGTATTTGATCCATCCACCACGATTTTCCTCATGACATGCATCTGGTCTACAGGCTTCATATGGAAAAGCTTTGCAACCTCAAGGGAAATATCCAGGGCTTCCTTATTGAGTTCCCTCGGAGGCTCTTCATCGTTTTCTATGAGACAGGTCGTGTCATAAGCTTTATAGATGAACTTTCTCCTTATTTTGGTCTGCTCTACAGCGGCTCTGTCCTTTTCTCCCATCTCGCTTTCTGTAGCTCTGAGATATCTGAAAAACTCGAAATCCGAATCCCCGACATATTTTATCATACTGGGACATCTGCAAAAGAGTTTCTCCTTTGAATCAATCTGTTGGTGAATTTCAAGCCCGGCTTTCAGTCCAAGTTCATTATAATCATATTTTTCCATATTTTCACCCGAATCTAAGCAGTAGGCTCCTCAGTATTCCGTTAATTTACTCCAACTCTCCTTAAATTTTCCTTAAAGCTCAGTTCTTTTTGTTCTTCCTTCGTTTTTAAGTCATCGGCTCATTACTTCTTTTTTGTTGGAAAACGGCAAGGAAAATGTGACTTCAATAAAATCATTATGGATGATTTCTATAAACTTCTAATTTCTACGAGTCAATTATGCGCCATTTGTAAGCATATTACGAAATATGGAGTTTATCGAAATCCTCCAAGAATGATAATTATATGCACATATATTCTCAAAAAAATTAATTCATTCATAAAAATCGATCTAAAATTAGTTTTTCTTTTTTAATGTCCAGTTTTGAGTAATATGCAGATATTTTCGACTTCAGCTCTGAAATCATCTTGGGAGATCCCATATAAGCCTGCAAGATGCATGGCACCACCGGCACCTGCACCTTCCTTGATTGTGCCTGTCTCATACCTTTGAAGCCCCTTTAATGAGGATTTCCCAAAACCTGGATCAGCGACATAAACCATAGGTACACCAAGAATTCTGGTAAGTTCAATAAAATTTGCGGATTTATCTTCTACTACGTAACGGGTAGTAGCGATTGCAAGTTTTTCAGTATTAAATCCCAAGTGTTTTATCAAGGCGTAAACTGCCGCCATTTGAGTTCCACCAGCAAGGATAATACTTATTTCTGTACTTTGAAAGCCTGCTACAAGGCCGATGACAGCAGGCATCATTGGATCTCCCATACATTCAATAGCTTTCATGGGATCGTTTTTCAGACAGCCAAATATAAGACCTGATGCTTTCATACCTTTCTCAACAACCTGTTTCTTGATCTCAATGGGGTTTTCATTTGAGCTACTGCTAACATTTCCTTTATAGCCTAAAGCCATTAGAACTCCCATTGCAGTTGTTGTGCCCCCTGGGATACTTTCTCCGATAATTACATAATCTACCTGATTTCGAAGTCTTCTGGATAGGAATTTTGCCCTTTCAAAAATTTGTTGTACATCCCTTACTGCAATCTGCTCCCGTATATCTTCTCCGGGTTTCGCTTTCATGTCTATGCATGGGACATAGGGAGTTACAATGAGGCCAGAATTAATGAAATTGTATGGAACGTCTGTAAGCTCCAATGCCGAACGAGTTATAATTGCGGGGGTAGGAGTGCCATAAGGAGGAGTCATAGGAAGCACTGGTACACTTATAATGTCTCCAGTTTCTATAAGTTCTGCATCACCTGCAGGTGTAAAGTCTGTAAGTTCAGCCGTATTCCCTGCGGCCGAAATCTTCGGGATATGCGCGGTTTTAGTATTTGAAAGCACGCATAAAAACATCGGTTTTTGGGGTTTTTTGGTTACTTCCGGTCCTATCCAGGCCATATAATATCTCCTCCACAGGATAAAGTGCAGATTAATCTCAAGAATAGTTATCCAGGGATTGAATTTCGTAGAGATTATTGATTTTTAGAGTTACCAATTTTGAAATAAATATAACTTCTCTGGAATTCGATGAGAATTCTCCAACTTACTATTTAGTATTTATCCGCAAATGAACATAGATGGTTTCGATAAATTATTAACTTTCACGAGTTTTTTATTAGACCAGTTATACGTATATGACGAAATTTAGGAACTTATCAAATTCTTATAATGTCATAAAAATTACAAAATAGTTCAATGTAGAAGATGCATAATTTTTACATCATAACTCTACAATATTGAATTTTCTAGAGATTACTACAAAAAATGGAATTATAAATTTGTGACTTGATTTTTATGGGGTATTGAGAACAAAAATTGTAACCTAATAAGAGTATCCATTCATAACTACTAAACATCGGAACTATTGCACATATTTGTAGGTTTATAGAACGGAGACATGGCTCTAAGCTTCCCTACAGTTTCAGGCAGTATTTTGAGAACATAATCGATATCTTCCTCCGAGTTTGCATCCCCCAGCGTTAGGCGTAGAGATCCCTGAGCTATTTTCGGTGACAAACCTATTGCACTTAACACGTGTGATGGTTCAAGAGATCCGGAAGAACAGGCACTGCCTGTGGAACTGCAGATGCCCATCTCATCAAGCATAAGAAGCAAGGCTTCCCCTTCAATGTATTCAAAACTGAAGTTAAGGTTTCCAGGAAGACGTTTTTCCGGATGCCCGTTCAACCTGCAGCTGGAAATATCCAGGATTCCAGACAACAGACGACCCCTCATTTTTTTAATCTTTTCATTGTGATCTTCAATATTTGTAGTTGCAAGTTCGATTGCCTTTCCCATCCCTACTATGCCTGCTACATTCTCAGTCCCTGCTCTCTTTCCTCGCTCCTGTCCACCTCCATGGATGTGATTATCTATCTCAGTCCCTTCTCTGAGATAAAGGGCTCCAATTCCTTTTGGCCCGTAGAACTTATGAGAGGATAACGAGAGCAGGTCCACGTTTTTGTGCTTATGTTTCATCTCAAGGGGTACAGTCCCAATTACCTGCACGGCATCGTTATGGAATAAAATGTCATGCTCCTTTGCAATCGCACCTATTTCTTGAATTGGTTCTATGGTTCCAATTTCATTATTTGCATACATGACCGAGATAAGGATAGTATCCTCCCTGATTGCAGCTCTCACCTTTTCAGGGTCGACAATCCCATAGTTATCCACTGGTAGGTAGGTCACTTCAAAACCCTGTGTTGCCAAATACTCACAGGGATGAAGAATTGCATGATGTTCTATTGCAGTAGTTATTATATGCTTCCCTTTCTTTCGCCTGCAAAAGGCAGTTCCCTTAATAACCCAATTATCGGATTCGGTTCCTCCTGAAGTGAAATATATTTCTTCAGGTTTAGCCCCGAGGGCTTTTGCAAGCTGCTCACGGGCTTTTTCAACTGCTTCTTTGCCCTCTCTACCTATTGAATACATTGAAGAAGGGTTTCCAAAACGTTCTTTCAAAAAAGGTAGCATAGACTCAGCCACCTCAGGTTTTGTGAAAGTTGTGGCTGCGTGGTCCATATAAACAAAGCGCTTTTCTATCATCAGAACACCCTATGAAATTAAGAGCTTGCGTAATATGAAACTATTGTGCAAATTTCTTTTTCCGGAGACATTTTTCAATAAAGTTTACAAATACGTATTTAATCTCAAACCTCTGTCCAAAGTCCATACTAATATCATCTGAAGTTTTGTCACCCTCATATGCTACTTGTCTCTTTCTATACTTTTCCTAGTTGCTTATGTGATATTCTCATATAAATTTTCTAAATCTGAGGTATGATCGTGGGAATTCATATCGTCTCAGTAGGTAGATCGGAGTTATTTGAGACATGCCTTTATGCTATTATTCTAGTACCCCATTGATTATTTACAATTATAATAAACATAGATATTCTTGAATGTGATATTCATATTTAATTCATCTAGCGTTGTATAACTTTATAAAGCATGAAAAAAGTAGTAGAAGAAATTATCTCCCTTTTCTTTCCGTTTTTTCCCGTACTTTATTTCTTTCAACTTTATATTTATGATTAACAGATCTATACATACATTTGGTGATAAATACCTTCATCTAATTTTTTGGAGATGTTAATTTTTATGGTGAGAGCTCCAATATAAAGAACCACCTGCGAGAGTTTATTTTCAGGCATGAAACTTCAATAGTTTGGAGTAATAAAGGGGCTGCTCTGGATGATTTAAATAAATCGGATAAAGCAATACAAGTATATGACAAATCAATTTAAATGGATCATAACATTCAGATGCTTGGTATTAATAGTGTAATTTTTTATTCTCTCATCACTAAAGGTTAGCTCAATTCTCAATTAAAAAAAGTCATCTGGCTTGACTCATCGTGTAAAGAAATCGCAAAAAAGACGATAACTTTAGAGGACTATTGACAAACTAACAGTTTAAGGGACTTATTGAATAAAAGGGTATTTTTTTATTTACGTTTAATACGCTCGAAATTCTATGGTCACAAAAAGATTGAAAGATATGGAATAATTTTTGATTTATTTCTTTTTTGTATTTTCTATGTTTCATTTCCAAGTTTAAAACCATTATGAAGATTTTGAGACCTCATAATTCCCTTTTCCTCATTTGATAAAATAGTGATTAATAAAATATTGATGCATACATAGTTTTATGAAAAAACCTACCTATTTCCTCATTTCTCAGCCAAAATAATAGGACATTTTTACCTGATTGTGCAGAAATAAATAGTCTTAATTAAAACATGTGTTACGGTAAAATCCAAAAAGTTGCTAAATTTATCTCGCAAAGGATAAAATATAAATGAAAATTAAGCAACTATTCAACCTACAAATCGGTTTTATTTAATCTATTTGGATTAAATTCCTTTATCTTACCAATTGTCTTTTATCATATTTATTCTATTTATATAAGTTAATTTTTTTGTGCCAAGCTTTTGATGTGCGGGTTAATTTCAGTTGCTTTAATAAATGCTCCTATTGCTTCATCGAACTTTTTTAATTTTGCTAAAGCAAGTCCTTTATTGTACCAAGCATCTGGATTCTTCGGGTTAATTTCAATTACTTTATCATATGCTTTTATTGCTTCATCGGTTTTATTTAATTTATTTAGAGTAACTGCTTTATTGTACCAAGTATCTGAATCCCTCGGGTTAATTTCAATTGCCTTGTCATATGCTTTTATTGCTTCATTGTATATGCCTAAGTTCCCTAAAGCTACGCCTTTACCATCCCAAGCCTCTGAATCCGTTGAGTTAAGTTCAATTGCTTTGTCATATGCTTTTACTGCTTCATCTAACTTGCCGAATTTAGCTAAAGTTGCTCCTTTATTGTTCCAGGCATTTGAATTTTGCGGATGTATTTCAATTGATTTCTCATATGCTTCTATGGCTTCATCGTATTTGCCTAATCTGCTTAGAATGTTCCCTTTTTTGTACCAAGCTTTTGAATCCTGCGGGTTAATTTCAATTGCTTTGTCATATGCTTTTACTGCTTCATCTAACTCGCCCAATTTAGCTAGAGCAAGCCCTTTATTGTACCAAGCGTCTGGATTCTGTGGGTTAATTCCAATTGCTTTGTCATACGCTTTTATGGCTTCATCGTACTTTTCTGAGCTCATTAGCTCGCTTCCTTTATGGAACCAAACATTTGAAGATTGTGCTGCGCCTGCTATACCCACCAGAATTAAAAGTGCCAGTGCAGTAATTCCTAAAATCGTTATGATTGTATGCTTTCTACTTGCTTTATAACATTTAGTTTCGTTCATTTTAATCCTCATGATATGGATTTGAATATTAATAAAGGGATTTGTCATACGCTTTTATGGCTTCATCTAACTTACTTGATTTACTTAGAGCTCTTCCTTTATTGTATCAAACTTCTGAATCCAGCGGATTAATTTCAATTGTTTTGTCAAATGCTGCTATTGCTTCATCGGATTTGGATCTTCTTGATTACATCTGATACCACCGGCCATTGGCCAAAATACATGGAGGTCTTGCCATATGATCGGTATACTTGCGGGTTTGGATGCAGAGTTATTTGCAAGGAGAACTTTATCGAAAGAGAATATTTTGCAGGCATACTACCCTTTGTTTTTGATCCTAAATATGTTTTAATGTTATTTATAACTAACAACTACATAAATTTATAAGAATAGTTAAATGTGTTTCAATACTCAGAATCAGAATGGTGAATGTTTACAATCAGATGGAACGATCTTCGAATTTTCCTAATTAATAACATTGGTAAAAGAGTTGAAATACGTGATCATAAACACAAATCGTATTCAGTAGTCTTAGTTTCAATAGTTATGATTTTAATGTTGGTAAGTATCTTATATGCATCTCCAGATGCATATATTCAAAACTTTGGCAGCAACATTTTTTTGTAATTGACAAAGAAACAAACCAAGTTGCAACCTCAGTAAATGTAGGACCATAGTTTTATAGAGTTGCAATCACCCGGATGGACCAAAGGTATGTTTTTCGAACCGGAACAGAAACATAATCCCTGAATTAACACAAAAATAACAATGTTACATCCACAGTGCCTGTAGGAAGCAGTTCTCCTGGAGCTGCAAAATCAGTAATATTTTTACTTTAATGTAAGTAAATTATATTCTATTTTTTATAAAATGTATTTTCTGATTTTATCAGCCCTAAATAAACAGCGGAAAATTTTTCCAGACAGTGATTACTTTGATAGCATTCTTGTTTTACTGACCTCATATTTTATTTGCCCATGTATTTGTAAATTCAATTATTCCAATACATATGAAACATACTACTTGTGGCCAATTATATGGCTTTTAAATGCAGAAAAAATATTTAACTCCTTTGATGTTCATTAAAAGAGCCGGGTTTATCCCGATTTCTCCCTAAAATCTTTATTTTTTGAAGACCAATAAATTTAGTGATTTCAGAAAGATTTTGTGGTGGCGTATTTTTATTGCTATCGAATGAGAAACTTGCCATGAGCCCATTAGTGTCTTATTACTTATTTTATATTTAAGATAATAAGGTAGTGAACCCAGACCTCAAGAATTAGCACCTACCTTATAATAGTGAAAATGAAACAATATTTGGTATTATACTTGTAAACAGTAAATTGTTAAAAAAGAGGGTGGATAGTGAACTTGAGGAACCAGTTTCGTTACTGACTTCATGTTAGATTAATCTAACTTTCAGTGAATAATATTGAGTAGTTAGGCAATAAATTCGATATATCTGGAATGTAGGATGTTACATCTTTCGATGTCATTAATAAAGATGTTGAAAGGCAGGGTAACAGAAAGGAAAAGGAATTATAAAGGCGATAGAAAATATTTGGTTTCGAATAATTCCTTTATGCAGAAGGTGGTGCAAACATATCCAGTTGCTTGCAGCGGGGTTTACAATCGAAATTATGATTCTCTTTATCCATATTTTTTAACTTCTTTTTTTGACAATGTTCTGACGCACAGGAGAACTATATTTTCAGAATATATGTTTATTTTTTAGTATTTATTTTTCATTTTGAAGCGATGCAGCAAGTACTCTAAGAGGGAGATTAAGTGCGTAAAATTGTATTAGATGGAGGGATAAATTGTTATGATGCAGAAACCTCATATCAGAGTGAGATTAATTTTCATTTTATTGGATGTTTTTTGAAATAAAATGTATATGTCTATACAAAATATAGTATTACTATTTAAATTTATAAATTCTTTTCCCTGGATTCTTATCTCAAACATATAAGTTTATACCACTCTTATCAAGGTTCTTCTGATGCAATTACTTTTAATTTATTACTCTGCTTCTATGTTGGTTACAATAGATTTATATAACTGTCATTCCTATTAATTTTTAAGAGTAAGTTTTGTAAAATTTCTTAACAGTGTTAATTTTATTTGGATCATAATCCCTTATAGTAACTAAATTAATTCTGGGAGTGTTTAGAGGTAATTCTAAATGAGTGACGAGATGCTTATCAAAAGATGTTTAAACATACCAATAAATAAGAGAGATCGGAGGGCAACCTCTCAAATAATAACTATTATACTTCCAGCTTGCGATGAAGAAGAGTCCATTGGAAGTCTCGTTTTGCTCAGTAGACTTTATGTTGACAACGTGATTGTTGTTGATGATGGCAGTGTCGATCGGACAGCAGAGGTCGCCAAAAAAGCTGGAGCTAATGTTATTGTTCATGGGGACAGGAAAGGAAAACGTGAAGCTCTTAAGACCGGTTTTAAAGTAGCATCAGGCATTGGAGCTGACATTATTGTGACCATGAATTCAAATTGGCAGCACAACCCTGCTGACATTCTCATGCTTGTTGAACCGATTATTGAAGGCGAGGCTGAAATAGTTACCAGCAGCCGCTGTCTAAGTAGTATGAACAAAAACGCTTCTATATACCATCATATGGATCGGACTCTTCAGGATACTACTGCTCAAATCAATTCATATTTTAAGATCACCGATCAATATAGTGGTTTTCGTGCCTTTTCAGCTTCTTTAAAAAATATTTTTCGCTTTGATTCTCAGGACATAACTATCGAGAGCGAAATGCTCACAGATGCAGGAAAAGCTGGCATCTCTATAAAAGAAGTTGAAATATGTGGCTGTCATGATTTTGGAGGCCTTGTCAGAGATCCAATTAAGTGCATTTTTGGATTCTTAAAAACTGTGGTCGAGGATATAGAGACCAATAAATTGTTGTATTACAATTCAGTGCCAGGTTTTGCTCTCGCAACATGCAGCTTCTATATGGCCTTCAGGTTTCTGGAAGCTTATTTTCTTGGCATAGGTAGTCTGAGAGTCGGTCCAATGTTCCTGATGAGTTTTTTGGCTATTTTAGGGATATATATGACTTTGAGAGGGATTATTATGCATTCTTTAGTAGGAATGGGCATGCAAACTGAGTCAGCTCAATAATGTATTTTTGTAATCGTGATATTTTGCAACTATCATCTTCAACAAAATTTAGAAGCATAAATAATAGCCAGAAAATAGGCACGTTCAGTACTTCGCTAATTAGCTCCTATACTTAGTAAAATTCCGCTCATTTTTTACGATTACTTCTGGGATCTCCTATGCTTCTTGTAACTTCTGCAAAATAGTTCTTACTTTTGCTTCCAATTGCTTCTTATATATAGATTATGAGAAATAAAAACTATTTAATGCTACTTAGTTTGACAATTTCTATCCAATGTATATCTTTTTCGGCATCAGCTATTAGATTTTTCCCTATCAAATTTTAGCTTCTCTTTTTGCAAAATTTCAATCCAGTTTTCTTTATTATCTCCTTTTCTAAAATAATCAGGAAGCTTTTTTCGAGTTATTTCTACCTAATTCCTAATTATAAGTGTCGAAAAAAAATGCTGCAAATCAAGAACTTTACCTCTATTAACTGTAACTTCAATAGGTATTTTTATTGGTTTCTTGAGTTCATTCATACAAATGTTATCAGTAATTTATGATCTCTATTGTGTCCATACTTGTCAAGTTTAGATTTAGTGTGTTGAATAACTATACTTTTTCAGTCCAACTTTGGATCAATTTCCGCATGATCATAAACAGAAAACAAATTGCTCAGAAAATTCAATATCTTTCTTCCATCCGAATTTCGAGAGTCATGTAATGAGCTATTTTATAGATTTTTTTAAGTTTTAATATGCTATCATCTCTTCCGATTTAGCTATTTCAGATTTTGATACAAAAATTATATGTGAACTCAGAGCTCAGCGAGCCTATCGATAAATTATTAAAATGCAACTCTTTTCTTCCCTGCTTGCTAAAAATCTCACAAAAATTAAGTTTTTATAAAAGGATTGAATAGCAAGAATCAATTTCATAGGAACGCATATCTTTTTATTAGGAATTGATGGGGATTTTTTTAGTCATTTTGTTTTTGCATTCATTGGACGAAATAAAACAAAAAAAGATATAACTTATTTCTGCTCAAATGTCAAATCAGGCAGAAAAAGAGGGCCCATTTATAGAATAATGAAAAATGTGACGCATTAAATGAATTTATTTCATATAGTTCTTCACAAAGCTCTGAAAATACCTGAATAATTGTGATAATTCTTTATTCGCCCATCTTGAAATATGTCTGTTTTGATAAGTAGCAGGAATCCCTATACTTAAGCATTTTATTACCAAAAAATATATAAGGTTTATAGGACATAAATTGAATGTTGAACAGTGTATAAAAAATTAGTATGAAATAAGAGGTATAAATTGATAACTCCGAATTTCTTGCTTTTTTTGTTGAACTTGATGATCTAACTTTATAAAAAATAGTTAAACTAATATTAAAATATATATAACTTGAAAGAACAAAGTGGTAGTTTGGTGGTAATATTGGGAGACATTATTAAACACGCAAAAGTCCCCAGAAAAATCTTTGAACATAATAGTGAAATAGTAAAAACTGGGATGTACAAAGACGAGCAAGAAGTCTTACAGTGGCTTTTGCAGAACCAGGCTGAGCAAAAAATTCATTACTATGGGGAAAAAATAGACGAAATGAAGCAAAAATACGAGATGGATTTTTCGGCTTTTGAGAACCGAGTCTACTTGGGGGCGGTGGAAGAAGATTTTAAAGAATTAGATGATTTTACACTTTGGGAAGGTTATGTCAAAGCATACAAATATTGGAAACAGTATTCACAACCATAAGTATCTCATTTTTTCACTTTTCGTAATCTTTACTTTAGCTTAAAATTTCAGAGAATTTTTATAAACTTCTATGCATTGAGCATTGAAGAGTTTAAATCATTTAACATTAATTTTTGCTCATGAAAACTCCTACTTATTTGGTTCTTAAAGAAGAATATAAACATCTTCAGTCAATTGGATAATAACTTGCTGAAATTCATTTCTTAATTGATTGGAAATTTTTTCTTATCATTTTTGAATCTATATATCTTAACAAAATAGTTTCCTGAAGCTGAATTAATAATTATGTTAAAAGTACTAATTTTAAAGTGATGAAGTGGTCTTTAAGACTTTGAACTTGAGAAAAAATGAATTGCTCAGATTTCTTTCAGAAAATGTCTTGGTTTTTCTGAGTATATTTTAGATAGTACCACAGTCTGATTATTAAGAAAAAAAATTATTGATAACTGCAAAGAGAAGAAATATGAGGACCGTTGCAAAGACAACTTTATTGCCTCGGTTTGTAAATAAAAAAGGAAATTATTCAGTACTCTATTTTTATGCATTCAGATCCAGGACATGCAAAAATGGTTCCGTTGCAAAAAATCCTTTCTAATGATACAATAGAATAAAAAGAAAACCAAAGATAGTAACATGCTATCTAATTCCTTTAAATGGAAGCATTATGAAGGGGAAATAATCTTATTGAATGTAAGATGGTACTTAAAATATGCATTAAGTTATAGAAATTTAAAGGAAATGATGGCAGAAAGGGGAGTAAAAGTCGACCATACAACAATCATGAGATGGGTACATCAATATTCCCCTGAACTAGAAAAGAAGATAAGAAGACATTTAAGACTAACAAACTATTCGTGGAAAGTTGATGAAACCTATATCAAAATAAAAGGTAAATGGAAATATTTTTACCGAGCAGTTGACTCAAATGGAGATACAATTGATTTCATGTTAAGTGTAACACGAAATCGAAATGCAGCGAAGAGATTTTTTAAGAAAGCTTTAAGTTCTAATCATAATCAAATTCCAAGATTAATAACCGTTGATAAGAATCCAGCTTATCCACCTGCTATAGATAAACTAAAAATTGATAAAATACTACCTAAAAACGTAGGCATTCGACAAATCAAGTATTTGAATAACATTATAGAACAAGATCATAGATTTATAAAGCGAATCGTTAATCCAATGTTAGGATTTCAGTCTTTTCGATCTGCTAATAAGACTTTAAAAGGAATTGAAGCTATGAATATGATCAAAAAAGGACAAGTAAATGATTTAAATTACTCTGTTCTTAATGAAGTCAAATACATTAATCAATTATTTGGTATAGTTTTATAATGTTAGTACATTTTCCTTGAATGTTTTGATTTTTATTAATCACTTATAGATTTACATATTTTGTTGAAGTTTTTGCAACGGAACCGCTGTACCTCTAGCTCCATAGGTGGAATCATCCGATTCTCAGCGACGGCTCGCTGCAAAGGAAGCTCTATATCACTGATCTGCCTACCATTCAAAAAGAAACGTACTTGTCGACCAAGCGCATCGTCATTAGGCGCAGATGTTGAAATATTGTCTTCTGTACTACTGTCGAATTGAGCTAATAATGCAGAATTTCCAGTAATAAACTGACAGGTAGGGTCATTTGAGAAACTGATTCCCATAGGAGATGCCATCATAAGTGCTTCCAGACGTTGCTTAGTGTCAAATAACCGTTGTTCATATCGCTTACTTTCTGTAATGTCTCAAACAACGGATATAGATCCAATGATATCGCCTTTTTGATCTCGCACTGGGGAAGCATTCACTTGCCGATAGCGCAACTCTCCGTCGATAGGCATGCGGATGATCTCTTCTTGATTTTTCACAATTTCATCATGCAGAGCACGCAATGGAGGTGCTTTCTCTACCGGACGCAGATTGCCGTCAGGATTATAGACTTCTAGGTTCAAATCTAATTTTTCCACCTCGACTACTTCATCATCAATGATGTTGAACTCCAAACGTCCAGAAGGATTGATAAAGGTGAAGTTTTTCTGAGAGTCTGCAAACCAGACTTCAGCAGTAATGCTATCAATCAATACAGATAGCTTATCTCTCTCCGGTTGAATAACGTCTAGAAGTCGCTCCCGTTCCTGCTCTGCCATCTTACGTTCGATGACGTCCGACGCACCCCTATCGAGCGGAGCGGCCTGCCTTCGGTGTCGTAGACCAACGCTGCTGTGATATGGACCCATATCAACTCACTGTCCTTGTGGGCATAGCACTTCTAAATATCGAAAGTTGAAGTTTCGCCACTCAGATAATTAACAAGCGGCTTGCGGTCGTAGTCACGATCATTAGGATGCGGTAGCTCAGTTACATTCATCCCAAGCATCTCCTCGCAACTGTAGCCTGTGATCTGGCAAGAGCGATCATTGACATTAATTAAAACCCCATAATTCTACAGTTTGATAACTCTAGGTAGGTTCTCGAGGTTTTTCATATACTTTTATCATTTCAAAATGATAAAAATTATGTAATAAACTGTAGTTACTTAGGTTTTGAGACAGGATTTCACATAAATTTCATATTCTTCAGTTTAAGGTTGTGAAATAAGAATAAACTCAAAAAAAGTCAAATTGGTTAATCAACATAGGTTTATGATAAGTATAACGAAAAAAGACGGATTGTGAGGTGATTTAAGATATTTTTTGAGTAGGTTGGGGGGATATACCATCAGATGCATTATAAACCTGTCAGAGGGGCTGAGATTAAGTTTATCCATTGGTAAAGTCCTATGATACGTATATTGGTATTATTCATTTTTTGCGATTATGCTGATCATGTCAATTAATAATAATCTATAACATTTTTCGTCTGTCCTTTGGTTCTCCAAAGAAAACTAGACCGATAGCCCTTTATGCTGTTCTTTATGCCACAATCTACATAGATCTCTGTGCTTTGCTTCATGGTTTCCCATCTTCTTCTATATCTTCAGTCGGACCTATCAATCTAGCCAGCCATTTTGTTTCATCAAAACTCTCAAATACAACTTCAAAATTACTGTAAGCGGTATGGAAAGCAGTACAACTGTAGTTCCAAGCACATAATTTTAATAGATAAGTGAAAGAAACAAAATGCATGGAGATAATTTCAGGCTTTTCCCAGCGAGTGAAGGGAATACAACGTTTTCTGCGAGCACATAAACGACTGCAATAACGGCAAGAGAGCTTGCAGGCCCATACTTGAAAAGCGCAAGCATTATTGGCGGAATAGAAGCTAGAACGAGAACAGTGTAGGGGATATAGCTGAGCAGGAATATGAGAATGCCTCAGAGAATCGCCAAGCTGATGTCTCCTATAAGGAAAAAGACGGTAATTCCAATGATGCTTTAGGAACTTAGCTTCAAACGTTGTTTTATGCCCTACAACAGTATTATTTCCCAGCTTTGCCTCCAATACTTCAAGATCTTTAGGTCCAGGAATGATTAATGTCTTTTTCCCTGAAGTCACTGCATGAAATGTGAAAACCAGGGACCTATAAGGGTCCCACCTTCCCCCCAAGAATCACTGATCTCAATATCAATAAAAAGGAAAAATACTATTTTAAGTTCCTAATCTTCCAAAGCTTTTGCTATCCCTTCAGGCGCCATAATTTAATGAAGTGAAAGATAAAATGAGGGAAAAATAAATGATATTTAAAAAGATAATTACTATTTTACTGATAGTTGGTTTCTTACTATAGTTAGAAGTTACTTCAGTAAGTGCAAGCCACAAGATGATAAAAGTGGCGCTAATCCTGACGACAGCTTCTACATTTCACTATATTGTTTCACATCCGTTTTCAAATTTCTACTACACAAACCTAGAATTAGTTGGTGAGTTATTTATTTATATTTAATCTGCATCAAAATATACTAAATACATTTTTGCATCCTTACGAAATAAGCATCTGAATAATTTGGAAAGTTATGACAGAAATTTTAAAAATAAAGTAAATAGGTACAAAGACATGAACAAGGTTAGCAAGGAGAATAAATACACTCCTGAAGATCTTAAAAAATCTGAAGATCTAGAAATGGAAGAGATACAGACTATAAAGGGAAAACTTTCCGAAATGCACAGTGATATCAAAAAAGTGGTGGAATATTCCAATAGGCTGCGTTTCGAAACTACTCTCGAAAGTTCAAGGCATGAATATTCACACGCTCTTCTAATTCATCTCTTTGAAGATATAGAGGCTGGACTTAAACAAAACATGGTGAAAAAATGTCCTGAAAAGGAAAATTGCACTTCTAAATTTACAGCCTTTCTACAGCACAATGGAGGGCTTCTAAGAAATAACAACGTAGATGAAGCCCTTATTTCAAACAACAGAAATCATCTGAATGAACTGAGATGTGAAGCCCCTTATAAAAAATGTGAGCAGTGTTATTCCGAAGTTTTGAGTCTATTCATAAAACAAATTAACCTCATGCGATCTCTGAATATTTATAAAAATAATTTTGGACAGAAGCCAGATATTTCAGCCCTCAAAACTAGCGTTGTTATGAGCGAAATCCTCGAGCCGATTTCAAATAAACAGCGCCTGGAAATTCTAAAAGCAGTCTCCTTCGAACCGAAAAGTTTCTCTGCTTTTTCCAAACTTACGGGCCTTCTAGCAGGAAACTTACTCTTTCATCTCCAGAAACTCATGGACTGTGGGCTGATTTTGCAGCAACATGAGAGAGGCAATTATATGATTACTGAAAAAGGGTTCAAAATACTGCAGGGTTTGAACGAAATATATTTTTCACTCCAATATTGCCCAAAGCAGATATGCCATTCTAATTTGCTTGAGGAATCGAAACAAGAAGAATCAACCGACGAATCGAAGAAGTAGAACTGACCAAAGCCCGAAAAGAAATGACTATGACCCTTGGTGCCTTCAAAGTAGGCATTGCAACGACGGAAACCTTATCTTGCGGCCCTCCTTCCGCCGACCTGACCTATGTGCTGCCAGAGGCAAAATCCGCTGTCTGTTTTGCCCTAGCTCTTGACCAGGACCTTATAGCCCCTTATTTCAGAAAAAAGGATCACGAGTCCCTCGAAACTAATAAGGTACGAACTACGGTTCCGTTGCAAAAAATTCAAAAAAAATATATAAATCTATAGGTAATGAATAAAAATCAGAATATTCAAAGAAAATGCACTAACATTATAAAACTATACCAAACAATTGATTAATGTATTTGACTTCATTAAGAACAGAGTAATTTAAATCATTTACTTGTCCTTTTTTGATCATATTCATAGCTTCAATTCCTTTTAAAGTCTTATTAGCAGATTGAAAAGACTGAAATCCTAACATTGGATTAACGATTCGCTTTATAAATCTATGATCTTGTTCTATAATGTTATTCAAATACTTGATTTGTCTAATGCCTACGTTTTTAGGTAGTATTTTATCATTTTTCAGTTTACCTATAGCAGGTGGATAAGCTGGATTCTTATCAACTGTTATTACTCTTGGAATTTGATTATGATTAGAACTTAAAGCTTTCTTAAAGAATCTCTTCGCTGCATTTCGATTTCGTTTTGCACTTAACATGAAATCAATTGTATCTCCATTTGAGTCAACTGCTCGGTAAAAATATTTCCATTTACTTTTTATTTTGATATAGGTTTCATCAACTTTCCACGAATAGTTTGTTAGTCTTAAATGTCTTCTTATCTTCTTTTCTAGTTCAGGGGAATATTGATGTACCCATCTCATTATAGTACTGTGATCAACTTGAATTCCTCTTTCTATCATCATTTCCTTTAAATTTCTATAGCTCAATGGATATTTTAAGTACCATCTTACATTCAATAGGATAATTTCTCCTTCATAATGCTTCCATTTAAAGGAATTAGATAGCATATTACTATCTTTGGTTTTCTTTTTATTCTATTGTATCATTAGAAAGGATTTTTGCAACGGAACCCTTTTCTCTCATTTGTAGTTCAAGGGTAGATTTTCCATTCGAGATCCAGAAATTCAAGCCATCTAACTATGTGTTTTTTTATACTATTTTGACAATATGTATTCCATGATTGATTTCGATACCTTGAAATATGAAAATTATCTGATTTTTGTTGTTGTTCAGGATAGTATCAGCAGAGAAGTGCTTATGTGCGCTTATATGAACCGGGAAGCCCTTGAGAAAACTATTGAAACTGGAATTGCGCATTTTTGGAGCAGGAGCAGACAACAGCTGTGGAAAAAAGGGGAAATTTCGGGGAATGTGCAGAAAGTGAATCAGATAAAGATTGACTGCGATATGGATTCTATCCTACTGCTTGTGGACCAGGTTGGGGGAGCTTGCCACATGGGATATAGATCCTGTTTTTTTCGAGATATCGAGGGAAAGATAATCGGTGAGAAGGTTTTTGAGCCGGAGGATGTCTATTAAAATTTAAGATCTTAATTGAATTTGAAAATTTCTATTAAGTGAATTTTAAATACATTTTCGGTCGTATCTTCGATTATTGACAAAATTTGATTCTGAATCATATTTTATATCCAGAGAGGTATCCAGAACATACCAAATTGCTTGCAGCGGGTTAAGTAACCGAAAATGTTATTTATGACTATCAGTCGGTAACCAGAAGTATCTAATGCACCAAAATAGATACTTTACAACTGATTATTGGTAGGCCTACTGGCACAAATTTGTTATTATTTTAAGGATTTTTGATTGTTTGAGGTCAATTGAAAATGGAATTAAAGGTAAATCTTAATACTTCCAGAATATACTAAAAATATCTTAATCATCTGATGTTTCATTTTTTTTAAAATATTTTCCTATGATTATTTTTTTGCTTCCTTAAAGTAGAAAAACTTTTCAGAGGTTTTCTTATATACTTTCTGTATCTATATCCCATTATATGACTGAAGATAACCGGATGCGCAGGATTGTTCCTGATACTAGTGTAATTATTGACGGGAGGCTTTCGCACCGCGTCAAAAGCGGTGAATTCAGGGGCGCTGAGGTTATTATTCCCGAAGCTGTGATATCTGAACTTGAAGCCCAGGCAAACAAGGGCAGAGAAATAGGTTTCAAAGGGCTTGAAGAGCTTTCAGAACTTCGTAAGTTGGCGGACATTGGAGAAATTCAACTTCGATTTAGTGGAGTTCAACCCACAGTCGGGGAGATGAAAATGTCCAAAGAGGGTAGAGTAGATTCCCTTATCCGAAGTACGGCTATTGATGTCGGAGGACTGTTTGTAAGCGAAGACAGGATACAAGCCCTTATAGCTAGAGCAAAGGGGATCGATGTCGAGTACATGCCCCCCAAGATCCTGAACCCTTCAGAACTTTTGCCTCTAAAATTAGAGTCTTTTTTCACTGACGATACAATGTCTGTGCACTTGAAAAATGGTGTACTGCCTATGGCCAAGAAGGGGCCTATAGGAAATGTGCTTTATGCAAGGATTCGTGAAGAACCTGTCAATTATTCGGAACTTTCCAGTATTTCAAAAGAACTTATTGAAAGAGCACGATTGGACCCCGAATCTTTCATCGAGATGTCTTCAGATGGGGCTACTGTTCTTCAAATCCGAAATATAAGAGTTGCAATTACACATCCACCTTTTTCCGATGACATGGAGATTACAGCTGTCAGGCCAACAGTAGTTGTAGATCTTGAGCACTACAGCTTGAGCTATGAGCTGAAAGAACGTATTTTAAGCCAGCGTGGCGTTCTTATTGCCGGGCCACCTGGGGCCGGGAAATCGACTTTTGCTGCAGGAGTTGCGCGGTATCTGAACGACCACGGGCAGGTAGTCAAAACGATGGAATCTCCACGAGACCTGCAAGTGCCTCCTGAAATTACTCAATATTCACCACTTGATGGTAAAATGGGAAATACTGCTGATCTTTTGCTACTGGTCAGGCCAGATTATACGATATATGATGAACTCCGGAAGACCGGTGATTTCTTGATTTTTGCAGATATGCGCCTTGCAGGAGTAGGGATGATAGGAGTTGTGCATGCGACAAGAGCAGTGGATGCCATTCAACGCCTGATCGGAAGAGTTGAATTGGGTGTGATTCCTCAGGTAGTGGATACTGTCGTTTTCATCGATAAAGGCGAGGTTTCTAAGGTTCTGTTGCTTGCATTTACAGTTAAAGTTCCTTATGGGATGACAGAGCAGGATCTTTCAAGGCCTGTGATTACAATTGCAGATTTCGAAACTGGCAAAGTCGAATATGAAATTTACACCTATGGAGAACAGGTTGTGGTCATGCCAATAGAATCTTCTAAAGGAGGAAGGAAACCTACATGGAGGATTGCTGAAGAGGAGATAAAAAGTTTTATTGGCAGGTATGCATCTGGACCTATTGAAGTTGAGATAACATCAGATGACAGTGCACTCGTGAAGGTCCAGGCTGAAGAAATACGAAAAATAATTGGTAAGGGCGGGAGAATTATTGATCAAATCGAAAATACTCTGGGGCTTCATATTGATGTTAGGGAAATAGAAATAGACGCTCCAAAAAACTCTAAAGGAAGACTGTATGGAGCTAAAAATAAAGTTTCTCAGCAGAAACCCAGGCCAGCTGATCTTGAGAAGGAGGATATTATCTCTTCTGCCCATCCTTTTATCGAAATAAACAAGAAACATCTCATCCTGAAGGTTCCGGAACTTGCAGGAAAGGCCGTTGGAATATTCATTGATGACAAATACATCTTCAGTGCACCGGTGAGCCGACATGGAGAAGTAAAACTCAGGGTAAATTCTGACCTTGCATCAGATATTATTGAGGCTCAAAATGGAGGGAATTTGATTGAGATACGACTTATCTAGTTTTCTCAATTTCCTTTTTTCAACCAGCTTTTTACATTCTTACTTTATTCTTATTTTGTAATCTTTTTAATGCTGCTGGTTTTCTATTTTCATTTGAGAATTTCGATAGACTTCCAATTTCGAAAAAGATCCTATATAAACTTCATAAACGACCAGACAAAAATTGGGGTTTATCGAAATTCTCTTTATCATATTATTTATTTAATATTTGCATTTAATTTAGTATGTCTCTAACAGAATTAATATATTATTTTGAATATAATCTTTTTACGGATCTTATAAGCACATTTCAAATTTATCACTTACTCAAGGAGAAGAAGATCACTTGAAGGAAAGATTATGTGATTAAGTTAAAGAAATCCAAACGTCAACCAGCGAAAAATGTTGAACTAGCTAAAAATATGTTTTTAAGTCTTGAGGGAATAACAATATTGAAATCTCTTTGTAATTAAACGCTGCTTGCAATACATTAAGAACTCAAACACAAAGAGTTTTGGATTTGAGTTAGCTAAAGCCTGGAAGATAATACATAAGGTTGCAGGCTAAGAATGATTACAGATGGATCATATAAATAGATTAGTAAGATTCATGTATGAAACCTAAAAATTTCGGCTAGCCACGTGGAATATGGTAATATAGAGTATTACTCGGTCCATTCAGAAAAACTGTGCCATGAAGAATATCCCAGATTACCAATGATCAATCGAGGGACGATTTTAATTATTATTTTTAATTTATTTCAACTATTTTATTCTTAATTTGTTATTATTTTAATTTGATATATATGTTCAATTTGTATTTACAACTAAGACATAGCTTAACTTTTAGGGCTCTCTGAGCAGGCAATTAAGGAGATGAATTCGAAACGTGGAAGAAGTTTTCACCATAGCTAAGCTACTTTGTATCCTCTCATTGTGCGCTGAAGATCTGAGTACTAGTCTACGAAAAATGACACGGAAACATTGCCGATTTGCGCACATGGTGGAAAGATAAACATCTATCTGCTGTTGAGATGGAAGTAAACTCCATCTCGAACTTTTTTGCCCATACATATTTCGCACATTTCCAATATATTTTGTCATAAATCATTCTAATTTAGAACTGGGTAAAACTCAAAAACTACACTATTTTTAAACTTGCACCTAAAGTCCAATATCTGACAGGGCAAAAATGGTACATTAGGTGCAAAACTGTTTCTGTGGGAAGATTTATATAATTAAAATACGAAGTAAGAGTAGTTGAAAATAAAGAGACGTATAATCTGTTATTAAAAACCAATTTTTTGTTTTTATAATGATCTTATACAATCTTATTTTTATTATATCATTACCCGCTAAAGCGGAGGTGAAACAAAATGGCTTTTAATGACAGAGGGAATTCATTCCGTGGTGGCAGCAGAGGCGGCAGTCATGGTGGTGGTTTTAGAGGGGGCAGCAGTGGTCCTAGAGAAATGACCAAGGTGATATGTTCTGATTGTGGCGTTGAGACCGAAGTTCCGTTCAAACCAAATGAAGGGCGGCCTGTTTACTGTAGAGAATGTCTTCCTAACCACAGAAAATTCTAAGGATAATTTGATTTGAGTGTTTAAGTTGTGTTGAGTGTTAATTCCTTAATTTAGTTTTGATTAACACTTAATTCATTTTCATTACTATTTATCTGTTATTCTTTCCATTTTTCAAGATTTGTTTCTGCTAAATGTATAACTTTATAATTAAGTTATGACTGTTATAGAGGGGCAAATATCTTTGATGAGTCCAATGGAGAAGTAAATCAATTGGAATTGAGAATCAAAATCAATAAAAACAAATAAACTTTGAAATTATTGATATAAAAATCATTATAGGAGGAATTAATTTGGCTAATTACAGAAGTACTATTAGAAAAAGACAAGCAGGATTCAATAAGCCGGTAAACTCAGGAGACACCCCGGAAATGACAAGGGTGCGAACTCCCCGTAAAGACAGAAACGAAGTCCTTGCAACAGTAGCATGTTTACTTGGATCAAAAAGAGTCACATTGCAATGCATGGACGGAATTATCCGAATGGGTAGGATCCCGGGTTCTAAGAAAAAAAGAATGTGGATTCGTGAAGGCGATGTTGTCATAGCCAATCCTTGGGAAGTTCAGAACTCAAAAGCCGACGTTACCTGGAAATACACAAGACCTCAGATTGAATGGCTTGAAAGAAAAGGGTACCTTGATTAAAATATCTTAAAGGATGACATTTGTTTTTCAAGCACTTCATTAACCTGTAGCCTTAATTAATAACCGGTTCTGAATAATCGCAATATTAAGAGGCTATCCGAAAAGTCCTGCTGATCTGAATGTTATTAATGCGTACGCTAAATGTAGGATAGCAAGGTAATTTTCAATTTTCTTTTCCCATCTTATAAGGAGTCTTCTGAATCTATTCAGCCAAGAATGTGTCCTTTCTACAACCCATCTTCTTGCCCTAAAACCAGGTATGTCTCTTCTTATGTTTTCTTCCCCACTACTTTTGATATGCACAGTATAAACTATATTCTTCAACCAATTTTCTGATATCGGTGAAATCATAACCCTTATCCATGCATATATTCTGAATTATGTCTTATGCAGAAGGTCTTTCAAAGAATATGGCGTCTAAAGTCTTTTTTACAAGCTTTTTATCGTGACGATTGGCTCCATCAACGACAACGGTTCCGTTGCAAAAATCCTTTCTAATGATACAATAGAATAAAAAGAAAACCAAAGATAGTAATATGCTATCTAATTCCTTTAAATGGAAGCATTATGAAGGAGAAATTATCCTATTGAATGTAAGATGGTACTTAAAATATCCATTGAGCTATAGAAATTTAAAGGAAATGATGATAGAAAGAGGAATTCAAGTTGATCACAGTACTATAATGAGATGGGTACATCAATATTCCCCTGAACTAGAAAAGAAGATAAGAAGACATTTAAGACTAACAAACTATTCGTGGAAAGTTGATGAAACCTATATCAAAATAAAAAGTAAATGGAAATATTTTTACCGAGCAGTTGACTCAAATGGAGATACAATTGATTTCATGTTAAGTGCAAAACGAAATCGAAATGCAGCGAAGAGATTTTTTAAGAAAGCTTTGAGTTCTAATCATAATCAAATTCCAAGAGTAATAACAGTTGATAAGAATCCAGCTTATCCACCTGCTATAGGTAAACTGAAAAATGATAAAATACTACCTAAAAACGTAGGCATTAGACAAATCAAGTATTTGAATAACATTATAGAACAAGATCATAGATTTATAAAGCGAATCGTTAATCCAATGTTAGGATTTCAGTCTTTTCAATCTGCTAATAAGACTTTAAAAGGAATTGAAGCTATGAATATGATCAAAAAAGGACAAGTAAATGATTTAAATTACTCTGTTCTTAATGAAGTCAAATACATTAATCAATTGTTTGGTATAGTTTTATAATGTTAGTGCATTTTCTTTGAATATTCTGATTTTTATTCATTACCTATAGATTTATATATTTTTTTTGAATTTTTTGCAACGGAACCGAAAATCATTATTTTATAAAGAATAATTATCTAAAAAACTCACTGAGAAACCTATGGAGACTATTAATACTAAGAGGGCTACTATTTCACAAATGTTGACAGAGTTTTTGGCCTATGAAATTTGAATATCGTATGTAAGCGAACTTACGATAATTTAGATATACAGTATTAAAATTGACTTCTCATTAATTTCAACAAAGGACAAAATAATAAGTGCTGCAGAAGACTCAAAAAGAAATAGATCAATATCAATTACCTTAAGGGATGTCATTATTGCCCTGGAAATTAGGCGGTCAACTCTTTCAAATTTCATATAAATACGACACCTATCAACATGAAGTTAACAACAAACAAATATTGTTTGTATAGTTATTGAGATGATCAATCCGGTGCTTTAAAGCTTATTTTTCCCTAACTGTTTAACTCTGTCTGCTAAAATATTGAGAAATTTCTGTTTTTCATTGTGGAGAAAAAGATACAGAATCAATCATGTGATACAATTGTGGCGTTTTTCGTAAAATGAATAAATGTAGAAATATATTAAATATATACCAATATGTTTATATTCTACTTGCAATCAATTCCTAAGTAATTAGAGAAAGTATCATTCTCGATTTCTTCTACTTTCATGGAGGAATTAGTCATAAATATCATCAAAATTTTATTACTGGCTTATTTAATATTTACACTAAGCTCCTGTGTAGGGACAGCAGCTGAGATCCACGTCCAACAAGGAGGTTCTATACAGGCTGCAGTAAACAGTGCAAAATCAGACGATACAATCATTGTAGAACCCGGAACCTATACTGGGAATATAGACATAAGCAGAGATTATGCAAATAATCTCAATAATCTGGTACTGATGGCATCATCTAGTAACCCTGGAGATACCATAATTGTTGCCGACAATACAGCAGGTTCTACAGTTAAAGGTGTGATTTCTATTAAATACAAAACTCATGTAACAGTCAAAGGGTTTACGATTACTGGAGCCAGAAATGATATGGCAGGAGTTTACCTGTCTCAAGGTAAACAGTGTACAGTTGAAAATAATGTATTTTTGAACGATGGACTTGGTGTGAAACTAACTAGTTTTACTGATAGTGTGATTCGCAACAACAACTTCAACAGAACTAGTATTTTTGGGACTGGCACTGGAATAGATATTGAACAATCTGGCAATACCATGGTTTCTGGAAATTCGATCTCAAACCAAAATAATGGGATTCATATTGTAGGTTCTAATTCTAAAGAAAGTACCATATCAGCGAACTCCATAAGTCAGAATACTAACTCTGGTATATTAATGGAATCAGCAAAAGGTGTTACCCTAACAGGAAACACTTTGAACTCAAACAAAAATGATGGGATCTATCTGTCATTTTCAGATGAAAACAACTTAACAAATAACGTTGTGAAAATGTTAGGTAGTGCAGTCAACGGAACTAACACAAATGGCATAAACCTTTATAATTCAAAATCGAACACAATTTCAAATAATAATGCTAGTTCTGCAGACCACGGTATTTTCTTTAATACTTGCGAAAACAACGTTGTGAAAAATAATAAAGTTTCAAGCAACCTTTACGGAATAGCTATGAGGTATTCCCATAAAAACAAGATTATTAACAATAATGCGGATGGAAATAAAGAAGGCATTTACTTAACACATGAAGATAGTGGGAATATGATTTCAGGTAATAATGCAAATTTGTGTGACGTTGGTATTCATCTGACTAATTATTGTGGCAAAAATAATCTTGTGGATAACAATATAGCAAATTCAAACACATTTTATGGTATCTATTTGGAAACAAATAATAATGTGATATCTAATAATCACGCAACAGGAAATAGTAGAGGTATTTATTTACTAGGCTCAGGATGCTACAATAATACGCTTTCAAACAACATTGTGGATTTTAGCACTGGAAACGGTATTCGTCTTGCGAATACTAGCAATTATAATAAACTCGTCAACAACAGTGTAATTTCAAACAGTGGAGATGGGATTTACTTAGTGAATTCAAATAATAGTTACATTGACAGCAATACAGCGCGAGGCAATAACATCGGAATTCACGTGGAAAGCTCAAATAAGAACATACTCTCCAGCAATTTCGCTACATATAATAATATGGGTATTAGATTCTACTCTGCAGACAATAACTCTCTTTCCAATAATACGGTATCTTATAATGCCCTCGATGGTATTGACCTGAACTCTGCTGTAAGCAACAATATTACAGGCAACCATATCATCTGGAACGAAAAGGGTATTTTCCTATGTCCTAAAAGTATCAATAACCTAATTTATAATAACTACTTCAACAATACTGAGAACATCGATGCTAAAAATGCAAGATCTACCTGGAACATAGGAAAGGCTAAAGGCAAAAACATTGTAGGTGGGCCATATATTGGCGGTAACTTCTGGGCACATATTACTGGTGACGGATTTTCCCAAACTGCACACGATTCTGAAGGCGGTGGAATTGCTGATGCCATATATGATAAAGAAGTAAATGTCATTGATAAATTACCACTCGTAAGTGTAGTACTTCCTGTTGCAGACTTCAGAGCCAGTACTACACAGGGTTCTGCTCCACTTGATGTCCAGCTTACAGATCTTTCACAAAATGCAATATCGAAAATTTGGGATTTTGGAGACGGAACTAATTCAACCGAGCAGAATCCAAAGCACACTTATTACAAAGCAGGAAACTATACCGTTAACTTTATAGTTAGCGATAAAAATAACACGATTTCAAAGGCTACCACAATAACTGTTCTAGATTACAACACCAATCCTACAAATGTGCAAAGTAGTAGTTCTAGTGATAGTGATGGCAGCAGCAGCAGCTTCAGTAGCGGAAGCAGCAGTGAAAGTGCAGGTACAGGTAGTTCCAATGAGCCTCAAAGTAATGTAGTAAGTAAAGAAATTTCACAGGCTTTCATTACAAATGGAAAATCTGTGAAATTTGATTTCCCACAGAACGCTACTTCTGTTGTATATGTGAGCTTCGATTCAAAGAAGACTATTGGTAAGACGACTACCATAGTCGAGATGCTGAAAGAAAAATCTATATTAGCTTCAAGTCTACCTTCTAACGCTATATACAAGCACTTAAATATTTGGGTTGGAAACAGTGGGTTTGCAACTCCAAAGAACCTAGAAAATGCAGTATTATGTTTCAAGGTTGAAAAATTCTGGATACAGGATAATAAAATAGATCAGTCTTCCATCACACTTAATAGGTACTTTGACAAGGAATGGAATTCATTGCCAACAAGCAAATCAGGAGAAGATGGCAAGTATCTTTATTTCACAGCGCAAACACCGGGATTTTCACCCTTTGTAATAACTGGTAAGATGACAACAAAGCAAAATACCACTGTAGATACACAAACAAATGGTGGAAAAAAAGGTGCAGATACTACTGGTATACCTGGATTTGAAATTATTTCCGGTATAACTGTCTTGTTAGCTGTATTCTTGTACAAAAGAAAATAAAGCATAAAATAAGAAAATATAGCGAAAAATTTTGAGGCATAGGAAAGTTAGGATGAAGGTTCAACCTTTTCATCCTAAATTTCATTTTCAAATTTTTCTTTCTTTTTTCTTTAATTATGAGAATTGTTATTCTTTTCGGGATTTTTGATTTATTGAAGTCAATTAAATATTTGTGGTTCCGTTGCAAAAATAATATTTCTGCATTTTGACACTATAATTTTCACCTTTATGTATCATTTTCTTTCTAATGAAAATGATTAACTTTCCTAATTGTGAAGGTTTTTTCTGATTTTGCAAGAAAGCCAGATTTTTTGCAACGGAACCATCTATCTTGTGTGATTAAAAAAGTTTTTTGATCTATAAAAGCTTCTGTTTCTAGATAACAAGGTGAACCTTGGATGATATTATGTACATTAGCATGCATATACAAAAAATACCCCCAATTTATATATAGATAAGAAATTATACTTATAATTATTAAAATTATTTGTAAAAAAAATGCTCTCTGATCAAAAATTACCTTCCGGTGAAATATTCCAAACATGTCCATAAAACGGCGCTTGCATGATTCTATGCTTGGAGCAATTGTGAGAAATCAATTTAAAGATTATACAAATTGTATTACGAAAGCACTTGAAAATTACTACTTCATACGCGACAAGAGCTTTTAATCATAAGACAAACAAAGAATAATAATTATTTTAAAAGAATTAATCTATCAAATAACATATTAACTAGATTTCAGTAAACTTTTATTTGCAGTAATAACTTTAATTCCATAATTCTTAAAATCTTCATCGTGAGTAACAAAAGTTAATTTGTTTTCTTTACAAATTTTTGCGAAAACCATATCATTAAAATCGTAGTTTTCTGATGCAAAGTCATCTGCTAATTCATATAGCAAATCATTATCATCTCTATTAAGATCACATATTTTAGTGAATTTAGCTATTTTTCGTATACAGTTTGCAACCAATGAAGTGGTTTCTTTATAATTCTCTGTTTCGCGAAAAATCTTATATTGAGTAGCCTTCAAGCCTAATTTTTCTTTAGATATGTTGAATTCATGTCTTAAAATTTTATTAGCAAATTCAGAGAGTATCATAGTGTTAGTATATATATTGCACTTCCGGCTTATCATATTTATTAGCATTCTGCCATAAACATCCATATATTCAGTTGAGTTATAAATATATGGCATGTAAATAGTATGTATCCAAATATTTGTATCAAATAGATAACCTTCGCCTTCCAGATAATCACAGCGACGTACATCCTTACACATGTTCTCGTTATTAGCGCTATTCATAACCTTCACCAAAAGAAACATTGTGTAGTTTGTCGTATATTGATGAATTTTTAAAATAAAGTTTGGCTTTTGTTACAAGTATGGAAAGAATTTTCTTATCTTCTTCTGTCATATTAGAGACAACTAAGTACTGATTTATAATATCTTCTTCAAACTGCCCATATAATTGACAAATTAATACATTTAAGAAAGCAGGTGTTAAAAACTCCACTCCGTTAAAAGAGATAATCACTCGTTTCTTTTTTATTATGTTATGGAAAATTATATTATATAATTTTTTTCCGTCCCCCGTAACAACACAAAACTCACTCCCCACTACATCAACAATGTTAATATTAACTAAATCTGTTTTCATCGAATCAGTGTATTTTGTATGTAAAACACTGTTTGACAGATAACTGTCAGTTTTTATCCAAGAAACTAAAATACATTCTCCCGTTTTTTCAAGTGTTAACGTATCTACGTTTATACAAGATAAAGATTGTTGATATAAATTGGGAAAGGATTGGGAAAAATTATGGAATATTTTTTCGTCATTTATAGATTGAAGCGATACTATTGTACTAATTTGATAATTAACTTGAGTTGAACCAATAGACTCTATGGATACGACAGAACAACTCATATTCTCACCCAGATCAAGTTTTTACTTTTGCTGCGACTTGAGATTGTATAATATATAACGGAATACCACGTAAATCACACTTTCCTGTTCGGTCTACTTGTGTGATAATGGGTTTTAACATCAAAATATAATCATTATCTAGCGTATATTCGTTCCAAGGATTATCATATTTTTCTTTAAATTGGAGATCTTTTTTTTCATCCAATGGTTCAAATGTATCTGTTTGTGGTGTGACTCCTATAACATTAGCTGTTTGTAAATTGATTGAAGGGTTTCCTTGTAAATCCGCTCCAGCATCATATACTGATATTAAAATAGTTTTTATTTTCAGAATAGTTCCGTCATCTAAATCGTAATAACTCCAAATTTCGTTTGAATTTTTAATTTCGATTTCTTTTTGAACCAGCATGATCACCACAAATGTATAGTGATCTTATAAAGCAGTCTTTGTATTTATGTGAATATGCCAATCTAAATTTAGGTACAAATTTCAAATTTTAAGTGTGCATATTTCTAATAAAATATCATAAATTTCATATAATTATAAAATTCATTTCCATTACTGTTCGAAGACTAAACTTTATATCGGTTTTAGCGAGTTGTTAGCCAACGAAGAATTCATCTGCTTCTAAAGTTGAGTTAAGCGAAGTCTTTTCTGGGTCTATTTTTGAAATTTGATATATTGAATTTTTGCGATTAAATTTGTCTCCGAAAATAAGCATAGTAGCTAACAACAATTGATTTTCTATAGCACCATTCGCTAACAACTCAGCGAAAGAGGCAAGATGCAGCATCATCAAGAAGAAGTTCTAAAAATTGATAATTTGAGAAAAATGTCACTGTCTTTATTCTTGAATACGTCAATCCAAAGTCCTGAAATTGCAGATCTACATTTCAAAATTATTTTTTAACTCGTGATATTGGGTTATTACTTCGTTTATTTTAGAAATTATGCCCTCAGGTATTCTTCAAAAACTGTTTTGTAAAAATATATTTACTCTAAAATAATACGAAAAGGTTTCCAATCAATTAAAGAATTAATTATCAGCAATTTTGTTTCCAACCTAAGGAGAATTTTATATTATTCTTTAAGAACAAAATCAGAAGAGTTTTCATGAGTAAAAATATTGTTAAGAGATTTAACTCTCCAATACTCGAATACATAGTGCATATCAAAATTCTCTATAAAACTCTGTTTTTCAGAGATTTAGAACGAAAATGGAAAAAAGAATAAGAATAAAAAGGGCTATCCAGTCTTTTTTTTGCATTGAAAGCTCATACATTGAAGTCCGCATTGTTCCTTGGTAACTCCTATTTTCCATTGCAAGGGCCAGTTCTTCAGTATCTCTGATTACTCCCTTTAGCAATGGAATAGCAAGTGCAGGAATCGAATGGAATGGATTTAATACAAAATCCATTCCTCTTGCGGTCTGGGCAGCTTTTGTTCGCTCAAATCTGTCAAAGAGAATAGGGAAAATTGCTATAGAAATATTCATCATTGTAGCGAGCTCGTAAGAACTTATTCCCAGCCAGCTGAGCGGTACAGGCCTGAGCATTCTTTCTACCCCACAGGTGACTGCAGATGGATCAGTACTTGCTGTCAGAAAGGCTGCAAAAAGCAATAGGAGTAGGAATCTGGAAACAAGCTTAATTCCATTTTCAAGCCCTTCAAAACTCGCTTTCATAATCCAGAATGAGGCAAAGGCTCTTCCATCAGTGAAAATTAGCTGTGCAAGAAATATGAATATGATAAACAACATCATAGGCCTGATGACCCTCAAAAATACCATTATCGGCAACCGTGCGAGAAAAGTCAGAGCAAAGAAGAACGTGAATAGAGCTACTATCCCTACAAAATTCTCAATCCTGAATGCCAAAATTCCAAGCAGCATCACTGCCACAATTTTTGTCCTGGGGTCAAGCTTGTGGAGGGGAGAGACTCAAGGCAAGTAACTGAAAACTGGCTCATGCATAATTTCTCACCGTTTTCTTTTTTGAAATATTTTACATGGATTCTTTTTTTCAGTGGTTCTCATTTGAACCCCAATAAATTTTTAATTCAAATTAAGTTTAAATAGTTCTGTAGCCTGAGCAGTTTCTTACTTCGTTTGTATTTTTTTATTCATACTGCAGTTTCTTCTCTTTAGTTTATTAGTCATGTTGCAATTTTTTATTCGTATTGTTCGATATGCTTTCTTTTTGAGTTACGTATTTCATCTTAATATCTCTTCAAGAGCATCTTCAACATTAAATACAGCAGAATTAATTGGCAAGCCTCTTGCTTTGAGTTCTCTCATCACGGAGGCTATTGGTGGAAGAGGTAAACAACCTGCTTTAAGATAATCATCTCTGCTCCCATGAAAAGATATTTTTCCTTCCCCGATAAGAATGATCTTTTCGAGAAATGGGAAAAAATCTTCAATGTTATGGGTTACTACTATAATTGTAGCTCCTCTGTCCCGTGCTTTTTTGAAAGTTTTGAGAATTTCTGTTTTCCAATCCGGATCAAGCCCTGTGATGGGTTCATCCAGTATGATGTAGTCCGGTCTGAGAGCAAGGGCGCTTGCAAGGGCTACTATTTTCATTTTTCCCCCGCTCAGACTGAATGGACTTAGAAGAAGCATTTTTGGATCAAGAGAAACAGCTTCTATAACCTCATTGACCCTTTCATTGGCTTCTTTTCTTGAGTACCCAAAGTTTAAAGGTCCGAATGCTATCTCATCGTATACGGTTCTACAAAATAGCTGGTCTGCAGCTTGTTGAAATACCATGCCTATCCTGTGTCTTACCTCTACTGAGGAGGGGTCAAGGCCATCCACAAGTACGATTCCAGTTTCAGGAATCAGCAGTCCATTAAACAGTTTTAAAAGAGTGGATTTTCCTGCTCCTTTCTCTCCTAGGATTCCTACAAATTCTCCCTTTTCTATCCGTAGGTTAACGTCTCTTAAGGCAGGAATCTCAAGAGGAGTTTTTTTTGAGTATGAAAAACTTACATTTTTAAGAATAATTGGCATAGCTCCTCTGCAAAGCTGTGGGGTGAATGGATTTTTCCCCAGGGAATTTCGACTTCGTACATCTTCAAATGGGTTGCCAACTCAATAAGGGAAGGTGTGGTAAACCCAAGCTTTTGAAGAGAATTATCCAAAAAAATACTCTCAGGATCCCCTTCCGAAACTATTTTTCCCTTTTCCATAACAACTATTTTGTCTGCAGAATGAAGCTCTTCGAGATTATGGGTAACGTAAACTATGTTTTTTCCTTTTCTCCTCAACTTATTTATGCTTTCGAGGATAAAGGTTCCGGAATCTGGGTCAAGCATGGAAGTTATCTCATCAAAAACAATGCATTCAGGCTTCATGGCAAGGATTCCTGCAAGTGCTACACACTGGGTCTGTCCACCACTAAGAGTTTTTGGAGAGCGATATCTGTATTTCTCAAACTCTATTTCACTAAGAGCCATATCTACACACTTTCGGATTTCTAAAGGAGAAAGACAGAGATTTTCTGGGCCGAAGGCCAGATCTTCTTCTATGGTTCTGCCCACAAACTGAGTCTCAGGATTCTGGAATACAATACCTACGATCTTTCGGATACCTTGAAGCTTTGAAGGGTCACAGGTGTCCATGCCTCGTATTAATACCTTTCCTTTCTGGGGTTTAAGGAGCCCATTGATGTGAAGGGCAAGTGTGGATTTGCCACTGCCGTTTTTGCCTATTATTCCTATGAATTCTCCTTTTTGTATCGTCAAATTCACGTCCTCAAGTGCAGTAGTCCCATCAGGATAACTGTAACTTACTTTCTCAAATCTGATCATGGTTAATCAAACTTTATTTTCCTTTGTTTAAGTTCTCGTAAATACTCTAGGATCTAACACAAATCAAAATTTAGGTGTCTTACACCGCTGAAAGTAGCGGAGTGTGTTCGTGCTATCTTCTGGATATAATGAATTATTCCAAATCAAATATTTTTATTTGCTCATATGATTCTTTTTTCCTGTTTCCCCTAATTTTCAACATAGTGTTATATTACATCATAAATTGTGCCATAATCTCGGTTCCAATGTACTTTCTAATATCACTACGCAGTTCATAATCTCATAACTGTGTTTTAATTTAGAGTATTCTTTGAGGGTTCTTCTTTTTGCGATACTTTTCATGATCTTCATCACTTTTGAAGGAAAATATTTTATTCTGGTGTCAACAAAAAAATGCACATGATCACTATCAATGCTTATTGAATCAAATTCAAAAACAGCACCTTTCACCAATTTCATTGCAGATATTTTTCAAATAGGTGATTATATCATTATTTGGGAAAAATTTTTCCCAATACATCATAAACAAAAAAACGCTTGATATCTTATATGATAGACCCAATGGTTTAGATGAAGCATTTTCATTTTGAGTGCAAAAGTAGATTAAAATAAATCAGTTAGTTAATTAACGGATCTATTAGCAGCTACTATACCCACAGCAAGTTGCTAGATAATTGACTGAAATAAACCAAATCATGGACTTTTATATTTCATGCTTAGAAATTATGTAGGCTGCAACTGATGTTTTGATGATATCTCCAGGCAGAAAAGGAATAACGCCAAGAGCAAAAGTTTTTCCAAGATCCAAGTCAGCCATCATCATTAACCGGAAAGCTCCACACGAATAAATAACCAGAACTCCTGCGCTCATATTAAGAGCATTAATGAAAAAACTGGAATTGGCCCCATTTCCAGTCTTTCTAGAAAGTTTTCCTATCATATAGGCAGCCAAAATAAAGCCAAATATATACCCACCTGTGGGCCCAAGAAGTACTCCTATCCCTGAACTACCTCCTGCAAATACGGGGAGCCCTACAATACCAAGAAGTATGTACACTATCATACTCATACTCCCCCATTTGCTTCCCAACATACTGCCAGCAAGTAGAACAAAAAAAACATGCAGTGTTATAGGGACCGGAGATAAAGGTACAGGAATCATTATATATGCACCTGTGGCTGTAAGGGCTGCAAAAAGAGATGCAAAGACCATCATTCGGAGTTTACTAGTATTTGCTGAATAAGAGTGACTGTTTTTTATGTGCACACTTTTTCCTCTTTTCATCTAATTTTTCTAGATTTATTTTATTTTGCTTGTGAAAGTCTATCAAAGATTTTATGGTCTAAAGGGGTAATGACCATAGGCCTTGGTAGAAAGTGAAGTTGTAATAGGACTGGAACTAGCATAACGTTACTTAATGTTCTCAGCAGTAAGTATATCGAAATAGGATTTACATGATTGAATTGAGAAATAAATATCTTTAGGCATCAAACTGTATGAAAATTAATTTTGAAACACAAAGTATAAATGTACTCTATTTTTGGCTTCGAGTATCTACATAATAAAATGTTAGTCATTAACTTCTATGCGATAGATAATCCACTAAAAGGTGCCTTTATATTGTTTTTTTGTTTTTTGGATTGCTTGCAGCCAATTAAAGTGAAATTAATGGTACGTTTTGTCAATCTCAACTCATATTGAAAAGCCTCTTAAAATATAAGGGTATTGTTAACATGATCAGGTTCGCTTGTTTTACATTGTTTATTATACTCTCCAGAAAATCAGTCTTATTTTTCAGGTGAACTTCGATCGTTCTCTGAAAGATAATTATATATATCTTATATCGCTATTATTGATACTTCACCTGAAATGCAGATCCCGTAAACAGTTATATGTTTGAATTCTCTTTGGAACTGTATAATGGGCGCGTGGCCTAGCCCGGATATGGCACCAGCCTCCTAAGCTGTGAATCGGGGGTTCAAATCCCTTCGCGCCCGTTAATTTCCTTTAATCTGTTTTTCCAGCTTTTTCCTGAAATAAGTATTTTTCGATCGGCTATTACATATTAAACATCGGGTATTATTAGTAAGAGAAGTAAATTTTGCTAGATTATGGGGACATATTCTGTAGTCTATAGGAATATTTTTCATCTGAAAAAAGAATAATTTCGTAGCTTTGTTCAGTGGATTGTAGAAACAACAAAGTTCAGAACAGTATCTATCTATTGGAAAATACAATGTTACTTCAGAGGGAAAAGCAATTGATTAGGAAAGCCAGGGTAAATGACGTTGTTTTAATGAGGCAGATTATCAGTATTTATTCCAAGAATGAGCTCATGCTTGCCCGTTCTCTTAGTGAGATATATGAGAATATAAGGGATTATTATGTATATGAGATCGATGGAGAGGTTGTTGGATGTGGTGCTCTCCATGTGGTCTGGGAAGACCTTGCAGAGATACTTGCCCTCGCCGTTAAACCAGAATTTTCAAGAAAAGGAATCGGTACAAAGCTTGTTTCAGCCTGCATTGATGATGTCAAATACTTTGATATTAAAGAGGTCTTTGCTCTTACTTATGTGCCTGATTTTTTTGCGACTCTAGGTTTTAAAGTAGTGGACAAAAATTGCCTTCCCAGAAAAATTTGGTCTGGCTGCATAAGATGCTCAAAGTTTCCAGACTGCAGCGAAATTGCTGTCCTGAAATCAATCAATTCCTGACCTGCTCCATAAATATTTTTTTCATATATTCTATTCGATCTGTATTTATTTTTCTTACTGATACATAGGTTTTGAGGTAAAACGCTCATGTTGTCAAGATCAAATATCTATTACAATCTTCTGAACTATTACTCTAACAATTACAAGCCTACAAGTATAGAAAACTACAGAAAAATTTGATTTTAGTCAAGCTTAATCTGAGATGCATTTACTGGATCAGTAAACGCTTTGATGCATATAGTTGCATTTGGTACCAATGATGTTATGTCGTACCACTTAATTCCATCATTACTTGCAAAACTTTCTCCTGCAGTTGCGTTTACATTGCTACTATAGCCCCGGATGGGTTTTGATATTGATATCGGGTAAGTGTATCCAGGGGTTGTAAGCTCAAGGACTACTGAGAAAGTTTGGCCTGCCTGGAGATTAGTTCCAAAAGTCAGGGGGATTGTGTGGTATCCAATAGTTGGAATTGTTCCAGTCTGTGTAACAACAGGACCACCTATACTAGTGGGGTTAGATCCCGTATTATTGTAGATACTAATCGTATAATTGGAGTTATAGACTGATGTGTAGAAACTTACAGCTTTGAGAGTTTCGTTAGATCTTACAGTAAATACACTGGCACCCCATAATGTATTGGTGGAATTTTCTTCTCCTAATGATCCAGTCCATCCAAGTGGATCGTGTTGGTAGATGCTTGTATAATCATTAAGTGGTTCAGCACTGAATACTGCATTTTCACCTTGTTTTCCTAAATTGGAATCATAATAGGAAATATAACAATACCCATTATCACCCCATTGTGGACCCCAGCTATTTTTTATGATAAATGCTCCATCTCCGGGTGGAGTTGTGGAGAAATTGTATCTACTGTAAGAATCGTTCCAGCCTACAATGGTCACAGCATGATAGGAATCTAATGTTCCATTATAGTAACAACTATGTGTTTTTTTGTTATAAATAGTAGTATTGTTGGAATCTATGTAAATTGAAGTTCCAACTCCTCCATAACTCATAATCGCCGCTTTTATCTCCTGATTGTCTGTAGAATTAGCCCTGAGTGCCGGGTAAGTTATATTTTGTACATGTTTTTGTATAGGAAGTCCTATTTGTGAAGTGTATAGCTTAGGGTTCCACATGTCATCCATATTATTCATTGGTCCTGCCCAGCTAGTTAAGTAAGCACTTGTCATTAAATAGTTTCCTCCACCGTTGGAACGACGACCAAAACCATTTGTGTAGTTGTCAGAAAGAAGGTTTTTCATATTCTGTTCTGAAAAGTTGTAGTTTTGTCCCGGCATAAGATATGATTCAAGAGATCCGTAAGTTGCATATGTCCAACACGTAGCTGTGTGGCCTTGATTTTTTACAGGGGTTACTTTATTCAACATCCGCAGATCATAGGAAGCCGGAATATGTGTGCTTGCTAAAACATTTAAGTCTGGGTTGGAAATATTTTTGAGATAACTAAAATCGATAGGCGAAGGTGTGATGATCGCTTGATTGTACCTGTTGTTATTTATGTAATCAATCAATTTAGGATTTTCTGGTGAAAGCTCAAACTTTGGAGAAAGTTTAGTTTGATTCACAATATTTTTGTGAATATTAGATGACATGTTTTCCTCTGAAAATTCTGTATATGCCATTGCAGTTGATGAACTTATAACCAAGAACAAAATCAGAATTTCAGTAAAAATTGATACTTCTTTTATTACAGATACATCAGTTATTATACTATATTTTTTTTTCATTTTTATTACCTTGCCAATTTATTTAAAAACTTATTTGCAAATTTTATTCCCGTTCATTTGATTTTATATAAATTGGTTTATTTTAAAATCCAACTTACTTTTCGAATTTCCCTAAAGTCATTTATCAAAGACTAAAACGGAATATCTTCTGTATTTGGGTTCAATATAGAGAACTTTTAGAGCTTATTAATTTCAATGACTCTCAATAGTAACGCAACATATCCTATTTACTTACAATGTATTGATTCGATATATCAATTGCAAACTGTATAAATTATATTTAAATATACATCTTATATAACTTTTTTCATCTGATTTTTATTTTGTAGTAATTATATAACTGATTTTTTATAAATATTTCAAGAGAATTCTACTTTTCTTGCTCTAATATTTTAAAAAATAAGGCATATATCTATGCATAAAATCCATCTCTTGACTAATAATTGCATATAGATTTCAGTAGCTATGTAGAATCCTTAATTTTCAAAATTAAACTTTTGTTAATATATACACACTGATATTTTTTATTACGAAAGTGGTCCTGTATATTTTCTGTTCCAATTTAATATAATAAAATGAAGGCAGTTGTGTATATATATTTATCAACCTGTATTTTATAATATACTAAAAAAAATAATCCAGATATCTAATCTAAACAAAGATGATTTTATAGTGCGTGATATGTTTGATTTTGATATTGAAGGGAGTAACCAGGTGCACTTTCGTGCTTTTAATAATACTTTACGTGATCTGGTGGATAACGAGCAAACTAGGATTATTGTGGATATTATTATGGATATTTACCAAGCTAGGATTTCAAACAGACTGGCCTTTTACGTTTCTCTATCAACTTATTGGCGCATTGTTTTTTGGTTTCATAGCCCTTCTTATTAGTCGCTGGAGCTTTAATGAAAATAATTGATAAATCCTAACCTCCATCATTAGGAGGCTTGGCGATACCTTAAAAATTATTGATTACATGCATTAGTTTTGGTAATATACCAAAAGTTATGTTAAATTTGATTATTTTTTTATCCATTCTCTTTGACTGCAAAAAAGTAGGACGCTGAGTCAATTATCATGTTAACAAAGTTCTGTTTTTATCATTTCCAATGATGCATAGTTTTTGTGCTAAAATCTCAGAATTTTCTAAGTTCCATACGAAATAAGAAAAGGTTACTGATCTATGACTCCTGGAGCTTATGGAACTCCTAGAACATCTGGAGCTCCTGGAACACTTGAAATTAATTAGCTCAATCAATCATCGTAAATAGAAAAATAAGGAGCTGATAATTATATAGTTCTGGTAGTGTAACGAAAGTTCTGTAAATTCTTTTGCTTCATCACAAGAAACAGGATTTTATCGTTTTTTCTGATGCACAGTTTTTGTGATAAAACCTGTGCATCAATGAAAGCAATCAAAAATGAAATTTTGTCAGCAAAACGATTGGCTCAGCATCCGACCTTTTAATAAAACAATATTAATGTTAAATAGTTGTCCGATGTCAAAATATTTTATGGGGAAAGAAATTTTATTCAGAAACTATTTTTTTTATAATTAATTTAAAATACCTGACAAACTCAGTAAGTAATGTAGTTTATCAAAATTAGTTGATGTAGTTGATGTAATAGAATAGGTATCAACCAACTAATTCTTTGTAGTTTGAATAGTTACCAAGAACAAATTCCAGTATAATTATTAATTTTAGTCATACAGGAGTGAACTAAATGTTGAAACAATCATCTAGTAGAATAAAAAAGGTACTGGCTATTTTGCTGGCAGTTCTTTTTGTAGCATCAGTGACAGCTGCAGCAGTAAGCGCAGGACCAGTTATGGTTAAGGAAAAGAAAATAACCATTATAATCCTGAAAGATGTGAAGACTACAATCTGCAAGTGGCCTCACCACCACCATCACCATCACTACAGCAAAGATATGGACATGAAAGACATGGACATGAAAAACATGGGCATGAAAAACATGGGCATGAATAAAATGGACATGAATAAAATGAACATGAATAAAATGAACATGAATAAAATGGACATGAAGAACATGAATAAAATGAACATGAATAAAATGGACATGAAGAACATGAACATGAAAGACATGGACATGAAAAACATGGGCATGAAAAACATGGGCATGAATAAAATGGACATGAATAAAATGAACATGAATAAAATGGACATGAAGAACATGAACATGAAAGACATGGATAGTGAAACCAACGGTGGCTACTGATCTGGCGACGCATAGCCAAATTGATTATCCCCTTGACAATATACATAATATATGATTGTTGTTAATTTCATGTTGATTGCTGTAATCTCCATGCATAATTTAAATGGGTTTGGTCACCTAATTTTCCAGGGCAATAATGACATTTCTGAAGGTAATCGACGTTGTCCATTTCTTTTTAATCTTCTGCGACACTTATTGTTTTGTCCTTCCTTGAAATTAATGGGAAGTCACTATTATTCTGATTTTAACTCCCGGCTTTTCAGCAACTTTTTTCAAAGCTTTTGTGAGTACTATTCAGGGGTTTTCAAAGTAGGTATAATTATTTCCTATACTTATCTAGGAATGCAAACACTTTATCCATATTTTCAGCAGTGCAGAATCTTCACCACGGTTGATTGTTCCATTTAATAAAAGAAAGGGTTATATGTCGTGGCCTGCACCGTCAAGTAATATAAGGGTTACTTTGTCCTGTCCTATTTCTTTTTTGATTGCAGCTGTAAGGTCAACTGATTGCTGCTTTGGAACTACGAAATCCAGTGTGCCATGCTGAATCAAAAATGGGGGGCACTTTGAAGTTATATAAATCGTAGGATCTGCTTGTTTACACAGATCTGGTACCTTTGAGATATCTAACCCTATATTTTGACAGAGAATAACCTTCGGTATTACAAAATGGAACCCCATCTACTTGCTCTCTAATTCCACTTTCTGTGAATTGTTTATCTATAACACAAAAATTTGTGGGCCCATACCAATCAACTACTACTGTTACATTATCCGAAACGTTTGCATTGCTGATAGATATATCATAGCAATTGTTTGTGCCACTTGTTGTGCCTGTGCAAGATTTCCACCTGCTGAAGTTCCCCATAGGGCAATCTTATTTGGATTTAAATTATATTGAGCAGCATTAACTTTAATAAAACGAATAGCTGTTTTTGCATCATTTATTGCTGCTGGGAATTTAGCCTCGCCACTCAAACGATAATCAACAGTTACCACTGCATAACCATGATTTAAGCCCTGCAACATATAATCTGTATAATCTCTACTCTTATCGCCCTCAGAAAATCCCCCTCCGTTAAATGCTCTAATCACAGGGAAAGGACCTTTCCCTCCATTTGGCATATATATATCAAGTATATCAAGTTTTTGTGTTTCTGATTTAGTAGCATAAGCAATATCAGTAAATTTATTTTTAATGCTTGGTGGCGGTGATGTTTTGTTTTCACATCCACATGTTTGGTTGCCGACGTTCAAATTATCGTTAATTTTTCCATTAAAAAAAACCAAGATTTACATTTCCATTACAGTTTCCGTTAAAATTCCCCTTATTAAAGTTCTCTTTTCCATCACAGCAATTATCTGCACTTACTGTAGCCGTCACGCCTAAACAAAAATTGGGCAAATCTACAGTTAGGTTTTATGTTCAATGTGTTTGATTTGTTTTCTATGTGAAGTCCTATCTTAAAATCCAAATAATTATTTTTATAATGTAATTTACATTATTTTAAAGCAATAAATATATATAGAAAATATCTCGAAGGTACCTATCGTAATATGGTAGTAAAAGTAGGGTGATTCAATTTGGTCGAAAAATGGTTTAATCTGGGCTTACTAGATAGACTTTCATTGAAGTCCTTTGAGAAACCTAACCTACTCAAGAAAACGCCTTATATCGCCCCACAATCGTTCGATTTAGGACTTAATGGCCCAAAGCTCGGCTCCGTGCATAATTAAACTAAGCAAATATTTAAACTAAGACCTACATATATTATTGAAAGAAACTGAAAAACGGTGCGATCATGTCAGACCTTCTAAATTATCCCCTGCTATAACCAAGAAAATCGGTGACAATATTGCTTTGGGATTCACATGCTCGCTGGCTTCCGAATCTGTTGGTATAACCTACCAAACTTTCAATTCTTGGATGAACAAGGGGAAGACAGAGAAATATGGGAAATACTATCAGTTCTATAAGCACATTACAAAGCGGAACGCTGATGCTGCAAAAGCTCTTCTGGAACGCCTAAATGACGCTGCAAAAGATGAAAATTGTCAAGTTTGTATGTGGATGCTTGAACGCCGTTTCAGTGACGAATTTGGAAGGCTGATATATAGGAAAATTAATGCAGTCTCAGAGAACAAAAACGAAAATATTGAGATAACAGTTCATGAAACAGATTTACTTATAAAACAAATTCTAGCGAAGTTGGATATGTTTTGAGAATTATAAGAGTCACCAAAATTTTCACCATGAATTCTTTTTTCCAGTTTCGATACGTGACCCCTATTCTATTTTACAGAACTTTGGTACATTACTTGTATAGACAGTATCCCGAAAGTTATGTGAAATTTGATTGACTCTGTATTGTGGCCAAACAAGTATTTTATGTGACCTAGTGATTAACTTCAAAAATTGTGAAACTTAAAATTGCCTCAAAGCAGGCAACTGCCTAAGCTCTATATCAATGAAGTCTGCATCATGAAGGGCTCTTGTGCTGGAACAAAGTATATTAACTATCCGGATGCAACAGATTCGGATTCTATTTTTACTGTGTCTATGCAGCAGTATTTGTGGCTGTGTCAATCCCATAAACCGTTTCATCTCCGTTCATTAGACCTACTTTTTTCCCGTCCTGGGTGACTGAAATTCCATAAGGCTGGCTTCCTACAGGTACACTGGCTGAAACAATATTAGTCCTTGCATTAATTACAGAGACATTGTTGCTATTCAGGTTTATCACATATACCTTTGTTCCATCTGGCGTGACGGCAACACCCAAAGGTAAGGATCCCGTATTTACGGTGGTTATAACAGTGTCCGTTGCTGTGTCAATTATAGATATATTGTTGTCGTATTCGTTTGTCACATAAACCTTTGTTCCACCTGGACTGACTGCAACTCCAATTGGATTGTTTCCTACATTAACCTTCGCTGTAACATTATTTGTGGCCATGTCAATTACAGAGACAGTTCCTGGGCTGTCAAATTTCGAGTTAGTCACATATACCTTTGTTCCATCCGGTGTTACTGCGACTCCCCAAGGATCATTTCCTACATTCACAGTTGCTGTAATATTATTTGTGGCTATGTCAATTATAGAGACATTGTTGCTGCCGTGGTTCGTTACATATACCTTTGTTCCATCGGGTATGACTGCAACTCCCATAGGTTCTTTTCCTATACTCACTGTGGCTGTAACAGTGTTAGTTGTTGTATTAATCACAGAGACATTGTTGCTGCCGTAGTTCGTCACATATACCTTTGTTCCATCCGGTGTTACTGCAATTCCCCAAGGATCATTTCCTACATTCACGGTGGATGTAATGCTGTTTGTAGCTGTGTTAATTACAGAGATAGTGTTGTTGTATTCGTTTACCACATATATCTTTGTTCCATCTGGTGTGACTGCAACTCCTAGAGGATTATATCCAACAGAAACAGTGGCTTTAACAGTATTGGTCGCTGTGTCAATTACAGATACATTATTGCTGCCGGAATTCGTAATATATGCAAATGGCGTACCTCCTGCGATACCCGCCAGTACTAAAATCACAGTTATTGAACCTAAGGCTATCGAATACAACTTTTGTTTATTGATCATGCATTAAGTCCCTTTTCCCTATATTATTAATTAAAAATAATTCGAAGATAGTTTCATCTGATTGGGAATATTCATCAACCTGATTCTGAGTGTTTTAACATCTCTAATTCTGATCATGTAATCATCATTTAGTATCTTTATAATCGAAAAATTTGGAGTTTCTTACATATTAATTCATTTTTGATCAAAATTTCAGAATTCGGAGAAAACATCGCATAAATTTGATAAACACCAAACTTTGAAAGGCAAATAATTTTTGATATATTCAAAAGAATATGACTATATTTATAATTTACACACGGAACATTTTCACAAAATGGATATTTTTGCGATTCGCTTATTCGTATTTTATCTTTTCAGGCATAAAACCCTTATTTTGTAAATAATAATTTATCTGAAAAAAACTCCCTTATCCACAAATATTCTCTTTCATTTTCGCCCGTCTGGTTAATATCAATTGCTTTGTCATATGCATTTATTGCTTCATCGTACTTTTCTGATGTCGTAAGCTCGATCCCTTTATGGATTAATTCTTCTGATGATGGATCTGCACCTGCGATTATCTCGAAGATTAGAAATGCCAACAAAGTGATTAATGAAATCGTTGTGATTGTATAATCTAATTTAGTTCTAGCCATATTTATCCTCTTCATATTGATTTAGCTATTAAGTTTCAGAACCACACAGATAATATCTATATTATCAGTGGTGCTCATGATGTCACTAATATAATGTCAATGATAATAGGGAACATGGCAATGATGATAGTGATGATCATCTTGCTCCCAATTAACCTGCGCTTGCAGTTGTCGCTGTTATCGAGAATGGCTATACCATAAGTTAGAGGACAATTAGCTTCTTAGATATAATTTTGAATATATAATCAATATATGATTAATATTGGCAAGATAATTATGTTAAGTATGATTTATAAGACAAAAAGTGAAACCCCAGGTATTTAGCCTAGGAAATATACAATCAACTTCATAATTTTTACTTTTTTCGATAGCTATATTATTAATTTGTTATTAAATTATATTTTTAATTAAGTTAAGAACTACGAGAACCAAATGGTCTTAAATGAATTGTATTCTCTTTCAGGCTTAAATAGTCATAGAAACTGCATCTAGATAGGTGTACTAATGCTAGATATAATTATAAATTTCAGGGAAATGCTATCATGATTTTGGAGTTGCTGCTGCTGATTACATTCGGTTTTTGGATATCAGTTCGTCTTTTTCTGCTGAGATGCTCGATTATCGAGGATATATAATGTGTTTCGACTCTGCCCCCTTCAGTGAGGGAATATCTTTTTGATTACTAAAAGGATATCTATGATAAAATAAATAAAATCTGAATTATTATTTTAGAAGATCCCGAAATACTAGAAGATAGCTATAAATTGACTCTTGCTATTTCTGATAATATGCAAAAACTTAAGAAAACCGCAGAAAAAATTAGGACAATGGAACTACGGGGAGCAGGCCGGATTGCAAAAGCTGCTGCTGAAGCCATCAGAGATTATGCTGAAGGCCTAGAAGTAGTTTCAATGGAGGAATTCAATACTTGCATTCGAGAAGCTTCTAGTTTTCTTATAAGTACTCGTCCTACAGCTGTTTCTCTCCCTAATGCTGTAAAACTTGTTACTAAGTATTCTTCAGGAAATATAGAAGAAGCAAGGAAGGAAATTATTGGGAATGCAAATCTTTTCATCGAGAGAGCTGACAAAGCCCTCGAAAAAATCGGGAAAATAGGTGCAAGAAGAATCAAAGATGGGGATATTATTATGACCCACTGCAATTCTCATGCTGCTCTTTCCATTATTACTACGGCTTTTGAGAATGGGAAAGCCATTTCAGTAATTGTCACCGAAAGTCGCCCTAGACGCCAGGGCCTATCTACGATCCATCATCTTAATAAATTTGGTATCCCTACAACTCTGATTGTGGACTCTGCAGTGCGTTACTACATGAAAGATGTAGATATGGTAATTGTTGGAGCCGATGCAATTTCAACTAATGGTACGCTGGTAAATAAAATCGGGACCTCTCAACTTGCTCTTGCCGCCCATGAGGCAAGAAAGATTTTCATGGTAGCTGCCGAGACCTTCAAGTTTAGCCCAAGTACAATTGTTGGAGATCTCATCGAAATCGAAGAAAGAAGTTCTGATGAAATTGTCGATCCTTTATTAATTGCAAATCTATCTCACTTGCAGGTAAAAAATCCGGCTTTTGATTTCACTCCTGCCAGATACATTGACATGATAGTAACTGATGTCGGGATAATCTCTCCTGCTATAGCATATGTAATTATAAAAGAGCACTTGTGTTGGGAGCTTGGAGAAATTTGAGGGATGTAAGTAATTATTAATTTTTTGGTTAAGTACTCTCACCAACTGTGTCATATATCCAGTAAAATCCTACAATTTTTCACTAGTTTTGCAGAAAAGTGTTGAAATGGTGATTTTTTTTCTTTCACAGTATTAGTCTCAAGTGCTATCTGATAGAGAAATAAAAAAATATTCAGTTTAAATTGGCCTGATACGCGTTAAATCAGCTTGTGTTTGGGTACAATTAGTGTAGAATAATCACTATCCTAAATTCTGTCTATTTTATTTTTCATTGCATCATCTCTTCAGCGTTAAACTAAGCTATTTTTTTTGTAACTGCAATCTCTGGAGAAAACAAAATCAACAACCATCTTTACTAAGATTTACTGAATAAATTTCAGTAGGCTTTTTTTCTTTAACTGTTGGTTATTGATCTTGTTTTTTACTTCTCAATCAATTAGTGATCAAAGTATCCATTGAGTCTAAATTGATATTAGCCAAAGAATTTTTGTAAGCTGAGTATCTGTGTTTTGTTTTCATTCAATTATACTTGATATTGTTTAGAGTTATCATTCAATTTTGGATTCGAAATAATTTTTTAAGTAGTTCCAAGTAATTATGGTACTCACAGTAAAAACTAACATTTCTAAAACTCAGAAAGACATAGAGGATTTTGCTGCCCCCTCTATTTTATCATATACTTATAAATGTTATATAAACGACTCGTGAAAATCAGAGATTTATTGAAATACTCTTAATCTAGCATTAAAGGACTTGAGAAATCAAGTTAGTCATGTACTTTAATCTAAATTAGGATCTCAAAAAAAATTGACATCAATATACTCTGAAAATAAGGACATAAGTAGGGAAAACAGATAAAAGTATCAAAAAAATGGGCTGAAATCCAAAATTAACTTCAAAATGGAAATAGTTACAGGTTTGGGTTTCAGTTCGAGGGTTAAAATATTTTAGGGGGTGTTAGTTAATGGATGGAAAGGAATTATTGAAATCGATCAATACATTCTCCCTGGATTGAATTTTGGAGGATGTACAGTTCATTTCCACAGCATTTTCATGAACAATAGAACCGTGAGTTCCAGTACTTTCAAGGAAAAACTGAACCTCTTCAAGTTCAGGCTCGCGGAAATGATCCATTTCTAAAATGTCCATAATAACACTCAACACGTTTTTGTGTAAGCGATTAGTAATTCTGGTCATCTCGATAAACACGATATGCTAAGTATTAATAATTTGTGGTAAATGGAATATGCGATGCTCCCTCATCAATAATGTGAGATGTGATATTTTGAAAAATCTATAACCTTAGTTTGATAATATAAATTCCATTTGGAATGAAACCTCATATTCTCATCCAAAATCAATTAGCAGTCATCAAAAATATTATTAAAATTATCTTGTATCTGTCATTTCCTAACCCTATGGAGTAAAGGATATTATTAAATCATAAATCTTGTTCTATTTTAGCGTTTTTGCTGTACAAATCAATATACTTATTAAATATTTATTTATTTCAATATAATTTGCAAATTCAAAATCAAAAATTTGAAGAAAATAACCATTTTAGGGCAGATAATTATCTGTCAAAAGAAAATCATCATAAATGGGGGAAAAATTTATTGACCGTAATATTACTTCTTAATTCTTCTAAACTATGAAAATCTTCTCCCAACATAAAAATCGAACTGTCAAATTAGGGTTTCAAAGTATTCTTATTTGTCTAGCTTATGCTAAGCTTTCGAAAAATGCTTTTATTTGTGACCAGAAGTGAATGGATATGTATATAAATAACAAATGTTATGGCCATAACTACTCTATTTTAGTGATTTGATACAAAGAGTTTGAGATGTTACAATACTAAGAATAGATTAATGAATATTTTTCCATTGGAGATGATTCTCTTCTGGTTTTTTTAAATATCAAACAAATATTATCATTCTCTCCCAAAAGTCTATATCAATTATATAAAAATTATATATCCATGGAATTGATTCTTTTTGAGAGTTTCTCGAGGCTATCAGCGCTATAAAGAGTAATAGAGCTGAATTTTGTTGCCTTGATGCAAACGAATTCAATGTTAAATGTTATTCTCTCTATTGACTCTTCTGAAGTGCAGCTTCGCAAGCTCCGTTCATTTTATCATAAAGGCTAATTAAATTATTCCGTGTAATCTTGAAATAAGGATGGTCTGATCCATATTCCTTAATAATTATATCAAGGGCTTTTTCATATAGTTCAATTGCAGTATTATATTCTCCCAGGCTTTCATGGAGGCCTGCAAGATTGTTGAGAGTAGTACCTATGTCGGGGTGGGTGTTACCAAAGGTTGTTTTGTAGATATTGAGAGCGCGGGTGTACATGTGCAGAGCTTTTTTGTGATTGCCAAGGATTCTATAGAGTTCTCCCAGGTTGTTTAAGGTCTTGGCAACATCTGGATGTTCTGGACTGAGGATTTGCTCCCGGATTTCAAGGGATCGCTTGTAAAGCTCCAGGGCTTTTTCATGGCGCCCTTTATGGACATAGATACCTGCAAGGTTGTTTAGGGTTGTGGCAAATCCAGGATGTTCGGTTTTTCCTAGTTTTTCCATGATCTCAAGAGATCTGGTGTTGAGGATAAGAGCTTTTTCATATCTTGAAGTCTGGAAATATAGCAGAGCAAGGTTGTTCAAGGTCTGAGCTACCTGCGGGTGCTCTGGGCCATATACTTTATCCTGAAGTTTTAATGCCTTTCCGTATCTATCCTCAGCTTCCTCAATTTTTCCCATCTCGGAAAGCAGAATGCCTAGGTTATTCAGGGTACCGGCTTTATAGATCGTGATCACTCGTTTATCAGGCTTCTGCTCCTGAAAAATTTCAAGAAATTCTAGAGCTCTGTTGAAGAATTCTTCAGCTTTTTCGGGTTCTTCCATTCCCCTATAAAAGAAAGCCATTCTGTTCAGGGTTATGACGGCACCAAGGTTTTCAGAACTGGAAAATTTTTTCTGGATTTCCAGTGCCTGGGTATAATATGAAAGAGCTTGCTTGTCCATCAAATAGTTAAGAATGCCCATCTCACTGAGTATGTCCCCGATCTCAGCTAGTTCAGTTCCGGGGAGCATTTCATGAATTTTGAGCGCCCTTGATAAATGCTTGTGGGCCTCCTCGTAGTTTCCTATGTAGCGGTAAATCCTTGCCATACCAGTTAGTACAGTCGCAGTTCCAGTATTTTCGGACCCAAGTTTTTTTTCTGCAATATCAAGAAGCTCTTCATACATGGGTAACACCACTTCCCAGGATCCTGGTCTATAAAAAGGTTCGGCTCTTATTGTAAACCATTTTACCAGTTTCTCAGGCTCAAAAACTTCTTTAGCATGAATAAAAGCTTCAGTTAAGAATATCTCTTCATCTATGGTAATAAGTTCAGGATCCAGATTTTTCAATCTTTGTTCGTAACTCTCAAGCAAAGCTATGTGATTTTTCACTATTTTATCTTTCGTCTTATCATAGTTTTGTTCGATAGATGCGTCTTTTTTCCCTGAATCGTTTGAATTTATTATATCTAACTCCTCCTAAACAGAATATAGGATAATTGAGTATTAATTGGTTTAGTAGTTCCGAATTTCGTTAGTCTCAAAACCATTTTCACAAATCAGGAGTAGAATCGTGAAAAATTAATGAAGGTAATTGAGTCGTTGATTTTAACAAAGAAAAATAACTTTAATTCTGTTATGTACACAGCTTGTTTGATGTAGATATTTTTCCAAAATTATCTAATATTATATTATGACCATTTTATCTAACGGGGCAAATCACAGCTCTCAAAAAGTTTTTTATTTTTATTCATATTGTAGCATCTTCTACAAATTTTCTTGAGTCTGTAACCAACGATATTATTTCAAAAATACAAAAAGTAAGAATTCCTCCAGAGATACTATTTTTAATTATAGATAATCCAATTATCTTGGAATTTTTTTTCTCCAGATAAATTGATAGTAAATTTTTCAGGATAGTAGATCTTAAAACTAAGGTTCAAGACATTGTTATTGACTTTAATGCTATCCAACATTATGTCAGCAGAAATCTTCATTTTATAATTGAATTAAGATCGAAGAATAAAACTCCTGAAGATATTAGTTATGCACCCTATATTAATTGTAAGCTCTAAAAAACTAATGTATTAAAAACTAATTTCAGACTACATGAAAGATAGAAGAGTTTGTAAGTATGGTAAATAGATGTCTCTTTGTCTGTGATTACAAAATTGATCCATCTTAAGTATTAATTACCGATCTTTTCAGTTATGTATCACTTATCTCAAAAGGTGGTAGATTCTATAACCACTATGTAGTGAGTTTTGCGCCAAGCTCCCTTTCAGAGGCAAAAACTTTTCAGCTATTGCAGAAATATTTATAAGCGAATAATAAAAATTTGAATTTCTTCGCTTCCAAAACTTGAAATATACTTGATTCCAGTTTCTTTAAGAATGATAAAACAAGGTTTTCTACCAATCATTGATAAAAATACTGAAATCATTATTCTCGGATCCCTTCCAGGTAACATATTTATCAAAAAGCATCAGTATTATGGGAATCCTGGCAATGACTTTTGGAAGTTGCTTGGCAGTGCAATCAGTGAAGATCTTCAGAGCATGGATTATGGAAGCAGACTTGAGACCCTGAAATGTAATGGAATCGGTTTATGGGATGTGTTTAAGGCCGGAGATGGGGTAGGAAGTAGAGATTCAAAGATCAGAGACGAAGAAATAAATCAATTCTCAATATTAAAAGAGATAGCTCCAAAGCTGAGGTTGATCTGTTTCAATGGCAAAAAATCAGGAAAATACGAGCCGATTCTAAGGGAAATTGGATACGAGACAAAAATCCTTCCCTCCTCAAGCGGAGCAAACAGAAGATCTCTAGAAAAAAGGAGATATGAATGGAAATATGTTTTCAAACTCTGAAAAATCACATTGAGCAACTCTTCCTTTCCTCATTCGACACCTGATTATTTAGGTTTCGTTTACAGAAAGACTCCCATAAAACGCAATTTCGATATTTTTTCCTGTTATTCAAATCAAGGATTTTAGGACATGTTTATAATATTATATCAATCATCGTATTTTGGCATAATTTGCTGAAAAATGCTTCAACTGCGAAAATTCTACAATCTTTAGAACAGGTCAGAGTAATAAATTTAGATTTCAGTCTTTGTTTGGTTCCGTTGCAAAAAATCTGGCTATTTTACAAAACAAGTAAGAAACATCACAAATAAGATATTTATATGCCATAAACAGGTCAATAATGATACAAAAAGCAATAGTTATAACCTAAAAAGGCAGTAAAATTATTTTTGCAACAGTACCTTGGAATTTGATTATGATTAGAACTCAAAGCTTTCTTAAAAAATCTCTTCGCTGCATTTCGATTTCGTTTTGCACTTAACATGAAATCAATTGTATCTCCATTTGAGTCAACTGCTCGGTAAAGATATTTCCATTTACCTTTTATTTTGATATAGGTTTCATCAACTTTCCACGAATAGTTTGTTAGTCTTAAATGTCTTCTTATCTTCTTTTCTAGTTCAGGGGAATATTGATGTACCCATCTCATGATTGTTGTATGGTCGACTTTTACTCCCCTTTCTGCCATCATTTCCTTTAAATTTCTATAGCTCAATGGATATTTTAAGTACCATCTTACATTCAATAGGATAATTTCTCCTTCATAATGCTTCCATTTAAAGGAATTAGATAGCATATTACTATCTTTGGTTTTCTTTTTATTCTATTGTATCATTAGAAAGGATTTTTGCAACGGAACCATATTTTAAGTACCATCTTACATTCAATAGGATAATTTCTCCTTCATAATGCTTCCATTTAAAGGAATTAGATAGCATATTACTATCTTTGGTTTTCTTTTTATTCTATTGTATCATTAGAAAGGATTTTTTGCAACGGAACCAAGAAAAGGATACATAAGATCATGTTTTACAGAACTTTTGGCACACTAAAGTCAGGTGGAGAATTCGAAGAATTTCATGTTCATTTTGGAATTGAGTCTATCGCATTTAATCAAATTTTTTAAGTGTTTTCTAGATTTTCAGTTTTAAAATTTAAGAATCAGATCCAATGTCAGATTATCTTTTTTTCTCCAAGAATAGCTCCAAATACTGAACCGATGATACCTATCACAGCGGTATGGGCTACGATAATCAGTGTTAATATAAACGTAGAGGCGGCTACAAAAGTTCCAATAACTGGAGCACCTATGAACATTGATCCAAGCATTCCTCCTAAAAAGATCCCAGGAATGACCATGAATATAGTCATTAGAACTCCAGTTTTAAGGCCTCCATCAAAATCTCCTTCTGCATAGTAGCCAGCTAAAAGACCACCTAGCAGAGGAGCTATAGCATTTACAGCTGGGATGAAATAAAAAATAACCGTACAAGCTGCACCTATAAATGCACCAGTTAAGACTCTAGCCATTTATTTTACCCCAATGTTAACATAAATACAAACTTCAATTGTTATCCTAAATTTAATCTAAGTATTCTTAAATATTTGCGCATCTCAATCGACTCTGTTCAAAAATTTAGTTATTAACTCAATATGAGAAATTACTCGATTTAGGAACAAACTCTATTAGGAGACACAATTCCAGAATCTAGTGATGTCTCATTTTATTCTTCCTTTCACAAAGGAAAATTTAGTAACAGCACTCACTCGCTCAGTATCTTATGACCCAAAAATTAAAGGTTTCTTCAGTTGGTTCGGTGTCATCCCGTACTTGCCCCAAAAAGATGTATTGGCGACACTGCGTTTCATCTCTGACCTTGCTCCTGCTGGCAGCACTTTAGTTTTCGATTATATAGATACCGCTGCATTTATTCCTGAAAAGATGCTTCCACAAATGCGAGAGCTATTAGAGTATTTGAGACAAGTAGGTGAACCAATAAAAAGTAGAGGCTTCAATCCTTCAAACTTGGCCGATGACCTTGCAAGTTTAGGATTCCAGCTATATGAGGACCTGAGTCCAACAGACATCGAAGGGCGTTACTTACAAGGACGAAAGTATGGACATTATGAGCATGGGCATTTTGCATGTGCAGTTGTCGATTAATTAGGACTATAATTCATTTGTTTGTCTAACTACAGCAAACTTTGTAATTAATTTGCCACTCTACTTTTTTGATGCACATTTTTATGTAAATGTGCGCTCTGGGATAGAACCTTTCTCATGAACCGTTTAAAATTCACGATATTTCCCCGTTAATTGTTGTGAATTTCTGCTGAAACTATCGAAAACGATAACAAGTACTGAATTATTAAGTCCAAAATTACTTGACTGATGTCACATTAAGAGATTACCTCTTAAAGTACGGAAAACGCGAAAGAAGGGACTCAAGAGCAAAGGGATTTATGTGCTTTCCGTGGTTATAATATCTTAAGTGAAATTAACCATTAAATTCCGTGTTACATGGCTTTCCTGTAAATATCGATAATATCTTCTTTTGAGAAACATCTGGGATTTGTTAGGCGACAGTGATCCTTCATGGCATTTTCAGCCAAGAGCTCAAAGTCTTCTTCCCTAGCTCCGAGTTCTTTTAAGCCAGAGGGAATTCCAATCTCAGCTACAAGTTTTTTGATGGCATCGATGGCTTTATCTGCAGCTTCTTCTGGACTTAAGCCGTCAATATTTTCTCCCATTGACTTTGCGATATCTGCAAAACGCTCTAAACAGACTTGCTTGTTGTACATCTCCACATAGGGCATAAGTATTGCATTACAGATTCCGTGCGGAAGGTCATAAAATCCACCGAGTTGATGAGCCATCGAATGTACATAGCCAAGGCTTGCATTATTGAAAGCAATGCCCGCTAGATATTCAGCGTGTGCCATCATGTCCCTTGTTCTGACGTCCTCTCCATTAGCAATGGCTTTTCGCAGGTATTTTGAAATAAGCTCGATTGCCTTGATAGCAGCAGCATCAGTAGTCGGGGTAGCCATGGTGGAAACATAAGCTTCAACTGCATGAGTAAGGGCATCCATCCCGGTTGCAGCCGTGAGTTCAGGCGGCATACTTACCATTAGCTCTGGATCGTTAACTGCTACTTCAGGCGTGATGTGAGAGTCAACGATTGCCATCTTGATATGTCTCTTTGTGTCCGTAATAATTGTAACCCTCGTCATCTCGCTCCCAGTACCAGCTGTTGTGTTTACCGTAATAAGAGGTGGAATTCCTTTCGTAACTTTCCCAACGCCTTCATAATCATTAATCTTCCCTCCATTCTTAACCACAATGCCAACTGCCTTTGCACAGTCCATCGGGCTTCCTCCTCCAACAGCAACGATCATATCACATTTTTCGTTTTTGTAAACTTTTGCCCCTTCCATAATCGAATTGTCAGTGGGGTTCGGTTCTGCTCCTGCAAAAATAGCTACTTTCAGCCCTGAATTTTCAATGATTTTCCGTATATATTCTGCAAGTTCTTCTCCATGTCTACTTTTGCCTGAAACAATCAGAGCTTTTGTGCCTCCAAGTTCCGTTGCCTGTTTGCCGATTCTTTTTACGCAGCCAGCTCCCATGAGTGCTACTCTTGGGTTCAGATATGTATATATCATGAGTTTCACTTCCCATAATCATAAATTTCGAGTTTTCACGAATTTATCAAAAACATAAACTATTAATTGAAATTACTTTTTCTCTCCGGCTAATAAAATTTTGCTCCGTAAAAGGCCTTAACTGAGTAGTGAGTATAAATTTAAGGCAAAAGGTGAATGCTTTTTTAATTTATATTGTCAATTTTTTTCTAGAATTGTTAATCATAGGAAATTTCTAATTAAATTATCTTGGACTTAAAAAGTTGAATCAAAATATTAATAGATTTTAAGCCTTTAACTATCTAAATGTATATTTTTAACCTCATATTTACAGTACTTGATTTTGTATTTTCAAGTACGTAAGTCCTAAGTACAAAATAAATTTCAACTTCAGATCCATATATTAAACTTCACTAGCATTATATTCTGGTCGAGTGAGGATGAGTTACGAATATATTTATTGGATGTTACAAAGTTAAATAAAGAGATTGTTCTACTGTATTAAATAACAACTTGTGATGAAGTATATCTAAATCAAATGGATTTGCTGACATTAGATCATATTGAAAAACCTGACCATGGTAGATCACCGTCGTGACTTTAGCTTTCGATTTTAATTTAATTTTTTTAATATTCGCCTTTAAGATAAAACTTTCGATTTTTTTATTTTTTTTAGAATTTATGCAAATTATATTAGTCAATTGCCCTATGCTAAGATAAAGGGTAGTTAACTACCATTTATTTTCATGCATAGCTTTTCGTGGCAAAACTTATGCGTTTGCTAAGGTCACTCAGCTGCATTTTATGATCCGGATATCCCAACACAATCGTAGAGTTGAAGGTTCTCAAGGATCAATGCTTTTCAGTGCCAAAAGTTTGTTTAGATACGGAAAAAGTAGAATATCTCGGGTTTGAAAATCTTCTACAAATATAATTGTGACTATACGAACCAAATAACTATAAAAAATAGTATCGTACCTACTTTTTTTGTATGCTTAGATATGGTCATTAAGTATTCTTAGAGATGTGTGAGTATCATTTTCATAAGTCTTTACAGATATAATATAAGCTGTTTATATTACGGAAAATAAATTCCATTATATTCATATATTTTAAAATATATTGTACTAGTAAATATATTTTTTCTTATAGACATGCTTATAAATGTGTATTTTTGTGTAAATCTAAAAAATGATACTTATTGGAATAAATTTTGGCATGAATTTTAAAAAGTTTGGGTTGTAGGCTAATAGTGAAACTTGTCTAACTTATTCAGAATTATTATTTAAATACTTGTAAAAAAATAAGGGGGTAAATAAATGGGAAAATTTAAATTATACCAACTAATGGGGCCACTCGCTATTCTATTGGCCATCTTTTTTGTGTTATCCGTGACGTCTGCTGCAGCAATACAAACATATAATGTGTTAATAGTAGAAACAGCATCTCCAATGACTTATAGTGCTGTAGGGCAAAATATCACATTCGATTACACCGTGATCAACATAGGGTCTTCACCTATCTCAGGATATATTAATGTTACAGACAACAAAACTGGACTAGTAGTTCTCTCCGATGGTGTTCCAGAGCTTGATGTTATTGGTGGAACATATTCTTCACCTTTTGTTACAGGGCAGGCAAACTACACAATAAAGCAGGAAGATCTTGAAGCTGGTTCTATAACCAATTCAGCGAGTATAACAACTCCACAGTCGATATCAGGAATCATTAGTGATACTGCAACCGCAAAAGCTTTATAGAGGCCAAATTTGATTATAACGATGTTATCATCTCCATAAGTTTATTCATGCAGAGCGGGTATCACACCTATTATGGGTTCCGTTGCAAAAATAATATTTCTGCATTTTGACACTATAATTTTGGTTCCGTTGCAAAAAATCCTTTCTAATGATACAATAGAATAAAAAGAAAACCAAAGGTAGTAATATGCTATCATGCTATCTCATTCCTTTAAATGGAAGCATTATGAAGGGGAAATTATCTTATTGAATGTAAGATGGTACTTAAAATATGCATTAAGTTATAGAAATTTGAAGGAAATGATGGCAGAAAGGGGAGTAAAAGTCGACCATACAACAATCATGAGATGGGTACATCAATATTCCCCTGAAATAGAAAAGAAGATAAGAAGACATTTAAGACCAACAAATGATTCGTGGAGAGTTGATGAAACCTATATCAAAATAAAAGGTAAATGGAAATATTTTTACCGAGCAGTTGACTCAGATGGAGACACAATTGATTTCATGTTAAGTTCAAAACGAGATAGAAAAGCAGCGAAGAGATTCTTTAAGAAAGCTTTAAGTTCTAATCATAATCAAATTCCAAGATTAATAACAGTTGATAAGAATCCAGCTTATCCACCTGCTATAGATAAACTGAAAAATGATAAAATACTACCTAAAAACGTAGGCATTCGACAAATCAAGTATTTGAATAACATTATAGAACAAGATCACAGATCTATAAAGAGAATCGTTAATCCAATGTTAGGATTTCAGTCTTTTCGATCTGCTAATAAGACTTTAAAAGGAATTGAAGCTATAAATATGATCAAAAAAGGACAAGTAATCGATCTAAATTACTCTGTTCTTAATGAAGTCAAATACATTAATCAATTATTTGGTATAGTTTTATAATGTTAGTACATTTTCCTTGAATGTTTTGATTTTTATTAATCACTTATAGATTTACATATTTTATTGAAGTTTTTGCAACGGAACCAGAAGCTGGAGGACAAGGACATATTGAGTAAAAAATGTAATTATTTAAAAATATATAAAAATGAGCAGAAATTGAGGGCCGATAGATGAAAAAGCAAACAGTTGTTAGAGCAGGAAAGGCACTGAATCTTCTCTTAGTAATTATTTTAATAATATCAGTTGCATGTGTTGCAGTAAACGCAAATACTGACATCAGCAAGTTTGGACTAATTTCTAAAAAAATGTATCTTGATGGGTATAGTAGAGGATTCCATGATGGATCCACCGTAGGATACACTGCTGGAATGAAAGATGGACATAGCAACTGTCAAAAAGGACTAGAAAATAAAGTTGGAAGTGGTGGGAAAATTAACTTGGTATTAAAGAGCAGTTCTACCTTTGATCTAGGATACACTGACGGATTCAATAACGGATACTTGCAAGGGAAAAGTGCTGGATACCAAGTCGGACGCAATAACTATCACCAAATACAAACGTCAAGTAAACAAGGCCAAACTAATTCATCTTAATGGGTTAACAAGTTTCATACACAACTGAGGCTATCAGATGTACTATTTTCCTACATAATTATTAATTATGGGCACAAAAATAATAATCTTTATGTGTTTAGTACCTCTAGATGATACAAATGAGATAACATCACTCTTACGAGGTTGAACTACGAAATAAATAACCTTTAAACCTTATACTGCACAAAAAGCGAATTTGGTTATTGTCACTATTGGGTTCGGTTTTGTACTTCAAGTGCACAAGTCCCATAACTTTTAAGCGAAGAGGGTATAAAAATGATAAGCTAAAACATTATAGTATAAAGCACATCTCTTTGCGCTGTATAACAGAATGTTGAAGGGGTAAAATGACCCATATATCACAAACATCTAAAAAGGTTCCTTGAATATCAAAAAAGTTAAAAACTAACACGAAATTCTTCGAATAACAGGCTCAAATAAATGAAAATTGCACTCTCCTTGTTTTTGACATTTACTACATCTTTCCCACTTCCTGCAGCTGTACACAAGAATTACATCTGTTTTTCAAATATTAAAATAGCTTAAAAATTCATATAATCTTCATGAATAATAATGAGCAAATAGGCAAACGAATTGTATATACATCTGCAGAATGTCGGATGAATCTTTTCAAAAGATGCAGTTGGAAACAAAAGCAAGAACTTCTCTGAAGAATCCACATAAAGCAAAGAAAATTCAGAAAGTAATTGTAAAAATGAACCCACTTCAAAAATTAAGGGGCAAAAAAGGGATATTGAGCTTGATTAATCTTATAAGGGCCAAGCTCGAAGAGCCTATTATAGTAAGTAATTGAACTCTAAAATGTTAGATTATAAATGGAAGACATTCCCTGTCTAAAATTAAAAAAGGGTTAAATATTTTCGGAAAGGGATGAAACGTATCGTGAAAAAATATATTGAGAAAGTATTCAACTAGTTAAACAAACGAAATTTAGATCAAAACATTAAGAACATTATAATATAATAACATTTGTGGGGATATTCTTGCACCTTTATTCAATTCTGTTAACCAGCAATCTGCTGCAGAGGATGGAAACTTTCCGAATATCCATTGTTAGCCAAGTTGTCCATATTTTAAGCTAGATTTACATTATAAAATAGAACTGCGGCATGCAAACTGCTGGGTATATAAATGAGATATCACATTTTTTTTTGTATAAAATCGAGATTTTTCCAAGACAATGACATCAATAACGATTTGAATTATATATGCTTCGAAGTTGGTCAAAGACATTGTTTTGAGTCTGATGTGATTAGTACTTATGTTGATCATGTACGTCCTTTCGTTGGTGCTGAACCAAAATATTCTCCTTCTATAGTGATGCTGATTCTATAAAGTATCACAACAAGAAAAATCTTGAAAGAATATTAGGAAATAAAAAAACTATTATGTAGTGAACTATGAAGTCAGGGAAGTTATTTTGAACTATCGGTTTTAGTAAAACTTCCAGTATAATTAGAAACTATGTTGAAAACCAGGGGAAAAAAGTCATATGATCAAATGAAAATATTTGGTTTTGAGTAATGCCGTTATAGCCAGAAAAGTAGCTTGAACGTATCATTGTTTGCAGCGGAACTTGCCACCAAAACTTTGATGAATTATTCATGACACGTAACTATTCAAACTAGCAAATACACTAACAATAGCGATTTTTACTAAAATTTAATGAACAAATCTCTGTAGGCCGATCTTATTTTACTGTTAACTATTGATCATACTTTTTATTTTTCATGAGTAGGAATCAGAATTATCTTTTGCACTAAAATAGATATTTTACCAATTGACATTTAGTAAGCTGACTAGTTACATGCCACTAATAATCTACGAATTCAATGTGATCGAACATCTGTCCACAAAATTCATCAAGAAAAGACTGCTGAACTTGACAACTACAATAAACTTAATTAAAATTGAATTAAAAAGTATAGCTGTGCTAATTTTGAGAATATCAAAAAATAATTTATGACAAAAACTTAAACTGTAAGTTGAGATATACAACCAAATATTAAATATTTATAAGTTTAGTAAAATCACCTTGAGATTAAAATAGGAATGAATTTCGTTAGAAATTAGTGTATACTAGCAAACTGAGATCAGAAAGTAATGATGTTTATCGATTCAAACAAAAATAAAACATTCTGCGAGGTTTACGTCCCCCTAAGGATCAAGTATTTGTGACCAGTCAAACTACCGAAGCAATAAAATATCTAATTGTGAATATTCAACAGCAGTTACCTAAATTTGAATAAATTTTTAGTAAATATTAAGGCATATATAATTAGTCGTGTGAACAACAAAAATGGGAACAGCAACCATGAAAAATTTCTTTCCTTTATAACACCTCTGACCATGCCAATAGTACCGATAACAATTTGTTCATGGAATAGTTCTTTTATAGATAGCCCTGTAGATTGAAAGTTATTTTTTGTAAAAGATGTTGCACCGAGAATTTGTTTTTTCACAAATTTCTTCATTGACAAACCCATATCAGTATCATGATAAATTGGATCCTTAATATAAACTAACTTGTAACCTTGGTCTTTCAATTTTTTAGCCAAATTGAAGTCTTCTCCCCAATGAACATCTCTATCAACACCTCCGACCTCATCAATAGCTTTCTTAAGAAATAATACACATCCTCCACCGACTATGCCTCTCTTCCTCTTGATACGATCTTCAAGTAGAAGGTTACTAAAATTCATGTACATTTTCATAAATGGAGGTCTATTTGGCGGAGCAATATTCTTTGGCCAAACAGTTCCAATGTCGTTGTTGTAGTAAAAGTATTTGATTGGGTTGAGTAACCATTTATTGTGAGGGAAGTAATTATCACTATCAAAACTACCGACTACCTTGCCAGTAGCATGATCTATTCCTGTTTGCCGAATACTCCCTAATTTGCCATTATCAAAATATACATTTTGAGTATATTTTTTTGCGATATCTACTGTCTTGTCATCAGAGCCGTTATCAACAACAATAATTTTCATATCAGGATAATCTTGATTGGAAATACTACTTAAACACTCATCTAAATTCCTTTCGCTGTTAAATGTTGGAATCACGAATGAAACTTTTGGTTTTTTTCTCAGTAATTTCGATATTATTAGAGAATGTATCACTATCAATTACGTAATGACTGTAATTCTTATTAATTATATAATTGTCAACCATCCCCAAAATAATCTCACATGTTTTTATCCTCATTAATTTCAAATTATTCCCAATAATCTCTATGCATTAAATATTCTCCTTATATAGATAGAATCAACAGTCGTATTATTTATAGTAGGGCAGCATAAAAAGAAACTTGACTTTTATACACTTGACTTCGTTCTTTATTGGAACACAGTAATTTAATTCATATAGTTTGAGGACATATGATCTTACATTAGTTGACATAATGAAACTAGTAAGTTGCATATCCAGGTTAATTATTATAGTAGGAGGATATAATTTAGATAAAGCCACTTATGCTACTTTATGCCTTAAATAGATATGGGGATCATTTGTCATAAATATTTAAGAATTTCTAGAAGCTCTAAAGCATTCCGATTGACCTCTTTTTTCTCGGGAATCTTGTCGTGTCTTTCTTGCTAATTTTTGTATTTTATCCAATTTTTCTTTTCGAGGTCCTTATTCTTTGATTTTGAAGATAGCTTCCACTATCTTCGAAATAGTTTATTTAGTTTCAATTCATCAACTGATAGAGATTATAAAAAAAGTTTTCACAACATCTTCAGATTCGCTCTTTGAACAGTATTAACAATAACTTTTTCTGCTTTGAACATCTTTCAAGTTGCTGCGTAAACTATTCCCTCAATATCTCTTTTTTAACTGATCCTCGTGTTTCTTGTACATAACTCATTCTCTCTTTTATTTTCAAAACAAGATAATTAAGTTGGCTTTGTAACTGTCCCCATATTCATCTGTCTTTGCAGTTATCAATAATTGTTTCCCTGAATGATTAGACTGTAGTACAGTCAGCTGTACTCAGTAAAACCAGAAAAAACCATATTAGCAAATGAAAATAATTTATGTTGAATAATTCCTATATACTTAGAGCCATGTCACGAAAATACCCAGTTACTTACAGCGAGATATTTTCATGGCACCGAAACTTTGATAAGTTTTATTTTTTACCGTGAAGACTAAATAATCACAGTCACAAAATATATGTTGTTATCACAGAGGGAAACCAAAATTTATTTGAGTTGTGTTGAGGGAATTTAATCTACCCCTATAGCTGTCTTAGAAAGCCGCAACATACTTAAACCAGTTGTGCAGCTACTACTACGAAGTCGACAAATACGATACTATGCCAATTCTTGCAAAAAAATTATTCAACTAATTAGAATGAGGTACTTATTGTATTATTTATGTTATTGTATTATGAGTCAGATCTTTCAATAGATTCCTACATATAATCACTTTATTCCTTAAAATCCGATGTATCAATTTTTCCTTCACCTTGTCCCTCTCCATCGGACTCATCATAACTGCTCATCCTACTCTTTTTCATAATAATCACATAATCTGCAGAATTTTTAAGGGCTGTGGAAAAACCAGGTTCAACACCGAAAATGATTGTTTCCTTACCATGTTCATTTGCTTTGTTAAGGAGTGGTTTGAAGTCAGCATCCCTGGTCACGAGTGCTAGTGTGTCAATATGGGGGTTATAGACCAACTCCATACCCTCTACAGCAAGGCGCACATCAACATCGCTGGAACAGATAATGGGCTCAAGCCCATGATTCTCAATGGCTTCAACAAGTTTTTCAGAGGCGTACTGATTGAGGAAAACACGTCCTATTTTGATATTTCCGTAATCTTTAAGAACATCCCTGATCTCCTCCAGATTCACATCAAACTCTTTTCTGAGAATATTTGGACCGTCCACTAAAAGTCCTATTTTTCTTCTACCAATTTCTTTTTTCGAGCGCAGGTATTTGGAGATGGAATCGATTCCATCTTTAACAGGTCTCATTATCAATGTCCTCTGTGATCTTAGAACTCAAGGAACATTTACTTTTACCACATTTTCATGGGTCGGATAATAATAGCATCAAGCCATCTGAAAAACGATGGGGTCAGCAGCTCTCCAAGTTACAGGTACAAAGCTAGACTCAGCACTCAAACTGCAGCAACTTCGCAGTTTGCAGTCAAATATTTCTGAATTTCAATTCCTCATACCGCAATTAAAGTAGTAATCCGGTAATATCTAATATCCACTTTTCTATAGTAAAACATTTGCTTTCTTAGGCAATTACAAGATGTAACGTTATACATTTATAAGAAATAGAACTAAACCAAGACTATCCCGTGAAAGTAACACGAATAGCAGTTAGTATAGAATCTTGAACTTCACACAAATATATCAATGTAATAATAATAATAATAATAATAATAATAATAATAACAATAATAATAATAATAATAATAATAATAATAATTAATTTATTGCAATTCTTCATTGAATCTTAATCGATTATTTCAAAAGCAGATTTACTTTTTATAGCTTATTAAGTGCTGATTGCCAACATCGCCGTATTTCTTCCGAGTAAATATATTAGCTATATAAGGGATATGTGGACATATATATGTATAAACTTATTTAAGAGTTATACCTAGAATTAAACACGAATCACAACACTTTGGCGCATTTACTTCAAATGGGGTTAAATGCTTATAACCCTGTTGTGACAACACATATACAAAAAATCCCAATTTTTATTCTTTCGAAATTGCATACTAAGCTTTTTTCGCGATTTTGAAATGGATGGCTACCTAAAAGTCATCATGCATCCAATTCAAATTATGGTCCAAAAACAAACTTAAAAGTTTTTGAACCTTCGTCTGAAAAAACACAGACTTAAAGCTATTAGAAAAGTAAATCACAAAATGTGGTTCCGTTGCAAAAAATTCAAAAAAATATGTAAATCTATAAGTAATGAATAAAAATCAAAATATTCAAGGAAAATGTACTAACATTATAAAACCATACCAAACAATTGATTAATGTATTTGACTTCATTACGAACCGAGTAATTGAGATTATTGACTTGTCCTTTTTTGACCATATTCATAGCTTCAATTCCTTTTAAGGTTTTATTAGCAGATCGAAAAGACTGAAATCCTAACATTGGATTAACTATCCGCTTTATAGATCTATGATCTTGTTCTATAATGTTATTCAAATACTTGATTTGTCTAATGCCTACGTTTTTAGGTAGTATTTTATCATTTTTCAGTTTATCTATAGCAGGTGGATAAGCTGGATTCTTATCAACTGTTATTACTCTTGGAATTTGATTATGATTAGAACTCAAAGCTTTCTTAAAGAATCTATTCGCTGCTATTCTATTTCGTTTTGCACTTAACATGAAATCAATTGTATCTCCATTTGAATCAACTGCTCGGTAAAGATATTTCCATTTACCATTTACTTTGATATAGGTTTCATCAACTCTCTACGAATCATTTGTGGGTCTTAAATGTCTTCTTATTCTTCGTTTCTATTTCAGGAAAATATTGATGTACCCATCTCATTATAGTACTGTGATCAACTTGAATTCCTCTTTCTATCATCATTTCCTTTAAACTTCTATAGCTCAATGGGTATTTTAAGTACCATCTTACATTCAATAAGATAATTTCTCCTTCATAATGCTTCCATTTAAAGGAATGAGATAGCATGATAGCATATTACTACCTTTGGTTTTCTTTTTATTTTATTATATCATTAGAAAGGATTTTTTTGCAACGGAACCACTCCTAAAATACAAGTGGGTAATATTTAAGTGAGACTAAAATTTGTATGGGATATTTTTTAGTTTAAATAACTGTATAGTATTTGCATTTCCCCAAATCTGGTAAATCTGGATATCATATTTAAAAAAAGAATAAATGAAAAAATTTCTAAAGTACGACGGTTAATACACTTTCGCAGGACAGATTATGAAACTTCTTTAAGTAACTTAGATACTGCTGGTGTGCACATCGCCAACAGTATCTTCCTCTCCAATTCATCATGAATTTTGATTTCTATAATAGTTGATTTTTGCAACAAAGAAGTTAGCTAAGAAATTCGATTTTTCACATATTTCATATCAATATTTTGTCCTCAGGACTTTAAAGAATCGAAAAAAACTTCAAATTATCTAGAATATATAGCTGTTTACAAAGTATAGTGTGCTTGAGTTTATATTTAAGCATAGATTTTTTATACAAAGGGATATAGATTCAGGATTTCATTCTCAAGTCCTGATTTGCAGACTCTGTCAACCTGTTTAGCAACACTGTACCAGCTGCAATTTTCAGTAACATATCTTAATCCTTTCGAACCCATTTTTATCCTTAAATTCGGATTTCCAAGCAGCTTTAAGATAGCTTCTGCAAGAGCACTTGAATTTTCAGGAATAACAGATATTCCTCCTTCAGAAGCCTCAAGTATATCTGAAACGCCATCTATGCCACTTGCAACAACTGGCTTCCCACAGGCCATATATTCATATAATTTCAATGGAGAAAGGCCTATTTTTGCATTTCTGGCAAATATAAAGGGAGCAACACAGGCATCACTCGCATTGATGTAAAGAGGAACGCGAAAATATTCCACTACACCTGTGAAAATGAATCTGTCTTCAACTCCAAGTTCTCTGGAGAGCTTTATAAGCTCATTTTTCATGATACCATCTCCAACAATTAGAAAACGGCATTTTGGGAACTGGGAAAGTATAAAGGGAGCTGCTTTTACCAAATATTCAACTCCCTGCCAAGGAGCGAAATTTCCCACAAAGGATACATAAGAAATTTCAGCGTCTAATCCAAGTTCCTTTCTGCAGGTTTCTTGTTTAAGTGGTCTGAACAGAGAGGTGTTTGCCCCATTTGAAACCACTACTATTTTTCTTCCAGGGATGTTATAGACTTTCTCAACATTTGCTTTTATTCCGGGAGTCACAGCAATTATTTTGTCAGAAAATCCGAGAGTCTTTTTGAGAATAAATAATTTGAGCTTTGCGTTAGCAGAGAAGTAAATTTTTGAAAATGAGAACTCCTCACTCTTTTTTTTCTGAGACGGATTTTTCTTTTTAAATTTTGTCCTGAAAAGACTGCTTTCATCCTCAGGAATCCCGTTTAATTCGTAAACCATCTTTTTGAATCTGCTTTTGCAGAATATTCCCGAAAGAAAGCCGAAGTTTGGATTGCGGGTATACAGTACATCAAAAGTTTCGGTTCTGAGAAGGTTTGAAGAATTAATTAAATAACTAACAGTAAGAGAAAAAAAGCTTCCAGGTGATACATAATGATGGTGAATGTTAGCTATATTTGAAAGAAAAGCTTTGTCAGTAGTAAATATATGGATATCATTATTCAGCCGAGCCAGATTGCATACAAGCTCATATCTGTGAATAAGCGAGCCATCAGCCAGAGAAAGAGGCCATACTATGTCCAGAAAAAGCATCTTCAAAATATCATCTTCTTAGAGATCTTTCTTTTTGAATGGTCAATAACAATCAATGCTCTACATTATGTGGATCTTTGGAGTTTCGGCCAAAAATTCCAGAAATTCTGGAAGACAGCTTTGAGAACGTGAAAGTGTGGTAGTAGGCTCTTATTTCAGGATCTTGGATTTTTTTCTCCCTTCTGATGGCAGAACTAATGTATCCCCAGAAGTACGCAGCTCCTGTATAGTAAGGGTATTTTACGGAGTGGTAAAGTATGTTTAGTAGAGCTACAAGAGGATTTTTGCCAAGATAATAAGCCATCCATCCATTTTTGACATATCCACTCCATAGCCCATTTGCTGCGCTTGTCTCGCGCATCTGAATCTGAATAATATCAGGATATTGCATGAGTTTCCAGCCTCGCAAGAGAGCTTTTATATTTGAAATCGAATCTGGTGATGGCTCCACTTGGTAACCGCCTGTCTCGATGAAGCATTTTTTTTTCCAAAATCGTCCTGTACCACGAGGAAGGTTTTTATCAGTCTTTTCCAACGAAAGCTTCCCGCCAGTATTGTAATACACACCTCCACTAGCAATTCCGAGAGAATTATCTTTTTTGAACTTAGTTAGAAGTTTCCCAAAATAGTTTCCTTCCAGCACCGTATCAGCATCAAGAAGGCCTATGTATTCGAATTTGATGTTCTTCTCTCTACAGTACTCAAGTGCATAATCAAAGCCCTGCTTGCAGACATAGCTGTAGTGGAAAGTTATGTCTCTTGGTCTTGGGGGCAGTCTTATGCTCTGAATCCAGGAGTGCCTGGTCATGAGGTTTTTGATAATATAGGGGGTCTTATCTGTACTACCGTCGTCAACTAGCACCCATAGCTCAGGTTTTATTTTCTGTCCAGTTACAGACCTCGAAACCTCAAGCAAATTTTGTTCCTCATTCTTTGCAGGCGTAATCAGCAAGTATTTTCCTCCAAACTCAGGATCTATCTTCCCACCACCTGTAAATTTCGTCCCCGCTTGTCATCCAGGCTCCTTTTCCAAAGCAGTACTGCAGCACCTTCACATATAGTCTTACCCAATCCTTTCGGAAACTGCAACCGAAAACAAAATTGTGCCATAATAGTGTAATAACACCATTAAGCTTTGCTGTGTTATCAATCAGGTTCCTTGTGCATTCCCAAGCTTCCTCATAAGATTTTGAAACTGAAAAAAGAGCAACATCCATTATAACAAGCGGAATTTCGAGAATCTTTATTTCCCGGTTTTTTTTTAGATTATATGGTATGAAAGGGTGACACATGCCGTTCCTAAAGCCGACTGAATTTTGGAGTCCAAAAGTGGAATCATATCTGAAACCAACATCTGCCAGTATTTCCCAAGAATCTGGAGTTCTAAATCTCAGATAATGGTTGCGAAAACCCATGAGTTCTTTTCCCAGAACAGCTTCAAGTCTTTTTTTTTCTTTTTTTATTGCTTCTGGATTATTATATGAATAATAACCCCCATGAAGGCCAACTTCCCATCCTTTATCTGAAATCTCTCCTAGATGGTGTTCCATATCCTCGATATAATATCTGAATCTTATAGGGTCATCTTCTGCAGCAATGAAATAAAAAGAGGACTTGGCTCCAAATCTAGCTTCAAGATCCATGATTTCCGAAAGGTTAACATAAGGAGAATGTTCTTTTCCCCTGAACTTCCACAGTATATGGGCTACAGAATCTTGAAAATTCAAATTTTTCAAGCAATTGACTGAGGAAAGTAAGCTATGGGAAAGCGGTGGATAAATATCATCTACATCATGAGTCAAACAAACGGCAAAGGTTTTATTCTCAGGATACTCAATCTCCATCCCTTTATCAACTAGATATCTAGAAACCTCCGGCTCAAAGGCTTGTTCAAGGTCGCTTTCAACGTAGAGGAAACGGTCGTGTTCATCCAAATTGTTGGGATAATACTCTTCTTTTCGGGTGAAAAGATCCCATATCTTTTGATTTTGTTTCAATAGCTCATGCATAACTCTCATCCGAGACTGCAGGCAAAGATATCCTAGATTTCTTTACAGGAAGGCTTTCTATGAGCTTAACAATGAATTCAGTCACATCGATCTTATCTCTTAGGAGAACGGCTCTTTTAAGGCTCCAAGTTTTCTTAAGTTCTGGATTTTTCAGAAGCTCTAAGGCTTTTGCAAGAGCAGCTTCAGAATCGCTGTAGTTGAATAGCAAACTGTAATGCTCTTCGAGTTCAGAGAAATTTCCCATAGTTCCTGCAAGAGTAGAAACGTATATTGAAGGAGTCCCCAGTATCGCACTTTCAACAGCCATAGTAGCTCCCTCACCCACATACAGTGTAGCATAATAAAGCAGATGATGAATTTTTTCGGAGGGGACTCTTATCTTATATTTTTTAAACTCCTCTACCAGTGGCCCTTCTGAGGTAATAAATACTTTCCCAAATTTCTCAAGTTCTTGAACAAGCCGCAATTTATTTTCGATTCCCCGCTGTCCTACATCGTGATGCGCGTTCCATGTGATGAAACGAAGGATAATGAAGGGCTCACCCATCTCTACCCCAAGCTCCTTAATAATCTCATTGTGCGGATTAAAATAAGATGGATGAAGGTAAGCTAGTTCATGATAACCACTATAATTTATTTGTTTTTTTCCTTCATATTTTAAATGGCATGAAGGGGTACAGATTATATCACAGAAAGGATAAGTTATTTTCTGGACAAGTACTGCGTGCTCTGTATCGTTGAAAATTATGGATTTTTTTCGCAGAATCCATGCTATCTGAGCTATATTTGGAGAAAGTATACCCATTAAAACGTCAGGGTCAAATTGTTTGGCTATTTTGAGAATTTTATACTCCCTTATAAACAACTCTTCAAGCAAATGAACTTTTCCAGGTTTCACTTTACTTAAAACTGTATGTGGAATTTTGTAGGCTGTCAGTAGTTCCAATACTACATCTTTATCCCGCGAGACCACCATTACTTTGTGTCCTTTCTTCTCAAGACTCCATATCGTGTTTTTAAAAAAATGAACATGGGCTGGATGGCCTACATCAATAAGGACTCTCAATATTTTCACTCCCTATAATCTTATCATAATTACAATGTACCTAATGAGACAAACAGTCTGTTTGTATGACAGATTCTCGAAGAACCAAGGAATAAAATCAGCTAAAAAGCCAATGCGAAAGTGTATTAGATAAGGTAATTTCAACAAATCAGAAAATCTATCTATTCTATATTATTAAGAAGTATATTGTCGACTTCCAATTTACATCAGTTTCTTTACTATATTTACAATTTAATTACATCTCCCCTTATCTTACAGATGGAGAAAATTACTTCGGTTCATCGGAAAAAGTCGTTTTCATAATAATGTTACTTATAAAGCCTAAATTTTTTCTTAATATAAGATAATTAACTAATATAATTCTTATAAGAAGATGACTATTTCCATAATAAATAGTTATGGGAACAAAGTTTCTTAACTAAGATTATCAATATTTATAAAATATATTAATTATAGGCTATTAAAATCTCTAAAATGAAAAAATAAGTGTTATTATAACTCAGAAATTTAACAAAAAATATACATAACATCAAGAAACAAACTTTTTAAAAGTACAAAAATTAGCTAATTTTAAGATGGTAACTATGAAGAAATTCTTCCAAATGCCATGGTGAGAAAAGTGGCAATAAAACATATCAGCAGAGGGTAAATACCCATGTCCATGGAGTCAGTTGAAAGGTTGTCCTTTTTGGTGGAGACAGTTAGCATTTCCTTCATTCCAAAAAGAGCGATGAGCCCCAAGATCGTAATCTTGTAATATACAGGAACTCCAAAATAGGTATAGAGAAAACAGATACCTATTCCTGGAAAAGAACTAACTGCTGAAAATCCTTCAGTACCTATGGAAAAAATTGAAAGCATTATAAATACCCCTAAGTTTCTATAAAGGAGTTGTCAGAGCATATACTATATGCTAACTCTATAATACATTAAACAGTTAAACTATTTAAATATATGAATGAGTACTGATGTATTGAAGATATAAATCCGATAAACGGGTAATTTTCATTTATGGCCATAGGTACTGAAAACCATGGACATAGAAATATCGGTTCCGTTGCAAAAAAATCCTTTCTAATGATATAATAAAATAAAAAGAAAACCAAAGGTAGTAATATGCTATCATGCTATCTCATTCCTTTAAATGGAAGCATTATGAAGGAGAAATTATCTTATTGAATGTAAGATGGTACTTAAAATACCCATTGAGCTATAGAAGTTTAAAGGAAATGATGATAGAAAGAGGAATTCAAGTTGATCACAGTACTATAATGAGATGGGTACATCAATATTTTCCTGAAATAGAAACGAAGAATAAGAAGACATTTAAGACCCACAAATGATTCGTAGAGAGTTGATGAAACCTATATCAAAGTAAATGGTAAATGGAAATATCTTTACCGAGCAGTTGATTCAAATGGAGATACAATTGATTTCATGTTAAGTGCAAAACGAAATAGAATAGCAGCGAATAGATTCTTTAAGAAAGCTTTGAGTTCTAATCATAATCAAATTCCAAGAGTAATAACAGTTGATAAGAATCCAGCTTATCCACCTGCTATAGATAAACTGAAAAATGATAAAATACTACCTAAAAACGTAGGCATTAGACAAATCAAGTATTTGAATAACATTATAGAACAAGATCATAGATCTATAAAGCGGATAGTTAATCCAATGTTAGGATTTCAGTCTTTTCGATCTGCTAATAAAACCTTAAAAGGAATTGAAGCTATGAATATGGTCAAAAAAGGACAAGTCAATAATCTCAATTACTCGGTTCGTAATGAAGTCAAATACATTAATCAATTGTTTGGTATGGTTTTATAATGTTAGTACATTTTCCTTGAATATTTTGATTTTTATTCATTACTTATAGATTTACATATTTTTTTGAATTTTTTGCAACGGAACCCTTTTTTCAAGGCGCTATTCCCAAACAAATTAGTTGTATAGCTCTACGAAACAGAATTGTTAATATAACCAAAACTTTAAAATTTATAATATAGAGTGTTTTATTTATATCAATTTTTGAAGTGCTTCTCAAATTTAAAGTTTATTTACATTGTTTTACTTTGTGGCCTGTCAGCATGTGAACAGCCTCAATAAAATCTAATCCTTATAATACCTTTATAGCATTGCTATTCTCATGAAACTTTCACGAATTCTTATCATCATTATCTGTTTATTATTTGTGATCTTTGCAGCTGGATGTAGTGATTCAAAATCGAATACTCCAGAAAAAGTGTCTACAGAAAAAGCAGCAGCTTCCGAACAGCCAACACAGCCAACTGAACATCCCATGCCAGGGTCTACAGCTAAACAGCAGAATCCTACAATAGAAAGTCAAAGTAAAGAGCTTTCATCTGCAGGAGAGAACCTTACTGTTCACTTTCTCGATGTTGGCCAGGGAGATTCTATTTTACTCGAACACGGTGATGATACTATGCTTATTGATTCTGGTGAAATAGGCAAAGGTAATGAGGTAGCCACATATATAAAGAGCGAAGGTATCAAGTCGCTTGATTACGTTGTAGCTACGCACCCCCACAGCGACCACATTGGAGGATGTACACTATTCTTAATGATTTCCCAATAGGCCATTTTGTAGATAGTGGCTACGCTCATTCCTCCAAAACCTATGAGAATATGTTGACTACAATCGATAAGAAGAATATTCCATTTGAGACTCCAAGAGAGGGGACAAAATTAACTTCATATCTGGTGTCGACGTCCAGGTTCTGAACCCAGGGAGTACATACTTTACCGATGACATCAACCAGAACTCGATTGTGCTAAAAGTTACTGACGGAAATGTAACTTTCTTATTGATGGGTGACGCGGGGATTGAAACAGAAAATGAGATAATGAAAGATGGCTACAATGTTGATGCTGATATCCTGAAAGTCGGGCACCATGGAAGCAAGACAGCAAGTGGAGTTCCTTTTATTAGTGCAGTAAGTCCCGATATAAGTGGTATCGAAGTTGGTGCGGGAAATGACTACGGACATCCGCATCAAAATACTCTAGATAGATTGCATCAGGTTTCCAAGGTATATCGAACCGACTTGGACGGCACAATCACTATAACAACGGATGGATCTTCCTATTCAGTGAGTACGGAGAATTGATGTTATGGAGAGCTTCAAAATTACTTTTGATATAATTGAAGGATGTGAGGCCGTATTGCTTGTAAGGGATGAAGAAGAAATTAATATCAACGTCCCTCTCATTTTATTACCTTCTGGAAGTAAGGAAGGCGACATTCTAGATATTGCCATCACTAGGGATTTGCAAGAGACAGAGGCCGCAAAAGAAAGAGTTTCAGCACTGCTTGAGAAGCTTAAAAACAAGAATTGAGACTGATGAAAGTTATGGGTGAGAGACCGCCACGCTCGAATTTGAGATGAGGGACATGAATAACCAAACATTCCTCAAAATTAGTGCAGACCCAGAGACCAAAGAGTCTGCAGAAAAAAGTGATAGTCGGAACTATTTAAAAATCATGCAATGCCCGCCCCTGATCTTTTGCCTAGCAACTTACGACTAAAAAATATTATAAGACATAATAATCTAATCACTGAAATACCCGTCTAAAGGTATGCAGGTAATCACGACATACTTCTAAGCTTTAGAAAATTGGAATAATGAGATTATGTAAAAGGTGCAGGTTTAAACTATCTTTGGCTTTGGAGATATATATAAAAGAATATCACATTTAATCTCAAAGTTGCCGCAACTAAGACATTTTAGGAGATATAAGCTGTATTTTTCTGTTTAGAATTTTCTCTCAATAAACTTGCTAACTGAAATTTAAATATATAAAAGTAGAACTAAATAATTTAGTCATTTTTCGGTTTTTTGGGTACGTTCTTGTATATCGATAAAACCTCATCTATACTAACAATGTTAAATGTTTGAGGCACTCAATTTCAGATTCTTATGAGCTCTGAGTCATTAAATTTCAATTTTTAGTTTACTTTCAATTTTCAGTCTTGGATTTCAATCTATAAGCATCTATTTCGATTCTAATTCTTTAACACGGGGAGTCAACCAAATATTTAATAAAGTTAGAAGTTCAAATGGTAAGGATAAGAAGGACATAGTATTAAAAAACATAATAAAGTATAAAAAAATTAAAAGTATTTATAATAACTGAGAATATACCCCTATCCTTTTAGATGCATATAAAAGGTTTTTCATTGTCTTGTCAGTCAAAGAATGTTTTGAAGCGTGAAATTGAGTACAGTATGATCAAAAATAGACTGACTTTCAAATATCTAGATATCATAAAATTTTATCTATGGCAGACTCACTGCATAGATTTTTTATTCACTAGAATGTGAGAAACTGGGATCAAAAATTTACAAATTCTAAAAAAAATGTCAGTTTATAGTAGCTTCTATGCTTCTATTATCAAGTATATACAAAAAAAATGGATCTGTATATTGAATTTCAGATAAATTATAGATCTAGAAGAAGAAATACAAAGCGACATCAACTTTTTATTTCTTGACTCGTGATTCAGTGAATGGAGATTTTACCTTCAGAATTGAAGCACTGGATAGAGAAATGAGCCATATTTTAGGTGATGGAGGGAAAGTAAAATTTCACGGCAGATATGTGGATATAACAACCCAATGGAAATCAAAAGAAAAAAAATAAACGCTAGAAAAAGTGCTCAAAAAAATATTAGTTACAGAAATCATTATTTGCAGTTTAAAGACCCGAAAATCTGTGAATTGCTGGCAAAAGCAGGTTTATTTATGATTTTACTTTCAGTTATCATTATTGTTCAGGATTCAGGAACTGAATACTCCAACCTTCAGTATATATAACCTTAACACAGGAGAAGAAATTGGTATCTCTAAATCCCCATAAACATAATGGATACAAATCTTTTCAGCCAGATGTATCTAGACTTCAAGCAAGCATTGGAACTCACAGAAAAGCTTATCTTTACAGTTGAAAGTCACAGAAGAGCGCTTACCGTCATCTTACATAAAACATCTATGCAGTAGACCTGCCTGAGATCTTATATAACAATTTTGCAATATTTTGGCCAAAAGGGTGCCTGAATGGCATCTAGAACTCAGACCTTCTTCTAATAGAAGAAAAATTGCGAATACTACAGACATAACGAGTCAAAAGAATAAGTTCAAGGAAAAAGTATGATCTGCAATAAATATAATCTGCCTTAAAAAAGAAGATTATTTAATTGGTAAGTAATTTGTATATAAAAATTTATGATTATGTGGGGATGTATGGAAACTGTCAGAAAATATTCAGAGATATTTACTCAAAACTTTGACGTAATTCTCAGTTTTATGGGGATTGGTTTAGGATTATTGATTATTTCTTTATATTATCTAGTCAAGTTAAACCAAAAAGATATTGGGCTTGCTATTTTATCTTCCTGTTTAATCTACACTTTCTTTAGAAATAAATTTAAAAATGAGGATTATATATCTTTAGGAAAAGACAGACTAAAAAATGTATTGAATTTCTCATATTATGTCTTTTTCCTTATATGCATATTAATATACAGCATGAATATTTATTATAGACCTATATCTTATTTTATACTAATATGTATCTTAGCAGGTATTATAGCCTCAGAGATTCTTTATGTTAGAGATGGAGATAGGGTAAACTCTATATTGTTGCAGATATTGTTGCTTTCAATCCTCATAAGAGCCGGGATTTTTTATAATTTTCCGAGTCTCATGGGTTATGATGCCTATTTTCATGCAAATATGGCACGTATAATTACTAATACTGGATTTGTTGCTCCTTTTCAAATAAGTGATAAGTATTTCTATTACCCTCTTGCTCATATATTCATTTCAGCTACTCAGATAATAGGCAAAGCGGATATAAAAGACGCATTTTTTTATTCCATAGGATTTGCCAATATTTTCATTACAACAGGCATTTACCTCATAGGAAAGAAACTTGAAGGCCCTAAAATGGGCTTGCTGGCAGCTTTACTAATAAATTTAAATAACCAAAATATTGTTGCAGGAATTGCAAACATAACTCCGGGTTCCCTAGTTCTTTGCTACTTTATATTTGTGATATATGCAATTTACAGCGAGAAACAAGAATTGAAGTATACAGGATTCATACTATTAATTACTATTTTGATGATTTTGACTCACCAACTGACTACCTTTGTGGTACTTTTTGGTTTGGTCACAATATATCTGGCCAAATACCTCCATAACCACCTGTATAAGAATTCCCCTTCCAAGATAATCGGTTTTAATTATATTCTTTTTTATATAGTTAGTATGCAGACTTACTGGATGTTTACATACGTCAACCCGAATACCTCTTTTTTTGAGATGATTTTGAAGCCTCTCATGGAAGTATTTCATGCAGGAACAAATTACTCAAGAGATGAACTAATTTTAGGCTCCATAACCAACCAAGGAACACTAGAAGTTATTCTACTCCACATAAGCTACCTAATTCTACCTTTTTTTGCTATTGGAGGAGTTTTAGAGTGGTTTTCTCGAGAAAATGTCAATAAAATCAACAAATTTTCAGTTGCTTTAGTGGTTGTAATTCTGTATAGTTTTGCTTATGGGATTCCCTTACTCGGGATGAGGAATCTTCTGACAAGCAGATGGTTTCCCTTGATATCAGTATTTCTGGTGCTCGTAGCTGCCTCATATATACTGAAACTAGTAAGCCTTTTTAACCTTAGAAAAACAAGGATTTTCGCGATCTTCACAATAATTCTATTGTTTTCATTTTTTATGGTTACAACACCGGGAATCAATAAAGACAATCCTCTTGTGGCAAAGGATCAGACCATAAGAAATCAATTCAAAGATATTGAAATCCAGGCTATTAAAACAGTATCTAAAACCTACTCTGGGAAAATATTAATGGATTCTCCTTATGACAGTTGTATTTTTTACAGCGATTCTGGATATAATCCAAGTAACGCAACCTATTTTAACATTCATAATGTACAGACAAAAGAAATTGATGGGAATTCAATGGTCCTGCTGAGAAAATCAACTCTGAATGAACCGATTTCCATCAACGATCCTAGCCGTTATGGGGTAAATATTATCCAGACACTGCCAAAAGAATTTTTCAGAAAGTTCGAAGCAAGGGATTATGCATTGGTATATGATAATGAAGAGGTATTTGCCTATTTAAAAGAGAAAAATAGAAGATAGATATTAAATCCATAGAAAACTTTGTTTACTTATTGATCATCTGACTTAAAAAACATACTTAAATTTTTGAGTTATATTTCAAGGTTGTAAATTACATGTTAGAACCTAACAAGGCGTCAAATTTTATCGCCAACGTATTAAAACTCGTATCTGGGAGTGTTACTGCACAGATTCTGGGTATACTCCTGGTACCTTTACTTACCAGGATTTACAGCCCTGAAGATTTAGGAATTTTTCAGCTTTTTCTCTCAATATCAGGTATATTGATAATCTTTTCTACTTTTTCATATCAGTTTGCTATAATGTTACCAAAAACAGAGGAAGACTCTGCAAACGTTGCTTTTCTCTGTGCAATATTGGTAACCCTTACTTCTTTACTCACAGCTGTAGCTGTGTTATTCCTTCCAAAAGATGTTGAGCACATGCTCAATGCTCCAGGAATTTCAAAATATTTAATTTACATCCCAGCAATAACTTTCTTTAATGGCATTTTTTTCGTGCAGAATTACTGGCTTTCAAGAAAGATCCGTTTTGGAGTTATAGCAGGATCCAGAATATTAAATACAGTTTCAACTAAAGCTTTTCAGTTAGTTATCCCTATCTGGAATGTATCTCCTTTGGGCCTGATAGCCGGATACGTTGCAGGATATGGATTTGCAGACTTATTCATGCTAAAAGGCGCAAAAAATGACTTGTGGGTTTTCAAGAGAATATCATTTAAAAAAATGAAAGATATGGCTATTAAATACAAAAATTTTCCTTTGTTTAGTTCTTGGTCTACACTTGCAAACACGATTTCTCCACAAGTACCTACATTTTTGCTTGCATATTATTACGGAACGAGCGTTGTAGGATATTTTTCACTTGCTAATCAGGTAGTAAATATGCCTATGGGACTTCTCGGAACCGCTATACAACAAGTTTTTTTTCAGAAAATAAGTGAAATTAAAAATGGAAACGATCCTGAAAATATGAAAGTAATAGTTAGCGAGGTTTACAAAAAGCTAATTCTAATAGGAGTATTCCCGATGATACTCTTGCTGATTCTTGGAGGTGAGATATTTACCTTTGCTTTCGGAAAAAGCTGGTATACATCTGGTGTATATATAAAGATTCTTGTGCCGTGGATATTCCTGGTCTTCCTTTCCTCGCCCATTTCAACTCTTTACAGTGTATTCGATAAACAGGGAGTTTGGCTAACCTTCAGTATATTTCTCTTAATCTCAAGAGTCATGGCACTGGTTATAGGTGGGACTTATGGAAGCGCTGAATTTGCCCTTGGCCTTTTTAGTTTTACAGGAATTTTATTCTGGCTCTGGAACAATGCATATTTGCTGAACCTTGCAGGGATTAATAAAATGGAAAGTGTAAAGATACTTTGTAAGTATACGGCAATCGGCATAGTCGTTTCGATCCCGTTAATTCTGCTGGAAGTACTCTCTGCGAACTTTTATATTCTCCTCCTTGCAGCAGTGATTATAACACCTATATACTATGTTGTAACCTTACATGATGACCCAACATTCAATAAAATATTTTCGTCTTTCCTTGTGAACGTAAAGAAAAAAAACATGGGAAAATTATAAAAATTTGTAGAGATCTTATAAAAAGGGCTTCAGAGTTTCATCCGAAAAAAACAATAAATTAATAATTGAATAGATTATTTTTAGGGAAATCCAATTTTATATATTTTTAAGAATATTTATTTTAGTATTCAGTTCCCACATGAGTACTTTTGTATAGTGTTTTAAGTATTGAACACTTTTTGCTATCTAGGGTTACACTGTAATAAGGTACTACTTCAGGAGAAAAGCCAATGATAAAGTCCGCAAATCTGGAAACGTTTCCTGCCATGACATTCATATATTCAAAATTTTTGGATTGCAAGTCAAGAAATTCATTATAATATAGAAGAGTATTAGCGCCCATTCGGCTAAAGGATGGGTTAAGGGCAGAAGACCAGGTAACAGTGCATCTCTTTCCGTAGAGGTTCAAATGTGCTGCAACTGCCTCTCCGTTTGGAGTTTCGGAAACAAACATATAACCAACAGATTTCTCCCGAATCAGATTGAAAATTCTATCGAAAAACGTCCTGGGAACTGGAGGTTCCATTTTCTGTTTTTCATAGACCATAGAAAGTAGACCATAATAGGTTTCAGAATCATTTCTTATCCTTGTCTTTAGTCCCGCATCAGCTGCAGATTTAAGTTCTCTCCGAATTTTCCTTGAAATATTATTATCAACATTTTCTTTCAGATTTAGATGATTGGTATAGTGAACCTTTGAGTCCCATCCATTCCATGTAAATGGTCTGATGTCCTCAAGACCTGGAGAAAACACTAGGTGAATACTATCAAAACCCTGTCTACATAGGAATTCTCTAAGTGAATTAAGAATTTCATGAGTTTCCTGTACTCTTTTGCTTTTTTTGGAGATCATACTCTCCTTAATAAGGGGCCCACAATAGTCAGTCATGTTACAGGTGGAGGATCCTACTTTCAGTATCCCTTTTAGGTTCTTAACAAAGAGGGGGCATCCTCCAACAAGTTCATCATTTCTGAAACAACCATAAATCCTGAGATCCCTGAAAAGAAAGTCCCTGCAGATTTCAAGCCATTGACTTGTGTGAAAGAGTGTACCAGATTGAGCTTTTTCTACAAGCATATCCCATTCTTTGTATTCAGATGGCGCTAATTCTCTAACTTCAATTTTTTCCATTATAAACCCCATTAATATATGTTCGTTTTATCTATAGTAATTTATATAGTCCTGTGAGATTTAACTGAAAAACTAGTGAGTCGATTTCAAAATAAATCCTTTGTTTAAGGGTAAATTAATTGATTTGGGATATATTCCAAAGCCATGCTTGTGAAAATAATTTGGAATCGCATTACTAGCATCAGGGCAATTTAACCATTGAACATGATACTTGGGTATCTTCTAATCAACTTGAAGATACCCATTGCTTATTTTATGATGAATAATCAAATAATACTCCAATAGTTTTCTATTAGCATGATTAATTGTAAACTTCCAGTTTATTTTGTTATTGCTATTGATTCTATTTGTCCATGTAACCACTTAATGGGTAAATGTCGCCATGTTACCAATCTATCAGTACATTCATATACATCACTTTGATTGCTAGTTCATTGACCTCTGATTCAGTAGTGTAATGAAATTAAATTTTGTCAAAAATCTGTTTTGCTCCACCCTCGCTGAATGTTTCATAAAATGATCTCTCTTTGTAGATCTGAGATTATACATAACCAACCAGATTAATTAGGATTCATGATATTTTATGATAGTGATAATTTTCAAGAATTGTGTAAAATCTGTAATGATTCTTCTTTTGGTGACCTGAGCCACCTTTTTTCCTGCTTTGAGTTCTATTACCATGAATATATTTGCTGTTCAACTCTGGCATATTTATAATCACATTTTTCTGAGTTCTCAGGCTTTATGTGGCTAGTCATTCTCTAATTATGGCATTTGACTTGTTTCTAATCAATACATTTATAAGTTTATTCGGTTCCATAATCCATTTCTCACATATTAAGAATTTCATAAACCTTGGCTCTATACTCTAAATCTGTCATTTGGATGTGCCTCATACGTCTCAACTATGGATTAATTTTGCTTTTTTTAGAATCAGCCTATGCTCTTCGTGTTTATTGTTTCCAATCCGTTCTGCCCTAGTTCTTCAGGAAACAGTTTAAGCGATTGCTTCTAGCTCCTATCGTGAAGAATTACAGGACTTTGCGACATTGATTGAAACAATAGCTGATGTTATATTATAACCTACAAGGTAAGTTGGTATGAACAAAAAATTCAACATTTGTGGAAATACACTCAATACAGTTCATGATGAAAGAATATAAATAAAGGTTCAATGTATCGAAGTAGTTACAACTGTTGTACAGAATTTAAGATATAATATGCAAAAGATTTTATAATTAATCAGCGATAATTATAGCAGATTTCGATAAATACATAAATTTCGTCATATGCTTATAAATGTCTATAAATATCCCGTGAAAATTAATGGTTTATCGAAATTTTCTATGGATATGCAATTTGTAGTTATTTTTCAGCATTAATATCTGAACAAACATCGAGAGACTGAAAATGAACGAAACTAAATATGATAAAATAAGTAGAAAGCATACAATTCTGAAAGTTCTAGGGATCACTACACTGGCGTTTTTGATCCTTGTTAGTATAGCAGGTGCAGCACAACTTACAGATGTTCCGAACTCCAGCAGCAACAATGTCTCTGATTTAAATAAAGCAATTGAAAATGACATAAAAATGCAGGATAAAGCGATTGAAATTAACCCGCATAATTCAACGGCTTGGAATATTAAAGGAATTGATTTAGGCCTATCAGGCAAATCAGATGAAGCAATAAAAGCATTTGACAAAGCAATTGAAATTAATCCGCAGAATTCAACGGTTTGGAAAAATAAAGGATTTGCTCTAAATGAATTAAATAAATCAGATGAAGCAATAAAAGCATATGATAAAGCAATTGAAATTAACCCACAGGATCCAATTGCTTGGGGCAGTAAAGGATACACTCTAGGGAATTTAGGAAAATCAGATGAAGCAATAAAAGCATTTGACAAGGCAATTGAAATCAACACGCAGGATTCGATGGCTTGGACAGGCAAAGGCATTGCTCTAAATGATTTAAATAAATCTGATGAAGCAATAAAAGCATATGATAAAGCAATTGAAATCAGCCCACAGAATCCAATGGCTTGGTATAATAAAGGAGCCGCTCTTGATAATTTGAATAAATCCGATGAAGCAAAAAAAGCATATGATAAAGCGATTGAAATTAACCCACAATTCAAAAGCTTGGCACAATAAAAGTATTTTATCTAAATAAGTAAATCTGATAACATATGCATGGTACAATAAAGGAACTTTATAAATAGATTCAATCAAAGTTGCGCTGGCGCACCCCGCAGCAAGCAACTGGGTATGTTCGCGCCACCGCTCTGGTTGTAATGACTATTAAAAATCGAGTATTTTCATTTGCTGATATGCTTCTTTTTCTTCCCTGTTTCCCTGATTTTCAACATCGTTTTTGATAACATCTGAAGTTGTTCCATCTTCTATAGTTCCAATGTAACCTCCATCACTCCACAGTTCACCACCCTAAAGCTGTTTTTTGATTTCTGGGTATTGTTTAAAGATTTATCTTGCTATAATACTTTTTATAATTTGCATGACTTTTGAAGGAGAATACTTTGGTTCAGCTCCAACTACCATAAATACCTATATTGTTTACAGCTTTCGTTTATTATTGCTTGAAGATTAAATAATATTTCTTCAGTAAAATAATAAACATATATTTATTCGGTGACTTTGCAAGACCGCAAGTAGAATATATCCATCCAATATCTTTCTGATTTATGAATTTATGTTTGACTTTATGTACCTAGTTTCAGTCTGGTTACGGTTTCTGATACCAAAACTATAGGATTGATTTCACTTTTATCTCCATGTGAGGAATATATCTCTTGGTATTTTCTCAGACACGTGAATTCAGATGTAGTATCAAATCTTGTGCACATAAATATGACCAACGGATTGGCTACTGATAGGCGTGATGTAAGGTTCTCAACCGGTTACATAAATAGATATTTGCTCCCTTAAATGATTTTAGAGTTGCTAAGGAGGGTTTAGATCGCATACTTCGTAGATGGTTTAGCGGGTATAATTATTCTGGAAGAAACCGTAGTACGATCTTTATCAAAATCGAGACCAGAAAGAGAAAAGGATGATTTCCATGAAATGTTTCAACTCGGTAATTTATTTGACAATTTTTCGTTAACTGTGATGTAATTATGTTTATACATTAGTTTATTTTACTATGCTTTGAAACTTTGTTTGAATAACTCGAATTAATGTTAGGATGTATTCTTCAATTTGTGCTTAAAAGTATTATTTATTTGGGAATTAATTTTGATCAAAGTAGGTAAATTGGCACTAATCCCAAGAATTATAGGCCTTTATCATATTTAATTTGTGAATGTAATTTTTGCTTACATATATTTTTTCATATCAAAAATTAGAATGAAGTAAAAATATTATAGTAATTGTATATAAGATGAATAGTACATTTGATAACTTATATTCTTAAAATCAAAAAAATACTGTTTTAAGGAATATTGCTAACTCTATAAATGACTACTGAACCATCCATCCTTCACGATTCGATGGTAATTATACATTCTTGTAGTAGATCTGAAGATGAAAAGTTTACTTAATAGTAAACAGTCGGTAAGCAAACAAGTTGTTGTAGAAACATATCTAATTTTGCAAACACACGGAGATCTAATGATGGATAAGGAAACATTTGCCAGAGTAAAAAAATTACTGTTTATTTTGCTATTAGTTTTTTTTGTAATGTCATTGACAGCTGCATCGATAAGTGCATCATTGAACCTGCGGTGGGGGCCCGAGTCGAAACAAAATTATAATTACGCATACGCAATCGGAGAAAATGATGCAAATACTGCTGGATACAACGCCGGAAATACCGCTGGATTTAATGATTGTGAGAGTGGATTACCTAATAATGGAGGAAACACAAACATCAACATGGCACCTAAGAGCGATGCTGCCTATGATATAGGATACGCTGATGGCCACAATATTAAATACAAGCTAGAGTACAAACAAGGATATATTGACGGATACAAAAATTGTCAAAGCGAAGGTCTTCAGGTTTTCACTCCCATAACTACAACTTATTCGGACGGATACATAGTTGGAACAACTGAAGCAAAAAATGTAGGATATAACGACGGAAATACCGCCGGAGTTAAAGATTGTAGGACTGGATTACCTAATAACGGAGGAAACACAAATATAAATATGGCATCGAAGAGCAATATTCCCTACGATAAAGGGTATGCTGACGGATACAATGTGAAGTATAAACAAGGATACATTGACGGATTTAAAAATTGTCAAAATAAGGGTTTCCGAGATAAAGGTTCCCAAGGTATATCTTTAACGTCGCAGTTAAAATTTTAATTTTATAAAATAATTGGTTTAATGCTATTTATTTTGTGCTTCAAATGAGTAAGTCCTAATATTGTTAATACAAATTAAAATCGTATCTATTGGAAGGATGTAATAAAAATTAATTAAACTTGTATCATATTGACAAAATTGTTTGATGTGGAAGTTTGGATGAGTAAGTCTTATTTAAGGTAATTAAAAAGCAATAAATAGCATATTAATTTAGTACTTCTTTGGTGATTGATTGATAATTTGTGACAAATAAAAAGTGTGCAGAGTCGATCAGATTTTCCCTACAAGATTTTTAGGTACCCTGTCATTAGAAAGGTAAAGTATAAAAATTCATTAATATCAAATTGTTGTTCAATATTAAAATATTTCATGGGAAAGTAAGTTTTATTTGAATACTATTTTTTTTAGAATTAAATTTAAATAATTCAAAGAAAATATTTGTATACTTTAGCCTAAAAAATTTTGAGACCCACCTCAATTTTATCAGATGCTTCTAAATTTTATATAGAATTAGTAGAAAAAACGATCTAAATAAAAAGAATTTATACTTGACATTTAAAAGTTTCAGGAAATGATTAAATTTTGGTTATGTACTTTATCAACCAATTGATTTGTGGTAGATCTAATAGGTCACAGAAGACAAAATCCATTAAAATTATTTATTTTAACAAACTGGTGAAATGAATGTTTAAACAATTATCTAGTATAATGAAAAATGTACTGATTCTTTTGCTGTTAGTCTTTTTTGTGGTATCGTTGATAGGCATAGCAATGAGTGCACAAGGCAATGGTGGCATATCTAGCAGTGGTCAGATTGTAGATGTGATCATTCAGAACTTTGCTTTTAAGCCTGAATCGGTCAAAATATTTGTAGGGGATACAGTAAAATGGACTAATATGGACTCAGCTGACCATGCAGTAAGCGGGACCATATTCACTTCTGGAATAATATCCAAAGGACAAAATTATGAATATATGTTTACCGAACCCGGAGCCTATAATTATGAATGCTCTATTCATCCTTATATGAAAGGAACTGTAATAGTTGTAGCGAAAAAGTAAGGCCTTTCCAAAGGTGCGTAGAGAACTTTGTTTCGCACCGCAATTATTTTTATAAATATTTATTTAAATGTTTTAAAAACTGCTATTCATATTAGTGCTTATTTTTGGTGTAATCTTCTCGAGTACACTCATGTATTTTTGGATTTTTCTTTATTGGTGAAATTGGAGCAGTTATCTGATAAATAAAACTGAGAACCGGAAGAAAGAAACAAAAAAGAGAAAAGGAGAATCAGGTATGAAAAGTACTGTTTACAAGAAGATAATGATTGCAACCGACGGCTCGGAACTAGTTCGAAAAGCAGTTGATTCTGCAATTGAAATTTCAAAGTTTAGCGAGGCAAAGCTGTATGCTACATATGTGATTGCAGTAGGGGGTTATTCAATATCTCCATATATAGATGCAGAATGGGAAAAAGCAATGAGAGAGCACCTCAGGCAAGAAGGTCAGGAAGCAACGACTTATGTCGAAAACGCTGGTAGAGCCACAAATGTTGAGGTCGAATCCATTATTCTAGAAGGAAGCCCTGCAGTTGAGATTATTGACTTTGCAGAAAAAAACGATATTGATCTTATCGTTGTGGGTTCACACGGGAAATCCGCAATTCAGAGATTCCTTATTGGAAGCGTAGCAGAAAAGGTGGTCAAACACTCGAAAATAGCGGTCCTTGTTGTAAGGAAAGAAACTGCTGAAAATGTATTATTAAATCTCAGTCAAGTATTATAAAACTAGATGTTATAAAACACGAAACTAAAGGTTATGAAACTGGATGTGGTAGATTATGGTTGGCTTTAGTGCCTTGTTGTTTCCAGCATTAATAGTTGTATTTTTAATACTCTCACAATCCATAAAAATGGTTAACGAATATGAGAGAGTAGTTATTTTTAGGCTAGGTCGTCTTAGTGGAGTAAAGGGACCTGGTATTTTTCTAATTATTCCGATTGTCGATAAAGTGATTAAAGTAGACCTTAGAGTTGTTACTATTGATATTCCTAAACAGGCAGTAATTACGCGAGACAACGTTACGGTTGATGTCGATGCCGTTGTTTATTATAAGATAATTGAGCCGGGAGCCGCTGTAACTCAGGTTGAGAATTATAAGTTTGCAACATTCACGCTTTCACAGACAACACTTAGGGATGTGCTGGGTCAGATGGAACTCGACGAACTGCTTTCTGAGAGAGAACGTATCGACAAGCGAATTCAGGAACTCTTGGATGCGTACACCTACCCATGGGGAATTAAGGTTACAGCGGTTACTATTAGAGATGTATCGTTGCCCGATACGATGAAAAGAGCTATTGCCAAACAAGCTGAAGCTGAAAGAGAAAAACGTTCAAGAATAATCCTTGCAGAAGGAGAATCTCAAGCTGCACAGAAAATGTCGGAAGCAGCAGCTTTCTATCAGGAATTACCGACAGCGATCAAACTTAGGGAATTGCAGACTCTTGTCGAGATTGCTAGTGAAAAGAATTTAATAGTGGTTACTCAGTCTCAAGCTCTTGAAACCGGAAACATAGCAGCCTTATCTCAGACTATTTCTAGAAAGAAAGAACAATAAAGATGAAAACAAGAGTCTGAAGAAAAGTAAAGGGCAAGAAAGGACCTACAAACATGCTTATGGAAAGGGTTACACGTTTCCTCTTTGTTTTATTCTTATGCTCCATTCTTATAGCCAATTTTGGTTCCATTGTTGCGACAGGATCTAACAATAAGATGCTTGTGCTTAAAATTTCAGGAGCCATCATCCCGGCTTCAGATGATATCATAGCTAATGCAATAGCGAAAATTGAAAATGAAGGCTTTGAAGCTCTTGTAATTAGCCTTGACACACCTGGAGGAGGGGTGGAAGAAACACAGGCAATCATAAAGAGAATTGGGAATACAACGGTTCCTGTTATTGGATATGTGCCTGAGGGTGGGAAAGCTTAGTCAGCTGGTACTTTTATTTTGATGGGGACTGATATTGCTGCAATGGCTCCTTTCACTGTAATTGGTTCAGCGCAGCCAGTGTAGATATCTGCAGAAGGGACAAAACCAATAGAAGACGAAAAGATAATAAATGCCCTTGTCAAATATTCGGTTACAATCGCCAGTAAACACGGAAGAAATGAGACCTTTGCAGAAGAAGTTATAACCAAAAACAAAAATCTTGGCGCGCAAGAAGCACTAGACACAGGTGTAATAGAATATATAGCTCCTTCTATCTCCGATTTGTTGATCCAGATCAACGGAAAGGTTGTGAAAGGAAAGATTTTCAGAACTGAAAGCTTCAGCATTGAAAACTATGAACCTTCTCTTTCTCTTGCTTTCTTGGAGCTAATCTCAAATCCAATTCTCTCTTCTCCTAATCATTGGGCTTTCTGGGATTATCTTTGGAATTTCAAATCTTGGATCAGGGGTAGAAGTTTTTGGAATCATTGCGATAGTACTTGGGTTGATAGGTACAGGGTTTAATATAAATGTGGGTGCAATCTTTCTCATAATTATAGGGATAGGGCTTCTTATCCTGGAAATTAAAATTCCAGGCTTCGGAATTTTCGGGTTTGCCGGTTTCATCAGTCTTATAATAGGAAGTGTACTCTTTGTACCTACGGGAGCTGAAAACATCTATACTCGCGAATTCATAAGACTTATGACTTTGACAGTTATCATCCCTACGATTGTCTTCGGGCTCTTCCTTGTCTTCGCAATTTATAAAGTAACCGAGATCCGAAAGAAAAAGCCAGTTATAGGAACAATCATCGGTGATACAGCCCAAACAATAGATCCTCTGGGACAAGGAAAGTCAGGACTTGTCCGGTATAATGGAGAATACTGGCAAGCTAGTCTGAGGAGGAAATAGGAATTAAAGAAAAAGTTGAAATTATTGGAAAAGAAAAGGAAGTACTTCTAGTAAAGAGAAAAACCTAATACTTTCTTTATTTTAGTCAAATACCCAATAGCTTGCTACTGGATAAGACTTTGGGAACTTATAGGGCCGTAGGGAAAAATTGCGTGAATATAAATTTTTTGAAGTAATGTAAGCAAAATAGGTTCTGTTGCAAAAAATCTGACTATTTTACAAAACCAGTGAAAAACATTATAATTAGGATAACTAATCATTTTCATTAGAAAGAAAATGGCACTTAAAGGTGAGAATTCTAGTGTCAAAATGCAGAAATATTATTTTTGCAACTGAACCATGATAGTTGTGAGACATCAGGATACAAAAAAGAATTTGAGTCCATGGATGCTGAAAACAGATTTTTGAATGATCATATTGCAACATTAAAAAAGAACTTGAAGATATCAAGAACATGCACACGAATTATATGATGCAAGTTCAAACACTCATCACTCAGAAGTCAATTGAAGCTCCGAGAGCTAAGAAACCTTGGTTGAGATTTTGGTAAGTTCGACTACAATTATGCCCATTGATAAGAATAAATAGTAAAATATTTTCTATTAAAAATGGATTAAGTTAGAATGAAAAACCTTAACTAGTTAATAACTCATTACTTTCTTCAACCCGATCAAACTTTGCTAGAATTTCTTCTCGAATTGCATCTGTGTCCTGAACTATTATCTCAACATTCTGATTCAAATTTTCTGCAACAACATTCGTTTTCTTATATACCCGACGTCCAAAGTCTGACGCAAAACGGCGTTCAAGTATCCCCAAGTACACATTTGCGTATCACCAGCTTTTGCTGATTCATTTATGCGTTCCAAAAGAGCTTTTGCGGCATTAGCATTGTATTTTTGGATATATTGTGCAAACTTATAGTATTTCCCAGATTTCTCAGTCTGCCCCTTCTGATTCCATTCGTTTAACGTTTTATAGGTTATACCAACCGACTCGGCAGCCAATCTATAAGTCAAACCGAGTGCAATATTATCACCGATTCTTTTTTGTATTTCCGGAGTGAGTTTAGAAGGACGAGTCATATTATCACCTTGTTTACTTTTTAATTAATATTAACTAGTATTGTATTTGAATATTTAGTTCGTTTTGTTTTGTATAGAAGTGAGGTTCACAGCTATCAAATCTGAGCCGGTCTCCGGCTCTAAGAGCGATTGTTTTGAGTATGGCAATAATTCACAAACCAAACTTTAAATAAAAGTCTCACCACTGATCTCATAATAAGTCATTTTTTTGACCTTTTTTATTTCCCATGATCTTTACTGACATGCACGGTAACTAACCACGAGATATTTGGCATACACTTTTATCACATAAAAAATATATAACTTATATTTGCTATATAGTACTTAAATTTTAGGATAATGTTTTCACATAAATTTCATATTCTTTAGTCTAGGGTATTTAGAGTAGTTAGGATAACTTAAGCTAAATAATGTTAATGTTGATCACATAATCAAAGAAATGATACTAAAATACTAAATGAGTAAGGAAGATTTTGATTTTCCCCACAATTCTATTAAAACAAGGTACATACAATTTATAGCAACTTATTTAACAACTCTTCAGGTAGATGTCTACAATCTATCTCATGATAAATTTTTGAATCAATCAGCAAAAACACAGGTTTTACTTCTGTATCACCACCTTCATTGACTATAGTGCAATCCAATTTATGAATAGTACCCAATTATTGATCAAACGCAACTCCTTTCTCTTGCATTGCTTGTTCGCATAAATTTAAATATCTATCTTCGCCTTCTTTATCAAAAAGTACCTGAGTGCATGAAAAAGATTGTTGCTCGATTGGTAGGTCACAATCTCCATTAAGTACACTTACGACTTTCCAAATCTCTATCGAATCTTTTTCCAACTTGCACGGACGATCTTTGAGATAATCTTCTTTTAATTCCGGCATTATTTGCAACACAAATTCCGGATCGCTTTCTTGCTTCTTGTTGTCAATAAAACTCATTTTAATCATCTTTTACTTTCTGCCAACCGTAACCGTCGCCTTCAATTCCTATTTTTTTCACTTTCCCTTCAGTTACAAGCTTGTAAAGCATGTTTTTAGCTGTGGACCTGCTACATCCTACTAGATTCATAATAGTCGCACTGGACTTGATGCTGTCAATTGATAGAGCATTCAGGAACATATCTTCTGTAAATTTCTGTTGAAATCTTGTGTTATCACCTTTCATGTTATGCGATCTACCAGCCCGTCAATTTTCAAGAAACGACGCTACTATATACTATTTATTAGTACTTATACGTTATCATCAATGCAAAATGGTAATGGTAAACAATAACATTTTAACACTTGAATAGTTGGTTATGGAGAAAATCTCGATGGAATAAATTTGAATTTTTATAAAAGATATTTAAAACGAACTATTTTTTTCTCAATATAGTTTCCTATTTTTGGGTAAAACTAATAAAATTGACGTTAAAAAACAACATTTTTAAATTTAATTATGTAAGATAGATTACTTGTTTCCACATGAAATATCAGTTAGAACCAGAAATAGAAAAAGATGAAGTAGACATTATCAAAAGACTAGATGTTGTTTATTTCTGCCAATAATCTGAGGATTTAACATCAACTACACAAGGAATATGCTTTAAGTAATTATTCCCTACTTTTTCCATTATTGTTTTTACAAAAGTACAGACTTCCTCAGCCTGATCATCTTTACACTCAAATACGAGCTCATCATGAACGATATTAATGAATTTTACACCTAAAGGCTCAAGTTTAGCTTGGATTTGGGGAAGAGCTTCCTTAATCATATCTGCACATAGTGATTGAATAGGTAGATTCATTGCTTCCCTACCGGCAGCACTCTCATCTATATCGTCATCGATAATTAATAGCCTACCTGCAGCATTTCTTAATTCTCTATTTTGTATGCCTTCTTGACTTATTCTTTCCATATAACTACTTATGAAAGGATAAGCTACCTTAAAAGTACGAATGTACTCTTTAGCCTGATTTTCTGTTAGTTCAATCCCAGCGTCTGTTTTTAACTTTTTCATCAGACCTTTAGCGGACATCCCGTAAAGTAAACCAAAATTAATCGTTTTTGCTATACTGCGTTCTTTGTCAGTTTTTTGAATACTATCAAATGGCTTGTTAAAGATCTTAGAAGCAGTAAGGGTATGAATATTCATACCTGCAGCAAAAGCTTCTATAAAAGCAAGCTCAACTGCTTTGTCTCCTAATATCCTAAGCTCTATTTGAGAGTGGTCAAAAGATATTATTTTATTTCCAGGCTCAGCTGTAAATATGGTTCTCCATTTTTGGTATTTACTAGGCTGCTGCTGAAGATTTGGATATTTACAACTGAATCGCCCTAAAAGTTTGATAGATGAAATTTTGGGGGTCCCCATACTTTAATAAATCTTGAGCTTTCGCTCTTATATGTGAAGAATAATTTTGAATCCGGATTAAGATTTTATTTAATCGTTTTTTTTCGTTATAATACCCTTTATTAATTCCAAGTATTTTCTGGTAAATTTCTTCTATTTCATACGACTGTAACAGAAACGTTTCTTTAATTGAATGGATAAAATTGCTGTAGTTATATCTTTTTTCCCTTAGGCCCACCAACTTTTTGGCTAATAATTCTGGAGGGACTTTTGCAATACTGATCTTATTATTACTAACCCATTTTTCACAAGCTAACAATCCTGTTTCTTTCTGAATTTCAAGGGATGTAATCAAATCTAACGTAAGATGGTCTATTTCTTCGACTCCATTGTCGTCTTCTACGACTTTATTATTTTCTTTTCCATTTTGCACCCACCCATTAGCTTGCTTAATAAGGTTATCTCTTTGTTTATTTTGGAAATTGAAGTGCTGTTTTATCTCATCGGAAATATAGGCATCTCTATATAGATTTTGGATATTAAGAAGTCTATCACACACAAAAGACTCAGCAGTTTTGTAATTTTCTGGCAAAGAGTCAGATACAGAACAGAGGTTTAATGTATATTTTATGAAGCTAAAAGCCTCTTTTTTTAATAATTCAAAGTCTTTAGCTTCTCTATCTTTCATAAATTCTGCAATATCCATTTTTTTTGATCCAGAAGGGAGATCAATAATTTTAATTTGAATACAGGCATCGAAAAGAATTTGTCCTATTGTTATGGCTCCCTTCTGCCCTGCTTTGTTTTCGTCGTTATCAAAGCATAGGTAGACACATTTTTTTTCGCCTAGTAAATGAATCAAATGTTCCTGGCATTCTTTTGATATCCCCGTAGAACCTAAAGCTAGGCAAGGAAAGCCAAATTGATTGGCTACAATACAATCCGCAAGTCCTTCAGTAATAAAGCAGAAATCTGCACTCTTTATTCGATCTTCCCCAAAAAAATCCCTTTTTGTTGATAAATTCAGATATCTGTTCATTTTTTGTTTCAGATTTAATTCGCAGATATTTGTATTTCGCTCCTTTATCATGATCTGGAGTATCAGGAGTTACTCTGCCTGCCATATATTGAATCGTGCCATCGATAAGGTAAGGAAAAATTATTCTACCTCTATAGAATTCTCCCCATATTTCCAGTATCAGTAATATTCACTAAGCCAGCTTTGATCAAGTTTTTAGGATCCATGCCTTCAAGATTTCGTTCAGTGGAAGCATATCCCAAGTTCCAATCATCCACTGATTCTCTGGTAATTCCCCATCGATTGAAAATGAAACTGTACCGATCATTAGTCAAATTTGTGTGGTAGATATTTGCAGGTGCAGTAAGAGTGTTATAAACATCTTCTTTTTCTTCAAGCTTATTAATTTGCTCATCAGAGAATGGCTCAAGTTGAACTCCTGAAATTTCTGCCGCTTTTTCAAGTGCTTGCCGTTTAGTAAGTCCTCTCTCTATATATTGAATAAAATCAAGAATACCCCCACCTACATGGTTTTTGTTGCAAAACCAGGTATTTGCATTAGCCCAAACATGTAAACTTTTACCGGTTTGCCCCACAGGTGGAATTGATCCGTAATACATATTACCTTCTCGGATTAGGTTAATCCCATAAGATCTAATTATTTTGACAATATCCATTTGAGCGAAAATAGAATCCGAAGACATTGTCAAACTTCCTGGGGTAAAATTAGGCTTAAAATGAATAAAGCCCTCATAAAATTCTCCTTTTCCCGCGCTTCACAACATTCAGAGCAGAGTTTTATACTGCAGATAGAAGAAGACTGTTTCTTGCAAGGTTTAATGAAGGTTCGGGCAGTCATTCAGAACCACCTGAGCTTTGAAAATGCAGAACGTGTGATCCATATATAGGACGGCAACCAGTTTACTTTAGTGAAAGCTTTATAAAGAATAAACTTATTATAATAATTTATATTGAGCTGGATTTTATTTCCTTTCATCCGGACACTAAATAAAATATACAAACGTTTACAGAAAAACTCGTCTGGGTTGAATGACATATTTTCAACTCCCGCAGTAGCAAAAAGAAGAGAAAATCACACATAGAAGGATTAAATAAGGTAAAATGATATTATCTACTGTAAGACTTTTTCAATCAGTTTCCTTCCCTTTGTGTGATCCAGGGTAATCTACATACCCTATTTCTCTTTTTAAAGCTCAATTACTCCTGCGTTTTTATAATTCTAACTGCTATTGCCCTTCCCAGTGGATCAGTACTTTTTCTCATGCGATCTAAAATTTCAGTATGTTTGATGCAGATTTGTTTCGCCCATGAGGTAAAAGATATATCTTTTGGTGTCATATTATTCATGCCGACATCTCCTTCTTTTGGTTGGTTGGTGTTGTGCTCCTGGTTCCTTCAGAGTCTTACCGGGCCTGTGGAACCGGGGTTATCTTCAAACTATAGTCTTCTTGCATTTCAATTTCCAGCAAATTACCTTTACCAAGTTTCATGCTGTTGACCCAATCAATAGGCAAAGGAATTAAGAAGGAATACCTAACTTTTTGAATTTTTCTTTTTCCGAAATTGAAATTGATTTTCATCACCGTCAAACAACATGTTAATTTTAATATTTAAACATACCGTAAAAATATTAGAATAATAATACCATATGGTTTTTATTAAAAAATGAGCAGTAATTGCAATAAAGAAATAATACATAGATTTATTATACCATATAGCATATTTTATAGCATATGAGAAGAAGTCAAGGAGATCACCTCAAATGGAATGAGGCCAAAGCTGGAATACTTGAATTTATTATAAGTAGTGATGGACCTGTTCCAGAGCCAGAAATAAGAGAATTTCTGGCGAGAGAATACGAGATAAAAGATCAAGGGAACATAAAAAAGCATCTTAGAGATTTGCAATACCGCCCTTATTCGTGTATAGAAAAAATCCCAGCGAAGCCTGGATTAGCTAATAGGTGGGACATAAAAAGAATTGAAAATTTAAAAAATATCAGAATTCAGTTCCCTGACATACGATTAAACATATATAAAAAATCGTTAAATATAATCAGCAAACAACGCGGTTTAAATCTAGATACTACTATTGCTAAGAAGTACAGTATCCAGTTGCTTTTATCGGTTTCCTTTTTTGATATATGCTTAAAAAACGAGGTTGAAACTTTATATAACAAAGCTGACGAAATTTGTAGGTTATCCATAGGCGCTACTTACTGGACATCCGTATTAACTGTCAAAAATCCGACTAATAAACTTTACGTTAAATTCATGAAAAAGATTATAGCCAACCCAAATATTTGGCTGGATGTTTATAATGAATGCATAAACGATTCACTGAAATCGAAGATTTGTCAAAAATCTTTGAAATTATCCGCAGATATTGAGATGTTAGAAGAAACGTTTCAGAAAATAGTAGAAGTGTCATTGCCGACAGAATATGGAAAAATATCAATTGAAGAACTTTATAAATTAATGATAGCAAATATATCATTTAAAATGGCATCTAAAATAATAGCTCTGAACGTGCTTAAAGATATGCATACAGAGTTACTAGAAAAACCTAATGAAATGCTAGTAGACCAGGCTAATTTGGTAAAAAAAATGTCGGAAGAGATATTTAACAGAATCTTAGTGGATAAAAATTGGAAAGAGACGTGTCGTGAAATACTGCAAATAATAACTTTTGAGCACGACAGAAAAATAATAGGTATTGAGCTACTTTTCGACCACTGCTTTCAGAGAGATATTCTAGACGGAACAATTTCCATCGAAGAAGAAGAATTCGTGCAAGAAAATAGTAAATTTTTTAATATAATGGATGCGAAGCCGGATAAATACAGGTCGCCTTCATCAGAAGATTATGGTGTTTTTTTAAATAATTTCTTTGAAAAATGTATAGCAAAAGTAAGGACTCCTTAAAATTATAATTCCTTATAAATTATATATAAATCATTTTCCAGCTTTAAGCATTATCTCTTTCAGCTTAGAGATTTCTTCTAGCTCCTGTTTTAATGTATTTTTCATTTCTCTAATTTCGTCTAGATTTGCGAGTTGCATATAATCGGTTTTTACGAATTCTACTGTTGTTGCAGTTTCCTGCGTAAGTGGCAGCCCACATTTAAAACAAAATAAAGCATTTTCTGGATTCATTTCCTTACAACGTGGGCATTTATTAACAATGAATTTTTTGGTAGCTTCTCCAGTCTCGATTCCATGCAACTTAAGTATAGCATTATCCACATCTCGGCCTGACATATGCACATATATACTCGCCATATTACTTGATTTTGTCCAGCCTAAATATTCTTTCAAAAGTTGTTCAGGTAATTGTTCGGCTAAGTGGGTTGCTCTGGCATGTCTAAAAGCATGTGATAAACTCTTTTTGGCTGGATAGCTGCTCTACTTGCTATTTTGTGTAGTTGATCTGCAAGTCCTACAAATGTGATAACTCCAAAAGGAGAATTAGTCGAACAGAATAAGTAAGCATCAAGATCATTCTTTAATGGATGCGTGTCAATCCACTGTTTAAGGTAAGATGAAGCTAATACAAGCCTAACGCGTCGACTTCCTGTTTTCCCTTTTTGGATATTGAGGATTGCCCCATTCTCGTCAAAAGTCACATGTTTAAGTTGAACTGTTAGTAATTCCCCCCTTCTAGCTCCGCTTTCATAAAAAGTAGCAATTATAGCCCGATCTCTGTTACTTCGACATGAATCAATTAATTTTTCAATTTCTTCGCGAGTCAAAATATCTTCGGGGATTTTCCCATTTTTTAGCGTTCGTAACTTTATTACGGCTCCTAGTTCATGATTTATAAAGGTCAAGAATTTTTTCAAAACAGTTCTAATTCGTTGCTGTGTACCAGGTGAGTATTTAACGGCCTTACCAGCTTTGATGTATGTATAGGCATTTATAAAATCCAGATAATCGTAAACATCGTCTGTTGTAAACTCCTTTAATTCTCGATCTCCACACCATTATATGAACTTTATAAGTGTATATTCAGCAGTTGCAATTGTCTCTTCCGTAAGTCCATCTGCTTGGCACTTCCTTAAGTAATCATTTAAGATCTTCGAATTACTCATACTAACTTAATAGAATTTATCCTAGATAAACAATACAGTTATTTATGTTAGTTCAGCTCCAACAAAAAGATGTACATGGTCACCATCACTACCAATTGCATCAAACTCAAAATAGTATCTTTCACTAATTTCAAAGCATACGTTTTTCAAAAAGTTGATGAGTTCTGTCCCTAAAAAAAGATTTTTACGGTACTTCAAACAAAAAAACCATGTGAGATCTTATTTTATATACACAATGGTTTGCACGTCTTAGTTACATTTACAGTACAAATGTAGCAAAAAATATAAATTTATTATTTAACAACGGTTATCGGGGAAGTTTTCCATCCCCGCAGCAAGCTGCGGGGTATTCGACTGAAATAAATCCGATTTGTGGAAACAGGGTAGATGAAGTTCTGTAAAATAAGACCTTTCCATTATCCTTTTCTTTCACTGCAAAAAGTAGGATGCAGAGCCAATAGTATTACTGACAAAACATCTGATGACACTGTTTTTACTGATGGACGGGAGAAAAGGGAAAAAGAAGAAACCGAAAAAACACTGAAACTAATAACAAATTAAAGAAAAAAAGATACCGAGATCATAAAAAAGAAATCGAATCGAATGCAAAACACAAATAAACGGCTCTTATAAATCTAATCCAACCAGAAAAGGAACTTTTCAATTTTTGTCTATGCACAAGTTTTATATAACAAATCCACCTCTTTTATCAGTTTTAGCTGAAGTCAGCAATGTTTTTACTTTACTTTAAATTAGTCATATCACAATTTTTATAAAAATATTTCTCTGATTTTCTTTATTTAAAAAATAGGCATCAAACACATAAACCACCACCTTATTACCAATAATCTATAGAAAATTTCATCGCCAATAACACCCATAAAAAAAATCAAACAAAAATATCTATAAATGTTTCCTTTGATGTTCGTGATATTCACATAGATGACTTACAAAACATAATGTCAGTACAGATATCGCAAAAGGCTTAGCAATAACAATAAAAACAATTTATAGAGCAAAAATGAGTTATAAAGCAACAAAAAAACTATAGAAAATTCCGATAAATCATAATTTATGCTGGTTGTTTAAAGCAAATATATATCGGAATTTTCCCTAATATATATTAATTAGAGTATAATATTAATTGGGGGGTAGTAAGGGTAGAAAGGATAGTTCATGCCAAGTCCACAAGGATATCCACAACCTATTCCATATCCTCCATAACCCATTCCATATCCTCCACAGCCGCCAAAGCCGCCACAGCCGCCAAAGCCGCCACAGCCGCCAAAGCCGCCACAGCCGCCGCAGCCCATACCATAGCCGCCAAAGCCAAAGCCGTCACCAAAGCCACCGTGACCACGATTACCACGATTACCATCATGTGCACTTGCTGCCGCTGCAGTCAACGATACTACAAAAAGGACTGACAGCAAAACTGTGAGTACCTTTTTCATTCCAAGTTTCAACATTTGTTTACACTCCCACTTTATTCAATTTGATACAATGTAAATCGGCTTAGGACTTACGTAGTTGAACAGCAAAAAAAGGGCTGTTAAATGTGTAAGTTCTGAAATTTCAATAACCTACCGAATTTTATCACATGTGTATAACTGGTTTACATACAACTAGTGAAAAATCAGAAGTTTATTAAAATCTTCTCTAATTTCATATACATACCTGCTCAGCACCAAAATTTAGTGATTGACGTAAAATTAAAATCACTCGGTTTTGAAATTTGCTCCAACACTCGAATTATACTTCTGGATTGAGACTTCTAAATATCGAATGTTAATTTTGATCGGAGGCTGAATTCTTTTTATGAGTTCAGATTTTCAATCAAAAAATTTAAAAATCACTCAATTTTGGAATAAGCTAGATATGCCAATGAAAAGTGATTTCAAGTTGTATCAACCATATATTATTATTCAATGAATATAAAACAAAGAGAATAATAAATACGGAACTTATATTTAAGAAAAGCTGACGACAAATATTCCATTTTTCAAAATCAAAGTGTATGGCGCTCTAAATATAAAGGAATTATTCAAAATCAAATATTTTCATTTACTCATATTCTTCGCTTGGGGTAATGATTACACATTTCCTTTTTGCAGATTGCCCATGCAGCAGATGTCTCGCATGACGGATCTTTTTTGATATTAACAATTGACTTCTCACCTTTATTATGCTGAAAGAAAAAGGATACAGAGTCAATCAGATTTTACAGAACTTTCGGTACATTGCTGATTTAATGTGAAAAAAAACCGAAAGAAATACATAGTTTTTGTGTAAAACCCCATTTATAACAAAATTACATCTCAGCATAGTGATTATCTTTCCCCTAGCTTTTTGTTGGCGAAAGCACCCCAAAATTGATTCAGTTTATATCTAGTAAATAAAATTTTTAATTTCAATAATCGCTAAATTTGTATACCTCTGAATCAGATCTCCAATTGTATCATGTAGTTCATAGATCAATTCAACGCCAGATTGACGATTCAATTCATCTGAAGTAACTAAACCTTCTACAAAAGTAATCATTTGATAAATTTTCTGCACAGGGGTCAGTACATTGATTGTAACACTCGCTGATGCTGTAGTATAATTCATAGCATCATCAGGTATGAAATTAACATGCAATGTTTGATTACCGTCACTCAATACGGTCCCTAAGGGAGGATTATAACTAAATGTTCCATTTACTGAAGAATTTGCATCTAGCTGAACACTGCTTACTGGTATCCCATAGAATATGTCATCAGGATTACTCCAGGTAATTATTGGAGCCGCTTGTGCTACATTGATCAAAGCAGTTGCATATGTTTGAGTATAGTTGACAGTATCATTTGGTGTGAAAGTGATACTTAATATCTGTTGCTGACCTGCACCCAATACAGTGCCATTGGGTGGAGTGTATATAAAATTTCCATTTATTGAAACATATGCATCTAGTTGAGTTTTGTTCAATGCTGTTCCGTAGGTTATATTAGCAGGATTATTCCAATAAATCGTAGGAACTAATTTCCCTATAAACTGCCCGAGAGCATAAGGATTCACTCCTAAATCTACTGTGCCTACAACATTATTATTCCCTGTGTTAATTACAGATACATTTTTGTCTAATCTGTTCGCTGAATATACTCTTGTTCCACTTGGGCTGAGCGCAAATTCAATAGGATAGTTTCCTGCATTTAACATGGCTGTAACTGTGTCTTTGGTAGTGTCAATCACAGATACATTTTTGTTGCCGTCGGTCGTCACATATACTTTTGACCCATCTGAAGTGATGGCAACTTTCCAAAGATCGTTTCCTACATTCACCGTGGTTGCAACAGTGTTGACTACGGTATCAATTACATCATCAGTGTTGTTGCACGTCGAAATATCTGTAAATGGAGCCGAATATGCTATACTCCCCAGCATTAAAATCATAGCTGTTGACACTAGGACCATTGAGTACAACTTAATTTTATTTGGCATTTATTATCTCCGTTTTTTAGAATAATATTTGATTAAACATTAGCTATACTGATCTTTAAATATGGTTATAAAAGTATTCATCCACATAATTATTATCAAATAGACAGATATAGTTTTTTTATGTATATGTTCTTATACATAATATGCGTACATTTACCTATTTTGGACCATTTGACCGCCATCATAGTACTTTTCTTTTTGAGTCATACATCTCCATCCTTTTTCTGCTTTTTAAATCAGGATACATTTAAAGTATAACAAATGAAATTACACCAATATGGAGAATGTTTCCCAGCACAAAGAATTGTTTGAAAAAAGATCTTAATTCCTTGAAAAAGAAGGAAAAACAAAGTAGCAATTTTTGGCTCTTATGAAGAGGAGAAGAAAAGCTGATAGTGATATAGATATTCTTATAGCATTTTCCAAAACGAAAAGTCTGCTAACCATTATCAGGATTGAGAGGGAACAGTTAGATTTTATTGGCGTAAAGATAGATTTGCTTACTGAAGCTTCAATAAGCTAGTACCTTATCGATGAAATGAACGACTCCTCCCTGTAAGTTTATACCCTCCGAGGAAGGGGCTTCCTTCGAGGAATTCCTTCATCTGTTATCAAATTTGAGATTCAGTGGAAATTCTATATTGTCGAAGATTATCAACAAATTTTTGATAGCCTGTCTACAAGGCATTTTGCAATAGGAAACGTAACATAATATTGATAGAACCATTTCGATCCCCACCAATATTGTTCCAGCAATCATAAACCATAACGCTCTTCCAAGAAGGCATATCACGAAATTTCCCACAATAACAACATTTTTTAGTTATGTGTTTTTCGTCAATTCTTTATTACACTTTTACCTACAAGTTTTGCTTTATAGGTCAAAAATTGAACAAATCTACCTAATTTTTCTAGACCCGAGCACAGCAATACCCCCACCGTGTCAGATCATCCGAAAGTAAAAGGAATAGAGGGGGACCTAAGATCTCTTCATCACGGTTTTGCTGGCCAGAACCGGTTATGAGCAATAAAACTGAAACGGCCCTTCTGATCTTGGAAAAGTTAAAGTACCTACCAGCTTGACACCTGTTTCTTTATTTCCATAAACAACTTCTTCTTCAGCATAGGGATCAGGTTTTACAGGATCTTGCTCTCTCGTAGATTAGGTTATTTATCAATGCGGTTAAACACGAGCAGAAAAATTGACCCGGCCTGTTTCCATTTTCCCTTCGATAGTTTTACAGCCTTCTTTAATTGTCCCTTCAAAAATATCCATGATGGATTTTACTTCAAGGCTAAGTTGCCATCTTTATAAGTAACTGTTTCCACAGGTATGCCACTTACTCCCTGATCAAGACTGTTCATTGAGGCAGCGGTTGAACCATCAGGTTTAGTGGAAATATTAACCAAAATTCTTATCCACTCCACCTGGGACTTTCAGATTTTTCGTCCAGAAACCTTTGATATCCTTGATATCCTCGATATTGTTATCATTTATACTCTTTGGTTATGAACTATTTGTTTGTGAACTATTTGTTTATGAACTATCTGGTTGTGAGAAACATCCTTGAGCAGCTATAGTCACAATCAATGAAACTACGCAAAACTAAGGTTTTACAATTCATAATAGGTCTTTATCAGTTTTTTACGATTCCATTTTATTTTCTCATTAATCTCATATTTAATGTTTTAACTCCTTATTGCTTTAGATTCTACAATCATAATTTTAAATAATTAAACATTTTTTGTATAAATATCTGTTTCCCACAAATAGAAGGCGAATACTCACTATTTGAGAAAGACAGCATCATTTTCAGGTAGCTACATGGAATTCTGCAAATCAGAGAGGTAAATTTTAGATTTTCTCAAAACTTCAGTGAGGATTGAAATGGCAAAATATATTCACAATACCTATTTCGAAAAACCAGGTATCGAGCATATTATCAGAATGATCTATGATCACCTATTTGACTCATACGGCCCTCAGGGCTGGTGGCCTTTAATAGACCTCCATGAAACTAACTGGGGGATACATTCAGAAAAAAGGTATACTCAGGGATATCATCCTGGGAACTATACTTATCCACAAACAGGTGATCAACGATTTGAGATTATAGCTGGAGCCTTGCTTACTCAAAATACAAGTTGGATTCAGGTTGAAAAAACTCTTTTAAACCTGAACCATCTGGATGCCCTCTCCCCTGAAATCATTATACCCCTTAACATGGAAGCTTTAAAAAAAGCAATCAAACCAGCAGGCTATTACAACCAGAAGGCTATACGCCTCAAGACCCTTGCCATCTGGTTTCGGGAACTGAAGTCTAGAATCCCAACACGCGAAGAACTGCTTTCTTTAAAAGGAATAGGACCCGAAACTGCAGATTCGATCCTACTGTACGCTTTCAAACAGCCTTTTTTTGTTGTTGATGCCTATACAAGAAGAATAGTAACAAACCTCAAACTTGTTGATGAAAAAGCAAATTATGATGAAATAAAAACACTTTTTGAAGAAAGCTTGCCTCATAATCCGGTGATTTATCAGGAGTACCACGCCCTGATGGTGGAGCATGCCAAAAGATATTATCTAAAAAAAGGTAGCTGTACAACAAAATGTCCACTTTTGAAGATAGTTCTGGATTAAAAGATTTTAAAGGAAAAAGAGATCATCTACTGGCAAAATTTAGGATGAAATCTTCATTGTATATCTCTTAATTTTACATTTTAACACATGTCCCAATAGCCGAGCTGGGAACTTAATTAAGTGACTGAAAATTCAATCGATGCTCAGATACCCATTCTGACCTAGTATTTCCCAATTCAAGATTTATTTGTAATGCATAGTCTGTGAATTCCCATTTTTCCTGCAATATCTGCTGAAAATATAGAATATTCTTATAAGAGCTTTATTTCGTACCCATCTGAAAGTTCTGCATCGAGAACCCCTTCATGAACCATTTACCGATCTATTTGAAGTATATTAATTGGAAAATATAGAAATGACGGTCATAAACTATAAAATAATATTCAAGAATAGAAGAAACTAAGGCGTTCCCTTATTAATCATTTGATATTTAGGAGAAGATTGCAATTTATTGTCAACTTATCAATTAATTATAATTTTATCTTTTTATCAAAATTTTTAATCCAATTCTTAGCAGATTATCTTTAGTTATATTACTATATATAAATATTTATAACCAATGTCTGAATCTTGTGACTGATTCAATAAAGTTTTTTGGAATATTTTTCTGTGAATTTTACAGATAAATTCAAGATAATCTCGATTAAACTCCGATTCAAAAAATTGCTTATATGAGCTTTATAGATAAAAAGCCAAAAATTTAAGTTTAGAGAAATCCTCCATAGAGGATTCAGATTAACTTCTTATTTTTTTTCTTCATGAGAATCCTGTCCAAATCTTTCCAGCTAATTTCGATATTTGATCTCATTGTTCCTCTTCTAGTTTATAATTCTTTGATATTAAAGATAGCTCACACTATCTTAAAAGAATATTCCATTTATTTTCCATGTCATTAATTAATATAGATTATCACAAAAACTGTATCCAAAATCTTTAGATTTACTTTTTAAACAATGGTGACAAGAATTTTTCCACTTTGAATGTCTTTCAATTTATGGTATAAACTCATTTCTTTGAATCCTTTTAAGCTGATCCTCTTGTTTAATAATATATCACTCATGCCCAGAGGATTTTCTTTTAAAGCTCTTTTAATTTTTACATCTTAAACTGTTAATTTTTTTTCTCGTAGTATCCTCAGTCTCTATAAATCACTCAATTTTTTTCTGATAAATTTACTTTAGAATCATGAAGTTATGAAGTTGTTGGTTTGAAGCTTCTGATCAGCTCATAATCCCTGTTTATTATGCTATGAAGTTTATGTCCAAGATGTGACTTAACACTCTTTTTGATCTAGATCCCACCTTGCCATGTTATTTTTGCCCTAGTTTCTCGATTTTTATCCATGCTTGCAGGCCCAGCATCTGGATGGACAAAGGTAGCTTCCGGGATCAGTCACATTTTTTTTCAAATTAAGGCAATTAAGTTATCTTTGCAACTGTCTCCATATTTCTTTTTCTTTGCAGTTATCAATATTTTTTCCTGAATTACTAAACCGTGGTCTGTATGGTATGTACTCAGGAAAATCAAGAAATTTTCTTAAAGAAATTCAATCAATAGATTGTTTCTCAAGTTTAAAGTCTGAAAGATCATGCTCTCTCTGTAAAACAAATATTACAAGCATCATTATTACTTCAAAATTTTGTCTATTAAAGACTGTATCTGTTAAAATAGATTGACTATCCGGTATACAAAAAGATATCCAGTCCATTAAAAGGAATCAATTTCACCAAATAAATCTCTATTGACTGGAAACTTTAACATTTTTTTAGAACGTAAAAGTAAGAGTTTTAGTAAGTAGAAATTATTGTTCAGAGATTTAAACTCTCCAAGACTCAAATGCATAGGAGCATACCTAAATAATTTACAAGATATAATAAAAATTATATACTATATGGCAACCCATATTCACTAAAGCTAAAATTGAATTTGAAAATGAGAAATGGTTACAAAAGTGGTTTCATCACAATACAAGCTTATAAAGTATTAATGAAGATACTATTGTTGTAAAATAAGCACACTTAACTGATTACAGAAGTCTATCGAAAACTCCGATCAGAAACTAATAAATGCCAAACTCAAAGATAGTATTCAGGAAAAATCAATTCTCTGCATTGAGTAAGCTTTTAAAGTTATAGAGGAGCCATGCAGACCCTAATTATATGCATAGACCGAGATAATGACCTTGGAGAAAAAGCAAATTTAAAAACCCCTATAATAGGAAGGGAAGCAAACATTCAAGCTGCTGTTGCACTTGGGATCGCAGATCCGGAGGACTCGGATACCAATACAATTTTCGGCGGAATCCGGATACTTGATGAACTGCGAGCAAAGGGAGCTGACGTGGAGATAATCTCTTTTGCAGGAGACAAAAATGTAGGAGTTATTTCAGACCAGAAAATAGCGGAACAGCTCGAAAACTTCCTCCAGACTAATGAAGTGCAGAGATCGATCTTTGTCTCGGATGGAGCAGAAGATGAAACCCTAGTTCCTATTGTCCAATCCCGCATGAAAATCGATTCTGTAAAAAGAATTGTGGTAATGCAAAGCGAAAACCTAGAAAGTACTTATTATATCCTGAAACATGCATTCAGCAACCCGAAAATATCCCAGACTTTTTTTGTGCCTTTAGGACTTGCTTTTCTTATTTATTCCATATTTCTGCTTGCTCATTATCCCGAAGGTGCAATTGTAGGAATTCTTGCAGCTGTTGGACTTTACATGTTGTATAGGGGATTTGGGCTGGATGATATTGTTGCCCTTGAAGAAGAAAGGTTGATGGATGCTTTTCTTGAACAAAAAATGGTTTTTATAAGCTATATGGCTGCCATACTTACCAGTCTTATAGCAACTTCATATGGTGCCATGGAAGTATGGAAACTTTATTCGAGAGAAGGAATATGGTACCATGGAACCCTTACTCTTGTCTCAGTTTTCGCCCATGCCTCTGTCTGGTGGTATGCAGGAGCCCTAATACTTGCAGACCTAGGGAAAATATTCGATCTAAGGATGGAGGGTAAACCGATATATAAGAATGTTTCAATCTCTCTTTTTATCATCGCAACTGGGTTACTTTTTTGGGGTGCAACCACGTATATTTTAGCAGCATTTTCACTTTCAACAGGGGGCACTAATGAGACATCTCTAGCACTTCAATATTTTGTATACTCGACCATTATTGCAGTTCTTATTGCTCTTGCAGGCATAAAATATTCCGTATCAAATAAGGCTGATGAAAACTGGAAACGAAAAAAAAGAGAAAAAAAACAGAATTCATCTGAAATTAAGGAGATCGGTAAAGAGAATTAAAATCAAGTCTCTGTTTCGGAACCTACCATAGGCAACTGAATCTATTCGCCTCCAGCTTTGGAAATAAAGAAATTATTCCAAATCAAATATTTTCATTTACTTATATGATTTTTTTACTTTATTGTTCCCCTGATTTTTAACAGCGTTTTTAATGGTTCCGTTGCAAAAAATCCTTTCTAATGATACAATAGAATAAAAAGAAAACCAAAGATAGTAACATGCTATCTAATTCCTTTAAATGGAAGCATTATGAAGGGGAAATTATCTTATTGAATGTAAGATGGTACTTAAAATATGCATTAAGTTATAGAAATTTAAAGGAAATGATGGCAGAAAGGGGAGTAAAAGTCGACCATACAACAATCATGAGATGGGTACATCAATATTCCCCTGAAATAGAAAAGAAGATAAGAAGACATTTAAGACCAACAAATGATTCGTAGAGAGTTGATGAAACCTATATCAAAGTAAAAGGTAAATGGAAATATTTTTACCGAGCAGTTGACTCAAATGGAGATACAATTGATTTCATGTTAAGTTCAAAACGAGATAGAAAGGCAGCGAAGAGATTCTTTAAGAAAGCTTTAAGTTCTAATCATAATCAAATTCCAAGATTAATAACCGTTGATAAGAATCCAGCTTATCCACCTGCTATAGATAAACTAAAAATTGATAAAATACTACCTAAAAACGTAGGCATTCGACAAATCAAGTATTTGAATAACATTATAGAACAAGATCACAGATCTATAAAGAGAATCGTTAATCCAATGTTAGGATTTCAGTCTTTTCGATCTGCTAATAAGACTTTAAAAGGAATTGAAGCTATAAATATGATCAAAAAAGGACAAGTAATCGATCTAAATTACTCTGTTCTTAATGAAGTCAAATACATTAATCACTTGTTTGGTATAGCTTTATAATGTTAGTACATTTTCCTTGAATATTTTGATTTTTATTAATCACTTATAGATTTACATATTTTGTTGAAGTTTTTGCAACGGAACCGGAAATTGTACAATTATTCACAGTATCAATGCAACATTTATCTCTTCAAAATTTATCCTTTTTAATTGTTTTTTAGATTTCATAATATTTTTTAAAGATTTTTCTTGCTCTTATATTTTGTGTAATCCACATCAAGTTTGAAGGAGAGTTTTTTGGTTCAGCAACAACATAAAAATGTACATTATCACCATTATTACCATTGCATCAAACTCAAAACAGTACCTTTTAAAAATTTCAAAGTATACATATTTAACTAAAGCTATGGATGAGAAAAAGTTCAAGACGGGGATATTTGTAGAATATAGAGAGGTAAAAGGAATAGTTAAAAGTGAATGAAAAATTTTAGGTATTAGAGGATATTGTTAATATGCTATTTTACCAGATGAATAATCCCAAATTTATTCACATAAACAATATTTTGAGCTTTTTTGACCATTCTATTAAGTTGAGCCCTCTCAGATGGAAACTCATCGATAGTGGGGAAAAATGTATTTTATTTCCGTGGGTTTTTCAACTCCCTCCCATTCTGTTTCATCCGGAAACTCTTTACTTTTCAGGGATTCGGCCTTTGCAACTTCAGGGTGCTGTTTTAGAAATTCAATTGAATAAGAAGTAGTTTCTTTTGCAGATGATCGGAATATCTCCTCGATCTCTTCCAGACTAAACTGGCCATGGTAAAGAAGAAGTTGAGTCACTTTTTCCCTTGAAGCCTGAGGCTCGTTTTCATAGTCTAGGGAGTAGTACAGTTTGCTGACGATAACCCTCAAACTCGAGGGCCTGCTTCTTTCATTATCTTTTAACTCAAAAGGGCTCTTATTCTTTATTTTTTGTAGAATTTCATTCATGTCATACTGGCTCGTAATTAACACCCCTAAAGAGATTTGGTTTAAAGATTGAATAGAAATTCTTAAATGCGCCAAGAAAAGAAAAAAGTATCGGAAAAATAAGGAAAGAAGGAAACATAGCAAAGTGAATAAATGATATAAAAGGCGGCATCAGAAAATTGTTCTCATCATCTTTTGCTCAGTTGGGGTAACTCTCATCATCGCCACAAGGTCCATTATATCGGTGGTCTTATTTATGGTTACTGCCTTTATTTCTGAAATTTTGTTTGCACGGAGCTATTTTTTCCGCGTTTGAAAAAATCAAAATCATATTACTCTACATTGCGAGTTCAAAGATTTATGAGGAAGACATTTGAAATTCGAAGCCATAGCCATAGAAAACATCCCCCTGATACATAATGGAGACGATCTGCCCTCGATTATATGTGAGAATATCGAACTTCATGACAGGGACATTGTGATCATTGCCTCTACAGTTGTTGCTAAAGCTGAAGGTGATACCTTCAGGCTTGAAGATATCAAGCCGGGAGAAAAAGCACTTGATATTTCAGCTAGAAACGGGAAAGATGCAAGATTTATCCAGGCTATACTGACCCGAAGCAGGGAAGTCCTTGTAGAAATACCTTTCATGCTTGTAACAACTCTTACAGGACATACCTGTGTAAATGCAGGAATTGATGAATCTAATATCGAAAATGGATTTTTGCTTTACCCTCCAAAAAATCCGGATTTTAGTGCCTCAAAAATAGGGAATGGAATTGAAAGGCTGAGTGGCAAAAGATTAAGTGTCATCGTCACTGACACAAACGGTAGAGCTTTTAAGATGGGGCAAACTGGTGTTGCCATCGGGATTTATAAAATAAAACCTATAAAAAGCTGGATTGGAGAAAAAGACCTATTTGGTAAAACCCTTGAGATCACAGAAGAGGCAGTTGCAGATGAACTTGCAGGTGCTGCAAACCTTCTGATGGGTGAGGGAGCAGGCGGAATTCCGGTGGTTATTATTAGAGGGCTTGACTATTATTGTAAAAGCATGACCTTTATAAAAGAAAGTTATTTCCAAAAAGAACGAGATATAATCAAAAAAGGTCTCCTCTGTTTGCATACAAAGAACGTAAATTAAAATTTTAATGTCTGTTCCTGGTGTTGGAGAAATTGGTGTAGTAACTCTAACTGCTGGTATCGATAATTTGAAAGATTCTTCTTCAGGAATAAGCTTGCTTATTAGCTGGGAATATTTCTGAATGTATACCAATATATAGATAAATAGATACAACCATAAAACCAAAAAAAGAGGATAAAATAACGCAAATGGATTCTAACACAAATTGCTCATGCAACAGCAAGAAATAAAATAACAAGCTAAAAGAGTTTTTAAATTGGAAGAAGGAATCAATTGACATTCAAAAGAATTATTGCCCTGGCAAGGAAAATTACCGCAATAACATGAAATCTTATTAGCAAAATTAAATGTAAAATCTGAGAAACAGAAATGGTTTATCTAAAAAGATTACTGTCATTGTTGATTCTTGAGACCCTACAGTTCTCTGATCCCGCAGGGTTATCCTAGAGATCCGAAATTTTAATTCTTGACCATGGCAACAGCAGTGAATAACTGATGTCTTATGGTCATCAACGATGTACCAACAAAAGTATATATTATAAGCTGCAGGAAAGAAATACCTGCAGCGTGGGAGACTATCTGTCGGAGAGCCCAGTGATAATTTCACTGCCAGACACATAACTACACTAAAACGGTAAGAGATACCTGCAGCTGCGTAGACCATCTGTTGGAGAGTTCGCCGACAATTTATCACTTATAGATACATAACTACAATGTAACATTTCTTTTTAGAATGTTTGCTATAGAGTAGTTATGTACTACTATAGATTAACTATCAATTATATAATATAAAGTTTTTGCATATATTTTCTATGGCAATAACTTTAGTTCATCAGCATCATTGTATGTAGTCTGACACCACGAACCATAATAAGAACTTTTTGAAATGAAAGCTTGTTATTACACGTATATTCATATACATTAATATAAAAAGTACACCAAAATATTTTAAGGATTTCTTTTCTATTCAAAGCAAAAGAAATGGGAAACGTTGTTAGAAATTAATTAGTGAGACTTCTTTAATAAATGAATTTCAATAACAATTTGAACGTTTTTTCTTACGTGTTAAAACTTAGTTTTTGAACTTTTATAGGATTAATTGGTAAAGTGAAATAAAAAGTTGAACCTTTACTCGGTTCAGATTCTACCCATATACGTCCACCCTGTTTTTCTATAATTTTCTTACAAATTGCAAGCCCTATTCCTGTTCCAGGATATTCTTCCCTTTTATGCAGTCTTTTAAAAATTTCAAAGATTTTCTTAAAACATCGAGGATCAATTCCAATTCCATTATCCTGAACTGAAAATAACCATTCATTAGCTTTTTTCTCTGCAGAAATATGAATTTTTGGCGCCTTTTCACCGTGGAATTTTATTCCGTTGATGATCAGATTCTGAAATACCTGAACTAGCTGGATAGAATCTGCCATTATCTTAGGTAAAGAGCCATATGAAACAGTAGCTTTACTTTCGATTATAAATAATTTTAAATTCGATAATATTTGATTCAAAATAAATTCACAATCCGTAAATTCAGGTTCTCTAGTAATTGTAGTCACTCGAGAGAATTCTAGAAGATCATTTATCAGGTTTTGCATACTGAAGGCCCCCTCAACAGCACAGTTTATGTATTTATCAGCTTTATCATCAAGTTCGCCTTGATATCTCCGTTTTAAAAGCTGCAAATAACCTGTTATCATCCACAAAGGCTCTTGTAAATCGTGAGATGAAACGTAAGCAAATTGTTCTAACTCTTCATTTGAACGGGCAAGTTCTTCTAATTTCAACTTTAAAACTTCGTCAGCTTTTTTGCTTTCAGTGATATCTCTAGTAATAGCTGAGATAGCCACCAGCTCTCCAGATGAATCAAAAACCGGAGAAAGAGCTATTGAAACATAGATTAACTTACCATCTTTTCTTAACCTTGAAGTTCTGTAACGTTGGATTCTGTCTCCCAGTTTAACCTTTTCAATTAGCTTTTTTGTTTCATCTTTGAGATCATCTGGTGAGAGTATTGATACGCTTTTTCCTATAATTTCTTCCGATGAATGACCATAAATCTGCTCTGCACCCCTATTCCAGCTAGTAATAATACCATCAAGAGATATAGTAAGGATAGCATCATTTGATGATTCTACAACATTCGCTAAGCTCTGAATTTTCTCTTCAGTTTTTTTACGTTCAGTAATATCCTGAACTATTCCCTTCAATCGAATAGGGATCTTTTTTTCATCAAAAATAGCTTCGGATTGTAAATGGACTGTGCGTTCTTCCCCATTAGCTAAGATAATTCTATGATCAATACTGCAGGGTTTTCCATCAATAGCTGCCTTAAAGGCCTTATCCACATGGTCTCGATCTTTGGGGCTTACATAACTTAAATAGTCATTGTAAGGTGAGACTAATTCTCGTAAAGTGTGGTTAAAAATAAGATACAATTCGTCAGATAAATATATTTTGTTAGTTATAAGATCCAATTCCCAATTCCCAATATGAGACATTTTTTGAGCTTCAGCGAGCCTTTTTTCACTTTCTTTTAGCGAGTTATAAGCTTTATCTAGCTCCGTTGTGCGCTCTTTGACTTTTTCTTCTAAACTGTCACGTGCTTTTTTAAGGGCTTCTTCAGTTTTTTTGCGCTCGGTGACATCTGTACTTGTTCCAAACCACCAAAGGATGTTTCCTGCTGCATCTTTCAGGGGTAAAATACGCGTGAGAAACGAGCGAAAAATACCATCGGTACCGCGCAAAGGAAGCTCCATATCAAACATTTGCCCCGTCGAAATCGAAGCCTTCCACTGCTCCAGTACTTTTGGCAGCACTTCTGGGTCGTGAACAATCTGCCAGCCCCAACCTTCCATCTGCTCCGGAGTGGTACCGGTGTAAGAGTACCAGCGTTCATTAAACCAGCAGATATAGCCATCTGGACGGGAGATCCATGCCAATTGTGGAATCGCATTTGCCATCGTATGAAAACGTTCTTCACTCTCCTGCAGCGCATTCAACAGGGTATTGCGTTCCGTCAGCAATTGAGCCTGCGTGAAATTGCTGTAGCTTAGTTGTGAGAGTGTATTGGCAAATGCCATGAGGAAGGACATGCCCGTTTTCACAGCCTCTCTACTCAACCTTGGAACGTTATTAAGCGCTGCCATGTATTCTCCCTCATTGAAACCGTATTTTCTAGCTTGGGATCTAAAAAATTCATAGTCCAGAGGCTCATCATCAAAAAAGAACTGTCCTGAGAAGATATAGCCGACATGCTGGTCATTCAACATGATAGGAGTCACTATGTCCCACATATTGTTCTTACACTTGTACATCTTAAGTTCTCTAGGGGTAGCAGCAGATGCTAGTTTTGTATCGCTTTCTACGCAGTACTTGGAAACTTGTGGATGAACCCTATGGAATTTAGTGCAGATATCCTGCCATCCAGCGCTTACCAGAACATTGCCTTTGAGATCGTTTATGCCTATAGGCATGCTAGTGAGCTTATAGAAATCATTCACGAGAGACTGAATAACCTGGATATCAATTATATCAGCAAGCAAATTCTCCATCTTTAGAGACGATGAGGGGATATACACCAACTTCTGCTCGATACAATGTTCACTCTGGCGCAGCTCATCTTCAGCGACTTTGCGTTCACTTATATCATGGGCGATTTAAATACCCCCAATGAGTTTTCCTTCTGAATCATGTAGTTGAGAGGTGCTTACTATGAAATAACCACCAAGATGATAATCACAAATCTCAGCAGTGTGTTCGAGTCCATCATTAAACAACTGTTGGTGCAGACAAAAAAAAGGAGGCCCGCTTGTTCCATGGATAGCACGACAGCAAGTTAACCCAATACACTCTTCTTTTGCAAACCTCAATTTTACCGCCATGGTTCTGTTTGCGCGGGTTATCCGATATTTAGTGTCTATTGTGACTATCAGGTCTGGCACAGCATCAAAAGTATATTCCCAATATTTCACGGCTCGAAAAACTACTTCTTCAGCTCTCTTTCGCCCTAAATAATCTGCCTTCTTCCATTTTCCTTCCCCTTTGCTCAAAGAAAATTGATGGCTTGAGACCACTTCAATAATATTTGTTGTGATATACTTGTCGAAAAAATATGAGCCCAAAGCTATTATTTGGTATTGACTGATAATATCGTCCATTTTTTCCATATAATCAACAAAATAATCCCAATCCTTTTTTTCCAGCCAAGAAGTATTTTCACTCAACTTCAGCCCGCTATAGCCATTTTCTAAGGCATGAATGACTTTTTCAATCCAGTAATTTATGATCCTTTTAGAATCGTAGATTCTCCCAGTTACATGCAAGCAAGTGTAAGATATGATTTCTATTTGCCCTTTGTTTGGATAAGAATCAAAATAAGGTACAGCCTTCCTTATAGATTCTTTTGCATCCTCGACGTCCAGAGGTTGTGACGTAACACAAAGACATAACTCATTGTTTTCTAACCCTAATGTGAAGTACGGAATCAGAATGTCCGCTAAATCTTCTTTTGAATCATAGAATTGGCAGATATGCTCCCCCCAGAGCATATCTCCAACAATATAAATGCCAGATTGTCGTAGTTTTTCGTTCATCCAAATTTTGTCCAAGTTTGAGTGAATAAACGCAACAATTTCATCTCATTAAGAGTGTTTGACTTAAGGATCGTTAGATGTTTTTGTCACATTGAGAACTTTATCCTACTATAATCATATATGACAATAAGCATATAAAAGAGATATATAATATTCCTTTCGAAATAAATAAATAAATAAACAAATAAATAAATCAGATTTCTTTGTAATTAATTAAATAATCTCTTAATGCTAAGTAACTACTGAAATCTCAATTCATCTCTATTCTTATTTGTAAGTCTAAAGTATTTCTATTACCAATATAATCTTTGATGATTATTCTCAATCGATGAAAATATATAAAGAAATCGTAGAATACTCTTAATTATGGGGAAAAATGAGAAACAGTGTACGTGAGGAAGAGAACATCATGTACTTTCATGCCAAATAAGCTTTGAAACACTTTATGCGGTTCCGTTGAAAAAATAATATTTCTGCATTTTGACACTATAATTTTCACCTTTATGTATCATTTTCTTTCTAATGAAAATGATTAACTTTCCTAATTGTGAAGGTTTTTTCTGATTTTGCAAGAAAGCCAGATTTTTTGCAACGGAACCCGATTTTGAGTTACATTTAGCATGTACATAGTTGCATTACCATAAGCATCATAACCGTATGTTACTGTGTGGGGAACATTCTCTTTGATATAATCACCTAGTGTGATTCCAGGAGTTGGTATCTCGATATCCAAACTGTTTGAGTTTACCCAAATAATTGCTTTGTCCATTCCTTGATTTTGGAATGAGCCACCATCATTGAAGCTTGTATGCCACCAATCCGTTCCCCGAATCCCACATACGAGTGCGCCGGAACCAAAAGAAACATCAGAAAATGTACCTAAGTTATGAGTACCCCCTGTTAGTGTTTCATTGACCGCTAATTCAATGCCTTTAGTGAATGGCTTATTCAATACAACATTCGCAGAAGATGTGTTACCAGAGCCTGACAACACCAAATGTCCATTATGTATGTCTACTGTTGAATTATTGCTTCCTTCTTTGTAAGATGCCCACTTTGATGTATTTAAGCTGCCGGAGCTAAAGTTATCGTATGCCCATGACTATATCTCCATTGGAAGAATAGCCAGGTGTGTTGTACACATTGAAATGTTGTGTACTTTCATTCATGTTGACTTTGAGCCACAAATTATGCTGTGGATCAATGTAATACGGCTGTGCCGCAAACTTCATGATTGAGGATGCTGGAAGTGCAATCGCCGAAAATAAAACCATGCTGATTAATAGAAAGACTATATTATATTTCAGTTTCATAATATTCCATCTTTTAAGCATTATTTTTGACAGTTGTACTTAATGAGAGGCTCAATCTCAAAATCGAGTGGTTTTCAATTTCAAATCATCACTAAATTCTGAAAGTGTACTGATTGATATTTATGATGATTTTAAATCTCTGAGTTTTCACTAATTATTTATACATTATTTATATTCACATGATTAAATTTAGGAATTTGTCAAAATAATAGTATAGTTTTTATAAACGTTTTGGCTTTTAGGTATCCATTTATTTTAATAAGAATGTATATATATATATATATATATTTAGATAAAATTGTTACAAAATTTTGACTGAAATTAAGAGAATGCATAGATTTGCAACAAAAAAAATCTATGCATCAGTGAACTCGCCAAATCCACATTTTACAAAATGATAAAAAATTCTACATGAGGAGAACTTGATTTGACCACTTTCATAAAAATTGCACTGAAATAGAGATATTTGCAAACGATTATATAATATACTGCGCCTGACAGTACCTATTTTCTAATAAAATTATGACTAATAAGTCGCTTTTAATTGGGAAAAAGTCATTAGGAGGAGTGAATTTGTCATTCAGAGATATAGAACCCGAAAAATGTGATTTACTTGTAAAAAAAGCCCTGGAAATGGATGCAATTGATGCAAAGATAATTCCAATTTCCAAGGTATTTGTAGAGAAAAGGGTGGTTTTAAAATGCAGGGGATGTATAGGCTACGGGAAAAAGCTTACCTGCCCACCGCATGTTCCAACTGTTGATGAGTTTCGGGAGATACTCAACGAGTACAGGTATGCGCTGCTTGTCAAGTTCAGATCTCCTGCAGTCGCAGACGAAGAAATTGCAAAAGCTCCATACAAAACATGGCTTGACCCTACTGAGTCTGAGGAAACAAGGGAAAAAGCAGCAAAGTTCTGGTCAGATTATTTTGATTACAGCAAAAAAATGGCTTTAGCGATGCTAGAGCTTGAAAAGGCAGCTTTTAATGAAGGTTTTACCTTTGCAGTCGCATTCGTGAATGGTTCATGTAGGCTTTGTGAAAAATGCAACGTGGAAAAGGGAATCTGTATCCATTCAAATATGGCAAGAATTCCGGAGCACGCAGTTGGAATCAATATGAAGAAAACTGCTGCGGAATCAGAGATGCCCATAGAATTTCCCATTAAAGGGCAACCTGAACCAATGTCTATTCTATTGATTGACTAAGACTATCAATTATAACTAGACCCTGATAGGGTATTGACTAATTTATATTTAGGACTTAAGAACTTGAGATTTAAAATTAAGTACAATAACCACGTGGTTCAATATTCTATATAAACCATTATCCAACAGGTATCACTACCACCTACATCCCAGTCGACACTAATACCATGGCAATTAATACCCTAACTGCGACGGAATGAGAATCCTTTAAATAATCAGTGGATATGGACATACTAATCAATGAAATACGAAAATCAATCCAATATGATCAAAAAAGTTATAATTAATTCAGGATATGGGATCATTTTCATACCCTGATGCTCCATTATTCAATCATTATTTTTCTTTCTTCCAATTGACTTACTTTTGGAAAGGTAACTGTCAAGACCCCATTTTTAAGCTGAGCAGATGCTCCGCTTTCGGTTACACCGTTCATAAAAGGGATCCCACGCTAATATCGCATGAGACCCCGCTCTTTCCTTATGTAACCTTCCTTTTTAGTCTCTTCCTCTTTTCCTTTTCCAGCATTGATTATGAGGAAATTGTCTCTTAGGCTCAATTCAATATTTTCTCTATCAATACCGGGCAAATCTGTCGTGACAATTACCTTATCAGCTTCTTCTACCACGTCGGCAAATGGAAACAAGACTTCGCTACCGAACCGATTATCCAACATCGTGAAAGAGCTAAACATCTGTTCCATGTATTCCTGCATTCTTCTGATTTCGTCAAAAGGGTTCCATATGCATGCATCGTAAGATGATCTTTTTACTGACAGTGTCAAGTATACGTTCCTCCGATATTTTTTACCCAGATCACAAACTTATTCGAGATTAATCTACACTATTTTCAGTCTCTTCACATACGTTTGGATTGAGGAGCGAATACATAACCATATAATTACTATCATTTAGTTAGTATTTATTATATTTAAATATTTTTGTTGTGGCTTTGCACCTAAAATCCCATTTTAGCTAGACTCTAGGTGCAAAAAATACTTTAGATGTAAAACCCTATAGTTCAGAATGACTATTCTTATTCTTGTACAGTTCTTCTGCACTAGTCACAAAAGAGCGCTTTATTTCGTCCAGAATGATAATATTTCACATAATAGTCTCTCTAAATTTCAGTAATTTAAAGTTCTAAAGTGAAAATTGTGTATAGTCTTTACTAACTCATCTAGTAATTTTTGAGATTCTATTGAGAATTATATCTCTCTTAATCGAGCGCATAGCATCAACTTCTTTCTCGACTAAATTTATTTAAGTATCCAGGAATAATTTGACTGGAACATTGCATAATGATTCAATCACGCAGGTTAATGTTTTGATGATATCAGGCTTGATTATTGATTTCATTTGATATGCTGCAATCTTAAGGATTGACTTTAGCATATTCAAAATGATGCGTATGATGCAGTACTACAAAGAATAACGTCCTTGCAACAGTTGACTTAGAGCAGTTTCGGATCTCAAAATCAATTATTACTTATATAAAGTTTCCATCTCTTTTTGTATTTTTCAGGTATTTGCTTTATAAATGCGTCTATTGGATCCCTTCTTTGGTTGTAGCAAACATTAGATATACTTTCTTCTTAGCCCAAATTAATACAACGTTGAAAGTTGATCCCCCTCCCTGAAATTTAGTTTCAAATATATTGGACGCATATCCATATTTCGTTCGGGTCTTTTCAGGTATCGCCTTGCTTTTCTTATTAGATTTAGCTGCAATTACAAATTTCAGTTTAGGCTCATTTAGTTTTCAGATGACTCTTGTATTAAAAAATATTCTATCCATGTATACTGTTCCCACTTTAACTCCCATTTTTTCAATCCTTTTAAATCAAAGTTGTGCTGGCGCACCCCGCTGCAAGCAACGGGGTATGTTCGCGCCACCACTCTGGTTGTAATGGCTATTAAAAATCGAGTATTTTCATTTGCTGATATGCTTCTTTTTCTTCCCTGTTTCCCTGATTTTCAACATCGTTTTTGATAACATCTGAAGTTGTTCCATCTTCTATAGTTCCAATGTAACCTCCATCACTCTACAGTTCACCACCCTAAAGCTGTTTTTTGATTTCATGGCATTGTTTAAAGATTTATCTTGCTATAATACTTTTTATAATTTGCATGACTTTTGAAGGAGAATACTTTGGTTCAGCTCCAATAAAAATATGTACATGATCACCATCACTACCAATTGTATCAAACTCAAAACAGTATCTTTCACTAATTTCAAAGCATACGTTTTTCAAAAAGTTTATGAGTTCTGTCCCTAAAAAAGATTTTTACGGTACTTCAAACAAAAAACCATGTGGTATCTTATATTATATACACAATGGTTTGCACGTCTTAGTTCCATTTACAGTACAAATGTAGCAAAAATAGAAATTTATTATTTAACAACGGTTATCGGGGAAATTTTCCATCCCTGCAGCGAGCTGCGGGGTATTCGACTGAAATAAAAATTCCATAAGGATCAAATAATCTATGCTTAATTCATTAATATTTGAGTGAGAAATTGCTGTAGAGGGGGTTCCGTTGCAAAAAATCTGGCTTTCTTGCAAAATCAGAAAAAACCTTCACAATTAGGAAAGTTAATCATTTTCTTTCTAATGAAAATGATACATAAAGGTGAAAATTATAATATCAAAATGCAGAAATATTATTTTTGCAACGGAATCAGATAGATACTATATCTATTGTAGCGTTACTATCTTAGTTCTCTTAATTTTAAAACGCACTAAAGAGAATTTTTGAAATATATTAAAATTTTTATGCATGGTTCTGATAATCTACTATATATTTTTTATATTAAATAATAAACTTAATTATATAACTCCAATTATTTAAAAATCTTTTTAATTTACACACACTTATATAGGAATTACACTGAAATTACATAAATTAAATAATTTCTATAATGCTATATCTTAATTCTAGATTATATATAGAAGAAATAGATATAGATCTTATTAATTATGCGTAATTTATGTAATTTTACTTATTCAGTATCTTAACATATATATTTTTTTAGAATAATGTATATTCTTCTATCTATGAAATAGGTAATTTTCATTGATCTCCATAGTCTTTAAAATTGGCAGTTTCTAGTTGGTTGTATTTACTGGCGTATTTCCTTCGATTAATTTCTTGCCATACCTATCGTAAACATTTATTAGAATCGTGTATGTATTAATTCAATAATCCCAATTATCGGTGATCCAGCTGATTTTGGATATCAAAAAGTTGATCTTGTGAGCTGCAGGTGGAGGGAAATACCTACAGCTTGATCAAATATCTACTTAAATATATGATGAGATTTATTAATCACAATTGAGTTTGATTTATAATACACTTCTAGTTATCTAGTCCTAATTTAGACTAATTAGTATTAGCATAGTTGCCCTAATCTCATAAATTATAACAAACTGAAAGCTCTTCCCTGAGAGTCAATGATTAACTTAATTTCAGCCTCTATGATAGGCTCATAATTCATTCAAAGTAAAATTGACCTTAACCTACTCAAGAAAAAGCCTTAAATAGCCCCACAATCGTTCATTATTCAACTTCATGATGTTTGAAGTGGTGTTTGTGTTTATGTTTGCTTAAAGAAGCTTTAGCTTTGGAACCACTCAATTTAGCCTTGTATATTGCATTTGTGCTTACTCCCGTGGCGGTTATATATGCTGGCTTAATAAGTGTATCATTGCCTTCAGGGCCCCATACATTCAATGTAACATTATAAATTCCAGGTTTTTTAAAATTATGATGAGTTGTCATCTTTGAACCACTATAAGTAGTGGCGCTGGTCCCTATATTTTCAAATACCCAACGCCAAGTCATAACTTTACCGGTGACATCACCAGTAAACCTTGTATATAATGGAATTTTTCCATTAGTAACGTTAGCAGAAAAATCCTTAATTTTTACATTGCCTGATGCCAAAACTTCTGGCATTAAAAGTAAAACCAATAAAACCATCGGTAAAATATATTTTTTCATATCGAATTCCCCTTAGGATTAAAATTAAGTAAGTTACAAAAACACTAGCATATGGATCATAAGTATTATGACCTAAATAATTTGGAGTTTTAAGCGTATGATTTTTTTAATGAATTTCTAAGCCCTACATTGTTCTTATCGTTTGCCGGTAGACTGTCAGTAGGGATTTTTAGATTAACGACCCAAAATATAAACTTTGTTCTTTAAATAAAGAATTTAACCAAGTAGAAATCCGAAAATAACCTTTCTTAAGGACTATATTCTAGAAATCATCTCTAAACTGTGAAACACAAAGAATGAAAGCTAAAAATCCAATCGATAAATCAACTTACTCTTGGCCCCTACAGTAAATTCATTTTGAGTATAACATAAAGCACACCGACATCACTCAAAAAAGTGCCTTCGATCACCCCGCAATCGTTTTTTGACTTAACTAGGCTGAACCTAGCCATCACGCTTAAGCAAAAATTTATAGATTCATAGTTAAGTTTTATGTATAATGTATTTATTTTTGATTATTATATGCGATAATATCGGAAAAAAGTAATCAATTATATATATTGAGTTATATCAGTTTAAAGTGATAAAAATATATATAATATCTCGTGAACCAACCTATCACTATATGACAGTAACTCTATGGGTTTTTAGATTGATCGGAAAAATGACTTCCTCTGGGGTTATTAGAGAGCTCTTTTATTGAGAGTCCAATAACATTAACTATCCAAAAAAATGTCTTAAAACGTATGAGAGCACCTCATTTTTGAGATAACTAGTCGAAATTCCGGTTTAGTGTAGAAGAAAACTAAAAAAATATTAAGTAGAAGATTCACTTATATTAATACTAAGAAGTAAAAACGGTATGATCAGATCACATCCTTCAAAACTAACTCCTTATATAACCAAGTTAATTGGGAACAGTATTTCTTTGGGACTTCCATATGCATTTGTTATTGAATCTGTAGAAATCATATATCAGACGTTCAACGAATGGATGAACAAGGGAATACAGAGAAATCTGGGAAATATTATCAGTTTTATCAACAAGCTATCAAACAGAATGCTGATTGAAAAAAACCCTTATGCAACAGCTGAATAAAGTGACTGAAGCTGGAAACTGCCATGTATGTATGTGAATATTGTCCAAAAGGTTTCCCGAAGAATTCGACAGGCGAATATACCAAAAAACGAATGTTAGTTCAAAGAATCAGAATGAGACTGTTGAGATCATCGTCAAGGACGCAGATAGAATAAGGGAGAAAATTCTAGAGACATTTGCGTTGGGTAGAGAAAATCAAGATCCTTCGATTGTGTAATATTTTCATCCCAATATGACCAATTTTTAATAGAACATTCTTTCCTACTTATTTTTATTATACGGTATAATTGTAACCGAATTACCAAAATCGCTACAAGATCTACTTTTTCTGCATTCTTCGGAAGCAGCTTAATGTTTAGCCTGCTATTTTCCTGGATTAAAGTTTGAAAATATATAATCTGTTTATGCTTATTCTCATTTAGCTTTTCTTCTGTTCGTCCGTGGCGTGCAGCTGCTCGTCCTTAATGCTCATCTAGCTATAAAGTGCTTGATCTGAGTTTCAGATGTACACAAGAATGCTATCTATTTTCTCAATAAGCCGATAGCTTAAAAATTAATCTAACCTACAATGGATCAATGAGTTAATATTGAGTAAATAGACAAACAAATTATACATTTGTGTACACATGAGAATGTCGGTTAGTTTATCTGAGTATCATTTTAATTTCATAGGCTCGCCACAACATTGTATGTCGCCGTTACAGCATGCTTCTGTAGAGCAGTTATTATCTCCACAAGCATTTACTACCTTAAGTTCGAACCCGCATCCTTCACAAGAAAGACGCTGACCTTCTTTTATTTCACCGCAATTCACTCTATATCACCTCAAAATGCTTAACACAAAAAAACACGTAGTTTAGATTTAAATCTTTTTCGAAACAATGATTCTGAATATTGTTCATAATTTTAGCTTTTTTGTATGGGCTGGAAATGATTTTTTATTTAAAAAGTGATTCCCAAAAAGAATTAGATAGATTCGGAATTATTTTATTCAAATAGCCTGCATCTTGCTGCGGGGATGGAAATATCTCCGAGAACATTTATTAACTAACTTATTTGTATTTTAAGCTACATTGTAATGTAAATGGAACTGAGTATGCAAATCTTTGTGTATGTAAAATAGAATATGACATGGTTTTTTAGTATTTTGCCTTGTTTCCGGATGAACCAAATTCTGCCTTGCACTCTTCGGCCAGCATAGTTGTGCATCCTGTATTTAGCGCATACTAGCAACCATTTTCTCCAGTGAAGGAAAACATTGAGTCAACCATTGCGCTTTCAACAATGTATCCTCCATAAGTGGTTTTCAGACCGCCATATTGCCAAAGTATCATTCCATTGGCTTGCATCCATTTTCCAGAATCCGCGTCTGAAGAAATAAAAGTGCCATTGTCGTTGAAAGTTATGGTCACTTGAATGTGTAGTTTCCACTGCAACCCCAGTCGAAATGAAGATACCGTTGTCTAACTACTACCACGTTTATCACCTAGCTTTTTTAGATGTAGATTACAGTTTTTTTTATCTATAAGATTAATACGCAGTTTCTGAAAGGATGTGATGTTGTAAACTCTATTCGTATTTTATGTAGTGACAGCACACATACATAATGATCTGTATTTGTGTAACTGTTGTTATTTTTAATTAATTCTATGAAAAATAGTTACTGAACAAAACTTACTTATCCATAAAATCGTTTAAAATAGGACAACAATTTAAAGATTGTCATGTTTTAATTTTCCCGCAGATCCTTGCAAATTTGACATTTAGTTTTTTAGATAGGATACCAAAAATTCTGTAAAATCACAAATATCAAAAAATTGCTGAGTAGAAAATTCAGCATCTGAAGACTCAAAATTGCATACAAGTACTTAGCAGTGGACAGGGTACCAAAAGTTTTGTGAATTCTGAAGGACTCTGTATCCTTTTTCTTTCATCGCAAAAAAGAATAAATCTGAAGACAGTTGCAAAACCGATATTATTGCCTTAGGTTTGAAAATAAAATCAGTAACGATTCAAGATGCTACTTATCCATCCAGATCCAAGACATACAAAGCTCACTTTCACTCTCCATATCCCTTAAGTAGCCATCGAGAATACCGATGCTCCGTTTTTCAATGAGAATTTTTGCATTCGTCTGTTCTACAAAAGTAAGTTTCATGTTATATATAGGTTTAGCCTTTTCCCCGATAACAAGATAGAAATTGTAATTGTTTCACAGGGTAATACTTTCACAAGTCATTCGTTTTTTAGGTCTGCATTCTAAAACTAGTTATTTCTTCAAGATAATCATCTATTAACTCGTAGTGACCTCTCTCAAATACTGCCAGCATTTCGAAAAAATTTCTTTGGACATCGTCTTTGGCCCTTTTTGCCAGTTCCGAATAAAAATACTCGCTTTTTCTCTCATGTCTCATAGCTGCAAGAAGAATACCTGTATCTCCAAAAGTGATCTCATTTCCCTTTGCTCGATCTGTATTGAACTCAGGAGTAAAAGACTGACCACTATGTACTTTCGCACTAACTATTGGTAATTTTTTTGTGTCGCGATATTTTTCAAGGTAACCGAGGTGTTTCAATTCCTCATTTGCCAGATACTCATAAAGTTCCTTAAACTTTTGGTTGCCCATTATATTTGCTTTATTTAGGTAGAACTCCCTTGCCTCTTTTTCCCTACATATAGCCATACCAATAGCCTCTTCAAAAGATTCAAGATTTTTTAATTCCTCTAATACATCCTGATATACGTTCTTCGTACCTTTACCCTCCTCAAATTTTTAACCGACCGGCTACCTCTAATTTAGAATTTTTTTAGTTTTGTTCCGGTTTTTCTCTACTTTTGAAAGAACAATAAAATTTTATCGAATCATGAAACTACTGTTCTCATTTAGAAAAAATGCTCTACTTATATCTAAATCATTCTCTTATTAGTAAGAGACGTTTTATTATTTTCTGGATTTTTGATCGATTGCAGTCACTTGCCAATAGATTAATGGTAAATTTTATCGATCCAAGAGGATATCAAAATATTTTTTATATTAAGGTTTATTAGTACTATTTTTACTTCCCGTGCTTCTTTTTCCTTTTGTCAGAATGTTTACTAATTTTTTCCTTTATGCTTTCAGGAGATCCTTCAAGCCCAAAGATATCGTAGATCTCATAGGGATTTTTGAGTATTGTGATATTTTCCATCTGTGCAAGTTTTTCTGAGTTTGTAACATCTACTTCACGCATAGTTAGCTCAAAAGCTCTGCCACTGGGCGCAGCAGTTTTTACAGTACCCCTCTTCTGGTCTACAGGTAAAATGAAGATAGGTGTCTTTCCCTTTGCAGTCTGAGAAACGGTATTTGTAACAAGAGTATCTGCAATTCCGTAAACTATCTTTGCGACAGTGTTAGCGGTTGCAGGAGCTATTAGCAAGAAATCGTAGTGGCCCATCTGCAGTGGGCCTGCAATGAATGGGGAGTTAGGGCCTGCATCTACTTTGAAATTAGGAAAATCATCCTGGATTTTATCCCACAGATGATACCATTTCATAACAGTCTCCCCCTCTTTGGAAAGGAAAACCATTGTATCAACATCTGTTTTTTCCTTAATATCCACAAGAACACTATAAGTCTCAATCATCTGGTCTCCTGAACCTGTAATTCCCCATGCTATGCGCTTAATCTTTTTGTCTAATGGTTCTACCAAAATAACACTCTCCTTAATAAGTCTCAATCTAAACTTTGGATGGACTTATTATCCTGATTAATCTGATTTTTAATTCTATTTCTGAAATTCATAGATTTTTTGCAGCTTTTCTGAAATTTACTTCTCATCTACATCCTTCACCATTTCAGGCATTTTGACTTCAGATTTCGAAACCTTTCTATAAGATATTACTTGCCTGGATTAGCTTTTACAGATTTTTGTCTGAAGTTTATAATTACTTTCGGATCCTGCGAAATCCCTGATATCCTGTTATCTTTTGAGCATAATTTCCCCCTAGATTTACACTGAAGGAGCTACCTCCAACAGGGCTCATTTCATTGATTAAGTAAAAATTTAGGATGATCTGGATGACCAATTGCTTCTAGCCTATTCAACCGAATAAATCTGCAATTTCAATCCCAAGTATAATGAAAATCTAATTCTCTAACATAATACTTGATAGCCTATCATCTGCAAGAGGATAGGAGTTTATTCCAATGATCAATAATTAAATATTTAGAGCACTAGTTTACTCAGAAATACCTTATAGTCTTTGACAACAACATCCCAGTAGATTATCATGACCGGTTTTGTCTGATCACTAATTGTTTTCTGATATCAGAAGTTCCTATTAGCCAGTCATCAAGCCAATTATTTTGTATTATAGCTCAGCCTGAATAGAATCCCTGTAAATAAAACCTTGTTTGCCCTTACACAGAAATCACAGTGAATACATAATTTCATCTTTGTCCCTTTTGAGAACAATTAATAGGTCTCAACATCTTATTTTCCATTTACGACCCTCAAAGCTTTCTGAACCAGATAATCAGTTATCTTATTCTTTAAGATTTCCTAATATTACGAGAATCCTTGAAGGTTTTGCTTTGATTTCTTGCATATCCCCTCCGAAAGTACCTAAAAACTGCTCATATACCAGTAGAATATCTCGTATACTAGCATATATCTGTATTGTCAATATTTCCAAATCCCATTAGATTCAAACCCATTTCGACAACACAGATGTATAGAGGATTGAAATAAATCCCTAAATTATGCCACATGCTTATAAATGGTACATAAAACGACTTGTGAAAATTAGAAGTTTATCGAAATCCTCCTCAGAAGATACAAACAGTAAATTGACTTCATCTATGATAAAAATAGGATCGTCTTTGTTTTTATAATCAATTATTCCATTATCTGAAACAACTTTGTGGTATTAGCTTATATTTGTAAAAATAGATTCTGAGCTGACTAAATTTAAAATTATTATTGGACAGAAAAAGGATATAAAGCCGTTAAACTCATTAGTTGTTAATGGTGAGTTAAATGCCTTGTGAATACTGTGGGGAAAGGATAGAGTGGCTAGCGTTCAAGTGTCATCAGTGCCAAAGGTCTCTTTGCGTAAATTGCCGATTACCAGAGAATCATGAATGTACGCCTGTTACTCGAGGTTTAGGAGCATTTGTATATAAAACCATAGAGAAACCCAAAAAAAGAGAAAAAGATGATGCACATGCGAGCATAGATATTTGAATCTTTTTAATTTTCCATGGGTTTCTCCATTTTTATGAAAATAATGAAAATTTCCTCCGATTTCATTGAACCTTCTTTCCATGGGTATGCACAAAAATACCATCAATTTTCCCAATATGAAAGTAGCTTAAAATTTAATTCAACTTTCAATGACTAATATGGCCAAATAGGCAAACAAATTTTGAATCTTCGTACATTGCATAATGTTGGAACATAAAAATAAAACTGTCAAATTAGATATAATGGAAAAAATTAATCATCAGATGTCTCGATAAAGGCACTTACCAAATAAAAATAAGGACATAAAGCCACAAAATAAATTTACTCATTTCTTCCAATGTTCATTGATACTCATTTACGTGACCATAGCCATTTACGAATCCTTTTTCATGGATTTTCTTATTTATTGTCCCTAAGATAAACTTCTTCAACTGCTTTCAGTAACTTTGAGCAAAGGTTTTTGTCTTTTGTTACCACCCCTTTTGAGTAATAAGGGATCTGTACTTTAATTAAGAAAACGTTGTTTCTTCTTCCGCATAGAAAGCATTTGTTCTTCCTACATGAGATTTCGTCTTTGTTGATATCCAAATAGGTTTTCTCGGCGGAATCGAGACACATCTCACATAGCCCTTTCCATGCACCTTCTGGATAGGCAAATTTGAGGAGAGGACGAAAAACCCAAACTGGTATAACTATTGGAATTCCACTTCCACAAAGATCATAATCTGTCATTTCTCAAAACAGTCAAAGATATTGAAGAGCACAGTAAATTGGAAGAGCTGACTGCTCAATTATATTATTTTTTTTAGATAATCTCCTGCATTCTCTCTGAGTGTAGATCAAGATGCTTTTGATTACTATGGAAATGTTGATTTGAACACACAAAGTGAAATAAGACATAAATCAAACAAAAAATGAATTAGTTCTACTTGGAGCAGGTACTCTATTTACATTTTAAAATTAGCAGCTTTAAGTGAAATAGGAAAGAACCAATCTCCAGAACCATAACTTTGGAGTCAGTGAAATTGCAACTTCAATGGTTTTGGAGTATTTTCTGCCAACAGTTAGATGCACTTAAAACTAAAGGGTATGATAAACTCAAAGGCACAGGAAAAAAGAGCTTTGGAAGTATAAACTTGATGAATTAATTACTAATTTGCTTTTATATAGGCAGACTGAAAAATTGCTCTCTGGTTTTATAGCGGGATTTTATAAGACGCAAGTTAAAAAATATGGGAAGATAATGATTAGATCTCCTAAGTGCCCACATCCAATTATAAAAAGAGTGCAGGGAGAGTTTAACCAGTATCGTACTTTATCAGGTAGATTCACAAACAGTAAGCCAAATTTGCAACAGCAGCCAAGTAGATATCCCGAATGGAGACAGTTTTACACAGCAGCGCTGGGTAATAAAATAATAGCTTGTGATTATTCTCAAATTGAGCTTAGAATTATAGACCAACTAGCTGAAGATCCAAAGTATATATAGACATCTAAAACAAATCTGGATCTACATAAAGAGACAGCTGCACAAATGTTTAATGTTCCTTTAGAGTATGTTGCAAGAGCACCACAATAAGACGATGCGAATTTTGAAGGACTCCCCTGTTCAACTTTTAAACTCGATTGATAGACGCTCTTGAGGACTCAACCCCACCACCTTGACACCCCTCAGTTGCGATAGCCGAGTTACATAAGTGGAATCATAATTTAGGGATGAGAACCTATCACATCCCCGTATTCATGTAAATAACGCGAATAATTTCGATGATGAAAAAAAGATGAGTTTTAGGCGTAGGGGTCCCGCAGCGCCTTGTTGACACCGAAGGTCCTGCGCTCCTCGACCGTCTTCAGGTTCTTGTCGATTTTCTCCTTTGCAAGCTTCGTGACGAGCTCGAGGCCAGGCTTGACATCCTCGATGGGCTTCGTCTCGAACATGCCCGCGGCGACTGCCTTGGACCAGACGTCGTTCCCCACCTTAGTGCGGACGAAGACCGTGGACCAGCCATCGGGGCTCCCGACCGAGCCGGTCGAGATGTCGCCGAGGTTGGAGACATAATCGAGGCATACGTGGCAACCGGGTTGCTCGTACTTGTGGGTCACCTTGAGCGGTAGGGTGACGACATTCCCGCGCTCGGTGTAGACCCAATACTTGCCCTTCCCGATCTCCATTTTCTTCACTGAGCTGAGGCTCTGGCCCGCGTGGTCCTCGACGATGGTCTGCATGGACTTGTACGGGAAGTTCTCCATGCAGAAGAGCCCTACTGTGAGGGCGATCTTGTCCGGGACATCCCGCATGTTTATAGGATAGAGCTGAGCCTTTCTGACCGCCTGCATCTGGCAGCAGACGCCGGTGACCCCGACCTTGTCGAGGCCGAAGGACCGGGTAGCCTCCTTGAGCCAGGAGATCTGGGGGCTGATGTTATACTTCGTCCCTCTTGCCTTGAGGATGTCCTCGCGGCTCATCGCTACGAACGGCCTGGGTTGCCAGGGCCGGTCGCCCAAGCCTGCCACAATGGCCCCGTCGATGATCCCCTGCTCGAGGGCATGGACCATAAGGGTAGTGGCGATGCCACCGTCCTGTGCCTGCTGGAGGATCTCCTTGTCCTTGCTCCTTGCTGAGACACAGGTCGTGTATTTGCCGAGATATGGATCTGCAACCATCTAATTCACCTCACTTAAGCGCTCCAGCGATTATCTCGCTGATAGCCTCGAATTCAGGAATCACGTCGAAGTTGAAGAATGATCTCGGGCAGGCGCCGTAACAGGAGCCGCACTTGATGCAGAGGTCACGCTGACCCTGCGGCTTCCCGAACTCGTGGGTGATCGCCCGCACGGGGCAGGATGCAGCGCAGGTGCCGCAACCTATGCAGAGGCCCTGGTTGATCACGTCGTTCATCAGATCGCAGAAGCATGCGGTTGTGCCGCGCTTCGCAAGGGCCATGAGGGGCTTTAAGTACTTGCCAGCAAGGGCCTTCTGGTCCGCGTTTCCCTGTAGGAGCAGATGTGTCATGACAGCGACGTTCCTTATGAGCTCAGGGCTCGGGGGGCATCCTGGTATGTAAACATCCACGTCGATGAGATTCCCGATGGGGAGGAATGACTCATGCTGAGGTTGGTTGTGCTGCCCGCCGCGGCAGAACCGGGTAATGTTCCCGTAGCTAGCACAGGAGCCGAGGGCCACCACGATCTTGGACTTCTTCCGCGTCTCCTTGATCTCCTCCACCGATTCATGATCCTGGATGCAGACCGATCCCTCGACGAGCGCCACGTCCATCTCTGGGATATGCCGGACGTCGGCGAGTGTGAGGCTGTAGACGAGGTCGGCATAGTCGTCCAGGATCTTGATGAGTCCCAAGTAGTTGTCGGCAATGGACACGAGGCAGCCGGTACAGCCGCTCATGTGTACATGCCCGAGCTTGATTTTGTTTGCCACTGTTTCGCCTCCTTTGTAGCTTTCACCTTCTTCTCCGTCGCAACCTGAGCGGGCTTGGCTTCCAAGTCCAGGTTTTCTTGATGGAGTTAAGTAAGCCCATAGTTTATCCCGATTTCCGTCAGTATCTCGGATACAGCTTCGGGAATGGCTCTCTGCACCTCATCTGTAATCCCGATGACCATCTCGGGGGCAGAAACGTACTTCTTCTGGCATGCAAGAACCAGGATCCGAATATCGTCCTTGATGCGCTGGAGCGGCTCGGTCAGATCCCAGGAGTGGGCGTCCCGGTAGCTCCCCACGGGAAGCTCGTCAACGGTGAGCCACCTGAGCTCGCCGGGTTCCCCCCCGAAGTCTGCGATGTCCACAATGATAAGAGTCTTAGTGGACTCTGGATTGAGGAGGGTAAAGACGAAATGGGGGCCTCCGAGCCCCGCGTCAACTACCGTGACGTTTTCGGGGAGCTCGAGGCCCTTGAGACTCTCCACTACGGCAGGTCCGAAACCATCGTCCGCATAGAGCGGGTTGCCACAGCCTGCCACCACGACATCGGAGTACAGCGTTTCCATTCCCTTCACTGGATCAGCTTCTGGTCGACTATCTTGTTCTTCTCGTCCACCACGATCATGTGTGTTGCGCACGAGACGCACGGGTCATAGGCCCGGATGACCATCTCGGCGATCTGCCAAGGCGCTCCCGTCAAACCGCGGCTGCAGGTCGGGAGGTTCCAGGTGGTGGGCACAAGCATCTCGTACCACAACACTCGCCCGTCCTTCACCCGTGCAAGGTGGACATCGGTCCCGCGTGGGGCCTCGTTCGCGGCCCAGCCCATGGATCCGTCCCCCTGGGGGATGGGGTCAGCGAGGACCTTGCCCGAGGTATCTAGGTTGTCAAGGCACTTGAGGATGGTGTAGAAGCAGTCTGGGTACTCCAGCTGCCTGGCGATGTGCTGGGCGAAGGTACCTCTATCGGTGAAGTTCTTGAAGGTGGCGAGCCTTGCCCTCGGGCCGACCTCAACCGGCTGGCCGTCGTAGGTTGGAACACCGTTGCAGGCTTCCATCTGGGGGTTGGCCTTGGTGCCGGCTTTCGTGGTGCCGCCGATTGGGTAGCTTGGGTCCTCAAGATCGATGGTTACCTCACCCATGTACCAGTCCCATGGCCGGGTCTCCTTCCACCTGGCAAAGTCCCACATGGGCTTCTCGTCCAGACTGGATGAGCCATACATCGGTGATGTGGCCATGACCCCCTGGTCATGGTATCCGAGCTTCTTGGGAATCGGGATCTTCTTGCCCGCGACGTCAGTGAACTCCCGGTTCTGCATGTTCCTGATGACCTCGAGCATGAACTCCATCTGCTCGTGGGCAAGTACGAGACCTTCCTTCGCTAGGTCGGCCATCTTCTGCTTTGCCCGGGGGCTTACGTTGCGGTACATACCACCGACCCTCGGGTTGGAGGGGTGGATCGCCTCGCCGCCTGCGATGGCTCCAATGGTCTGCCCGATCTCGCGGATGTGGATGATCCTTGACGTAACGCTCCTGAAAAGCTGCTCCTTGGTGAACGGGTTGATCTTCGTCTCCGTCCCCGGGATGTAAAAGTCCGGGAGGATTAGGATGTTGTGCAGGGCGATGCTGTGGGAGCGATTAGCAGCATGGAGAATGACACGCAAGAGCTTTGCGTCCGTGGGGATCTCGCAGCCGACAGAGGCCTCCATGGCCTCGATGCTCGCCAGGCAATGGGCGACGGGACAGATACCGCATACCCGAGAGGCAATCTTTGGGACCTGGTCCATCGTCTTACCTATGGCGAGCTTCTCAATACCCCTGACCGGGGTAATGGAAAGCCAGTCTCCCCGCTCGACTATACCCTGATCATTCACCTTCAGGGTGAGCTTGGAGTGGCCTTCATGTCTCGTGGTTGGAGAGATCTCTACAACTTTCGACAAATAGTATCGCCTCGTTTTCAATTCGGTGTTCTTCAGGCTGTACCGTGGTTAAAGCACTCTCTGTATGATTGGTCTAAGGTAGTTACCCGTAAATAAAGTACATTAACCCATTACTTTCTCCAGCGCGTTAGTTATAGTTTTCGTTTTGGAATCTCCGTCAGTTTTTGGAACATACGAATGGAAAAAACGTACAACCTGAAACAAGGAGATATCATGATGGGAAGAATACTTCTTCCTTGGTACCCGGCCCAAAACGACCCGATTCTTTCAGTCTCCTCCCTTAATTGAGCTTCGTGGGTTATTTCCGGAGAATAGGTGTTTGATAATTATGACTAAAACCGTGCGTTTAGTGACAAAGATAGCATCTCATTGGTTTTCTCCAACCAACTCTGGTTATTCATGACCATCTCCAAATATACATGCATCTGAACTGGTCTGAGATTATGGCACTTTGAGTATTTCTGGTAAAGCGAGCATAAATTTTTCAATAATCTCGATCCATGTTCGGGGATCTAATGCAGCTGCCCTCAACAACAGTGTGAATGGGGGTATCCGCCATATACAGTCACAGGCGACCACGGTGTGCTGACTGATAATGGTGGTGCGAGCCGTTCGAACTCTCCACTTCCATATACTACCTTGCCTCCTACAAGGGTAAGTACTGATTCAATCTGCTTTACAGCTTCCTCCGGAATCGTGAAATAATCTGCAGATAAGACTGCGAGGTCAGCAAATTTCCCCACTCCTAGCGTTCCCTTCCTTTCATCCTCATTTGAGAACCAGGCGCTTCCCTGACTATAGAGCCCGAGTGCCGATACGCACTCGATTCTACCCGACTCCGAGAAGCTGGGTGCACCTACGACTGACTTGCCAGTAATGGGCCAATACAGCGAACGCCACGGATTGTAGCTTGATACTCTCGTCGCATATGTTCCTGCACCCACGGAGGCACCTATATCCATCATTCTGTGTACCGACGATGCCTGAGTAGCTGCCTCATCTCCATATCGGGCGACGAAGTGTTCGCATTGGAAAGCCATACGTTTTTGGACAGCTATGCCCCCTTTCAAGTTGCGAATCCGTTTGATGTTTTGTTCAGAGATCGTTTCTGCATGATCGAAGAACCAGTGTATTCCATTGAACGGTGTCTCATCATTCACTTCTTCAAAAACGTTCAGGAAACGGGTGATTGACTCATCGTAGGTTGCATGGATACGGAAAGGCCAACAGTTCCGGAAAAGGAGTTCCACTACATCCTTCAGCTCATTCTCCATCGCGTTCGCCATCTCAGGGCGAGGTTCACTAAAATTTTCAAAATCTGCTGTGGAAAATACTAACATCTCTCCTGCACCGTTCATCCTGTAGAAATCATCAAATCATCACCTTGACCCGGCTTCGTCATATTCACCCAGCTAGCAAAGTCCTCCAGCTCATGTTTGGGACGTTGAGTGAACAGATTATAGGCTACTCGGACAATAAGCAGACCTCGCTTTGCCAGATCGCCAATAACGGTATAATCCTCAGGAAAGTTCTGGGAGCCACCACCTGCATCTCTGACACTAGTGACCCCAAAACGGTTGAGCTCCCACAAAAATTGCCGGGTGGAATTTAATTGATCGCTATAGCTGAGCTTAGGTCCTTTGGCAAGTGTCGAGTACAGAATGTTCGCATTCGGCTTAGCGAAAAAGAGACCTATGGGATTACCTTCTTCGTCACGCTCAATCACACCGCCAGGAGGATCTGGTGTATCTCGATTGTAGCCCACGTCTGCCACTCCCCAACCGGTTGAGCATGGCACTATGGTACAGATAGGACAAAGGCCAGTTTGTTCAGGCACCGCTTCGTTGATCTCTGTCAGCGTCGGCGTCCTGCGCTCAGCGAACTGGAATTCAGACCAGCCTCCCACGACGCGAACCCACTCTTCCGGCGGCGTCCGTCTGGCCTGGTCTCGTAACCTCCGAAGAGCCTCAGCTAATGTCGGCACACCATCCCATCGAAGCTCCATGTTGTAATTGAGACCTGCACGAACTACATGAACGTGCGAGTCGTTAAGCCCAGGAACAACAGTCAATGCACATCAATAACTCTGGTGCCAGGGGACCAATTTTCCTTCGTATCCCCTTCATCACCGACAGTGATGATATGACCATCACAAATGGCCATAGATGAAACAAACATGTTACGTTTGTCCAGTGTGGCAATTCGGCCATTTGTGAGAATTACATCAGCTTTAGTGCCTTCATTTGCCTTCCTTCCAGATTTATTACTCATATTACTCATGCTCAGATCTCCATTAATGAGCTTGCCCCTGAAATATCTGATAAAGAGAGTCCTTGGATGAACCACTGTGCCATTTTATAAACTGGCATTTATCAGGATCAGGCAAGTTTAACGAGGTTGAAACACCTTCTACTCTCATATTTTTTTAAAACATAGATACCAGTCTTTGCACTCGCATCCTTCGTCTAATCGCTTGTCCATCTCGGCTGCGGTCTTCGGCGGGGCCACGACAACGTTGTCGCCCGGCTGCCAGTTGGCCGGCGTCGATACCTTGTATTTGTCAGTCGTCTGGAGCGCTTTTACGAGCCTGATGACCTCGGGCAGGAACCGCCCATTCTGCAGCGGGTAGTAAATCATCGCCCGCATGATCCCCTTGTCATCGATGAAGAATACACACCTGACTGCTGCGGTCGAGTTCTGTGCCGGGTGTATCATACCATACTTCTTTGCCACTTTCATGTTCAGATCGGCAATGATCGGGAACTGGATGGTGACACTCATCTTTTCCTTGATGTTACGTACCCAGGCGAGGTGAGATGAAATGCTATCTACAGACAGCCCGATCAACTTCACGTTGAGAGCTGCAAGTTCAGCGTGAATCTCGGCAAAAGCTATGAATTCCGTTGTACAAACCGGGGTGAAATCTGAGGGATGCGAAAACAGTATCACCCATTTCCCTTTCAGGTCAGAGAGTTTTATCGGACCCTGAGTGGTCTCGGCTTCAAAGTCCGGTGCAGGTTCACCCAGTGTCGGAAAACTAATACATTCCTCTTCAACCATTGGTAAAATCTCCTTTGATAACATTGCAGGAATTAATGAGAATTCCACTTTACTTATGATTTTTTTTCTCGCGAGAATCCTGTTCGAATTTTTTTCTGCGAATTTCGCCTTTGACGGTAATATGTGCGTCGCCATTCTTCACTGCATCCTGAAGCTCATATGTATTATGTGACAATTCGAGTTTGATGCTCCATATAGTCCTCCTCGTAGACTTAGAGCCTATCCGAAAAGTCATTAATGGCCAGTTGTAAAAAATTGAAGGTTTATCGGAATTATCTGCAATTACCCCTCTACTAACACATCCAATCGGTCATCCCTCACTCTTTGACTATTTACCTGTCCACTTTTAACTGTAATGCTATATTTATCTCCTTTGTTTTTTAAATTAATTATACAAAAAATAGTTTCTTAATAAAAATTACTTCACTATAGAATCTTTTAAAGCTAAGAACTAATTTTATATTAATTATGTTTTGGTTTTAAAATATTTGAGGGGGCAGTAATTTTTATTAAGAAACTATTTTTTGTATAATTAATTTAAAAAACAAAGGAGATAAATATAGCATTACAGTTAAAAGTGGACAGGTAAATAGTCAAAGAGTGAGGGATGACCGATTGGATGTGTTAGTAGAGGGGTAATTGCAGATAATTCCGATAAATCTTCGATTTTAACAAATTGCTTACATTCTTTTTATAGGCAATCAACCAAAAATTAGGGTTCATTGAAATTCTCTATATATATTTATACTATATACTAAAAAGATATTAAAGGGATACATTTCTTTTACAATGAAATTTTGTTAAAGAAATCAAGTTGTTCATGAGACAGAATTGCTCGTGATTATATATTGTTGAAAATCGTAAATTCAAGATTCACTCTACATTTTCCAAAATGGGAGATATACTTCTTTTTCATATTTGATTATTGATTCAAGGACCCGATCCAAAATTTTGTTCTGTGAACATACATGAAAAGGTAATTAAACATATGCGAAGAAAATTCAATTATGCATGCTGGCCCAATACCTGAGTTTTAGGCACTTCTAAATGAAGAACAGGAAAGGAAAGTTGCAGTAATGAGAATGGATATGAAAATACAATGGTTGAAAACAAAAATTCATAATATGGAAAAGCTGATACCATGTCGTACTTTACTCGAATTTGGAAACATGCTGGCGAAACAAATTGAATCCTCAGAATGAATGGATGGCCGAAGTCGTACTCGGCTTTAAGGTTCCGATCATCTTAAAGAGCCGTGTCGATGATCCAAAATCGCGGGTGCATCCTGAGAAATTGCTGCTTATGGGTCGACTATAAACAATAGAGAGACTCAGCGAACTGAGCTCGAGGAACTCAATCAGATCACTGAAGGCGTGCCGCCTTTTACTGGGTTAGCATCAATGCCTAGGTCGATCCAGATGTATTCTCACTAGATACCTTGCATCAAACGATTTATAAATAAAAGGTTTAAATCTCATGGAACATAGTGAAGAGACTTTTGCGGTAAAGAATTGCATCAAGCTCCCCATGAATGCCGCACAATTTTTTGTGCGATGTTTGGAAAACAAGGATGTCATATACATCTTTGGTATACCCGGAGAGGAAAATATCCGTATGATCGATGCATTTAACGAATCGTCCATTCGTTTCATCCTTACCAGTCACGAGCAAGCCGCTTCTTTCATGACAGATATCTATGGCCGTCTCACTGGTCAGCCAGGAGTGTGCATCGCGACGCTCGGACGGGGAGCGATTAATCTTATGCTCGGCACGGCTGATGCCAATACCGATAGCGTGCCACTCGTCGCAATCAGCGCACAGGTAGGCCTGAATCGCATCTACAAAGAATCTCACCAAATCGTTGACCTGGTAAGCATGTTCAAACCGCTTACAAAGTGGGCCGCCCTGATCCAATCCGCAGAGGCAATACCATAAATGGTTCGAAGTGCCTTCAAGCAAGCTCAGACAGAGCGGCCTGGAGCCGTGTATCTAGCCTTTCCACAAGATGTCGAAAGCTTGCCAGCTCCCGAAGGATACCACTCACTCGAGATTAATATCGTTCATGATTCCTCTCCATCCGCCACTCAGATAGCAAGAGCTGTCAAAGTCTTAGAAGCTGCAAAAAAACCAATTGTTCTGGTGGAGCATGGCACCGTACGTGATCATGCCAGTGAAGCGCTAATCCATATCTCAGAGCGCCTCAGGATATCGGTAGCGACGACCTTTATGGGCAAAGGCGTCTTTCCGGACAATCATCCTAATTCTCTGGGCGCTGCAGGATTTATGCTCCATGACTACGTCAATTTTGGCTTCGACCAGGCTGACGTAGTTATATGCGTCGGCTATGATCTGCAAGAATTTGATCCTGTGAGAATCAATCCAAAAGGGGATAAGCAGATTATCCATATTCATCGCTATCCAGCAAGAGTCGACGCTCACTACCACGTTATGGTCGGCATCGAAGGCAGTATTTCAGAGTCTTTCGACACCCTGTCTCAAGAAGTTAAGGCGACACCGGGATTGAGCCCAATAGATACCAAGATCACTCACCTTATATGGGAAGAGTTGGAGAGGGGAAGAGAAGACAACTCATATCCTCTCAAGCCCCAGAGAATCGTCGCAGATATCAGAACTGCATTGGGGTGAAGAAGATATCTTACTCGTTGACACAGGTGCAGTCAAGATGTGGATGGCCCGTCTTTACCCCACGTATCGGCCAAACACGTGCCTTATTTCCAACGGTCTCTCAACCATGGCCTTTGCGTTTCCAGGTGCAATTAGTGCGAAACTTGCCTACCCTGAGCGAAAAGTTCTCGCGGTTGCGGGTGACGCCGGGTTTCTCATGAACTCGCAGGAACCAGAGACAGCAGTGCGCGAAAAAATACCTATTGTCGTGCTGGTATGGGTGGATGGGAGCTACAGCCTGATCAAATGGAAAATGGATATTGAGTTCGGGCACCACTTGCACATCGACTTCGAAAACCCAGACTTCGTCAAGTTAGCTGAAAGCTACGGCGCTAAAGTTGCGATCGTAGTATCTGTTTTCATTGTCCTTTTGATTGGATATATTTCCCGATGAGCAAAAAATTTGACAGTAATCCGATAAACGGAATATATGAGCTTGTTCTCGATTTTGCCCTCCATGCAACCCTGTTTGTTGGAACAGTTACCACAAGCAACTACTTGCTTCTCCAACAGGCCCCTTTTTCCTTGTAATGGTTAGAAAGTAGGATCGGCATTTAAGTTGTGACCATTATGCTCGGTAAGGTTATCTATTACCTTAATTTAGGATCTGCCGCAATCTAGGCAATCGTAGCATCTTTTCCTTCTGCTCCTTTCTATGGAACTGCCATTCTGAGTTCCTTGTACGGACGAGCAGTGCTACTGCAATCGTGGTCGTAGCGATAATCGGCAATACGTTCATCATGAAAGAAATGAAAAAGCATTTTTCAGATGCATTATCCTATGCTCAGATTACAATTCTGGTGGATGAGCAACCAGACGGTGTACATTTGTCGTATGACGAGATGACAGTCTTCTGGCCCCCTACAGAAACCCCGAAACTCTCGTTGTTGCTAGGGACCTGGACTCGAAAATAGAGTATCTCTCCGAGAGTCTGCAATTTGAAGATTCCAGAAAATATTAACAAGCGTTATATTTTTAAAGACAAAGTTGTCAAATTAGACCAAGGATGTTGATAGCTATTTTGAACTCCCCTTATAGTACGCACTTGATGGATAAAATCAAATGTAATAGGCATTGCTGTCAAACATAATTTATGCTTGCTTTTATTCTTTTACTGTGAAGTTCATAGTGAATTCAGTCCCATCGTTCCTTTTAAGTTCAAGTTCCCCATCTAACTGATCCATAAGAAAGTTACCAGCTGGAATCCGATACTTTCAATATCTACAATCTCAAGATTTGCAGGTATACCTACTCCATCATCTGAGATGATCATAATGATACTGGTAGTATTACAATTTTCATTCTTGTTTTCTTCTCTGCGGTTTATACATTCTTCTGTTTTTCCACGGCATAATTTGATTTGGATTTCTCCGTGATCTCAGCCTGGAAATGTATGTTTTAAGGAGTTCGAAATAAGTTCATTAACAACCATTCCTAATGAGATTGCAGTATCCATATCAAAGAAAAGGTCATCTTCCAGATGTATGTTTAAGCTTATAGTTGTATTTACAAGCTTATAAGTCTAGAAAAGATTTTGATTGAACTTCTTAATGTATGGTACAAAATCCAGATCTTCGAACTTCTCACCTTTGTATAATTCTTCATGAATAAGAGCCATAGATACTACTCTATCCTGACTTTCCCTGAAACATCTATGATTTCTGAACTCATCACTCCTATTTTACTTTTGAATTTATCAGCCTGAAGGTCAATAAGTAAAGCTATTAGCTGTAAATTATTCTTTAATCCTGTGGTGAATTTCTTCTTTACAGGCAATCTCTATGTTGATAGCACTGTTTCTATCTTTTTGCGCTTAATAGAATATTGGATAGAAAGTTTCAATAATCTACCTTCTGTTTGCTCTTTGACTGAATAGGACGATGCAGGTAAATAAGAAAGCAATTAATGTGGTTTACTTTGCGCCTACGGTCAATTGTAGTTTCAAAAAGATATTAAAAAAGACAAATTCCGTTGTTCATAGTCGTTTTACACCCGTAGTAGATTATATTAAACAAAGTAATAATTATAGACAAGAGGTTTGTAGAATCTTCAAGGATTAAGTCTTTTCTAGCTAGCTTCAAACCTACAAAATTGTCTATCCCCAAAGACTTACAATCTGATTTTACAGTCTATACATAATTATATAGAATCTATTTGCCAACGATGGATTAAAATTCAGTTATTACCTGAAAATATAAATTGTGATAAAGCAATAACTACAGGCAACATCCAAAGAAAATCAGATATCCCTGAAAACATAATCAATGTCTAGCAACTAATATTCGAGGTGACTATTATAGCTAGTGCGAAAAATGTAGTTTTACGAGCCGAAGACGGAAATGAGCATGGTTTTTTTCAATGGAAAACATCTCGTCAGGCTACACTAAAAGCTACAAACCAGACTAAAGGGACAAAATCAAAACCGGAAATTATCCGCCTCAGGGGAGTGGAACAAAGGAGGTACACGTTTCCAAAGCATGGAAACAAATTGTAAAAGCTCCCGAAAATAGGCCTAGTTGGTTGCCAGAGAAAATTAGCAAACCCTTTGTCAACAAAGAAAAAAAATAGAAAGAATAGAATAGAAAGAAGTAAAAGCTTAATAAGAGAAAAACTAGTCGAGCATTAAGGGCTTTTATTATATTGCGCCTGCTCTAAGTTATCCAGAACGTTGCGTGTGAGTATGTTACAGTACAAATAAAAAAGGAGATATAGAGTAGTATAGAGTACTATAGATAATATTAAATTATTTGATAACTAAATTCTTATCTACTTCTCAACGTCTAAAGTAAATTATAAAAAAATAAAATTAATTTTTTGAGGACTTCTTTATAACTTCAAAAAAATTCATCTAAAATTAACCATTAAAAACCAAAATCAATTAAATGAACCACAAAATAATATATTATATATATTTACTTTAGTACAAATAATATAACTTTTTCCTTTAATTTTCTCTTCACAAATTTATTAACTAAACAATAAATCTTAATAAATATAGTGAACTATTTTGGCTTTTATTCACACACTTGACTAAATTTTGACCAACCAAAAAATCCCTCTAAGTGTGAAACAAATTAGATGTTTAAGGCACTCATTTTAGTTTCTTATGAGTTCAAGCATTCATAAGATTTAAGCTGGAGATGATCTAAAAAAGATGAATTACCTTTCTTTAAGGTCAGATTTCCGTAAACTGCACGCGACCTGAAGAGAAATATTTTTGTTCTTCCTGTTACATCTTGAGGCATGAAGCAAAAACCGGGAATTTGAATAAATATTTTCTAAGTGGAAAATCTAAGTTTTAGAAAGTATGATTTTACTTATCTTGATACTTCAAGATGAATATATATAAATTTTTGAGAATTTTGATGAACCTCTGATTTTCATGAGTCATTATATGCCATTTACAGGCATATGACAAAACTTAGGGATTTATCTATAATCCTCTATTAATGATCAAAATTTCTTTTCAATAACTTGGGGCCAGAATAACAAATATAAATAAACTGATAGCAAATACCAACATACCTACATTACTATATGTTTATAGGGAATAAATAAATTACATATTATCGATTACATGATAATTATCGTATTAACTGCAGGGATGAAAACATGCCTAAGAAATTGATCTTAATAAAAACAGCAAGCTACACATTGAACAATATATTAAAATAACGATAAAAAAGCTGGTAGAATCGAATGAAAATTAATAATAACTGTGTAGGATGCGGTCAGTGTGTTTCTTTTTGCAATCAGGGAGCGATAGAGGTAAAAGGAAAGGCAACAGCGACTGCTGCATGTATAGGATGTGAGATATGTTTTATGTACTGCCCGGTTAAGGCTATAGAGGTATCTGTGTGAAAGCGATTATTATTGGTGCCGGTTTAGGAGGACTCTTAAGTGCCGCTAAACTTTCACAGGTAGGATACCAAGTAGAAGTTTTTGAGAGACTTCCAATCACTGGAGGAAGATTTACAAATCTCAATTACAGAGGCTTCCAGCTTTCCAGCGGAGCTTTACATACACTTCCTCATGGACCCACAGGACCTTTAACCCAATTTTTAAAGGAAGTAAATGCTGATGTGCAGATTATTCGATCAGAACAGCCAACCATACGGATACCTCTAGAAAAAAGTAATCCTAATTACAGGAAAGGCTTCAAGGACATTTTTTTCAACAAGTTTTTCACACCTCTTTCAAACAAAGACCGCCTGAAAATTGCTCTACTTATTGTGAGTACGAGAAAAAACCGCCCTGATGGAAGCAATTTGAAAGCGTGGATCAAGAATCAATTTAATGATGAATGGCTTTTGAGACTTGCAGACTCCTTCTGCGGCTGGTCCCTTAGTCTAAAAAGTGACAGTGTCCCTTTGGAAGAATTTTTTGAAATGATTGAAAACATCTATAGATTCGGTGGTCCAGGCGTACCAATTGGAGGCTGCAAAGGAGTTATAGATGCCCTAGAAGCTGTAATTATTGCAAATGGTGGAAGGATTTATAATAAAACCGAAGTCTCGAAAATCCTTGTGGAAAACGGAAGAGCAGCAGGCATTATTGCTGGAGATCGGGCATATGAAGCAAATCTGATCATCAGTAATCTTGGGCATGTAGCAACTGCCTTTCTTTGCAGTGAAGCTCTTTTAGATAAAACATACTCCAGTTACCTCAAAATGCTTGAGGTCCTAAAGCCCTCTGCTGGAATAAAGATTTGTCTTGCTGCAGATGAGCCTCTGATAGGGCATTCCGGAATCCTGCTAACTCCATATGCAAAAAGGGTAAATGGAATTAATGAAGTTACGCATGTTGACCCAAATTTGGCTCCACCAGGCAAACACCTTACAATGTCCCACCAGCACATAGCCCCTGAGAACCTGAAAAATCTAAGGGTTGAAATCGAATTAGGTCTTGAAGATCTTAAAGAAATCTTCCCAGGCAAAAAATATGAAGTTTTACTCATTCAGTCATACCATGACGGTTGGCCTGTGAATAGGGCAGCCTCAGGCATGGATCCAGGTAATGAGACCCCTATTCCAGAACTTTACGTAGTAGGAGACGGCGCAAAAGGAAAAGGAGGCATTGAAGTCGAAGGAGTGGCATTAGGGGTGTCTGCAACCATGAAGAAAATCCTCGGCTGAATTTAAGGATGAAGTAAATTCAACAGGTGTTTTACCATTCAACCAAAAAATTCCTACTTTGTTACTTACACAAAAAATGTTTTCATTCCTGTAACCAATATGTGCAGGAATTGCTGTGCTTACTGTGGCTTCAAACGGGAACCAGACCAACCAGATGCCAAGCTAATGAGACCCGAAGAAATTATACCAATTCTAAAAAATGGGGTAAAAGCAGGGTGCACTGAGGTTCTTTTTACTTTTGGAGAGTATCCAGAAGAGGTGTTAGGGTATGAAAAATTGCTTAAAGAGCTCGGTTACTCCTCTACTTTGGAATACCTATTCTTTCTTTGTGAAACAGCAATAGATTTAGGAATCCTTCCTCATACGAATGCGGGGATTATGAACCGCTCAGAACTTGAGACATTAAAACCTCTGAATGCCAGTATGGGGCTGATGCTTGAGAGTATGGCAACACTTGTTGCCCATGAAAACTGTTGTGGAAAAGCTCCAGAACGCAGGCTTCATACAATTCGAGAAGCTGGAAAACTTCAGATTCCCTATACTACTGGCCTCTTAGTAGGGATCGGAGAGAAGCGGGAGGACAGAATTAAATCCCTAGAAGTTATTGCAGATCTTCACAGGGAATATGAGCATATCCAAGAAGTTATTATCCAGAACTTTGTCCCAAAACCAGGGACGCCCATGGAAAACTTTCCTGAGCCTACAGTCGAAGAAATAATTGATACGGTGTTTCTTGCCAGACAGATCCTTCCATATAATATAGCAGTTCAGGTGGCTCCAAACATCATTGATCCAAAATCCCTTATCGAAAAAGGGGCAACGGATTTGGGAGGCATATCTCCTTTGACCATAGATTGGATTAACCCCGAAGCCAAATGGCCGGTATTAAAGGACCTTCAGGATAATCTGGGGGACATCCTGCTAAGGGAACGCTTACCAATTTATCCACAGTACATTAAAAAAAAATGGTACTCAAAAAGAATAGGCAAGTTGATCAGACACCTGTCTGACACGCAAGGTTACCGGAAACAACACTTACCAAAGAGCCTGTGGAGGAATTAAAAATTAACAGCAGAATTCCAGAAGACCTCATAGAACGCGTATACCAGGGAAAGAGCACAAAAGAAGATGCACTTCTTCTCCTTAAGGTACCTCATTTAGAACTTTTCATGTTTGCGGACGAACTTCGCTCTCGTACTGTAGGAGATACAGTTACCTACGTAGTAAACAGGAACATTAATTTTGCCAGCAAATGTTTGGGAACATGTAGATTCTGCGCATTTAAGAACAAGGATGGATATATCCTAACTACTGAAGAGATTATGGCAAAGGTTAGAGAAGCAAAGCAGGCTAATGCTACTGAAGTCTGTATCCAGGGGGGACTCCTTCCTGATGTAGGCATCGACTTTTACCTTGAGATCGTAGAATCCATAAAAGCTGAATATCCTGAAATACACATTCATTCTTTTTCGCCAATGGAAGTATACCATGCCGCCCACATCAGCGGAATTACGGTAAAAGAAGCCCTTTTCAGATTAAATAAAAGTGGCCTTGACACTATGCCTGGGACTGCAGCAGAAATACTTTCTGAAAGGGTGCGGAGGATTATCTGTCCCAATAAAATGGGGACAAGGGAATGGATCGAAGTTATCAAGCAAGCCCACGCTGCAAAAATTCCTACTACTGCAACCATGATGTATGGACATATTGAAACCCCTGAGGAAAGAATCGAGCATATATTGATCATAAGGGAAATTCAGAAAGAAACAGGCAGGATTACAGAATTTGTGCCCCTACCGTTCATGCCCTACAACAATCCTTTAGGGAAAAAGTTAATGGAAGAAGGCAGATATGCCACCTCAGGCCTTGAAGATTTAAAAACCTACGCTCTCTCTCGAATCCTCTTAAATGGGCACGTGGATAATATTCAGGCAAGCTGGGTAAAGTTAGGGAAAAAGCTTGCCCAATTTGCTCTTTGCTGCGGAGCTAATGACCTAGGTGGTACCCTTATAGAAGAGAGCATTTCCAAATCTGCAGGAGCCTTGAACGGGGAATGGATCTCAAAAGAAGAACTTGAATGGATGATACATGAAGCTGGCAGGACTCCAAAAGAGAGAACTACATTATACAAAGGAGTTCATAAACTGGCTTTTGCAAATTCAAAAAAGATACCGAGATGTTGAATCTCAAAATGAGATCATCCATCGGGAATAGATATAAATGCACCAACTAAAACAGGAATGATCATAATGTACATGAAAAAGAGACATCTATACTAATGATGTCGTTGACAGAGCAAATGAGGAAAGGTGCACCAAAGAAAATGCTTTTTTTATACTTCTTGAAGGAAATCCATTTGAGCTTTTTGAATTTGAGATATACTATGATTTCAGGCCATATGGTGTTGTTAGTTATGTCTCATAAGGGACATATACATTTGGCGAATGCAGGAAACTGTGGAATCTATGCCTGCAAGACGAAAAGATTCTATTAATATTGAGGTTGGGAGATATTCTCACAAAAGTAGGTGAAGCAAGAAAAGACGAAGCTGCCTAGATTCGTATGGAAGGAGGATATACCCGATATTGACATGGGATTCTATCTTGAGACTGTAGAAACGAGATTTATCCCCCCACATGTACCTCAGCTGATATTTTATCCAAGAGCATTAAAAGATTATTTGTCCTGGGAAAATCAAGACCCAGAAATGGATCAATACCACAACTTTGGTGCATAAGATTGAAATTTCCACCAATGTAACCATCATGTACGGACATTTAGAGACTGTAGAAAAATATCTAGACCATATAATTATTATCCACGAAATTAGAAAGAGACCTTAGGGTTTTTCAGAAATAATCTCCATGTCTTTTTTCCTAGAATAACCGAATGGATAAAAGATGCTGGTATAAGGAAAGTTCACCAGTAATGAATTTAAAGATATGCATATCGTAACCATTTCCAGCATATTCCTCACACCTATTTGAGTAACATTCAGAACCCAGGGGTTAAGATCTGGAAAAATTTGTTTAGGTAGTATGAAATGTGAGCAAATTATATGAAATTACGCTTATGGTGAATAAGATCTCAACAACATCCTGAGGAATCCATAGCGGATGTTTATTCCTACAAAATTTGAATGGTTGAAAAAATGCAGGAAAAATTCCTATTCATAGGAAAATTCGTTAAGGATATTTAACCCCAATTATCCGTAGAAGAGGATTCACTTTCGAATTGTTGAATAACCAGAGTAAGTACCAGAGAGCAAGAAAGATCGAAAATAGACGTTTTCCGAAGGTTAAAAAATCCCTATTTTAGGAGTCAAGATGAAAGCAGTAATTCCCTACAAAAAAGCCAGTGCAAAGTCCCGATTGTCCTCGATCCTGAGCCAGGAAGAAAGGGAAGAATTTGTGGAAATCATGCTGAATCAGGTAATAGACTCAGTTCGAGAAGCTGGGATAGAAAATATCGATATCCTTAGTCCTTCAATGTATGGCCTTGAAAACATGATGATGGCACGAGTTCTTCTAGATAAAAGCGACTTGAATGAGGCTCTTAACAGGTATCTTGGACAAGCAAAGGAGCCAACACTTATTGCTATGGCTGACCTGCCCCTTCTTTCCCCAAAACATATAAAAGCGATAATTTCAACAAAAGAGGATGTATGTATAGTCCCAGGAAAGGGAGGGGGGACAAATATCCTTTTTGTCAAGACACCTTCACGCTACAGGGTCAAGTACTATGGCTCAAGCTTTCTGACACACTGCTCGATCGCTACCGAAGCAGGGCAGAATATAGAAATATATGATTCTTTTTTTGGAGCTATGGATATAGATGAACCTGATGATCTTGTCGAGCTGCTCATACACGGAGAAGGATATGCAAAAAAATATATCAGTCAAAAATTCAGGCTCGATATTAGCAGAGGAAGGGTAAGGTTGTCTCAAATTTGAAGTTTGTTAAAATGGAATTCTCAAATCAATGAAAAAATGAAGCGGTTAAATTTGAGAGAATTCCGATAGGTATCTAAGCTTAAAGAATTGTGTATGCGCTTTTTATAAATAATCAACCAAGTTTAGATATTTATCTAAATTTCCAGGAATTAAAAAAAGAATGTTTTGGTAAACTTCTAACTTTGACGAATAATTTATAGATCAGTTAAATAATAACCAGAAGATCTCCGATAATATATATTAGAATTTTATGAGTTGTAAGTCCATCATAGAGTGCTGAAGCGGCTAAATGGAGTCCTTAATTGCCATATTGGAATGAATGGCAACTCTTCAATGGACCTTGCCTACAAGAGCACCCAGTAAACTGAGAATGCCGCTTTGAAGAATTAAAATCCTTCTCCTTTAACAGCATTTTCGAATCTCTTTAATTCCGAAACCATTGTTACAAATCAAAAGGATGTAACAAAAATTATTTGAAGTAATGAAATCGTTGATTGTGACAACTAAAAGTGGTTCAACTTATGGTATAGACACATCCAGTTTATGATCTTATATCTTCAAAATCATATGAATCTTTGATATAATACTTTACTTGATGAAATTTTTTATTATATATTATCACTAATTCAAAATTATAGAGATAAAATTATATTTTGAGATAGAATTGCGAAAAAAAATGACACAACAAATTAAAAAAAATCTTTTTTAGATTTGTATAAATTTAATGGAGCAGATCGGTAGCTTAATTGTTGTGAAACCGCAGGCTTTGGAGAACAGAAGTAACTACGTGCGTGTACTCTCAGTGCTATTTTTTCAGAGCTGCATTAAGTATAATTGACATAAATTCATTTTTATTTCCATGTTAATAGGACTCACCGGTACACCCGGCACTGGAAAAACCTCCGTTAGCAGGTTTCTTGAAAAAAAGAGGCACTGGAAAGCAATCCACCTCAATGACTTGATTAAAGAAGAGCATTTATACACTGAAATTGATGAGAAAAGGGATACTGTCATTGCCGACATGGAAATTATTCGGGAATACCTTATAAAAATTATTGATGAAGAGAAACATAAAGTGGAGCATGGAAAGAAAGGAACTGTAATGATTCTTGAAAGTCACCTAGCCCATTATATCGCAGACATTGTTATTGTACTTAGGGCATATCCACCTGAATTAAATATAAGACTGAAAACACGTTGCTATTCAGAAGAGAAAATAAATGAGAATATTGAAGCTGAAGCCCTTGATGTGATCCTAATTGAGGCTTTCGAATGGTGCAACAAAATTTTTGAAGTAAATACCACAGGAAAAACCATTGAAGAAGTAGGACAAGATATTGAAAAAATCATAGACAATATTTTAAATGGAAATGAAAAAGATTTACTGGAATATAAGCCTGGCTCCATTGATTGGATTGACATGATTCCATAGAGGAGTTCGATAAACGCCTATATTTCGTCTTATGCTTATTAATGATATATAAATTACTCGTGAAAATCAGATGTTAATCGAAATTCCCCACATTTTATGAAGTTAAAAGGATTAAAGGGAACTTATAGTAGTTCATCATATAAAGTATTCTGGCAGCGTTTAAGGGATATACTCTAAGATATTCTGCATCGTAAAAAAAGAATGAAGAAATAGTGAAAGAAAATAGATAAGATGAAGGTATAGGATCTTCATCCTATCTTTTTTCTATAATGAAATCTTTCGATTCACTTTTTTATTTTACGTTTTATTTTTTCCTACACAGGAATACAGCTAAAAGGGCAGTTATACCACAAACAATTTCAAAGCCAGGAATGCTTGTCTTCTTTCCTACATCAGTAGTAGGAATTGGACTTTCTCTTTGCATAGGCGGTTTAACATTTGCTGGTGTACTTACAGTGTTTTGCGGATTATTAGTTTTAGTCTTTGTTTCATCCACAGATTGCTTTGCTGTCATCTTACTCACTGAGCTACTACCGCTACTACTGCTCAAGCTACTTTCTCCACTGCTACTGCTGATTAAATTACTTTCGCCGTTGACATTGTTGCCGTTGCTGCTACCGCTGCTTCCACTTATAGTAGTATCAGTGTTTGTTACAGGAAGAATTTTTGACTCGGCAGTCTCAGGAGCTTTGTCAGTATCAGGAGTTTTGGCAGATGAAGGAGTTTTGGTAGATGAGGCACGATTTTTTGGCAGTACTTTGCTGTTGGTTTTATCCGGGAACTCGCTTTGTTTCATAGTCTCTTTACTTTTAGTAAGCACAACATTATTACAATCGTCATCTATGCCCACGTGGGTGAAGGAGACTATCGGTACCATAGAGCTGACTGATTTTGGACCCAGCTGATCACAGTTAACTGTCGCAGTGTCTTTAATGTACTGAGTTTCATTATTGTTTATGTCTGCCTGAGAGGTAGTGTAATTGCCAAGGTAGGTTATTGTTTCCCCTACTTTGAGGACTCCACCACTGATATGAGTATCAATACTCGGACTAGCTACTGATCTTACAAACCTCGGATTATGTACTGATCTTAGAAGCCTCGGATTATCTACTGATCCTAGAACCTCAGTCAGAGTATCATCAAGTGTTACATTGGAAAGATCAACTTTCCCATTATTAGTCACATCAATCTGGTAGCTGATTAAATCTCCAGCAGATGTTACATTTCCTGATGGTCCTCTTCCAGCAACATCGGTGATGCTTGCGGAAATAGAGCAAGAGGGATCTATAGGTACGGCAATGCTGGCTGATTTAGGATCTAACTTACCAGAATAGACAGTAACTTTGTTGATGAACCCTCCGCCATCATTATTAGTTATGTCTGCATGAGTAACCGTATAATTTCCGGTATAAGTCCAGTTTTCTCCTACGTTGAGAATTGTATCATTACTGTTTGACTCTATAGGTCCTGTTAGATTCACCAAGGGATCAGTGACAGTTACATTGTTAAGGTCAATGTTTCCATTATTTATCACTTCAATCTGGTAGCTGATTACATCTCCCTCTTTGGTAATATTTTCTCCAGGGCCATTTCCGTTAACATCTGTAACTATTATGTTAACTGTATATGAGGGATCCTGAATGATAGGTGTTTGGAAACTATAGTTTTCCGCCCCTAGTTGATCACAATCAACAGTTACAGTATTGTTGATGAACCCAGTCCCATTACCATTACTGTTCATATCATCCTGAGTAACCGTATAATTACCAGTATAAGTCGAGTTCTCTCCTACGTCGAGAACTGAGTTATTAAGTTCTGTTAGGCTCACAAGAGTATCATTAACGGTTACATCACTAAGCTCAATGTTTCCATCATTCATCACTACAAACTGATAACTGAGTACATCTCCTGCTTTTGTTACATTTCCCCCAGTCTCATTCCCTACAACATTAATGGTTTCGTTAATTGTATATGAAGGATTTTGGATTATAGGCGTTAGAATACTGCTACTTTGGACTTGAGGATTCTGCCCCTTCACGTAAACGGTTGCTGTGTTATTGATGAATCCTGTCCCCTGACCATTACTGTTTAGGTCATCCTGAGTCACCTTGTAATCACCAGTATAAGTGGCTGATTCAAAAAGGTTAATCATGGGATCAGTAACTTTTACATTTGCCAGATTACCGATTCTAACAGGAGTTGTTACATTAATCAGATAGCTGATTATATCTCCAGCTTTTGTTACATTTCCTACAGGTCCTTGTCCTGCAACATCCGTAACTGTTTTTGTAACTGTGGTGCCTGAAGATGTCTGTGGCAAAGGTGATGCTTCTCCTGCTAGCACAAACGGTGTAAGAACTATAGTAATCATCACTAAAGAAACAAATGAGAGCATCTGATGCTTCGTAGCTTTGTCCATTTTTGGTATCAAAGCAATCAATCGATTGCTTGCAACCGCAAGTTTTGTTTTCTTTTTGTCCATTTATCCACTTCCTGTTACAAATATAAGCATTTGTTAAAATTACAGCATAAGCTAAACAAACGCCATATCCCCCATTAACGGAGTATTTGTATCCTCCTCAAATAGATGCAGAATTTTCCAAACCAAAAAAATTATGTGAAATTTGTATTAATTATAAAGTTGAGTATGCTTTTGAGTATATTTTATAGACTTGACCGAATTTTCTAAACTTTCACCAAGTATCTGCAATTCACTTTTTCCCATACAATTCGAGGAGGATATTAATACTTTTAACCGTTTAACTCATTTTATTTTTTGAGGCGTAACTTTATCAATATTCATAATAAGAGATCTTCCAATATAAATCTTGTTATCTATTTGCTTGAATTATGTTTGTTCGCTTACTAACTTCCTTTGCTTTTTTCAACATATTGTGAGCTTTTTAGTTTAATTTCTTTTCACAATTTTTAGCTTCACAAATTGTTATTAAAATTTACATTGTTAAGGACCTAAATAACAAAATAATATTTAATAGTGTTTTGAAATTTCAGTTATATAAATAAGAGCAATAAATAAGAGCAAAGCTCGAATGTGATTTTGATAACGGATGTTGAGATTGGCTCTTTAGGCAATTAGACGGTCCATAATAAATCGAGTGATTTAAGAGAAGTTCATAAATCTTTGATTTGAACGAGTCATTTGCACATAATTAATAAACATATGACAACGATGTGGAAGTTTATCAAAACACTCTACGGTCATTGCTAGAGCAAAAATATTATGAACATATTTAACTCAATATTTCACTTGTTAGAGAAAAAAATGCTTTTTGTGATTTGCCACAGCAACAACATATACCCATATAATTTCTTATTAGTATAGATATAAATAATGCAAATATGCTCTCTTAAAAGCTGGGACAAATTGGAATTTTATTGCCGAGGCTAAATAAGCATCAATTAGACTAAAAATTATCACATATACTGTGAATATAATTGATGACAAAGAAAAAAAATGTGAGTAACAATTCAGCATACCATAAATCAGTGGAAGATATCTATTTTGATTCAATGGATACTTATGATTTTTGATTGATAGAGAAATAAAAAATATCAATCACAAACAGTGAAATAAAATCAGCCCACCAAAATTTGCGTATTGAATCAGTGTAAAGAGGGTTATTTGTACCACTTTGCCCACTATAATAGTTACCATGCAGCAATATTGCAGGAAATAAACTGCATGAGAAATATCCGCAGAATCGCCCCTTTTTTAAATTTAGCAAAATATATTCCAAAAGAGAATCTTGCTGGAAAAATATCCAAAAAATTTTTCGCATAAATTTTTTATAATTTCATCTTGCAAATAAAGATATTCTTTATTTTTATTTGAAAGAATATTCAAAAAAGTTATCAATGCGACTGCCGGGATTCGAACCCGGGTTCTAAGCTTGGGAAGCTCAGGTCATAGCCACTAAACTACAGTCGCATGAAGATCTAAGAAATTGTGATAAATTCTTCTCATGAATCTGTTAGATATTAAAGTTTTCGGTAGCAATAAAAAGATAGCTAAGAGGACCGATTATTAGCCAAGGAAAATACCTTTAATAGAGCATCAGAGGTTCCGTTGCAAAAACTTCAACAAAATATGTAAATCTATAAGTGATTAATAAAAATCAAAACATTCAAGGAAAATGTACTAACATTATAAAACTATACCAAATAATTGATTAATGTATTTGACTTCATTAAGAACATAGTAATTTAGATCGATTACTTGTCCTTTTTTGATCATATTTATAGCTTCAATTCCTTTTAAAGTCTTATTAGCAGATCGAAAAGACTGAAATCCTAACATTGGATTAACGATTCTCTTTATAGATCTATGATCTTGTTCTATAATGTTATTCAAATACTTGATTTGTCGAATGCCTACGTTTTTAGGTAGTATTTTATCAATTTTTAGTTTATCTATAGCAGGTGGATAAGCTGGATTCTTATCAACGGTTATTAATCTTGGAATTTGATTATGATTAGAACTTAAAGCTTTCTTAAAGAATCTCTTCGCTGCCTTTCTATCTCGTTTTGAACTTAACATGAAATCAATTGTATCTCCATTTGAGTCAACTGCTCGGTAAAAATATTTCTATTTACCTTTTACTTTGATATAGGTTTCATCAACTCTCCACGAATAATTTGTTGGTCTTAAATGTCTTCTTATCTTCTTTTCTATTTCAGGGGAATATTGATGTACCCATCTCATGATTGTTGTATGGTCGACTTTTACTCCCCTTTCTGCCATCATTTCCTTCAAATTTCTATAACTTAATGCATATTTTAAGTACCATCTTACATTCAATAAGATAATTTCCCCTTCATAATGCTTCCATTTAAAGGAATTAGATAGCATGTTACTATCTTTGGTTTTCTTTTTATTCTATTGTATCATTAGAAAGGATTTTTTGCAACGGAACCGGCCTTGCTATAACCTTGGATATCGCAGACCGAAAACGAGCAGAAACGAAGTTAAAACAAACACTCGACAATTTAGAAAATTTAGTCAAAGAACGCACAGAAGAACTTGAAGAGACTTTTAATTTGTTGAAGGGAAGTGAAAATCAGCTTCAAGCAATCCTCACTGGTTCACGAGGACTCATTTTCATCAAAGATCTGACGGGGCGTTTCACTCTCATTAACAAAAAATTAGAAGAACTTCATGGGATTACATGCGATGAAATAAGGGAGAAACTGACTCGGATATATTTTCTCCAGACTTGGCTAATTATTCTCAAATACATTACCTTATAATCCTGGAAATTGGTGTACCCGAACAAATGGAGGAAGTTGCAGATCTGGTTGATGGACAGCATATCTTCCTTGCCAACAAATTCCCACTCTATGACTTGTAGGGTAAACCCTATGCTATATGCGGTATGTCCATGGATATCAGAACGTAAAAAAGCAAAAGAAGCTTTAAGGTCTAAATCAGAAGAACTTGCTCGCTCAAATGAATAATTAGAGCAATTTGCTTACGTTTCTTCTCACGATTTACAAGAACCCACTAAGGATGATTACAAGCTATTTGCAGCTTTTACAACGAAAAGCCCAGGGCAATATCGATGACAAGGCTGATAAATACATACACTTTGCTGTTGACGGGGTTTCTAGTATGCAAAATCTAATAAATGATCTTTTAGACTACTCCCGAGTGACTAGAAGTACTAGAGAATTTGGAACTACGGATTGTGAGTTCATTTTGAAGAAGGTATTATCCAATTCAAAAATGGTTATTAAAGAAAATAATGCTACTATATCTCATGACCCTTTACCTGAAGTAATGGCAGATTCTACCCAGTTAATTCAGGTATTTCAGAATATGATACTCAACGGAATAAAATTTCATGGTGAAGAGACACCAAAAATTCACATAGCTGCAGAGAAAAAAGCGAGTGAATGGATATTTTCAGTGCAGTACAAAGGAATCGGAATTAATCCGCAATATTCAGAAAAAATATTTGAAGTTTTTAAAAGATTACATACCAGGGGAAAATATCCCGGAACAGGAATAGGGCTTGCAATTTGTAAGAAAATTGTAGAGAGAGCTGGTGGCCGTATATTGGTTGAATCTGAATTAGGCAAAGGTTCAACTTTTTATTTCACTTTACCAATCAACCAGGTAAAACTTACATAATAAAGGTTAACAGCAGTTTGAAATCAGTATTTGCTTAGGGCTATTAAGAATATTTTAATAGACCGATAAGGTATAAAGAACTCAGAAGTCCTTGAAGCCTTCAGGGAAATCCAACAAAGAGTGATATCTATGGCTCTTATTCATGAGAAACTGCATGAAGGAAATGGAAGACACAGTTGGTTTCTCAACATAACTTCAAAAACTTGTTGAGAACATTTTTCTGAGATGCATACTTGAGAATGTCGATTTCAGTTTAAATGTGTATCTGGAAGAGAATTTTTTCTTTGAGATAGATACTGCAGTCCCATTAGAAATGATTGTTAATGAACTCGTTTCCAACTCTCATAAACATGCATTTTCCAGCATGCTAAGGGAAAAATTCAAATTAAACATCATAGAGAAGAAAACAAAAAAGATGGCATTAAGAACACAAGTTTTATCCTGAAGGTCTCAGAAAACGGTGTGGAAATTCCTGAGAACTCTGAAATTGAAGGTCTTAATAATCTTGGATTTCAGCTGGTAGCCTCCCTGGTAGATCAATTAGATGGGGAATTTGATTTGAAAAGGGACAATGGAATGAAATTCGCGATGAAATTTACAGTAATAGAAAAATAAACAAAATTCAACTAATGTAAGATAGATAGTTTTTTGTTAGAAAATATATGCATTTATTCAGTTTAATCCTCAATTGGAGGGATATTTTCATCTAAATCGGGGATATATACACCGATTTTACTGAAACACTGAATAATGAAAAATTAAAATATGCTGCCAGATCAAATTAAGACACCGAAATGGATCATAGGCAATAAGAATGTGGCAATAGAATTGTAATCAAAAAGGAAAATTGGATACATAGTAGATTTTACAGTAAACCTAGAATGCTGTAATTTACAGCAGTTCGCTTAATTTTCTGTAAAATAAGAAATAATCTCTCTAGATCTCGTATCTACAGACATTCATCCATTTCCAGCATTATACAATCCTCAAACCTTTCTCAAATGTTGAAGATTTGGAGTTTTTGAACTGCCGAAAATGGAGAATTCTTAACCGTCGTTGACACAGTCTGGAAATAAACAGCCTTGTAAACCCTAATTATATTACTAGCTATGAGATTTACTAAGCTTGCTAGTCTAAATATTACTGTCTTTGTGGACTTATGCACGCTCAACATCCAAAGAATCGCTCTGTGAGGATATGTTGAGCATACTAGCAGGAATAATCACTTGGTAATTAGACACGTTTTGTAAGTCGGTTGGTATAACCTCAATTTGAGTGTATGCACCCATATTTTTTACATTTATTTTTGGTGTGTGCCCTGTTTTATACCCCCAAACTTCATTGATTTTTCTTTTTACTCCATGGCTTTTTGGAGAGTCGCCTTGTGATAACACCCATTTTTTTTGGTGTGTAGAGGTATTGTGTGTTTTGGATTGTCATAAGAGGTGCACGCAGAGTTGTGAAATTTCCAACTGTCCATACACCATTTACCTTAGTTGCTTGCGTGTAAAAAACGGTTCCGTTGCAAAAATAATATTTCTGCATTTTGACACTATAATTTTCACCTTTATGTACCATTTTCTTTCTAATGAAAATGATTAACTTTCCTAATTGTGAAGGTTTTTTCTGATTTTGCAAGAAAGCCAGATTTTTTGCAACGGAACCTCCAATGAAATACAAGAAGCAATGGCAAGAATTGATGAACTCAAAGCCCATAATGAGACATTGAAAAAGGATTTAGACCACGCACGTCAAGATAAAGAAGACCTTAAAAAAACGTTTGATAATTACATGGTTCAAGTTCAAACCCTAATTAATCAAAAAGCGGTTGAAGCGTCGGAAGAAAAAAAAACCATGGTGGCGATTTTGGTAACACGTCTTGTAGCATGAAGGAAAATTCTATCCCCTTGCCACATAGTGATAAATATTAAGTCTACAGTAACTCTTAATAGATCACTTACTTTTGATTGTCAGATCTATTATACTTAATTATGCGTTCCAATTGACAAGCACTATGTACATCAATATGAATCGAGTATTGCAGTAATATTTTTAAAGTTAACAGATTCCTTAGCGAATATAAATGATGTACACACACTCAAATTATGAAATTTTCCTAAACAAATAGAACGCAAGGGAGAAACTAAAAAACACTAACTTCTTTCAATTGACTTAGATCCTAAAGATCTGAATAGCCCTGAATATTACTGTTTAAGTTCCTTTTTGGAGAAAACAAAGATGAATGTACTACGAAAACCTTGGTATTCATCACTTATAATATTTCTAATTTGGTTGATTGTTATAATGAGGGTACAAGATTTACCGTTTGTAGTCCATCACAGACCACTACATCAATTTACAGGAAAATCTATCAACTTTCTAGAGCTTGAGTCAATGATCTTTTTTTTCGGAGCTGTTACTTACTTGAAATGGTGGCATCAAGTTAGGTGGAAAGGCCTAAATAATTTACGAAATTTACGTTTTTTGTGGCTACCTGTTCTGTTTCATCTCATTCATATACTATTAGTTTTATTTGCAGGTCTACCGTCAACCCGGGTTCTTATGTTTGTACTCATCAATACTTCGATGGTAGGGATCTGCGAAGAGTTGCTGTTTCGAGGCATATTGTTTCATGGAGCTTCATCATCATTCGGGATCTGGCGTGCAGTGTGGATAACAACAATTATTTTCGGCGCTGTACATGTATTAAGTGGTTTTGTCAGTGGTGACTTTAATGCAAGTATACTTCAGGCTTTTTATGCATTTATGTTTGGTTTATATATGGTAGCTTTGAGAATCCGTCTTGACACTATTATTCCAGGAATCACTATTCATTGGCTGTGGGATTACTTTATAGATCTAACACATTTCAATGGGTATTCGGGGATATGGGTAGAATCGATTCTTTTTTATATTGCATTTTTCGCGTACGGTCTATGGTTACTTCGAGACTATATACCTAAAAGATACAATGATAGATCGCAAACAAAATATTTCTAAAGAATACTTCAATAGCAGTACAGGTGAGGAAAAAATCAAATTCATTTGTGACTCGTGACTTTCTCAAACCCGATCAAACTTCGCTAAAATTTGTTTCCTAATTTTATCTGCTTCCTTGACTGTTAGTTCCACATTTTTATTTCTTATTCTCTGAAACAACATTCATTTTCCTATATACCCGCCTTCCAAATTCATCAGGAACCCGTCGTTCAAGAATTCACATGCAAACCTGGCAGTTTCCTGCATCAGCTGCTGTGTTTAAGCGCGCAAGAATTTTTTTAGTCGCATCAGTGTCCCGCTTTTCAATATATTGTGAAAACTAATAATACTCTCCAGATATTGAATTTTTACCTTTTGTCATCCAGTCGTTGAATGTCTGATATGTTGTGCCAGAAGATTCTGCTGCAAGAGAATACGGAAGTACTAAAGCAACATTTTCACCGATTTTTATCATATCTGGAGTTATTTTAGAAGGGCGTGCCATCTTTACACAGTTTTTATTTATAAAAATTAATATAAGTAAGTCTTGTATTTAATGTTTATTTAGTTTTCTTCGACATGCAAGTGGTATTTACATTAGCCAAATCAAGTATGAGCCATTATTAGACGTTTAGAGACATTTTTTATAGAGGCCAATTACTCCTGGTTTCTAACAAAGTCTTTTTGGTAAGCCGATAGTAAGTCATTGTTTAGACAAAACGGAAACACCGTAAGTTTGCTGCTATATAACATAGGTAAGTTCTCGGGATTTTGGGGACAATTATATAATTTCAAAATAATATACATTAAATCCAATCGGATATTTGCTTAGATTTTTAGCTAAAATCTCACACATTCTCTAGATCATTTATTTTAAATAATTAATATATAGAATATACTCAAAACATATATGTATGATTAGATATAGTTATATTCTACAGACTCTCAAGCCTTCAAAGCGAGTCTCTACCGGACCGCAGGCAACGACACCCCGCAGTTCACAAGATCAACTTTTCTACATCTAAGATCAATCGGATCACCAATACTATCCAAATGAATTTAGATCTTTAAATCAATACCATTATTTTTTGCAATATGACCAATCATGTTAATTAAAATCAATAACATATACCTTCGGCCCTTCAAAGCCTACAAGACAAATCTCTCTTTATGCAGCTTTTTGTGTTACAATACATATCTTCCCACTATACTTCATTGGTTTTCATTTAGTCTCTGACGTTTCATAATTTTGAGATGATATCTGGAATTAAACCATTAAAAGTGGCTATTTTCTGATTTCTACTTATTTAAATTCTGTATTTAAAAAACAAAGTTTATATGTGGGATCGTTAATCTAAAACCCTCTGCCCACAGTCTACGGGCAAGACAATCAGAACAATATAGGACTTACGCAATTCATTGAAAAATCATATGCTTAAAACTTCAAATTATTTAAGTCGTAATATTTATGATTAACTTGCTAGTGTTTTTTGCATATCAAATGCGTTAGTCCTAAGGAGAATTCAATATGAGAAAATATTTATCATCGATGGTTTTATTGGTACTAATTTTAATGCCAGTATCTTTAGCAGCAGGTAATATAAAAATTCATGATTTTTCTGCTAACGTTACAAATGGGACGATTCCTTTACATACACGATTTACTGGTGAAGTCACCGGCAATGTTACTTCTTGGCGCTGGATATTTGAAAATATAGGAACTGGAGCCACTACTTATAGCGGTTCAGATCTAACGACTCATCATAATTTTGGGAAACCTGGAATTTATAATATCACATTGAATGTGTGGGGACCTGATGGCAATGATACACTTATAAAGCCAGCGTATATAACTGCCATGACAGTAAGTACAAAAATTGCAACCAAAAATGAAAATATTGAACCAGTAAGCATAAATGCAAAACATGAAAATGAAACTACTGAGTTATTAAGCATAAATACAAAACCCAAAAATGGAACTATTGAATCAGTAACAAGTATTAATAAAAAAGCCAAAAAAGAAACTAATAAGTTAATAAGCACAAATACAAAACCTAAAAATGAAACTACTGAATCAGTAATTAGCATCAATAAAAAAAGCAAAACAGAAGCTGCTGAACCAGTAAGCTTAACAATGAACCCAAATTGGGAATCAACAGATGAACAGCTTTATTTGAATGAATATCGTGATGGTTATCCGATTGAAGAAAGATATCCGATTGGATTTATAAACAGATATGATCGTGGATACAATATTGGATACAACATGCAGTTCCTTCCAGGATACACTATTGGATACAATATTTTTTGATCATCAATATTTGAAATAAATTAACAACAATCATTCTGAAAACGAAACTGTAAAAAACTCGTTGCTTAATAATTATTTTATAGGTTTTAATAAAAACCTATTTCCTTATTTTTAAATAATGATATATTATAATAAACTTGCAAGCCCACAACAGGATATTATGGTTACTGCCGTAAGAGCATAATGCAGTCTGAGAGCCACCCCACCACTTCTTCGCTGGCGTATCGGCATGTCAGCTCACGATATTGTTACACTAATTTTTATTTCTTTAAAACAATGGATATATCCTATTTAATATTTATCTCGTTTTTTAGACATTACTTCACATAGAAATCAAAATTGAATACATTGAACATAAAACTCAACTGTGAATCTACAGAAATTTTGTTTAGGCTTGAAGGCTGCGGGTAAACTGGTTAAGTCATAAATGAATGATCAGAGGGCCTTTAAAGACATTTTATTGATAGGCCAGTGTAAATATCGCAAGGAAGTGTTAAAAACCTACTGGATGGGCTAAGATCAAGTCATTTATTAACTGGCTGGAAAAGGCGCAGGTGTTATAATCAATGAGCCAAGAATTACGTAATTTTATTACTAATTAGTTTTAATTAAAACAACCAAGAACATATGCAAAAAATACAAAATCTATTTAAATATAGTTATAATTTAAAGGTTTTCTAGTCTTTCGAGCAAACCTTCTAGTTGGCTGCAGGCATTTCCTCACCTGCAGCTCACAAAATCAACTTTTTGATATTAAATATCAGCCGGATCACTTAAACTTATATAAATAATTTTAATTTAATTGGTAATATTTAATTTGGTAGATTATGTAGATAACAGGAAAATTAGTTATAAGTATGTCAGAAATTAGAAAGGAAAATGTTGAAAATAAATCAAAATTCTATATTCAAATATTTTTTAGATTATATACTTAGGAAACTGGCAAGTCCTAAATTATTTTAATAAAATTTTTGAAAACTATCAAAGTGCTTTTTGATGAAAATATGAGGTTTCATTCCAAACGTAATTTGTGCTGTTAAATTAATTTTATTTTTAAAAACAATATTCTTGTATAAAAAATATAAAGTGAAATTTTATCCAAAATCTACACAGGAATGCCACTAAACAAAATGGAGAATTAATAGCTAGATGGGTATGGAAATCAGAAATGTTGAAAAATTAAACGACGAGAGGGGGATTCGAACCCCCGAGATGTGAAACATCACGGGATTAGCAATCCCGCGCCATACCGGGCTTGGCTATCTCGTCACTTAGATGAATTAAAAATGCATTTCTTAAACGCATTTTATATATTTAATTCTTTTCAGAGAGGTATTTCTCATAAACTATTTTTCCTGCAGCATCATTAATTATATAATTAAAACTAGCTGTAAATAATTTTAAGTGATGAGCATGCCTCAAGTCGTTGAATCTTGGAGATCCCAGGAGACTGGACCCTCTTCTCCACCCCGTGCCCCCGTCAGCGACAGTTGCCCACAGTGAGTCTGCTCCCTTCCGGGCCTCGACCGATTTCCGCAGTTAGGGTACGAAGATCTGTTTTCCAGCAAACCCGCATACCTGCACCATCCAAACAGGACGAAGCTTCTCAGTTGAGGCTTCAGGCTGGAATTTCTTCGACGCATCTTCTCTCGGTTTCGTCCCCCGCGTATCGACGATTTCGGGTTACAGGTAACGCCGGGCTACCCGGACTAGCTCATCAGCTATACAAAGACACTTGTAATTTATAAAACTATCCCCACTGATATTCATTTTTTTGGCAAAAAGATCAGAAAGACTAAAATTACCTTATAAAGAAGAAAAAAAAGGACATCAAAGACTCTTTAACCTAATTTTTACAATTGAGTCAAGTGGTTACCCTCTTTTTTGTGTTATTTGATCCAAGGGATACAAACGCAATGCATAAGACGTTCCCTTCAATCTCTTCAAAAGACATATGCGTTCCTATCAGATAGACTCTTGATGTTCCATTTTTTATAAAAAACTTGATTTTTATGAGATCTTTAGCAAACATAAAAGAAAAGATTTGGATATCAATAACTCATTAATAGGTTTTATTGGCTATAAGCCCATAAGTGATTTTAGGATCAAGGAATCTGGCAAATGTCTAACCAGAAAGAAATTTGCGACTTCTCAAATCTTTAAAAATCCCATACAATAGTACCTTATAGGACGTTTGAAATTTTTGGGAGCATCATGGAGACGATTTTCTCGGATGTTTGGAGCAGTCAATTTTCTGTTTGTGATCTGAAGGAACATATCTAAATTTGGACTGGATAAGTATAGCTCTTCACATAACTAGATCTAGATTTGGTAGGCATGGATACCGTAGAGATCACATCATTGATAAGCTACAGAACATTAGGAGTTAGTAACTTTGAGAAACCCATATACATAACTTTTGGAGATCAAGTAATGGAGGAACTTTTTTGACTTTTATTATTTTGTTAAAACTTATTTTTAGGTGAAAAGTAGACTCTATACAAACTCTATAACCTTTTTTGAGCCCATACTTTTCAACAAAACCATTTTCTCATACATATTATTATGTTCAAAATGCTTGTTTTACAACAATGGAAAATCTTTCAGACTTTGAACTTGAGAAACAGTGTATTGATCGAATTTTTTCAGGATTTTTTTGGTTTTCCAGAGTACATAACAGACAGTATCCCAGTCTATTAATTTATAAAAATTATGATTGATAACCACAAAGAAGAGGAAATATGGGGCCAGTTTCAAAGTTAATTTGGTTTTTTTGTTTTGAAAATAAAAAAGAGACGGATGCAGGAAGCTACTTTTATCCAGTCAAATCCTGGATCTGCAAAAGCGGATAAACTTCGATAAAATGAAGCAAAAATAAGGTAAAATATAAACTTTAGTGAGAAAGGTTTGAACAGAATTCTCGATAAAAAAAGTTAGATGTAAATCGGAATTCTCTGTGGTTTGTTAATTGTATTTTTCATTTTCATTAGAATTGGAAAATACTAGTCAGCTGGGATTCTAAATTACGTTCAGTGGACTGCATATTGGCAAGCTGAATGGCTACTTTATTTTAAAAATAATACTTCAGTTTGTCAATGACTGAATTGGAGCCGGGATTCTTCCCCCCCGCTTTACAAAAATTTCCGAACTGAAATTGCTTACAGACATAATAGGTGCACGTCCAAGTAACCCGCCAAATTCAACGAAGTCCCCAACTCCTTTTCCAGGAGCTGGAATGATCCTTACAGCAGTTGTTTTTCTGTTAATTACCCCTATTGCCATCTCGTCAGCTATGATTGCAGAAAGGGTGGATGTAGGCGTATCTCCAGGCACTGCGATCATATCCAGGCCGACTGAACAGACGCTTGTCATGGCTTCTAGTTTTTCGAGGGTGAGAGCTCCAGCTTCAACAGCTTCTATCATGCCCGCGTCCTCACTTACAGGAATGAAAGCCCCACTCAGACCCCCTACGGAGGAAGATGCCATTGCACCCCCTTTTTTTACTGCATCATTCAGAAGGGCAAGTGCTGCAGTCGTTCCATGGGTCCCACAGCGTTCGAGTCCCATTGCTTCCAGAATGGCAGCAACGCTGTCCCCTATTGCAGGAGTCGGAGCTAGAGATAAATCAAGGATTCCGAACTCAATTCCGAGCCTACGAGAAACTTCCTTTCCTATCATTTCTCCCATACGAGTTATTTTAAAGGTTGTCTTTTTGATAGTCTCTGAAATTTCCGTGAGATTCGGGGTTCCAAGTTCCCGAATGGCAGCATTTATAACACCTGGTCCGCTTACACCCACATTGATCACGCACTCAGGTTCACCAATTCCGTGAAAGGCTCCGGCCATGAAGGGATTATCTTCCGGGGCATTGGCAAAGATCACAAGTTTGGCACAGCCAATTCCATCTCTATCAGCAGTCAGTTCTGCAGTTTTTTTGATGACATTTCCCATCAAGCCAATAGCATCCATATTAATCCCGGCTCTTGTGGTAGCAACATTTACTGACGAGCAAACTGTTTCAGTACTTGCGAGGGATTCGGGAATAGAATTAATGAGTTTCAGGTCTCCCGGAGTTGTGCCTTTGTGGACAAGGGCACTAAATCCTCCAATAAAATCGACACCTGTATCTTTTGCAGCTTCATCCATCGTTTTTGCAACGGAAACAAAATCCGGATCTTTACAACTTTCAGCCACTATGGCTATTGGAGTTACAGAAATTCTTTTGTTGATTATAGGAATTCCATAGAAACTCTGAATTTCATTCGTTGTGCTGACAAGCCTTTTTGCATGGGCAGTTATTTTATCATAGATATTCTCATTGAAAGTTTCTATATTAGGATGGCTACAGTCTCTGAGGCTGATTCCCAGTGTTACTGTCCTTATATCCAGGTGTTCCATTCTGACCATCCGGATTGTTTCCATAATTTCATAAGGGTTTATATGCATGAAAATCCTCCTAATTTACTCAGTTAGATCCTATGCATGAAACGAAATGCATCTTCATGCTGTACCTTGACCTCAACTCCCATTTTCTTTCCCACTTTAGCCATAGCTTCCTGAAAAGCTGCGAGGTCAAAATTTTCCTTTGGGGCTTCTGCAAGCATAATCATTGTGAAAATGCCCTGCATAATGGTCTGACTGATATCTACAATGTTTACATTGAAACTGGCCATCACTGTAGTGATCCCGGCAACTATTCCTACACGATCGCTGCCTATAACCGTGATAATGAAACGACTTGATGTCATTGTATATCTCCTGTTGCTTGGAAATTTTCTTCCAAGTTGATTTTCATACTATAAACTGAGATATTTTATTCAGTTTGAAGACCTGATGACTAATAAAATAAGCTGTTGGTAATTATCCAAATACTCTTATTTCTAGCTTGAAATTGAAGCATTAAAAGTAGGAATTTCTGTTTATTGTACAAATTCAGGAAACCTTAGTGAGAAGTTGAAAATGGCACACCGGAAAAGCGTGCTTGAAAAGAAGAACAGAAACCTGACACTTTACAAGGTGTTGATAATTGGCGAAATTGACTATTTACCATTTAGTGAGGACGAATCTCACTATCTATTTCAGCTGATCTTCAGCCGTTATTGATAAAATTAAAACAATATTTACCTAAAACAAGTCATTGGAAGTATGGGGAAATATATTAAATGACTATGTAATGAAAGCTAGTATACTTGATATGAGACTCCCTTATTGTATACAACGATTAATATTAAGGAGAATAATGATATGTTAAAGTAAAGGAAGAGACAGAGAATCAAAACGGTAAATCTTGATCAGTAATTTTGAGTGAATTCATGAAATATTGGGTAAAATTTACATCCGATATTCAGCAGATGTACACAGATATATAATTTGTTTGTCTATTTGCTCACTATTATTCTTTGAAAGTCAGATTAATTTTTAATCTACTATCATATTGAGGAATTAGATGGCATTTTTGTGTAACCTGTGAAAAGTGGGTTGTACCAAAAGGTGGGTAAATTTAAACCTAGCACAGTTGGGAAAATTAAATCGACTTTTATATTTATGTTAGATACATTTTGTGCAGGCATAAAGAACCTCAAAACTATCAGTAAAAAAATGGCATTTTTAAACGGGATTTAAATCAAGTCTTTTGGTGAATCCTTATAGTACAAAAAATATGCAGCTCGAAGCATTTGAAATCCCTCATGATGGAATTGTCGTTTCTCTTAAAGCTTATGGATTTGCGAAAATATTTATAATAATTTCCAAAAACTATCGGAGGAAAAAGAAAAAGAAATGCATCAAAGCGCAGTGCTTTGCTTTATTACTTCAAGAGTCTTTAACCAAAAAAAAGAAACATATATATATTGCCAAATAGGTACTAATTTACTTACTTCCCCTAGCGGTGTCCCTCTCAATCCATATAAATGTAGCGAAATCGAAGGTAATAGAGCTGCTAAATACATATATTAACTGCACTTTGATAGTGCCCTTGAATCATTAATCCAATCTGAATAATTAGTATATTTCCAATTTTTTGGAAAATGTAAAGAGATTTTTTTAAGTTAACGATTTCCAATAACTCATGTACACTACCTGCATCCAGATCAAATAAATTTAGTTTAAAATCTCCTTAATTGTGATAATTTCTAAAAATTGCCCTGAAGACCCAGTTATCCAGCTGGCAAGTTTTTTGACTATTTCTCAAAAAACGAGCCACATAAATTATTCAGAAAATGATAAAGAAAATTATCCGAGAATTATACTTTGGATAGAGTTTACTTTTATTAATTTATAGAGTGATCAAAATGTGTGGAATAATAGGATTTATAGATAGAACAAAGTCCAAAATTGACGGGTCGAGCATAAAAGCCGCCCTCAGCCTCATGAACGAAAGAGGCAGTGGAGATGGGGCCGGCTATGCAGCATACGGAATTTATCCAGAGTATGCAAACTATTATGCCCTTCATGTTTTCTTTGACAACCTAGCTGAACCAAAAAAGAAAGTTGATGAACTTCTCCAGCAATGGGGAGAAATCGTTCACCAGGAAGAGATCCCGAACACCCCGCAGATAGGTATAAGGAAAGTCCATATTCCCTGGAGATACTTTTTCAAACCCTCAGAAGATCTCAACGAAAAATTGGCTTCCGAAAAAGACGTTGTTACTTACATAGTCATGCAGGTAAACGCCAATATAATAGGAGCCACAATCTTTTCCTCAGGAAAAAATATGGGAGTCTTCAAGGCTTCAGGCTGGCCAGAGGATGTAGCAAACTTCTATAGAATAGAAAATTATAAGGGGTATGTCTGGCTGGCACATAACCGTTATCCTACCAACTCGCCTGGCTGGTGGGGAGGAGCCCATCCATTCAACCTACTTAATTGGTCAGTAGTACATAATGGGGAAATCACATCATATGGTACAAACCAGCGCTACGTCGAAGGCTTTGGATACAAATGTACTCTGTTTACTGACACCGAGGTTGTAGCCTACCTATTCGACCTACTTGGAAGGCAGCATGAGCTCCCATATGAGATGGTTGTTCGAGCTCTTGCTCCACCATTCTGGGATGACATAGACCATATGCCTGCAAGGGAGGCCGAACTAAACAAGGCAATTCGCCTTACCTATGGGTCTGCTCTTATGAATGGACCCTTTGCAATCGTAGTCGGAACTGATGACGGTATTGTTGGCTTTACTGATAGAATCAAACTACGCCCCCTAGTTGTTGGTGAAAATGGGAACAGACTATACATCTCCAGTGAAGAAGCTGCAATAAGGGGCCTTGATCCAGAAGTTAAAAATGTTTACACTCCAAGGGCAGGAGAACCCATAATAGGGAGGTTTATCGAATGACTCTTGGAAGTGTACCACCTAAATTTAAGGTCGGAATTGACCGAGACCAGTGCATGGACTGTGGGCGCTGCATTGAAAACTGCTCCTATGAAGTATACCATAGAGAAGGCGACAAAATTCTGATACAATCCAGGAAATGTACGGCTTGTCTCCGTTGCGTTGCTATGTGCCCGAGGGATGCGATAACCATTACGGAAAAACCAGTGGATTATCGAAGTCACCCTGTCTGGACAAGAGAGGTAAGGGAAGACATAATAAACCAGGCTCGTAGTGGTAAGATCATCCTTTCAGGAATGGGAAACGCCAGAGATCTACCAATTATCTATGATCGCCTTCTCCTTGATGCCTGTCAAGTCACAAATCCAAGCATTGATCCCCTGAGAGAACCAATGGAACTCAGGACCTATATCGGAAAAAAACCATCAAAACTCAAATTAAGAAAAACCGAGATTGGGGATGTAGAACTGGAAACAAAAATTGCTCCAAATCTCAAGTTAGACACACCAATTATGATTGGCCACATGAGTTTTGGAGCTATCAGCCTGAACTCCCATCTCAGCATGGCAAAGGCAGTAACAGAGACTGGAACTTACATGGGGACCGGGGAAGGTGGGCTTCACAAAGCTCTCTATCCATACCAGGATCGTCTGATCGTTCAGGTTGCTTCAGGTCGTTTCGGTGTGAACATTGATTACCTTGAAAGAGGTGCTGCTATTGAGATCAAGATCGGACAGGGAGCAAAGCCGGGTATCGGAGGACATCTCCCTGGAGAAAAAGTTAACGATGAAGTATCAAGAACTCGTATGATTCCTTTTGGCAGTGATGCGATCAGCCCAGCTCCACATCATGATATTTACAGTATCGAAGACCTCGTTCAACTTATAAGAGGCCTGAAAGAAGCAACCGAATGGAAAAAACCTGTCTTCGTAAAGATTGCAGCTGTGCATAACGTGGCGTCTATTGCTGCAGGTATTGCTCGTTCTTCCGCAGACGCAGTGGTAATTGATGGATTCCGTGGTGGTACCGGAGCAGCTCCGAAAGTCTTCAGAGACAATGTAGGAATTCCCATTGAGGTTGCAATTGCAAGCGTTGACCAAAAACTTAGGGACCAAGGCGTCAGAAACGAGATTTCGGTTATTGGAAGTGGTGGAATAAGGAGCAGCGCTGATCTTGCCAAGTCAATTGCACTTGGTGCTGATGCTGTTTATATCGGGACTGCTGCCCTTATTTCTCTGGGCTGCAGAGTATGTGGTAACTGCTACAGAAACCTTTGTCCCTGGGGAATTGCTACCCAGCAACCGGACTTAATGAATAGGATTGACCCAGAGAGGGGAGCAGTTCAGGTTGCAAATTTGATCAAAGGGTGGACTCTGGAACTTAGCGAGCTTATGGGAGCTGCAGGAATCAATAGTATAGAAAGTCTGCGTGGTAACAGGGACCGTCTGCGTGGATACATGTTGGATGAAGCAATGCTTAAAGTATTGGATGTACTTCCTGCGGGGGCATGATTGAAATGAAGACGATAAGAATCGATGCAAAGGGAATGCATTACACGCCCCTCAACCAAAAAATAAGGGCTGCAATTGCTGACGGTGTAGGAGAAATTATCCTTGACAATGTTCTAGGACAACGTTTTATTGGAACTGGCTTAAAGAGTAATGTTCTGATCATAATAAACGGAGTCCCAGGAGGAGACTTAGGGATGTTCATGAGCGGGCCGATTTGTATTATAAAGGGGAACGCTGAGCATGCTCCAGGAAATACGATGGATAGCGGTATGCTTGTAATCCATGGGAGTGCAGGAGACGCAGTGGCCCATAGTATGCGGGGAGGAAAAGTTTTCATAAGAGATAATATTGGATATCGGGGAGGCATCCACATGAAACAGTATAAAGAGGAAAACAGGCCTATACTTGTCGTGGGTGGCACAGCTCACTCTTTTCTTGGAGAATATATGGCAGGAGGCCTGGTGCTTGTGCTGGGTATAGGCAAGGAAAAATCCATTACCGACAGGGGTATAGGAAGTGGAATACACGGTGGAGAGATCATTATCCGCGGAGAAGTGGACGACTATCTTCTTGGCGTAGGTGCCAAGAAATTTAATTTTAATGAGAGCGACCTCGAACGCATTGCTCCAGTGATTAAGAGTTTCTGCGAACACTTCAAGCTTGACCCCGCAGAGTTTCTGGACACTAACTACACGAGAATCGCACCTTCAAGCAGCCGTCCTTTTGCAAACAAATACGTTTGGGAGTGATCATAAATGGTAGAACAGAAACCAATCAGTAAGAATTACCTTGACCTTAAATCAAGAGTATGGGATGAAGGCATTTGCTCAGGCTGCGGAGCCTGTATTGCAGTCTGCCCTGCTGATGCCTTGTACTTCGAAATTGGGGTCAACTCCCTCCATCCACAGAGCAACAACTACTGTAAATCTGCTGTTGATGATGTACCCTGTGGAGCCTGCTATGAAGTCTGCCCAAGAGTCGATGAACAGCAGTCAGGTCTTCTTGGGGACTATCTGGAAATTACTGCCGGAAAAGCCGAATTTGATATCCCTAAAAAGCAGAGTGGAGGTGCTGTTACGGCCCTTCTTGCAAATGCTCTGGATATAGGCCTTTTAGATGCTGTGGTTACGGTTACTGAAGACCTATGGACTCTCAAGCCTCACTCGATGATAATCACCAGAAGTGAAGCTCTTATTGCCAAGGCTGGCAGCCGTTACAACTGGTGGGTCCCGCTGATCTCTTCCCTCAAGGAAGCTGTCGTAAAGAAGAAATATAGAAATATTGCAGTTGTCGGAGTTCCCTGCGTAGTCCAAGCAGTTCGTAAGATGCTTGAAACCGACAACCAGCTTGTAGGCCCCTATAAAAAATCTATTCGTTTTGTGCTTGGGCTTTTCTGCACTGAAAGTTTCGACTACGATAAACTAGTTGTAGGCAAGCTGAAAAGCGAGTATGCTCTAGAGCCTATGAAAGTTTGCCGTATTGATGTAAAGGGTAAACTTGAAATCACTTGTAATGATGGGACTCAGTATGTAATTCCCCTTGCCGATCTCCAAGACACCGTCCGCCTCGGATGTAGTGTCTGCACAGACTTTACTGCCCTCAAAGCTGACATTTCAGCCGGATCTGTTGGGAGTCCAGAGGGTTATACAACCATTATCGTCCGTACTCTTGTAGGCCAGCATCTCCTTGACAGCGCGGTTGCCAACAAGAAGTTGATCGTAGGCGGTGAAGTCGACATTGGGGCAATCGAAAAGCTTGCAAAGAAGAAGCTTAAAAGGAAACCTCTATAAATTTACATAGTAGGGTAGAAACGCGAAATTTCAGGCTTCATCTTTGCCTTCTTTTTTTTATTAAGCATAGTTTGAGGATTATTCAATCAAATTTACCAAATTGTGTTCTGGAAAATAATTCAGCTATGCCTTATTTATTCCCTAGGTTGAATAGTTACTTTAGGTTTTTAATTGTTTTTTTCTTGTTTGGATTTCGATAACCCCTAAATTTCGTCATATGCTTATAAATGGTGCAGAATGACCATTGAAAATCAGAGACTGATCGAAATAATCTTATATATGCTTTTTTCTTTATTAAGTAGATCAATAGCTTTTTTCAGATATAAAAGGTCAAATTTATGGCTAAAGAAAGTTTTCTTTTTTTCGAATTTAGAACCCGACAATTGAATTTATATATCCAATATTATGTATAGACTTCTCAGTGAATATCGTAGTAGGATATAACTAAAGAAAAACAATAATTTAGACGGATATTTGATGAAAAGCAAGCCAATTACGCCGAAATTGAAAGCTTTCCTCATTTCTATAGGCGCAGTTTCCATAGAATTATCTCTCATTCCAAGAGCTAGAGGCTCCACTGCGGGTCCAGGGGCAGGAACCAGTTCAATTTTTTTTAAGTCAGGATATAAAAGGGTAAGACTGAGCATAGAAAATAATTCCCCGCTTTCCATCCAAAAAGTAGGAGATGATGAAAATGTCGCAATTTTCTATGAAGGAAAAGAACTTGCTCGAGGAAAACTTGAGTTTGCTCCTTCTCACTGTCCTGAACAAGCATTCATAACCCTCTGCGAAAAGTGTATATTTGACTGTAAATACTGCCCTGTACCAAAGTTACAGGGGCATGTTAAGAGTGAGGACGAGGTATTGAGCATAGTGAATGAGGTTTTTAACACAAGAAATCTAAAAGCTATATCACTTACCTCAGGAGTTGAAACTTCGGTTGAAGGAGAAGTAGATCGTGTACTCAAACTGCTTCCTGCACTCAAAAAATATAATGTTCCTATCGGGGTTTCTGTGTACCCTATAAAAGGCTGCTCCAGAAAATTCTATGAAGCAGGTGTTTCCGAAGTCAAGTACAATGTTGAGACGATGAATAGTGAGATTTTTAAAACAGTTTGTGGGGATCTTACATTTTATGATATCTTGGACAACCTCAAAGAAGCTGTGGAGGTTTTTGGAAAAAATAAGGTTTTTAGCAACTTTATAATCGGACTCGGAGAAAATGATATTTCTGTCATGGAAGGTATCGAAAGCCTTGCAAAAATGGGAGTTATTCCTATCCTGCGACCAATAAACCCGCATCCTCTTAGAGTTGGAGACTGTTTTACTGAACGTCCATCTGCTGAGCGACTTTTAAAGCTTGCAAAAATTGAAGCTAAAGTCCTCAAGAGATATGGACTCAATCCAGAACTTGCAATGACTATGTGCTTGAGATGCACAGGCTGTGATCTTGTTCCTTTTGTTGACCTCTAATTTAGCATGAAAGTACATGAGATTATCTTCCTCAGGTGCTCTCTTAGTCCTCTTTATCATAACTGAGGTGATTCTACCAATTATTTTTGTGCATTAATTAACTGAAAAGGTCCCAGTATCAACAATCCCCTTGTTTTGAATTTCTCCTTTTTTATCATATTTCATCTTTGTATATCTCGTAATTTGCAATCATATGCTTTATTATTGTGACAATTTTCCTTATCAGTGCAGTAATTGCCTTTGCATGTCCAATTGATTTCCTCTTACGATTGAAAGACTATCTTAACTTGCTATATTTCTTTCTCGCTGCTGCTTGAACAATCTGTATTAGAATCCGCATCGTGTTCTTTGATTTCCCTTGTTATCATCCTGCGTAGTATAATTTATATTGAGGTTTATATATTTTCCTGGAATATTCCAAGATAAAAAGCAAGCTTATCTCCTTAAGAAAATTCATTTAAATTATCTATTTCAGCAATTAAAGTTGCTGCACCAATTTTTCCAATACCAGGAAAATAAATCAAAATTTTCATTCACATTAAAATAGTACCTGTGACAGAAGAAAATTGAAAACTAATAAAATTTTAATAAAGAGTAAATCCGAAATGGTAATAAAGAATCTCTGCAATTACAGATTTAATGACGCTTCTATCCAGCGCTGAACTGAGAAAACTTATACAGGCAAATCCTTCTTTGCTTGAAAATGCAATTGATATCGAAACGCAGATCCAGCCTAACGGACTTGAACTTACTCTAAAAGAGGTAAAAACAATGGAAGGTCCCGGAGCCTTAGATTTTGATAATACTGAAAGAAAACTCCCAGACGCAAAAACTATTGAATTCTGCAGCGATGGTTGGATTCATCTACCAAAAGGTATTTACAAAATACTTTTCAATGAGGTGCTAAATATTCCAATGAATTTAGCTGCAATAGCAAAGCCACGATCAAGCCTTATTCGTTGCGGGGCTACTCTTGAAACAGCAGTGTGGGATGCGGGATACAGGGGCCGCAGTGAGTCAATGCTTGTAGTCTATAATTATGCAGGTTTCAGGGTGAAGAGGAATGCTCGAATTATACAGCTCCTATTCTACACTTTGGAAAAAGAAGTAGAAAAAGGATATTCAGGTGTATATCAGAACGAGAACACAAAATGAGCGTTATAGGAGGAAAATTTATTAGTTTACTTTGCATAAGCTTGCTTTTGAAAAGTAAACTAATAAATTTAAGATCCAGCATCCAAAGAATCTATTGCTAAAGTATATCTTTCTATAAACCTGTGTTTCATCAACTTTTACTTTTCCAAAATCTACACTTGTATATAAATATATATGCCGTGAACGCGCATCCATATATCCTTTGAAGTATAAATATCTTAGAATATATTTAGAATAGAATTTCGGTGAAAATAATCACTTGACTTTTTATTACCTATCTCGGGAAGATATAATTATAAAAATCAATGGTCTATGTATATATAAATTTATAAAATTAGGGGTATGGCAGTCAACAATAATCCTGTTAAATCAGTCTCAAGACGGTACTAAGATGTTGCTTGTGAAACATTCATGCGTATCATCTTAAAAACTAAGCATTGAAGAACTTATCCAATCGAATGAAAAAATATAAAATTTAAAGCGAGATATGGAACTAAATTGAAGTATTATTAGAGGACAGAGAAAAATAGGAAAGAACTACACTAGCCCATCAAATAAGATAAGATCTGAGCGGAGGAAAACCATTAAAACTCACAGAACAGTAGCTTTGAGTATATGCACCAGTTGTAAAGATATATACACGATCTCCTTCCCTCATTGTGTGTGGGAAAGAATATTTATGATGCTCATATAGAATATCCATGCTGTCACAGGTCGGACCTGCAAGGATCGCTTCCTCAGCATAACCATTTTTATTGCAATATATAGGATATTTAATACTCTCATCAAGAGTCTCGATGAGACCTCCAAACTTTCCAATATCTATATAAACCCATTTGTACTGATTGAATCGTGCCTTTTTGGCGACCATTATAACTTCGCTTACAATTATACCGGCGTTGGCAACAAGAGAGCGCCCTGGTTCGATAAGGATTTCAGGCAGTTGTTCTCCAAAGTCCACATGTAAAAAACGGCGGATTTCCTTGGCATAGGTTTCTAAGTCATTAGCCTGTGCCTTATATTTTGCAGGAAAACCACCACCAAGGTTAATCATTCTCAGATGAATCCCTTTTTCAGCTACTGCTTCAAAGAGATACTTGCATTTGGAAATAGCATTATCCCATTGACCAATGTCTCTCTGTTGAGAGCCAACATGGAAAGAAAGCCCATAAGGATCAAGCCCCAATTTTTTGGCATTTAAGATCAGCTGATATATAAGGTCTGGATGCGAGCCAAATTTTTTAGAAAGAGGCCAGTCTGCACCGTCGCCCTCAGTAAGGATCCTGAAAAAGATCTTGGAACCAGGGGCTTTTCTAGCTAATTTTTTCAAGTCACTCTCAGAATCAGTAACAAAAAGCTTCACTCCCTTTTCATACGCATAGGCTATATGCTATTCTTTCTTGATAGTATTGCCGTAACTGATCCTTTCAGGTTCCACCCCAAGCCTGAGCACCTGATCAAGTTCATAAACAGTTGCCACATCAAAATTAGAGCCTTTGTTTTTCAGGGTAAGCACTACTTCATCCATAGGGTTTGCTTTTACAGCATAGTGAATCTTCGCAAAGGGCATGCTTTCCACTAGATCTTCATAACTTTGCTCTATCTTCCGTAGATTAATGACCAAAAAAGGTGTCTCTTTATCCCGGGAAAACTTTTTGATTTTGTTGAAGTCATCTTTTGAAATAAAGTCCTCCACAGGAAACATATACTGCTCTTTCCTCATATTTACTCTCTTAGTATATTCAAACTTATCTATAATTAAATTTTTGCATATTCTGACGAGTGATTCATAAAAACTACTTTGTATCAATTATCAAGCCTATTATCAATTATTTTGATAAAAAGATGAACAGAAGCTATCTAGATAGAAATTAATTTATATATACTAATTATTGTTGAATATCAAAGTGTGATTCCTGAGGGAACTCAGTGAAAATAATTCCACTTGTTCCTATTCTTTATCTTTCTGAGAAATATTTGCTTCTAAAAAAATAACACCCCTCAATTTCCACTGCAAAAATTTTACTACATTTCCTCTTTCTGATTTTCTATTTCTGCCCGATTTTGGATTCCATTTTTAACACTGAATAAATTTTTTTATTCTTCGATTTACTTAGCTATCCTCATCAATTTTTCTATGCTCAAAAACTCATAAACGATTTTTGGAATTCTTTTAACCAAATCTATACAGTCTTTTGCATGGGGAAAATTCTTCGTGTTGCGACATCTTGCCTACAGTATTTGGAAGATAATTCAATCAGGTCCAACAACTTATTTTCAGATTCTCATTTGGCTCACCTGCAATGATCACAGATACCGGGCATACAGCAAACACTTCTTTAAACTTTTAGAGGCTTACTATGTATTTTGGTTTGATTATAGCTGTACCAAGTTCGATGCCGATTCTTTATGTATATTTTACAACATCTACATAATATTTAAACTAATTTTATTCTTGTGTAGGTGCATCATGGCAAGGAGCGCATCCCAATTCATCTCAGCTGCTGCTTTGATATGGACAGATAATAATTCAGCTAAAATTTCATAGAGTATTTCTAGAACCTCCTATGCATTAGATTATTGGAGAGTTAAACTTTTTTATCAATAATTTTTACTCATGAAAATTCTTGCTGATTTTGCTCTTAAGTAAGAATACACAATTTTTCAGTCAGTTGGAAACAAGCTTGCTAATAATTGATTTCTTAATTGATTAAAAATTTTTTTATTACTTTTGAGTCCATATATTTCAACAAAACAATTTCCTGAGAAAGACCTGTAGCTAACGTATAATTATTTTTAAAATGCTTATTTTACAGTACTGTTTTGTATCTTTCAGATTTTGAACTTTTGAAACAGGGTATTGTTTGTTCATTAAGAAAAGAAATTGTTGATAACTGAAAAGAAGAAAAAATGTGGTGACAGTTACAAGGCTAGTTTGATTGCGTTTTTGAAAATAGGTGATGATTCAGAATTATACTTTTATTCATTCAGATCTTTGAAATACAAAAGGGATAGAGCTCGAGAAAATTAAGTAAAAACAAAGAGAAGCAGGGATGGAACCTGGATATAATAAAATGTTGTGTTACACTTTGGGTATAAATTTCATAGCATATGGAAAGGGATTATGAGCTGGTCAGAAGATTCAAAATAATAACCTCTAACGTCATGATTCTCAGGTAGATTTCTCAGAAAAATGAAGTTGTTTGTAGAGATAGGAGAAACTTTGGAGCAAAATCAAAAAGTTATGATGTAACAATGAAAAGAGCATCCTCTATTGATGAATTATATATTAAGAAACAAGAGGATCAGCTCAAAAAAAGCCTAATTGGAATTATTTTATTAAGTAATTAAAAGGATATTCAAAGCAGTAAAAATTCCTGCACCACTGTTCAATGAGTCAATCTAAAGAAGTTGTGTACCGTTTTTGTTATAATCTCTATCAATTAATGACATTGAAAATAAAAAGGGTATCTTAGGGATAGGGAAAGCTATCCTTAAAAGAAATGAATAATGAATGCGAAAAGAAAAAATGAAGTCCAGTCCAGAAATCAGCAAGAAAGATGTGGACAGAATTTCCGCAAAGAAAAAAAATTAAAGATAAATCGAAATCCTTTACAGTTTTGCTTTATACCACAAAAGTAACTTAAAAACTGAGTTCGTTAGTTAATAACGGTTATCTGGGAAGTTTTCACCCCAGCATCATGCTCCAGGGTATTCTACTGAAATAAAATGTGTAATTAATTAGTAAGTTGACTCTATAAAATCGACCTCATGGATTCGTTTATACGAAGGATGAGAAATTGCGGAAAATTTAGTAAGGGGAGATAAAGAAATTGGACAAAATGATTTAACTAATTTTTGAAAAAAGTTGTGAAATTAATTATAAAACAATTTTTCTGGCCTCTACATAATATCTTTTCTCATTTTCTTTTCCAAGAGAAAATGACTTTCTCGGAAGGATCCCCTTCTCTATTATAAGAGGATAAAATTCGCTCTTTTTTAAGGGTGGGAGAAAGAAACCAATATTACCCTGTTTTTTCCCAATCTTTTCTACAATTTCAGGATCATGCTCATATTCAATAGAGCAATTATCAATCACCGCATCAAGAGTTTCAACCTCCAGATCATAACCGACGGTATCCAAAATAAGCTTCCCGCATTTGTTTTTAGTAACAAATCCAATTGAATGGCTATCAACTGAAGAATTATAAAATGTGTGACAGGGAGATTCTATAATCTTTGCATTGAACTTTTTGAGCAGTTCGTCAGGCTTAACTCCTATTACAACTCTATGAATTGGTTCAAATGAAAGCCCTGGATCATGGATATTCACAAGTTCTACTAATGCGTATCTTGCAGGATGAAAGTTAGGTACAGTTCCTTTAATTTTTTCCCAGAAATTTTTTGCTGCAGCAAGGCTGTGGTTTCCATCACCAACAAGAAACATTCCAAAGTTGTTAACTTTATTGGAAATTTCTTTAATTATTTTTTCGTCGTATATCTTATAGCCGATGATATGGCCACCATTTTCCATTAGATCAAAATCATAAATCTTATTAACTTCATAAATTGTATCATCTGTATCTTTGGGAATAACAGAAAAATCTGGATCATTATATAATACCAAAATATGGGAAAGCTCTAACTCCGAATTTTCTCTGATCCTGACTCTTGCAGGAAGCCTTTCTTTAATTGTCCCTTCAGTTGGTCGGATCAACGAATCAGATCCATCAAATTCGTACTCATCCAAATCAATTGCAACCACAAGACCGATTCTTTCTTTGCTGTCAAAAGAACGTTTTACAAGGATAAAACAAGATCCATGGTCAACAAGAATTTTTTTGTAATCATGACTAGCTTTATGAATGTTATTCAATCTTTTTTCATCAAGAGGAAGATATATTTCTGGACAAATAAGATTAAAAGTAGAAGGACTATTCCCGACAAATTCCTCAACCCTTTTCCAGTATTCTATATCCTGAGTATGTTGATCACAAGCAATTACTGCCCATTTTTCCAAATTATTATTGGGAAGAAGAATATGAGGAACATTTAGTATCATGATTACTTAAAAAAAGAAATCGGATATAAAGATTTCGAAGACTACTTTTTCAAAATGTAGCTTTTGGAATATGAAATTTCCAAAAAGAAATTTGTCCATATTTAGATATAGTGCTTTCCAGTTAATGTAGAATGCATTCTGAAGTCCATCCCTTTGTCTATTCTTAGTTTGAGTCTGCTTTTTGACTATTATATTCAGATAGTTTTTCGTGATCTGGGAATATTACCCTTTCCTTACTTTTCCTAAAGTCTCCTAAAAGTTAGAAACCTTTAGTAAGGCATCTATTCTTAATATTTTCAGCCTGCAAAATCTTATCTACTAATATTTGTGATTCTGAGAATCTTTTTTGGATGAAAGATTAATATATAAACAGTTGCTTGATTGAGCTACGGTATCTTGATATCTCTGAAATATTAAATATGGAATTCATTGCGATAATATAACATTATATCCATAAATTAAGTTAGCTAGGTACACTAACGAGAGTTTGGTAAAATAATATTAAGTGTTAAAAATATTATATATGATGACAGAGTAGTATAAATTACGTTCTCATCTCTTTAACACCCACTAGCAAGCAACACCTACTAGAGAACTACTCGACGGTTAAGAGATCGAAAGAGAAATTCGAAATTCATAAATAAAAAAAATGCCTTAGCACCTCTCCCCAACCTAAAAAAAGTGAGTCTATTGAATATCGTCCGAAATTCCTTGCTTTTTTTTGATGAGAACGCTACCTCCTTTTAGATTAGAATTTCAAAATCAAAAATCAATACATTATAAAATGAGAAAAATGCATTCATTTCATCCTTTAATAATCTTAACTTAGAAGTAAACCACTAGAAGCACAGAAAATAGGGAGAAAAGAAAATTTAGGAGCCTTTTCCCCGCATTTTCTGCGGTTTCCATGATTATAAAATTTTGAGTGACTTTAAGCGTAGAAAATACTGTTTTAAAAATCGATTTTTAATAGTGTAATGATATGCATTTGAATATTTGATAATTTAAGATTTTTAACAATAATTTTTACTAGGAAAACTTCTACTGATTTTGCTCTTAAAAAAGAATAAAAACGTCTTCAGTCATTTGGAGATAAATTTTTTGAAATTGATTCCTTAATTGATTTGAAATCTTTTCGTGTCATTTTGGAGTCCATATGTTTTTCACAAAATATTTTACTGAGGCCAACCTGAAGCTAAAGTAATCATCATGTTTAAAATGTTTGTTTTGCAGCAATTGCTTGTCTTTCAGACTTTGAACTTGGGAAAAAATGCATTTATCGAATTTCCCTCCGGAAATTTCCCAGAGAACCATAACTAACTTACTGATTGAAATGTTCAGCTTACTCATAATCAGTTGGCAGATATCTATTTTGATGCAATACGTACTCCTGATTATTGATTGATGAAAAAATAAAATATATAATCAATAGTCGACGGTTAAATAAAATGAACCTACCGAAATTTGCTCATTGAATCTTAGTAAGATTGCAATTGATTCTGTTTCTTTCAGGATGAATGGTTACATAAATATTATATATGAATGTGAAGAACCTACCAAAGTAGGAAAAAATCGCTTTTAAAACTCAAAAATGGACTTACCAAGAAAGAAATAATAAAATTTATGGATGCCATAGTTATTACTTCAAGAGTACCTGCTGTAGCAACTTGCAAGAACGCATTGAAATTGCTCAAGTAAAAATAGTTCGTTTCAACATTCTTTGAAAAGGCGGTAAGAACTCGAAAGTATTTCCAGAAATGTCTAGCTTGCGAGAGCTTCTAAACGGAAAATTATCTCGAATTTATTAAGATATATATTGAGGTTACAAAATATGATATGACAATATGCCGAAATGAAAAAGAAGTTTACAAGACCAGTTACAGATGATTTCTGTAGCCCGTCTTTTTTGAAGTTTATCCCTCGAGTACTATTTCGATGTTGATATCCTTGGGTACCTGAATTCTCATGAGCTGGCGTAGTGCTCTTTCGTCAGCTGCGATGTCTATAAGCCTCTTGTGTACACGCATTTCCCAGTGGTCCCAGGTTGCCGTACCATCTCCACTCGGGCTTTTTCTGGTGGGAACGACAAGCTTTTTTGTAGGAAGTGGAACAGGCCCAGAAATATTAACTCCTGTCCTCTCTGCAATAGACTTTACCTGATTGCAGACTCCATCCAGGTCCTTGGGACTTATTCCTGACAATCTTATTCTAGCTTTTTGCATACCTTTTGTTCTCCTTAAAAAATGAAAACAGGAGAGTGTTATCTCTTTTTAACACTCATACACATGCCTGCAGCAATTGTCATACCCATATCACGGATAGCAAACCTGCCGAGTTGTGGGATATCCTTTACTGGTTCAATAACCATCGGCTTTGTCGGCTTGATGGTAACGATTGCTGCATCTCCAGCCTTGATGAATGCTGGGTTTTCTTCCTTAACCTGGCCAGTCTTAGGATCCAGTTTTTTATTAAGAGCGATCAGCTGACATGCTATCTGAGATGTGTGGGCATGAAACACAGGTGTATATCCCGCAGTGATTGCAGATGGATGCTGGAGAATTACGATCTGTCCTACAAACTCGTCAGCAACCGTTGGCGGGCTGTCAACGTGGCCACATACGTCTCCTCTACGAACATCGTTTTTACCGATACCTCGAATATTCCATCCGATATTGTCACCTGGGAGAGCCTGTGGGATTTCTTCATGGTGCATCTCAATGGATTTGACTTCACCGACTGTTCCTCCTGGCATAAAAACGACCTTGTCACCCTTTTTCATGACACCGGTCTCTACTCTGCCTACAGGTACAGTTCCTATACCTGAGATGGTGTATGCATCTTCAACAGGGATCCTGAGAGGAAGATTGGAAGGTTTATCGGGCTCTTTTAGGTTGTTGAGGGTATCCATCATTGTTGGACCATTATACCAGGGGGTCTTCTGGCTTAGCGTGACAACATTATCACCAAAGAATGCAGAGGTCGGAACGAAGGGAATTTCGCTTGGCTTGAACCCGACCATCTTAAGAATGCCGGATACCTGTTCCACGACTTCCTTGAATTTTGCTTCACTGTAATCCACTGCATCCATCTTGTTGATTGCGACAATCAGCTGGTTAATACCTAGGGTTCTGGAAAGGAAAATGTGCTCCTTTGTCTGCGCCATGACACCATCCGGAGCAGCGACAACGAGGACAGCAGCATCAGCCTGGGAAGCACCTGTAATCATGTTCTTGACGAAGTCGCGATGTCCTGGGCAATCTACTACTGTAAAATAGAACTTGTCAGTATCGAATCTCTTGTGAGCGATGTCAATTGTAATGCCTCTTTCCCGCTCTTCCTTAAGAGAGTCCATCACCCATGCAAAGGCGAAGGATTCCTTCCCCTTCTGCTTTGCTTCTTCCCTAAACTTATCGATGATATGTGGAGCTACAGCTCCTGCATCGTACATTAAACGTCCTACAAATGTTGATTTACCGTGGTCAATGTGACCAATCACTGCTAAATTCAAGTGCGGTTTTTCTGCTGCCATATTATAATTCTCCTGTAATTCTAGATGAGTTTCAACCGTATATCAAATATTTACTATATTAATATTAGGCCAAATCTCACTATTGATGCATCAGTTTATATATTTTTTTATGAAATCAATATTGTTAATTTCCCTTTTTCATTGAGTCAATCTTTTATTAATATCCAACAACCTGGACTGTTTTCCCCAATATAGGCATACATTGTCTTAAAGCTTTCCGATTGGCTTTATCCTCAAACTGATAGAGATTCTTTTCCCTTTCAGATCGGTCAAAATTTAATTCCATTCAACGTAAAGTGGATATTACCTTAAAAATATTAAGAAGAAACGGGAAATTTCGCTTACTTAAATTGAAAGGAAGTCAGTGACTTTTGGAAGTTCCTTCTTGAGGCCTTTTCTCTCTCTGATCTGGCCTACCACTTCTGTCTGGATACTAGATGGTAATATATCGAAGCCACCAAATTCAGTGCTCCACATAGCACGTCCTTCGGTTGCAGACCTGATTTCTCCGGCAAATCCGAACATTTCAGCGACAGGCACTCTGGACTCGATAATTGCGAGGTCTCCTTCAGTGGTCATATTAAGGATAATTCCGCGCCGGCCTTGCAATTCCTTTGTTGCACCACCCATTGTGAGCTGGGGCACCTGAACAAAGACTTTCTGATAAGGTTCAAGCAAACTGTCCTCTGCCATAAGCATGCCAGCCTGGATTGCCTGTCTTGCAGCGGGAATAACCTGAGCTGGACCCCTGTGGATTGCATCCTCGTGAAGTTTTGCATCTACGAGTACGCATTTCACATTTGCCACAGGTTCCCTCGTCAGAGGACCTGCTCGCATAACTTCTTCGAACCCATCTAGAACCAGTTCCATTGTCTCGTTCAGGTACTGAATTCCCTTGGTCATATCTATGAAGATATTGGAATTAAAAATTCCAGCAATGCCCTTTGCTTCATCTTTGTCCATTCCGAGTTTCATGAGCTTCTGTCGGCGTTCAAGTTCGGGCAGATTCATGCTGATATCTCCTGACTTGATGAGGCTGACAATCTCAGTGTCAAGGGGTTCCACATAGATATAAAATCTGTTATGCCTGTTAGGGGATTTTCCTTCTACGGATTCAATCTTCCTTTTTATGGTTTCCCTGTAGACTACAATCGGTTTACTCGTGGTAATTTCAACATTCTTATCTCTCTGAATTCTGTGGGCGATGACTTCTAGATGAAGTTCTCCCATTCCTGCCATAAGGTGTTCCCCTGTTTCCTCATCAAGGGTAATCTGAAGAGTCGGATCTTCTTTTGCGACCTGCCTAAGAACCTCAATAAGCTTAGGCAGATCTTTGGTGTGCTTGGCTTCCACAGCCACAGTCACCACAGGTTCGCTTACATGCCTGATACTTTCGAAAGGTATCATGCTGTCAAGTGTTGTTACTGTAGAACCTACAACTGCATCTTTTAAGCCCGTGACTGCTGCAATATTGCCTGCAGGGATTTTTTCCACTTCGAGCCTTTCAGGGCCCATGAATATGCCTACTTGCTGTACCCTGCTCTTTTTTGCGGTCCCGGATGTATAAACTTCCATTCCACGGGTGAGAGATCCGCTGAACAGTCTTCCGGTTGCGACTTCTCCTGCATGAGGGTCAACGGAAATGTCTGTAACCATGAAAGCAAGATCTCCATCTGCATTCGCATTGGCCATGGATTTGCCTATCTCAGTATTAGCATCTCCATGCCAGATAACCGGCACCCTTAATTTTTGTGCATCAAGAGGGTTAGGTAGGAACCTAATAACCATATCAAGGACAGCTTCGTGTAGAGGACACTTTTCTGCCAGGGATTTCATGTCTCCTACTTTACAACATTCATATACTTCCTTAAAGGAAATCCCGGTCTTCTTCATCATAGGCACACTGATAGCCCAGTTGTAAAGAGCTGATCCAAAACCTACAGTCCCTTCTGAGGCATCGACTTTCCAACCTGACTTGAATTTATCTGGGTTCATGTTTTTGATGAGCTTGTTCACGTGATCAATGACTTTTCCAAGACGAACCTGCATTTCCTGGGAATCAACTTGCAGCTCATTGATCAGTCTATCCACCTTATTAATAAAAAGCACAGGTCTTACATGTTCTCTGAGTGCCTGCCTCAGCACTGTTTCGGTCTGTGGCATCGTACCTTCTACGGCGTCTACGACCACAACTGCACCGTCCACAGCTCTCATGGCACGTGTGACGTCTCCCCCAAAGTCAACATGTCCAGGAGTGTCGATCAAGTTGATAAGGTAGTCTTCATTATCGAAAGTGTGAACCATAGAAACGTTGGAAGCATCAATTGTTATTCCCCTGGATTGTTCCTCTTCATCGGAATCCATGAATAACTGCCTTCCAGCAAGCTCTTTGGAAATCATGCCGGCGCCTGCTAGCAGGTTATCCGATAATGTCGTTTTTCCGTGGTCAATATGCGCGACTATCCCGATGTTTCTGATTTTTTCTGGTTCATTCATAAGCGTTGTAACGCGCTCGACCATTTTTTTCCTTCTTCCCATGCTGATACCTTTTAAACAAAAATAATTTTGTGATCTAGTATTTTCTTAAATCTAGGCAAATCGCATAATTAATTAGCGTGCTGCCTTTGCAACTCTTTCCTTTGCATCCTTCCGGTTGATAGAGAAAGATTTTGTATCGCGGTTTGCGGCACCTATAAGTTCGGTTGCCAGGCATTCTGCGACAGAACGCTTGGATTTGAAGGCTACGTTTTTGGTTCCCATACTGATATAACGTAGAGCTGTGTCAACACGTCTTTGAGGTGCAGTATCTACCGCCTTTGGCACGGATATTCCGCCATACTTAAGCCTGACCACTTCTTCCCTTGGACCAGCATTAGAAACTGCATCCACCAGAACCTGAATCGGGTTTTGCTTTGTCTTCCTGTTAATGATGTCAAAAGCTTCTTCAACTGCATGAAGTGTTAATTGTTTCTTTCCACTGTTTATTTCTGTTCGCATCAGGTTGTTAGCCAGACGTTCCACAATAGATATTTCTGATTTGTTAAATTGCTGCCTGGCGTGCTTTCCGCTGCTGTGAGGAATAATTACAGGCGTAAGGCCGACGTAGCGCTTAATTCCGAGGTCTCTTATCTCAACTTCTGTAGGGTCCCATTTACCAAAAATTTTGTACAAGAAAATCATCTCCTAGGCTTTTCAAGCCTGCCGATTACCAGCTGGTTTAGTGATACGTTATTTACGGCAATCACTTTGAAGCGTACGCCTGGAATGTCACCCATCGCACCTCCCATGCGACCTCCTATCCTTTCTACGGTCACTTCATCGTGTTCATCAATGAAGTTCACTGCCCCATCTCCAGGACAGAAAGCAGTTACTTGACGCCCATTTTTGATAAGCTGGATTCTTACGCACTTGCGGATTGCAGAGTTTGGCTGCTTTGCTTCAACTCCTACTTTTTCTAGCACTATACCCTGCCCCTGTGGTGCGCCACCTAGAGGGTCAGCTTTCACGTTCAGGCCAAGAACACGCCTGCCATAGTATGTATCTTTCCAACGAGCATTTTTCCTGGCCTGTTTGAGAATATTGGCTGCATATTTTCCTTTAGCCATTGTTAATATCTCCAAGTTAAAAATTGATAACTATTTTTAGTAAGGCATTCAATGCCATATTGTACTTCAACACCTGATTAATGGATCAAACGTAAATAATGCAGATTACTGCAGGATTACATCTTCTATGTTATGATGGCGACGAGCAAGCATTTTTACCTTCTCGATATTCTTGCCATTGCGACCTATTGCAAGCCCCTTTTCTTTATTGGGGACCTCGGCATAAGCTAATCGCTTATCATTTTTGATAATAATGTTTACCGAATTCAAGGACACAGGACCGAAGGCATTCTTTAGAAAGATTATAGGATCATCTGAATATTCAATAAGCTCTATAAGCTTGTCTAGGACTTTTTTAACGCGATTTATATTTTCACCATTTTTGCCTATCGCAAGCCCCATATCACCCTGTTTTACGACATAGACGAGCCTTTCCTCTTCCAATATACAGTCAAGAATCTTGGCCTTCGTCATATTTTCAAATAATGCAATGTACTGGATGCTTTCTGTGGTAAGTCTTATTTCACCCAAGACGTTGCCAACTCCTTCATCAAACTGTAGCTGCCAGAATATCCGATTCTCCTACATCGAGAATTGCCATGGCTGCGATCGTAAAGGGCTTACCGCAAACGGGCCCTAGTTCCACACTTGTGCCTTCATATTCCATGATCGGAACATTTGTTTCCTGACTTTTTTTTTTAATATCTTCAGGGCAGTTTGATGCCAGGATCACAATTTTTGCCGAGCCATTTGCTGCTGCCTCCACGGTCCGATTGGCTCCAAAGATTACTTTTCCTGTTTTCACAGCCTTGATAAGAGATTTATCAACATTAATTTTCATTTCATCAACTCTGTCTCAAATTAGCTAGTTTACGGAGCTATTTTTTACTTTTTGCTTGAAAGATCTTAATTTTCATCGATTTTATCACAAATTAGCTAATTACTCTATTTTATTATTAGTAAGATATCTAGTATCAGCGATTATATGGTACTTTAAATACCTTATGCCTTATATTTATTTTCTGGTTATAAGCATCTAATACTCCATTTTTTGCAACAGGATTTTAATTAATTTCAGAGAATAATGTAAATTGATATGGGCTGGTATTCTATCAGGTTATACATTAAATAATTATAGGTTAGAATTCAAGCTTTTTTAGAACCTTCATTCATCTTCTACTTCTAGTTTCATTTCTGCTTCTTCTTTCCTTCTGCTTATGAGATGCACATCGCCTGTACCCATGCGGATAGGCTGACCAACGATAATATTTTCGGTGACACCTTCCAGCTTGTCCACATCTCCGCGCATTCCTGCATCCAATAAGTGGTTAACAGTCACTTCGAAAGCTGCGCGTGCAAATACGCTGGCCTTTTCACCTGATATACCATGTCTCCCGATCTGTTTTACTTCTCCGTCGCATGTCATGAGGTCTGCTACAAGCATTATATGTCGGATATCCACTGTAAGACCCTGTTCACGCAGAGTATCTGTGGCTTCCTTGATAATTGCATTTCTTGCAGCTTCCACTCCTAAAACTTCATAAATTTCGTTAATATTATTTGTGCTTGTTCTTGTCTTGTCCACTCCTTCGAACTGAAACACATCATTTAGAGCTGAACCTTCGGTATATAGAGTATACTCCTCTCCTTCCTTTCGAACCACCACTCGCTTGATTCCCTCTATTCCTTTCAGGGTGACACTATGGATACTTTTTGCAAGCTGGAGAAGTTCTCTGTAAGAGGGTTCTTCGGGGGCGATAATAATTTGATTATCAATAGCAGAAGATATAGTGACCATCACATTCAGTTCTTCGTTGAATTTCTCCTTTACCTGTTCTATAGTAATGTTTCTGCTTTCCATCGCTTTCTCGTGCAGGTCTATTATCAGTTTCATCTGGGAAAGATCAGTTGTCACGTCAGCGATGTGATCTATTTTTGTAGCTTCAATTTCCCAGGCAAGAGCTCTTGTTTTTTCCCGATCATAAGCGTAATCTTCAGGATATTCTTTTGAGAGAGCAATTGTCATCATCGGAGTGCTAGGAATTTTTCGGGCATCTACAATTTCTATAAGTCGCGGAAGGCCGAGAGTGACATTAATCTCAGCCACACCTGCGTAGTGGAAAGTACGCATGGTCATCTGAGTACCTGGCTCTCCTATGGACTGTGCTGCAATCACGCCTGCAGCATCACAGGGCTCGATGCATGATACCTCATATTCTTCCATTATCTTTTCTATAATCTCTTCCATTTCCTTTTTACTCACTCCGGCTTCGATGACATCGTCCTTGAGCACTGTGAGGGCATTTGAAGGAAACGGTAGATCTCTTATCATGCTATCGATTGTAGCTTTACTAATACTCATCATGTCACCTCCCTATTCAACACGGAACGTACAATTTTGTGGATAGTATCAGGCTTGCTGAAATCACTTTTTGTGGAGTTAATCCCGTCTTCTCCGTACTTGAACTGTACAAGCACACCTCTGGTATCCCTGACGGTAAGGTCATACTGGACTTCAAGATCCTGTAGGGCATTGACAAGTCTTCTCTGCAGATATCCTGACTGAGACGTCCTGACCGCAGTGTCTACAAGTCCTTCTCTACCACCTATTGCGTGGAAGAAGTATTCAGTCGGGCTTAATCCGCTTTTATAGCTTGCCTTTACGAATCCATGGGCGTCAGATCCCAAATCTCCCTCTTCGAAGTGAGGCAGAGTTCTGCCAGCATATCCTCTACGGATACGTTCTCCACGTACTGCCTGCTGACCGACACAGGCCGCCATCTGAGTAAGGTTTAGGATGGAACCTCTGGCTCCAGAGCGGGCCATGATAACTGCTGAGTTTTCTAGTCCCATATGACTGTCTGCAATTCCACCAGTTTCATCTCTGGCTTTCCCAAGCTTCTGCATGATGCTCATCTCAATTGTCTCATCAAGTGTTCTGCCAGGTAGGGATTCAAGCTCCTTATTTTGGTAAGATTTTATAAGGTTCTGTACAGCTTCTTCGGCTTTTCCAAGGACCTCATTAATCTGGATTCTGGCTTCTTTTGGAATATCTTCGTCAGCTATTCCGAAACTCAGGCCTGTTCGCATTATCGCCCGAATTGCAAGCTTTGTCATATCATCTATAAAGCGAGCTCCAGCTTCAGGTCCGATTTCTTTGATAATACGGTCCTGGATTTTTCCTTTGAAGGCCCCTATAGCTGCTTCGTCTATTGTGCCCATAAGGAGTTCACCATTCCGGATTACCACATAGGCATCATGTGGACATCCTTCTTTTTTGCAGGTATCACAGTGTGCGCATACTTGGGCTGAAAAATGTACATTCAGATTTTCGGGCAGTATCTGGCTGAATATCTGTTTTCCTGTCCAGTAAGGTTTCCCGTCGTTATCGTAGCCTGCAGCTTTAGGCAAATTTGGGGCATTGCTCTTCCGGAGAATATCATAAGCTTCATGGCGAAAGATATGATTTTCGAAACGAGTCAGCAAAAAAAGCCCTGAGATGTGGTCGTGAATTCCACCAATAATTGGACCACCAAAACGCGGGGAAAGGATGTTTTCTTGAACCTGCATGAGGATCTTTGCTTCAGCCCTAGATTCTTCTGTCTGTAGGGCATGCATATTCATTTCGTCCCCGTCAAAATCAGCATTATATGGGGGACATACTGCGGGGTTCAGTCTGAAAGTCTTGTTTGGAAGCACCTTTACAGAATGAGCCATGATGCTCATCTTGTGCAAAGAAGGCTGCCTATTAAAAAGTACTGTATCTCCATCTTTCAACTGGCGTTCCACTACCCATCCGAATTCCAGCTTCTCAGCAAGATCATCTTTGTTTACATTGGTTACCTTTATGCGTCTTCCATCAGCACGCAGTACATAGTTTGCTCCTGGGTGTATATCCTCACCGTTTCGCACATAGACTTTAAGCTGTTCGACATTTCGGGGCGTCACCACGGATGGCATTGTCAGAATTCGTGCAATCGGTAGTGGGACACCGACTTCGTTAATACTAAGATTGGGATCCGGGGATATCACCGTACGGGCAGAGAAATTAACACGTTTACCTGATAAACTTCCTCTGAAACGTCCTTCTTTACCCTTTAAACGCTGGGAAAGGGTTTTTAAGGGTCTGCCTGATCTATGCCTTGCAGGGGGTATCCCTGAGACCGAATTGTCAAAGAATGTAGTAACATGATACTGAAGGAGTTCCCATAGGTCTTCAATTATGAGCTGAGGGGCACCAGCTTCCCTGTTTTCCTGGAAACGTTGATTGATCCTTATAATATCGACCAGTTTGTGGGTCAGATCGTCTTCACTGCGTTGTCCTGATTCAAGGGTAATCGAGGGCCTTACTGTAACAGGAGGAACCGGCAAGACAGTAAGAATCATCCATTCCGGCCTCGCATTCTTAGGATCCATTCCGATAACCATTATGTCCTCATCAGGGATATTTTCGAAGCGATCCCTTATCTCAGTTGGAGTCAATTTTTCTCCGTTTTCAAGATATTCACTTGGTTTTTCGAATTTGATTTCGAGCTGTTCCTCATTGCAATAAGAACAGGTCTTTACTTTACTGGCTTCTTTATATGCTTCGTTGATAAGGTCATCGGGCATATGTCTAATTTCCTCAATACCGATAAGCAGATCCATAAATTTCTGTTTCTGTACAGGTTCAAGCAAAAGCTTGCTACATTTTCGACAGGTTGCTCGAAGGAGCTTTCTGATAACTTTGTTAAAGCCAACGTGAATGACAGGGGCAACAAGTTCTATATGCCCAAAGTGTCCTGGACACTCACCCGCTCGGCCTGAACAAGTCTTACAACGAAGTCCGGGGTCAATAACACCTAGTTTTGTGTCCATGAGCCCCATGTCAATTGGAAATCCATCGTCATCGTAAGTATCTGCTGTGATAACGGGCGTTGCACTCATCTTACGGATCTCTTTTGGAGACATTAAACCGAATTTAATCGAAGAAATTCTTTTCGGAATCGGAGGTACGTTTGCCATCTTCTACCTCACACTGCATCTTCAAGATTAAGCCTGGGAGCAACCCCAAGGGATTTTATTTCATCCAGAAGCAACTTGAATGCATAACTCATTTCTACTGGGTATATATCTGTGTCAGCACCACATGCAGAACAGAAAGCGACATTCCGTTGCTTGTCAAATGTTGCAATCATCCCGCAGTGAGAGCAAACAAGTTCCACTACCTTGTCAGACTCATCTAGTAGTCTCTCTTTTAAGGACATTGCAGCTCCGTGTCCTACCAACACATCACGCTCCATTTCACCGAATCTGAGACCGCCCTCTCTAGCTCTACCTTCGGTTGGCTGACGAGTAAGCACCTGTACTGGACCGCGGGACCTGGCGTGCATCTTAGAGGTAACCATGTGGTGTAGTTTCTGGTAAAGGATTACACCAACGAAGACATCTGCAGGTATCATCCTGCCTGTTGCTCCATCATAGAAAACTTCTTTTCCAGTGTGTGCGAATCCGTGCTCCTTTAAAGCTTCTCTCAGATCATCTTCTTTTTCTCCTGAGAAGGCGGTTGCATTAACTCTTCTACCTTCCATTGAGCCAACCTTTCCTCCAATCATTTCCAGTACGTGTCCTACAGTCATACGGGAAGGAATTGCATGCGGATTAATCATCAGATCCGGAGTCAGGCCATATTCAGTAAAGGGCATGTCTGCAATCGGCACCTTCAGCCCGATAACTCCTTTTTGTCCGTGTCTTGAAGCGAACTTGTCCCCTATATCAGGAATTCTTTCGTCTCTCACCTTTACTTTGGCAAGACGGGTTCCATTAATGGATTCAGTTAGAATGACAGTATCTACAATCCCGGTTTCATTTGATCTCATTGTGATTGAACTTTCTCTTCTCTGTTCGACTGCAATCCCGAAGTCAGAAGGTTCTTCAAGGAATCTTGGGGGGCTGGTCTTTCCGATCAGCACATCGTTGGGGCCAACCGGAGTTTCAGGATTTACAAGCCCATCGACATCAAGGTTTGCATATGCATCAGAACTGCGAGCACCGCGATACTCAGAGTCAGGAATCTCAAATTTGTCTTCCTGTCCTCCTGGATACCTTCTTTCTTCTCCTTCGAAAGTCCTGAGAAAATGACTCCTTCCGAGTCCTCTGTCGATAGAACCCTTGTTGAAAATTAGGGCATCTTCAATATTATATCCTTCATAAGAAAGGATTGCAACCACGAAGTTCTGGCCTGCAGGCCTTTCATCAAAACCTATCGCTTCAGAGGTTCTGGTCTTTGTAAGTGCCCTCTGAGGGTAGTGAAGAACATGGGCACGGGTATCGGGTCTGAGTTTCTGATTTGCTGTAGAAACCCCTATACACTGCTTTATCATAGCTGCACCCATGGTATTACGAGGTGATGCATTATGTTCTGGATAAGGAACCATCCCTGTGCAAATCCCTAGCATAAGTTCAGGGTCGATTTCAATATGAGTATGCCTGGGGGTAACGTCAGCTTCATAGAGTGCAATGTAAGCATTTACTTCCTCTTCGGCATCGAGATAATCTATACAGCCTTCTTTTACAAGATCATCAAAGTTGATGTCCTTGTTCTTCAGTTTCTGTATATGTTCTTCAGTTACCTTTGAAACTCCATTTTCCACAACTACCATAGGCCTTCTTGCTCTGCCCATATCAGAGTTTATAATTACTTCCCTAGTGTTATCGTTAAGAGCTATGTTTACCTGTCTGGATATGAACCCCTGCTGTCTCATCTTGCGGACATCATTTACGAGTTCTGCCGGGTTATCATGGATCCCAACAAGCTCTCCGTTTATGAATACTTTTGCTTTAGTCATCTGGCATCGATCCCTTAATCACCAAAATTTGATCCGACATAGTCAGCATCTGAATAATCGTAGAATTCATCATCTTTGTATTTACTGTCGATTTCCGGAGTTTCTTCAAACTCTTCAACTATCTCTTCTCCGAACTCGTCGAGTAGGATTTCCTTTATTCTAGCTGGGATTTCCGGTACCTTTACAACCACACGTTCGACGTTCAGGTCGTAGAGTATTTTCTTTACGCCTTCTGTTTCTTCTATACCGGTGGAGAGTTCAACCATCTCGGCAAAGTTTTTCACCAAGCCACAATTCGGTCCTTCGGGGGTTTCTGAAGGACAAAGCCGTCCCCACTGAGTTGCATGTAGGTCTCTAGCCTCAAAATGCGGTTGTGCACGAGAAAGGGGAGAAATAACGCGGCGCAGGTGAGATAGAGTAGAGATATAGTCGTTTCTGTCCAGAAGTTGAGACACACCTGTTCTTCCTCCAACCCAGTTCCCGGTTGCTAATGGGTGTTGCAGGCGGTCAGTCAGGACATCTGCTCGGACTATTGTGGCGACATTAAGTTCTCTGTTCCGCATATTTGCGCGCTCAAGCTGGTATTTGATATCTCTTGCTAGCCTATTGAAAGATACTCTAAAGAGGTCTTCCATCAGGTCTCCTGCGAGTTTGAGCCTTTTATTTGCATAGTGGTCTTTGTCGTCTTCCAAACGCTTACCAAGGGCCAGTTCAAAACAGGATTCAGCCATCCTTGCCAAGAAGTGAGCTTTTGAAACCCTATCAATGATATCATTTCCGAGATGTGGGAAAAGATACCTATCAATTACATAGTTTGCTCTTTTTATCTGGTATTCCTTGGCCTGCCCTGCAGCGACCCTTGCGCCTATCTTTTCAATTGCTTCTTCCTGGGTCTCGACCTCAGCTTCTTCAAGGTTCTCTAGCATGAATTTGATAATTTCTGGATCACTTGAAACTGCGTTTACTATATCCTCATCAGTTACAATCCCAAGAGCTCTCATGAGGGTAATGAAAAATATTCTTCCTGAAATAGAAGGGAAGGAAACCTCGAGCAGGGACTTTCGTCCTCTTTCTACAATTACGAGCGCTCTATACCCACGTTTTTGGGAAAAAACTTTTGCAACCTCTATAGCATCGCCATATCTTTCGCCATACTCTACAAGAATTTTGTTAGGTGCGAGGTCTTCAAGAGTCATGATCACTCTCTCGGTGCCCCCGACAATGAAATACCCTCCAGGATCGAGGGGATCTTCCCCATAACGTACTTTTTCAGTCTCACTAAGTCCCAGAAGATTGCAGACCTTGGACTTAATCATGATTGGAAGCTGCCCTATCTTTGCTTCCATTACCTCGGACTCTATGCCATCTTTAACCACACTCATTTCTAGGTAGAGAGGGCCTGAGTATGATAGATTTCGGAGTCTTCCTTCATTTGGATAAAGCTTTTCGATCGCTCCGTCTGCTTCCTTCACCACCGGATGTTCTACTCTGATCTTACCTAGTTTGAGATACGTATCCTCAATGTCAGTTTCTATTATTTTCTGTTCGTCTATAATCTTTTGCAGCCCATAATCTATAAATTTGTTAAAAGAATCGATATGGTGCTGCACTATTTTGTCCCGTGTAAAATAAGCCTGCGACAGTATACTGCTTCCTAACGCGATGATAGCACCCTCTTTGCTTTATTAAAATGAAAATTGACCAGATATGATCTTCAGATGTCTGAAGCGTTGAATATTTCCTTGCGATGGTGCATGGGATTCAAAAAAAACTTATTTGTAAAAAATTTTGATCTCGAATGAGGTTATGTTTTCATCCGCTTTATTCGATCACAAATCTATAATATTCTGCCTCCCCTGCAGTTTGACTTTTTCTTGTGATTTTTATTACATCTCCGACTGTAGCTCCTATTTCTTTACAAACAGGGTCATGCACTTTTATTTTCGGAAGTTGCTCTTTTTCAACAAAATAATTGCTTAAAACAGATTTTAACTCGCCCTCAGACATGATTTCATGTTTTGGTACCGACTCATGGTTGAGCAGGCTAAATTTTGTCAAATCCTTCCCTCCAAAATAAAGTATCCCAAAAGACTTCCCGGGAATGAAATGATCTTTCCATCGGGTACAATTAATAATAATGACGGGCCCGTAGGGATTTGAACCCTAGGCCGTCTGGTTAAAAGCCAGACGCTCTGCCTGACTGAGCTACGGGCCCAGTTGTGATCTCCACTTTCTTTTTGCACCTTAGAGGTTCATTTTCCACGCCGCCCTACTGCATTAGGGAGCACCTCTTACATCGATGCATCCCTCTAATCACAACTATTGCATAAATAGTTTGTGATGAACGTACTCTTTTCTTGTATTTTTTGCGAATATTCAACAATTTATTTATTGAATAGTAAATTTATTCAAAAATATTTACGAGCTTCCCATAAAGATTTATGTAGCATAAATTTTACTCTCAATAAATAAGTTAAAGTAAGTTAAAGTAAGTTAAAGTAAGTTAAAGTAAGTTAAAGTAAGTTAAAGTAAGTTAAAGTAAGTTAAAGTAAGTTAAAGTAAGTTAAAGTAAGTTAAAGTAAGTTAAAGTAAGTTAAAGTAAGTTAAAGTAAGTTAAAATAAGAATAAATACATCCATCTTCGGCCTGACAAGTTCAGATAACTAAAAAAGGTATTGATAAGCTTACACATTCTTCCCACACTAAAGAAGTCGAAATTTTGCTTCGATCCCTGAAAGTAACGTTTTGGTCTTATTTTAACGTACTGGTTGACTACCAACCACTGACGTAACCAAGTATGGTTATCCCTGCTAAATCAGATCATATCATCTACGTGGATGGCTGACAGACACCCATGAGACTCTAAGATATACTTTTTATGTTCGATGTTTCTAGCGCAGTTCAAATCGGCGTTAAGTTCAAAACCACAAACCTTACACAGGAATTTCAATCCATTTCTATTATTTTTAGAAATACGGTTACACCTGCAACAAGCCTTGAGAATATCGTCCTATACACAAACTAAATTTGTTTTGAATTATATAACTACTTGAGACTTCAAACCGAGATTTCCTCTGAGATGAGCATAAACCATAGGTTGTAGTTTTCTAGCTGGAATGATTCTTCAATTATCAAAAACCACAATAGAAACGTAGTCCATCCCATTTGCATATTTATTATAGAGTATCTACTAAATCAAAACCCGCATCCATTATTTTCATTTGTATTTTTTTAGTAGATTCCATTATAAGTTTATTCATGAAAATAAGTTTATAACTTTCGTTTGAATATGTACTAAAACAGGGATTTATATGATTTGCATTCCTTCCACATCTAAAAAAAGTCGGGATCCTACTTCCATTCTTGAAGATAAATTCCTGAAGATATATAATTTGGAAGTCTCGAAAATATTTTGATAAACGTCTGATTTTCACGAATTAGATACATACTACTAGATTAGTATCTGACGAAGTTTAGGAGTTTATCGAAATCTTCTTATTACTCGGACTCCGTCAGTAAACACTCGTATATATAAGCTAAATAGGAAAATCGAGACTTAATGAGACCATCGGACAAAATCTAAAATTAATTTCAATCTAGCTGAGGGATCATAAGTCTTATGAATTGATAAACAAAGAGGTTTCTTTACAAAAAGATCTGTGAGAACAGTTTTTCTCTGGAAGCAATGCTAATTTCATCAATCCTTTTTCTAAAAGTTTATATAAAATGCATGGATGTATGGGAAAAATAAATGTCAAGAAGAAGGGCTAATAGACAGTTATTATTCTTGATAATTTGAACTTGTAGCCTTTAGCCTAAGAAATGAACGCAGAATTCAACCTCCCAGGAAAGCTTTATTCTCCAGTGGGTACTCTGGCTGACTCACTGATTGTTGATTAATTTATAGTTGACTTGCCAACTAACTAACACTCGATTACTTACCAATTTACGAATTGATCACTGGCATATTGATTATTTATTCATTGGTTTATTCATTCATATTCAACTGAAGAGGATGTACTGATTAGATGAGCATGGACATTAACAATACAGAACCGTCGGATAATGTTTCCCAGTCTGATAATACTGATATATCAGATAAAAGTATTTTTGACAACTCTAAAATTGCAAAATTGAATTATATAAGAACCAAGGGGCTCAATCCTTATCCTTATAAGTTTGAGAAAAGCGAGGACATTTGTGATATCCTGAAAAAATTCGAAGATTATGAAAAGAATGAAAGTTTAACTGTCAGAACTGCAGGAAGACTGTATAATATCCGCAAGCATGGTAAAATGATATTTGCCGATCTTGGAGATCAAGCTGGCAGGATTCAGATTCTTTTCAGGAAAGGAAACCTTCCAGATGAGGATTTCGAGATTTTTAAAAACCTTGTGGATTCAGGAGATATCATAGGGATTCAGGGCAAACTTTTCAGGACGAAAAGAGGTGAAAACTCTGTCAGCGTGTTTAAATTCTCACTACTTTCAAAATCTCTTTGTGCAATTCCTGAAAAATTCCATGGCTTAAAAGATGTCGAGACAAGGTACAGGAAAAGATACCTTGACCTGATATTTAATGTTGAAAAAAGAAACATTTTCATCATGAGGAGCAAACTCATATCTGAGATCAGAAGATTCCTTATAGAAAAAGGATTTCTGGAATTTGAAACCCCTGTGCTCCAGACCGTTTATGGAGGTGCAAATGCAAGGCCTTTCATGACTTACCATAACTTTCTTGGCCAGAACTTATTCCTAAGGATCGCTCCTGAACTCTATCTCAAGAGGCTTATTGTTGGGGGATACGAGAAGGTTTTTGAAATATGCAAAAATTTCAGGAACGAAGATATCGACACAACTCACAATCCTGAATTCACGATGATAGAGATCTACGAGGCTTATAGTGATTACAACGACATGATGGATATAACCGAAAGCCTGATATCTGAACTTGTGTTGAACCTGAATGGCAGCTATGAAATCAAAATGGGGGAAAAAACGATCAATCTATGCCCTCCCTGGAAACGGATTTCCATGGAAGAAGCCTTGAAAGAATATTATGAGCTTGATATATTTGTCCACTCGCTCGAAGAACTTAAAAAAATCGCGTTCGAAAACAGGATAGAAGGTCATGAAAAGGCAAAGACCTATGGAGAGTTCCTTACCCTTCTCTTTGAAGGCCTGGTAGAAGATAAGTTAATAAATCCGACTTTCATATACGATTTCCCGGTGGAAAACTCTCCTCTCGCCAAAAAACACAGAGAAAAAACAGGTTTTGTCGAGAGATTTGAACTCTTCATAAATGGCTGGGAAATGGCAAACGGATATTCAGAATTAAATGATCCTCTTGAGCAGGAGATGAGGTTCGAAGAACAAGATAAGAAAAGGAAGCTAGGAGACATGGAAGCCCAGACAATAGATTACGACTTTATAAATGCCCTTGGATACGGCTTGCCCCCAACCGGAGGTATCGGACTCGGAATCGATCGGTTTACCATGATCCTTGCAGGTCTTGAATCCATTAAGGAAGTAATTCTCTTCCCTCAGATGAAAAGGGAAGATTGAATTATGATTTAGATTTTAGAAGGCTAATTTCAGTCATTAAAATGTTGGGATACGGCCATCAACTTCTGCATCATTCTTTTTCTTAATGAATAGTTTTACTTCATATTTATCAACTAGTTTTCTTCCAGGATATACATACCCATTTGGTTGTATTTTTGGTTCCTTTGCAAAAAAATATAAGATCGATACTATGAAATAAATAGGAATTTAAGAGTATATAATATGCCATTAAATGCCTTTAAATGGAAACACTTTGTAGGCGAGATCATTCTGCAAACAGTAAGATGGTACTTAAAATATCCATTGAGCTATAGAAATTTAAAGGAAATATGGCAGAAAGAGGAATAAAAGTCGACCATATAATAATCATGGGATGGGTACATCAATATTCACCTGAGATAGAAAAGAGGATAAGAAGGCATTTAAGACCAACGAATGATTCATGGAGAGTTGATAAAACCTATATCAAAGTAAAAGGTAAATGGAAATATCTTTACCAAGCAGTTGACTCAGATGGAGACACAAATGATTTCATGTTAAGTTCAAAACGAGATAGAAAAGCAGCAAAGAGATTCTTTAAGAAAGCTTTGAGTTCTAACCACAACCAAATTCCAAGAGTAATAACCGTTGATAAGAATCCAGCTTATCTACCTGCTATAGATGAACTGAAAAATGAGAATAACTTGTTTAAAAATGTTGAAATTAGACAAACCAGGTATTTGAATAACATTATTGAACAAGATCATCGATCTATAAAGCGGATAATTGTTCCAATGCTAGGTTTCCAGTTTGTTCGCTCTGCTAGTAAGACTTTAAAGGGAATTGAAGCTCTGAATATGGTTAAAAAAAGACAAGTCAATAATCTAAATTACTCTGTTTTTAATGAAGTCAAATATATTAATCAATTGTTTGGTATTATTTTATAATGTTGGTATAATTCCCTCGGATCTTTTGACTTTATTTTATACTCATAGATTTACATGCTAATTTTGAAGTTTTTGCAATGGAACCTCTTAATGCTGCATTAATATTCTTAGATTGGGATTACAATCTGTTCGTAAAACCGATAGATGCCCCAAATTTTAGTGAGGGGAATAGTCACCAAGTGTACACATCTACGGAATATTGGCTTTATGAAAATTTCTCAATAATTTCACCTAAAGTCAGAAGCTCCTGTTCCCCGGAGATCATGTCCTTGAGGGTAAGCTTCCCCGCTCCAAGTTCGTTTTCCCCGACTATGATCACGTAATCGGCATTGATAGTATTTGCGAAAGAGAGTTGGGTTTTGAAATTGCGTTCCATTAGATCTATACGGACTGGCAGATACTTCCTTAATTCAGTTGCAAGTTTTATGGCTTCGAGATGGGTTTCGGGCTTTGATATAAGCACAACTTTTTTAGGTGCAGGATTTACTAAAGTACATATCTCAATTATTCTGTCAAAGCCTATCCCGAAACCGGTTGAAGGAACATCCCCACCTCCAAAAAGCTGGATGAGCTGGTAAGAACCTCCCCCACATATTTGTTTTTGGGCGCCAAGCCCATCTGCATATACCTCAAATACCATACCTGTATAGTAATCAAGCCCTCGTACAATGCCGAAGTCAAGAAAGTAATCAACCCCATAAGCATCTAGAAGTTTAAGGGTTTTCTCAAAGGCCACAAACTCAGGGATATTCCCAACTATTTCCTTTACCTGAGGTGTTATATACCTGCCTTCAAGCTTAATCAGCTTGAAAAGGTTGAATTTTAATTGATCCTCTACTCCAATCTCTTCAATTAGGGCTTCAAGGCCTGCATATTCTTTCTTGTCTATAAGCCGCATGATCTTGCTTACTATTTCGGGCTCAAGTCCTCTTAAAAGCGTGCGTATCACTGCAAGGTTCCCGATTTTCATGTAGCAGTTGACTCCAACTGATTTTAAGAGGGCGTCGGCAAGAGCGATGACCTCTGCATCAGCATCTGGTCTTTCGCTTCCAATAAGTTCAACTCCGAACTGCCAGAACTCTCTAAAACGACCTTTTTGGGGCCTCTCATAGCGGAAGCAGTTCTCAAAATAGAATAGATTTAAAGGTTTAGGAAATGATTGAAGTTCGTTTACGTACAGGCGCATGACGGGAGCAGTCAGTTCCGGCCTTAGGGTCATTGCTCTTCCCCCCTTGTCCATGAAGTTATAAAGTTCTCTTTCAATTCCTTCCCCGGACTTAAGGGTAAAAAGGTCAAGATATTCAAACGTGGGTGTAATAATTTCACTGTATCCCCAGTTGCAGGCAATATTTCGCATAATATTTTCCACGTATTTTCTCCGAGCAGTATCTTCAGGTAAAAAATCCCGAGTCCCTCTTGGTCTATTGACTGTCATATTTAAATGCACCCTTATTTCACGTGTATATCGAATTAGAGGATTGTCTAGGTATAAACCGCTGGCTCATGATATAAGCTGATATATTCCCCGAACTACTGTTGAAACGCAGTATTCAGGCTATTTTAGTTTTGAAGATTCTAGTTAGTTTTTAAGACTCATAAAATCTCTGTAATGCAGCTTTGTTTAGAAATATATATCCAAATGTAAATTATTTTGGGAGAACAGCTTACCGCCTTTAAAAGAAGTGAAGAGTAATTTGTGACACTTAATTTAAATACTTCCTAATTGTCAAAAAAAATACTCTGTTGTTCTTCAACTTTTTGGCTGATACTAGTTCAAAACATGATATTTTATTTTTTCGGTAGATATACCTTGAATAGTTATAAACATTTATGGAGTTTAGAGCGCAGAAGGGACAGAAAATTCGGTTTATTTAGCGCTGGGATGAATTACAGCCTCGGCTTTTAGCGAAGTATACATATTTACAAAGCATTGTGTTAACACGATGCTAAATTTGACGAACAATCTTAGATTAAGGTAAGAATCAATTTGAAGTCATAAGAACGCTTAGCAGAACCTCGTAAAATGTATCTAATCTAGGGTTGTCTAATGCAAGAAAGTACTTTCTCCAGAACAATTTTTTTTGAAATATCCTTCAAATTCTCATCTTTGTAAAGATAATTAAAACTACAAGTTAATGCATGCTGCAACGGGTCAGCAATCTCTAAAATATATTAAGAGAAGTATGAGAAGTTGGTTTGGATTTTTGGAACTGTATAAAAAAAGACAATTGGATAAACCAAATATACTTCAATAGCTTAACAAAGAAGAGTATTTCATGATATCGTTTCCAAAAAATGCTTTCTCTATCAAAACTGGAAACGGTAGATGAGGAATCTCAAAGGAGTTAATGAAAAAAGGTACAAATGCAAAGAAACTTTTAACCGTTAAGCTTCCAAATATTCTTAAAATCAAAAAAAATCTTACATTCAAAAGATACCTCTTCTTCCGATGTATGATGGGAAATAGTTCAAAATTAGATATATCCATCAAGAAAAAAGGAAATATTAAACCTTGATTACTCTATATGCCTTAAAATAGACTTTGGGGTTTCTAATTTTGCTACGTTTGTTGATACCGATGGGACTGCTTCAATCATTGATGGCAAGTATATAATATCTCTCAACCAATGGTATAAACAAGGAAAATGCTAGATTGCAGAGTATCCTAATTTACAGGAAATTGAAGAAGTTATCCCCCGGCAAATAAAAATGTCAACCGGACTGTACAATAGAATTACTGAATTCATGAACCAGCAAGTAACTATCTGGTTAAACAATGCCTAAAAAAATATAGGCAATGTTCTAATCGGAGAGTCAACCGGAATTAAACAGAAATCAATTAAAGCAGACGTAATAACCAAAACTTTGTACAGATTCCATTTGGTACATTCAAAGGTAAATTAATAAACAAATTTGTTTTTTAATGTATTAATAGCCTATCCGAAAAATAATATACTTTCAATTTAAGATCATGTGTGGTAATGACAAAACGGAAAATTGTTCAGGACTATGAACTTTCTGAAGATTATTGGAAAAAAATAGAACCTTTACTACCTGTACCTAAGCCAAAAAAGAAGTCTTGAAGACCTAGAAAGGGTGATAGGAAAATAATGAGTGGCATTTTCTATCTCCTTGTTACTGGTTGCCAATGGAAAGCATTGCCATGATTTTATGGAGCTCCAAGCACTGTACATTATCGATTTCAGTAATGGCAACTATCAGGCTTATTTGAGAGCATGTGGCTGGCTGGTCTTGTTGAGTATGATTTCGAAAAAGGATTAGAATGGGAATGATAATCAATTGATGGTGCTATGACAAAAGCACCATTAGTGGAGCTGGAACAGGAGCCAATCCTACTGATCGTGGCAAAAAAAGTACAAAAAGGAGTGTTATTAACTGATTGTAAAGGCATACCACTTTCTGTTGTCGTTGATGGAGCTAATCGTCACGATAAAAAGCTTGTAAAAAGGACTTTAGACGCCATATTCTTTGAAAGACCTTCTACAGAAGACATAATTCAGAATATATGCATGGATAAGGGTTATGATTTCAACGATATCAGAAAATTGGTTGAAGAATATGGTTATACTGCGCATATCAAAAGTCGCGGGGAAGAAAACATAAGAAGGGACATACCTGGTTTTAGGGCAAAAAGATGGGTTGTAGAAAGGACACATTCTTGGCTGAATAGATTCAGAAGACTCCTTATAAGATGGGAAAAGAAAATTGAAAATTACCTTGCTATCCTACATTTAGCGTGCGCATTGATAACATTCAGATCAGCAGGACTTTTCGGATAGCCTCTAGGTACCACTTGTAGATGAAACATATACATCCGATTGAAAAACCTGAATGTGTTAGATCACGAAAAATCAAGAGGGAATTGTACAAAAGTTATGTAGGGCAGTTAATTAATGCTGATATTAATGGAACAATTAATATATTCCGAAAAATAGTTGATGATTCGATTTTAGAACTGATAAATGATAGAGGTCTTGTCAACAGACCAAGTAGACTTAGATTAGCCTTTGAGTCTACTGAATTAAATTGCGAACTCCGAAGGGCCGTCAAGCCCTACAGCTTTAGCGTGCTGTAGTTGATTTCATCATCATCAAAAGGTTCTTTTGGTCGGCCAAGATTCGAGCCAATAAGAGGTTCAGTATAGGCATCATGGTATTCTTCAAGAGCCGTTGATCTTGGTGAGCTGAGATTCAAGGATCTCAGCTATAGTGAGGTATTTTCGTCGTTCTTTTTGTGAACGATGATTCACCTGCTCTTTCTAGAATTGCGATTCGCAACAGAAAATGAATTCAACCTGATATATTTAATGAGAACTTATCTCAGGATAAAACATTTGAGGCTCATATCTTTTTTACATTTATATTGATTGAAACTTCTGCGATATCAGCACTATATTCGGCTACCCTACGGAGGCTCTCCAGGATCATGCTAATTTCAACATAATCCGGACTTTCACATTCCTGTGCCTCCAGGGAAACTCCTAGTTGAGAAATATTTTTTGCTTCCACAACGATTCTGTTGATAATCTGAAGATCTTCTTCTGTCAATGAGTTTATTGAGCTTTCGAAAACCTTTCGTGAGAGTTCAGCCATTTTAAAGATAGGATCATTAGCATTTCTTCCTGCACCCATTTTTAGGATGTTTTTAGCGATCTTGACAGCATGATCTCCTATACGCTCAATACACTTTGTAATAAGCCTGTATCCCAGACAATCTCGTGGATGCTGGATTCCGATGTTTTCAGAGAGTTCAATATCTTCAATTGCAGCTTTGAGTTGGCGGACAGCAAGAAGATAAAAGCGATCCACATCGTCATCTCTCTGGATTACATCTTCGGCAATTTCCAAATTATGGCCCTGAAGGGCGGTCATAGAATCTTCGAGCATGGAGATTACAAGGCCATGCATGTTTTTGATTACTCGGTTAAGAGGAAGGTCATTGTAATTGAGCAAGCATTGGAAAACCAGTTCATTTCTGGACTCTTCTACAAGTTCAAGACCTATCAATTTCTGACGCACAGCATCCTTGATAAACTTGCGGTCATAAGCATTAAAACCTTTTTTGGTGGTCAACCTAATAGAATCATAACCTGCAAGATAATGAGATATAAGAATCCGGAGGTTGTTTTCCGCACTATCTGAGTGAATATATTCAATCGTAGACTTGTGGTAATCCCTTGAAGTTTTACTGTAAGATACCAGCAGGGATTTATTAGGCATGGAGGCAAGAGTAAGCGTGTCTCCGGCTTCAAGACCTATTTCTCTCACCCATTTTATGGGGAGAGACACAATATATGTAGAGTTTCCAGTAAACTGAACTTTTCGTTTATCCTTCATAATAAATAATCCCCCTTTAAATATTCTAATCAATTTGGCATAATCTATAGAAACAATTGAGATATATAATAATATCCTAAAAATAAGATGTTAAAATGATAAATAAGCCAAATGATCTTATCTAAGTATAAATATATATGGTTAATAACTGAATCATAAAGAACGTAGAGTTAGCTCATTTATATCCAGCTACTGCATTTTTACAGTATAAATTTCATTCAGAATGAATTCTTATTTTTTCATCACATATTATTTCCTAGCCGTCGAAAATGTTATAACACTTGTCGCAAATTTGTCAGCTTTCGATTAAAAAGCTGAAAAAAGATGTTTTAGTAGATCAGTTTTTCTGTGATATTTTTAATCTGTCAAACTCAATATCAAAAATTTGACTAAAATTTGGAAAAATGAAGATCAAGTGGCAGAAAATTTTCGGATAATAATAATTATTTCTTTAATTTATATCAAGTATGAATATTCCTTTGAATATTAATATTAAACTATCAAATTAAGGCTTTTAAGGGTTCTAAAAGCCAAAAATATTCTTTTTTATGCTAAATATCAATCTTTATGCTAAATACCTATACTATGGTTGGAAAATCATTGAACATGGTATTTGAAGTTATACATGAGACTCATTAACTATTACAGATTAAAAAGGGAGCAAGAAAACACATCAAAGGAGGAAAGTAGGAAGTCTCACAATTGTACAATTATTTATTTTGAAAAATCTTTCTTTTACACTCTAACAGATAAATTCAAATGGATCTAGATCAGGTGAATAAGGTGTAGGAATACAAACATTCATCCAATTATTCTGCTTTCTTGACCGTAATCTTCGCATGATGTATTTTGGAGTCATTATTCATTGAAAGTTGAATTAATTTTTAATCTACTTTCATATCTAGAAAATAGATTATATTTTTGTGTGCATTTGTGAAAATGGGTTATAAATACAATTGAACATTTATATTAACCATAATTTTTTGCTGTTTGTTTATAATGAGGGTTTCTATAAAGCTCCGAGTTTCCCTAGTCATTTATGTATAATTTATACGCATATGACGAAATTGAGAGATTTATCTAAATATTCTATAGCTAATTTTCGATAAGCTCCTTCGATCCCACATACAAGTGCTCCGGAACCAAAAGGGGCATCAGAATGTGTACTCGCGTCATGAGCATCCCCGGCTAGTGTTTCATTGACTGGCAATTCAATGCCTTTCGTGAATAGTTCATTCAGCACAACATTCGCAGAGATGTGTTACCAGAGCCTGACAAAAACAAATTTCCATTTTGGACATCTACTGTTGAATTATTGCTTCCTTCTTTGTAAGCTGCCCAATTTGATGTATTCAAGCGGCCGGAGCTAAAGTTATCGTATGCCCACATGACTGTATCCCCGTTTGGAGAATATCCAGGTGTATTATACACATTGAAATGTTGTGTGCTATCATTCATGTTGGCTCTGAGCCACAAATTATGCTGTGGAGTAAGGTAATATAACTTTGCAGCAGATTTCAAGGCAAAGGTTACTGTAAATGCAGTCGCATACAATAAAAACATGCTGATTAATAAAAAGAGTATTATATTTAATCGCCATGGAATCTAACTTGCCACTATTTTTCATACTCTAACTGGATGATATTTATTGGCTTATTATTAGAAAATCTATACAGCACATTAACTTATATATTCTCAATAATACTCTAAATAATCAATCATTTATTTCTGAAAAAAGCACCCTATCTATCTAATTTTGTTCAAGCTGTTGAATTACTTTATAGAGTCCTATAATTTATCGGAAAATTGTCCTTTTTTTACCTCTCTGAGAACATAAGGAGATTCCTCAAGTTCAAAAATATTTTCTGCACTTCTTCCTCTTTTCTGCCTAATATACTGGATTTCCCCTAAATTTTGCAGAAATTTCTCATAAACTTCCATAAACCGCTCAAATTCAAGATCCTTAAGTTCGATTAACCCTTCTCTGCAAGCAAGCCAGTCAAAAACCTGAAGAAGAATTATTTTCCTCACCCTTTTTAGGTTCTCATTTTCAGGCAGTTTTTCAAAATATAAGGTTTTTTTCAGCTCTGGTGACCACGCTGCAAATAGCCTTCTGAAATTTAGGACTTGTACAGGAATTTTTACTCCCGGCTCAGGTTTTGGATAAAAAGATATATTTCGGAGAAGATTCTCCTTACGCAGACTAATCACCTACCTATTTGCCTGAATTTAGAATATTTTATATGAGTTTTCTTTATGCGAGAACCCATATAGAGTCCAACCAAAAGTCCACTAAGATGGGCTGTATGAGCTATCATGTCCAATGAATTAGCCATATAAAAGTCAAAAAGAGCAAAAAGCAAGAGGGCATATTTAAGACTCATTGGAATAAAATAGACATAAACCCTTAAATTCGGCTCAAAAATTGTAAGAGCTGCAAAGATACCATATATCGCTCCACTTGCACCAATCATCGAGCCTGGAGATATATTGAAAATGGGCTGGCTTAAAAAATTGTACCCTATTGCAGATAGAATTCCTGAAGCAAAAAAAACACCAAGAAACTGCCTTTTCCCAATAATTCTCTCAATTGTAGTTCCTAAGAAGAATAAAACGAACATATTGAAGAAAAGGTGCCCTAAACCATTATGCAGAAAGATGTATGTGACAAGTGTCCAAGGTCTAGTCACAATGGAACTAGGGTCAAATTCAAAAGTACTTAAATAGGAAGATCCTATGATAAGTTCTAAAAAGAAAGAAAGTGTGCAGAGAGCAATGATTGCTATTGATGGACTTCTCAAGATATTCTGAATTCTTTCACTTTCTCCATCACTCGCTAGATAAGATGTGTTCATATCAAACATATTTTCCAGTTACTCTTTATTTGGTATAGTATAAAACTACATGGATGTAAATTACATGGATATTTAAGCAATTAGAGCACTTGCTGACAAACCAAATTAATAATAATATCAATAATGAAGTAATATGAGGATTCCGATTTATCCTTAAAATCAAAGAATAATGAACCAGAAAATCAAAAATCAGGTAATTTTCAGCTCTGACAAAGCAATGACAATAACCAACTTTGCTAATACTCACTGAGTATATTTTGGTTGATTGATTGTATTTAGCTGTCGGCTATTAATTATGTTTTTGAGCTTATAATCAGTTATTAACCTGCAGATTCTATTGCTTCAAAATATATACAATTCGACTGATTTTTATTAAGATGGATAGTTACGAATGATAATCAAAAAAATAAAATCAAATACAGGATTAGCAAGCAAGATTTGGATAGGAGTCCCACAAAGAATAAAATCAAGGATGAATCTGAATATTCTATATATATGTAGTGATACAAATTCAACAAATTTAATATACTTATTCAACAATAATATAAATGTATTATCCCCCTATTTTTGGGTCCAAAAGACCCTTCGTGTTAAATCTTTCACGCATAAACAGAGGATCCCCTATATTTCAAAGTTTTTTGAAAATCCTCTAAGCACAACCACGAGGTAGAAAATGAGTAAAAATATATGTTTCATCGACGGGTTGGAGGGCATTCTAAAATACAGGGAAATAGATATCAACCAGCTGGTTGAGCTGACCTATGATTCTGTTTCCTATCTGCTTATCCAGGGAGAACTACCAGGAGCTCAAGAACTTGCCGTTTACTCAGCCCATCTGCATGGGGAGCGTGAAATCAACAGGGAAATAATTAACATTATCAGCATGTATAATTTCAATATTGACGCTATAGAAACTCTGCGTACGATTGTTTCTTTCATGTCACAATTCGATCCTGATATATACGACAGCACTCCTGAAGGAAATATGAGAAAAGCCATACGATTAATTGCCAAGATTCCAACCATCATTGCTGCATATTACAGAGTGGCAAATGGAAAGGAACCTATACCTCCTGATATATCCCTCTCACACGGAGCCAACTTCCTATACATGATAAGAGGAAGCAAGCCAAGTAAATTAGAAGCTGAGGTCATGGAAAAAGACTTTATTCTCAGTGCCGAACATGAGCTAAATGCTTCAACGTTCTCATCAAGAGTCACAGCTTCCACACTTGCAGATTTGTACTCAGTTGTTGTTTCCGGGCTATGTGCCCTCAAAGGTCCCTTGCATGGAGGGGCAAGGACAGAAGTTATGAATATGATAGAAGAAATCGCCTGCCCAGAAAATGCAGAAAAAATTGTCCTCGAAAAAATTTCAAAAAATGAGAAAATCATGGGTTTTGGGCACAGAGTATACAAAACTTATGATCCAAGAGGTACTGTATTCAAGCAGCTTTCCAAGCAGCTAGCAGAAACAAAAGGAGACATGCATTGGTATGAAACAGCCGAAGCAATTGAAATAACCGTTATCCGTGAGATTGTGGAGAAAAAAGGGAAGCCAATATATCCAAATGTAGACTTCTACTCAGGAGTTATCTATAGATATATGGACATTCCCCCACAGCTTGCAACATCAATCTTTGCAATTGGCAGAGTCTCAGGTTGGATAGCCCACTGTTTCGACCAGTATGAGAAGAAAAGGATCATAAGGCCCAGAGCTTTCATGCTTGATGAATGCTAAGATTTCAAAAAATTAAGTTTCCCCTGAAAATCAATAAGACAGGAAGAAAAATAAAATAGACTATAACTCATTCTCAAACAGAACTTTATACAAAATATGACCTTGAGATAAAATTGGATTCACAGGCATAATATCTCTGTTTCATCCTGTTCTATTTGATAAATGATAGTTAGTAGCATAAAGAAATTTGTTTTTGATGACCCGATAATCTTTTTATCATCTAACAGCTTTTTGATATTCAGATATTCATGAGTTTTAGATCTTTTATCAACCAATTGAAAGAAAGCGGAAAATTGGTAGAAATTCAACAACCCGTTTCTCCAAGATTCGAAGCTTCAAGAATTGCAAAAACTACCCCAGCTCCAGTTCTTTTCCATAATATCTCAGGGTCAAAGGTTATAATGAATCTTCTAGGATCAAGAGAGGAACTGGCTTCCATGTTAGGAGTTCCAAAAGAAGAAATTATAAAGAAACTTTCAGAAGTGTGCCCTGAAGGCACAGTCAAGCTAGTATCAGAGTCTCCTACCCTGGAAGTTGTGGAAAATCAGGTTGACCTGACGAAACTACCGATTCTTACTCATTTTGAAAAAGACGGGGCACCTTATATAACCGCAGGCATTATAGTCTCAGAATACGGGGGCATCATGAATGCCTCAATTCACCGTCTTATGCTTGTAGGAAAAGATAAACTTGCAGTCCGTTTGGTTTCCCCAAGACATACATACCTCCTGCATAAAAAAGCCGCCGAAAGAGGCGAACATCTACCTATTGCAATCGTGCTTGGGTGCGACCCAAAGATCATTTATGCTACATCGACAAGAGTTCCTGTGGGAAAAGAATTTGAATATGCATCCGCCTTGCGAGGAGCACCTGTTGAGCTTTTTGAATGCTCAAACAGAGTAAAGGTCCCTCATGCTGAGATTGTGCTTGAGGGATATATTAGTTCTGTGGAAAAAATTGATGAAGGGCCCTTTGTGGATATTACCGGAACCTACGACGTGGTAAGAAAAGAACCTGTAGCAAATATCACCAGAATTATTCACAGAAAAGACCCGATTTACCACGGGATTCTACCAGCTGGCCCCGAACACCACCTGATGATGGGCTTGCCTTACGAACCTAGGATTTACAGAGCTGTAGGAGAAGTCACAAATGTTAGAAATGTAGTTTTAACAGAAGGAGGCTGCTGCTACCTCCATGCAGTTATTCAAATAGAAAAACAGACCGAAGGAGACGGGAAAAACGCTATTATGGCAGCTTTTGCCGCCCATACGAGCCTCAAGCATTTAGTGGTTGTGGACGATGATATAAATATCTTTGACCCTAAAGATATTGATTTTGCAATCGCTACACGGGTAAAAGGAGATATAGATATCCTTATTATTCCAAATGTTCGCGGCAGTTCCTTAGATCCAAGGGGAGCTCCTGACGGAACCACCACAAAGGTTGGAATTGACGCTACAAAGGTCCTGAAAGAAAAAGAAAATTTTGAAAGAGCAGTAATCCCAGAAGAACAAATAAAAGACACCTCATCAGAGCCTCTATAATATTAAAAAACCGTCGAGATGGAAGAAGTCTGTCAAGTATTATTAATTACAGAATGAGTTTTCATGTACCTCACACAAGAAGAAGAGCAGATCCTGAATGGAGAAGCTGGGAATACTCTAAGGCAGGCCATTGAGATACTAGTGACCCTTGGAGATATTTACGGTGCCGAAAGGCTTATTCCTATAAAAAGTGCCCAGATAGCAGGCGTCTCCTACAAAACTATAGGCGATGCAGGTCTTGAATGGATTTCAGGTCTACAGAGTAGAGTTAAGGTTCCTACGATTCTGAATCCTGCGGGAATGGACCTCAAAGATTGGAAAAGACTCCGGATCTCGCCTGATTTTGCGGAAAAGCAAAAATCAATTGTTCAAGCCTATGAAAAGTTAGGAATCAACTGCGAATGCACATGCACACCATATACTCTTGAGGGCTTTGAAGTTTGTTATGGTGATCATCTGGCATGGAGTGAGTCATCAGCTGTCTCTTATGTAAATTCTGTGATTGGAGCTCGGACAAATAGGGAAGGGGGGCCTTCAGCTCTTTCTGCGGCCCTTATAGGGAAAACTGCAAATTACGGGTTCCACCTGGATAAAAATCGCGTACCTGAAGTCTCAGTTGATGTAGAATGTCCGTTACAGGAATCTGATTATGGAGCACTTGGCTACGTGGCTGGCAAACTTATAAAGAACAAAGTGCCAGTTTTTCACCTCATACGTGTTCCGAAAGCTGACGAATTAAAAGCTCTTGGAGCTGCAATGGCAGCCTCAGGATCAGTTGCCCTTTATCACGTAGATGGGGTTACTCCTGAGATCTGCAGGTTGAACTTTGAGAAACCAGATGAAAAAATTACTATCGAAAGAGACCAGCTAGACGAAATTTATGAGAGTCGGAGAAAAAACTGCAGAGAGCCTGAATTGATCACTATTGGATGTCCACATTGCTCTGCAGCCGAACTTAAAAGGGTAGCCGACCTTCTAGTTGGAAAAACAGTTTCAAAAGAGTTATGGATTTTTACCTCGAGGGAAATTGCAAAACGCTATCCTTACCACATTCGGATAATTGAAAAAAGTGGAGCGAAAGTTGTCTGTGATACTTGCATGGTGGTCTCGCCAGCTACTAACAGTTACTCCTGCGTTATGGTTAATTCAGGAAAAGCATTTTCTTACATACCAGGAATGTGCAATGCTGAAGCAGTATATGGCCGTATGGAAGATTGCATCGATGAGGCACTCGGCAGGACTGAGAAAAAAGACAGGTGAGTCCCATTAAATTGAAAGGCAGGACAATTTCCAGAGGGTGCGCAAAAGGAGAAGCACTGCTTTCCACAGATCCAATTTCCTTCCTTGGCAGTGTAGACCCAAAAACTGGGGTTGTATCTGAAGAAAATCATGCTATTGTAGGGAAATCAATCAAAAATAAAGTTCTTATTTTTCCCTACGGAAAAGGCTCGACAGTTGGCTCGTATGTGATGTATCAACTTAAAAAAAATGGTGTTGCACCTGCAGCTATTATAAATCTGGAAACCGAACCCATAGTAGCGGTCGGTGCCATTATTTCCGAAATCCCACTCATTGATATGCTCGAAAAAAATCCTTACAAAATTTTAAAGGATGGAGACCTTGTTTTGGTGAATGGAAGCGAGGGCTATATAGAAGTTATCGGACAGGAAGTCAATGAGATCAAAAAATAATACGTAAAATAGAAAATGATACATTAAAGAGAATTTATACAAACTACAATTTTTGGCTGGTTGATTATAAAGCCTATATAAGCAATTTATTGAAATTTGAGATTTATCAAAATTCGCGAAATTTTAAATTGAAAATGTATAAACTTGCAAATGAAACATTAAGCTGCAGAAACATGAACTTCAAAGTGAACCAGGAAAGAAAAAATCATGAAAATAGTGATAAGAAATTAAATGCTGAGAAATCGATTTCACATTTATATCCTTCCATAATCAGAGTATTTGAAGTGTATGAGATCCAAAAATATGGCGAAGTCCTCTACTTATATGGAATTCCAAAAATAGATTATGAGAACATTGAGGGAGAACTCTGGGCACAGTTCCACCATTTTGGGTTTCAGTGTAATCTAAAATATGAACTTGGAGAATATTTTCTGCTCGTTGCCCCTCAAGAAATAACAACGGAAAATATCTGGATAATTCTTGTCCTTTTAATAGTGACTTTTTTTACAACCATGGTTTGCGGAGCTTGGTTGTTCGGAGTGGACACCCTAAAAGAACCTCTGCAACTTTTCAAAGGTTTACCTTTTACTCTTGCAATAATGGCAATTCTCGGTTCCCATGAGATGGCTCATTATGTGATGGCCAAGTAATACTGAATGGAGGTCTCACTTCCCTACTTCATCCCATTCCCAGCTTTTATTGGCACTATGGGAGCAGTAATTCGTTATAAAGGAACTTTCCCCAGTCGGAAAGCCCTTTTTGATATTGGAATTGCAGGACCATTGACAGGGTTACTGCTGTCTGTTGCAGTTACTTTAATAGGATTTAATCTTAAATTACCTTCATCTAAACATTTATCGGATTTTCTGATGTTTAATATAGGCCTGCCCCCTTGTTTTGTATTTATCCAAAACCTTACAGGTGCTAAAGGTGGAAACCTACATCCTGTAGCCTTTGCAGGCTAGGTAGGAATGTTAATAACTCGTCTAAATCTTCTTCCTGCAGGTCAGCTTGATGGAGGACATCTGATTAGGGCTATGTTGGGCAAAAAGGCAGATAATATTTTTGTTCTAATGCCGAGTATCCTGTTTCTTGTAGGGCTCTATGCAATTTGTTGGCTGAGGGAGAACGGATTTATATGGATTTTCTGGGCTGTACTTCTATGGACTTTCGCAGCAATGGGTCATCCATCTCCCCTCAATGATGAAGTAAAACTAGATAGAAAACACATCCTCATTGGAATTGTGATGTGTATCCTTGGGCTTCTATGCTTTACTCTGATTCCTTTTAAACTCATGACATGAAGAGAACCGACATTTCTAAAAAAAGGAGCAAAAAATAATGGATGTGCACTTTCGCTACACTAAGAAAAATTCCTATAGCTTTGCGGTCCTTGCTCCTTTGGTACCAGAAGCCTTGTTTGCAGATAGGCCGCTAAAAGGTATCATGATTTACAGTTTTACAACGCGACAGGCGGAAAAGGTTTTCACGGAAGTCAAAAATGCAGAAATAGATTCGATTTTTATTGCAGGAGGCCCTCATCCATCAGGAGATCCAGATGAAGTGCTTGAATACTTCGATTATGTTGTTCTCGGAGAAGGTGAAGAAACTCTTCCAGAACTTGTGAAGGTTTTGCAGGAAGGGGGAGATCCAACAAAAATAAGGGGTATTGTTTATAAAGACTCCGAAACAGGCAAAATTGTCACAACCCCAAAAAGACCCTATGTAAATCTAGATAGCTATCCCTGTTTTGACCCACAAAAACTTTGTGCTCCGATTGAAATCAGCCGGGGATGCCCCTGGGGCTGTAAATACTGTCAGACCCCCAGGCTTTTCGGAAGAGAAATCAGGCACCGAAGCATTAATTCCATCTTGAAAAATTCCGTGTACTATAGAGACCTTCGATTTATAGCCTCCAATGCTTTCGCTTATGGAAGTGATGGAATTCACCCCAGATTTGACGAAGTGGAAAGACTACTGTCTTCCCTTCACGAAATGCCCCATAAGAAACTATTTTTTGGGACTTTCCCTTCAGAGGTACGCCCCGAATTTGTGACTGAAGAGTCAGCTGAACTTGTGAGAAAATATTGCGCAAACTACAGCCTTAGCTTTGGTGCCCAGTCCGGAAGCAATCGCATCCTCAAAGAGATCCAGAGGGGACATACTGTAGAAGATAGTATCGCAGCAGTAGAGTGTTGCCTGAAATATAAAATTATTCCAACAGTAGACTTTATCTTCGGCTTCCCAACCGAAACCGAAGAGGATCAGGAAAAAAGTCTTGACATGATTCACTGGATCTGCAGAAAAGGAGGAATTGTCAGGGTACACTACCTGACCCCACTTCCAGGAACACCTTATTCATCTGCAGTTCCAGCAGAAGTAAGTGGCAGAGTTCGGAGTGAGCTCGGAAAACTTGCTCTTGAAGGCAAACTCACAGGGTACTGGGAAAAACACCGGAAAATATGAAAAAAAGAACCTCTACGAATAGAGCTCAAGCTTATTCTGTTAATTAGAATATATGTCTTTGGAACTCTTGGTTTGAATAATTATTGTGAATTCGCGAATTGATCACAATTCGAAAAAAAGATTTAGTTTTCATTGTAAATATTCACATTTAAGCCATCTAGAGTTGTATAATTATGGAAAATACAAAATTAGAAGAAATACTGGAAAAGCTTTTAAGTTTCTTTCTTTTTTGTACTTTCTCTTTTTCAACTTTGGATTTAAGATTGGAATAAATGTATGTATTTTACGAGGGCTAAACTTTTGTAAATATTTGAGCCTTCTAGTATTATTCTAAGGCCTATAACCCAAATTTGAATGATTATAATAATTGATGGAGTTATTTATTACAAAAACTTATTTTTCGCCAGAATGTATTTGTACAAAAGAAAAATTTTGAAGTCAAAGAAAATAAAATTAACTTTGAATCGTATTTTACATTCCGTAGATATACACATATGTGGAATGTAAGATTCAATAAACTAGGTGAGATAATTCCACATAAATTACCTTTTTCAATCTTGTTTCCATTCTTCTGACCTATTTCAGTAATCTGAATTTAGTTTTAGGTATGTTTCCTTTTTTAATCCATATATAACCTATTGAATATTCCCCTTTACTCCTGATACTTGGCTTAATTTCCATTTTCAAGTTGTTTTCGTTGAAAATGTCTTTTTGTTGGTCTTAGATTACCGATTACTCTTTTAAGAAAATTTCAATAAAATCCCAAACTTCGCCATATGCTTATAAATAGAATATTAAATGACTCTTGATAATAAAGGTTTATAGAAATCATTCTAATTTTGATAGCATAAATTCCATTTGGAATGAAAATCATCTTTTAGTCAAAAATGATTTGATGATATTCATATATTTTATTAGTACTGTCTCTCATTCGTTACCTCCAAATCAAAAAGCCTGAAAAATAGGATAGAATGCATATTTTTTGTTCCCTCTTAGCGTGGTTGTTACTATAATTTTTTTATACAGTATTTTGATTCCACCTTCGTTATCATATAACCTGTCGAATTCATATCAAAAATTCTCTTAAAATTTGAAAAAATAACTATCAAGGACATAATTATCCATCAAAATAGGATTATAAAGAGTAGGTCGAAAATTGGTCGACCACAATATTACTTATTCATTCCTCTTAAAGATGAAAATTTTTTTTAACATAAAAATCAAAAGGTAAAATAGGGGTTAAATAGTACTATCAAATCTTCTGTTACTTTTTCCAACTTAGGATATCCACATTTTCAGTGTATTAAGACTTCAGTGATGAAATAACTGTGAATGTGAGGTGCTTCGTTTTTATATTTCTATTCCTCAAAATAGTTGCTATTTTGAGGGTTTATTGCTATTTATCAAATATAAAATCATGCTAATTGATAAATAAAATACTATTCTTTGGGAAAAAAGATATTTATACTATAATCAAAGTAAGGAAGCACACTAAGAAAATTAAAAAATAAAGAGACAGAAACTTAAATAAGGATCATTGAAAAGGAGTTTAAGATCCAAAAACTAACTTAATTCCTACAAAACTTAAAATTTTCCAGTTACTTACTGAAAAATTCATTCGAGGTTTGAAGCCTTCTCTGCTCTTATGACCATATTCATACCTTCACGCATGAGTTCTTCTGCCCTTACCTGTTTTTTTGCCTCAGCAAATATTCTGAAAATTGGTTCCGTACCAGAGGGGCGAATAAGAACCCAGCCATCTTCATACCACATTTTGATTCCGTCTGTAGTATCTATGTTGAACCCAAGTTCTGAAGCTTTAAGTTTCACTCTTTCCATTGTATCCTGCGTATTTTTAGAGGGGATTTTTGTCTTTGCGTTGAAATACTCAGGCACACTTTTAGCAAGCTCTGAAAGTCTCTTTCCACTAGACAAGATTTCAAGAATTTTGGCACAGGCCATTGCTCCGTCTCTACAATACAGATGTTTGGGAAAAATGAGGCCTCCATTGCCTTCCCCCCCAAATACTGCATTTATTTCCATCATCTTTCGGGCGACATTGATTGAGCCAACAGCAGTCCAGTAGAGTTCAACTCCTGCCTCATTTGCGACATCTGACATACGCTGTGAAGAGCTAACAGGGGTTACAAGAGGTCCCCTTTCGTGTTCAAGCATATATTTTGCCATCATGGCAAGCAGAACGTCATCATTTACGAAGACCCCATTTTCATCTATAAACACTATTCTATCCGCATCCCCGTCATGAGCTACTCCCATATCAGCTCCTGTTATTTTTACAAGTTCTAATAGTTCTGTTAGGGTTTCATGTGTAGGTTCTGGGTTTCGCCAAGGGAAAGTTCCGTCAGGCTGAGCTCCAAGAGTGAGCACCTGGCAACCTAGGTCACGTAGTAAAAAAGGAAGTGTAAAAGATCCTGCTCCACAGCCTGTATCAGTAACTACCTTGAATCTGCGGTTGCGAATATTTTCGGCATCTACTGAATTGATTATACTTGTGGTATAATACTCATTGACTATTGGATCCACTCTGAAGCTACCAGTTTTTTCCCACGATACGATGCCATATTTCCCTGAGTAATAAATTTTCTCGATATCTTTTTCTCCATCCCTGGGAAACTCCGAACCATCCCCTGAAATAAATTTGATTCCATTATATTCTCTTGGATTATGGGACGCGGTAATAATGATCCCAGCATCGGCATAGTCACGAACATAATACTGGATAGAAGGAGTGGGAACAATTCCCACATCAATTACATTTAGACCCGTTGAAAGAGCTCCAGAAATTGCAGCTGATTTCAACATCTGCCCAGAGATGCGGGTGTCACAGCCTATAGCAACCGTGCCTTTTGAGCCCATGTATGTACCAAGGCTTCTGGCTAAATTGAGTGTAAGTTCTGGATTCAGATATTCGTTAGCTATCCCACGTACACCGTTAGTTCCGAATAATGACATTTATGATCTCCCTCTTAATGATTTAAGCGAAAATTGTACTTCTCGGCAAATTTATTCTTCAATCCTAATTGGATATAATCATAAATTTCAGATTTGTTTGATAAACCCCAAAATGTTATCATATGCTTGTAAATTGGCTTTATACCTTTTTTTCTTCATACGATTAAAAGTTATATTTTAGGTGATATTACTTTAACATTTTTCTTTTTTTGGAAATACATTCTGTCAATACAATAAGTTTTTTGTGATAAAATACGACATTATTTTATTATTATTACATCTAAATACCAAGATAACAATCAAAAATATATAAAAAATTTCATTAGTATAAATAGATAATATTTAGTGAAACGATATCTTGAACTTACCTACGGATGCGGAAGGGGATAAATGACGATGTGGCTCTCAGGTTGTCTGAAGCTCTTGTTTCAGCTCAGTAGCAAACTTTTGCAAGATTATGTAATACACAAAAAGATAATATTTGAAGATTATATACTCCAATTATACTCTAATTCCAATGAGAGATTTTTTTCACTTTATTTAATTAGTTTAGGTGACCAGGTTGATCTTAGATATCAAAAAGTTGATCTTATGAGCTACAGGCAAAGGGAGATACCTGCAACTCGATCGAATATCTAATTGAATATACGGGGAAATTTATTAGAGATAATTAAATTTAATTTAACATATACTTTAAGATATATATGTATATATATATATATATATTTGTGAAGTTCTAACTTAAACTAATCAGTATTAACATTACGTGAGGCTTAGCTCATTAATTATTACAGACGAAAGCCTTTTTCCGACAATCAATAAATGACTTCAGCTAAGTTATTATATCAAATTTTTTGATAGTTTCTTATGAATTTCATCTAAGACTCTTAAATGTATCTTATCCAACCCAACAAACGTTCGTAGTTGACTAAAGTATCTCCGAATCTTCAATGGTGGCATGCTGGAAGACTTATAATCGATTCACTTCATCAGACTATTGATTCCAATTCCGTATTGTTTATGCAGGATCAAGGACTTTGATAGTATTCTTTATGTTCTATCTTACAATGCAACTTTTCTCGGCTTATATCTTACTTCAGATTAAACGTTTTTCATGAATAGCTTTTTTCAATTTAAAAAATTATTGCATTTATGGGGCTTTGAAAGTTCAGATTAATTTTAAAAAAATATCCGAATTTATTTTATAATTTAAAAAATATATTTTTTAAATAGGTGAACTTTATTTATAGAGTGAAGTACTAATTCTTGTACATTTGTTTATTTAGTTCCCATCATTAATGTCTAAAACATAATCATGAGACTGAATATGAACAAAACAACATATGATACTGAGTGTAAAATGCATACCATCACAATGACTTTAGGAATTACTGTGCTTATGCTTTTAATCTAGTGAGTCTCGCAGGTGAGGGGTCATTTGCATATATTCCTAACTCTGGAAGCAATAATGTATCGAATATAAATAAATCAGATGACGCAATAAAAACCTATGACGAAGCAACTGAAATTAATCCACAGTATTCAAAAGATTGGTATAGCAAAGAAATTACATTATATAATTACATTTTTAGTCTTTAGACACGGTCCTATATGGGAATTATGTAGCAAAAAATAAAGAGTTATACATATAAAAACTCTTGATAGTATTAGACCAAATATGGGTGATACTCCATTTTTAGTCATTGATCAACAATTAAAATTCGAGAATTAATCCTTCAATTTGAGAATAAACTGTTCTATAAAATATTAGAAATTGGATCAAAAATAGGTGTGAAATTTTCAAATAAATCAACGTGGAGATAATTATGGAAAAAATTCATAGTATAAAAGCCAATGTGAATATAAAAACAAGAATATTAATTTTCACTGGACTTCTTGTTTTGTGTTTAGTTTTAAGTTCGGTAGCAGTCGCCGGTAATAAGGGTCCAGCTTTGAAAATAGTAGAGTTAGCATTTCCTACAAAGTATAATGCTATAGAACAAAATATCACATACTTCTACATGGTAACTAACTCAGGAGATGTGAGTCTCACAGGAAACATCAATATTACAGATAATTTAACTGAAACAACTACTCTAAGCACCGACGGTATTGACGTAGGCAGCATCCTTACCGGAATAAGTATCCACACAATAACACAGGCAGATATTGATGCTGGTTCTGTAACCAATTCAGCGTTTGCAACAGGTTCATTCAACAACCAACCAGTAATTACACCCAATACTACTACAACAGCTATCTATGAACATCCAACCAATAACCCTGGACCTACCAGTGGCGGTGGACTTAACAATAGCAGTTATGGCGATGCTATAGTCCCTGTATCTAAGTATGACAGGCCTATGTATGGCAATGAACCTTATTGGTACGGGAATGAACCTAATGGGTATGGCAATGAACCCAATATGTATACCAGTGGACCTTCTACAACAGAAATACAAAATTTAGAATCTAATGGCCACAAGGCTAAAGCTCAGTTGAGCAAACATAAACATAAACACAAAAATCACTCCAAACACCATAAAACAGGAAAAAACACTTAGTATTAAAGTAGATTAAAAATAATTGGATTTCTAGATAGGGTATCCACATCTAAAGAGTTGGATATCCTGTATTATAATTCTAAAAATGAAACAACATTTGGGATTAAGCTTGTAACACAGAAGCAAATTGGTATGCGTTTCTCTATACTCCGAAGCTTATGAGTTAGGTAATAGCGAACCCCATGTGCACATATGTGTCGTGGACTTATTGTGAAATATTACTATCAAGATGATGGGTCTGTTTGGCTTCTTGGGAGGCTTCGTCGACATTGATTTTGAAGGTTATGATTTTACCATGAACTGCATTTGCTGCCTGCTCGGCTAATGGGTCATTCGGGTCTACTGACTTCCCGTCTATTTCTGTAGGGTCCTGGTGCAAAAATAATATTTCCGCAGTTTGACACTATAATTCTTACCTTTGGTTATCATTTTTCCCTTAATTATATTGATTAACTTTCCTAATTGTGAAGTTTTTTTATTGATTTTACAACAAAGCCAGATTTTTTGCATCAGAACCCAAAATAGAGCTGTCGTAATAAAAATGTGTAGAACTACTCATAAATGCAGCTAATTGTAGAGTACTCTGGGAAGTAAAAATACATCCTGACTCAATGATAAACTTCATCTTTACGATCATGTAAGGTATCGTATCTTAGTACTATAGGCTGCAAATGAATATATCATTTTCAGCTGAAAATTTGATATTAATATATGTTGGAAAATATTTAAATTACATCAGGGATTATAGAGCTAGAAAAACATGCAGTCATTGCGTTTTCATAAGGGTTGAATTATACAATTCTTTCAGGCCTTGCTTTTAAAGGATTAGTAGAAAAAGCTCTTACATCAATCATAGACTTTCTATTTTTTCCAAAATAGGAGCTCTATATAGTTGTCCAAACAACATGTAAAATTGGAATTCTGCACACCATTTTCTCAATCCCTTAGAACTTGTCTGAATATTCGCCATCATTTGCTGACAATTTTGATAAAATCCAGGTGTCTAAACATTATAAGGGTTCTATTAGTATAGATCGAAGTTTGATAGTAATCTATTAATCCTTCGTAATCTTTGCTCAAAACGATGATAATTACCCGGTATCCAAATATGCTTTTCACTTTCTGAGCTTTGTGATTTTTACAGGATGATCGGCACACTGCAGTAAAGATTATTAGCATGGGAAAACTTCCGCATTTCAAAAAATGTAATATTAAGCCAGAAGGAATAAAATGTTTCAGGACAGAAGAAGCTTTCATAGAATAAAAAGAGTCATAATATATCATTTCCAATTTCATATTTTTGCTGGAGGTAAGAATAATGAGAGAAGGCCATGACCCCTATGGGGTAAGAGATATTATCGAAACAGCTTCTGGAAAAGCTACTATTTACAGATTGAACAAACTGAAAGAAAAGGGGTTTGAAGGGATTTCTCTGCTCCCCTACTCTATAAAAATATTGCTGGAATCCCTTCTCCGGCATGAGGATACTGAAAAGCAAATAATAACTGCTGAGGATGTATGGGCTCTTGCTGACTGGAATCCTGAAAAAACAAGTGAGAGAGATATCCCTTTCATTCCATCAAGGGTAATCATGCAAGATTTTACAGGTGTTCCTGCTGTAGTGGATCTGGCAGCCCTCCGCTCGGCAATGCAGCATCTAGGAGACGATCCCGAGAAAATAAAACCTATCATCCCTGTAGATCTCGTAATTGACCACTCAGTTCAGGTTGATTTCTATGGGACAGCATATGCTCTTGAGGAAAATGAAAATAAAGAGTTTGAACGCAACAGAGAACGATATTCAATCCTCGGCTGGGCCCAGAAAGCCTTTAAAAATTTCAGAGTTGTGCCTCCAGGTAGAGGAATCATTCATCAAGTGAACCTTGAGTATCTGACACCTCTTGTGCATCTCAGTGAGAATGAAGGAGAGCTGTTAGCATTCCCAGATACCCTTTTAGGGACAGATTCACATACCACAATGATCAACGGGATAGGAGTACTAGGCTGGGGTGTAGGAGGTATAGAAGCCGAAGCAGTAATGCTTGGACAGCCTTACTATATTCCTGTCCCCGAGGTTGTTGGCTTCAAGCTATACGGAAAACTTCATTCAGGCGTTAATGCCACAGATCTCGTCCTGACAATTACGAAAATGCTAAGAAACAAGGGCGTTGTAGGTAAATTTGTGGAATTTTATGGGCCTGGCTTAAGCTCCCTGAGCCTTCCGGATAGAGCAACTATATCCAACATGGCTCCAGAGTACGGGGCAACTATTGGAATTTTTCCACCTGACACTGAGACTCTGAACTACTTACGAAAGACTGGCAGAGAAGAAGAGCAAATTGATCTTGTGAAAAAGTACCTTGAAGCTCAGGATCTTCTATATTCAATCCACAAACCTGAACCTATGTTTAGCAGTACCATGGAACTTGATATGAGTACTGTTAAGACCTGTCTTGCAGGCCCAAAAAGCCCCCAAGACCAGCTCTTTTTGAGTGAAGTTCCTGAAAAATACCATGAAACAATGCAACAAACCTTTATCAAAAAGAAAGAGGCTAAAATTGAGCTTTCCAGAGATCCTGCTTACCAGCATTGGATAGAAGAAGGTGGAACACCTGTCAAGGAATTTGAGTCCCTTATCGAAGAAGATGTAAAGGAAATGGCATTTCCGGAGAGGACTTCCAGGGTAACACATGGTTCTGTAGTGATTGCATCCATCACCTCCTGCACCAATACCTCAAATCCATATGTGCTCATAGGAGCTGGGCTACTCGCAAAAAAGGCCGTAGAAAAGGGCCTGCACGTCAAACCGTATGTAAAAACTAGTCTATCTCCTGGTTCAAGAGTAGCTACGGAATATCTGAGATATGCAGGCCTGATGCCTTATCTAGAAGACCTAGGTTTTCACACGGTTGGCTATGGTTGTATGACCTGTATAGGGAATAGTGGATTTCTACCGGAACACGTTTCAAAGGAAGTGAAAAAAAACGATCTCACTGTTGCAGCCGTAATAAGTGGGAATCGAAATTTTGAAGGAAGAATCAATCCACTTGTCAAGGCAAATTATCTTGCCTCTCCTCCTCTTGTAGTCGCCTACGCAATTGCAGGTACTGTAAATATCAATCTAGAAACTGACCCACTTGCTCATGATCCCAATGGACGCCCTGTTTACCTCAAGGATATCTGGCCTTTAGAGGAGGAAATCAGAGATGTTGAGAAGAGTAGCATTAAATCTTCAATGTTCAAAAAAGAGTATTCAGGTTTTCTGGAGGGTCCTAAAATATGGAAAGAGCTGAAATCTCCAGTTAGTATTCTCTATGAATGGAACCCCATATCCACCTATATCCAAGAACCCCCCTATTTTGTGGATTTTTCGCTCGTTTCACCTTTGCCGAAGGATATAAGGAATGCCAGAGTCCTAGCCCTTTTTGGAAATAGCATTACTACGGACCATATCTCTCCTGCAGGGGACATCCCATCAGATAGTCCTGCAGGCAAATATCTGATATCCTGGGGTGTGGGTCCTGAGAACTTCAACTCTTATGGATCCCGCAGGGGTAATCATGAGGTAATGATGCGCGGAACCTTCGGGAACATTCGACTTAGGAATAGACTCGTGACCAAGGAAGGTAGCTGGACTTTATACAATCCCCAAAAAAAAGACAGCCCAGATGAATCATTCAGAGAAATTTCAATCTATGACGCAGCTATACTTTATGCTGAAAATGATATCCCCCTAATAATTATCGCAGGAAAGGAGTATGGTACAGGAAGTTCCAGAGATTGGGCAGCTAAAGGTACATTTCTCCTCGGAGTAAAGGCAGTCATTGCCGAATCTTTTGAACGCATACATAGAAGCAACCTTATTGGCATGGGAGTTCTTCCACTGCAATTTAAAGATGAAGAAAATGCAGATTACTTTGGTCTCACAGGAAAGGAAAGCTATGATATACTGGGCATTGAAAACATGGAGCCTCATGGAGAGCTTTTAATAAGGGCAAAGAACGAAAAAGAGGAAGAGATACATTTTCATGTGATATTGAGACTCGATTCTACTGTTGAAATAAAGTACTACCTAAACGGCGGAATTTTGCATAAGTTCCTGCGGGATTCGGGGAAGGAAAAGTAAACGGTTATAGATTCTGAAATTGTATGAAAGAGTTTGTATCCCTAATTTGACTTTTTGATTTTCATATTGAAAGGAGATTTTCATATTTGAAAGAATGAAGATATCCCCTCAACATAAAAATCAAACCGTCATATTAGAGCTACAGTAGATACATTGCAATGTGGCACAATAATTTTGAATTAAAAAAGAAATTATAGTATTATAGTATAAAGGTAGCTTACCTGTTGTTTCTGGAAGATGTTCTTGGCTTTAGATGTGATATGTGGGTTCGATAAGAAGATTCGAGTGAGAATTTCGATTGTAATGTTCAACTTCATAAAGATCAATTGGCTCATCATTCATAAGAAGAATTGAGAAAAGACTATTTTACTATAAGTAAGATCCAGTAGATCTCAGTTTACTGAGTTCAACAAATTTTGAAGAAGTATTATTTATACGCTGCTCAATAACTTCTTATTGGTTAAAATCTTGGCCTTCCAAAGAAAATGATTTTATGACTTAATAAAGCTAATTGATCAAACTTATTCCGATAATTAGTTTGGAGCTTGTTACCTTGAATAGATAATAGAAGCTGGGGATAATAGTAAAATATCTCATTAACAAAATCCATCCAATATTTAGCAGATTTAAACATATATATAATTTTTTTTCTGTTAGTTACTATTAATCCATTAAAATTAAATTCATTTTTAAGCTGCTGGCATCTTAAGAAAATTGATGGCATTCTTGTGTGCATCTGTGGAAAGTGGAATGCACAATTATCTACTCAACATGAACCTCGCACTTTAAGGCTAGCAAAAATAGACGCAGAAGGAAATGTTGCAAATATGAACGTGAACATAGCACGTTTGTTGGGCGAAAGACTGACATGAGAATCCCCTCATAAAGCTGCAGATCTATGCTATTTTTGATGGTGCATAAGTGATTATTGCTGGTAGGATATGTTAAGTGCAATAGGCTAAACACGATCAAATTGATAGAACAACTTTTCAGAGCGCTAGGTATATTTGATCATTGAAGAAATTAATAATTGCTCAAATGGATCATGGGAGTGAATTCGGTGCAAATAGAATTAATAAGTATGGCTTATGAGATAGAAGTTCATGAGACACAATGAAAAATAGAGATTAAACAATACTGGCAAGGTAAAACATCATCATGCAAATGAAAAAATTGAGAAATGCTTTAATAAATACATAATGTTCAGAGGAGAATTTGAAACCTTTGAGGAATCCATTAAATGATACAGAAGAAAGACTAAAGAGCTCTGAAATGGGGGGAACTGAAATTTATAGAAAATGCTTTATTTAATTGATTACCAATAAAAGCAGGATTTAGAATATGATTAGCTGTTTGGGTTATGAGAAGGTGGGATAATTATGGCCAACTCTATAATTAATTATACCTAGTATTTGTTAATCAAATATTTTTATCAAATTTTTAAAAAACTATCTTTATTTATAACAAACTCACTAATTAATCAAAATTCTAAAAAACGTATCTATTTTTGAATTTGACTATTCACATTTAAGTCATAAATTATTGAATAACCAAGTAAGACATGGAAGAAATGAAGTACATGAGAAAATTTTTCTTCCCTTTCTATTTCGTCCGTATTTTCCTTAGTTCAGCTTTGAATTTATGATTAGTTGAGAGATGCATGTTATTGACGATAAATTCGTTTTCCGAGTTATGGAGGTGTTAATTTTTACTGTGCCTATAAAATTATTTTCCGGGCTAAATTATTTTAGGATAAACACTCTGAAATAATATAGAATAAAGGAACGGAAAAAGAGGAATCAAATATGGGTAGCAATATTTTCAGGAAGATAATGGTTGCAACTGACGGTTCGGAACTAGTAAGAAAAGCAGTTGATTCAGCAATTGAAACTGCAAAGTTATGTAAGGCAAAGCTATATGCTATATATGTGATTTCACTTGGAGGTTATTCGATAACTCCTTCCAGAGATACTGAATGGGAAAAAGCAATGAAAGAGCAACTCATAACAGAAGGTAAAGAAGCAACAACTTATGTCGAAAACACTGGAAAAGCTGCAAACATTGAACTCGAATCTGTAATTCTTGAAGGAAGTCCTGTGGATGAGATTGTCGACCTTGCAGAAAAAAACGATATCGACCTTATCGTTATGGGCACGCACGGGAAAAACGTAATCCAGAGATTCCTGATAGGAAGCGTAACTGAAAATGTGGTCAGCCACTCGAAAAAAGTAGTACTTATTGTAAGGGAGATGCTATCGAAAAAGGTAAAAAGATCTTATTTGGTCATTGTTTAACGATTTTTCTGCATTATTTTGAATACCATATGTAAATATTGAATATAATCCAAAAATATTAGTGAAACTAGAAGTTAGAGATTATGGTTGATTTCAGTTCAGTATTGCTTTCTGAATTAATAGTTGTATTTTGATACTCTAACAGTCTCTAGAAATGGTTAATGAACCTGAGAGAGTAGCCGTTTTCAGTCTAGGTTACCTTGGTAGAGTGGAAGGATCAGAAATTTCCCTGATTATTTAGATTGTTTATAAAGCGATTAAAACAAACCTGAGAGGTTTTAATATTGATATTCCTAAAAGGAATATAAAAATATTCTTAATAGTCCTAAATAAATATTATTTCTAAACATTGTTTGGATTTTTTGATATTAGTTAGTATCGCGGGTGAGACGCAGGATTCAATGCCTTGGACAGCGAGTGCATGCCATTAGCATGGCCATCACCATATTTGTGATAACTATAGCAGTTATGGCAGCTTCTACCCTCACACTGGTGGATGTCTTCATTCACACACCTGTGGGTGCGCCCATTGTCATTGCCGTAATGAAAAAATCCCGTGTTATCATGGTAGCTGCAACGACGATACTACTTGTGAAAATGATGATCAATTAAAATTTAAATCATGTCCTAAACTGTTTAGAAACATGAAAAAATACCAATTAACATTGAGAAAAGTATTGTGTATTTCTACTGCGTGAATACACTGGTATAGATTGCTTGGTGCACATAATAAGACTATTTGTTTGCAATGTACACCACATCTATTTAATTTTAAGTTCTCTGTTTTGAATCACTATTGTTGCATCATTCCTAGCTAGCTACTTTCAGGACTATCAACTATTAGAAATCAGTAAAACAATACAAATAAGATATAAAATACCATAAACTGAAATTGTTTGGATGAATGTCCTATCTTATTATTTTTGTCCATTTACTTGCATGCAATTATATTTTTTAGACGAGCTAACATTCGATTTTTCAAATACATATGCAGGTAAGACTTTCCATATTAAACCAAGGCTAAAGGGACTAAAATTACCGATTTCGTAATTGATTTTAAAAGGTGCATTTGATGATTGAAGAAGATAACCAAACTTTAACAGAAAAGCATCTAGAAAAGTCTCCAATTGGTATTACTGGTTTTGATGATATCACTGATGGCGGACTGCCAAAGGGTCATACTACACTTGTAGATGGAAGTGCAGGTTCAGGAAAGACACTTATTGCCATGGAGTTTCTGGTCAAGGGAGCCAAAAAGTATGATGAGCCAGGCGTCTTCATGGCTTTCGGAGAGAAAACCTCTTATAAAAGAGAATTCACGAACTTCTAAAGTAATACCTCTAAGCATTCTGGATTAGGGTTAAAAGAGCTATGATCAGGGATGTATCCTTATTAAACATAATAAAAATAGCAATTGTCAAACAGGCTGAAGCCGCAAAATATCAGCATTAAAGTTTAATCCTTGCGGAAGAGAATTATCAAGGAGCATTTAATAGATCCGGCTTATTATGATGGAATGTCCAGGTTTTTATATGAAATAATCACAGAAAGAAGATAAAATACCAGTAGCTATGAGGAATACCTACGAGAATTGCCGAATTATCAAAAAAGGTAAGTAATACAAATAGTGACTATTTACCTCCAAATATTCAAAAGAATGTTCAAAGAGTTATATATCATAATCTGAATGAGAATGAATCCTTAGCTGTTGAATTGAATAATGCTATTAAGCGAGTAAAAAAGTTAACTGGCGTGGCAATCAGTCTAAGGAGAATTAAATAAAAGCGAATTTTATAAAATACTCAAAGATAAAATAAGGTCGAAGGGTTTTTCCTATAATTAAACAGCAGAATGAGTATTGATATGCAACAAATAATATTGGGTGATATGTCCATCGATGTTGTGCACAAAGACATAAAAAATGTGCACCTAAGTGTTTATCCGCCAAATGGTAAGGTGAAGATTTCTGCACCTTTACGGATGAACCTAGATACCATCAGAGTATTTGCTATTTCAAAAATGAGTTGGATAAATAAACAGCAGATCAAACTACAAAATCAAGAGAGTGAAACGCCAAGAGATTACATTACAAGAGAAGGTCATTACTACCTGGGCAAGCGATACCTGTTAAAAGTCATAGAACATAATACTGCTCCAAAAGTGTTAGTTAAGCATGAAACAATTGAATTGTATATACGACCAGGTACAAATTCTGACAAAAGGAAAAAAATATTAGATGAATGGTATCGCAAAAGACTTAAAGAAATTATCCACACAATAATTACTCAATACGAAGAATCAATGAAGGTTAATGTGGTTGAATTTGGGATTAAAAAAATGAAAACAAAATGGGGAACTTGTAATATAGAAACAAAAAGAATATGGCTGAATCTTGAGTTAGCGAAGAAGCCCAGAGAATGTATTGAATATGTAGTTGTACATGAAATGACACATCTGTTAGAGAGGCACCATAACAAAGAATTCATTGCATATTTGAGCAAGTTTTTTTCAAAGTGGGAATTAAAGACCGAAAATGGTAAATTAAATTTTTAGAAATAAGAATATCTGATTTTGAAAAAAAAGACATAACTTAGAGAACTATGGATTGAGGGAAGTTACATTGGAACTGTGAATGATGGTACAACTTACTATGTAATTAAAATGATGTTGAAAATCAGGAAAATCAGATAGAAAAAGGAGCATATACGCAAATGAAAGTATTTGATCTTGAATAATCTCTTTATATTCAGATCAATGATGCACAGTTGCTTGCAGTGGGGTCCATAGCCTAAATTTGGATTTAGTCCTTGGCGATGGCTACAAACCACTCGCAACAACTGGACTAATAGCTTTAATATATTTTAACGGCAACAATATCAAGTAGATGACAAAAGGAATACTTATTGCAGGAACCCACAGCGGAGTTGGAAAAACTACAGTTTCAATGGGCATAATGGCTGCCCTCAAGCACAGAGGGCTAAAAGTCCAGCCTTATAAGGTAGGACCTGATTACATTGATACCTCTCATCACACTGTAATCTGTGGGCGCCTTTCCAGAAATCTGGATACATATATGATGGGTACAGATGGAGTTGGGCAGATTGTCGCCAGAACGGCTACAGATGCAGATATTGTGGTAGTAGAGGGTGCAATGGGGCTTTTTGATGGAATGGATTCTACAGAAATTGCAAGCTCGTCGCACGTTGCAAAAATCCTTAACTTGCCTGTAATTCTTGTAATAAATGTCCATGGTATGTCCAGGAGCGTCGCAGCCTTGCTGAAAGGTTATTCAGAGTTTGATCCTGAGGTAAGGATTGTAGGCATTATCCTGAACCAAGTAGGAAGTTTACGCCATGCGGAACTCTTAAAAAATTCACTTAGTAATAACATTCCTATTATAGGAATGATTCCACGAAAGAAAGACATTGAGATTCCATCTAGGCACCTTGGGCTATATATGGCCCACGAAAAGGATTACAACACTAAAGAAATGGCAACATTTATTGAGAATAATGTTGACCTTGATGCAGTACTTGAACTTGCCGAACCCTGTTCTTCACCGGAAATTGCGGATCTACATAGACCAGAGACTGAAGTCAAGGTAGGAATTGCCCGGGATCCAGCCTTTTGTTTTTACTATCAAGATATGTTCGATGCCTTCCGATATTGTGGAGCCGAGGTTGTATTTTTTAGCCCAATGGCAGGAGAAGTTCCAGATGTGGATGGAATTTACCTTGGAGGTGGCTATCCTGAACTCTATGCAGAAATACTTGAAAATTCAGAGACTACTCGTAAACTTAAAAGTCTTGCATCTGATGGCCTGCCAATTTATGCGGAATGTGGAGGCCTGCTATACCTATGTAAGACTTATGATGTAGATAACAGGACTTATAAACTAGCTGATGTCGTGCCTGCAAATACACGAATGACAAACCGGCTTAGGGCTTTAGGCTATACTGAAGCACTCCCTCTTAATAAAAACTTCTGTTCTCATAAAATAAGAGGTCACGAATTTCATTACTCACTCACAGAATGTGACCGTGATGCAAGATTTGCATACAAGATGCTCCGCGGAAAAGGTATAAATAACGGTTTTGATGGACTCATAGAGCACAATACTCTTGCAGGGTATATGCATACTCATCCTGCCAGTTTCCCGGTAGAAAAATTCGTGCAAAAATGCCGGGAATTTAAAAGGCGATAAAATTTTATTATTCATGCAATCGTTTGCTTCATAAGTAAAGGTTGAATTGTTTTAATTTTTTTATAAAAACATACTTCGGGTTTTCATGCTTAATTCCAAGTGCAATTTTTTTATGAGCCCATTATATATTAGGCATATAGGCCAAGTAATAGATGATCCAGTATTCTAACATGATTTTAACTTGGTTTTATTATCATCATGTTTATGTGATATAATAATGGAACTTAAGTTCCCTTTAATTCTCAACTCTTTGCACTGCCTGAGATTGTATAGTATAATGAATCAACCAAATTTTTGATTTTGTCATTGAGTCATTGATCAAATCTTAAAAACAAGTGTACATCCAATTTTTTGGAAATGTAACAAGGGTCTCATGTTTATGATTTCAAAAAGCTCATAAGAGTAATCCAAAATTAAGAAAAGTATGAATATCGTCACAATATATTTTACATTTATACTCACACTCATATTCGTAAGTCCTACATCCGTACTTATATTTCCGTCCATGCCATGAATATATGTGCTGATTAGAGGGTTTTTCGATAAATATCTGAGAATCTCGATAAACTTCAATCTTTGGCTGGGTGTTTATGAAGCCTATATGAACAATTTGTTGAAATCGGAAATTTATCAAAATTTTCCTCTGATTTTCAAGAGTCATTTATACTCAATTTATATATCTATAACAAAATTTAGGGGTTTATCGAAATCCTCTATCATTTCTCTTGATTTGTGCCCCTTCAGTAGTTTCCTACTTAGAGCCTATCCGAAAAATAATATACTTTCAATTTAAGATCATGTATGGTAATGACAAAACGGAAAATTGTTCAGGACTACGAACTTTCTGAAGATTATTGGAAAAAAATAGAGCCTTTACTATCTGTACCTAAGCCAAAAAAGAAGTCTGGAAGACCTAGAAAGGGTGATAGAAAAATAATGAGTGGCATTTTCTATCCCCTTGTTACTGGTTGCCAATGGAAAGCATTGCCACGATTTTATGGAGCTCCAAGCACTGTACATGATCGATTTCAGTAATGGCAACGACCAGGCTTATTTGAGAGCATGTGGCTGGCTGGTCTTGTTGAGTATGATTTCGAAAAAGGATTAGAATGGGAATGACAATCAATTGATGGTGCTATGACAAAAGCACCATTAGGTGGAACTGGAACAGGATCCAATCCTACTGATCGTGGCAAAAAAGGTACAAAAAGGAGTGTTTTAACTGAGGGTAAAGGCATACCACTTTCTGTTGTCGTTGATGGAGCCAATCGTCACGATAAAAAGCTTGTAAAAAGGACTTTAGACGCCATATTCTTTGAAAGACCTTCGCCAGAAGACATAATTCAGAATATATGCATGGATAAGGGTTATGATTTCACCGATATCAGAAAATTGGTTGAAGAATATGGTTTATACTGCGCATATCAAAAGTCGTGGAGAAGAAAACATAAGAAGAGACGTACCAGGTTTTAGGGCAAGAAGATGGGTTGCAGAAAGGACACATTCTTGGCTGAATAGATTCAGAAGACTCCTTATAAGATGGGAAAAGAAAATTGAAAATTACCTTGCTATGCTACATTTAGCGTGCGCATTGATAACATCCAGATCAGCAGGACTTTTCGGATAGCCGCTTACTGCAGTTCCGAATTACTATTTTAATTCAGTTACCTTCAGATCGATTTTTGAGTTCGTTTTTCGTCCTGATCTACTTTAAATGTAGCTTATAATGTTTCACCACCCGAGACTATACTTCTGCAGACAAAGACAGAAATTCCAAAACTTCCGGACTATTAACATTATAATTTTATATAATAAGACTATAATCTTGACTCATCTGTTCTCCTTCAACAATACCAAATTAGGATGATTCCGCCTCTCATGTAATGATCAAAAAGATTTTTACAGCCACAAGAGAATTCCCTTTTAATTTATATTGGTATTTGTTTATTTATTCATTTAATTTCTTCAAAAGTTTAAATTTATTTAAATCATCTATTACCATGTACAAAACTCATGTATTTTGGATTGAGTATTTTTTAGTTGGCCCAACTAGTATAAAAGTAGATCCTCATTCCATTACTTGGGAAAACTTGTCTGAACCTGTTTCTTGAGAAAAAATTTTTCGCTTTGGACCAAAAACCTATCTGAGACAAAACATCGTTTCCTAGCGAAGATGCAAAAGAAGAATTTTCGCCGACTCTATAAGCTCATTTTTCATAAGGATTTGAATCTAATGTAGTCAAAGCCCACACCAGAACATCAACTCTATCCAGTGATTCCTCAGAGGCTGAAACCCCACAGATCTTGCTGTCTTCAAAATTCATCATCTATTTAGAAGATCATGGATTTACTTAAATATAAGGAGACTGTTATAGCTGAAGTAAATGGCTTCCAACAAAAGTATTTGCATAGTAGGGCCTTCAAAACTTTTTTTAAGTGGCGTCAGTTATTATACTATCCGCCTTGCAAATGCCATGTCATCTGAAAAAAATATCTCTGTAATTTGTTTTCGTCAACTTCTTCCTACCTTCCTTTTCCCTGGAAAGTCCCATGTTGGGAAAGCTATTTCTGACATGAATTTTTCATCGGATCTTTCAATTTTTGATGGGATGGACTATAATAACCCCCTGACTTGGATCCAAGCATACATTTTTCTTAAAAACCAAAAGCCTGATATCATAATATTACAATGGTGGACCTCTTCGGTTGCACATATGCATCTGTTATTAAAATTTTTTGCAAATATGTTACATAAACCAAAAATAATCATCGAATTTCACGAAGTCGTGGATCCGTTTGAGGAGTCCATAATCCCGATTCGTTTGTACTCTAAAATAATGGGTAAATTACTTCGTAAAAACCTTGATGCATATATTACTCATTCCGAATCTGATAAACAACTTGTTGCCAAAAGATATTCCATTGCCCCTGAAAAAATCCATGTGGTACTACATGGTCTTTATGACCAGTACGGAAAATTACTTGACATTAAGGAAGCAAGGAAAGAACTTTCGATACACGAAGAGTTTGTTATTCTATTCTTCGGTTTAATTAGAAAGTATAAAGGAATACCTTGCCTGATCAGTGCTTTTGAACAGCTCCCTTCTAAAATTCTCGAGAAAAGCAGGCTGTTGATTGTCGGGGAGATCTGGGAAAATCGCAGAGAGCTACTTAACCGGATCAAGTTGTCTCCACTTCATGATAAAATAACTCTGGTAGACGAGTACATTCCTGATGAGAAAGTAAACCTGTATTTCAGCGCTTCGAATATGGTAGTCCTACCCTATCTTAGGGCTTCACAGAGTGGAATTGCTCATATTGCTATGGCTTTTGGAAAACCTGTTGTAGTTTCCGAAGTTGGTGGTTTGAAGGAATCAATGGCTAATTATGAAGGAACTTTTTTTGTCTCTCCGGGCGAAATTGGTTCGCTTAGAGATGCTATCCTCAGTCAATTCGGTACTGAGGAGCATTATGAAGCTCCTGACCAGAAATGGGATAAAATTGTAAACAGGTACATTGAATTAACACAATCAGTTTGATTCTCTTTTTCAGTAAATTTTATATGTACCCTCTAATTAAATTGTGGATGTTTCTCATGATTAAGTTTCCGGTGTAACTAATATCTGTGTTTTCATTCACGAAGCATATCTACTCAAAATAACTTCATTGAAGTGCAGAGCAAAATAAACAGAAAAAAGACACTATATGCATTTTGAAATTAAAATCAATCAGATAATAGAGGATGCCCAAAGATCTGAGGCTTTTTTCATTTTCCCTGATGTTTACAGTTTTGAAAAAACGATGAAATTTTATGCAAATTCGTTAAACTACTTTTCCCGTTTGGATAATATAATTCAGTTATACCTAAACTCATTCATTTTCTAGACCAATTTTTTATTTTTGCGAAATTAATCGACAAGTACTACTATAAGTTTTATATTCAGATTGAAAGTTTCTATTTCAACCTTCATTATTCATACTGGAAGCTCACCTTCATTAAAGTTGAAATTCCTGCCTATTAAACAGGAAAAAACGGAAAAAACGGTTTCATTATTCCATTTCTCTCATTTTTTGTGGTCAAACTTTACATTTAAATAAAATTTTGATAAATTCCTATATTTTTGAGTCTTGGAGAGTTTAATTCTCTTAACAATAATTTTTGCTCATGAAAACTCCTACTGATTTTACGGCTCTGTAGAAATCCTTAATTTAATACAAATTATTTCTACTATCTTTTTATTTACGTTATAGATTATCAGTTTAAGTTTTAATTATTTGAATTGCTTATGGAACTTTCGTTACACTGCCAAATTGCTGTTATAGCATTAAATTTAATCCAAAGACATAAAGTTAAAAATTTTAATTACAAATTTTAGAAACAGTATATTTGTATGGTATTTTGATAAATCCTAAATTTTGTCCGATGCTTAGAAAAGTATATTAACAGCTAGTTAAAATAAGGGAATTTGCAACTATTAATCGTGTATTAGATATTAATACTAAATTATATATTTGACCTTGATATGTTTTTATTAGATTTTAGTTTGTCTAGTATTTTTCTCCTCGTTGGAATCCTGTGCAAATTTTGTCCAGTAATTATAGTATTTAACGTAATTTTTTCTGGTTTATTATCCTTTTGTTTTAAAGATAGTTTAGCTATCTTCAAAATGCTCTTTTATTTTCGATATAATCAACTAATAAGAGAATATCACAAAGAAGCATATTTTGAAACAATTTGTTATAAACTCAAAATAACAAGAAATCTACTGGAAAAATTTGGTCTATATAATATTTCTAAGTTTCAATTTTGGGAAGTTCGTGCTATTGTTGTGAAAGAAGTACTTTTAAAATATTGATTACATCAGTTTCATGTCGGCTTATTTCCATATTTTTATATGAATCATGGTAACAAAAAAATTTCCCTATAAATTAAATACATTAATTTCACTAAATTTGTTCTCACTTGACTGAAAAAGTTTATGATTAACGGGAAAAGTTTATATTATTCTTTAAATCTAAAATAGTGAAAATTTTAAAGAGTAAATTAATACTATAGAATTTGCTGCGAGTTGTATGAATTTATATAGGTTTATCAGAATCTTTTCAAGTTTATAATGTTGATTAATTACCAGGAGAGTTAATGGTATGGTTATATCAGCGAATGTTAGAAAATTTTAAATTCATAGTCATCAGTTCAAGGCAGTTTATCAGGATTTTCTTCTCAATGTCGTGAAAAGATGGCTATGATACTTTTTTTATTTCAGAGGATTTTTCGGATGCTGTTTTATTTCAGATCAATTTTGCTGCTTATGCACTTGTATTGCGAGTTATTTATATCAACAAAATTACAATTAGAAACAAGCTAAATTATGCGAGACTACCCCAGGGAATTCCACCCCAACGTGCATCGGTTCCCCAAAGATTTATAATTTGAAAATCGTCCCATCCAAACATTATATTTACCTCCAATGGTTTAACTTTTAATATTATTTTTACATATAATAATATACGAATTTTTAAAGGTTTTATTGTTTTTAGTTCTTAAATAAAACTTCTAATCAACCCCCTAAAATTATTCCTTCACAGCAACTATTGTTAGGAATCATTTAGTTCTTTATTTTGTTCATGTTGAAGCACATTTGATTGCTATAAAGTACCAATACAAATATATTGCCAAATAATATGAAATTGATAGAATATTTGATTCTTAATATTAATACTATTATGTAAATGAGTAAATATGTTCTCAACCCAAATTTAGGTACTTTATCCTGCTGTAAGTAATGGAGTGACACAACGAAACTTTGATTAGCTAAAATCACTTTTGCGATATTCTTCTGATTTGTAGAGATGGTTTCGGAACCGACTAAATTCAGAACTACTTCTCAGAGAAGTGTAAATTTAATATAATGGTTCCCTTCATCTATCTAATATCTAATAACTACAGACAAATCAAAAATTCACAATTAAGTATTTTGATAAACCCCTAAATATCGTCATATCTTATGAATAGTATAATTATGATTCTTGAAAAAATGAGGTCTATCAAAATTCTCCATTATTTGATATTTTCACTCAATTTCACGAGGATTTCTTAAATGGACAAGTACGAGAAGGTATTCGAACTGGCTAAACGCCGGGGGTTTTTGTGGAACTCCTTTGAACTGTATGGCGGAAGCCGTGGATTTTATGATTATGGGCCTCTAGGGAGCACACTAAAGAGGCGGATTGAGCAGATATGGAGAGAGTTTTATATTATCCAGGAAGGGTTTATGGAGATTGAATGCCCGACTATCGGTATCGAAGAAGTCTTTATAGCATCCGGGCACATTGGAAGTTTTTCGGATCCTCTGTGTGAGTGCATGAACTGCAAAGAGGCATTCAGGGCTGATCACCTTGTAGAAAACATAATTAATGTGGCAGGAACTTTGAATGCAGAAGAGCTTACCAAGATTATAAAAGAACATGAACTCAGATGTCTCGAGTGTGGTGGAGAATTAGGGGAAGCCTATGAATTTAACTTAATGTTCAAGACCACAATTGGGCCCGGCACTGGAAAGCAGGGGTATCTAAGGCCGGAAACGGCCCAGGGTATATTTGTTGATTTCCAGAGGCTTTCCAGGTTCTATAGAGGTAAGTTGCCGTTTGGAGCAGTGCAGATAGGTAAATCCTATCGAAACGAAATTGCACCCAGACAGGGAATCATCCGGCTCAGAGAGTTTACACAGGCAGAGTGCGAAATTTTCGTTGATCCAAGACACAAAAAACATTCTAACTTCGAACTTTTTGCAGACAAAGAACTTGTACTATATTCACAGGAGGCGCAGAAGAAGGGAGAATCATTCAGGATGACTGTCAGGGAAGCAGTGAAGGCTAAGGTCATTGCTCACGAAATACTGGGTTACAATATCGCACTCACACAAGAGTTCCTGAAAAAGATAGGGATCAACCCTTCAAAACTCAGATTCAGGCAGCACCTTAAGGATGAAATGGCGCATTATGCAATCGATTGTTGGGATGCTGAGATTGAGACAGAACGCTTCGGTTGGGTTGAAATGGTGGGAATTGCCGACAGAACGGACTATGACCTCAAAGCCCATTCAAGAGTCAGCAATACAGATCTTTATGTTTACGTGGAATATAACGAGCCTAGGATGATAAATCGCTTTGCTGTAAAGCCAAATATGTCTAAGCTAGGACCTGTCTTTAGGGACAAAGCAAGAGCAGTCGCAGATGCCTTAAAACAACTTTCAGAAGAGGAACTCGCAAAGGTTGGGATCAAAGTTACTGTGGGTGGAGAAGAATTGACAGTCAGTTCTGATATGGTAAGCTTTGCGGAAGAGAGCGTAAAAGTAAGCGGAGAAAGCTTTATTCCGCATGTAATTGAACCTTCCTATGGTATTGACAGAATCTTCTATGGTGTCATGGAGCATGCTTTTGATGAAGAAAATATTGCCAAGAAGGTAGCAGAATTTGGAATCAAAGGTACAGAAGAAATTGGAAAAGAATCCGAATATGTAAAAGATGATATAGATGCCGAGTTAGAGGAGGATAATCGCCTTGTTATGCATTTCTCAAGTGCAGTTTCCCCTGTGCAGGTTGCAGTCCTCCCACTTCTGACTCGTAAAGAGCTTTCAGATCCTGCAAAGGAGATCGTTGCAAAACTCAAGGAAAATGCTCTTTTTGTCAACTATGATGATTCCGGGACCATCGGGCGCCGCTACAGAAGAAACGATGAGATCGGGACTCCTTATTCCGTTACCGTGGATTATGATACCCTTAAAGACGGAACTGTTACAATAAGAGACCGAGACTCAATGCGGCAGGTAAGGTCTCCGATGAAAGGAATAGAAAATGTAATATTCGGACTTATCTATAGGGGTCAGCGTTTCGAATCTGTAGGCAAGCCTTTTAACTTCTGATGTTCTGATACCAACGTTAAATTGCGAAATTCTTTATTATTTTCTGGTTCTTCAATTTGTTATAGTCGCAGAATTCAGGAAATGATAATGAATTTTTGAGATCCCAAAAGACAACAAAAAGGATTTCGATAAAATCCTAAATTTCATCATATCTTACAAATTACATACAATTGATTCGTAGAAATTAGATTTTGATCAATATTCTTAAAAAACATCTAAATTTTGGCTGTTAAAAACTGAGTATAAAAGGACATGAAATCCATAAGATCTACTATTTCCTCAGTTTACATAATTAAAAGGCCGAAAGCCTGAGCAAAAATTTAATTTCATTATCCTTATAAACACTGAAGATCTGAAATAAATACTTATGAAGTAAATAATCCTTAAATGAAATAATCCTGAAGCAAAATGAAAGACAATCTTTTTCCTGAGAAGCCATCATGCATGAAGCACCCAATGATAAAATCAGACACAATTGAGCAGAGGCTATATCAGTTAAACTTGGCAGAAAAAGCCCTTGAGGGATCAAGCCTAGTTGTGCTTCCCACTGGACTTGGGAAAACCATTATAGCTCTTTTTGTAATTGCTTCCAGGCTTCAACGTTTTGGGGGGAAAGCCCTGATCCTTTCTCCTACAAAACCTCTTGTAGATCAGCATGCAGCTTTTTTTAAAAAGGTGATGACTCTTCCCGATGACGAAATTCTTGCTTTTACAGGCAGCATTGCCCCTTTGGAGAGAGAAAAGCTATGGACACAAGGAAAATTGATCGTATCCACTCCGCAGGTAATTGAAAACGATCTTCTTACGAAACGGATAAGTCTTGAAGATGTAAGCCACATCACATTCGATGAAGCCCACAGAGCAGTGGGAAATTATGCTTATTCCTTTATTGCAAAAAAGTACTTTGAAAGCGCTAAAGATCCTCATATACTTGGAATTACTGCAAGTCCAGGAAGCTCAGATGAAAAAATTTTTGAAGTTTGTCAAGCCTTACATGTCGAAAAAGTAGCTGTGAAAACTGAGAATGATAGGGATGTTCGCCCTTATGTTCAGGAAAAAGAAATCGAATGGCTTCAGGTCCAACTACCTGCTGAAATTGCCGAAATTCGGAGCTATCTGGAAAAGATACTCGATGATCGGCTTGGAGTTCTAAGGGACCTGGGCCTTTCTTCAGGGGGTGGAAAATATATCTCCAAAAAAGACCTCCTGCTTCTCAATAAAAAACTCCAAGGTGAAATCCATATCGGTGGAGATCCTAATGTTTATTTTGCCATCTCTGTGGTCGCTGAAATGATGAAGGTGAACCATGCTGTGGAAATGGTGGAAACGCAGGGTCTTGAGACCCTGAGGAAGTATTTGGAAAAGCTGGATGCAGAAGCTTCCTCTAGCAGTGCGACTAAAGCTGCAAAAAGAGTGATGGATGACGTTTACATGCGGAAAGCTCTTTATCGGGTAAGAGAATGCGGTGTCGAACATCCCAAACTCGAACATGCGAGGAGAATCTTATCCGAGCAACTGGAAAGAAGTCCCGATTCTCGGACAATTGTGTTTACTAACTACAGGGACACTGCCGAAATAGTGGTAAATGCTCTTTCTGAGGTTCCTGGAATTGTGCCAATCCGTTTTGTTGGACAAGGTTCTCGCCATAAGGACAAAGGACTTACTCAGAAGCAACAGGCGGAAATCCTCGAGAAATTCAGGGCAGGAGAATACAACGTACTTGTAGCCACTTCCGTTGCTGAAGAAGGGCTTGACATTCCATCCACGGATCTGGTACTATTTTACGAACCAATTCCATCGGAAATCCGCAGCATTCAGCGTAAGGGCAGGACAGGCAGGCAACATAAGGGCCGAGTAATTGTGCTGGTGACAAAAGGTACACGGGACGAAGCCTATTACTGGAGCAGCAAAAACAAGGAAAAAAAGATGCTTAACAGGATGCGAGGGCTTGAAGTCGTTCTAGGCAAAAGGAGCTCTAAAAAAAGTTATAAGCCTTTTGATTTTGAATCAGACTCATTGATTTCAGATTTAAAGGAAACCGAAATTAAAGATGAATATGGGGTAGGAAGTAGACAGAAAAATAGAGATTTAACAATAGATACTAGGGATACGGCTGTAAGCTCAGATTGGAACGGAATGGATGAAGGAAAGGAGGATAAAGGGAAACAGAAAGTAAAAAAGAAAGGGGAGGAGAAAAAAGAGGAGATCTATGAACAGAAAGTAAAAAATAAAGATACAGGAAATAGAGGAGAGAAGGAGGCAGAGAAAGAAGAAAGGGAAAAGGGAATAAGTATTAAAAAAAAGAGGGGTATAAATGAAGAAAATCGGGATAATGATAGCTATAAAGAAGGAACTGGTATAAAACAAGAAGAAGGAAACAGAAACCAAAAAACCCTTGTAGATTTCGAAGCTCTTACTGGAAAGAAATCCATAAATGAACTAAAAATATTCGGAAGAGAACCAAAAACCGAATCCCTCCGGATATTTATAGACTATAGGGAAACGAAAAGTGGAGTTGTACAAGTTCTTGATAGGCTAGGAATGGAACTTAATTTTGCAGCTCTTGAGATCGGAGATTATGTTGTAAGCGATCGCATTGCTGTAGAGAGAAAACGCACTGATGATTTTGTAACTTCTCTTATCGATGGGAAGCATAACCTCTTTGCTCAGCTCTCGAATCTTGCAAGAGTATATGAAAAACCTGTTCTCATCATTGAAGGAGGAAACCTTTTCACCTTCAGGCAGCTCAACCCAAATTCTATTTACGGTTCGCTGGTCTCTATTGCAATTGATTTTGGAATATCAATTCTCTACTCAAGGGATGAAGAAGAGACAGCTGCGATGTTAAAAATGCTTACTAAACGTGAGCAAATCGAAAATAGGCGTGAAATCAATCCACATGGGAAAAAGTTAGCTAGTACTCTTGCAGAGCAGCAGGAATATCTGATTTCTTCCATATCGAATATAGGGCCAAAAGCCTCAAGAAATATCCTGCTACATTTTGGCTCTATAGAGGCCTTTGTGAAGGCTAATACCGAAGAACTCCGAAAGGTGAAATTAATCGGACCAAAAACAGCAGCCAAGATTAGAGAGGTCCTTGAAAGTCCTTACAAAGGGTAAATGGAACGATACTAAGCTTTTAATAATAAACAGTTTTCTTTTTTCCCCTTGTTTATTCTTTCCTTTTTTTTCTTCACTTTTCCTTCCTCATACTCTTATTTTTACCAAACTACTGTTTCAGGCTCCTTTTTTCTTCTGACATTCATCCTTCATGCTTTTTTTAGACGCTCTATTATCCCAAGACATTTTTCAATCAGCTCGAAATCCTCAGCAATACTTTGCGGATCCGTTTCGTCCTGAAGGGAGGTTGCAATGCTGACTATTTTTTTAAAGAGAAGGCTCTCCAATATTTCCTTGTCTTCATCAACTACAGACAGCTTTGGTGCTTCGGTAGGCTTCCCCTCTTTTTTGGGGGATGCACCTTGGATTATAATGGCTGTTTTTTTTGTTTCCCCAGTATCATAAGGTATTTTTGAAAAATTCTCTTTTATCAACTCTATCGCTTTTTCCTTTTTTTCGGTAGCTTCAGCAGTTCTCAGTCCTAAACTTGGTTTTTGTCTGTGCGCCTGAACTCTGTTTTTGTTCTCAATTGAAAGCTTGTCTTTTTCAGTATACAGTCTGGCTTCAGAGAACTGGATTTCTGTCGCTGGTTTAGTAGCCTCTTCTTCATCGCGAACATCGCATATCGGGCAGATTACTTTGCCCTGATAACGAAATCTTGGGGCTCCGCATTCCTTACAATGCTCTGCAAGCATCGTACCCCCTAACTCAAGAAAACGTGCTATTCGCTTTACTTTTTGATCTTTTTCAGAATCCATGTACATGACCTTCTTCTATACCCAGCTTCTCGCTTATCTGATATTATTTTTCCTGTTGTTTTCTAATATTAAACTGCCTCTCCTCCGTGAAACAGGAAAGAACATTGATTCAGAATTACAACTAGAAGGCATAGGTACTGAAAATTTTTCAAATTACCGATACTATTTTATATCACTAGTCTGTGTTAAAACTAATTTATTAGCTCTAATTTTACATCATAATTGACTCGAAGGTGATTCGAATGTCATCAAATGATTCAGCAGAAATTATCCGACAATGTCTTCAGGTCCTAGAAAGCATAATCAGCGACTCTTCAGTTCCACGAAATATCAGGCGTTCCGTGAATGAAATCATGGATATATTGAATAACGAATCAGAACCTCTGTTCCTTAGAGCAGCATCAAGCATTTCCATCCTTGAAGATATAAGCAATGATCCTAACCTTCCTCTACATACAAGAACTCTTATATGGAATCTTTCAAGTCAGCTCGAGACAATACCTGTGAACGAATGAAAGAGTAGAAAAATCATTCAATGGTATTAAAAATCGAATTTTTCCGAAACCTTAGGCTGAAAATAGATAATTTGCCAGAAATAAACAAACTATGTTAAGTTTCTTGAGAATACACTGTTAAAAAAGGATACATCTGATCTTATTCTGAAAAAGGAGTTTGGAGGGAGCAACCCGTATTATTTTGCTAGTATAACAGTGCCTACTTAAAGAATTTTAGCTAAGAGTTGGAGGTATTGGCACGGAAAATAATCTTTTTCCTCTTTTTCTATCTTTTTTTCGCTAATTCGAATTTAAATCGGGATCATGAAACAGAATTTTAAAGTAGCATCTCAGATATGAAGGAGTTAAATTGGGTAGAAGAAGTAATTCAAATGACAAAACACCAAGAAATCCGAAATCCAGCATATATCGGCCAAAAAATTTCATTGATAGGCACAATTACACTACAAAGGGAAATTCTTAGATCCAAATTATACGTCCTTAAAAGTACCTGCAAAATATATAATGTGCTATTTAGTTTTAGAGTAGAAAAGCTAAATTTTATGAAAGATTGAAAAAGCATTTAAGTGGGTATGAAACCAGTGCTTGAAGATATTTTGGCTCCGATAGGAAAAATTTAGAGGCGTAAGGCAGTACAATAGGGAGGATGGATTAAAAATTTCTCGCGAAATTGTCCGAAAATACTGGACAACATATTTGCTTTGCATGGCAGAATTTTGAGACAGCAAATAACAGCATCAAAAAAGTGGGAAAATCTCAAGAGGGGCTTGAAATTCTTTTCGGAGATATTTTAAGATTTATTTTGGCGGATTTGTAGAACATTGGCACAAAAATAGTTGTAAGTTTCAGTCCTCAGCAGCTTGCTGAATAAAGGAAAGATGCCGAAGATGATTTTCTCCTCTTAATGGAACTGAGAGTTAAATATATGTTCTTATCTCAATGATCTTGGAGATGTTGTGGGGGAGCTCAGAAGATATGTCTTGGCCCATATCAGAAAGAAATACATTGGAAAAAATGAAGTATTATTTAGAAATTATGGGATATATCCATGCAATAATTATGGCTTGTGATCATCTTTATGCCATAACTAGAGGATGCAGTAGGAAGATAGATATCTAATGCTGATAGGAAGTATGTGTGGATATGTTGCCAAGGCAATTAGTCAGAAAAAACTTGAAACTTCAATTCTGAATCTGGCATCAAGGCTTTAAGAATAAACTGTGTTTCAAAACTAAGCAAATCAGTAACTCTGAGCTACAAATATTAAAGTTGTGCATTTGAAATACAACCTGCTATCTGCAAATTACTAATATGATAAGTTTAGTAGTTGTTAAACTGTTTAATATCTAAAGTGTTAAAAATATATGAATTTTCTAAGACTTATAAATCCGAATCTCAAACTGTAGATTTATAATTCAATAATTTGCTAAAGAGGATATGCATGAGGTTTGATCCAGAAAAAATAAGAAAAAATGCAAAAGAGAACTTCGATTTTACCTGGAACCAGGGTAAAAAACTTATCAGGACGCCTACCCTGAACGAGCGCTATCCTAGAATCGCTTTTAAATTCGGAAAGGAACACCCTGTTTATGCCACCATTCAGAAACTTAGAGAGGCTTATCTCAGAATGGGCTTTGAAGAAATGATGAACCCTTTGATAGTGGATGATAAAGAAGTTCATAAACAGTTCGGAAACGAAGCCCTAGCAGTCCTAGACCGCTGTTTTTATCTAGCAGGCCTTCCTCGTCCTAACGTTGGGATTTCCGACGAGCGCATTGAACAAGTAACTGGTATCCTCGGGAACATTGGTGACAATGGAATCGATAAAATCAGGCAAATTTTCCATGCATACAAAAAAGGGAAGGTCGATGGAGATGATCTTGTTCCCGAGATTTCTGTGGCTCTTAAAGTTTCAGACTCGATTGTTGCCAATATGATTGACAACGTTTTTCCGGAATTTAAAGAGCTTGTGCCCCAGGCAAGCACAAAGACACTCCGCAGCCATATGACAAGTGGATGGTTCATTTCCCTTGGTGCACTTCTTGAAAGGAAAGAACCTCCATTCAATTTATTTTCTATAGATCGTTGTTTCAGGAGAGAACAACAGGAAGATGCCTCAAGGCTAATGACCTATTATTCAGCCTCCTGCGTGATCATGGATGAAGATGTGATCGTCGATCATGGAAAGGCCGTTGCAGAAGGGCTTCTTACCCATTTTGGCTTTGAAAAATTCCTTTTCAGGCCTGATGAGAAGCGCAGCAAATACTATGTTCCTGACACCCAGACCGAAGTATTTGCCTTTCATCCAAAACTTGTAGGCTCTAACTCAAAGTATTCTGATGGCTGGATCGAAGTTGCAACTTTTGGGATTTATTCCCCAACAGCTCTTGCAGAATATGACATCCCGTATCCTGTCATGAACCTTGGTCTCGGAGTGGAAAGATTGGCAATGATCCTCCACGATTCCCCAGATGTACGCTCTCTGACTTATCCGCAGATACCTCAATACAGTGAGTGGGATATGTCGGATAATGAGCTTGCAAAACAGATCTTTGTAGACAAAGTGCCTGAAACTCCTGAAGGGCGTGCGATTGCAGATGCAATCGTTTCACAGTGTAAATTGCATTCGGAAGAGCAAAGCCCCTGTGAGTTTCCTGTTTGGGAAGGAGAAGTATGCGGCAGAAATGTAAAAATTTCTGTAATAGAGCCTGAAATAAACACGAAACTCTGCGGCCCTGCAGTTTTCAACGAAGTTGTAGCTTATCAGGGAGATATCCTGGGAATTCCTAACATCAAAAAATGGCACAAAGCCTTTGAAAATCACTCTGCAAAAGCAGGCGTTAGTTTCATTGAAGCTTTTGCCGCCCAGGCTGCCAGGGAAATTGAAGAAGCCGCAATTTTCGGAGCAAATGAACATATTGTGAGGGTAAGAATTGTCAAAGTTCCCTCGGAAATCAACCTGAAAATAGGTCCTATTGCCCAACGCTATATCACTGGCAAAAAGAAAAAAATAGATATTAGAGGCCCAATTTTTACATCCGTGAAAGCGGAATTTGTGTAAATAATCATTAAAGAAAAGCAGTAAAAAAGGATAAAATGGATTGAATAGTAGCAAATTCTTTTTTCGATTTTGTCCTTGAATTATTTACTTATTACTTCGTGAATACGGAGGTTCACAGATACTCAGTTCTTCAGGTGAGATGAAGTGGACTCTAGTTTCTCTTTTTCTTGTTTAACTCTCTTAATCATCGCTTCTTTGTAGAATGAGTTTGTTTTTGGTACCATTTTGAGGCAATGCCTGCAGATAGGCCTTCACAGCGCGTTGGAAATCATGGTTATCGAAGAGTTTCTCGGCGGTGCTCTTGTCCGAGAATCCAGGAAGAACTTGAGCGTGCCGATGCGACTCTCCACCTTGATCGGCGACTAGATCTCCGGCGGGATATCCGTGATCATTTTCATCTTCTTCCCCTCCTTTTGTAAATACTTACCTTGTCTTAAGCTCTCCACTTCGGTTACCCGTACTTAATTACCTGATAACCTGTAACAGCTAGAAGATTTTTCCCCTGGATATTTCCTTTATGTGGATCCTGACTTTGTTTAAATTGAGTAATATAATTGTACAGATCGAATATCGCGGTGTTCACTATATATATATAATTTATAGTATATATTTTTTCAATATATTTCGTCTTAATGGATAAACTAGGAAAAAAATCAAAGTTCACTGATGTCCCCTGTCTAATCAGGATTGTAAATTTTTGACATTTCAGGAACAGGAAATATCTTACATGTTGAGTGTAGGAGACTATATATCGGAGTTGAATTTACCTGATGGAGAGAATTTTAAAAATTCAAACTGATAAAGCCCGTCAGAATCATACCAAATTTAGACAATAAGCCGAAAATAAGGATTTTTAAATCTTTGATTTCTAAGTTAACTGCAACTAGCAGGGTTAGGTAATATATACAGGTTTAAATTATATTTTACGATAAAATATGTAGACAAAATTGAAGATGTTCCAGGGAAATAATAAATTAATGCTTTGGGTTGGTATACAAAAATATTGATTTGACATGATTTCTGATTAAGAGATTCAATTTTATGGATTCAACGTTAGGCGAAAAATACTTTAAACTACGAAGGTTGCACAGAACCCTAAAAGAAAATTTTGTGAATCTTAAGTCTCTATGTTTTAAGAAATTGATGAAAATGCTAGTAGGAAGCAGGTTTATGCTTTCTTACGGTCAGAAGTAAGTGAAAATTGAATTTGAGTTTCGTGAGAGAAGAGTTACCTAAAATTTAATACTTTTCCCGAGGAAAAAATAGACATAAACTTTATTCTCCGCTCGTTTGGCTCTTAATTCGAAAAAATTGACGGAATGAATCCATTTTCAACAGGGATGCGTATCCCTGACTAATCTTGAGGCATTCCTCTGGGCTTTCGATATACACCTTGGGAAGCAAATGAGGTGAAAAAAAATGGGAACTAGCAATACTGAAGCTGAAGGCAACGCGAATTTTGAGACAATATTTGTAGGACGTTCAAATGTTGGGAAGTCCTCCCTGATCAGGGAACTTTTTGGAGTAAAAGTGAAGGTAGGTAAACGCCCAGGCGTTACTCTGCGTCCAACGCATTATCAGGTATCAGATCTGTTTATTACCGACATGCCTGGCTTCGGCTTTATGAGTGGAGTAAAGGATAGAAAGCAGGATATAGTGAAGGATAAAATCGTACACTATATAGAGGATAATGCCAGAAGGATCAAATTTGGAATTCTGGTAATAGACGGCCCTTCATTTCCAGAAATAGTCTACCGTTGGGACTCCAGAAAACAGATTCCTATCGATGTTGAGATGTTTGATTTCCTCAGAGAAGTTGGGATAGATACTCTTATCGCTGCAAATAAGATGGACAAGGTCAAAGAAAATGAGTATGATCCCCTTCTTGACGAGATTGCAGCTCTCCTTGGACTCGTTCCCCCCTGGCAGAAATGGAAGCACTTGATTGCCCCAGTAAGCGCCAAAAAAGGATATATCAAGACCTTAAAGGTCATCCTTCGAGACAGGCTACACGAAATGAAAAGGGATGATCTTTTCAAGTATGTTTGATCTTTGAGACAATAATTCTCGGTAAAAACCTTTTCCTTAGCACTTAAATCTATCAGAAAAATTAATGTTTCCAAAGTATGGAATGACAAGCTCTTTTCTGATAAAAATAAAAAAAATGGCTGGGAGCAAATATTTTGAAAACTGGATTATGGCTCTCATTCGCCTTGGGATTAATTTTCATCTTTTCGCCAAAAATCAGTTTAAAGCTTCCAAAAATTTTATCAAATTTATATGGAATCTATCAGTTTTCAACCCATAAGCCAAAAGAAGATTTTTATGCATAAAGATTTCGTTCAATTTTAGTATTTTTGCGATCCATTTTTTTCGCAGTATTAAAATATATTCTTTATTATTTATAATATCTGCCAAATTCAATCTCAAAAATTCGATCAAAATTTGGTAAATAGTTATCACTAGCTGGAGAATTATCTGTCGAAGAGAATCCTAAAAATTCAATCCAAATTTGTTGTCACAATATAATTTATTCCATCCAGCTTAAATATTATATCTTAAAGTGTCGCGAATTTGTTGTGTATTTTAATGTTAATTTTTGGATAGTGTGTATAATTGAATCCTTCATATATGTGATTCGTTTTCTCATAACTTTTTGGGATTCATAATTTTTCAGAAAAAACAGCACACGCTCGAAAATCCCCTTTCAACATGAAGTTCAAACTGTCAAAATGAGGCCATAAGTGATTACATTTCAAATGATCTTAACTTTGTGAAGATTCAAATACGTAAATTCAATAGAAAAAAAGGATGAAAATGGAATCTATTAAAATAGTTTGCATTTAAGTGAAAACGTGTCATAACATATTCAAATCGAATTTAATTTGACAAGACTAGTTACTTAAAATGACGTTAAATATATATATAGTGTGTTCGGACAGCAATTGTAATAAATAATAACTGTTCAGTCTAGACAATAGAATCTCAATAGCCATGTTTCCTGGAATTCAATTGGCAAATTATAGTGTGCTGATCTTATTTCATTGTTGGCTATTGTTGATGTTATTATTTTTTATCAGTTATTAATTTGAAGCATATATTGCATCAAAATAGATCTAAATCAACAAATTTTTAGTAGGCTGAATAGCTGTTAAAAATATTGGAATTTCTATTAGATCAAAGATAACTTCTAAACTATTTTTCGATGTTCTATGATTATTCGATATTAAATTTTATCGGTATATTCAATCCAAAATACAAATACTGAAATTTTGTGATTTGTGTTTAATTCCAGGTAAAAATGTTGAATAAAATTTTTGAGCATTTATATTATTGCATCTCTCGATAAAAGGTAGTTGTCACATGCATCACAGTTTAATTATACAAAAGAATAATATACACTTTTGAAACCATCGATTCGATTTAGTGAATGATTGCAAGTTTTAGTTCAATGCCTTCTGCAAGTTTCTAATTTTGAGGCTTGTCCTATGATAAAACAAAAAACTTGTTTAATATATGAATTTATAAGCCTTGGTAATCTCGCAAGCATATTTTATCAATGTCCTCCAACTTCTTCAGAATATAACGGATTCTCTGTTCAACAAGTTTCCCTTTTAAACTCCAATAAAAGGGTCTATTGTTCCCTATTGAGGGAAATTTAGCACAAGAAATATCTAATGGATGAAAATAAAATACCGTATGCCCTCTTCGGAGACTTTGGAGAAGCCCATTTAGTACAAGTGGAGCCCCAAAAAAGCGAAGTATTGGCCCTCCAGATGCTGGAATTTTCAATAAATTATGATAATAGGCCCAGGGAAACTCAACCAAGTTTCTATTATCTCCTACTTCAAGTCCACTTTCTACAGGGAAATATGGAGTTGTTGAAACTGTGCTAAGAGAAGAATCTGTTTTATTATAGAGAGAATTTACGGATACAGAGGAGTCATATTTGAATCCAATCCTTTCCAAGGAATCCAGCATCCAACCACCGACTAGAGAATTGGGTGCTCGATAACCTACTATCTTATCCCCACCAACTTTTTCCAAAATTCTTTTCGCAAGCAATGTCCTTTGCTCAAATTCCTCGTTACTTATTAACTGTTTTTTTGTTTCAGGGTCGATTTTACAGGTGTGGTGCAGTCCATGGCATGCGAGCTCATGCCCCCTTTCTACGACTGACTCGATTAGTCCCGGATAGTTCTCTACAATGTCCGCAACTGCAAAGAATGTGGCAGTCACTTTAAATTCATCGAGAAGATCCAATACCTTTTTTGTTGGTTCAGTCAGGAAGTCATACTTACCATTCCATTTTTCAAAAAATTCATCTACACTTCTATAAACAGCAAAAGGAGATCCACAAACTGAAGGAATATGATACCAGTCCTCAAGATCTACTGTAATCGAAAAACTGCTGTTCATAAGACCCTCCAGTGCTATCAAGTGAACTCATTGATGGATATTAGATTCATAAATCGTAAGAGTTATACTGATAGTGAAAATTCAATAATTCTCAACTGAATAAAAAACTCACTTGTTAATTAAATATCGTATGAGTATAAATATTTTTTGAGTGTTTTAGAAGATTTTGATAAATCTAATTCCTTTATACACTTTTAACCATATATCAACTGACTCTTGAAAATAAGAGGTTTATGAAATCCTCTTTAATTCAAAATTAAAATGCTTGAAGCTACCACCAACCTAAGTGATGGAGTAGATTAGGCCCACCTACTCGGTTTGTCAAAACTCAGAAATGCTATATTCCTGTTTTGACCATCTTGCTTTAATCTAGCTAAAAGTTAAACTCTGATTGCAGCTTTTTCTGAAATTCCTTAAAGTAATGTTTCATTGTCTCAGCTGTCACATTTCCGACGAGACCATCAAAATATATCAAATAGTTCTAAGAAAACACTTTTTTTCAATATGTTGTTCACACTTATAGCACTTTATCAGAAAGGAAGTCTCCCACCATTAATTGATGACGTCTTCATGATTAAGTTTTCAGTGTAATGAATGCTGCATTTTTATGTATTGGGGCAAGTCTGCCTTTGTCTCACAGAGAATAGAAAAATGCCGAAAAAAATAGATAATAATTAACATTTCAAGGATAATTAATTAGTTTTGCTACAACTAGACCCTGTTCGAGCCCAAGATCCTCAGCAACGCATTCACATTTTGTGAGAAGCATGTAAGCAGTAGGCCCAAAGTTATGTTCTGAAAGGGTTTCATAGTTAGCCATTCCCTTGCTGATGATAAGGGTCGCATCTTTCATGGCTTTGAGAAGTTCAGATGGAGCTTCTTCGATCAGGACACCTATAGCATTAGAACCTGTAGTCAGGACCTGGTCAACTTTTTTATCCACTTCAAACTCTTTTACCTCTTCCAAGGTTACATCTGTGAGAATTGGTCCTCCCCTAACTACAAGTTTAATTTTCCCTCCGAGTTTTTTTATAACATCAAAAACGAGCATATCGAAGAGAATCTCTCCACAATTGTCGGCAATGTAAACGACATCCTTCAGGAGGCCGAATATTTTAGAAGTATCATCCACGTCAAGTCCGTGTTCGAAAAGTTTCAGAAACACAGTTTCAAATCCCACTTCACTGGCATTAAAGCCCATTATGCCGAAATCAAAATAATTTGCAATCACGGATGAAAGCACTGCCCGCCTAAAAAGTTCCCTATCTTCAGGAGAATTCTCATAAATTTTTTGTTTTGCTTCGGTCAGAACCTTCAGTGCAGAACGGTTGATAAGTTTCTTTGTCCCAGCATAAGGGTCTTTGTCTCCCAAAACTTCATAGCATTTCCGATGGATTTTAGTTGCTATGGATGCAGATACTGCTTCAGGATCATAATATTTATTCATAACTCCAAGACATTCATGGATTGTCTTGTTTATGAGATCCTCATCGTCTGTCGAAAGCTTAGACTGGAAGTGTACTCTTGAAAGTAGGCAATAGATACAACGTGGGTTCATCTTCATGGAGATATTTCCTGTTTTCAATTCGGAATAAATTTTTCAAGAATGCTACTGAAATTCTGCAGCCAATGTTATAGAATTTGCCCCTATGATGTAATGAAAGTCAAAGATGTAAACTATAAACAACCAGGCTTTTATAGATAATATAATTAGAAATGAAACACTGAACTGAGATGATATTATGTGTTACCAGTAAGTATTGTTGATGGTAAAATTGTCATGGCTAGAAGTTATCCTACAAATGATAAGTTTCTAGACTTACAATATCTATTGGAATCTCAAAAATTTATCATTCATTTTACTAGCAATTGGCTGCAATAACCAAAAACCCTGTAAATTATATATTATACATCTCTAAGTTCCTTAAATTCATGAATGTACATGAAGTTGTTTACAGTCAAGTCAGCAATTAATTAAACCAGTTATTTGTTCATTAAATATCTTATCGAATTCTTAGCAAATGATTTTGATTTAGCTACAACGTATATTACTTCTGAAACCTCTCTGAATCACACAACTAATTGAATGAGTTATGTTGAAATTTTGTTCATTATAATTTTATAAATACAGTTTCATGAGTTTAGATTAGTTGAATAGAATTGAAGGAATACCAATATTATATCCAATTGCTCCGCCTTTTTGACCATAATGTATGACTGATGTGTTTTTGAGTTATCCAGTATAACTATGATATAGGGATTATTCCAGTTGAATATCCCACAGCTTGCTGCAGAATGGGAACTCACAGGATAACTTTTATTAACTAATTGATATACATTTTAGGCTCTGTGGAAATCCTTAATTTAGTGCAAATTATTTCTACTATCTTTTTATTTACTTTGTAGACTCTCAGTTTAAGTTTCACGTATTTAACGTGATTATGGGACCCTTTTCCCGAAGTACTTCTCCAAACGTCCAATTGGAAGCAGAGAAAGTTGTCCCCACTAAATTTCTTCGATTGTATTTAATTTAATCAAAAATTAAGTGCAGCTATCTTCTGTATTTTCCCCAAATTTTCGTACTCTTTTTTACAGGTATGGTTGAGTCTGCTCTTATTTTTTCTAAATAGGGAATGGATTTTTTCTGTATCAATAGCCTTTATTCATCACATAACATTGAGATTTTCCTATCCTATTTGATTGTCTCATCAGAGAATTAGCATATTTGATTTTGTGATATATTTTTTGATTAATTTTCTATCCTATACTACCTTTTTAGCTATGTCTAATGCTACTGAAGTTTTCAAGAAGCTCCTTCGTAGCATTTGAACATAGTATGTAAGTGAACTTGTGACAACTTACAATTTCTTATGAAAATTGGCTTCTCATTAATTTTAACAACGGACAAAATAATCAGTGTTGCAGAAGACTCAAAAAGAAGTAGGAAAACATTGATTAACTTAAGGAATGTCGTTATTGCCCTGGGAATTAGGCGGCCAACTATTTTAAATTACACATGGAGATAACTTCTATCAACATGAAGTTTACAACAATATACTATTATTCAGATAGTTAATGCGGTAATCAACCCAAAGCTTTAAAGATTATTTTTTCCGAACTCTTTAACTCGTTCTGCTAACAGACTGAGAATTCCTGTTTTTAATTGGGTAGAAAAAGATACAGAATCAATTATATTTTACAGAACTATTGGCACATTGCCCACGTTGCCAAAATTGAGCACACTGCAGATTCCCAAAAATATACTAATTCTGAATAAATAAAAAACTTTTTTGTTAGCTATTGTGAAAAAACTGTAAAAGAATAAGAGTAGTCATTCGGAACTACAACAAATCGTAACTACTGTTGACTATAATTCAGTGCATCAATATTTTGCTGAGAGCTGCTTTAATGTCACCTTTGTATCTACCATCATGATAACAGATGATTTCATTGATATCATAATCAAGAAGTTTTCTTACAGATTGTTTTGCTTGCTCAAAATCTAGAGTGTACATTGGCAGCGAGATCACAAGTTCACCATCTTGAACAAACAAAGCATCTCCGGCAATCAAGGTTTTAAATTCATACAAATATAAGCAGATATGACCTTCGGTATGCCCTGGAGTTGAAACAATTTCAACGCCACCACACCATGAAAAGATATCATGATCATGAAGAATTCCATTAATATCAACAGGTTCGTAGCTACTATATGATTGTTGTAGAGCCGTTATCATTTCCTTTTGGCATTCAGGTAGATTATCATATGTTTCACATAGTTTCTGTAATTTTACAAATTTTTTTCGCCATTAACGTACGGTCTTTCTTTAATGTCAGCAAGAATCTGTACACCAGGATATTTACGCTTCAATTCTGCTAGTGAGCCGACGTGATCTAAATCTTGGTGCGTAAGAACTACTTTTGTCAGATTGTCTATATTCACGTCTTGGGTCAGAGCATTTTCTTTGATTTTAGACATTGAACCAGGAATACCGCAGTCCACTAAGATCATTTCTGTATCATTTTTTAAAATGACAGGATGATATGCCTTTACCTTATCATTGTAGATCTGCTCAATCGTCAAAACTATAAACTTATTCATTCTTACAACACCTATTTTCTTGCTTGAATTAGATATTCTTCAACAACTTTATAGTTTATTTGCAGTATATCGAATGTTCTGTAAAATCTGATTGATTCTGTATTCTTTTCATTAATACAAAAATAGGATTCAGAGCCAATAGTTTTACTAACAAATATTATGTTTCTATTGTTCTCACTGACACATAAGTTTTGAAGTAAAAAATATGTATTTTCTCACTCAACTTTCCATTACAATTTTTTGCACTATTAACCTAACTCACAAACATTAAGAATATAGGAGAACTTCAGACTCATTTTATTTGAAACAAACTACTTTTTTCAAGTTCAACATGTTTTTCTGTTTACAATTTTAATACTACATGTTGTTTCATTTATCCAGGTCATACCGTTTGAATAATTTTAATCAAGGCTCATTAATCCTAAAAAAGTCGACCGATTTTTGATGACCCTAACTATATTGGTACTATATATCGAAAGGATAAGTCTTACAGAGTCTTACAAGATTCATATGAAAATAATAAATTTCAGTAAAACCATTAGATTTTCAGAAGACGTTTTATTTCTTTCAAGAGTCATATTACTTCACAAAAAATTAAGATTCTTTAAAAGTAAAAATTGAATTTGGAAACAAAATAATTATTCCAAAAAACTCCATTAATGGCGAAAAAAAATGGTCTCATATAGAGTTTAAAGGAATTATTAGCATTTAGGTTCGTATTAAATAAATTGGGAAACGATATTTTATTCCGGAATAGTAACATCAAGAACGTTTTCAAACACTTTTTTATCATTCAGTCCGACGATTTTGGCTTGAGATCTGCTCTGGGTGACTGTCCCGTCCTGTTGCATGTAAATGTATTTCCCTTTTTCAATACCCACGATCACAGAGAAGTCAGGTATGGATTTTACTCCGAAATAGTCAGCAAGTTTTGGGCTCTGGTCTACATCTGCAGCCATGATCGTTGCTTTTCTTCCGTATTCTGTTGCCAGCTCGTTAAGAATGGGCTTCATTTTCTGGCAAGACTCGCACCATTCAGCTCCGACTTTCAACAAAACTGGGCCTTTTTTGAGGGCTTTGTTTATCTGCTCAAGCTGGGTCACTTCTACAACAGTATTTTTTGTCAGGCTTACATTGGAATTTGTAAAAATTTTCTGAGTTTTTTTGTAATTTGTACTGTCACTGAAAGCTGCTGCTCCTGTAATTGACAGAACAAAAAGAGCTAATGTGAAAATACCTAACATCTTAACCATATTTTTATGCATTATATAAATCCTCCATAGTATCAACTCAACCATAAATTATCTAAAGATATTGAATGTTATAATCCAATTTACAAAGCTATCGGATATTAAATCCGATTACTACTGGCAATGAAAATATAATCTCCAGCTTAAACCCCGGATTTAAAAAGGCGATATATTTTCATACGACTGAATGGTTTTTATGCGCTTTCTTCAACAAACAATCAAAATTTTAAACTGTATGTACTACAATTTTGTGTGCTCTTCACTTTTCCAAAAGGTGGATTAATCAATACATTTTCATTTGATATACATTGCAGTAATTAACCTCGGATGTTAAACTAAGATTAAAAGTTGGAATGCATATCGTAAAACACAGCAAAATGACTCCCACAATCACTATGGAAAAAGTGTATAAGTATCTCAAATATAAATTTAATTTTCTTTTATAAGATGTCATCTTTTAAATAGATATCAAACTGTTTACTCATATATCTATCACAATATTTATAAAGTTTGGTCCTATTAAGATTTACTATAAATAAACAGTTGAAAATTTGTCTTTAGACATATTGTGTCTCAACTGAATACAAATTAAGCAATTTTATACCTGTTTTCAGGACGAGTTTCGAAACTTTCTGTTAGAAGACTTCTTCATCTTCCAGACTCAAGGGACTCAAGGTAGTCATTATCTACATAGCTTATTGGTCGGTAGTTGTTCTTGAAATTCTAGATAAACTGGGAATTTAAAAAAATTAACTTTTGTAAATTGACTGAAGGAAGAACCATTCTCGTCAAATGCAATGTTTGAGGGGGTGAACTAAAAAGAAAAAATGTCATTGAGGAAGAAGGCGAAATTTTCTGTGAGGACTGTTACATAGAAAGCCATCATAAAATTCAGGCTTGTAATCCCTAGGCTATCCATTCAAAAAATATTTAGGGAAGAAGCTGGGTTTGAAGGAACATAAGGCTTTACTGAGCTACAAAAAGCCATCTATGAATTAATTGTCTCGAGTTGGGGAGTAAAAAAAGTCCAAAATTGCCCAAAAAATATGAGATATCTTTGCTAGAAACAGAAAACCAATTTGCTCTATTGAGACTTTATGAACTGGTTAAAGGGCAAAAAGGGCAGATGGTATATATCTCGTACCTTTTAAAAATAAATGTATTCCATGATAAATTTAATTTTGATATTCTAAATTTGTGACGAATTTTTGTTCCGAAATAAATGTAGCAGGCGAGATGATTCTTAACCGAGTTTCAATTCTATTTCATAATATGTTTCTTTGGGGCTACATATGTTTATTACTTTTTTTACTGTTATTGCTTATCGGACTGAAGCACTTGAAATATAAAGTAAATGGCATCAAACCTTCAACTGTTTAAATCTAAAATTTAATAATAAAGTTTATTGCACTCGATTTCACACCTCAAGTGCATCAGTCCTATTTTAGTATCATTGAAGCAAAATTTTATATACAAGCGAATATGAATATGACCAATTAATTGACTTATCAGAAGCTCTGTTGGAGACTAGTTAACCAAGTAGATTAAGTAGGATGTGTACTTCCTGAATTTGGATTTTAAGTACTGTTTTTACTTCTTTTTGTCGAAGAGCGCTCTTAAGCAATTAAATCGAAGTTAAAGGAATGAACCTATGTTTAAAGAAGAACGTATTTCTGTGCCCGTTGAAGAGGGCGAAACTTATGATGTAACTATTCAGGATATTGCTCGCCAGGGAGATGGCATCGCCCGTATCGAAGGCTTCGTAGTTTTTGTCCCGAATACTAGTGTAGGCGATGAAGTTCAGATTAAGGTTGGAAGGGTACTTCCCAAATTTGCATTTGCAACTGTTGTTGAATAAGTACAGTTTCCAAAAATCAAGTGTTATACTAAAATTTAACTTAAGTAAACTAAGGAATGATTTTTCATGTTCAGAGAAGAGAGTCGCTCAGTCCCTATCGAAGAGGGCGAAGTTTATGATGTAACAATTCAGGATATTGCTCGCCAGGGAGATGGCATTGCCCGTATAGAGGGTTTCGTTATCTTTGTTCCGGGCACCAAAGTTGGTGATGAGGTTCGAATTAAAGTAGAAAGGGTACTCCCCAAATTTGCATTTGCAAGTGTTGTCGAGTAAATACAGGTTCTAATCGAATGATTGCTTCAAATTTCAACTTGATCTATTAAGGAATGGTTTTGATGCTCAGAGACGAAAGTAGCTCTGTTCCTGTCGAAGAAGGCGAAATTTACGATGTGACAATTCAAGATATCGCTCGCCAGGGAGATGGTATTGCTCGTATAGAGAGCTTTGTAATTTTTGTCCCAGGAACCAAGGTTGGCGATGAGGTAAGAATTAAGATAGAAAGGATACTTCCAAAATATGGTTTTGCTAGTCTCGTTAAATAAGCGTGATACTTAAAATAAAAACAAGCAAGACTGAAAAATTTTATATAGACCTGTTTTTTCAGTCTTTTTGTATTTATTTTGAAATTTTAATGATTTTTAGGAGATTCCATTACTACAATGTGTTTTCTTTGATTCTTTCTTTTTTGAGGCTTATCTTCAAATTTTATTTTGATCTATTTTAATATCTTATTTGTGATCTCTAATTTAACATTTCGATTTTGATATCAAATATATTTTCATATTTGAGAAGGATATAAAAGTAATATTTATATCAATAAATTTTTGTCCCGTTTGTAAAAATTTTATTTGACGGATAATTCTCTGTCTTTTGATAATTATTTTTCCCAAATTTAGCTTGAATCTAAGGTACTGAATTTGCCAGATTATTATATATTACGGGGACGATATTTAGTACTGGCCAATTAATTTGACAGCAGAAATGAAAAAATAGAGCAAAACTCCCCATACTTATATAATTTTTTTAGCATTTTGGGTTAGAAATTGAATAATTAGAGCTAATTTTGGTGAAGTTTTTGAAGGCTCTCAAATGATTTTTGAAAAGCTGATGCTATCTTAATATTTAAAATGATATTTAACAGAGCTAAATTTTCCAATTCCCAAATGCATCAGAGTTTATCAAAATATTCTGGAATATATATCCCTATTGAACAAAAACAATTTCTGAGAAAAAATATATTAAAACAAATATGAAAGACAAAAAAGAAAAAGTAGGCAAAAAAGCCTACTAGGTTTTAAAATATTTGACCATTTAGTTTATTTTGCTGGGATGATGAGAGATCTCTCACCGGCACAGACAAACTCTCTCATGGCACCGCGACCGAATTCTCTCCTGGGTTCAGCGAAATTGAAGGGCAGGAGTTCATCAGCGAAACATACCTTGATGAGGGGGTTAACGGTGAACGCGTCGCCACGGCCTGCGTGAGCTGCCTGAGCAATACCTGCGTATCCACCCTGGTGTCCGACATTCATTGCGTAGTTAGGGTAGTTAGGCCCACGTAGTTCGTCTGGGAGACCTTCATCGCCCTGGTAGGACAGAACATTTGTGGCACCACACTGGTCTTGCAAGTCGTATCCGAAGAAGCCGAGACGGCCCCATGCTTCCTTATGAAGGTACATGGATAGATACCATGCTGAGAGCCCAGCGTTAGCATTTGCGGTTGCAATAGCTGTTGCGACACCTGCTGCTGCTGCGAGCACAGTTGCTCTCTGAGACCCACCAAAGTGATCTTCAAGGGCTGTCGGGAATTTTTCGTAGGTTTCGATACCATAGACTGTGGACTCGGTTGCAATATCCTTTACGACGTCCAAGGTTGCCTTTATCTTGTTATCCTTGCCGACCTTTGCAGCACCCTTGTATTTGTCGTTGATGTAATCAATGTTGTAGTAAACATTGTTGTCGAGGATATCGTCAGTGTATGCAGCTGTTGCATACTGTGTGAACCCGACACCACCGGACATGTAGGATCCGAGCCAGATCTGGTCATACAACATGCAGCCTGAACCCACGACTTCAAGGGCGATCTTTGCTGGATCGTCAGTCACTTTGCGGCTAGTCTGGATGATGTCTGAGATGTGACCGAAGGACAGTCCACCTGGCTCATTAGGACCACGTGCACGCCTTGCAGGCAGCATTTCACCCATGGAAACCAGAGCTGCATGCTTTGCAGCGAAGGACAGGTCAGCAACAGCTGCTTCACCGGCGCACATTGAATATGCGGAAATGAAGGACATACCTATCTGCATGGCTGCCCACCTGGAGGTCTGAGCACCGTCAGTCGTTCTGGAGACGATTGTCGGGATGTGGATTGCCTGCCAGGAAGTTTTACCGATGGAGGCCTTAATCTGAGCTGCCTGTTCTGCATTGAATTCCTTATTGATATTGATAAGGAACTGCTTGTCTATTTCGTCTGCAAGCGTGTCATCGCCTGTGAAGACTTTGACGTAACAGTCATCTACAAGCGCTGGATGGGTTTCAACCATCATTTCCTGAACAACTGCTGCGCCAGGCATGGCGTGGTTAAGGACTTCAAGATAGTGGTTAATAGTTTCAGGGGTAACTTCCTTACCCAGCCTTTTCTCAAGGGTCTCATGCGCAAGGTCAAGACCGACTATACACGTTCTCCTGATATCATCCCACATCTGCTGCATTGCAGCGTTGTTTACGTAGTGGAGATCATCAGGTTCTGCAACGATGTCAGTGCCGGAAATGATATAGGGAGTAATTGCACGCTGACCTATGGGAGCACCTGAGTGCATCATCGGGTTGTAGAATGCTAGGCCTCTCTTCTCTGCAAGTTTCTTTCCGGCAGTAATCATGTCGGCTTTTCTTGGATCTTGCGTAGGCCCAAGCCTCAGGAATTTTTCGGTCTTGTCGGTAATGTCCTTTGTGGACTGCTTGTTAGAACCAAATTCCGTTGTGAACTTGACTTCCATTGATTTTTTGAATTTAGAGTAAATATCTGCTGCCATTGTGGTCACCTCATTTCGGCTGGAATCCGTACTTAGTCCTATTATCGAATATTCTGTGCACCCATTCAACGACTTCTGCGTCGTCCTTGAAGGCCACATTGTCCACACGGTAGATGGTAGTCCTCTTTGCAGCTTCTGCTTCAGACATAGGCTTTCCAAGGTTTACTTTCCTATCGAGTGGAATTGCAACTTGGTCCTTGTCCATGATGATGTTGCCGCCTTCGAGTCTTCTCCTGTCGAGCATATCAAACATTACACCATCTTCCTGGAGACGAACGGAGTGGCCGTGCACTGTTGCACCACGTACACCACAGAGTGCATGGTCACTAATTTCGGTTTCCACCTGAACCTTTGCACACTTTTCCATGTCTCTCTCACGGGCTTCGACGATCTGACGACCTGAAAGGGTACCTGGATCTACACCTCTGAAGTTGATTGCTGCGAAGTATGATCTAAAGTACGGAGTAGCTGGGGCATTATACATAGAGTCAGTAAACTGGACATATCTAACTCTGTCACCGGCCTTTGCGCCTGGGGTAGCTTCGACAATTTCACGAGTCGAGCATGCGGGCTCTCCCATTTCTGCAAGTGGTGGGTGGGTGCTCGGGTAGTCACTTCCTGGTGCACGGTGTCCGAGAATTGCGGTTAAATCTTCGTCTGAAATTTCCCTGAGTTTTTCAAGTTTTCCAGACATGTGTTTTCTTCTGTTAGCGCCAACTGATGTCGCTCCTGGGTAAAATTGTGGTTTATATACCATTTCATGCAACTCCTTTGTGATTTTCTAAATGGTCTAATGTTGTCTTGACGTATTTCACGATTAAGTTTAGTTTGTCCCTGGGACAGGAGTCACCGCGTGTAACCCCACTCACAATATCCATCACAATTCCTTTTGTACAAATATTTTCATCCCTTGGCATCACTAATCTTGTCTTTATCCCTGCTTCTGCAAAATCCTCAAAATCTACCGGTATCTGACTGACGATAATTGCTGGTATATTAGCCTGGCTCAAGATTTCCCTGGCTTTCCTAATTACGTGGTCCCTGATATTTCCGAGGTGGATAACAGCCAGTTTGTGCATCTCAATTTGCGCAACTTCTATTGGACTCAACACAAAAGATCCAGTCATCATACCTGAATCAGGAATTCCAGAGCCTGAATAGAGCACCAACACACTGACCTGAATGTTTTCTTTCCTCATTCCGTACGTGATTTCACATACAGGTTTTGTGATATGTCTCTGGCCTGGACTCATGGCAATAGCCACTACATCTGCACGGCAGGCTTCTGCGAGAGTACCTCGCTGAGCAAGTCCTCCTCCTCTGCCAAGTCCTGAACCACATCGGCAGTCAACTATCTGTGTTTCCCTATCTATCATTTTTAAATGATCTTTATGTTTTTTCTTGTTTTTCGATGAAGGCTAACTGGTTTTTCTTGCCTTTAGGGTCTACCATACCAAGCAAGCGCGGATCAGCTTCAGGACCAAGTTTAGCATAGTCAGTCACGGTAGGCTTTCTCCTGAAAAAATGTCCTTCTCTGAATTCAAACGAGAACGGGAGGATATTTTCGCATATGTCTCTGACTTTGTCCTTCGATTCAGCATTTGAAAGTTCAACCCTGATTCTGCCTACACTGATCTTCAGTTCAATAACCTGATCCCCTATCTGAATAGGTTTTCTTAGTGGATGTTCCACCTTTTCTCCAGTGCCTGGACCTGAAGACACCCTCTCAGGCAACCTGTTGCCCTGCACCATAACACGGATTATTCCGTTTATCTTGTAAAGCTCAGTCATGAGCTTCTGAGCTGTTTCCGGAGACAGGATTCTACTTGGAAAAATTTCGATTTGAATACTCAAATCTTCTGTATTTGAAGCAGAGTCTGACATCTTTAGACCTAGTTAATATATTTTCAGAGCGCTCCTGCGACTGCTTTAATTGGCTCACGGAATTCTGGGATTCCACCAAAAACGTCACCTATGAGTCCGGATGTTGATTCGATTGTGAACATCTGGGTACCGGCATCGAGGGCTACTGCTGCGCATACGCAGGGGATTGCAAATCCTCTTGAGTGTCTGGTAACCACGTGATTACCATTGAAGACACCTGGTCCACCGCCACCGTAGATTGAGTGGCTGAAGAATGAGAAGCCTACTGCTACACCTTCTACTTTACCATAGTCACATCCTGGGAGACCTGTTTCCTTCTCAAGTATATCGTTGAAGTAGAGAAGTGTTGCAGAAACACCCTGAGCTGCACGTGCTGCACCACAGTTTACAAGAGTGGCTGCAAGTGTACCGGCTGCTGCATAAGCGTTCCACTTGGGGACATCATTTGCCTTGTAGAAGTTGTATCCAGAAGGTGCTTTTTTGTCAACTGAAATTACTCCATCTTCAATTGCTCTGTTGACTATTGACTGGACAACAGTTCCCATCGTACCGGTCTTTCCATTTTCCTTCACAACATCATATAATATATTGTTGGCATTAAGGCCCTGGTATGCGAGACCAAGAAGTTGATGTCTCTCAAACATACCGACAGCACCACCCATCTCAAAAATACCGGCTTGCTCATAGATCGAAGAAAGAGCTGATGAATTTATAGCAGACCGGCTGGTGATTGCTGCAACGTGGTTGGCCATGATATTCCTAAGAGAGAAACCTAGACCTTCGTTGTTCTGGGGGATGCTCATAATGCTTGCAACGTTTCCGCCCATGAGGTCCATTGTCTGTGGGTAACTTCCCCATACTGCGCCCTTAACTATGGGTGCATCGTACATGTCGGTTTTGAACATGTCCAGAATAGCCTCTGTGACTGCTGCTGCGCCTACTGTTGTTGCAGACATATAATCTGCGCCTGCGATCATCCTAGACTCCGGGGACTGAACGAGAAGGCTCTTTCCTCCCTTGAGAACCTTTACATTGGTGTCATCTCCCTTGTCCACTTGAACTAAATCTTTTACCTTTGCTGCAAGTGCATCAACATTTCCAACAAGGTCGTAGTTGAGTCCGCGACCTAGGATGTGACGGCCTTTTCCACCCATCTTACCACTAGCAAGTGCGCCTTGAATACCTGCAATGGAGATTGCAACAGATCTCTTGGTGTCCAAGATGATTTTTTTAATTGCTTTGTTTCTTGTTGGAGCAAGCTTCATAATGTCGACTTTGCTCTCGAGCAGTTTTCCTCTGTCGTCGTAGATGTCTACTGTGTCAGACACTTATAATTTCCTCCTTATTTGTTAAAATTATTTATGGGATTGATTACCTACTAAGGTAGTCCTTGCACTCAATAAATCAAGCGCCTAATCGCTTTTGAGTGTCACTTTCCCAATGGGAATTCATTCGTTTGGAATGTACTTAAATCTTTTGTGTTGCTTGTCAATTAATGGATATCGTTTTAAAAAATTTGGATACTAAGATAAAAATTAGTCTGATAAATATGTGTAACAGAAATTGATATTTTTCAACCAATAAGTTTACAAATGCTGATCAAACCCGTCGAAAATATAAAAACGGTTACTAATATTCATTGTTAATAAAACAAGAGTTTAGCGCCAACTTTTGCGTATGTCGCGTCCTCAGCCTGTGGATCACACCAAAAGGCTTTAGTAATATTCCTATAATACGAAAGTTTAATATGGAAGTAGTTGTCGACGTGGGTGGAAATCCCGGTGTAGACTGCAGAGGTTTTTGCAAATATTGTTATTTTAAAAAAGTAAAAGAAATTCAGCCTTTGGGCTGCAAGCACTGTCTTCCTTTCAAAAAAGGGTGCGATTATTGCATTCGGGGTGTGAAGGAGTCATACTCAGGCTTCAAGCCTCTTCAGATAGTACTGGAAGAAACGTCAAGAAAACTCTATTTCACAAGTGGAGAGATTAAAAAATTCACGATCAGCGGAGGAGGAGATTTAAGCTGCTATCCTGAACTGAAAAACCTTGTTTCGTTCTTGTCTCAATTCAAAGCTGCGATACATATGGGATATACAAGTGGGAAAGGTTTCAGCAAGCCTAGTGATGCTCTTTTCTACATTGACCATGGAATCACAGAAGTGAGTTTTACAGTCTTTGCAACTGATTCGGCTTTAAGAGCTGAATATATGAAAGACCCGGAGCCAGATGCCTCACTACAGGTTCTCCGAGACTTCTGCACTCACTGTGATGTATATGGAGCAATAGTACTCATTCCGGGAGTAAATGATAGAGAAATCCTCGATAAAACCCTATGTGACCTTGAAAACATGGGTGCAAAAGGAGCAATCCTTATGAGATTTGCAAACTTCCCAGAAAATGGGTTAATCCTGAACAATGCCCCTATAATCCCGGGAATAAATCCACATACAGTTCAAGAGTTCACAGAGCTTGTACGCAGTTTTGCAGCAAAATACCCTTTCATCAGAATCACAGGAACTCCACTCGAAGACCCTTTAATTGGTTCCCCTTTTGCCATCCGAAACGTTCCTGAAGCCCTTGGGAGACTTCCTAAGGTCACAAAAAAAGCTACTATTATTACAAGCCAGATAGCAGCACCAAGGTTAAGGGAAATTTTTGATGCCATTGGAGGTACTGTAAATGTCGTTCCCTTAAATAAGGACATCGGGTGCCTGGTTACGATTGAAGATTTTAAAACGTTAGATCTATCGGAAGTGAGTGAAACCGTCTTTATTCCAGGCAGAGCCTTTGTACATGATATGGAAATTAAAGAAATTTTTAACAGAGAAGGTGTTGATAGACTTGTTCGGAGAGGTCCGGAATGTCTTTCCGTAGATGGAGAAATGTCAATAGGCATGACCAAAGAGGAAGTTCTAGAACTGGAAATCGAAAATTTCACAGAGTTGATAGGCCAGATCAACTCACTTGGGCTGCCTGTGAGATGAAAAAGGTTCATTACCGAAAAATTTTGAATTCAGATCCAAAATGGTGGCTACTTTGTTGGATAATGTATCAAGTTTGAGGTGAAGATCATCAAACAGAGACTAATTATAGCTATATCTAAAAAATATAGAGGATTTCGATTTACTTCTACTTTTTTTTTGCGGGAATACTGTCCAAATCTTTCTCGCTAATTTTTGTATTTGACCTTCTTTTTCGGGTTCATTGTTCTTTGATTTTAAAGGTAGCTTCTAACATTCTTACAATACTCCTTTAATTCTCAATGTAATTAGTAAAAAGCTGTATACAGTATCTTCAGATTTACTTTTCAAACAGTCGTACAAGAACTTTTTCTGCTGTGATATCTTTTTTAGTGTATAAACTCATTCTACTTGAGCTCTTTTTAAGCTGATCTTTTTTTTCTTAATATAGCACTCATTACTAGAGGACGTTCTTTTACTGCTCTCTTCATTGTTTCATCATAATCTTTTTATTTTGCTCCCAAGTATCCTCTGTCTCTATTAGTCATTTAATTTTTTAGCTTTTAAGTATAACCTTTATTATATCCTTAGTATTTTACTTCATTTTTTCCTCACCGAGGAGATCCAGACATGAAATCAGAAAGTCCAAGCTGTTTGACCCTGTGGTTTTCAAATAGAGAAGATATATCTTTATCCAAAAGTTCGATCCTCTGTCGGGTATAGCTGGAAACCCCGTACCTTTCTCCAATCTCTTTTGAAATCTCAAGATATTTTCTAACAGATCCTTCATACACTGTTAGCACTACATTGCCTCCGCATTGTGGGCAGATGCCGATAAGAGGTGGGCGTCTAAACTTTTCTCCACACTTAATACAGCGCATCCGTTGCCTGGAGAAGGAGCGAAGGTTTCCGATAAGGTCTGGAAGGAAGTGAGACTTGAGAACTCTCTCAGCCACATCTTGAGCATCCACAGCTCTGATCTTATTGGCCAGAGAAAGTTGAGCTTCCATTTTCTCGATCATGCTCCCCATTGTCTTATATGAAGAATTAAGTGGGCCTGCAGCAATATCCGTAGTATCGTGTGTGAACATGAAGTGTTCATACTGCTTAAACGTTCCAAGCCTGCAACTAACCAGGTCCATAATGCCTTCAATTTCAGTAGGGTTCTTGATCTCCTGAGTAGCCTTGTAGAATGCAAGGGGATATCTTGCAAGCACGTCTATGTTATGTGCTTCCTTATCTACTTCTTTAGGGTCGATACGGGTAGTAAGGACCAGAGGAGCATCCATTTTTCCCCCCCTTTTATCCGGGAGATAAAATCTCGAGAAATTAAGGATTCCATCCATAAGGAGCATTATACAGTCTTCGTCTCCATCACAATTTCGGCGTTTTGAAGCATGGAAAAAAGGATGAGCATAACCGACTGAAGCTTTAGTGAACCCTATCAACCGCCCGAGTACTCCTGCAGATGTATGTGGAGCAAGTCCTATCAGTAATACTCCTAACAGATCTTGGATTGTCTCAGCATTGTAATATGGCTCAACATGGTAATATTTTACAAGAAGATCGTCCACGTATTTTGCAGTACGCAGCATATACTCACCCCCATCGTAAGAAATCACAAGGTCCTGGACCTTCAGACACACAACTTGGTTATCCGTCTCGAGTGTTTTTCCATAAATATCCTCCGTATAACCGAGTTCAAGAAGTTTGGCTGCCGTAATCCCGAGTTCATCAGCCCGGATATGAGTAAGTGGAATATCTGACATATCATAACGGACAGTCCCGTCCTTAAAAATATAAACATCGTGTTTCGCTCGTAGGATTCCTTTTTCGAGAGGCTCTGGAGTCATCTGCCCGTTCATGAGCCGCTTTACTCCTTTGATGATGTCCTTTTTCTCTCTTTCTCCTACATTTTCAAAAGCCTGCTTGTAAATGGAACGGAAATCGAGTTTAACATTTGAAACTGAATTTGATTTTCGTCCACATTTGGGGCAGGTCTCTGCACCTTTTACATCCATCTTGCAGCGAGGGCAACTAAGTTTTGGAAGGGTATACTCTCCGCAGTCACAGCGCCAAAAATATGCCTCTTTTCTACAGGCAGGACATTCTCTGAGCCCTATTTCTACTTCAATTTCCCCGATCTTTCCATTCATGGAAGCAGAATACTCAGAAGCAGATACAATGTTCCGAGTAATCCCTCCGGCATTACTTATTGGGAAGAGTATCTGAGCTGCAGGAGACATCTTTCGAAGGTTAGATTTCTCCGGTCTGCCCATCCTTGCCCCTATTCTCGAGGGAGCTCTTGGTAGAATTTTAAACCCACTAAGAAGAGCTGCAGCATCCACAATATTATCGATATCGGGGATTTGAGCTCTTTCTTTAAATTTTGTATCGAGCCCAAGACAAGAAATGAAAGGAAGAGATTCTTCAATAAGGATTGTTTCATTTTTTACTCTATGCAGCACCAAGAGTTTTTCAAATATGTATTTTATGCCTTCTTTCAGGCAAGCCTCCAGAGGTAACCTGAGAATTCCGTCCTCAGCCAAAAAATTTCCTCTCTCAACTACAAATTTCCTCAAAGCTTTAAATTCACTTAGATTTATATCATGCCATAGGTAGGTGAACTTTGGATGTAGAGGGACATTGAAGTCCTTCGCAAGCCTGATAGCCAAATTTGCCGATGGATTTTTCAATTCTTCTTCAGGGATTTTTTCAGGGCAGGTTGCCTCATAGTCATAATGCCACCATTCAAAAACATATGGTGAAGGCATAAGTGGATGGTTGTTTTCCAGAAAATCCCCGTAATTGATAAGGATCTCACCAACGTCTACTATTACTTCTACCTGCGAACGGATTCTATAGGCTTCCTCTATGTTATCTACACGGACAAGATCTCCTGAATAAAGACGCACAGTTGGTCCCTCTATCGAATCTACGGCAGAAATAGCTGCAGCTTTTCCAGGCCTTTCAACTTTGAGCTGAGTTCCGTTAGTAATAAAATCATCAAGTAATACCATGGTTGAAGGATTGATTCCTGCAGCTGCAAAAGAAGTATTTCTTGAACGTCCGTAGCGAAGTCTAAATCCGCCTGGCCTTGAGGGGTGAGAAAAAATAGGCCTTCCTGCAATAAGGTCTCTTATGTATTTATCCCTCGGCTTGATCTTATTTGTCTGCTCATTTTCTTCATCTTCTGCACCTTTTGAGCCTTTAATAAGCTTTTCCAGCCATTCCCATCCATCCATATTCAGCTTATTAACATGTTTTTTGACCTTTGGGGCTTTGAGGGCAAGCCCTTCAGCAAGTACAAGGCACATTCCTCCTCTAACACGGTTTGTTCCTATCCTTTCCAGATCTCTGTGCCCTTCTACCTCGGCTTCTTCAGTTGGATCCCCATCTATGCAAACAGGACAGTTTCGCACTATCAAACGGATTTCATCTTCCGAAGGGGTATACTGCAGACTTGCAACTCTTTTATAAAGCAGTATTTCTTCCACATAGCGCTCCACCTCCTCTGGCCTTGGTTTATAGCATCCAATTCCGATTCCGCGTCTTACATAGTCACCAACAAGTACGGAAAGAGCTTGCGCTGTTCCTCCTGCACTTCGGATGGGCCCGGAATAAAATATTCTGATATACTGAGAACCGTCGTCGTTTTTCCCAAGTTGGACCTTGTCAATTCCCTCAATCGGAGCTGCAACAACTCCTTCTGTAAGGGTAGCCATGGAAACCCGGATTGCAGCTTCAACTGCATCCTTTTTAGTAGCAAAGATTCCAACTTCGCCTTCTGCAACCTGGCGCCCGATCTCAAGAGCAGCCTCCTCCCTAGACATCCTTGTCTCAAGATGCCGGATCTTTTCTGCAACTCCTTTAACTCCTATAAGATTCTCAACCCTATCTGCAAGATCCTTCGCGAGGAGAATTTCTACAACTGGCTTTGGGTCTCCCCCACGGGCCCGAGCCCTGTTTGCAATCTCAATTGCTTCCTTGAGCCTCGCTTCGAGTCCATCGAAGTATTCGTGCATCTTCTCACTTGCAATAGTTTCACCCATTTTAGAAGCCTCTTTAAAAAAAACTGACTTATCTCAGCCTTCGAAGGGATCCGGAGGCTAAGGTGTCTAATGCTTCAGCTAAAGTAAAGACCAAAATTACAGTTCAGGATAATATAGCTATCTCTATTTCTTCCATTTCAAGGCCTGTTAAAAACAAACCTGCAGCTAGCATCACAAAGTAAATTTTGTTTAATTTCTCATTTTGGCACATGAATTTTTTATATAGACCTATATCTTTTGCATATTTTCTATTTCTACTTTCAAAAATATCTCTCTCAACTATTATATCAAACTTTTTATTCTGCTGTCATAGTTTAACTTACACAGTAAAGCTTGAAGATGAAGCTTCTCTCAATCTGTTAATGAGAGCATCACCAAGTCCTGAGTGACTGAAGGAGCCATCGACCACGATAATATCCAGACCCTTTCTGTCCAGAATCCGGAGCCCTTCAAAAAATTTTCTGGCAGCAACTTCTGTTTCTTCTCGGGATCCCAGCAAAAAGGATTCTTCCAAATTCAGTTCCTTCAAAGCAAAAATTCCTGCAGTTTCCTTGCTTAGTAGGAACCCGATTTTCTGCCCATTATTCCTACAATTTTCGAGCAATTCAATAATTTTTTTCGAAACTGACTTATTTTCCCCTTCAACGAGAATGACCTTTGTATTAGGAATATAGTGCCCATATCTCTGAGATGCTTGCTTTTTCAGAGATGCTTCCTCGATCTCAACATTGTCATTTTTGTATCCATAACTTATTTTTCCGACGACTTTTTCAAGCTCTTTAACCCCCACAGCTCCGGGCCTGAGCACAATCGGCGTCTTTGCAGTCATATCAATCACAGTTGATTCAAGGCCTATGGCAGCTACTCCTCCATCAATAATTGCATTTATTCTACCGGCAAGATCGTCTATTACGTGGGCTGCGAGACTGGAACTAGGCTTTCCTGAAAGGTTTGCACTCGGAGCGGCAAGAGGATTACCTGCCCTTTTTATGAGTTCTAGAGGGATCATGTGGTTAGGCATGCGTATTCCTATTGATGGGAGGTCTCCGGAGGTAATTCCTGGGACAATATCTTTTTTTTCCAGAATAATTGTAAGTGGGCCTGGCCAGAAAGCATCCATGAGTCTGAAGGCTTCTTCCGGGATATTCCTTGCAATTATTTGGAGATCTTCCCTTGAATGGACAAGTAGGCTAATAGGATTTCCGGTGGGGCGTTCTTTTGCCTTGAAAATATTTCGGACTGCGTATGGGTTCAGGCCGTCAGCCCCGAGCCCATAGACAGTTTCCGTAGGAAAGGCTACAGTTCCTCCGCTCCTGAGAATCGCTGCTGCCTCTTCAAGAACGATATCTATATTTTCCTCGGAAACCCGGAAAATTCGGGTCTCTATTTTATTCCAGTTTTCTGTCTGCACTAGTAATAAAGCTCCTTGTGATTCAATTATGCTGACTTCCGTTCTTTTTGCCCCTAATTTCGTTTCTCTGCTTATGAACCTTATTTTTTCAACCATTTTCCAAGGGCTACTTCAAGTTCTTTATGGCTTTTTGCGTATTCTTGCAGACTGACTCCATCGATGCTCGCTTCAAGCGCTTGCCTGCAGGCAGTGGCCCCGGCAGCCGTACCCATAGGATGTGCATGAATTCCACCACCGAACTGCATTATAACTTCTTTTCCGAAAATGGAGTACAGGTTAGGAATCATTGTAGGAGCCAGTCCTCCAGATGCAACTGGGAACATGGGCTTTAACCCCCCCCAGTCTTGAAATAGGACATGTTGACTTTCATCTGCAGGTACTTTCTCAAGTGCACACGCATCCCGAAGAATAAGAACCTCATTTTGTTCTCCGTGCATCTTTCCTACAATCGTACCTATATGAATCTGATCAAGCCCAATCAGTCTGCAGAGTTTGGCAATGACAACCATGCTTATCCCGTGGCGTGGATTACGAGTATATGCAGAATGCATACATCTGTGCGCATGTAGAACCAGACCTGCATCCTCAGACTCTTCCCTCAGAGTCTGAAGGGCAGTCCAGCCTACAGGTACAATATCGATCATTGCGTAGCTTGCGCCAAGGTCTTTAAGAATATTCATGCGACTAATCATTTCCTTGCAAGTCGAAGCAGTGATGTTGCAGAGGTACATCTTGCGTTCTCCAGTCTCTGATTCTGCTTTTTCTGCGAGCTTGAGTGTGAGTTTGGCTCTTTTTTCAAAGCTGTTAAATTTCTGGTTCGTAAGGTTCTCATCATCTTTAACAAGGTCACAACCTCCTGCAAAAGAATTATAAGCGACTTCGGCATGTTTTTCAGAGTTTAAACCTACTTTCGGCTTGACGATGGACCCTATTAAAGGCCTTTCTTGAACGTTCACAAGTTTCCTGATTCCTAGCAACCCGAATTTCGGACCTCTGAACTCTTTGAGCATCGATTTTGGGAAAGAGATATCTTGCAATCTGAGATTGTCAACGATTTTCATGCTAAGGATATTTCCTGCAACAGCACTTAGAACCTGGGGGATCGAACCCAGTTCAAAAAGTTCTTCAGAATAAGCCACCCTTATAGTCTGTGCTTTCTCATCTAGATAGAAGATGTGAGGCTTCAGTCTCGCTGCAAGCTCGGGACTCAGTGTCACAATTTCAGTCCAGGAATCTATAGAGCTTTCCCCTGCCATGTGTGTGGCAGCTTTCTCAAAATCCACTTCTGATGATGGTTCGATGTGAAATTCACATATCAAATCCGTATCCTTTGGGTTGTAGTCTGTGTCAATATAGTCCCTGCGCATTGTATTTACTCCTTAATAAATATGTTAATTTTCCAGAATAAAATTTCTTTATGATAGATAATAGTCCTGTTCAAGGAAGTAAATGAACATGAATAAAAACTTGTTTATTAAATTCATTGAAATCTAGACTATAAAGAAAAAAATTCTGAAAATTTAAAAGAGAAATGTAATGGGGTTAAAAGACAGTTGACAAATATGAGTGTGTTATTTATCCCCTATTAGTTAACCTTCTCAAAATAATTTAAATAATTTCGATAAATACCCTTGATTTTGTCATATGCTTATAAATGGGATATTAATAATTCGTGAAAGTTAGAGGTTTATTGGGATCCATTATATTGTATCGATACTCAGACACCAGCGTTATGTGATAGGTAATCCAATCATAAGCATGGATAAGGCTGTTTAATTTCTAATGTGTATCATCTCGGTCAGAGACTGGGGCACCACATCTAACGTTGGTGCCAAAAAATCCACATTATAAAAAATAGACAAGTTAGAGGTTTAAAGCGGGAATTAGACGAAGCGAAGGTTCAAATTATCCTTTATCTAAGGAATTGGGTATATGTGACCTTCCCCACTCTCAAAGTAATAATTCGTGATTAAAGGAGTTTTCACATGTTTCCAGATGTCAGATTGAGACGGTTGAGAAAAGGAAAGATCAAGAACCTTGTATGTGAGACTATATTATCCGTTAACGACTTGGTTCAACCCATTTTTGTGGATGAGGCTATCAAGTCTCCTGTTGAGATTGATTCCATGCCAGGAATATACAAATTTCCTCTTTCAGAGGTCACAAAAGAAGCAAAAGAAATCTCAGAACTCGGAATTCCCGCAGTGTTACTTTTCGGAGTGCCTGTTTTTAAGGATGAATATGGATGTTCGTCTTTCGGTGAAACTGATGTGGTACAGGAAGCTATCCGTAGGATTAAGGCTGAGCTAGAAGACAAACTTGTGGTGATCACAGATGTTTGTATGTGTGAGTACACAAGCCATGGACACTGCGGTATTATCGATTTTGAAACTAAAGATCTTATGAACGACCAGACTCTTGAGATCCTCAGAAAAATAGCAGTCAGCCATGCAAGAGCAGGAGCTGATATAGTAGCTCCCTCAGGAATGATTGATGGCATGGTCGGAGCCATCAGAGGAGCACTTGATTTAAATGGATTTAATAATGTTCCAATCATGTCTTATGCCGCAAAATACTGTTCCGCTTTTTATGGGCCTTTTAGAGACGCTGCCCAATCATGCTGCTCTTTTGGGGATCGCTCTACCAACCAGATGGATCCAGCAAACAGCGATGAGGCTATCAGGGAAGTAGCCCTTGATGTTGCAGAAGGGGCAGATATCATAATGGTAAAGCCAGCACTTACTTATCTGGATATTGTCTATAGGGTAAAGACCGAATTCGGAATACCAACAGCTGCATACAACGTGAGCGGAGAGTATTCCATGCTTAAAGCAGCTGCAGCTAATGGTTGGATTGATGAAAAGAAAGCTATTTACGAGTGTCTCATCTCTATTAAAAGGGCAGGGGCCGATATTATAATCACCTATTTCGCAAAGGATGCTGCCTGTATTCTGAAATAAGAGTACCTTAATCAAGCGCTTCTACTTATAGGAAACTTCCAATTCTTTTTTTACTTTTGCTGCTTTTTTCATCTTTTAAGTCTGTTTCTCGTTTCGTTTATATATTCTTCAATAACTCTTTAGAGTCAAGTCAGTATTATAATTAAAATTATATTTTTATTTGTTTGTCAAATATTCTCATCATATTTTTAGCAGATGATTTTGAGTTATCTAACTCTGTATATTTATCTATGATCAACTCTATGAATCTCATGATTGATTCAATAAATTCTTTAAAAAGGATATCTTCTTAATTTTCAAGATAATGTAAATAAATTTAGATCAGTTGGATAGGAAGTATTAAATACCATAACATTTTATTTTTTTGACCATTCTCTCAGCATAATATTTTTTATCCATTATATATTCATATATCATAATTATTCCCGTCTTTTATCCTTCCTAAAAATTCACGTAACTATTCAGTATAATTGTGAGCAACTACACAATTTTACATAGGAAAAAGGAAAAATTGAATGTAAAATGAATTTATTTCTATTGCTGATAAAACAAAAGAGATTCTTGTTCTTTGTGCTTCAAATCCTAAAGTTGTTGCTTATTATTGAAAGTCTTGAATATCAAATTCAGAACTCACTGAAAGATCGTCTTATTAGAATTTCGCTTAAATCTAAACAATCGTAGCAGTAGCAAATCTCCTTCAAATGAGTACTCTGTCAAAAAGAAACCCCATCCCAAGAGTAATCCCAAGAGTAGATACAAAAAAGATAGTAAGAGACCCGGCAGTCAAGAAGGTTCATCAAGGAACGATTTTATATATGGTTAATGATTATTCTTGGCCAAGAGAACATTTTTTGAAATAATGTGGAAAATGCGGGCACTTTTTTAAATATTTTGATGTTGGAGCTCATGATAATAGATAAAGTTTTGATATTCAACTAATACATCTTATTTTTACAGAATATCGAAATCAGATGAATACTTTTTTGTACTGTATAATATTGGATGAAGCTATTTTTCCGGAACTATTGGAATATACAGTCCAATATAGATATTATATACTACCAGTCAAAAATTTGAGTTTATCTAGACCCTCTTCGATTTAATATACAGTTAAGCAATTATAAAAGCAGGGGTCAACGTAGTATGGTATTGGAACAATGAAAAAAAGAAATTTACAGGACACTCTGGATATCGAAAAAAAGCTAAGGGGCATCTATTCGGCAGTGCTTGCGGGGATGCCCTAGGGCTTCCTGTTGAACATCTTAACCTTGAGGAGATTAAAAAAAAGTACGGGGAAAAAGGGATTCTCGAGCCTCTTCCAGAGTCTCCCTGGACAGATGATACTCAGTTAATGCTTGTACTTTCAAGGAGCCTATTGAGAGGAGCAAAACTTGAGCTTCCTGAACTTATGGGCTATATTGCAGAGGAACTTGTTCTCTGGCTAGAAGAACCTGACAGGGAGCAGGAGTAACTTCCAAAGGTGCAGCTATGAGGCTGAGGGAAGGCATTCACTGGAACAAGTCCGGGATCAGATCTAAAACATGCGGGAGCCTGATGCGAGTTGGGATTATAGGTTTCATTTATCGGAATAGCCCTGAAAAACTAATCAAAACAGCTTTATTTTCAGGCAGAATTACTCATTCACACCCAATTTCAGATGCTGCATCTATTGCAGGTGCTTATATAGTGAAGCTAGCTCTTGATGGAGTGGAACCGAGGGAAATGTTTAAACCAATTCTTAACGTTACTGAAGGAATTTCTCAGAAATTCACTAAAGCCCTGAAAAATTCTTACAAAATCGCTCATTCTGTCATTGGGGACGAAGATGCGCTGAAGAAACTCGGGCAGGGCTGGTATGCGGATGAAACTTTTGCTCTTGCATATTTCTGTATTTTGCATTATCCTAAAGACTACAGAAAAGCGGTCCAAACCGCAGTAAACATCACAGGAGACTCAGACTCAGTAGGCAGTGTTGTAGGAGGTATTCTTGGAGCGATGCTGGGAATTGAGGCAGTGCCTGTCTCCTGGACTGAGGCCCTTAAGGATAAGGTAAAACTGGAAAAAATAGTTTTGCCTCTGCTTGAGAAATATTTTCAGGTTTTAGGGAATAAATGAGGGTCTTGAAATGGATTTCTCCAAAAAATGTATCTACTTTTTGTTAGTCGAGAATCAAGATTGTAAGTTTGAAATAGGAAAAAAGAGGAAGGCTCATTTCCTGCAGAGTTCTATGTATATAAATACAATAAAGAATTACTATAAACTCATATGTATTTTCTTATTGGATAGTTTAAATTTCTTAACAACAATTTATACTTTGAAAGCTCTTATTGATTTTGCTCTTAAATAATAATATAAGCATCTTAAGTAAGTTTCAGAAAACTTGCTGAAATTGATTACTTAATTGCTTAGAAATCTTTTCTTATCATTTTTGAGTCCATATATTTTGATAAAACAGTTTTCTGAGGCAGACATGAAGCTGAAGTAGTCATTATATTTAAATACATTTTTACAGCGATTACATGGTTTTTCCAACTTCGAACTTGAGAAACAACGTATTGATCGAACTTCTTTCAGAAAATTTCTTGGTTTTTCTGGTCACATTTCATAAAGAACCAAATTCTGATCATTCATAAAAAGAATTATTGATAAGTGCAAAGAAGAGGAAACATTTGGACAGCTGTAAATGCAACTTAATTGCCTGATGTGAAAATAAAAAAACAATCATTCAAAAAGCTACACTTGTTTATTCAAATACTGGACATGCAAAAGCGGATAACCCTTTATAAAATGAAGCAAAACAAGAAGATACAGAGAAGAAACATGGAAAAAAGGATAATAAATCACACTTTGGATATAAATTTCATAACATAATTTACAGAGATCGTGAGCTTATCAAAAATTCAAAACAGCGATTTAATCACTTCTTACTCAGATAGATTTGAATATAATTTTAATGAAGCAGTTTACAGAGGCAGAGGATATTTTGGAGCAAAATAAAAAGGTTATGATGCAACAATAAAAAGAGGTATAAAAGAACATTTTCTGGGAATGAGTGATATATTCAGAAAAAAAGGATCTGCTTAAAAAGAGCTCAAATGGAACGAGTTCATTCAATAAGTAAAAAGATATTCAAAGTAGAAAAAGTTCTTTTACGACTGTTCAAAGAGTGAATCTGAAGATTCTGTGTACAGCTTTTTACTATAATCTCTATCATTTGATTACATTGAGAATTAAAGGAGTATTGTAAGAATGTTAGAAGTTACCTTTAGAATCAAAGAATAATGATTCAGAAAAAAATTGGGTTAAATACAAAAATTAGTGAGACAGATTTGAACAAATTTCCCGCGAAGAAAAGAAATCAGAGATAAAAAAATTCTTTAAAGAAAAAGGTAACTACAAGCTTGGGAAAAAATTATTTTAGCCATCCCCCACAAAATTCAATATGTAGGTTTATTTGCTGTTAGCTATTATTTATGCCAATCAGTTATTAATTGATTTACAATCACATCTTTTTGAAAAACTCGAAAAAAACCTTAATAGAATGATTTGAAGTAGCTAAATAATTATACAGAACGAAAAATTTTGTTTCTCAGAGAAAGAATAACATCTCCCTATTCTAACGAAAATTATATAAGGGAGAATAACCTTTGGAATGAGATACCCTTGGGATAGTAGGGTAGCTTGGTCCATCCTCGAGCGTTTGGGACGCTTGGACCGCGGTTCAAATCCGCGCTATCCCATGAAATATTTTTTTTATTTTCGCCATAAACTATCATGTTTAAGAGTATGTATTTTTTGAATTATATTTCCTTATTTTTCTCCTAGTCCTCAATCCCCTCAATTTTGTTTTTATTCGAGCTCTGATTCTCCAATCTTTCTGTTAAATCTATTATTCCAGTTGTTTTTATTCAAAATATAGTTGCTATGGATTTTCCGAATGAATAGTTGCTTTACTAGTAGAATATATATGCCAAATTAATTACATCTTTGTTCATATCGTAATTCTACCAGGAATCTTATCTTTTTCTTAAACATTATAGTAATTTTAATAAATACTCAAATGCTTTTGATTATTGGAGAAGTTAAATCTTTGAACAATAATTTCACTAGTGAAAATTTTTACTGATTTTGCTATTAAGCAAGCATAAAAACATCTTAAGTCAGTTGGGGGCAAACTTACTGAAATTGATTCCCCAATTTATTAGAAACCTTTTCACATCATTTTTGAGCCATATATTAAATAGGAAATTTTTTTGAGAAAGACACAGAGCTAAAGTAATCATTATTTTTAAAATGATTGTTTTACCTCAATGACATGGTCTTTCAGATTTTGAACTTGAAAAATAATTTATCGAGATATTTTTTCAGGAAATTTCTTGATTCTTCTGAGTGCATATATAAACACTGCTACATTCTGATCGTTCTTTATTCATTCAGATTCGTGACATTCAAAAGCGTATAAACCTCGAGAAAATAAAGCAAAAAAAGAAGGAGCATAGACTGACACTTGACAAAAAGGTAATAAGTTATATTTTGGATATAAATTTTATAGCATAATGGACAGAGATCATGATCTGATTAGAAGATTTAAAACAACGACTTCATAACTCTATGATTCTTTTTATAATTTTCTCACTCCCAGAGGATATTATTTTGGTTCAGCACCAACGAAAAGGTGACCATTATCACCATTATTACCGATTATATCAAACTCAAAAAATACCTTTTACCAATCTCAAAGAATATATATTTCAAATAGTTGATGATATAATTGTCTAAAATAAATTTTCCCCAATATTTCATAACCAAAAATTATTTGATATCTTATATTATATACGCAATAATTTGCATGACGTAATTACATTTTATGTTGGAAAGGTAGCTTAACGTATAAATTAGTTAATCAATGACTTTTTTCAGGGAAGTTTCCATCTCCACAGCAAACTGCTGGGTATTCGACTGAAATAACCTTCGGTATATAAAAATTAATACAGTTTGAAAACTCCTGGAAAACTGCCTTAAACTCTCTGCAAGGGACAGCAAGGAAACATCACACACTAAAAAGGATGGGGATGCTTCTAGCTGCCTTCTAGTTTTGTCGAAAATCATAAATTGTCGATTCTTATTTGAACACATTTTTTTTAATCTGGGTGATTAAAACTCTGCTTTCGGCTCCTTCTGACATTCACGAATATAGTTTTTTATACTTAGCTGGACATCCACAGAGGATCGATAAAACTTACCATTCGACTATGGGAATCACATTACAATCTAGTTTTCCAGTTCAGTATGAAGTTTTAAAAGTCTTTAAGAAATATTTCCTTTCAAATATTTAACTACCTCGGATAAAGAGCTGCTTGGATGAAATTAAGGAACGAGTGAAATCTAGATTCTACTTATCACATAGAATGAATTTTTTATTTGCTCCATGCAATTGGTGGTAGAGCTGGCCCCCAATCCTTTTTAATTTACTCATTGTAGTCATATATTGTATCGATACTTAGGCGCGAAAATTATGCGAGTGGTTATCTGATCGTATCCCTAGCTAAAGCCCTAAATTCCGATACGCATCAAATCTCGGTCTGATGTGTTGATACCCATATCTGACCATGGTGTCAGAAACAAATTCACTTTACAAATAAACGGTGATTTAGAGGTTTGAATGAAAATAAAAAGAGTCGAATGTTCACTTTATCCTCCATCTGTTGGATTAGATATTCGTGTCCATCGGCGATTTGTAAATGATAAAATAATACATATTCATAAGTTTAGTCAAATTAGCTTGATCCAAAATTAGGAAGGATTAATTTTCGTTAGGATATACTGTAAAAACTATTCTGTTATAATAAATGATTCCATTACCTTCAATAATTTTTTCATTTTATTGTGATTTGTAAAAATGGCATCTAAATTGAAGGCATTTAGAGTCATACTCAGGTTAAAAACTTTTATATAGTATTTCCTTTAAGAGTATTTGTTAACAATTTATTTTATAACTCTTCCTAATACTCAAATATAATACATATCATCCGAGTATAAAGTATGAATGTTAGTAAAAAGGTCCTTGTTATCATCTATGTTATTTTTGCTCTTCTAACTTCTGTTGTTATTTTTGCATCTCAGGGAATTCTCTATTCAAGCTTCTCCCACCTAGAGGAAAAAGAAGCAATTGATAACGCGAAAAATGTGAAACATATAATTGATTTACAGACTGCACAACTGGATAATACTAACTCTATCCTATCTTCAAGGGAAGATATCAGGGCCTTTGTGCTTAATCAAGATCGCGAATCCCTCAGCAAAGTTTTGCTCACTGATCTGTTCTCCCCAAGGGAGTACGACTTTATTTTTTGTGTGAATAGTTCAGGGAATATAATATACTCTCAGATTTCGAGTTCAAACAATACTAGTAATGCCTTAATCCGTTCTCAAATAGACCCGGGAATAGTTAATAAAAGCTTCCTATGTAAGGACGAGAAATGTCGTTTAAAAGGGATCCTTGCACTGGAAAAGGGGCCTGTAATTATCTCATGTCGGCCTGTGCTTGCAGCACCTAATAGTAACGAAATAATCGGAACAATTATCCTGGGCGAGAATCTGGATACTAATTTTATAGAGTATTTACAGGTTATAACTGGAAACCGGGTTTTGCTCTACAAGTATAACAGCTCACTTCCTGAGTTCCAGCAAGCCTTTTTAGAAAACAAAAACAGGAGTTTTACGCGCACTGTCAAAGAAAATAAGGTAGCTGGTTATTTTATCAATGAAGATATTAATGGAAACCCAGCTTTTATTATTCGGACGGATTCTGATAGGAACATTTATGCTGAAGGCCAGAAATCCATCAGGTACATAGTTATATTTCTTTTGTTTGCAGGATTGATGGTTGGAGCATGCTGCAAGCTTCTTCTTGACAGAGAAGTAGTGTCTCGGATAGTTCTTATCGACAGATATGTCGAAAGAGTAGGGGAGAGCGAAGATTTTGCGGCACGCTATTCTATGAGTGGAGATGATGAGCTTTCAAGATTGACACAAGGGATAAACCGGATGCTTGATCATCTTAAAATAACTTCTGATAAAATTAAAGCTCAGGAACATGAAAAAAAGGCTATTCTTAACTCTCTAAGTGAACTCATGGTTTTTGTAGACCTTGAGTTGAAAATTGTCTGGGCAAACAAGGCTTCTCTGGAATATATAGGTTTAAAACTCGAGGAAGTTGTAGGATATAATTATGAAAAATTTTTCACTATGCATGACGAGATTTCCGGTAAGTCTTATGTAAGAAAAGCTCTTGAATCAGGAGCTGGAGAGTTAGGGGAAGTCGTCACTCCAGAAGGAAAAGTCTGGATGATCTGCGCAAATCTTATTAGAAGTGAAGACGGCAGGATTACTGGTATCCTGCAAACAGGTCTTGATATTACCGCTTATAAGCGTTCGGAGGAAAGGCTGCTTCAGGCGAAATTAGAAGCTGAAGGAGCCAACCGTACTAAGAGTGAATTTCTTGCTAATATGAGTCATGAATTACGGACGCCTCTGAATTCCATTATAGGGTTTTCGGACATTTTGCTTGATAGGGTTTTTGGAGAACTTAATGAAAAACAAATGAGATACATAAATAATATCTCTACCAGTGGGAAACATTTACTGGAACTTATAAATGATATTTTGGATCTCTCTAAAGTAGAAGCCGGAAAAATGGAACTTCACTATAGTGAATTTTCTGTTAATTCTGTTTTTGAGGAAGTCATAGCAGTTCTGGCTCCTCTTGCCCAGAAAAAATCCATTGAAATAGCTTTCAGGATAGAATCCGTTACAACTCTGGAAGCTGACAGAAGTCGCCTTATCCAGGTGCTTTATAATCTCGTTAGCAATGCAGTCAAATTTACTCCAGAAGATGGAAAAATATATCTTTCGTGTAAAAAACGTGGAAGTAGAGCATTTATTTCAGTGATAGATACTGGTATAGGCATTTCTCCTGAAGACCAACGAAAACTTTTTCAACCATTTACCCAGATTGATGCCTCTGCATCTAGACAGTATTGTGGAACAGGTCTTGGGCTTGCTCTTGTAAAGAAAATTATAAACATGCATCAAGGAGATATCTGGATTGAAAGCAATGTTGAGAAGGGGAGTATCTTTATATTTGCAATTCCTCTAAAAAAACCGGTAGAGCCCAGGAAAGCTAACGAGATCGGACTCGAAGATATAATTATTGAATTCGAAATGAACAAAGCAAAAGCTCTTTCTATAATCGGATGTAGCGAAAATTTGCAGGAAGAAATAGAGCTACCTGAAATACAGACTCCTGAAAAGAAAAATGAAGAACAGGGACTTGTTCTGGTAGTCGATGACGACAGAAATTCTAACGAACTTCTTTCAACTATCCTCAAAAAGACTGGATATAGTGTAGCTTCTCTTTACTGTGGAAAAAATACATTAAATGTTGCAAAGAGACTCAAACCCTCTATTATTGTACTTGATATTTTCCTGGCGGACACTAATGGATGGCTTATTTTGAAGCAGCTAAAAAATGACTCTTATACTGCCTCAACTCCTATACTTATTATTTCAACCACCAATAATAACGAGCTTGGAATTGCTCTTGGAGCAACATATTCTTTTAAAAAACCAGTAAAAAGAGCTGAATTGGTGGGTTCACTAAAAGAAATCGCCAATAAGCTCAGGTTAAGACATCCAAGTGTTCTTATTGTAGACCATGATAAGAACACTGTGGAATTGTTGAACTCCATGATTGAACCTGAGGGATTTGAAGTGATTAAGGCTTATTGTGGTAAGGAAGGTCTACAAATGCTCTATTCAGATAGGAAACCTGATATCCTAATCCTTGATCTCATGATGCCAGAAATAAGTGGATTTGATATCATCTCCAGCCTAAGAGCAGATGTACACACAAAAGATATCCCTCTTATTGTGTGCACTTCTGGAGAGTTTACTGAGAAGAATATTGATGAGTTGAATGGTGAATTGAAAGAGCATTTAATTTCTATTATGAAAGAAGGCACTTTTGTAAGAACAGACTTAATTAATAGAATGAAACAATTAACTATGCTTAAGAGGATTAATGATGAAAAAAATCCTGATTGTTGAAGATAATCCCATGAATATGGAACTGATTCTAGACCTTCTAGAATTCTATGGTCATAATGTAACTGAGGCTGAGGATGGGATTAAAGCCCTTGAGCGCCTTGCTGAGGAAAGATTCGACATCATCCTGTTAGATATGCAACTTCCAAAAATGGACGGCCTTGAGGTTTTAGAAAGAATTAAAAATAACCCTTCAACTGCATATATCCCTGTGATAGCTGTTACAGCCCACGCTATGAAGGGCAGTGAAGAACATTTCATTGAAATGGGCTGTGTGGATTATATCTCTAAACCTATTGATATTAACAAGTTCAGGATACTGATCGACAAGTATCTTGGAGAATACTCAGATTAATTCAAAAAATGATTGGTAGAAAGGCAATTATAATTTTTCCAGAAGCAATGACATCTCTTCATAGTACAAGAAGAGCTCTTCGCACCACTTAATTGCACTTTCGTCATAATCAATCAAGCGTTGATGATCAAACTTCCCCTTTTTGTCGAAAAGCACAAGCGAACAGAAACGCTCTGTTACAACATTTTCGAGGTTTACTTTTTTGTTACAAATATAGATTTCAGTATTTTTTGATTCTATAAGAAACTTCAGATTTTCATAGTAGTCTTTTTCCATCCTGATAAAAATCGGTTCTGTCAGGATGAGGTGCAATTCAGTTCCTTTTCTTACGATTTCAGAACAAATTTCAAGATAAAGAGGGTTGAAATATGAAATAAATATTTTTATATACCGAGATCCTAAGAGGTTACTTTTTAAATCTTCAGGTATTTCAAAAAGTCGGTTAAGATCAGCTTCAAGCATGAAATAGTTACCTAGTTCATTAATCCTGTTAAGGAGGTATTCAGGAATCACAGTGAGGTTATGGTTTACCCAGTAATCGTAATTTTCCTCAAAAACTCTCACGGTATCCAGTAGAGGCTCCATCTTTTCGAGTAATAGATCTCCCATACCAGAGAGCTTGTAGACGTTTCTTTTATCCTGTACTATTAGGTGTCCATCCTTCAATTTTTTTATCTGAGGCATAATAGAAGTCGATTTGACGTTAAGGGCTGTTTTGATATCATCCCCTGATTTAGGCCCTTCTTCCAACAGGAGCAACACATCCTTTCTTTTTTCTGAAAGAAATGCTAAATCAATAAGTGATTTTTTCATTTTATCCCATCTTCTTGAGAGCTTTTACAAAAAATACTTTCCCTTTATTCTTCTTCAAATAGCAACATATATTTGCAAAATTTTTTTCATTCTCAAAATACAATACCTTGAGGAAACCTTTTGCAATATCATTGCGCTATTCTAAATTTATCCTATATATTTTTTCCCAATAAAGACATGTTTCTTCAAGCGATAGTTATATAGTGGTTATATAAGTGATCAAAATTTATGTGGGGCATCAAGCTGAAAGCAATGGGTATGTTCATACCCACTTTCTTACAGAGCAGATATAACAAGAATATTCGAATGTATCTGCCGTAGTTACATAGAACCTTTCGTGCTATTATAAATACTTTATTATGACCTTCGTACGGATTAGATTAATAATTGAGTTAGCCATTAGAATGGCTAAAAGGGAATAAGAGATGAGGACATTGCAGATTTTATAGAGGTGTCACCAATTACCATAAGTAACTAGTTGACCCTTTCTGATGAATAATGCAAAAAAAATACAAAAATAAGAAAATGAGCATAGCAGTTTATTAGAATGATCTAATATACTTCAAATGCAGGTACAAAAATGAGATTTAATTAAGGGGGATCAATAGACATGAAGAAAATGTTTTTTTATAAAACCTACATAGGGAGGATAGGAATAATCGAAGAAGGAAGCTTTATCACAAATCTGTATTTTCAAAGAGAAAATATCCCTCAAGATGTTGTAGTATATGAAACAGAGCTACTGAAAGAAGCAGGTGAACAGCTGCAGAGCTATCTTTTAGGCAGAAGAAAAAATTTTACGCTCCCACTTGCTCTCTCGGGAACAGATTTTCTGCTGTGCGTCTGGAAAAGTATATGCACAATTCCATATGGTGAAACGCGAAGTTATCAAAAAATAGCACAGAGCATTGGCAATAAAAATGCATCAAGAGCAATAGGGCTTGCAAGTAACCATAATCCAATTCCAATTTTGATCCCCTGCCACCTTGTGATCGGCTCAAATGGAAAGTTGACTGGTTACAGGTTGGGGCTTCAAATAAAGGCACATCTTTTGGAGTTGGAAAAACAGAATGTAGATTTGTAAATGCACCAAAAAAATCGAATTATCTGAAAAATAAAAATAATTTTTAGTTACAGTCCATTAAATATACATATGGAAATTTGATACATTTATGTTTAAATATATAAATTTAAATACACTTAATTGATATACTACTTATTAACTGATGACAAATTAATTGATTCCATAATTTCTAGCTATCCGTGGAACCGGGTGGGATTAAAATATTCTAAACAAATAAACCTCGAACTTCTACTATTGGTACAAAGTATTATAACTATCCTAAAGTTTTGAATTTATGAACTCATTTTGGGGTGTAACTTGACACGACCAAATTTTATCTTTTGGTTTTTTATCATGTTGTATGCTTCTACTAATGCTAGTACCTAGATTCCAATAAATATGAAAATTACAAAAATAAGAACTACAAACAGAATATAAGGCCAAATACAGAAATTAGATCTAGAGTAAAAAACGATTTTAGATACGAAAATATTCCAAATAACCCCATAAAAGATGCAATTTTTTATAATACAGTCTAGTCATGTATAACATTTTGAATGTATAAAGTTAGTTCTTGGGTTACAGCATGTCAAATGAAATAATTACTAAGTCAGTAAATTATTAAAACAGTAGCCCACTTAATTGAGGCACGATACAATATTCCAATAAAGTTACTTCTTAATTATTTAATGAATGTTAGTCGAATAGGAAATTTAGAGCTTTTAGCTAGATTTAGTAGGTTTATAAAAATATTCTTAATAGTCCTAAATAAATACTGATTTGAAACTACTGTTTATACCTATTCGCAAATTGTTAGTTGAAGCAAAAAATCGGTTTTGATATAAAAGTGATTTAATTTGATACAAATGATACTTTAAATGAATAGTCAAAATTTATGATAGTTGCTATGTGGAGCAAAACGTTAGAGGACAAAAAAATCTAGCTCCAAAATAGCTGCACTATCAAAACAAACAGTAATTGTATGCCACAGTAAATGCACAAAGAGTATTAAAAAACATAGTGAAATTCAATAAATTCCTTAGCTATCAATTTAAATTAAATTAATTCATGAAAATTACTTTATCAAAATCAAATTTTAAAGATTAAAACAGAGAATCTCATATCAGAAAAACTTAATTAGATTCCATATACAAAATATGCCTTCCAATTTATAGCAAATTTTCAACACTATCAAATACACTTCAATGTATAGACTATCTACTTAGTTTTTAAATCAACTATATAAAAATTTGTTTTTTAATAAGAATTACTTGCCTATCAAAAGTTTTAAAATCGAATAACAATTCAATATCAATTATCTTTTATTTATACATGAAACAAAATAAAATTCATATATATTTTTTCTCACATAATTATAGCGTTTCTGAATACCGCATTTTTGCCCTAGAAAGATATTCTATTTAGAAGCCTTATTTAGAGGACAATCAACATTAGTGAAAAAACTTTATAAGATTAAATACTAATAACAGTTTGTCGAACAGATACATAATTTTTCCAGAAGAAAATAGACAATTGTAGTGGTGTACAACATCAATAGTAGTTTCTAAACTAATTCAGGATAAACTTTGATTTTCATAATTTTTAATTTGCTTAAAGCTCCGACCCATACCCGAAGTCCTATAAAATCTAATTGATTAGGCATTCTATTTCTTTCAACACAGAAAAGTTGTAATGGGAATTTTAGGCTGAGATTATACATATATTTTATTTAAAGACTCTATAACTACAAATCAAAAAACGTAGCCATTTTCTTGGAATTTAGAGCAAATTTGCGTTACTACTCTAAAATAAATAATTATAATAACGGAATCTTTTTTAATATTAAAGGTCTTAGAATATTCTTGGTAACATGGGACAAATTTTTTCTGATCAGAAAAACGATCAGCTACTCGTATATTCAATCGAGTCTCTTTTAAAAAAATTTAATCCGGAAAGTAAACCTATAATGAAAAAATTGCATTTTTTTAAACTTATGTGCCTACTTGATATACGGCTCAAAAAACAAGGAATTGATATCAAATATCCTTCTTACTGTTACAAATTTGGTTATTACTCAGAAACAAGACTTTTAGAAAATATAATTCCTAACTTTAGGAATCAGTATGAAGTTAAAGAGTTTATCATGCTACCTCATCCCGCAAGAAATAGTTACAATATTGAAAGCAGGGATAAGTCTATTATTGATCGTGCCGTTCGATATCTATGTGAAGACTTTAGATACCAGAATGAATATGGATTAAAGGCAAAAAAAGCATCATATAATTTGAATTCTCCTTATCAATTTAACACCCTTTTTCACGAATACATCAACGCAGTAGAATCTAAAAGCACACTGTTTCGTTCAAGAAAGAAGCAGTTAGAATTTTTTTTAAATAAACTCCTATTTAAATTCCCCGATAAGGATTTTGAGGAACTTATAGACATTTACCTTGAATGGGATGATACAACAAGACTTATTCTAGACTGCATACCAGAAACTGAAAAAAGACAACAACTTCTCATTGAAACTTTGATGAATATATTTTGGGATATCTATTCAAAGGGAGTCCGTATAAAGTATAACCAAAATATTCCTCCTAAAATTGTAGACGAGTGGAAAGCTTCTTACAAAAAAGAATTTTCAGGGTTCTATGAAAAAATTAACGACGTCAAAAATGAAATAAATTTAAATTCATGATTTTGATTTCATGAATTAGTTCAGATACCCTATAAGATCCATATTCCATGAGATCCATAAGCTACATAAGTTATAGCATAACAACTTTTTCGGTTCCGTTGCAAAAAATCCTTTCTAATGATACAATAGAATAAAAAGAAAACCAAAGATAGTAACATGCTATCTAATTCCTTTAAATGGAAGCATTATGAAGGAGAAATTATCTTATTGAATGTAAGATGATACTTAAAATATGCATTAAGTTATAGAAATTTAAAGGAAATGATGGCAGAAAGGGGAGTAAAAGTCGACCATACAACAATCATGAGATGGGTACATCAATATTCCCCTGAAATAGAAAAGAAGATAAGAAGACATTTAAGACCAACAAATGATTCGTGGAGAGTTGATGAAACCTATATCAAAGTAAAAGGTAAATGGAAATATTTTTACCGAGCAGTTGACTCAAATGGAGATACAATTGATTTCATGTTAAGTTCAAAACGAGATAGAAAGGCAGCGAAGAGATTCTTTAAGAAAGCTTTAAGTTCTAATCATAATCAAATTCCAAGATTAATAACCGTTGATAAGAATCCAGCTTATCCACCTGCTATAGATAAACTAAAAATTGATAAAATACTACCTAAAAACGTAGGCATTCGACAAATCAAGTATTTGAATAACATTATAGAACAAGATCACAGATCTATAAAGAGAATCGTTAATCCAATGTTAGGATTTCAGTCTTTTCGATCTGCTAATAAGACTTTAAAAGGAATTGAAGCTATAAATATGATCAAAAAAGGACAAGTAATCGATCTAAATTACTCTGTTCTTAATGAAGTCAAATACATTAATCAATTATTTGGTATAGTTTTATAATGTTATTACATTTTCCTTGAATGTTTTGATTTTTATTAATCACTTATAGATTTACATATTTTGTTGAAGTTTTTGCAACGGAACCACTTTTTCTTAATAGATATGTAAACTAAAAAAATATTCAAAAAAATTACAAAATAGTTTAGTGGAGATTATGCATACATTTCTACTCAATAACTCTACAATGTTAAATTTTATGGAAGAGATTACAAAAAAATGGAACTAAGATGAATGGATGAAGTATTTTCTCTGAAATGTTTAAGAAAACGTAGGGCGTCATAAGAATAGCCATTCTAGACTACAAAAACTCTGGCATGTTTAATCGAAAGCAAGATTTTGGAAAGAATCTCTATCAACCCTCAAATTTCGTTATATGATTATTACTATTATATAAATGATTCGTGAAATCAGAGGTTTATCGAAATGCTCTTAAGCAAAAAAAGAACCAAAACTAAATTTTCTGTGCTGATGTTTTCTAATAAGGATTTCAGAAATATATCCTTTCAGCTTTTTTTCAATAAAGATTTCTAATCTAACATTTCCAGATTGATATCTATCCATCTTGATTTATGGACAAGAGAACCCATCGATATAACATCTACCCCTGTTTTGGCATAAACTTCAAGGTTTGCCTGAGAAATCCTTCCAGATGCTTCAACAATTACTGAGTCTCTAAGCCCTTTTTCCTTAAGTAACCAGAGAGTTTCCAGAATTTTTTCAGGTTGCATGTTATCCAACATGATAATGTCAGCTCCGAGTTTTGCAGCAAGTAAAGCATCTTTTTCAGACTCCACCTCAACTTCTATTTTACGAGTGAAGCTGTTTTTTCGGGCTTCTTTAATTGCAGCTTCAAGTTCCATCAGTTTTAAGTGATTGTCTTTAATCATGATCAAGTCTGAAAGGTTAAACCTGTGTGGATCTCCTCCACCAGCAATTACAGCCAGTTTTTCGAATTTTCTTAAGCCTGGTGTGGTTTTTCTGGTACATGCCACCCTTGTGGTGTCCGAATGCTTCCTTACTATATCCATGCAAGCTCGAGTAAGAGTTGCAATCCCGCTAAGATGCCCAAGGAAATTTAATGTAAGTCTCTCTGCCCTAAGAATGGACACTGCCCCTCCAGTTAACTTGAAAATGATATCTCCCTTTTTGAGACTATCCCCATCTTGAAGGGTTGTTTTAGCCTGAATTCCAAGATAGCAGAAAATTGATTCAGCTTCTTTAATCCCGGCAACAATACAATCCTCTTTTGTGGAAATAATAGCTTCTGCAGATCTGTCAGGCACAATAGTGCACGAGACGTCATCGTACCCCAGATCTTCTTCGATAAAATTTTCAATGTCTTTGATAAGCATGCAACATTACCCATCTACTTTATGCCACTCAAATTCATAAAGTAGATGGGTACTTTTCTGCATACTCTTAATGTTAACAGGAGTTAAAACGAAGAGTAGAGAAAATTTTATGAATCAAATTGCGTTATAGCCCCCAACCTAAAGAATAGGGTATTCTTCAAGCACTCAGCTAGGTTTGTCGAGACTCAAAAATCCTTATTTATTTTTTGCCCACTTTCCTTTAATCTAAATGATTTAAACTCTACTTTCAGCTCTGTCTGAGATCCCATAAGATAGTGTTTTAATTGTTTAGAGGTCACATATACAAAGGATCGATAAAACTACCGTTTAACTATAGGACTCTCATCACAATATAGTTATTCCAATTAAGGATAATATTTAAAAAGTCTGTAAGAACTACCCCACTTCAAGTATTGAACTACCTCTTATAGAGATTTGCTTCGATGAAATTGAAGGAGTAAGTAACATTATCATCTACAAACTTCCATAGCATGAACTTTGTAGCTCTGGTTCGTGCAAATAGTGGTAAAAGTAGACACTAAATCCTCTTTAATTATATTGTTGCAGAATTATTGTATTGATACTTAGGCATCAACACCACGTGATAGATGATTTGATCATAATCATGTCAAAGGCTGTTAAATTCCAATGCTATTTCACCTCTGACAATTGTACCAAAGACAACATTACTTTACAAAGAAACGATGATTTAGATGTTTGAACGAAAATAAAAAAATTTAAAGGTTCACATAATTTTTAATCTAAAGGACAGGGTATCCTTGATCCTTTGAATTCCGAAGTAATAACAGAGATGAAAATGCTCAGCAACAGAAGATTTAAGAAGGGGGAACAGATACAAATACTCCAAACTCTAAATTGGAGAGTCTGTAGTATTTTCTGGAATCAAAAAAAATTATCATCATTTACTGCATTCTGAGACCGCAATAAATCAAAACCCCCCAAAAAATCTCCATAATTGTGAAACTTAGTATTAATGGTCAAACATATTTGTTATTTGTGAGGAGTTTGGAATGCTGAAAATAGGAATTATCGGTTGTGGATTTATTGGTTGCCATATTTGTAGAGCTATTGATAATGGGGCGGTTGATGTGGAACTTCATGCTCTTTTCGACTCTTCTGAGATTAAAGCTCTTGAACTTGTAGCTTCCCTGAAAAGATACAGTCCAGCATATATGAAGATTGAAGAACTGTTATGCAGTGTAGATCTTGTCATAGAGAGTGCCTCTCAAGATGCTGTTAGGGCCATAGTGCCACAGGCGCTTGAAGCAGGGCGTGACGTGATGGTCCTGAGTGTAGGTGCTTTGGTGGATGAGGAACTCAGAACAAAACTTTTTAAACTTGCAAAACAGAATAACTGCAAGCTATATTTCCCTTCAGGTGCCGTTGTTGGTATCGACGGAATAAATTCCGCTTCAGCAGCTGGAATCTCATCAATTACCCTGACCACCAGAAAACCTCCTTTAGGTCTCTCAGGGGCTCCATATATCGCAAATATGGGAATTGAACTTGAAAAGATCAAAAAAGAAACCGTAATTTTTGAAGGATCTGCCTCATACGCCGTCAAAGCCTTTCCAGCAAATGTAAACGTGGCAGCAACAATAAGCCTTGCAGGTATAGGATTTGAGCGAACTAAAGTGAGAGTAGTTGCCGACCCTACCATAGCCAGAAACGTGCATGAGATTACTGTAGAAGGAGAATTTGGAAAGTTTTTCACAAGAGTCGAAAACCTCCCTTCTCCGGAAAACCCTAAAACCAGCTATCTTGCAGCTCTCTCTGCAGTCTCCACCCTTAGAAAAATTTTGAATCCAGTTAAGGTTGGAACCTGAAATGTTGAAGTCTTTGAAATTAACTTGCCTCTCAATCTAACATTCTTAGTCAAAAATTGGGGTTTATTGAAATCCTCTTGAATTTATAACATATTAAATAATTGTATAATATTTAAGTAAAGATCTATTAAAAATAATAAAAATTCATAACAAAGATTATTTTATGAAATATCTAACAGAAACTAAAACTATGCAATCTCATTTCCAGTCAAAAATTGTTTTTACTAAGTACCAGTTTTTTAGTTACTCTTTGGGATCTATTATGATAATGATTACTTAATACACACATAGAACCATCTGAAATTATTTTATTCGCAAATTGTTCAGTTCCGTAGTTTATGCATATTATTATCCTCAAAAAATACGAATGAAAAAAACGCTTGGAGTTCTCTTGCTAGTCTTTTTAGAGTACAATTGAAAACTGTGTCATCTAGTTCATATCACCAGAATACCGCTTGCATTAAATTTAAAACAGTACCTATTACAAATTTCAAGGCAGATTATGCTTTAAATAGGGGATGATATAATTCTCTAAATAAATCTTATAAGGTACTTCATCAAAAAAAAACCATGTTAGATCTCAGTTTATATATACTATTTTTGCATTAAGTAGTTCCATTTTGTAATGCATAGGTAGCTTAAAATATAACTCAGTTGGTTAATAATGGTTATCAGGAAGTTCCATCCCTGTAGTAAGTAACTGGGTATTCGACTGAAATAATTAAGAACTCCTGGATATTATCAAAAATAATAGTGCCTTAAAAATGTATACTTTGAAAAGTGGGATACTATACCGTGGATAGTGTCACATATTTTGTTGTGAAGTCAAAATTAAATTTGAGAAGATTCCATAAACCTATGAATTTCAGAAGTTATTTATATATAATTTATAAGCACATGACGAAATACTGGGGTTCATCGAAATCTTCTTTAGTGTACTTTATGCAATTTGGTTCTTCATATGTGTGATTTCCTTTCTCATAACTTTTTTAGAGTTGTAATTTTGCAGGAAAAATCTATACACTGTCATATTTTTGCAGTTTAAACATAGAGTTCAGAGGGATCCTTCGGGAATTCCTTTTTTCCAAGTTTCGCAAGGACATTTTCGAAATCCTTACATGTTACTATTTCTCTGTCTTCAATAATTGCTTGGTGTAGAGCTGATTTCAAGACCTTTTCTACAATATCCCTGCCTGAAAGTCCTTTCGTTTTCTTTGCGAGGGCCTGGAAATTACAATTTTCTACTTGCAAGGGGAAGGTCTTCATATTTGATTCAAATATTCGAAGGGCTTCCTCTTCTCCTGGGAGAACAAATTCGATCTCTTCTTCGAACCTGCTTCTTACAGCAGAGTCAAGTGAGTAAATCCTGTTTGTGGAGCAAATTGTACATACCCCCTCACGTTCCATAATACCATCCATCTCTGTTAAAAGCGCATTTACGATTTCACTCACATCCCCTCTTAATTCCTGGAATTTTCTGTCCAGAGCTATAGCATCAAGTTCATCTATGAATATTATACAGGGAGCCATCTCTTCTGCCCGGTCATAAAGTTGATGAATCTGACGGGCTCCATCTCCTACATATTCTCCAATAAGCTGGGTAGCTTTGACAGGAATGATGAGAACATCGGTCTTGTTTGCAAGGGCTTTTGCAAGCATAGTTTTTCCGGTTCCTGAGGGTCCAAAAAAAAGGATGTTTCTTGGAGCCCATTTTCCAAAACGCTCGGGATCTTCCAGGAATCTTTCTATCAACCTACACTTCTGCTTTGCAATTTCCTGTCCAATTACATCTTCAAATTTAATGCTACCCTTTATCTCTAACGTAGAAGGAAAACCGTTTTTTTCTTCAGTTACAATAATCGAGGTTGAATTTCCTATTATCGATTCTGCAGGTTCCACTTCTATAATTCGATAAGCAAAATCTGGAAACATTCGTCGATCAAAAAGATAATCTCCCTTACGAGCAATATGCCCATTCCACTGTTCTCGAGCATAAAATTCAAAAACACCCATATTTTCAATTACAGGATATTCTTCCATCATGCCACTTAAGGGATAACCTTCAGGCTTAAGGATCAGAAGCTCAGAGGTATATTTTTCAAATTTGGGATTACTCTCATGAATCTTTTTTGCGTTCACTCTTTGTGAGACAGGTCGCACTTTGTTATCAACTCGGATGCTTTTCTATACGTCTATAGTAATCCGAAAAGCTAATAAAATTAACCCTATTAACCATTTTGGATATTCGACTGCAAAAGCCTTACCTTATCTTAAATCTACAAAAAGTTTATTCCAAAAAAATAACATCGAGGCATTCTAAGGCACTTATTCATCGATCTATTATCAGAACTCCTATATCGATATATACAGTAATAGTCATTTATAAATATAGATCTCCTAAGGACATCAGATACAGTAGTTTCGATTTGCTGTAGTTCCTAATGACCACTCTTATTAGTTTTCAACTTTTCCTCATATCTTACAGGAGAAAATTTCATCAATACATCTCAATTCCATTCTTTTACAACCGCTGCTAGAAAATTCAATATTTTAGGCTATGAAGTAGGAATTGTACGTATTTCTGCTAAAACTATTTTGTGACTTTTTTGGGTAATATTTTTGAATATATATATTAATATGAAACGAAGCACTCGGTCCAATATTCTGCAAAGTTAGACTTTTTATTTCACTTTATCAATCAACCGGGTAAAAATTCATTAATAAATGTTAACAGCAGTTTGAAATCAGTATTTACTTAACACTATTAAAAATATGTATATAGTCCAAATTGAAATATCAATAAATCCGCGGGAAACAGAATATAATTATTTAGTATGATAATAGAGAGTCCTGTAGGGATTTCTCGAAATACTTCTAAATCTTAGCAACTATTTTAGCCTAGCAAAAATCAGTTGATTGATATCTATTTTGATTACTAATTGATGAAAAATGAAAAAAAAACATAATCAATAAATGAAAAAAGCATAATCAATAGCCGACAGTTATCTAAAATCAGTCAATCGAAATTTGTTAATTTGATCCTACTGAACATGGATATTAATACTGTTTTGGACTGGATAATAAGTATCTAAAGGAAAAAATAATAGGCTTTTCAAGAAGAATAAAAGGATATATAATTAGATGAGGTTTATATTGCATTTATTTTTGACTCTTTCAGAGTTCAAGAGGAATATAAACAAAAAAAGAGAAAATGAAGTTTTAGAGACGAACACACCTGCAAAGACAAGAGAATTACTCAAAGTAAATGGATATCATTAGAGTTGTTAAATTACAGATTTATCAAAATATTAACTATTTAATGAGATAGCACCAAATTTAATTATTGGCGATATTATACTTCAGCTATAAAATTTATAAATTTGATAAAATCAACTTTAAGATAGTTTTATTCTTAAAATGGGGATATCAAAATGAATCTATCTATAATCTTAGGCACAAGACCAGAAATTATTAAAATGTCACCTCTGATAAGAGAATGTGAAAAAAGGAATCTTAATTATTTTATTTTGCATACTGGCCAACATTATTCCTTTGAGATGGATAAGGCTTTCTTCGAAGATCTTGAATTGCCGAAACCAGATTATAATCTTGAGATAGGCTCTGGAAGTCATGCAGAGCAAACAGGTAAAATTATGGTAGGTATAGAAAAAGTCATTCTTGATGAAAAGCCAGATGTGGTGTTAGTTCAGGGTGACACAAATACTGTACTTGCTGGTTCTCTTGCTGCTTCCAAAGTGAATATAAAAGTTGGCCATGTGGAGGCCGGTCTAAGAAGTTATGACAGAAGCATGCCAGAAGAAATAAATAGAGTTGTTGCGGACCATGTTTCAAATATTCTCTTTGCTCCCACCGAGCTCTCAAAACAAAATTTGCTGAAAGAGGGAATTGAAGAAAGCAAAATATTTGTAACTGGTAATACAATTGTTGACGCTGTTTTTCAAAATTTAGAAATTTCTAACAATAAAGGAAATGTTTTGAATAATTTGAAATTGAAATCAAAAGAATACTTCCTTCTTACATTTCATAGGGCTGAAAATGTTGATAATCGGGAACAGATGAGTAAAATATTGAAAGGTATTTCCATGGTTCAAAAAAAATACTCTATGCCAGTGGTGTTTCCGGTACATCCTCGAACAGGGAAAATGATTCAAGCGTTTGGTTTTTCATTGGAAGGCATCACGTCTATAAGGCCAATGAGTTTTCTGGAGTTCCTTCAGCTTGAAGCTAACGCCAGAATTGTATTTACTGATTCTGGCGGTGTTCAGGAGGAAACATGCATTCTTGGAACACCCTGCATAACACTGAGAGATAATACAGAAAGACCTGAAACACTTGAAGTAGGCTCTAACATACTGGCAGGTGTTGAATCTGATCGCATCATGCAATCAGCTGTCAAAATGACAAATGAAAATAAGAGTTGGGTCAATCCCTTTGGAGATGGAAAAGCTGCAGAGAAAATTATTGATACGCTGATAATCGAATAATAAGCTTCGTTTGAGGGCTTAGATGTATATTTGTATATTTCTATCAAATTTTCTGGGATGCCCTTTGGTAGAAACATCAACAATTATTTACAAGATTCCATGAAACTTGGAGAATTAAATTTGTTGAACCAATAGCTATTCCAGTTCTCTTTACAGTTTAAGCGATTTGTAGTACCCGAGTTATATTCATTTAATAATATACTATTGATAATATATATTCTAGAAGTTTGATGAACAAATTAAGAAAAAAAATCAACGTTCACTGATGTTTTCTATCCAAATCCGGGTTGTAAATTTAATTCACTTTCCACATATCTACACAAAAATGCCATATATTTTTCTTAATATAACAGTGGCTTAAAAAATAATCTAACTTTTAATGAATCCAACATTCTCATATGTGAACAATATGATTTTTATAAACTTCTTATTTTCAAGGGTCATTCAGATACCGTTTACATCCCTAATGACTAAATTTAGGAGTTTATCTAAATTTTCACAAGTATAGAATGTCGATTCTGTTGAATGTCTGAGAAAAAAACGTTAAGAGCATCCAATATGATCCCTGAAAAAGGAAGTATTCGTGGAGTTACAGGAGTTACTGGGCTAGTAGGAATACGTGTTTGGTAATATTATGGAGTCTTAGATCAAATTCGAAAAACGAGAATTCCCTAATTTTTAGGAATATTGTAGAGAGAGTCTTGATGTTAAGATTTACCACAATTTATGAACATGAACAAAGATTAAAAGCTAGTTACAAAATTAAAAAAATTGCAACTTACCGGAAATATAGTTTGCACCGCCGGTAAATTATTATAATTTAAGAGATGGTCGAAATATTTCTGAACAATATTTGTCAAAGATATGATCTTCAACCCGCTCACATATTTTAGTATAATTTTCCAATTTTGGGTCGTGCTTGCTCATTGTTTTTTTGACTTCAGCGTTCATTTTATCAAGAGTTTTCTGATCGAAACCTTCTGTATTCTCCATAGTAAACATAAAAATCATGCTCTGTAGCTACCTTGTCTTGTACTTACGATCCTGAATTGATTAATCTAAATATTGCAGACATAATATAATTGTACAAATTTAAGTTACAAATAAATAGATCAGTTTGGTAATATATTTTATTTATTCGTTAGAGGTTTTTAATTATACTCAGAAATTATTTTGTTTCAATAATTGAATGTTTTTATTAGCTATTTTATATATTAATTTTATATTAGACCAGATCGTTATCCATAATATAAGGACCCAGTATCCAAAAAAATCTCATATTTTATCTTTTCGGAAGCTTTTCATGTTAAGCAACCGGAAATTCAAGCATGCTTCGAACGCTAAAACACTGATTTGTTAATTCATCTAAATATTTTAACTTCTGTCAGTAGTTCCATCCCGTCAATTCCAAAAAAATTTATACAAATACGGAGATATATCTCTATTTAATGTAATGAAGTCGTTGATTGTAACACAAAAAAATATTTTACTCTCTCTATGTACAGTCAGTTTATTATCTGCATTCTCTATATTATATAGTATCGTTGATATAATAACTTTACCTTATGAAGCAAATTATAGATATCAATAAATTCTTAATCTTTTATTTCATGTTGCAACATTTTCTAATAATTCTCTTGAAACTTTAATCAACGATTCAGGGTCAAAAATACCACAAATAAAAATTTCCCAAGATGATGCCATTTTTTAATTATATTAATTACAATTCTATTAAAAAATTCATTTTTCATTTGGGAAAATAAACTGTGGGGTAATGGTACGACTCCGATGTAATTAAAAACCATATTGAAAATCGAGGGAACTAGAAGGAAAAAAGCAGATATGTAAATTAAAATATATTAGTCTGAATAATTTATGTATATCCAAATCTATAGCGTGAACATATTCAGTTTCTTGAAGTAAGGTGTACAACCGCAATTTTGATTTGCATCCAGAACTTTTATTAATTTGCCCAAATATACTAGGTTTAAGTTTGCTGGATCAGATAGAAAATTAAAGCTGTAGGACCAGTTCTATTATGCCTAAATGCGGATAGAATCTACTTTAGACGGCCAATATATAATTAAAGTCATTGATGCGATTATTTCAAAGAAGAAATGGTGATTTAATGAATCTTGAACAGATTTTAAAAGACACTTTTAGAGGAGAAACCACTGAAGTCGGATGGTATCTTGCAATGTCAAAAGTTGCTGAGAGTGAAGGACTTGCAGATATTGCAGTATACCTCCGCCAGATAGCTATGGATGAAGCCTGGCATGCTACGGAAGTAGCTGAGATTCTTGGACTCGTTAAAGAAAAAACCCTTGATAATCTAGAAATGATGCTATCAGGAGAAAGCAAAGCTGAATTTGAGAAAGCTGAAGCTGCAAAAATAGCTAGAGAGGAAGGCAACATAAGAGCTGCTCTTTTTTTTGAAAGAGCTTCTTTGGATGAAGCCAGACATAAAGCAGGGCTGAATGGTTTTTTAGGAAGGCTTAAAAAACAACAGTGAAAGAAATAAATAAAATACATCTTCTGATCCACTTTTTTGTTATTTTGAAATCAGTTATATAGTTTATGTCACAGTATCATTCATTGTTAATCGGTTAAGGAATCTATGACCTTTCGGATGTAAATTTGGTATGAGAATACGTGGGGGAATTGGTTTATTACTTACTATCATTTTAAATGAATTTTGAGGTGGAATTATTTCAGAATAAAATGGTGATTTTTTAAATGGTAACAAAATTCATTTTATATGCAGAGTATTTTGATAAACCCGTAAATGTTGTCATGTATTATATAGATAGTATATATCTGATTCGTGAAAATCAGAGGTTGATCAAAATCCTCTGTACTTGTATTGTGAGAGAACTACAACCATCTCTAATCTACAAATAAGGTTTAATTACCCCCCTTAGAAAAAGGGATTTTTTGGTGGCCTAATAATTTTGGTACTTTTCCTATTATACTTATTTAATGTTAACAGGCGAAAAGTATATACTTGTTAACAATTGTATATTTAGAGATCAAGGAGCAATATCTGTAGAATATTGCCCTTTGATATTTAAATTGATTATCTCATGCTTTCGATTCTGGTGCCTTTTTTTATCTGACCAAAGAAATCCTTGTTGCGGTCAAATCACAGGAAATGGTACCAAGAGTCGCGATCAGAAAACTTAGGAGTTTTACTCAAACAGATCAAAATATCACCCTCTATAGATTTCAGAAACTTTTGATCAATCCATCCACCCATTAAGTATACTATTTATTTTGATCCGATTTTAAGAGGTTCATCCATGAGTGTCAAAATTACTGAAACAGTCCTTCGGGATGCACACCAGTCTCTCCTGGCAACTAGAATGCGGACAAGGGACATGCTCGAAGTGGTTGAACAATTAGACGAAATTGGTTATTTCTCCCTTGAAATGTGGGGAGGTGCTACCTTTGATAGTTGTATCCGTTACCTTAACGAAGATCCTTGGCAACGCTTGAGGGACATAAAGAAGAGGATGAAAAATACCTATGCTCAGATGCTTCTCAGGGGCCAAAATCTTGTTGGATATAGGCATTATTCAGATGACGTAGTCGAGAAATTTGTTACGAAGTCTTATGAAAACGGAATTGATGTTTTTCGGATTTTTGATGCTGTCAACGATATCCGGAATATGGAACTTTCTATCAAAGTGGCAAAAAAACTTGGTGCTCATGTACAGGGTACAGTTTGCTATACTCTCAGTCCAGTGCATACGGTTGAAAAGTATGTAGAACTTGCAACACAACTTGAAGAACTGGAGTGTAATTCCCTTTGTATCAAAGATATGGCAGGTTTGCTTTCCCCAGATGAAGCCACTAAGATAATCGTTGCAATGAAAAAACAAATCTCCATCCCTATTTCTCTGCACTGCCACTGCACCTCTGGAATGGCCCCGATGAGCTATATGTCAGCTTGCTACGCAGGAGTGGATATTCTGGATACCGCTATTTCTCCTCTTGCCTGGGGGACTTCTCAGCCTGCCACTGAGACTGTTATAGCAGCTCTTAAAGGTACACCTTATGACACTGGTCTGGATCTGAAGCTTTTCAAGGAAGTTGTTACATATTTCAAAAATTTAAAAGAAAGATATAGAGAAATTCTGGATCCTATCTCCGAACAGATTGATACCAATGTACTTATCTATCAGATCCCTGGAGGAATGCTCTCAAATCTGGTATCTCAATTAAAGGAGCAGAATGCTCTTGACAAATACGAGGCTGTTCTCGAGGAAATGCCAAGAGTTAGAGAGGAACTCGGATATCCACCTCTTGTTACCCCCACGAGCCAAATAGTGGGTACTCAGGCGGTGCTTAATGTTCTCATGGGCGAACGCTACAAAGTTGTTCCAAAAGAAGTGAAGGATTATGTTCGCGGGCTTTATGGAAGATCTCCTGCTCCATTAAGACCTGAGATCATAGGCAAGATTATCGGAGACGAAGAACCTATAAACAGCCGTCCTGCAGACCTCCTGAAGCCTGAATATAATAAGAAAAAAAAAGAAGCAGAGGACATGGGTATAGCAAAATCCGAGGAAGATATTCTTACCTACATTCTCTATCCAGCTATTGCTCCAAAGTTCCTAAAAGGAGAAGTCGAAGAAGAATCTCTCGATGTAGTTACCCATGAGACTACAGTTCAGAATGAGTATACAATCCCAACTCATTTCAAGGTTGAGGTGGACGAAGATGTCTACGAGGTAAAGGTTGAGCCTCTCGACAGTGGAGTTTCCATATCCAAATTGTCGCCTAAAAAATCGAGTGCTCAATCCGTTGAAGGCGCTGTGAAAAGCTCAATGCAGGGTATGGTTCTTTCTATTAAGGTCAAAGTTGAGGACGTTGTTGCAGAAGGCGATACAATTACTGTCATCGAAGCTATGAAGATGGAGAACTCTATTCATGCCCCTCACTCAGGTATCGTTAAAGAAATCTTTGTTTCAGAAGGGGATACTGTATCTCCTGGTGATATTATACTGTCAATTCAATAAATAAACTGTGGAAGGTACTATGTTCAAAAAAGTACTTGTTGCAAACCGCGGTGAGATTGCTATTCGGGTTATGCGCGCTTGTCGGGAGCTTGGAATATCTACTGTAGCTGTCTGCTCTGAAGCCGACAAAAATGCACTTTTTGCCAAATATGCAGATGACGCCTACTTGATAGGTCCGGCTCCTTCCAGCAAAAGCTATCTGAATATTGAAGCTATTCTTGCAGTTGCAAAAAATACGGACTCTGATGCAATACATCCAGGCTATGGTTTCCTTTCAGAAAATCCTGTCTTTGCAGAGCGGTGTGAAGAGGAAGGACTTATTTTCATAGGTCCTCCTAGTCATGTGATTGCTGAGATGGGAAACAAGATCAGGGCCCGTCATCTTATGATGAAAGCAGGAGTATCTGTTGTACCTGGGACGAAAGATGCAGTAGATGATTTGGACGAGGCTAAAGTATTTGCAGAAAACATTGGATACCCGGTTATAATTAAAGCATCTGCAGGAGGTGGCGGAATCGGAATGAAAGTAGCTCATTGCAGGGAAGAATTGGTGACTACTTTCGGTTCTACAAGGCAGATGGCTGGTTCGGCTTTTGGGGACTCTTCGGTTTTTATTGAAAAATATTTAGAGGAACCTAGGCATATAGAGATTCAGATACTGGCCGATTCATATGGAAATACAATTTACCTCTCTGATAGAGAATGTTCCATCCAGAGAAGACATCAGAAGCTTATCGAAGAAGCTCCTTCTCCTATCATGACCTCTGAACTCAGGGCACAGATGGGGGAAGCCTCAGTAAAAGTGGCTAAAGCGATTGGTTATGTAAATGCAGGTACGGTAGAGTTCCTTTATTCAAGGGGTGATTTCTATTTTCTTGAGGTCAATACCCGTTTGCAAGTTGAACATGGGATTACTGAAATGGTTACTGGCATTGATATTGTAAGGGAACAGCTTAGGATTGCGTGGGGAGAGAGGGTTGATGTTATGCAGGAAGATATTTGTATTAATGGACATGCTATTGAATGTAGAATCAACGCTGAAGATCCATTAAATGACTTCGCTCCTTCCCCTGGAAAGATTCGGGGATATCGATCTGCAGGTGGCCCGGGCGTCAGAGTTGATAGTGGAGTACATACAGGTTATACAATTTCTCCTTATTATGATTCAATGATCTCTAAGCTATGTGTCTGGGAAAGGACAAGAGATTTAGCGATTGCCAGGATGGAAAGAGCTCTGTACGAGTATGTGGTTGTGGGAGTAAAGACTAATATCCCATTCCATAAAGCTGTCATGCGCAACCCAAATTTTCGCAGTGGCAATATTACAACTGCTTTTATTGAAGATCATAACATTCTGGAATTTGTTGAAGATATCGTCAAATCAGAAGCCGAAAAGGGGGATACTCTAGCTTCGGCAATTGGAGCAAAAGACAAAAAGGTTGCAGCTATTACAGCTGCAGTGTATGCCTATGTCAGCATGGCCCAGAAAATGCAGCGTTAACAAGTACCTTTCCGAGAAACATGAACTAGATTTATTCCTTACTACCATATGTTTTATCATCTTGCCATAGGAGAATAAACTAAAGAAATAAATACTGTGGAACGTATAGAGATTTATATGGGGTGCATTGATGGGAGATAAAAGATCTCAAATTATCAAGGAACTTAAAGATGCACAGAAAAGCCCTGTTTCTGGAGAAGAAATGGGGCTTAAGTTAGGAATTTCCAGGACAATGGTCTGGAAATATATCAAGGCCCTCAAGACTGATGGTTATGAGATAGGATCGTCCCCAAAAAGAGGTTATGTCCTTAAATCCATACCTCAATTTCTGTACCCGGAAGAAATCCAGATGGGGCTCAAAACAACTCTTCTGGGACAGAAGATTCATTATTTCGAGGAGGTAAATTCTACAAATAGTATTGCAAAGGAAATAGCGGTTTCCGAAGAGGAAGGCACGCTCATAATCTCTGAAATACAGACTGGAGGCAGAGGCCGCATGGGCAGGGAATGGATCTCTCCACACGGCGGTATATGGATGTCCGTGATCCTCAAACCAGGTATTCCTATAAGGCATGCTTCAAGACTTACTCTTGTTGCCGGGCTTGCAGTCGCAAATGCTATTCGTGATATAGGCCTTGACGCACGCATCAAATGGCCTAATGATGTCCACATCAATGGGAAGAAAGTATGTGGAATCCTCACTGAGGCAAATGCTGAGATGGATAGAGTGGACTATGTAGTGCTGGGAATAGGGATTAATGTGAATATGGACTTAAAAGATATTCCCGAGTCTTTCCGTTCGGGCTCAACAACTCTGAAAGTTGAGCTTGGGAAACATATAAAAAGAGTTTCGTTTCTTCAAGATTTTCTCTCCGAGCTTGAGCAGCAGTACATAAATTTCAAGACCAGACCTTTTTCACATATCCTTAATGACTGGCTTGCTCTTTCAGATACCATTGGAAAAAATGTTAAGGTCATTACACCTTCTCGAATTATAGAAGGTAAAGCTGTGGGAGTAACTCCTGACGGAGCTCTTGTAATAAGAAAAGCAGACGATACCAGGGAAGAAATTATTGCAGGCAGATGCATTTATGCTCGTCCCAAGTAAACACGAAAAGAAAGAAGATGAGAGAATAAATATTCTCCCTTTATTTTCCTTTTTCCTTGTTATATCTATATTCTTTTCAGTTATTTTTTACTCTATGTCACCTGCCTTAGCTACCGGCTCTGGGAAGAAGCTCTCTATTGTTCTGATCAATGGAGATAAAATTTATGTGAGATCTGGAAGCTATCATACTTTTTTGCAGGATTATCAGCTTTATGTGAAAGGAACAGATACTGAAGGGAAAAGGGTATGGCTTGAGCTTCGTAGAGAAGGGAATCCGCTCAAGAATGACATTGTCACTGAAGGCTCTCAATTTATATATTTAAATGACTCTATAGAAATTTTTAATCTAACGGTAAGCACCGTATACGCAGGTGCAGACGGGGTTTTGGTCAAGTTCTCACCTGTATATCAACACCTGGATCCTAAGCTTCCTATTCCACAAACATTTGATGGATCTCTATCCACTTCTTCGGACAATAAGCCTTATGAATCAAAGGGCTTAGAAACTCAAGTTGAAGGTTTTGATATGCCTCTTTTCCTCTTGGGGCTGGGGTTTGTACTTCTGATTACAGGTTTTTTTGCTGGAAAGAGGTAGAAAAAATAAATTGCCTCTATTTATAGCAATCTCTTTTTACTTCTAATTTAATTCTTACAGTATCCACTAATTTTTGATAAAATCAAGCTTATTTTTAGCTCAAGTTGATTTGGTAATATTTATGAGTATAATATCATTTTATATATTAGATGAAACAGTTTAGATTTTTATCATAATTATAAGAACGATTATAAGAACTATTCAACCTGAACAAAGCAATATCTATAATTATCTTTCCTAAACTTCAATGAGTAAATCTCGGTGGACTAATTTCATTTAACTGGAGTATATGATCATGGTTTTTATTCATCCATCAGTTAGTAATCAGAAGTATCTGTTGCATCGAGATAGATATTTTTTAACTTATTTTTTATAGGTTGAATAGTTACCAATCGATCTATTAACATCATCTAAATTAGCAAAAATATACCTTTTGGCCTCATTTTTCAAGAAGTTTATTGAGGGTATAAAGTTAATTAAGTTTTTTGGTACTGTTGCAAAAATAATTTTACTGCCTTTTTAGGTTATAACTATTGCTTTTTGTATCATTATTGACCTGTTTATGGCATATAAATATTTTATTTGTGATGTTTCTTACTTGTTTTGTAAAATAGCCAGATTTTTTGCAACGGAACCGATAAAGCTATGTTGTCAATCACCGTTTAAGAAAGATTAAATAGATAGATCTACGTTTAAATCATCTATTAATGGTTAGTAAAGTACTGAATTAAGAACAAAAATAAGTTAATAGCAAATTTCATTTGAGATAAATTTTATTATAGATCAAGGGTAAAAAGATTAAACAAGTTTCAATTCCATTTTATAACAAATTTCCCCGTAGCCGCATATATTTTTAGTCTCAGTAATTATCCTAAAACCAATTTTTTTGTATAATTGTATAGCATGATGATTGTTTATCTGTACATATAATGTAATAACCGTTATTCCATTTAGTTTCATTTCCTCAATACTTTCTTTCAATAGTCTCTCAGCAAAACCCTTGCCTCTAAAATTAATGTCAATCGCGAGTGCAGAAAGAACCGATTGCATCTCAAAACCCTTAAAAGAAAGTGCTGGTTTTAAATAATAAATACAGTAGCCTATAACCTTATCGTTATTATTAATAACATAGAAGACATCTCTGAAGCTCTTTGAGTAGTTTACAAGTTTTTCCCTGTTTTCACGATTGAATACTTCTACCTGAATTCTAAGAACTTCAGGAAGCAGGTAATCCTCTATAGTTAAAATGCAATCTTTATATATTTTCTTCCACTTTCTTAAAAAGAAAGGGCCTGCAGTTCGGAGCAATTTGTTATAAATCATCCCATTTAGATTCAATAGAATATGTATTTTTTTGGAATCCATATAAATCGGTGTTCTCTCTTTGATCAGTTAATATTTTAAAAAACATGTGACTGAAAGTTCTCTTAATATCTATTTATTTTGAGCAACTCTATATTCACCTGAGATATCCTCTTTTCCGGAACTCCATTTTCCTTTTCGGTCGTGAATCCCTATGATTTCTGCAAATGCTAAAATAGGTTCAGAAAGCTTCATTTGATTGCATAGCTACATAATTCTGTTTGAAAACCTTTTTGAGATTCTATTTGGTTATTCCTCAATCTTTTTTATCGTTTCACTTTAGAGATTTCGATGAACCTTTGATTTTCACGTGTAAGTTATGTTCATTCATAAGCATAGTGCGAAATTTAGGGGTTTCTTTAAATCCATTATAATGACTCATGGATGGCTCAAGAACACAACCAGAATTTGATATGAAATGAATCTACATTGCTTTTTAGAAAGAACTCAATGCTAAATTTTAGAATGTATTTTGGAATAATAAAACGTCATTAATATCAAATTGTTGTTCAAGGTTAAAACATTTTATGTAAAAGTAATTTTTATTCCGAAGCTATTTTTCGCACAATTAATTAAAAATAACTAAGGGGATTATTTTATATTTTAACTAAAATTAATCAGTCAAAAATGAGAAATAATTGGTAGATATGTGAATAAAGAATTGTTTGGAAGACTGTGGTCCTGTATGATCCAAATAATAATTGGTCAAAGATACAACTTTAATATCAATATAATATTCTTTCCGCAATAAATATATATCACTTTATTGGGAAATTAATCATCAACTTTATCTGCCGATTAATTTATTGACAGATCAATTGAATCAAAGATATCTCAAAGAGTATATAGAGTGCATAATATATACAAAAACAAACATTCGACAAAATTAAAAAGGAATTAATTATTTTGGCAGTCTTATTTGTGGTAATTTTATCACAAAAATTGGTGAAACTATTAAAACCAGAAAAATATGTTCTCTTCCGACTAATATCAACGCATATTGAGGGCAAAGCTCTTGAAAGACTGAACAAGTTTTATGGAACAATAGTGAGAACATCGCTATTCATATAAATATTTGTTTTTTGGTATTTAGTATACTAACTGAATACAAATGAATTTTACTCCAAAATTGAAAGGAAAGTTCACGTATAGTAGTAAAGAATAGGGGAATATGGCATTAACCAGCTCAGCCTACACAGAAAACACACCGAGGAGTATAAAGCAACAAAAAGTAGTCAAATTCACCGAAAGCTAAAATCCAAGAATCTGGAAATATTTAAATATTAACTAACAGCGTAAAAAAAATGAGAGGTTATATAAATGAATACAGAAAATGACATCGAAAAACAAGAACGTAACAGAAAGATTGACGAAGAAGAGTTTGAAAAAATAAAAGCAGAGCTCAATATAGAAATGGAAAAAGTCAAGTATTTCGAGGATTTAATAAATGCTGCTAATAATCTGAGGACATTAGCAGAAGCTAAGATTATACAAACACAATCTAAAAAATTGGATGCAAACACCAATAAATTAGATTCACAAATCCAAAGTATTGGAGACTTAATAAGGAAAGCAGAAACAAAACGTGAAGAAGCAATAAACAAAGTACTGGATGCAGAAGTTAATCTAATAGTGGTAGAAAATAGAATATTACACTCAAAGGTCAAAAATTATTAGAAGATCAAATCAAACCAATTTAATTGAAGTTAAATCAGTCCTCCAACAGATTATTCTTGTAAATGGTAAGTGTTTGATAATTGAAGATAATAATCTTACCTGCCTTTTAATTATCCTGCCTGCCTATACTTCAAATTATTTTATAGTAATTTGTAGTTATTTTTTGTATAATTAATTTAAAAAATGAGGGGATAATTTAAGACAGAGGATACTAATCCAAAACTGTTTCATAGTATTCTATTTGAAGGTACCATAATTATTTCACCGGAAGTATTAATTTGAAAATCGAAGCATTCTATGTTTTTCAGATATTTACAGAATTTAGATGGAAGTTTGAGCAACTTAAGTACTATGTATAAAGAGTGACTTCAAAAAAGGAGGCCGAACATGACAGACAAGATCCAACTTACGTTACTGACAGCCTATAGTGCTAAGGATTCTACTTTTAATAATTATGCCGGCTTCACTAGGACGAGATTTTATGATTATGCTTTCTTCTATAACTCGACTTTTAATAATTCTGCTTATTTCAATGACTCAATTTTTATGAATTCTACTTACCTCGATGGAACAACTTTTAAAAATGTACTAACTTTAGGGGGACAAAATTTGTAGCCACTCCAGAATTCTCAGGGCCAGATGCACCCGGAAAACTCATTTTGGATAATAACAACCTTCATATATTTTCAAGATATTATACTGATCACAAGCTATAGGATTATGCAAATATTGTATATTATAACTATCGATACGCGGATCTAAAACAGGAATTTTAGGATATTTTCTATCCGAATCCGAAAGAATGGAGGAACTTCAGACGTGAGTTTGCATCATTTATGAAGGATTCTATTTTTTTGTCACCTGTGGTTTTGGAGTATACCCATTATATACTATTTTTTTTGGTATTTTCATTATATCTTTATTTTCTCTTCTATATGTAAACCTTATAGATTGGAAAAGATTAACTTTGAATATATATTGGGATAAAAACAGTGATAAAATACTATCTTTTGCTTTGAAGAACCCTGGCATTGTAAGGGATAATAATCAGAATCAAACGATATATCTGATATGACTTTCTATATCATCGCCCGTTGTACTTTTTTGAGCCATGATGACTGACGTCCAAGAGATAGTTTCAAGAAATTGGTCGCACTTGAGAAGGACTCTTTACTTGGCTTTTTCTTGGAATTATCATTGCAGCTATTACCAATACACTACATGACTACACTTCGACAGAAAAATAGGATTCATCATTTTAACTAATGCACGGTTTTTATAGAAAAAAACTGGTTCTGGTGCAAAAAATCTGGCTTTGTTGCAAAATCAATGAAAAAATTCACAATTAGGAAATTCAATCAATATCATAAAGGGAAAAATGATACACAAAGGTAAGAATTATAGTATCAAACTGCGGAAATATTATTTTTGTACCAGAACCGTCAACAGTGTCTATTTAATAAGTATGGACTGAAAAAGCCGGAAAACTTATAGGTTTCGAATTGGATCAAAATATTGCGGGTGTATTAAATGATGGATGTAGAGAATCAAAAAATGTATATAATGACATAAGGGATAAACAAGACACGCAAAAGATACAAACCGAAAGTAATAAAAATAATATATGATTTACAGCAACTTATAGTCATCATTTTAAATAATGCGACATTTTATATGTATTTATACTTGCCCCAAAATTCGGCAGTTTACTGGAAGTTATGTAAAATCACAAATATTAAAAAATTATTACGTAGGGAACCCTTTTCGGAAAAACAAATTAAAAACAGTAAATAGAAACTTGACTTTGAATTTACAGTAAATTCGCAACATTGCTTTTATTTCATGCGGGGTAAGAATCTATGAAACTACATAGCAATCCAATGTAATAATAAATGAAACCATTCTTGAAGCAAAACTGTTTTAGGATGAAAAAATTGAAAGTAAAAATTAAAAAATGCATGTGGAAATCTACCCAGGTCTTTTCGCAGTTTTGTCTCCAACATTTCTCTTCATTCCTCATCAGAAATATGATCCATCAGTTGTACCAAAAGATCCATATTGTTACATCGGTTATTGAACCGGGTGTTGTAGGTATTGCGGGTGTTGCTAAACTGGGTGTTCCTATAGCATGTTTTGCTGCAACTTGTTTTGTTGAAGATGGTCTCGATGCGACTGATTTTGCTAAATTAGATGTTACCACAGCGGGTTTTGTTGCTATAATTGGTTTTTTTACAACGGGTTATACCTCTTCTATGACAGGTTGTACTTCTTCTACGATGGGCACGTGGATTCAATCCCACACTAGAGTAACAGGATTATATGTACACTCAGAGTTCGCGTAGTAAACACCATTGTTGTAGCGGTCATGAAGGTGGTGTGATGGTGGGGGTCATGCCAGTTGTGGAAATGATGTCCTCTTTGGGTGGTGTCCGCCTTTGTGCAGATGTTGTATTTCATCTGCGGCACTTACTAGCTGTCATTGAAATTATTACAAAAAAATACCACCAAAATAACTAGTGTATTTATTCTTCTTTCAAATGCTAGTTTTCCCATTTAATATAAACTTCAGATTCGTTTTCTCAATTTGATGTGAGTTTAAGCTGGTTCTTAGATGCACTTCCATCGGCATAAGTTATGTATATATTATAGAACTTATGCAGTTAAACCGAGGAAACAATAGTATTAAACCATTACTGTTTCAACAAAAAATTAGAATCATCACAGTAAATGTTAACACTTTCAAAAAATTAGAATCATGGATTTTCCTCCGTACACATGTACCTCTACTAATCTTAGGAAAATTTTGATAAACCTTCGATTTCAACAAATTGCTATTATATACCTTATAAACAACCAATCAAAAATCGAGATTTACCAAAATTCTCTAGAGTTGAACCACGGCAAGCATGGAAGAAAAAAAATATTTGAGTAACTTTTCATCTTTTTTGTGCTTTCCATGATTATACAATGCTTCTTGGCTTAAATTTCAATATTTATATTATAAAGTTATTTAAAATTATTTAGTATTTGAAATTATTTAGGCACTAAATAAATTCAAATGCGCTATAAAAACGATTTTATCTGCCAAATAAGATATAAAATAGTTTTTTTATATGAAATATTATACTCAATTTATTTTACATAATCATATCCACAACTATTTAAAAGATATACTCTTTGAACTTGGTAGAATGTATTTTTCTGATTTTGATGCCATCTAAATGATGGTGATCCTATACACCTTTATGTTGACACTGAAAAACAATATTTCTCCCCAAGATATTTGTATTTTTTTAAATACAATATTTTTAAAAGTGACTATGGTTTACAATCCAGTGACTTCTGATTCATGGACTAAATTTGCAGAAAAGAGTATTCTTCTTAATATTGATACCTCAAGGCTTCAATCATGAGGATATTTTCAAAGGATTGTATCCAATTTCAAAATCTAGTGATTTTTTTCAGTTTTACGCCAATCACTTAATTTCGGAACTGAGTTATGTAGAGATTGAAATTAATTATAAAAAACATAACTTTACTTGCTTTTAATTATAATTTGTATGATTTTAGCAAGTAATGCTAAGAACAGTGAAAAATATTTACATCATTTCTGTATTCTGCTTATATTTTGCAAAAATGCAAAAAAAGAATAAGTACTTCATAGATGATAAAAAATTGTCACCCTTTGCATCAATTTTCAGGCTACTTGTTAAATTATGTAGTTAACCTTCATGGATCTTCACCAGAAAAATTTCCAAGTAGATTATTGATTTTCATACTCTTTGTTGGCCATTTAGGATATGACTAGACTAATTACCTTATGAGCAATTTAAAGAGCTTTAGGTGATTTTTGGAAAAATTTTATCTTCATAAGGGTTTTCAAAAAGGGTAGAATACTCCTGTTTTAAGGTTTTGAGGATCTTATGGTCTAATTTTGTGTCATGGAGTGTTTTTACTTTAGAAAGTTGGTCAAACACTAGTTTTTTTGTAACTATTCAGCCTGATTAAAACAACATTAAGCCATCTTTATTAAGATTCAATTGGTAAATTTAGATGAGCTGACTACCTCAAATGGTCTCCATTGATTGTGCTTTTTATTTAGAAAAATTTCGATAAACTTCTGATTTTCAAGAATGATCGATATACCATTATAAGCATAATTATTAAATATTGAAGTCTATCAAAATTTTCTTAAAACTTTTACTTAATTGTTTCAAGCTTTTGATTTTTGCTGAGCAATTTCACTTGCTTTGTCATATGCTTTCATTGCATCTTCATGATTGTTTAATTTACCAAGAGCAAGTCCTTTATAGTTCCAAGCATCTGAATTCTGCGGGTTAATTTCAATCGCTTTGTCATATGCTTTTATTGCTTCATCGAATTTATTCAACTTATATAAAGCGCGTCCTTTATTGTTCCAAGCATCTGAATTCTGCGGGTTAGTTTCAATTGCTTTGTCATATGCTTTTATTGCTTCATCGAATTTATTTAATTTATATAGTGCACTTCCTTTATTGTACCAACCTATTGAATCCTGCGGGTTTATTTCACTTGCTTTTCCATATAGATTTATTACTTCATCAGATTTATCTAAATTATCCAGAGCAACTACTTCATTTTTCCAATCATCTGAATCCTGAATCATTGTTTTTTCATATGCTTTTATTGCTTCATCTGCATGTCCTAATTTCGATAGATTGAGTCCCTTTTTGAACCGAGTATCTGAATCCTGCGTTGCACCTGCGTGACTCAATAGAATAAAAAGCACCAGCATAGTGATTCCTAAAGCCTTTACGAGTATATACCCTCTGCTAGCTTTATTACATGTAAATTTGTTCATTATCTGCCTCTTGAAATTGGTTTTGGTATTAATGATGAAAAATAACTTCAATAATACAAATTGATAATACTTCGTTCTACAAAGTAAACTTTTCTACTGAGAAATTATATTTTTAAACTTATCAAAATAAACTTTGCATAAATATTAACTGGTTACTCTATTAAAATTTTCGAAGATACATCATGAAATCAATATTTTAACTTCCAAGGCAGCTATTCAACAGGAAAACTTTTATTCTAGATTCCGATGCAATTACAAAAAAACTACATTTTAAGGTAATAAATCAAGTCCAAAAAAAATGATGTGTAGATTTTCCTAAAATAAATGTATAATGAACTCAATGAACTCTGTATTTTGTGATGAAGACAAAGGGTACAAATCCATTCAAAATTTACAGAAGCATCTGTACATGTCCTCATTTTTCAATATCCTTTTTTCATCCATGACTGATTGGGTTCACTAGTTTTAGAGAATAGCTCCTCGATTGCCATCGGGTGCTTACTCTCATTATTTCTAATATCAGAACATATCTTCATAAAATAAGACAGTGCTGCTATAGGTAAAGAGTAGCCAATTCCATAGATAGCCAGGTTGATTTCTTGCTGTTCAAAAATCACGCTTAAAAAGTTGACTCCCAGCACTACTACAGTAAGTCCTACTAAACTCAATTCCATCTCCTCAATGTTATTCATCTTCAGCCACTCCGGTAAAGGAAGCACCTGGAAAAACAATTGGTAAAAACCAAGTGAAGTGAGAAAAAGTATCGTGCCAATTAAAAAGAAATGAACAGTCTCCACAAATCCAACAATAATGACACCTTTTGTACCTGTCTTTGTTATTTCAGCAACCAATTCTACTAGCAAGTAAATCAGATCAATGCCGCCTTTAATGAACAGAATACAAGCTGCAGTCGCCAACCCAATAACTGGGATTAACCCAAAGAATCGTATTCCGGCAATAAATTTTACTATTTTCATTACAGATGCCTTCTTTATAGTGGATAGTCCTTAATAACGTAATTATGTACCTGAAATGTTCACTCAGGTAAACTGATTGAAATTTTTTAATTTTTTGATGATGGTGCCAAAAAATGAAATTCCGAGTTTGTGCTAGGTAAATTTTGACATTATTGACCTTCCAGTTCTATTTAAGAACTGCATAACCTATCCCATAGCTCAGGTTCATAATTTCAATTGTAACTGTTATTTTTATGTGTATTGTTATAACTATTATTCTATTTCTTTTAGTGTCTCAACAATTTCATTATTTGTCATCTTTAGAAGCTATGAATCTCTTTTAAATCTTTATACTCTATTTTGAATTTTAAAATCATGATGTAACTTTCCTTATGGACTTTGTGAGAAAAGGATATAAAATTACAAGAGAACTAACCATAGCAAGTATCCTACTCCTAGCAAACAAACACAAAAGAAATACAGATATCGCAAAAGCATTAGGTGTTTATAGGAATATGGTTTTATTTTTTTAGATTGATATGTGTTACCATTTTATTCAGTATTTCCTTCCTTTTCTGATATATCGCCAAGGATTCGATTATTAAGTCAAAAGATGGACAACTTTGGGGCTCTTTTTGGCATTTTCTTGAGTCAGATAGGGTTTCTGTCCTAATGAATATTCAAAAACCTACTGTAGGGGCTGAAATTAAGTCATTTTTGATGGGCGGGGAAAGGTGTCGGTCTGTTATAATTCATTATATAGGACTACATAATTTTCGTACTAATTAGTTTAAGTTAGTACTATCTGGGATATATGCAAAAAGCATATAACAAATTAAATCTATTTATGAATTATAGGTATGCAAGTACCTTAAAATAGACTTTCCATCCAGCTGCAGGCATCTCTTCACCTGCAGCTCGCAAAATCAACTTTTTGATATATGAGATCAGTCTGATTACTTAATTGATAAAAAGCTAAGTAATTGATGGCTTTCGAAGACGCTGCGGTTGTTATTTGTATGCTTGATGATAAAATTAAGATAAAGCAAGCAATACATCTTGTAGTTAAAGTCATTATTGGAGTTGCATTTTTGGGTATCTTGATTGGAATATTCGCTTTGTTTCTTTTCTTGAAGCAGACTTGATATAAGGCACCAAAGAGATTATACGAGCTCAAAGAAATGATAAAATAAAAATCAGCCCACCAAAATTTGCTCAACTAATCTTAGTGAAGGCACTATTGAGAATGTTTTTCGCTAGCTGAATAATTGGCTTCTCTTGAAAGATAATTTTCAACCCATTAACGTCTTTAGATTTGAGACTTCTGCTGTCATGGTTCATGAGATGAGGATTACGTACATGTTCCAATATTTAATTATATTGATTAATATATGGTGCATGTGCAAAAAACATATATTTAATCATATTCAGCTAATATATTATGATCCATAAATTTATTATGACATAAATCTTGGAATAAAATGTTTTAGTGTAGTTATGTGTCTGAAAATGAAAAACTGTCACGGAGCTTACTGATAGATAATACCCCAACGCTGTAGACGTCTCCTTCATTTTTATTTTTATGTACCTCAAAATAAAATATTGTCAGGAACTCACTGACAGATAGTTTCTCAAGTTACTGGTATCTCTATACTGCAGCTTGAACTACTATTTTTAACAGAGGGTGTCGTTCAAAAATCAGTTGGCAATGCTGGTACCTTCGGTTTATCTGAGTATTATCAAAAAAGTTGAAATGAGAATTTCTCATCTCACTGATGGCCGATGTCTCATTCCCTTACCAATGAATTCTCCTTGAGCATTGTACAAATATAGTGTATTCCCGGTTTTTATTCCAAATAACTGAGTACTTATTCCAATATAATGTATCTGCGGTGTTCTGGGTGTGGTGTTCTGGGGGCTGTAGATAAATTATAAATATTATAGAATATAATTATTTAGTTTTTGAATAGGTTCTAAGTCATTCCATGAGACTTTCAGCGACGATTAAGCCTCGTATTCCAAAATCTTTTAGCAGTACTAATTAAGTAGCTTTAAAAGTAATTTTTAGATTAAATGAGGAATTTTAATTAATTATTTTGCCTTTAAAGCATTAATCTAGATTTTGGCAAAACATAAGTTAACTTATTTTTCTGGGGGAAATCTGAAAATCAGTGTTCTGAGAACTAAGAACCTATCCAAAAATTACTGTGACCTATGTATCTTATAAAAGGTAAAGTTTAAATTATTCAACATAATTCTTTTATTGGTTCCGTTGCAAAAAATTCAAAAAAATATGTAAATCTATAAGTAATGAATAAAAATCAGAATATTCAAAGAAAATGCACTAACATTATAAAACTATACCAAACAATTGATTAATGTATTTGACTTCATTAAGAACAGAGTAATTTAAATTATTGACTTGTCCTTTTTTGATCATATTCATAGCTTCAATTCCTTTTAAAGTCTTATTAGCAGATTGAAAAGACTGAAATCCTAACATTGGATTAACGATTCGCTTTATAAATCTATGATCTTGTTCTATAATGTTATTCAAATACTTGATTTGTCTAATGCCTACGTTTTTAGGTAGTATTTTATCATTTTTCAGTTTACCTATAGCAGGTGGATAAGCTGGATTCTTATCAACGGTTATTAATCTTGGAATTTGATTATGATTAGAACTTAAAGCTTTCTTAAAGAATCTCTTCGCTGCCTTTCTATCTCGTTTTGAACTTAACATGAAATCAATTGTATCTCCATTTGAGTCAACTGCTCGGTAAAAATATTTCCATTTACCTTTTACTTTGATATAGGTTTCATCAACTCTCCACGAATCATTTGTTGGTCTTAAATGTCTTCTTATCTTCTTTTCTATTTCAGGGGAATATTGATGTATCCATCTCATGATTGTTGTATGGTCGACTTTTACTCCCCTTTCTGCCATCATTTCCTTTAAATTTCTATAACTTAATGCATATTTTAAGTACCATCTTACATTCAATAAGATAATTTCCCCTTCATAATGCTTCCATTTAAAGGAATTAGATAGCATGTTACTATCTTTGGTTTTCTTTTTATTCTATTGTATCATTAGAAAGGATTTTTTGCAACGGAACCAAAGGAACTACTCCTGTGAAAATAGTGTTTCTTAGACATGTTATTAGTTCCATATATAAAGTTAAATATTAAATTATGAATTCAACTACTTGTGTTGAAGTTTTTAATTGTTAGTCCTACTGTTGGAAATGTACTAAACTTGGATAATGTATTTGCAGTTGTGGAATAGAACTCCTTGGATTTATGATGTTAGATTGACTGCCTACGGTCCATGAAGATCTTCCTTTCCATTACAAGGTTTAAAAACCAATTCATTAGATGGTAAATTTCGTTTTTGTGATCGAAAAGAGAATCTTTTATGAATGAGAAGATATTAACTATTGGCTCTACATCCTACTTTTTGCAGTGAAAGAAAAAGGATACAGAGACGATCAGATTCAACAGAACTGTATGTACACTGCCAAAAAGTTTTGCAATTCACTATAACTTTTTAATACACAATTAGAATGAATATTTTAGATTATTGTTCCATAACTATACATTTACCCATATGACTGTCTCAAACTGTTATCTTAAAAATATTTATTATTCCTGTGGCAGTTAGATGCACTGCAAGAGCTGCAAGCAAAAGTCCCATTAGTCGTGTAAAAACTAGCATTCCGTTATACCCAATCAACTTATGAATACTTCTTGAGAATAGGAAGACGCAACTACATACGGCAAAAGTTAATATGATCGATGCAATAACCATTATTTTTTGCTCAATATTTTGTGCTCCTCCCATCAGGACAATCACTGTACTGATCGTACCTGGCCCAGTCAGAAGCGGAAGACCTATCGGAAATATCCATATATCTTCACGTTCTTGGGATTGAGATATTTCTTCTTCGGTAATGCTCCCCCTTGAGACCTTAGCATGCATCATATCAAAAGAAATGCTGAAAAGAAGGATTCCTCCTGCAACTCGCAGTGAATCCACACTGATGCTGAACAGATTCAGCATCATGTTTCCTGTAATTGCAAAAAAAAGAGCAATTATGCATGCAATTGTAACGGACTTTTTTGCAATTTCATTTTTTTTCTCATTTGTCATCTCATTTGTCAGGGAGATGAAAGTCACAACTCCACTGATGGGGCTGACAACAACAAGGATGGTTGTGAATGTATAGATTAAAAATCCAAGTTTTTCATCTATCAATTATTTTCTCCTGCATTTTTACTACTCACCACTTATAAATATACTTGTTTCCGGTTACAATATTATGATTGATATTTAGAAAGTTCACTTTGAGGCCTTAATCTAAAAACCTGAAAGATGGACCCTAAAATCAAAATTAGTTATGTTTTTTGTTTTATGATATGTTGATCTAGGAGTCAAAAAGTAAAGTTTGATATTGCTTACAAATAGATTGAAGAGCAAAATAATTCTGGCATAAAGTAAATAAAAAAATATTTAATAGAGGGTGTTTTTTTATCCAGCCAAGTTTTCGCAGTTGTAAATAAGAATGTTATCCATTTTCTCAATATGAAATAGCTTAAAGAGGATTTCGATACAACTCTGATTTTCACGAGCATATATACTGATATATATGGATATAACAAAATGTAGGGGATTTTATCAAAATCATCTAACAAATAATCCAACTTTCAACGATTAATAGCAGGCAATAGGCAAACAAATTCTATATTTATATATATCTATATACATTTATGGAACGTCGGATCAAAAACTAAATTGGGACATTATGCAATATCCTATTAAAATTATTTATGAATTACTCAAATAAATTAGATCAAGAAAGGGATCAAACGCCTCGAGCTCGAATAATGGATATCTACTCCAAAATATACTCGGGAGAAAAATACAAAATAGTTTAGTGAAGGCTATGCATAATTTCTATTTCAGAACCCTACAATATTGAATTTTCTAGAGACTATTACAATAAAATGGAATTAAGGTTTATGGATAAAATTTTTTATGAACTATTAAAGGGAAAATTGTAACCTAATTTATAGTAGCCATTTGGAACTACAGCAAATAAGAAGTACTGACGCTTAACTTATTTATATATGTAAATTGATTTGTACAATGAGTTTATGATCACAGTTTTTAGGCTTTATATTATCTTCTGAGATCATCAAAATTTATCCTTAATCCAACTGGTAATTGAATGCAATAGATCAAAAATACCGAAAAGAGTAAAGATTATAACAGTTTTTAGAGGTGCTTTTATCTAGAGGTGCTTTTGTCATGGTTAAAGTTACACTTATTCATGCCAGCTGGTGCACTGTATGTCCATCAGCTCGCAGATTTTGGAAAGATATGAAGTCAGAGTATGATTTTGAGTATGAGGAAGTTGATGTGGAAACTTCGCAGGGCCAGGTACTGAAAGATAAATATGGAATAGTCGGAGTTCCTACAACCATTATTGATGGGAAGGTCGCTTTTATAGGCCTTCCTAAAAAAGCCGATGCTATCGCTAGCATCATCTAATTTCTTAATTTATTTTGGACTTTTCTGGAATACTTTTTTGGATTTGTGAGGTACGCATGTACGACCTAATAATTATAGGAGGTGGGCCTGCAGGGCTCACAGCTGGGATTTTTGCCGTTCGCTCTGGTCTTGAAACTCTTATTCTTGAAAGGAGTGAAATTAGTGGCCAAATAGCGCTTGCAGATATAGTGGAAAATTATCCTGGTTTCCCATCGATCTCAGGGATTGAGCTAATGGATAAATACAAAAATCATGCTCAAGAAGTGGGGGTACAGACAAAGATAACAGAAGTAATCTCTGTTCACTCTGAAGGGACAAAGAAAATCGTTTCTACGGACATCGAAGATCTTGAATCAAGAGCTGTTATAATTGCTACAGGTGCAAACCCAAAGAACATTAATGTTCCAGGAGAAAAAGAACTTATAAGTAGAGGGGTTTCCTATTGCGCTATCTGTGATGGACCTTTTTTTCGAAACAAAACCGTTGTAGTGATCGGAGGTGGCAACTCGGCAATTACTGAGGCACTTTTCCTTTCAAAGATTGCCCGTAAGGTCCATCTTGTACACAGGAGAGAGCAATTTAAAGCTGCAAAAATTCTTCAGGATCGGGCTTCAGTAACTCCCAATATCGAATTCATTCTGAATGCTTTTGTTATGGAAATCGTAGGAAGCAGCGGAGAAGTTAAGAGGGTAGTAAAAATAATTTTTAAAGATCTAAAAAGTGGAGAAATTCATGAATTGGCTATAGATGGTGTTTTTATCTCTGTTGGCATCCATCCTAATACTGAAATTTTTAATGTGGAAAAGAATGAGGAAGGCTTTATCCGAACTAACAATACACTTGAAACATCAGATAAAGGTATTTATGCAGCTGGGGACTGTCGTGACACGATGATTTGGCAGGTTGTGGCAGCAGTTAGGGATGGTGCACTAGCAGCGACTGCTGCAAATGAGTACATAGAAAACCTAAAAAACAGGCTACATGAAAAATCTTTGTGCTCTTCTTGATGTGATTATTTTATATTCCAATTGCTGTTGTAAAGCTTAGAAAGAAGGAACAGAAAGTCTTGTTCTGTCCCGAATTTTCTCTTTTTCAAGCCTCTTATTTTTAAGGCTCATGCTAACATCTGGTTTATTTTATTGTAAAAATCTATTATTAACCTCGTTGCCTCGTTTTCCATGTTTAGCTGGAAAGTTCTGATTTGCTTTCCCAGTGGTTTTTCTATGACAATCCCTGACCCGATCAAAGGTGTGATAACCCTTGATACGCTCGAATGCGACAGCCCAGTTTCTTCAGCTATTCCAGAAAGGTAGGTTGATTCGTTCTGGTGTTCTATCAGGTTTTCAAGCACTGTCATCTGTGCAGTTTTTCCGAAGATTTTTTCTAGTGGATCCATTGTTTATCATCTCAGAGGTGGCTACTCTTCGTGAGTGATTTTTATTTCCAATATTAACTTGCTATTTATGGTTATAAACTTATCTGCCTATTGATCAAGGCAGACTATTAATGAAAAAAATTGGAGAACACTGTTCCATCTATACTATATATAAGTTACTATATAAGTTAAAGCTAAATATTTTAGAAATGTTTAATACCTAATAAAATGTATACTGTATAGAGGCGGAGGGTAAATGTACGACATAAAGCTAGATAATAAGATATTAAAATTGATTGAAGCAAAGCCTGAAATAAGTGATAGGGATATTGCCTTTGAGCTTTCGGTTGCTGAAGAAATGGTAAAAACGCGCATTGAAAACTTTAAGGATATAAGGGAGAAAATCCTTATTGTGAATTATGGACATAGCGTGTATGATGGCCTTAAACCGTTGCTTGAAGCTGAAAATTATAGTGTTGTCAAAGCTTCTGGTAATTTTTCTGTCCTTGAAACCATAAAAACCGAAAAACCTGACCTTGTCCTGCTAGATACTGGACTTGGGAATATAGACGGTTTTGAGATATGTAGGCAGCTTAAGGCCAGTTCTAGGTACTGTTGGATACCGGTAGTAATGCTTAGTGAAAGATGTGAGGTGACAGACAAAGTTAAAGCTTTTGAGGCAGGAGCAGATGATTATATTACTCCTCCATTTAATTCCCTGGAACTGAAAGCCAGATTCGGGATGATATTAAGACGTACTCGAATCTGAGTTGGCAGAAAAATTTTGTTTTTAACAAAGAAGATTACTTTTCTCATCACTCCAGGTTTTTGCAGCTTTAATAGACTGCTCTGAAAGGTGAAAAACTTTTTAGAGCATTTCTTTAGGGATTTTTTTCCCTTATATATTTTCTGGTTATAAATGAGGATAATATTTGTAGATGATCATATGATTTCTCAATAATCCCATTCAATTAATGCATTAACTTATATCATTTTTTCCTTTTTAGTTATAATTAAGAAAATCTTGATAAATCCCTTCATTTTGTCATAGACTTATAATTTGCATATAATATGGCTTATGAAAATCAGAGATTACCAAAATTCTTCCATATTTATTTTCTTTAAGATGTTGTGTTGAATGCTTTTTTGAAACTGTGAAGAGAACAATCTTGTTTGAATGCTAATTTTCACAAATCAGAAAGTGTCAATTAGCTTCTCATATTTAGAGTTAACTATTGAATATTGGAAAAGTCGTGAGGGTAAATAACCTCCAATTTTAGTGAACATAATTTTTCCGGATTTTTTTCTAATTTTTTGGACTCGGTTATCTACTTGTCGGGTTAAAATAGTGAAGTTACGTGGCATGGTTTAGATTAAGAGCCTATCAGAAAAATAATCTACTTTCAATTTAAGATCATGTGTGGTAATGACAAAACGGAAAATTGTTCAGGACTACTAACTTTCTGAAGATTATTGGAAAAAAATAAAGCCTTTACTACCTGTACCTAAGCCAAAAAAGAAGTCTGGAAGACCTAGAAAGGGTGATAGGAAAATAATGAGTGGCATCCTCTATCTCCTTGTTACTGGTTGCCAATGGAAAGCATTGCCACAATTTTATGGAGCTCCAAGCACTGTACATGATAGATTTCAGGAATGGCAACTATCAGGCTTATTTGAGAGCATGTGGCTGGCTGGTCTTGTAGAGTATGATTTCGAAAAAGGATTAGAATGGGAATGACAATCAATTTACGGTGCTATGACAAAAACACCATTAGGTGGAGCTGGAACAGGAACCAATCCTACTGATCGTGGCAAAAAAGGTACAAAAAGGATTGTTTTAACTAATGGTAAAGGCATACCACTTTCTGTTGTCGTTGATGGAGCCAATCGTCACGATAAAAAACTTGTAAAAAGGACTTTAGACGCCATATTCTTTGAAAGACCTTCTCCAGAAAACATAATTCAGAATATATGCATAGATAAGGGTTATGATTTCACCGATATCAGAAAATTGGTTGAAGAATATGGTTATACTGAGCATATCAAAAGTTGTGGAGAAGAAAACATAAGAAGAGATACCTGGTTTTAGGGCAAGAAGATGGGTGGTAGAAAGGACACATTCTTGGCTGAATAGATTCAGAAGACTCCTTATAAGATGCGAAAAGAAAATTGAAAATTACCTTGCTATGCTACATTTAGCGTGCGCATTGATAACATTAAGATCAGCAGGATTTTTCGGATAGCCTCTAAGTAAAATCTATGCAATCGTATATTCTCAAATAGAATTATTATTCATCCAGTATTCAAGAGCTTAGAAAGTCTTCCGAATTGCTGTAGCTGAATCTTATCTGCAAGGTGTCCCCACCTAAAGGATCAAAAAAATTATGACTGTTTTGGAAGTAGGTGGTATATCATCTTCTTCTGTTTCCAGGATTACTAAAGAATTTGATGAAAAATTTGAAGAATTCCTCTCAAAAAGAATAGAAAGAGAAATCCCTTACCTGCTTATTGATGCTACTTATTTCAAAGTAATCATACTGTCTTCACTATTTAAAACAAGGCTCCCTGTGTAGTTGCTAGGATAAAGGATGATATTCTCTTAAGATCCTTGGAGAAAGATTCGCAGACATTGAAAACTCTTTGCTTTTGGAAGATTTTTTTTGATGATCTGAAAGGAAGATGTTTGAGATGTTTCAAGTTAATTTAAGATAAAGATAGAGGATCACAGAAAGAAATATTAGGCTCTTTTCTTTAATCAAGGTGACAAATTTGTCATTTACACCTGATGAAATAATTTCTTAAGAAGGTATCAAAAAGAAGTTGCTGAGAATGTGAAATAAACATTGATATATTGCCATAAATTGCATGACCTGGCAAGAAATTGAGTGTTACTAGTGATAAAAGAGCAGCTGATAAATTAAAAGCTTCCAGATATACAGTGAACTATCTACAGTTTTTAAGTAATTACTTGACAAAAATAAGAACAATAAATGTGATGGAATGGATTAACAAAGAACTCAAAAGAAGAAGCAAAGTTTTGGGACCTTCCATAGAAGGAATGAGTAGTGAGATTGATATTTTCAATACTCATTGGTATAACTGAAGATTAGATAGTAGGAAACATGTATAATAATAATAATAATAAAACAGTGCTCAAAAAAAGAAAATTAGATAGCATCGAGCATATTTTACAGAAAGTTATGTATGTTGTTCGTCTTCTCTTTCTTTACATCTTTTCCGATTTTTCTTCTCTGAATATTATTTCAGCGAGCATATGAAAAACTGCTTTACGGCATTTTATTATTTATTGCATACAAAAGCACTAAAATATATTTAGATAGATAATTATTTATATGATAAATATACTGTACACACTCGTTATATGGTTGAAACTTTAAACTCTACTCTTCTCACAATCTGTCGACATTTTTTTCACCATATATTCTTTAGGCGTTTTTTTGGCTCTGAAAGCTTAGAAATACTAATTTGTAAGGGAAATTGTTGTTCTAAAATGAAAGTGTTGAGGATTAGCATATATAATATTTGATAAAATTTGGCTGCTATATTCGTTGCCTATCGGCCTAGTCTGTTATATATTCAGTATAGAATCCATTCATTTAATGATTATTACTTTCAATTCGCTATATCACTTTATTAATAAAAAGTCCACATTTGTTGTATATATTGAACAATCTGGGAACTTAATATTTAGGAACTTCATTTAATTGTTACTGACGGTCATCAATGAAATAAATTTCAGTCAATGACATCCATTTATTTACAAGAATCCGTAAATGCGTGAAGTTATTTTCCCTGACACATTGTCCAAGGAAGAGCAAAAACTTTCAAATTAGTTTGTTCATAGAGAATTTCGACAAATCCCTTAATTTCGTCATATGCTTATAAATGATGTATAAAACAACACGCGAAAATCAGAGATTTATCTAGATCCACTATAGTTTATGTTATCTACATATCCTTTAGACCTCAAATTATAGAATGTAATACTAAATGAATATTTAACTGATTCAACTGAGACAAAAAGAATCCGAGAGAAAAAAATGAAAAATATCATTATTAAAGGGGCACGGGAACACAATTTGAAAAATATTACAGTCCAGCTCCCGCGGGATAAATTTATTGTTATTACAGGCGTCTCAGGTTCTGGAAAATCCACCCTGGCTTTTGACACTATCTATGCAGAAGGACAGCGTCGCTATGTGGAATCTCTCTCAGCTTATGCGCGTCAGTTTCTTGGCCTCATGAACAAGCCGGATGTGGACAGTATTGAAGGGCTATCCCCGGCAATTTCCATAGAACAGAAAACAACATCCAGAAATCCTCGAAGTACAGTTGGAACAGTTACTGAAATCTATGATTATATGCGGCTGCTTTTTGCCAGAATCGGAACTCCTTACTGTCCGGTTCACAATATCATAATTGAATCTCAATCACCTGATAAAATTGCAGATAGTGTCAGCAAAGAATATGAAGGTATTGTCACCATCCTCGCACCTATAGTCCGCCAAAAGAAAGGTACTTATCAACAACTTTTTAGGGAACTGAATGGCGAAGGCTTTACCAGGGTTCGTGTAAATGGGGAAATTTACAGAATCGATGACGAGATTGTTCTCGATCGCTACAAAAAACATGATATTGAAGTAGTAATTGACCGTATAAACCCTGTAGAAGATCGTTCTAGGCTTTTTGAGGCCTGTGAAATTGCCCTCGAAAAGGCTGAAGGGCTATTAATTGCGGTTGATTCGGAAGGAAGAACCCACCTTTATTCATCAAATATGTCCTGTCCAATATGTGATATGGCTTTTGAAGAACTTCAGCCCAGGATGTTTTCTTTTAACAGTCCTTTCGGGGCATGTGAAGCGTGCAATGGACTCGGGATCAAAATGGAATTCGATCCTGATCTGATTATTCCGGATCAGACTCTCTGTCTTGCAGATGGAGCCGTGGCCATATACAGAAATTACCTTGACAGCTTCCGAAACCAGCATCTGGCAGCCGTGGCGAAGCACTTTGATTTTGATATTTTCACTCCTCTTGTTGCTCTTTCAGAAGAGCAGTACAAAGCTCTTATGAACGGCTCAGATGAACGCATTCATTTCAGTATGAGCATGAAGAACGGGGATGCTCAGTGGTCTCATAAAGGAACCTGGGAGGGACTTCTCCCTCAGTCTGAACGTTTATACAACCAGACCAAGTCCGAGTACAGGCGAAAAGAACTTGAAAAATTCATGCAAGTTCGGCTATGCCCTAGATGTGAAGGAAAGCGCCTGAAGGAAAAAGTGCTTGCAGTAAAGCTTGGAAATAAATCCATTGTAGATGTAACAGATCTCTCAATAGTAGAATGTATCCATTTTTTTGAGACCCTGGAGATCTCGGAAAAGAAGGAAGAGATCGCAAAGCAGGTTTTGAAAGAAATCCATTCCCGTCTTGGGTTCCTAAAACATGTAGGCCTTGGTTACCTCACTCTATCCAGGAGTGCAGGGACCCTCTCAGGAGGAGAAGCTCAACGCATCCGACTAGCTACGCAGATTGGATCTAACCTCATGGGTGTGCTCTACGTGCTTGACGAGCCGTCTATAGGGCTGCACCAGCGGGATAATGAATTGCTTATTCAGACTCTCCGGACACTACGAGATCTTGGGAACACACTGATAGTTGTGGAGCATGATGAAGACACTATTCGAGCTGCTGATCACGTTCTAGATATCGGGCCTGGAGCAGGCATTCATGGGGGCTATTTAGTAGCTGAAGGTACGCCTGAGGAGATCGAAAAGAATCCCGAGTCTCTAACAGGTCAGTACCTTTCCGGAGAAAGGCAGATAAATGTTCCGGCTCTCCGTCGACGGAGTGATGCGTTCATCCGGCTTAAAGGTTGCCGGGCAAACAACCTCAAGAATATAGATGTGAACATTCCAATAGGAATCTTGACTGTGGTTACAGGCGTTTCGGGATCAGGGAAATCCACTCTCATTTATGATACACTGTACAAAGCCCTGATGAAAAAGATATATAATTCAAGTGTAACACCTGGGAACTATGAAAATTTAAATTTTGATTCTGAGATTGACAAAGTAATCGTTATTGATCAGAGTCCAATTGGTAGAACTCCACGCTCGAATCCCGCAACCTATACAAAGGTTTTTGATGCTATCAGGCAGGCCTTTGCCGAAACGAAGGAATCCAGGATCCGGGGTTACAAAAGTGGGCGTTTTTCTTTCAACGTCAAGGGAGGACGCTGTGAGGCCTGCCAGGGAGACGGGCTGATAAAAATTGAAATGAACTTCCTGCCTGATGTATATATAGAGTGTGAGGAATGTAAAGGTACACGTTACAACAGGGAAACCCTAGAAGTAAAGTATAGGAGCAAATCGATTGCAGAAGTTCTGGATATGACAGTAGAAGAAGCTTCAGAACATTTTAAAAATATACCTTGGGTTAAAGGTAAGCTTGATACCTTAACAAGGGTAGGGCTTGGTTATATCAAACTTGGCCAAAGTTCAACAACCCTTTCGGGAGGGGAAGCCCAGCGAATCAAGCTTACAAGAGAGCTCTCCAAAAAGGGCACTGGAATGACAATCTATCTTCTTGATGAGCCCACTACAGGGTTGCATTTTCATGATGTTCAAAAACTGATTTCGGTCCTCAATGGCCTAGTTGCAAAAAAGAATACCGTAGTCATAATCGAGCATAACTTAGACGTGATTAAATCAGCAGATTATATAATTGATCTTGGTCCTGAAGGCGGAAATGCGGGCGGAGAAATTATTGCTACAGGAACGCCTGAGGAAGTTTCTGTGGTTAAGGAGAGCCATACTGCATGTTTCCTTGCTACCAGGCTTTCAAGAGGAGTCTCAGATTTGAAAATATTGGGGTCAGAGGCCACTGAGGCAATTTCTGAAGAGGTGTACCCTTTTGATCCCTATTCTGAAGAGTTTGAAGACAACATTAATGAAAATTCTAAAGGCTTTGAAGAAAAATCTCAAGAATTCAAACACAGGGCAGCAAAAGTATTATGAGGGGTCAATAATTTGACAAATTCTCTGGGATGTTTTTAAAACTTAAATGAATGAGGTTTGAAGATGATTGATCTAAAGTCTCTTCCTCACCTGCCTGGATGCTATCTTTTCAAGAATGAAGATGGTGCTGTAATGTACGTAGGTAAGGCAAAAGATCTTAAAAAAAGGGTGAGCAACTATTTCCAGAAACGAGATCTTGATCCGAAAACAGAAAGTCTTGTGCAGGCAGCCAGAAACCTTGATTTCATTGTTACAAATACTGAAGTAGAAGCCTTCCTCCTGGAAAATACTCTGATTAAGAAACACTTGCCAAAGTATAATATCGCACTCAAGGATTCTAAAAGATACGCCTGCATCCATTTAACCGAAGAAAAATTTCCGAGAATCAGGCTTGCCAGGAAGAAAATAGAAAGTGGGAATTTCTTTGGGCCCTTTGTTTCTGCAAAGGAAAGAGATTACATTTTTGCGGTTGTAAGAAAGACATTCCAGCTAAGGACCTGTAAAAAAATGCCGATTCGTGCCTGTCTCAGGTATCACATCGGAGCATGTAGCGGCCCATGTATAGGAAGAATCTCCTCAGAAGAATACAAAAATAAAGTAAAAAGGGCTACCGATGTCCTGAAAGGCAATATCAGAGAGCTCATTGAGTCCATGGAAAAGGAAATGAAAGATCTAGCTGCAAAGCAACAATTCGAGCAGGCTATGATCCTCAGAAATGAGGTCTCAGCCCTTGAGAACCTCAATGAAAAACAAAATATGGAGAGGCAGAAGAAGCATAATGAGGACATCCTAAACTATATTATCAGAAATGGTAACATCTATCTCATGCTCTTCAAGGTCTATAGAGGCACACTTGAAGATAAGCAAGACTATGTTTTTTCCTTTGGGGAAAATTTCCTGGAAGAGTTTCTGGTACAGTATTATTCTGAGAATGATCCGCCTGAAGAACTGATCTTGCCTGAGCTTCTCGACGAATCTCTTGTAGATTTTTTATCACAGGTTAAAGGAAAAAGGGTGAAAATTTCGGTTCCTAAACAGGGCGAAAAAAAAGAATTACTCGATCTTGCCCTGAAGAATGTTGAGATAGGATTTTTCGGAGATCAGAATAAACTAGAAGCTCTGCAGAGTAAGCTTTTTCTGCCTCAGCTTCCGAATGTTATTGAATGTTTCGATATCTCACATCTCTCAGGTACGGCTACTGTAGGCTCCATGGTGCAGTTCCGGGGAGGTCGGCCTGACAAACATAATTACCGCCGCTTCAAAATAGAAAGTGTGGAAGGAATTGATGACTTTGCTTCTATTGCCGAGGTTGTTGGCAGGCGATACTCCCGCCTGCTTGAGGATAAACATGACATGCCTGAATTAATTATTATAGATGGGGGTAAAGGACAGCTTTTTTCAGCATTCCAAGAGCTTAAGAGGCTAAAAATTAGGATTCCAATCATTTCCATTGCCAAACGAAATGAAGAAATCTATGTACCTGGATTTAAGGCTCCTCTTCACATCAAAAGAGAAGAAAAGGCTTCCCTCTTTATCCAAGAGATTAGGGATGAAGCCCACAGATTCGCAATCAACTATAACCGCCTGTTGAGGCAAAAATCATTAATCCAGTAATTGTAGATATGTTTCTCTATTTGATTTTTCAACAGATTGGAGACTTTTTTTCATTTTTTGGGATCACAAAAATTCATTTTAATTTTCCAAATTCTGCGACTGTAAGAAGTCATAAATCCAGTAAATAATAAAATGTTTCAAATTTAAGGTCTTGGTTTTATGGAATTTTCGCATCAAGAATACGAATCATCATCCGAGTTATCATCCGAGCTATCATCCCAAAAGTCATCCAAAAAATCATCCGAAAAAAAATACGAAACAATACACGATGTACAATATCGTAACAGCCCACAGTTCAAGTTGGTTTCCCATTTTGAACCCAGGGGTTCACAGCCGCAGGCGATAGAAAAACTTTTGACAGAGCTGGCGAAAAAGGAGCATTTTCAGACTCTTATCGGGGTAACAGGATCTGGGAAAACTTATACAGTTGCAAATGTCATAAACCATTTCAGGAAACCAACCCTTGTAATTGCTCATAATAAGACCCTCGCTGCACAGCTTTATAACGAGTTCAGTGAATTTTTTCCTGAGAATAGGGTGGAGTATTTTGTCTCATATTATGATTACTATCAGCCTGAGTCATACCTTCCAGCGAAGGATCAATACATTGAAAAAGACGCCCAGATTAATCCTAAAATCGAGCAGATGCGCCTTGCTACCACAGCTTCTCTGATGTCTCGCCAGGACGTTATAGTTGTAGCATCAGTATCCTGTATTTATGGTCTTGGAAATCCGGAAAACTTCCAGGAAATGGGGTTTGAACTGAAAGTTGGAGATAAGGTTCAAAGAAAAGAAATTCTGCAAAAGCTCATTGAAATCCAGTTTGAGCGTAATGACCTCGAGCTCATGCCAGGACGCTTCAGGGTAAAAGGGGATGTTATTGACATCATCCCAGGGTACTTTGATAATATCATCAAGGTTGAACTATTCGGAGATGAGGTTGATCGAATTTCTGAAGTAGATAAGCAGACAGGACAGAGAACTGAAAACTTGGATTATTTCTTTGTCTATCCTGCCAAACATTATGTAATTCCAGAGGAAGAGCAAAAAACTGCAATTCAGTACATCCTAAAGGAGCTTGAAGAAAGACTACCACAACTCGGGTTGCTTGAATCTCACCGGCTAAAGCAGCGTACTCTTTATGATATGGAAATGATAGAGGAAACCGGTAGTTGTAAGGGAATTGAGAACTACTCAAGGCATTTTGACCACCGCCAGCCTGGAGAGAAACCTTTTTGCCTCCTCGATTATTTTCCTGAAGATTTTCTCCTTGTCGTTGACGAGAGCCACCAGACCATTCCGCAGCTTCACGGGATGTATAATGGAGACAAATCTCGAAAAAAGAGCCTTATAGACTATGGATTCAGGCTTCCAAGCGCCTATGACAACCGGCCCCTGAGGTTTGATGAATTCGAACAGTATATGAGAAATGTGATCTTCGTTTCCGCTACTCCCGCAGATTACGAACTAGAGCGTTCATCCCAGGTGGTGGAACAGATAATAAGACCGACAGGTCTTGTTGATCCTGAAGTAGAGATCCGTCCTCTCGAAGGCCAGGTCAGGGATGTTATGGAGGAAATCCGAAAAATAGTAAATAGGGGAGATCGAGCCCTTGTAACCACCCTGACTAAAAAACTTGCTGAGGAACTTACTGAATTCCTTGCTAAAAATGATATTAGAGCTCGTTATCTGCATTCTGATATCAAGACAATAGAGCGAACTGAAATCATCCGAGAACTTCGTCTTGGCAAATTCGATGTCCTTGTGGGCATCAATCTTCTCAGAGAGGGCCTTGACATCCCAGAAGTAGGTTTTATCGGTATCCTGGATGCAGATAAAGAAGGTTTTTTGAGGAACTCAAAAAGTCTCATCCAGATAATAGGCCGTGCAGCTCGGAACGCCAGTTCAAAGGTTGTCCTCTATGCAGACAATATGACTGATTCCATCAAAAAAGCAGTTAACGAAACAGAGCGTCGCCGCTCAATTCAGATAGCTTACAATAAAGAACACGACATAGTACCGACAACTATCTGCAAACCCATTAGAGAAAAAGTAGTGGATATAACTGATATCAAACATATCCCTAAAACTGATATACCTAATGTCATCATCGAGCTCGATGTTGAAATGAGAGAGGCAGCTGAAAAGTTGGACTTTGAGCGTGCAATTCAGGTAAGAGAATTAATAAAAAAATTTAAAAAAAAATAGAAAGGAATTAAGAAATTGTGATCATCTTTTCTTTTTTTATCCCAATTTGACAACTTGATTTTTATGTTGAAAGGATATTTTCATTTTTGGAGACATAGATGAGTAATATTATAGTTTTCAAATTATTGATGGTTTATTTGAGTTATTGATCACCGGGAAACAAATTACATTCCTTTAATCTTTATAAATATAAATAGAGTATTTTGATTTTCAACAACTCATGGACATGATCAAATTTTTATCATTGAATTTGGCATATTGTATGCTAACAGAATAAATATTAAACTAATGTCAATGGTGGATTACATTCCCTACTTTGTCGATTTAAATTTTCCCACTTTTTGATATAAATTTTACTCAATATTCGGCTTTGCACCGAAAGTCTAATTCTTGCACTTAAAGTCTGGCTGAAATGGGACTTTAGGTGCAAAGCTTCAATAGTCAAAAAATTCATTCAAAAAAATTTGAAATTCTTTGAATAACAGGCTCTAAATCAAAAGTTCGGTTTCGCATCCCACTGAAAGCACAGTTTATGTTCACGCCACAATTTGGATATACATTAATTATTTAAAATCAACTACTTCCATTTTCTTATATGCTCATTCTCTTCCTTGTTTCCCTGATCTTCAAAATAGTTTTTAATTACATCGAAATTTGTACCATAATTCATAGTTCCAATATATTCTCCATCAACCCACAGTTCACAATCATTTAACTGTTTTTAATCTTAGATATTCTTTAAAGATTTTTCCTTTTGTGATGCTTTTTATAATCTGCATCATTTTTGGAGGAGAATATTTTGATTCAGATCCTATGAAAAGAAGTACATTGTAATCATTAATATCGATTGCATCAAACTCAAAACAGTGCCCTTTACAACTTAAATTGACTCGTCATTATTGTGGGCAAGAATTCTAATCGAAATTTGATTTTCAAGCCTGTCTAAAAAGTAATCAGTAAGTTACCATGGACGGATCAAATTTGACCGTGATCATGGATGTAAAATTGGTTTTTTAGGCAATTCCACTGGCCAATAAATTGTTAATTTAATTAGCACAAATAGTAAACTAACGACATTCTACGTGTGTGTACATCTTCAAAATGTTGAATTCAAGACATCGTGGGTAATTTTTTTGAGCTAATTTTCTTTAATCGTTGGCGATGGATTATGTTTCTCGAATTTCAATAGATTTACAATACATATTTGTGATAACTTAAAAACAAATCAATAGATTTGGATTACGTAGCGAAATAATTGTGAGAGATTAGAGAAATAGTGGCTGAGAAGCTGAATTCTTTTCAAATAGGTCGATGTATTCCTTAGTATCCAGACTTTTTTAAATAAAATGTAGGAAGTGAAACTTAAACTAGACTGATCAAATCTTCAAGTGCGGCTTTTGGGTCTTTTGCTTTAACGATTCCTGATGCCAGGAGCACACCTTCAGATCCAAGATCAAGAGCTGCCCTGAGATCGTCACCTTTTGAGATCCCGGCTCCACAAAGTACTTTTACTTCATGATTGATTTTTGCAACTGCTTCAACCGAGCCACTAACGACTTCAGGATCGACCTTTGAGACTGAGATTCCGCTACCTATTAGCTCAGGAGGCTCGATTGCAACATAATCGGGACCAAGGGCCGCGGCTGCTACTGTAGTAGGGATGTTATTAGTACAGATAACTGTTCTTAGTCCGAAGTCTCTTGCTGCCCTCATGGAAGCTTCAATATCTGCAAGAGTCAGACGCCTTTCAGAATGATTTATCAGAGTCCCGAAGGCTCCTGCTTCTTTTATACACCCTCCAAAAATATACCCAGTAAAACTTCCTTCTCCTATTCCGTCCATGTGTTGAGAAAAGACCTGAAGTTCAACTTCCGAGGCTACTCTGTAAATGTCTGGAAGCTGTGGAGCCACTGCAATTTTGATACCTGATTCTTCAGATACTACTTTACAGGCTGTTGCAATTTTCAATGCATTCTGACCTGTACCCTGCATATAAGTCTTGAAATTCAGTAAAATGAAGGGTAAACCCAAGAAATCTCCTCCCGAAAAACAAATAGAAAATGGAAAAGAAAGCGAGAATTTTAACGCTTTCTCTTATATTTTTCTACCATATGATTGTGTTATATTTTACTTTTTTAGCAGTTTTTTCCAGGATCTTTTCCCGAGATTTTAAAATCTGCTCAAAAGTCCGTCATAATTCTGAATTGATCAATTTCAGGTTTATTAAGGCTATTGATAAACTGCTCTGCGACTTCCCTAACATCTTTTGCATTGGTGATTGCACGCCCGACGACAAGAATGTCAGCCCCCTGGTTTAGAGCCATGGATACATTGTCGAGACGAACTCCACCTGCAACGGCAATTAAAGCTTTTGGAGCAACCTTCTTGATCTCGGCAATATCTCCCCAGGCATGTTCAGTACTTTCGATGTCAATTCCACGATGGAGTTCAATGACATCCGGCATAACCTTAAGATTCTTTAAGACTGAAATTGGATCATGCTCGTTGAGAGTATCCATGACTGCATAAATACCTGTTTTGTGGGCTTCCTCGATGAGTTTATCAATAGTGTTGATCGGAGCAAGAGCAGAGACTACAATGGCATCACCTGCGGCATCTGCAACCATCCTTGCTTCCAGGTTTCCAGTATCAAGGGTCTTTAAGTCAGCGACAATGAAGGCATCGGGTCTTACCTGCCTAATCTTTGAGATGATATCTACCCCATAGCGTTTGATAAGAGGCGTACCAGCTTCAATGATCACATGATCGCTGTTAGGAATCTGGGAGATGGCAGAAAGTGCAGTTTCCAAGTTGGGGTTGTCAAAAGCGATCTGTAAATAGGGCGGATCCCAGAGCCTAATGACTTTGAATCCCATAATTGCATGTGTGGATTTATTGCTCTCTTCGAGAACTCTATCAATATCCGGGAAGCTTTCCATAGCACGTTTAATTGCGAGTTTTGTGGCTCCGTAGTTGTATCTATAAATTTTGTTATAGTCCTTAGCTTCTGGGTGAATGAAGACGCTTGCTACAATAACAATGTTTTCAACTTGTTCCTTCAAGATTACGCCTTCTTCGACAGAATCTGCTACTGCTTTTGCAACTGCTGACTGGGCAGGTCCGAAAATCTTTGCTGCCTGCTCCATATTCTTTACCGTAACCTTTGGAATTATAAGGGTGGAAGGTTTTGGTGGTAGGTTTGGCCTGATGACGGATAGAAGTGGTGTGTGTCCAGCCGAAAGTTGAGTCAGGCCGTTTGCAAAAGCCTGTCCCACAGGACCAAGTTTATCTCCTATCATTAAATCGACATGGGCAAGTTCTGAGCCCTGCCCCATTAATGCTTCTCCTATCTGAAACATATTTTACCTCTCAAATATGTAATATGTGTAGAATATGTGATATTTAAGATATATACAAAGTATTGATAAATTATGTATCTGAATGAATTTGCATTGAATTAAAAGATGGGATAACTTTTTTGCCTGCTAAATGCCAGCCTGATATAAATAATCTCGTATCTCCTCAGTAGTTCCGGTTTGTTGTAGTTCCGAATGACTATTTTGATTAGTATATAATTTGTTCAATAGTTCACAAGAAAAAGCTTTTTAGAAAATTCAATAAATTTAATTGAGTGATTGCAGGAGATATGAATTTGACAAGTAACTAATACCTGTCCTCTTTGAGTATCTCCTTAAATTCACAACAGTGGTATATGCGATGGGCAGGGAAGTTTTTTCCTTATCCTAAACAACTCCTGCATTTTAAAATCACTATTTTTTTCTACGAACATCTTGTAAGTGGGAATTATCTTTGAATCAACAGACTCTAGTTCTTCCAAGGCTTTTTTTACAAGGAAGTCAATTTCCTTAGGTATTATATCTCTTAGTGACAAATTAATTCATTCTCAAAACTTGTTTTCAATTAAAATCAGTTTATATTTATTCTATCAACCGCTATTTCATCGGAGAATAGATAGTAATTGCCTTGTCTAAAAACGAAAAAATATGATTAATTCGTTCAACGAGTTCAATTGCTTAGCATGATTGAATGATGAGGTATTTTCTTTACTTATTTTGTTCGACCATACAATGTCAGCAAAGTTTACTTATCGTAGAATTCAAAGGATCTACTACTATGACTCCTGTACAATCTACAAAAAATTATACTTACTATCTTTCCGAAGATTATGATACCAAGATCTCCGGTGCTATTCCTTATTACTTCTCTTTCCATCAGGAGACCCTCAACTTCGTAAAATCGCTACCAATCAGCCCGAAAGTATGGATTGATACTGGATATGGAACCGGGTCCTTAGTCAGTAAGGTCATTGAGGAATTTCCATATACAAGTGTAAGCAAAATAAGGAAACTAATCGTTTCATAAATCACCTAACTTAGTTATTCTACATATTATGAGTTAATAATGATAGGTGCATGAACATTATAGGAAGCTTAAAATTAATAGAAAATATATAGTAAATTCAAAACCCCACTATTTCTAATGGAAACTGTATTATATTGCTTTCTTCAAAATAATTATTGTAAATTCATATATATTGAGAGAGCCTCTACAAGTACATCATATGGAAAGCATCGCAGCCTTCTCTGAAATTGGGGCTACAATTAATATTATTTCAGAACTGCCCATAGGCTTTGAGGCTTTGTACAATAAAGAATTTGGTCTAGGGAAATTAGACAATTTAGATGAAGTAATTGCAGCATTTGACAAAGCAATTGAAATTAACCCGCAGGATTGAATGGCTTTTGCGGTTCCCGCTGGCCCCAATTATTATATTATCATACCGTATTTAAAAAGTTTCTAAATTGAGAGATTCTAAAGAGCCAAAAAAGCATTATTAAATATACTGTGAGTATACTTGCATATACTCATATAATTTCGGCGATATCTGTGGATATTGTTCACATATTTAAGGCGTTGGTTGATGAAAACAGAATACGAATACTGAATCTTTTAAGAAGCGGTGAATTGTGTGGCTGTGATATTGAATCAGTCATGGGCATTAAACAGTCCAATGCTTCCAGACACTTAAATAGAATGAAAATAGCAGGAATCAGTGTTTCTAAAAAAAGTCACAATGGGTCTATTATAGACTTAATAGTTCGATTTTTCAAATATTTTCCTTCCTTTCAATCATCATCAACGACGAAATAGAAAAAATCAGCATTTGTAAAGAAGATTTAGAATTACTGGAGAAGATCAAAGCAAGTGGTAGATCTTGCGATTGATGATAAGTAATCGGTTATAATCACGAATAGAAGGTGTTTTTTTGGAAGACTCTGCTTTGTCAAAATTATCTTTTCTAAATCGTTATTTAACCTTATGGATTTTTCTAGCTATGTTTATTGGTGTAGGTTTAGGCTTTGTTTATCCAGGATTTGCAGATTTTTTAAAGAGTCTATCTATTGGAACTACCTCGAGTCCTATTGCCATTGGTTTGATAGTTATGATGGATCCTCCCTTAGCAAGGGTCAAATACGAAGAATTAGGAAAGGTATTCAAAAATCACAAGGTATTAGGATTATCCTTACTAGAAAATTGGGTCATTGGTCCTATTTTGATGTTTGTATTGGCGATTATATTTCTTAGAGCTTATCCTGAGTATATGGTAGGTGTCATTCTAATTGGTTTGGCCAGATGTATCGCAATGGTGATTGTTTGGAATACCCTAGCAGATGAGGATAATGAGTATGCTGCAGCTTTAGTTGCCTTCAATTCTATCTTCCAGTTAGTTTTTTATTCCGTTTTTGCTTACTTTTCTATAACCACACTACCCGGGTGGCTTGGACTTAGTGGTATTGAAATACATGTATCCATGGGAGAGGTAGCCCAAAGTGTTGCAATATACCTGGGAATTCCCTTTGCTGCTGGATTTTTAACCCGTTACTTCTTGCGTCCTTCAAAAGGAGCAAAATGGTATGACGGCAAATTCATTCCTAAAGCAGGTACTATTTCACTTTATGCTCTACTATTTATGATTATTGTAATGTTCTCTTTAAAAGGTGAATATATGGTTCCGTTGCAAAAAATTCAAAAAAATATATAAATCTATAAGTAATGAATAAAAATCAAAGTATTCAAGGAAAATGTACTAACATTATAAAACTATACCAAATAATTGATTAATGTATTTGACTTCATTAAGAACAGAGTAATTTAGATCATTTACTTGTCCTTTTTTGATCATATTTATAGCTTCAATTCCTTTTAAAGTCTTATTAGCAGATCGAAAAGACTGAAATCCTAACATTGGATTAACGATTCTCTTTATAGATCTGTGATCTTGTTCTATAATGTTATTCAAATATTTGATTTGTCGAATGCCTACGTTTTTAGGTAGTATTTTATCAATTTTTAGTTTATCTATAGCAGGTGGATAAGCTGGATTCTTATCAACGGTTATTAATCTTGGAATTTGATTATGATTAGAACTTAAAGCTTTCTTAAAGAATCTCTTCGCTGCCTTTCTATCTCGTTTTGAACTTAACATGAAATCAATTGTATCTCCATTTGAGTCAACTGCTCGGTAAAAATATTTCCATTTACCTTTTACTTTGATATAGGTTTCATCAACTCTCCACGAATCATTTGTTGGTCTTAAATGTCTTCTTATCTTCTTTTCTATTTCAGGGGAATATTGATGTACCCATCTCATGATTGTTGTATGGTCGACTTTTACTCCCCTTTCTGCCATCATTTCCTTCAAATTTCTATAACTTAATGCATATTTTAAGTACCATCTTACATTCAATAAGATAATTTCCCCTTCATAATGCTTCCATTTAAAGGAATTAGATAGAATGTTACTATCTTTGGTTTTCTTTTTATTCTATTGTATCATTAGAAAGGATTTTTTGCAACGGAACCCGAATCGTTAATCCAATGTTAGGATTTCAGTCTTTTCAATCTACTAATAAGACTTTAAAAGGAATTGAAGCTATGAATATGATCAAAAAAGGACAAGTAAATGATCTAAATTACTCTGTTCTTAATGAAGTCAAATACATTAATCAATTGTTTGGTATAGTTTTATAATGTTAGTGCATTTTCTTTGAATATTCTGATTTTTATTCATTACCTATAGATTTACATATTTTTTTGAATTTTTTGCAACGGAACCTTTAGGACTATAAACTTTTAGATCATAGACACATAGGGTCTATGATTTTTACTAATTTTCAAGAAGACTACGCAAGCTCAGGATGTCCATTTACAAACAATGCTTAATCTGAAGTCATTTGAAGTGCCAGGAGCTAAAAAACCTTGGTGGCGATTCTGGTGGGAATAATATATATTCCAAATCACAATTAAGTATCTCTTTATACTCTAAAATAACTCTAAAGATGAATAAATATGAATTTGAGTGAACTAATATACATTATAGGCTTTGCTTCCATTGTCGCCATCATTACTTTATATTATACTCGCAAAGAAACTCTTGTTACGGTGAATCAAGTTTATGCTACTGAAAAAGAAGTAAGTATTGCTCAGGAATGGCAGATTACTGAAGGTTTCAATCGGGCTATCGATCAGTTGGGAAATGAAAAAATGGAGACTAGGTTAGGTGGAATATATACTCTTGAGAGAATTTCAACTGAATCTGAGAAAGATTACTGGCCAATTATGGAAATTTTGACGGCTTACGTTAGGAAAAATTCTAGCGTTGATAATCAATTATTAGAAAGTTCTCTGATAAGAGAACCCATATTTATGGATACTCAAGCTAGCGAAAGTGCAAAAAAACAAGGCATAGCAGTGAAAAATGTAACTTTAGACATTCAAGTGATTCTCACTATCCTTCGAAGACGCAAATACTCCTTTGAGTCTGGAGAGACCAACAATCTAAATCTTTCGAGAACTAATCTCCAATATTCTGATTTATTGAAGGCTAACTTTTCTGGTGCTAATCTTTCTGAAGCTAACCTTTTTGGTGCTAACCTTTCTGAGGCTATCCTTTATAGAGCTAACCTTTATAGAGCTGACCTTTCTAATGCTATTCTTATTAAGGCTGACCTTTCTGATGCTAACTTTTCTGAGGCTAACCTTTCTGGCGCTGACTTTTATAGGGCTAACCTATCTGGAGCCGACCTTTCTAGTGCTAACCTCAGAGCAGACCTTAGGGTTGCCCATACGGATTTCCTTTCTGAGGCTGACCTTAAAGATAACCTATCTAGGGCTGGTCTTAAGGCTATTTTTTCTGTGACTAACCTTTCTGAGGCTAACTTTTCTGAGGCTAACCTTTCTGAGGCTAACCTTTCTGGGGCTGACCTTATACAAGCTAAAAATCTTAAAATTGAACAACTTTCTGAAGTGAAAACACTTTATAATGCAAAATTGGACGAAGAGCTTCGCTTACCATTAAAAAAGAAATATCCGTCTCTTTTTGAAGGACCGAAATGAATTCTTTTTATGACCAGATAATTATGGATAAATCCAGATCTTGCGAATTTATAAATGTTTGAAAGTAAAATTTTTTATTATTTTCTGGTTTCCAGATTTTTGGCAGGCTACCGAAAATTCTGTAAAATCTGATGATTCTGTATTTTTTTCATTCATCACAAAAAAGATGCAAAATCAATGGTTAATATATTTTCACTAGGAAAAGACTACATTTTCGATCATATCCATATTAATCTGTTAAATTCAATGTCAAAAATTTGATTAGAATTTGAAAAAATAACCATCTTTGGCCCGAGAATTATTTATAAAATAGAATTATAAAAAATTGGTCAAAAAATTATGGTTCAGAATATTGCTTTGCTATTTATCTTAGAATGAAAAGTTCCCTTCAATGTAAAAATCAAATTGTCGAATCAGTAGTGTATAAAATTCTGGAAAATTTCGATAAACTTATATGTATTATAAGTATTGAATAATTAAAATATCTTGAAAATAATTTTTACTCCTGAAAACGTTTACTTATTTTGTTCCTAATGAAAAATACAACTTATTTCAGTCAATTAGAAACAAACTTTTTGAAATTGATTCATTAATTTATTGGAAATTTTTCGTATCATTTTTAAGTCGATATATTTTAACAAAACAGTGTCCTGAAGTAGATCTGAATCAGAATTAATAATTATGTTAAAAGTACTAGTTTTACAGCTGTAGAATTGCCTTTCAGACTTTGCGCTTAAGAAACAGTGTATTGATTGAATCTCGTTCAGGAAATTTCTTGGCTTTCCTTAGTACATACTAGAAAGTACCAAAGTATGGTTAATCAGAAAAGAAATTATTGAGAATCGCAAGTAAAATGAAATATAAAGACAGTTGTGAAGTCAATTTGATTGTCTTGAGTTGAAAATAAAAAGGTAATTATTCAGGATTCTACTTCTATCTATTCAGATCCTGGACATGCAAAAGAGGATAAACTTCGAGAAAATGAAGAAGAACAAAAAGAGTCAGCTACTGAACATGGACAAAAAAAGGTTGTAAGTCAGCTTTGAATATAAATTTCACAGCATTGTTAAAGAGTGAATCTGAAGATGTTGTGTAAAGATTTTTGTTAGCTCCTCTATCATTTGATGACATTAAAAATAAAAGAAGTATTTTGAGGATAGAGGAAGCTATCTCTAAAATCAAAGAATAATCTATCCTAAAAAGATCGGAGCAAATAAAGACATTCGCGAGAAAAATTTAAAACGGATTCCTGCAAAGAAAAAAAGTTAGAGATGGATTGGAATACCCTATATTTTGCTCTGGATCTTTTTTTGCTTCATTTCCACTAAAAATTGCTTAGAATGGTATCTCTTTATGGATGTTGATACTATTCACAACAAGTTTGATTATTTATGCTTTCTGATATTTTTGATGGCTAGAATCTTCATTGTTGTGCAAAATCCGTCATAATTTTTCTTTTGGTGATCAGAGTAACTCTTTTTCTACTTTGGATTCTACTGTCACAGGTAATATATTTGTTGTTCCACTCGTCACATGTTCATAACCTTACTTTTTTGATCCCAAAACATCATAAGAATGATCATTATCTTATCTTTAAGCAGTTGCTTCGGTTTCTTCGCAAAGCTACCTGAAAATAATTATCAATCAATTTTTATTTCAACTGGTCTTTCTTCAGCACAACGTCTAAAGGTAACTTCAAGCACTCCGTTTTTATAGTTAGCTTTTGCACTATTTGGATCCACACGTACTGGAAGCTCAACGTCTTCTGAATATTTGAAAGGTCTGATGATATTTATTTCTAGGTTTTGAGCAGTCGCATGCAAAAGGATGTCTTCCGTTTTAATCTCTGGAAATTCTGCAAGTACATGTACTAATTCTTCGTTTTCAAAAATATCAATTAAAGGATCTTTTACTTCGGAGGGAACGATCTTCTCTCCATTTTGAGAATATTCAGGAATATTTCCGAACTTCTGGAATTCAAGATCTTCCCCTGGGCGATGAATAATGGAAAATCCGTATACGAATGGAATAGACTCTCCCATTTCTTCAAGGAGGGTTTCAATTATTTCTTCCAAGTTGTCAAAAAGTTCAGATCCAAAATCTTCAATGAAATCTTTTCTTCTTCTTATGCCCACCATTATTACCTCTGCTTTTTCTCTCGCTCCCAAAAGATTACTCAATATCTATTGAGGATCGAGAACTGGATTCTAGCCTCTTAAAAGTTACTTCCAGCACGCCGTTTTTATATGTGGCTTTTGCACTCAGGGGGTCAACCTTTACGGGCAGTTCCACAAGTTCGGAATATTTTGGATTCCCATCTATTGTTTTGATGTCAAGTATTAAATCAGTTGCGTTTAATATAATATTTTCTTTCTCAATGCCCGGTATTTCAGCGATCACATGCAGTGTATCTTCAGTTTCCAGGATATCAATGAGGGGTTTTCTTATGTCAAGATAACGTTTGTCCCTTATTTCGATTTGTTCAAATGTAGGAATATTTCCGAATTCTCGGACTTTGGGACCTTCTTCTAGTCTATGGGTTACAGAAAAGCCGTAGACAAAAGAATTCGGCCCAAAATTTTCTATGTTTATACCAATTACCCTGTTGAGGCAATCAAAAATCTCGTCCATGCCCTGAAGAGCATCGATTCCAAAAATTTTATCGAAAAAGATTCTTCTTTTTCTCTCGTCTCTGTCCATCTTCATCACTTCGTTATTAAATTATCGATTTTTAATTCATTACAATTCAGAATCGATGAAGCAACAAATATCTTTGAGTACTTCCTTTAACTTCCAAAAACTGAACAGGCTGAGATTTACTGTACTTTCTAGCATAAAGTTTAATCAGCCTGAAGTAGATTTAGAGTATTATTTATGTTCAATTTATTTTTCTTGCTCTCCAGCCTCGAAATCTTCTTCTTCGAGATCAGTTGAATATTTAGCAAAAATTTCAGTACTTTGGTCATAGATCTTAAGAGATTCCTTGGATGTTGTAGGCTTTACACGGCGTATTGCCCGCTGAAAATGTTTTTTCGAAATTTTGACTTCTCTTGCCTTTTCCTCAATATCTTTCCGTGCAATACCAGGAGTAACTATCGCTCTGAGAGCTAACATTGCAGCTTCCCTGCAGATGCTTCCAATATCAGCACCTACATATCCTTCGGTGAGATCAGCAAGCTCAGAAAGTTTCACATCTTCAGTAAGGGGTTTTCCCCGTGTATGGATTTCAAATATTTGTTCTCTGCTCACTTTTTCAGGAGGCTTAATATAAATGAGTCGGTCAAAACGGCCAGGCCTGAGAAGGGCGGGATCTACCATATCCGGCCGATTTGTAGCCGCGACTATGATTACATCCTTGAGCTCTTCTACCCCATCTAACTCAGTGAGTATCTGGCTAACGACTCTTTCGGATACATGCGTATCAGATACAGAGCTTCTTTGGGGAGCAATTGAATCTATCTCGTCAAAGAAAATTACAGTTGGCGCAGCTTGTTTTGCTTTCCGGAAGGTTTCTCTTATTGCACGTTCAGATTCACCTACGTACTTGCTGAGAAGTTCTGGACCTTTAATACTGATAAAATTTGCCTCACTTTCGCTGGCCACAGCTTTTGCCAGCAGAGTTTTGCCCGTACCAGGTGGTCCGAAAAGTAATACACCTCTTGGGGGCTTTATACTAACAGTTTTGAATATTTGTGGGTACTTCAAGGGCCATTCTACAGCCTCAATAAGTTCTTGCTTTGCCTTTTCAAGTCCACCTATATCATCCCAGCCCACATGTGGAACCTCAACATAAACCTCCCTCATGGCTGAAGGCTCGATGTTCTTCAGAGCTTCTCTAAAGTCCTCCTTTGTAACCTCAAGGTTATCAAGGATTTCCTGTGGGATTTCTTCTTCCATATCAATTTGAGGAGTAATCCTTCTTAGAGCATGCATTGCTGCTTCCTTACAGAGAGATGATAAATCAGCTCCCACAAATCCGTGAGTTACATCGGCAATTTCACCAAGGCTTACATCTTGTTCGATTGGCATGCCTCTGGTGTGAATGAGAAGAATCTGCTTCCTGCCATTTCTATCAGGAATGCCGATCTCTATCTCCCGATCAAATCTTCCGCCACGGCGAAGAGCTTCATCTATTGAATTAGGTCGGTTTGTAGCAGCAATTACAACTACTTGACCCCGGGTCTTTAGCCCATCCATCAATGAGAGCAGCTGAGCGACTACCCTACGTTCCATTTCTCCGGTGACTTCGCTCCTTTTAGGGGCTATAGAGTCAATTTCATCTATGAAGATGATAGAAGGTGCATCCTTTTCAGCTTCTTCAAAAATTTCACGGAGCTTATGCTCGCTTTCTCCGTAATATTTGGAAACTATCTCAGGACCGCTGATAGTGATGAAGTTTGCATCAGTTTCACTTGCAACTGCCTTTGCGATCAATGTCTTGCCCGTTCCAGGAGGACCGTGAAGAAGAACTCCTTTTGGAGGTTCAATCCCAAGCTTCTGGAATATTTCAGGATGTCTCAGTGGCAGCTCGATCATTTCCCTGACAAGCTGAATTTCTCGCCTAAGCCCACCTATATCCTCATATGAGATACCTTCTTGAATCCTAATTTCTTCAACATTTTTTTCCTTGATTAGAATTTCAGTGTCCTTGGTGACAACCACAGGACCTGCAGGTTTTGTTGATGCCACAACGAAAGTGAGGGGGTTATTTACAGTTTCCACCCTTATTTGTTGACCTTTGTTCAGAGGCCTTCCCTCAATAATTCTGAGGATATAGTGGGCACCTCCAACAAGCCTTACAGGCTGAAAAGGAGCTAGGGTAACCCTCTGAGCATGTTTTGCCTGGACTTTCTGAATCGTGACCCTGTCGTCAATCCCTACTTTTGCATTGCTACGCAGGTTTCCATCTATTCGAATCCTATTTTCCTGTTCTCGTTCTACGTTTGGCCAGACGATTGCATAAGTTTTTGCTTTGCCTAAGATTTCAATTATATCTCCGCTTATCAGCCCCATCTGCTGCATCAGCCGAGTATCTATTCTTGCAATTCCCCTGCCTACGTCTTTGTGATAAGCTTCAGTTACTCTCAGATTGGTTTCTTCAATCATTTATTCTCAGCTCCAGTCTCACATAGTCGCCAATAGTGTTGATTATTTTTAATACTATACTCAATAAATCCTCTCTCTGCAAGGTCTATCAGATTAGCATTGATAATGCTCGGGTGCAGGCGCAGATTGTAGCATAGGGTAGCTAGAGTTGTTTCACTTTTTAGAAGCTCAAAAAGAAGTTCGCATTCTACAGGGTTTTTGGCGATCTCTTCAATTGAATCCATGCAGAGGTTCATCATTTCTGTGTACTCGACCTGGAGATGCTTCTGCATCTGTGCAAGCTCCTTCTGCCTTTTATTCAGTTCATGAAGTCTGCCGCTCAATTTCAGGAAGAAAAAGGATGAGTCTTCTATTGCAGTAACCTCCTTCTTCTCAGCTACATAAGATTCTCCTATTACCTCCCTGTCAAGAGCAATGTCTTGAAGTGTCACGTTATAGGAGTATGGTGAGACTGAAACTTCGAGTCGCATGTTATTTGCGATATTGAAGTACTTGCGCCTCTGTTCGTCAACGCTATACTCTATTAACCCTGCTTGTTCAAGCAGATTCAGATGACTTATTATAGCTTTTGGCCCTACTCCCAGTCTGCTCGATATTTCACTTACATAGCAGGGGCGGTTTGCAAGAAGCTGAATAATCTTCCTGCGATTCTCATTTCCCAGAATATCAAGTAATTTCGCTGGATCCATTTTCCCCCTACATTACTTGTTAAAATCTTATGGAGTATTTTGGCAACAATATCGAATTTTGACCTTAATGGTGCCTTTCGAATTGATTTTAATAATCATTAATCTTTTAAATAAATACTAACAGGGTTACAAAAATCCCTTGAAAACTCTGGCCAGGAAACTGACTGTGAGTTAGTATGTAATTGACACTAACCAATAGTTAATATGTATAATATATAAATATACTTATCCCCAGTTTAACTTATATCGTTGCTTATGGATTCAGTAAAATTAGTAAAAGATTTGCAACATGAATAAACATTAAAACTTTGTAATATTTATACTTTGCTTCATCTAGTAAAGTTCTGATATTACTAATAGAAATATCCTAAATTTGACATATTTTACTAAAATATCAATTGAAATATCAAGATAACAAAATATAACTTTCCAAAAAACCTAGTTTTAAGATCCTTTCTTTGTCTGAAAGTATTAGGATTATATTAGGCTTATTTGTTTTTAAAAATTAAACTTTTTCAATCCCATAATTTGTCCACCTTAGCATTGAGTACCTGATTCATTAAACTTCCAATATTTCAATCCTAAAAAGGCACCAAATAGCTTAGTATTTAGGTCTTCCCATCAAATTTGTAGCCACCATGTCAAATAGGCGGCGGCTACTAAAACAAAAATGGATAGGTTACTGATAGGCCCAAGGTAATATTATTATTTAATGGCAATAAGAAGTATTTTAGTCTACATAAAATCGATCTTAGAGTCGCCAAAGTGATTTATGTGAATTTTGCTGGCTATGGGAATTTAGATCACATATTTGGGAGACAATTTGGGGTTCCGTTGCAAAAATAATATTTCTGCATTTTGACATTATAATTTTCACCTTTATGTATCATTTTCTTTCTAATGAAAATGATTAACTTTCCTAATTGTGAAGGTTTTTTCTGATTTTGCAAGAAAGCCAGATTTTTTGCAACGGAACCCAATTTGGTAACCGTATAGGGATCGTGATAGAGATCATAAAAGAGATAATAATGGTTTCCGTGTAATTGGGGGCTGTAGCGATTTATTCGATGATTTTTCGCTAATTATAGTTTTTTTATGCTAATTAATCGATTTAATTCGATATTATTTGGATTTTTACTGAATAAATCGAATTAATTTTGGGATTTATTCTTCAGTTTATACAAAAAATTGGTATTTATTCGAGGATTAATTTTGACGAAACCGGTAAATAAATACTGTTTTAGAAAATCAGAAGAAGCTATTTGGACTCTAAATCCCAAAAAACCTTGATGGAAATTATGGCAAAACTAAAAAATTAAAAAATATGATGTGAATATCATTTTTTGATTGCTGAAATTAAACCAGAAATAGTCACAATTAAACCAGAAATAGATGCAATTAATGTTACTAATTCGTTAATAGTGGAAGGAAAAAAGCTAGGCTTTGAATCAAGTGATGGGGTATGGAGTTTAAAAATTTCTTGCTCAATTAGGTTTAATGGTTCCGTTGCAAAAAATCTGGCTTTCTTGCAAAATCAGAAAAAACCTTCACAATTAGGAAAGTTAATCATTTTCATTAGAAAGAAAATGATACATAAAGGTGAAAATTATAATGTCAAAATGCAGAAATATTATTTTTGCAACGGAACCGTATCCTTTGTTGCTTACTATGCTTATAAGTTTATCAGCGGAAATTCAGCTATTACATCATCTATGAGAGTTATTGCTGCGGCCATAGCCGGCTGGATTTCCCTGACCATGGGAGCGTTATGTGCGGGTTTTGAATTAGGGATACAGCCAATTATAGAGCACACCGCTAAAAGATTCCTATTTTAGATGCCATATCACTTGAATGTAACTATTCCTACCATGGTACTTGAACACGCTTTAGCATTCGGCACTCTTGAGGCAGTGATCATCATAATTATTTTTGCATATATCCAGCGGATACATCTGTATTTTATTGAAAGAAATATAACGCGGAAATGAATAAAATTATGTTTGGAGTCACAATCTGAGGTGAGAATGTGTATAAGATGGTAAGAAATCTATCTATCGGTCTGATATTATTGATAATTTTTGCGCCTTTAGGTTTTTGCAGCAGGCACTGCATATGGTGAATGGCACCAGATGAGCTTAAGGACAGAATTGGGTTTGTGCCACATGGGTTGGAAGAGCTCTCTGACCTCTGGCATGCACCACTGCAGGATTATAACATCCCCAACTCCCTTCTTTTAAAGATTCGAAGCTTGTATCTTCTGTAGGATACATTTTGTCTGCAGTACTCGGCGTGATAGTTAGTGACAGTCTCGTGTATTTCATTGAAAAGAAGGCAACTAAACACTAACAAATTAATCGCGTTTTGGATCATGATGATCCAAATTTGAATTTTTTTAGGACGGAAATGAGAGCATTGGTTCTAAAAAGACTCAATTACTTGATTAAATATTTGGATTTGCTGCATGCACGAAAATTGGATATATCATTAATAGAGTAGGCTTAACATTGCGCCAATTTGAAAAAGAGTAGATTGAAAGAACGGAGTGAAAATCCTTCTATAAAACGTGGTATTTTGTTTTAGAAACCTGAAACTTGCAGCTGTCTGAACTATAGATACGGAATTCGGTTCCGTTGCAAAAATAATATTTCTGCAATTTGACATTATAATTTTCACCTTTAGGTATCATTTTCTTTCTAATGAAAATGATTAACTTTCCTAATTGTGAAGGTTTTTTCTGATTTTGCAAGAAAGCCAGATTTTTTGCAATGGAACCCGGAATTAGATCACCATAGGTTCGATGGCTAATTTCAGATTTTTGTATTTTTCGATATCTTTTGGATAGACATATGAATGTATAAAGACTTCATATTTAACATTTTTCTTTATTTTTTTCATATTTTATGTTATTAGGTTTAAAACAATATTACTCATTTTATTTTAAGTCAACCATTATTTCAATTTACTTTAGTTTCTAAGTTATTATTCACTACATATTATAAACTATTACTTAAATATGATCTATTGTGTAGATATAGAATTATATATCACTTTGAATAATCAAATGTGATTGTTTATTTACTTATTTAATTTATTTTTGTAGAACTGAACTATTTAGACTTATAACAGTGTTTACCAGTGATTTGCCGATTGGAAGTAAGTGGAAAAAATAACAGCCTTAAAAAATAATCTGAAGTTGAAGCAAGTTAGGAGTGTATACAAATATGGAGAAACAAAATTATGATAGAATAAAAATACTTGGCATTCTAGTGTTAGTCTTTGCAGTAGTGCCATTAATAACAGTGTCAGCGAGCGCAGCTTCTGGTTCTGGTGATCGTGGTTACAGTGGTCATGGTGATCATAGTCATGGTAACGGTGGTTATGGTAATGGTGGCTGGGGAGGACCTGGGTTCGGATTTTATCCACCAGCTCCTTATGGAATGAGCGGGGATAGCGACGTCATTTGCGGCCCTTATGGATGCGCGTGGAACGAGGCCTTGAATTATCTTCCACAGGTTGTCGTAGCCGAGCAAGGTTGGTAAAAATAAACTATTGTTTCGTCAACTATCTCGATTGCGACTAATTAAATCATGAAAATGAGACAATATTTAGTATCTGATGCAAACGTAAAAACAAATTCGACTGGAAAAAACTTACTTACTAAAAATTAAATACGTATGTGTTTTTCTATATTTCCAGTTTGTGAACAGATACTAGTGAATAAAATATTAATGGAGAATTTACATCGAGAAATACGTAGGTTTTACATTAAAACCCATGCATCAATGAAAAAAATAAAAAAAGAATATTTGGCAGTAAAACTATTCCTTCCATTAATTCAACGAAGGACAAAAGAATAAGGGTTCCGTTGCAAAAATCCTTTCTAATGATACAATAGAATAAAACGAAAACCAAAGATAGTAATATGCTATCTAATTCCTTTAAATGGAAGCATTATGAAGGAGAAATTATCCTATTGAATGTAAGATGGTACTTAAAATATCCATTGAGCTATAGAAATTTAAAGGAAATGATGATAGAAAGAGGATTTCAAGTTGATCACAGTACTATAATGAGATGGGTACATCAATATTCCCCTGAACTAGAAAAGAAGATAAGAAGACATTTAAGACTAACAAACTATTCGTGGAAAGTTGATGAAACCTATATCAAAATAAAAAGTAAATGGAAATATTTTTACCGAGCAGTTGACTCAAATGGAGATACAATTGATTTCATGTTAAGTGCAAAACGAAATCGAAATGCAGCGAAGAGATTTTTTAAGAAAGCTTTGAGTTCTAATCATAATCAAATTCCAAGAGTAATAACAGTTGATAAGAATCCAGCTTATCCACCTGCTATAAGTAAACTGAAAAATGATAAAATACTACCTAAAAACGTAGGCATTAGACAAATCAAGTATTTGAATAACATTATAGAACAAGATCATAGATTTATAAAGCGAATCGTTAATCCAATGTTAGGATTTCAGTCTTTTCAATCTGCTAATAAGACTTTAAAAGGAATTGAAGCTATGAATATGATCAAAAAAGGACAAGTAAATGATCTAAATTACTCTGTTCTTAATGAAGTCAAATACATTAATCAATTGTTTGGTATAGTTTTATAATGTTAGTGCATTTTCTTTGAATATTCTGATTTTTATTCATTACCTATAGATTTATATATTTTTTTGAATTTTTTGCAACGGAACCAGAAATTTATTCCATAATGGTTGAATTTCCGAAAAGAATTTTCAGCCATTATGGAGCTAACTTGTTCGAAAGTCTTTACTTTGAGGGAGTTAGAGGCACCTTTTTGCTCATTACCTTCAGCTTCTTAATTGCTGATATGGTTGCCTGAGATTCTTTGTAAATCTTATCCTCATAATAGCTTATGATCTCGTCAACCGGAGCCGCAAGAGCATAAATCTTAATCGGTCTCCCTTTTCCCGGCTTTTTTTCTGAACGTACACTGACCCAGGACTGGTTACGCATTAACCTCATCGCAAGACTAACTTCGGGTTGCCTTAATCCAGTACTGATTTCAATTTCACGGGATGAAGCTTCGTTCACATTCATGAGATATGCCATAGTTGTAGCGACATTTCTTGACATCCCGAGATTCCTCAATGTTTCAATAAAAATGTGGTCGTTTTCGTCCAGCACTTTTACTTCATAGTCTTTCATGATAACCCCTTTTATACTTTTAGTTTAGTAGATAAGTTTGTCAGCTAAATAAAATACCATGGTAACATTATTTATATCCTCAAATTATGCTTTAATAAGCATCTTATGCTTTTAAAATTACCTTTAAAGCTGACAACAATTGATAAATATGTGTATTGTATGCAGATTTATACGACACCTTTGCCGTTTTGAAGAGAATAAAAAGCCTTTTTACTTTGTAAATAATTTTTTCCGTTTTCAGCCCAACGACCGATAATTAAATACAAGCCTTACAATAGATTCATAACTGACTACTAGAACTCGCTTTATGATATTTGTTGGACGATCAGTATAGTTTTAGCAATTAAAACCTGTATACGTATATAATTAGAAGGTTATTCATCTCCAACAATCAATAATGTACTCATACTATTTAAAGTTGTATATATTAAAAATGAATTTAAAAACCTTAAATTACGTTAAACATAAATTGATCTCAAAAATAATCAAGCATCTAAGGCATGATAATATCCGAATTCAATTAAAAAGTTTTGAGCTTTATAATAAAAGAGTATTATAAAGAATATAAAGAAACCGATTCATAATTATGAAAATATATTTCTGGAGAACAACGAACTTCATTTTATTAGAATATGAATTGCATTTAATATTTAAATTGGAAGAAATAAAGATAACTTATACTTATTAAATATACTTTTTAAAAAATTTATCTTTCTTTAATCTATAGTCATTAATCAATAAATAAGCTTGAAAGTAACTTTATTTGCCTGTGTTTACTCTTCAAGAAAAATTATTTTTGTGAATTTACTTTTGTACAATCGTTTCACTATAATAGAGCTAGGCTTAACCTCCCCCATTTACTTAAATTAAAAAATCTCAGTTTTTTGATCTTGTAAAGCTCTTATACGCCCCTTGATGTAAGTAAGTCAAAAAAGTTCATATCACGTCTACTGCCAATATTATTAATAGTTTACCTAATACCATTGATAACTCGATCAACGCTTTAATATTATTAGAAATATAGAGCATCAGGAGTTCAATACGGGATGGGGCCAGATAGTTTGGCTTTGCGTGTAGGTAAATCTACTCCATACGCGAAAGAACTACTAAGGCACCATAAACGAATTTATAAAACATATTGGGACTGGTGTGAGCATGTTTTAGACACAAGCCTGTTGTTTAAACGAATCACAACCTGTTTTGGCTGGCAAATGCACATTTTTGGTGGGGAAAAGAAATAGGGAGGACGATCAAAAACTTTCCGTGTCATGCAACAGGTGGGGAAATTTTCAGAGTTGCTTGTATCCTTTTTGTAGAGAATAATCTCAAAATCATTGCTCCTATCCATGACGCAATTCTGATCGAATGCGATGAAGTAGAGGCAGATGAGATTATTTTGAAAGCTCAAGAGTTAATGACAGAAGCGTCTACCTTAGTTTTGGGGCCCGAAAATTCTATTAAAACGGAATCTGATGTCATCAAATACCCTGAAAGACATTTTGATCCTAGAGGAGTTGAGACTTGGAAGAGGGTCCTAAGAATTGTAGAATAAATTAAAGCCGGAAATTCTGATACTTGATAAATATTACATAGGAATCTGTGACTAGTTAAATAGACACGGATTCTACTCCGTCCTATTAATTATTTTTATGTATCTCTAGTATTTTTTAGATATATCTAGTATTTACTTTTATATGGGTAGGTAATATGACAATTAAGAAAAAACTCAAACATCATTTTATCCCCAATACTCCACTTCCTTGAATCCAGAAAGCTTTGTTGCTTCAAGGTAATGTAAATGCTACAAAATTAACTTTGTATATCTGGTATCTTAAAGATTTAATGCAAACAAAAATAGATCTTGTTATTTCCAGTTCTACAGCAAAGGATATTTTTGGTGTCAATAAAAGATTTTTCACAAGGGCATTACAAGAGTTGGTAGATTTGGGAATGATAACAACATCAATTCGTGAGCGTGGCAAAAGTCCTAGAGTTACGGTGATGTGGGAAGATTCTGAAGGAGAGAACGAGAAATAAAGTTGGCAAGGCTTTCTAAATCAACTCTTAATAACACATTGAGTTGATGCTAATGTTGCATGGGATTTCCATGTACTGTGACCACTAAGCGAGTAGAATGCAAATAGAAAACCAAACAAATAATATAGTAAAGTTGATTGTAATAGAGGAAACGAAGGAAATACTAAAAATGAAATTGAATAGAGCTTGAAATGAGCTCAATAATTAAATGGGGGGATATTACAGTCCCCAATATATTTATCTTTTTTGCCTACATCACCTTCTGCACTTGTGGAATCTGGTAATTCCATTTAATATCTTGGGATTTGGTGGATACATTCTCAAATTCATAACATAAAGTCTGAGAATATTCAGTACTTTTGTCAGATAGCTTTTTCGATCAGAACTAGGGCAGGTTCACTAAGGTTCGAGAATAATATAGTAATATGATAGTTTTTGTAGTAAACATGTACAGAAATCTACATCGAATTTCAGATCCCAAATCAAGGTTAACTTACGTTTAAATTTTTGAACCGTTTTTATCTTAATTTAAACCCCACATGTTCATTATCCAATTGTAGAAAATGATTGAATTTCGAAACAGGCTCTTGCATAAATAGGACTTACGCACTTCTGATGCTAAATAAAGTATATTGTATGTGACGATTAAAAATTGAGTGTTAGAAAATTTTAATTTTAATGGTATTGATTCTGGACTTCAAGTGCGTAAGTCCCAATAAAAATAGCTGGATGCACGACTCTTGACGGATATTTTATTTGGCAACAATCATATATTTCACGTTGAAATCTAGCAGTACTTACTGGGAGGTCTTTTACGGGGAAATAGCAAAGTCGTTGAAATCACAGTCTGGAGCACGATATCATAAATAATAAAATGAGGTTAATAAAATTTGAAGAATTGGATAGATTACTGTATTTGTATATATATACTTAAATCCTGATGATCCTGATTTGAAGGGAACGGATCGCATAAACAAATTGTGGGAAAAAAGTTTCAATGATTCAAACAGATATTATTTTGTGGTGGAAGATGATGGGATAATAGTCTCATCATGTACATTAATTATAATAGATAATTTAACAAGAAGCGGAAGACCTTTTGGATTAATAGAAAATGTGATAACTCATAGAGAATACAGAAAGAGAGAATATGGGACTTCAATATTGTATAAAGCTATAGAGGTGGCAAAAAAGAATAACTGTTGTGAAGTTGTGTTGTTAACCGGGAGAAAGGAAGAAAGTGTACTGAGATTCTATGAACGAGTAGGATTTGAGAAGGGAATAAAAACTGGATTTATAATTAGGTTATGATAGATCATATGGCGGCGTTGAAGTCAATTAAGACCTATATGAGGAGTTGAGACCTACTGTAACTTTACAATATTCGATATACACACCATCAAAATAAATCATGATATTACAGACTTTTGAAGATCTCCTGGATCGCCAAACTTTACCATAAATTTCACTGGTATTTGACTGCAATCAATCAAAAACCCAGAAAATAATACCAATTCTCATCAAATAAAACTTTATTATACTAATTTTAACTTTTACAGGGATCACATGGATAACCCACATTCGACAGCCTCCACGAAAATGTTTCGAATTATCCATAAAATAACAACCTTCAAAGAATTATCTGGTAGAAAATTCCACATCAGAGAACAAAGTTAAACATATTATACAAAAACTTAACTTTGAATTTAAAGCAAATTCGCTACACTGCTCTATTTCTTGTTTTTCTATTTTATTTGAAAATGCACAGTCATCATTTTATTAAATTTTAAACCGGATTTATACATAGATTTTGTATCGAAAAACTATGTATTTTCTCATTTGTCAGTCGAAATATGTGTTGTGATGGGAGGCAAAAAGTGATTATGTTTATCTCACAAAGAATAAGAATAAATGAAAATTAAGTAGCTATTCAACCCACAAATCGGATTTATTTTTATGTAGATAAATTACTTTTATTGTGCCAAGTTTTTGAGTTGCGGATCAATTTCAATTGCTTTCTCATATGCATTTATTGCTTCAGCTGATTTACTTAATTTATTTAAAATTACTGCTTTATTGTACCAAGCTGCTGAATACTTAGGATTAATTTCAATTGCTTTGTCAAATGCTTTTATTGCTTCATCATATTTATTTAAATGATCTAGAGCAAGTCCTTTATTGTACCAAGCTTTTGAATACCATGGATTAATTTCAATTGCTTTGTCAAATGCTTTTATTGCTTCATCTGATTTGCCTAATTTCCCTAAAGCTACGCCTTTGCCAGTCCAAGCATATGAATCATGTGGATTAGTTTCAATTGATTTCTCAAAGGCTATTATTGCTTCATTGTACTTTTCTGAGCTTATTAGCTCGCCTCCTTTGTGGGACCAATAATTTAAAGATTGTGCTGTGCCTGCTATACCCACTAGCATTAAAAGCGCCAATGCAGTGATTCCTAAAACCGTCATGATTGTATGCTTTCTACTTGCTTTATCACATTTAGCTTCGTTCATTTTTAATCTCTTGATATTTGTTCATATATTATTGCTTAAAAATAACTATAAAAAAACAAATGAATAATACTTCACTATACAAAGTAAACTTTTCTACTGATAAAATATATTTACACACTTATTGGAATAATTTTGGCATTACTATTACTTGTTAAACTTATGAAGATTATAATAATACTCATCAGAAACAACATTTTAACTTGCAAAACATCTATTTTGGAAAAAAACTTTTAACCTGAATTCCAACACAAGCCAAAAAAAACTACAATGTTAGGTAGAACATAACCATCTAAAAACAATGATCCATGGTTTTTCAAACAAAAACTGTGAATATGTGAGATGGTAGAGAATACAATTGAAGTAATTGATCCTGAAACTCTACTCAAAGCCGGCCATGATCATATGGGGAAGTCATTCGAGCCGAACTTGTTAGTTGTCTCTATTATTATAGGGTAAAATTCATAGTTTTGTACATTTTCGAATATTGAAGATCAGATGTGCAAAATGGATTATCGGTGCTGAGAAATCTTCAGATTATTTTGATGCTTTGATTTTGACAATCACATAACTGAATATAATCAAATTGATGGATATTCCCCATCAGATGGAGCGATCTTCGGGTTTTTCTAAATAATAACATGGTGAAAGATCATTTCAGCGATATTTTAAACTGAAAATTTAAGAAATAGGAAATCTGCCTTTACTATTTGAATCGATCCCCATGATTATTTTTAGTCTGCCCTTTTAAAGAAAAGCCATTCATTCTCACATTTTCCATATTTTGTCCTGATCAAAATATAATTCCCTTTCAGCTCCTCCCCATTGAGTATCACAACAATCTCTTTTTCCTCACGTTTTTGAAGCTCAAAAGTTCCTTTATCCCAGATCCCAACCTTGCCAGCTCCATATTCTCCTTTCGGAATTTCCCCCTCAAAATCTGCATATGAAAGAGGATGATCTTCAGTCAGGATAGCGAGCCTTTTGAGACCTATCTTTTTTGGCGGTTGCTTTGGCATGGCCCAGCTTTTCAGAACTCCATCCATCTCCAGGCGGAAATCGTAATGCAGGTTGCGCGCATAATGGCGTTGTACTACATAAATAGGCCTGTCGACGCTTTCGTGCGAACCACGAGTAAAGGGCTCATGAGTTTTTTCAAAATGTTTCTTCTTCTCGTATTCTTCAAGCATAGAAGATCAATAGAAAATATAGTTTTGACAATTATAAAGAATTCATTGATCAAATTATTAGGATGAAACAGCTATGATATATAAGCTGTTATCCAACATTTTAATGGTTCTGATTTACATACAACAGAATCATTCGATATCTGAAAACAAATGTTGTTTCAGGAAATAGGAACGAAAATGTTGAGATAACAGTAAAGGAAGCAGATATAATTAGAAAACAAATTTTAGCGAAGTTTGAGCAATTTTGAGAATTGTAGTAGGAGTTACCAAAATAGCCACCAAGCCTTACTTTTTTCGGTGTTGCCCGGAAGCAGCTTGATGTTTAGCCTGCTATTTTCCTGGATTAAAGTTTGAATATGTACAGCCTGTTATGCACATTCTCATTTAAATGACCAATCTGCTCGTCCTCATTGTGCAGCTGCTGGCCCTTGATGCTCATCTGACCACAAGAATGACAAATATACCCATTGTTCCCCCATATTTGAAGACTGTCTTTCTTCCGCTTTCGGTATGGGAAATTATTCTGATAGTGATAATAGTCACAACTTTTGGATAGAGATTAAGAAAATTATCAGAATGGGGTCATGTAACGAAACGGAAAAAATCGTACGCTAATAGTTTTGAATTATCGTAAAGATCGAATTTGTTGAGTGATCGTTTTTTGTAAATAGTCGTATTAGCTTAGAATAAATCAAATCAGGTCATATTTCAATATAGTGACATCAAGTTCCGAATTTAAGTATAACCAACTACTATATGAATAAAGGTAGCTATCATTCTACAGATACTCAATAACTAATGACTAGAAACTAATACAATTTTAAAGACTAAATCCTGAAGAGAAGGAGATATCTTCCTTATATAATAATGTTTATTTTAGTTCACAATTGATTAGTGCAGCTCCAAGTGCTCCCGTGATCTGCAGGTTTGGGGGAACGTAGAGTGATATTCCCAACTCTTTTTCCAATGCTATCTTAATACCAACGTTTTTCGCCACACCGCCCACAAAAGCCACGTTTTGGTTTAATCCTGCTTGTCGGGCCATGACAACAACTCTTCTAGAAACGCTTTCGATGAGTCCTGCCGCAATATTTTCCTTCTTAAACCCTCTCGCTCTTAGTGATATAGCCTCGGACTCGGCGAAGACAGTACACATACTTGATATGCTAGCTGGTTCTTTTGAGCTTAGTGCCAAAAAACCAAATTCCTCTATAGGCACTTCAAGAGCTCTCGCGGTGTACTCTAAAAATTTACCTGTGCCTGCTGCGCATTTATCGTTCACTAAAAAATCGGTTACTTTGCCATCATTCACTGAGATAACCTTACTATCCTGACCTCCTATGTCGATAATCCCGTTAACATCTGGGTACAGGTGATAAACGCCCATAGCATGAGCGGTAATCTCACTTATTGTTCCATCGGCAAATTTTATGCTGTTCCGTCCATATCCAGTTGCATACACGCTATTTATATCTTCTTCGGCAATTCCAGAATTGGCAAGGGTTCCGTTGCAAAAACTTCAACAAAATATGTAAATCTATAAGTGATTAATAAAAATCAAAACATTCAAGGAAAATGTACTAACATTATAAAACTATATCAAATAATTGATTAATGTATTTGACTTCATTAAGAACAGAGTAATTTAGATCATTTACTTGTCCTTTTTTGATCATATTCATAGCTTCAATTCCTTTTAAAGTCTTATTAGCAGATTGAAAAGACTGAAATCCTAACATTGGATTAACGATTCGCTTTATAAATCTAGGATCTTGTTCTATAATGTTATTCAAATACTTGATTTGTCGAATGCCTACGTTTTTAGGTAGTATTTTATCATTTTTCAGTTTACTTATAGCAGGTGAATAAGCTGGATTCTTATCAACTGTTATTACTCTTGGAATTTGATTATGATTAGAACTCAAAGCTTTCTTAAAAAATCTCTTCGCTGCATTTCGATTTCGTTTTGCACTTAACATGAAATCAATTGTATCTCCATTTGAGTCAACTGCTCGGTAAAAATATTTCCATTTACTTTTTATTTTGATATAGGTTTCATCAACTTTCCACGAATAGTTTGTTAGTCTTAAATGTCTTCTTATCTTCTTTTCTAGTTCAGGGGAATATTGATGTACCCATCTCATTATAGTACTGTGATCAACTTGAAATCCTCTTTCTATCATCATTTCCTTTAAATTTCTATAGCTCAATGGATATTTTAAGTACCATCTTACATTCAATAGGATAATTTCTCCTTCATAATGCTTCCATTTAAAGGAATTAGATAGCATATTACTATCTTTGGTTTTCGTTTTATTCTATTGTATCATTAGAAAGGATTTTTGCAACGGAACCTTATAATCGGATAGTTTATCAGAATAAACACTCCTAAACTAATTTATTGCATAGCCATTGTTTTACCAATTGATTATCATTCCTAAACCTGCACTAGTGTTGTATATGAAGTAGTACAGAATTTAAATTATATTATTATTATTATTATTATTATTATTATTATTATTATTATTATTATTATTTAGATTGTATTATTATATCAATATAGTTTAATACTATTGAAATGATATTTATATTTACAGTCTAATTATATTCAATAAACTAATAAAGTTATGTTTTTGTTGTTTCATTGATGAACAGGTTTTATATGAAAAACTATGCATGTATGAGAAGGAAGAGAATGCAAGCATAGTCATCGATCCTGTAATTCTACTCAAAGCTGTCCATGCATCATCTGGAAAAGTCATCAAAGCTGAAATTTTTAGTTTTTTCTTATATAGTGTGAAATTCATTGGCTACTTCAGGCGATATATATGTTGATGTGGGAATTTATTGTTACACTTGATTGTATTAAAATGGATTGTACCATTTTTATACTTGAATTTGAGAAAAATACATATATTTTATTATAAAAGCTGTATATCTCTAAGAGCCTATCCGAAAAATAATCTACTTTCAATTTAAGATCATGTGTGGTAATGACAAAACGGAAATTTGTTCAGGACTACAAATTTTCTAAAGATTATTGGGGAAGAATAGAACCTTTACTACATGTACCTAAGCCAAAAAAGAAGTCTTGAAGACCTAGAAAGGGTGATAGGAAAATAATGAGTGGCATTTTCTATCTCCTTTTTACTGTTTGCCAATGGAAAGCATTGCCACGATTTTATGGAGCTCCAAGCACTGTACATGATCTATTTCAGGAATGGCAACTATCAGGCTTATTTGAGAGCATGTGGATGGCTGGTCTTGTTGAGTATGATTTCGAAAAAGGATTAGAATGGGAATGACAATCAATTGATGGTGCTATGACAAAAGCACCATTAGGTGGAACTGGAACAGGAGCCAATCCTACTGATCGTGGCAAAAAAGGTACAAAAAGGAGTGTTTTAACTGATGGTAAAGGCATATCACTTTCTGTTGTCGTTGATGGAGCCAATCGTCACGATATAAAGCTTGTAAAAAGGACTTTAGACGCCATATTCTTTGAAAGACCTTCTCCAGAAGACATAATTCAGAATATATGCATGGATAAGGGTTATGATTTCAACGATATCAGAAAATTGGTTGAAGAATATGGTTATACTGCGCATATCAAAAGTCGTGGAGAAGAAAACATAAGAAGAGAAATACCTGGTTTTAGGGCAAGAAGATGGGTTGTAGAAAGGACACATTCTTGGCTGAATAGATTCAGAAGACTCCTTATAAGATGGGAAAAGAAAATTGAAAATTACCTTGCTATCCTACATTTAGCGTGCGCATTGATAACATTAAGATCAGCAGGACTTTTCGGATAGCTTCTAAGTCAAATTGCAGCTATCATATTGAATTTGCTTTCCAATAAAATATTTTAAAATTCAACTATATTTTTATATTAATAATATAGTATATACCATGATTTTTTCACAAGCTCAACATTGAGCTTTTTCCTAAAAAGCAATACATATTAACCATAGATTGATCTGCATTACCTTTTAGGGACGAACTTAGTACTAAATTTTGAAGAATCCAAAAATAATAAAAAAAATATTACTAATATTTATTTTTTTTAACTTACAAAAATTTGATATCGGAGTAACTTTTGTTAAGAAACTATTTTTCATATAATTAATTTAAAATAATTACGGTGACAAAAATAAACATCGTTAGGCATGTACATCATCAGCACATCAAAATTTAGTGAAAATAGGGGGTATAATATATGGGGAAACAAGAATTTGAGAAGATAAAAAGGATACTGAATATTTTCATGATAATTTATTGTTTTTTGATTTTGGCAACTATTCCAATGGTTTTGTGTTATGGGAAAGCAGAAATAGAAGTTTCAATGCCAGTTCCTACCCTGGCTCCTATACCAATAAATGAAACAATAAACAATCAAGATTCTCAATGGTTGGCGACGTATCTATCAGATTCGCTTGTTGTAAGTAATGACATGAAATACATAGATACTGCGTTAAAATGATAGTGATTTATACAGTGTATCGCCTGATTTACAAAGTGCAAAAGATGAATCTCGACTAGAAATGGTACAAGCCAACAGCGCAGCAGTTTGTATTTATCACGGAGTCAAAGCTTATAAAAAAAATATTGAAGCCGGAAACTCTGATATGGAACAAGCTATTCAAAGTCTTTATTCCGTCACAAAACATGCTAATAGAGCGGCAAGTCTATTGAAAGCTTATAAGTCTAAACCTTAATCAATTTGCTAGTGTTTTGTGATAGCTAATTGTCTTTATGAGAGAAAATCCATATGGAGCATTCCATCTACTCCACACCCGTTAATATACTCTCCACAGTCACCAAAACCATTAGCCTGTGGAAACCACTTAAGCGACTCTAGGATAGATTAACTCCTATGCATTTGAGTATTGAGAGTTTAAATTTCTTAACATTAATTTCTACTTATGAAAACTCTTACTGATTTTGCTCTTAAAGCTCTAATTTCTAGAAGTTGAAATGATATAAATATCTTAAATTTACCTAAGTTCTCAACGAAAGCCTCAAATATCTAAGAGCACGTCTTAAAAGTAGGTTTGATTCTATATTTGAGGGGTATGACTTACGCATTTGAAATGAAAAACAACATTGAACCGTTAAATGTCTTAAATGTAAATTTAAACCATGAAGTTTAATGACCTTGATTTGTTACTTAGAGTGCGCAAATTCTATGGGTACATAATAGATACGGCTACTTTATTTTAATTCTCGAGGCTACTTATGCCTGGGTATCACTGGCAATTCTGTAGTAGTTATCAAAATTGGGCTTTTGATATCTTTCGCTCTCTCAATCACGATTTCTTTTCCTTTCTGCGTTATGACAAATAATGGGATAGCAGCTGCAACTTGAACGAATGGTTTCGCAAGTTCCCTTATATGTTTAGAAGCGCAACTGATAACTATATCTGAATTTTCCAGAAGACTTTGAGCTTCTTCCTTGCTGACTCCTGTAACATGTACAGCAATTACTATAAGATCAAGTTCAAGTTCAGCTTCGAGTTCTCTCAGTTTTTTTGCGGTTTTTGGATTAGCTACAGTTACTGCTATCTTTTTGTAACCAAGATCTGCAGCTTTTTTTACTCCACCTGCAGGGTCGATGACTGCAGTTTTAGTGTCAAGAACAATTCCGCCGAATTTTTGAATCCCATTTATAACATCCTTGATGGGCTCAGTTTTTATCAAACCTGATATCCTACCGCCTATACCCTGGACAAGATCAGGATTGTTGGATATGACAGTTCCTGCTCCATCGCAGACAGTTACAGTTGCCTCAAGGGAACCACTACGTAAGCCAGACATCATTATTTCGGAGGCTCCAAAAGCCACAAAAGTATCTTGTTCAAGGAGTTGGCGCTTAGCTGTGAACATTCCTAAGTTACTGATCTTGGACTCTACATTCTTTTTGACTTCTTCTGAGGTAATTTTTTGGATTCCGTTTAACTTGGCAATGAGGGGACACCATTCGATCTCAGAATCTCCAACTTCGATAACTTCGCCATCCTTTATTACTACCCTTGTTTTTCCCATTATTTCCATTATGTGAGACATGATTCACCTTTTAATTTAGCAAAAGCACAATTGTTAGGAAACTCAAATTCTATACGAAATTCGAGTAGTCCATGAGAATTCGGTAAAGATAATATTTCAGGTTTGTGACTGAGCCGATCCCAAAGTTTTAGGAGTACGCGGTTTAGTGATAAAATCAAGTACAATCAGTCTCATCAGAATACTTGGATTTAAACAGTTAAACATTTAATTTTGCTGTTTTTCAGTTCAACAGCAAAGTCCTAAACTTGAAATTTGTTTCTTTAACATCTTATTTCGGATAATGACCGATTCCTGATCATGAAGGCATCCTGAAAATCTTAAGAATTAAGAATGGAATGACCTTTAGGCAAAGCTTACTAAATGATTCTTTACTAAATCATCTGCTGCATACATTTGGCTTTAGTTTCAGCCCTGGGGTTAAATTTGGCAGCCTCATATATAAGTCTATTTTTCTTTAGACTGGATAAGGCTATTCACTAAAGGAACAAAATCGAATGCATTTGACATTATGATCAACGTCATGTTTAATGGGTTAAAGGTTTAACACTATTGCTTCTTTAGTCCATCTGCATAAATTCTAATGTCTACCTACCAAAAGTGGATTCAAATATTACCTTTATGTATTATCATAAAAATTACTTCTAAAGATCAAAACCAAATAGCTGAATTAATCGGACAACTTTAATCGATAAACTTGGGGTTATTGTATGCTTGAAAATATTGACATGGCTCCGGCAATAAAACACAGTGAATATGAAAAACCTATGAAAATACTTGAGGTTAAGCTCGGTGAGCTCTAACGTAAGACCCGAGAATTGAAGATCCTCATCATTTTCGTTTTCGAAGGCTGGCATGCATCTGGGATGGTAGAAGACATCAAACTTTTCATATTGCCTCTGGACTCGAGAGAATAAGATTTTCACATCATGACTTTCGCCTCCTATGAAGATGCACTCAAAACTTTCCTTTTGCATTTTTGGAATTTTATTCTAGTAAAAGGTAAAATTGCGATATTTTATCAGAGCTGGTACAGCCGGAGATCGTAAAACACTTCAGGAAGGGAAAATCCAAAGAAAAACTTGAGAAATGTCTGGAAAAAATAAATTGCTTCGAGTGTCAGCTTTCAGATGATAGGTACCTTATACTGAAGTTTTTCCTCCATGTAAGTAAAAAAAGAGCAAGAAGATCATTTCAAGAAAATTAAAAAAAGGCATTCCATTAATCCTGGATGAATACGAAAAGGAAAAAAGAAAGAAAAATGGGAAGAAGTTGGATTTCATTTATGAATATAATGAGTACATGCCAATTATAGAAAAAGTGCTTGAAAAAATAGACATGCTCTATACCCACTGGACTGTAGTGGGAGCAAATGACAGAAACTTTGCAACCTTCCAAATTATCACGACTGCAACTCAGGTCATCGAAACTTATATTGAGGATATGACACGTACTCCAGGGCAGCAGACAATTAAATACCTGTATAGAGAAATATCAAGCTCCCTGAACTTGGTGCCTCTGTCTTGGAAAAGTCGACCTGTCCAAAACCATCTTACATAAGGAATAAGAAGAATCCAAAAAGCTGTACCAACAAAAACTTGAAAACCTCCAGTACGAGCTTTTCAAGAAAAACGCTCCATAATTATAGTATTTGAAGGCTAGGCTGCCACAGACAAAGGGGGAGATATTCACAACCTTGGTAAAGAGCTGAACCCTAGGACTCTACAGGGTGTATCCGCGGGCCCGCCAAATGATATTGAAAAGGCACGTCAATACCTTTGGCGCTTTTGTGAAGTGGTCCCTTATGCGGGAAACATAACGATTTTCGAACGGAGCTGGTATTGCAGAGTCTTTGTAGAAAGGGTAGAGAAGCTCTACAGTGACTGGGAATAGAAACGTGCTTATAGGGGGAAATAAACGAATTTGAAAATATTCCTGTAGGAACAGGAGCGACTATTCTAAAATTCTGGCTTCAAATTGATAAGGATGCTCAGCTAGAACGTTGCAAAAATCGGCAAAACAATCCCGAAAAAATTTGGAAAATAACAGATGAAAACTGGCGAAACCGATATCCATGGGACAAATATAAAATTGTTGTTGATGATATGCTTCAGAAAACAAGCACCACAACTGTTATAATGGACTGTTGTGGAATCAAATAATAAGTGATATTCTAGAATACTAATCCTGAAAAAGTTACAGAAGCACTTGAGAATGAATTGGATGTGGGATATTTTTAATTTCCATTTAATTATTCGTGCTATTGACATCTTTTTTCCCAAATAGATATTGGGGTGAGCCTCTATAATCTATACTTCTGTCTCTTAAATTAAAAGTTTGTTCATATTCAGCCATGTAAACATTTATTAAATATAAGGTATATGCATCGAAATCAAAAATTTGTCTAATTATTCCAAGAAAATGATTGATTGCATATTTTACAGTTTGGACTTCTTTAATTGCTTTTTTCCTTTGCGCCTGTAATCAAGTTTATAATGCATTTACCATGAAAAAAGTGTGAATCGACAAACAAACATCCCTCAAATTGTGTATATTTTTATAAAAAAGGAGTGAATTGGATGTTGAAACAATCATATGGTAGAATTAAAAAGGTACTGACTATTTTGCTAGCAGTTTTTTGCAGCATCATTAACCGTTGAAGCAGCAAATGCATACAATTCGCTTGAATATCACCATATTTGTTCTAGCTGCAACGGCGCTACCATCTGTAAAAGCTAATTGTTGACTAATTACTAGTCAGATCATTTACTAAACTTCTTAGATACATGAAAATATCAGTTTACATAGAGAAAAGTTTTGCGTATTTCATTATGCGAATAAACTACTAGTATACATTGCGTGACGCACACCATAAGGCTATTTGGTTGCAATGTATACCACATCTGTTTAATTTCAAGTTCTCTGTTCTTTGATATATATAGTCCAATCACTCTTCTGTATGCGCTACAGAAGCCGCAAATGCTTTTCCACATTCAGTGCACACAAAATCTTTATGAGGCGCAGGACATGTATTAGTTGCTTCACAATGCGGGCATTCACATTTCCATTCTGAAGAATACCAAACTGTTTCTTCCATGATCTCAACTCCTACTTGGTGCGAGAGGTGTGATTCGAACACAAGAACTCCTACCAGACCAGACTCTAAATCTGATGCCTTTGGCCTAGCTGGGCTACTCTCACGCATGATTTATACTTCAGCCAATTTAGTGCAATTATTTGAAATAATGCGCATAGAATGTACATTTTCAAAAGTAGTGAGATTTCCGCAAACCTCAAGTTTTTTTGATATTTTTTAATAGAAAAATAACCGCGGAAACAACACTTTTTATGTTACTCCCTCCTTAAAATATATACTAAATAGTGGCAAGTACAACATAAATTATTAAAAGCCAGGTTGCAACATCCATAAATAAGTCTGCAATTCCTTGTGTGCTCAATATATATGTAACCAATGCTATACTAGTAAAACTAAAACAAGTCCTCTCAAACCCGGTTTTTTACTCCGAACGTATTTAATCGATAAATCAGTTCCCAATGACCTTCAGGAGAGAAACATATAAACTCCTTAGTTTTCATTTCATGAGTAATTAATTTCTCTGCTCCTATCTATCTTAAAATTCCTGTTTGTTCCAGCTATTATGCCTTATAATAAGGTTTATATCCAAAATGAATATACATACGATATAGTTCTTCGCGAATTAAAGACGATTTATTTTTGTCAAAACCTTCTGCTTCTTCCAAAATTGTTTTATCAACATTAAGGGTTCCGTTGCAAAAAATTCAAAAAAATATGTAAATCTATAGGTAATGAATAAAAATCAGAATATTCAAAGAAAATGCACTAATATTATAAAACTATACCAAACAATTGATTAATGTATTTGATTTCATTAAGAACAGAGTAATTTAGATCGTTTACTTGTCCTTTTTTGATCATATTCATAGCTTCAATTCCTTTTAAGGTTTTATTAGCAGATCGAAAAGACTGAAATCCTAATATTGGATTAACGATTCGCTTTATAGATCGATGATCTTGTTCTATAATGTTATTCAAATACTTGACTTGTCTAATGCCTACGTTTTTAGGTAGTATTTTATCATTTTTCAGTTTATCTATAGCAGGTGGATAAGCTGGATTCTTATCAACGGTTATTACTCTTGGAATTTGATTATGATTTGAACTTAAAGCTTTCTTAAAGAATCTATTCGCTGCTTTTCTATTTCGTTTTGAACTTAACATGAAATCAATTGTATCTCCATTTGAATCAACTGCTCTGTAAAGATATTTCCATTCACCTTTTACTTTGATATAGGTTTCATCAACTCTCCACGAATCATTTGTTGGTCTTAAATGTCTTCTTATCTTCTTTTCTATTTCAGGAGAATATTGATGTACCCATCTCATTATAGTACTGTGATCAACTTGAATCCCTCTTTCTATCATCATTTCCTTTAAATTTATATAGCTCAGTGGACATTTTAAGTACCATCTTACATTTAATAAGATAATTTCTCCTTCATAATGCTTCCATTTAAAGGAATCAGATAGCATATTACTATCTTTGGTTTTCTTTTTATTCTATTGTATCATTAGAAAGGATTTTTTGCAACGGAACCTAATTCAGTGGTGAATCGAGTCATAAGCACTTTCGCCATGGATAGAGATATCTAGCCCTATGAGCTGTTCTTCATCGGAAGCTTTGACCGGAGTTATTAGATTTATGAATATCAGCATAATATAGGTAAACACAAATGCATAAATTGAAGCACCAGCAACAACCACGATTTCTTTGATAAAGAACCCAGTTCCGCCGTAAAGAAGTCCATTGGTTCCTGCCGGATTAATTATATTTGAAGCGAAGATTCCTAGGAGAATTGTCCCAGTCACTCCTCCAATCCCATGGACGCCCCATACATCCAGGGCGTCATCCCATTTCATCTTATTTTTGATATGTACCGCAAAATAGCAGACAATGGCTCCGAGGATACCCATCAACGCAGCTACTGGCAAGGACACGAAGCCTGCTGCAGGTGTGACAGTTGCAAGACCAGCAATTGCTCCTGTCATAAGCCCTACAAATTTTGGTTTCGTTTCCTTGAACCAATCAATTATCATCCAGGTGATTGCTGCAAAAGAAGCTGCAACATCTGTGTTCATGAATGCAAGTGAGGTAATTCCATCTACATGAAGCTCACTGCCAGCGTTAAAGCCATACCATCCAAACCAGAGAAGTGCAGTTCCTATAGCCATTAAGGGAATGTTGTTTGGCTTCGAATGTTTATACATCCTCGAACCCACGTAAAATACCGACGCCAGGGCTGCAAATCCTGCTGTTGCATGGACCACAATCCCACCTGCAAAATCAAGGATTCCCATTTTTGCAAGCAAGCCCCCTCCCCAGACCATATGCACAAAAGGATAGTAAACAAAAAGCTGCCAGCTGATTAAAAAGATGATGTAAGCCTTAAAAGTAATTCTATTTGCAAATGCTCCAGTAATCAGAGCTGGAGTAATGATTGCAAACATCATTTGGTAGGCTACAAAGACGAGTTCTGGGATTTCCCCGTTTCCAAACATAGTAGTTGGAGTAATTCCATGCAAAAACATTTTGTCCAACTTTCCTATGATTGCGCCTTCTCCTCCACTGAAGCACAGCGAATAACCGACTAAAAACCATAAAACAGTTGTCATCCCGAGAGAAACAAAACTCTGCATCATAATTCCTAAAATATTTCGCTTTGAGGCAAGACCTCCGTAAAAGAATGCCAGACCAGGAGTCATAAGCATCACAAGGCTTGTCGCAAGAAGCATAAAACCTGTTGAGCCAGTATTTAGCATATATTCATCCCACATAATTAATATTAGTAAATAGGAAACCTCATATTCCTTTCCTTTTTCCTATTTATTTTTATATAATATTTCCTATTTTCTACAATAAAAAGATATTGCAGTTGGATAAGTTATTTCGTTAACTGACAAAAAAAGTAAATTCACCTTATGTGACAAGATTAGATAGCTATTTACTACTTTGGGAGTGCAGAGAGTCTAAAATAATTTGACCTTTAGGTAGGGGATGAACCAAAGCATTGGTCATAACAATCTACGAGAGCGAGGAAAAACCTTTTCAGAAAACTTTTGTAAAAACTTTTTCAGTAAATATTCTCACGAATTTCTTTTTCAATCAATTCTCTGACAGCAGTAGGCCCTTTTAACTCTCCTGCAAGCCTACGTAGTCTCTCAGTGTTATTTCGGTATAGATCCTCTTCCAGAACTTCCCGAATGCATTCAAGAATGACCTCAGGAGGAGTAGAATAACTAAGCATCATACCATAGCCTTTCTCCCCGATCGCTTTAGCATTATTTTCCTGCTCTCTGTGTTCTTTGTCAGGAAAAGATATAATCGGGATCCCGAAGCTAAGGGCTTCCATTATAGTACTGTGCCCTCCCGGAGCTATGACCACTTCGGAACTTTTTAGGTATGGGAAAGTGTCTTTTATAAACTTAAGAATTTGCACATTTTTTGGCAGATCAACCAGTTTTGAGGGATCAAAAGAAGGACCTGAAATGAGTGTATAATGAATTGATGGATCGAGTTTTGCTGTTTCGAGCACTTTTTTAAAAATAAGTTCTCTATATCCGAATCCCCCTATTAGAGAAACAATGTGTGGTTTTTTGACAGAAATTTCTTCCACTTCTTCACATGTTTCTTTTATAAGAGGGCCGCTGTAAAACAGCTTTGCTTCGAGTTTAGGGGTAAAACTCAGATTTTTCGTACAGACCGTATAGGGAAGTGGGTAATCAGGGATAATCAGTTTGTCTACTTTTTCAAAAACATGGTTGTAAAACTTTTTTGCAACTCCCCCAAGAATCCTGAGAGGTACTCCTCTGTTTTTGAAAAATTCTTCCATATTCGACTGGTTAATGATAAGATATATCGGAATTCTGAGCGTAAAGGCAGCAAGAGCTCCCAGATAATAGCTGTCTGAGAAGATGATATCAGGGTTCGTATTTTTTATAAGTCTCAGGAGCTTCGGCCCACCTAGAATTTGGCTATTTTTAAGAGTTGCTTCAATTGACCCTTTGAAATCCAAGGCCCCTGCTTTTCCAACTAGTACTATTTCTGACGGGATTTTATGCGCAGCATACCCCGTTTTTTCGACCAACTCTTTTGAGTATCCATAGGCTCCAAAGTGCACTTTGTGCCCAGCAGCAAGAAACTCTTTCCCCAACGCAAGGCATCTACTTGTGTGGCCAAGGCCTTCTCCACAGATCAAAATCATTATTATCATACTTTATCTCTCTTTTCTAGATGTGTTTATGTATGCCTTCACTCCCCTGTGATGATAAGCTGCTAAAAGTTATGATATGGAGCTTACGCGTCGAATTACAAAATCAGAGACATAATATATCAAAAAAATCACTCTAAAAAATGCGCATGTGATAGATTTTGATCCTAACTGTATAAGTCTTATATTAAAATTTCTTCATTGTCAACAGTTTCAATTTACTCTAAGAGGCTATCCGAAAAGTCCTGCTGATCTTAATGTTATCAATGCGCACGCTAAATGTAGGATAGCAAGGTAATTTTCAATTTTCTTTTCCCATCTTATAAGGAGTCTTCTGAATCTATTCAGCCAAGAATGTGTCCTTTCTACAACTCATCTTCTTGCCCTAAAACCAGGTATGTCTCTTCTTATGTTTTCTTCTCCACAACTTTTGATATGCGCAGTATAACCATATTCTTCAACCAATTTTCTGATATCGGTGAAATCATAACCCTTATCCATGCATATATTCTGAATTATGTCTTCTGGAGAAGGTCTTTCAAAGAATATGGCGTCTAAAGTCCTTTTTACAAGCTTTATATCGTGACGATTGGCTCCATCAACGACAACAGAAAGTGATATGCCTTTACCATCAGTTAAAACACTCCTTTTTGTACCTTTTTTGCCACGATCAGTAGGATTGGCTCCTGTTCCAGTTCCACCTAATGGTGCTTTTGTCATAGCACCATCAATTGATTGTCATTCCCATTCTAATCCTTTTTCGAAATCATACTCAACAAGACCAGCCATCCACATGCTCTCAAATAAGCCTGATAGTTGCCATTCCTGAAATCGATCATGTACAGTGCTTGAAGCTCCATAAAATCGTGGCAATGCTTTCCATTGGCAAACAGTAAAAAGGAGATAGAAAATGCCACTCATTATTTTCCTATCACCCTTTCTAGGTCTTCAAGACTTCTTTTTTGGCTTAGGTACATGTAGTAAAGGTTCTATTCTTCCCCAATAATCTTTAGAAAATTTGTAGTCCTGAACAAATTTCCGTTTTGTCATTACCACACATGATCTTAAATTGAAAGTAGATTATTTTTCGGATAGGCTCTAATTCAAAATGAAGATTCTTATTCGTTTAGAATTTTTCCTTAATGGTTTAAAAAAAGAAAAAACTTCATCATACATCCAATAATTCCATTTTTTTTATAATCGCCTCTAGAAACTCAATCGTTTTAAAGGTATAAAGTAGAAATCTAGCATGTTACCCACTAGATAATGTGTGATTTTTTTTGTTGGAGTATATTTTTAGATTTAGACCTCTATTAATCGAAAACTAAGTGCTAGATTTCTTCCTTGATTTAATTTCATTAAGTAATTTAGGAGTAGTTTTATTAGAATATTATATGAGGCCTCAATTCCGTCTGTTACAATCAATAATATCCTGACGGACTACTGATTTCATTTTATATACTGTAATCTAAATGACTTACCTTTAATACATTAAAAATATTACACATGGTACATTGAATTACAAAAAATAGTGTCTTTGCAAATGGTAATTTTGAACATTTTACGATCTTATATAGAATTCCGATTTACCTATAATTTTTTCTTCGCAGAAGTCCTGTCCAAATCTTTCTCACTAATTTCTGTATTTGCCCAATTTTTTTCTATTTAGTTATTCTTTGATTTTAGAGATAATTTTCTTTATTTATTTAATATTCTTTTTCCCAATTTCATCAACTTGTAGATATTATAACAAAAAGATGTACACAACACCTTTAGGTTCACTCTTTGAATAGTAGTGACAATAACTTTTTCTGCTTTGAATATCCTTTATTTACTGCATAAAATCGACCTCATAATATTTTTTTTAGTTAATTCTATTTTTCTTAATACATCATTCATTCACATATGATGTTATTTTACTGTTCTTTTCATTGTTGCATCATAACTTTTTAATTTTGCTCCAAAATATACTCTGTCTATGTAAACCACTTCAATTTTTTGTGATAAATCTACTGAAAAACATGAAAGATACAGGTTGTTTTGAATCTTCTGATCAGCTCGTAATCCCTGTTTATTAATGCAATTAAGTTTAGATCCAAAGTATGAATTTCCATCCTTTTTTGTTCAAATTCAGTATCTTATTACCTTTTTTTTCGTTTCATTTTTAGGAGGTTTATTAGCGTTTGTATATCCCGTATCTAATGGATAAAAGTAGCGTTCTGAATCATTCCAGTTTTTTTATTTTTAAACTAAGGCATTAAAGTTGGCTTTGAAAATGTCCCCACCTTCTTTTTCTTTTTTGAAGTTATCAATATTTTTTATCCTGAATGATTAGACTATGGTACTGTCTGGTACGTACTCAGGAAAATCAAGAGATTTTCTGAAAAAAATTCGATCAATACATTGTTTCTCTAGTTCAAGGTCGGAAAGACATGCAATTGATGTAGAACAACCATTTTGAACATAATGATTACGTCAGCTTCAAATCCTCTCTTAAAATTGTTTTGTAAAAATATATGGACTCAAAAATGATATGAAAAAAAATTTAGTCAATTACGGAATCAATTTCAGCAATTTTTTTCTCCAACTAACTGAAAAAGAGCATAGTCATACTTAAGAGTCAAATCAGAAAGAATGTTTATGAATAATGATTATCTTAAAGTTATTTAAATTCTTCAATAATCACATGCATAGGAGTTTATCGAAATTCTCTATACTGTATCTAATTGCGTTTTTCATAGATGTGATTCCCTACATCATAATTTCTTGAGATTTATTATTTTGCATAAAAATCAACAGACTAATTAATGGTATTTCAAATTATAACTCAGTTAGTTAATTATGGTTCAGGGCCAGTTTCCATCCCGCAGCAAGCTGCGAGGTATTCGACTGGAATAAAAAATGAATAATTTAATAGAATAGTTTACTGTTTCAAGTATTTCATAGCTTTTCGGTAAGATTTCCAAAATTAAGCTGCATTGAAGCCGAAGATTTCGTCTCCATTTTTTCTGGATCATTCAACTCGATATACGCAAAAAAGTTTCTCACCAGGCTTCCTACGTCTTTGGGAATGACATCAATGAATTCTTTTCTTTCTTCTGGAGGGAAATACTCAAAAACTGAAAATTTACCAAGCTTACGTGTCTGGGAACCCTGATAACGAGAATCCATAAGGATCCTAATTCCAAAATCCTCCGGAGAACGGACTATTCTTCCCATAGCCTGCCTTACTTTTCTGATCGTTGGCACCTGAACTGCAAATTCCCAGCCGGTTCCACAATCGAAAAAAGCATCATAAGCAGACTCTACTGCTTTAATTCGGTTGTTTAGAGCCGGATATCCAACCCCTACTACAATAACTGTCCTACCACGATTATCTCTGAAATCAACGCCTTCAGTCAATGTTCCCCAGAGATAAGTTATAAGCAAAGATTTTCCTCCGTTCTCCCCGATTCTGAAAAATTTTTGTCGAATTTCCTGAGTTGAACACCCTACCTCGTCAAGGAATATCGGGATAGAAAGCTCAGGCTCAAGGATTTTAGCATAGCGGCGTGCTTCAGCATAGCTTTGAAAATAGATGATCACGTTTCCTGAAGATGCGACAGTGGCTGCAAGAAGAGATTCTTTCAAACTCTCAAGAGTTTCGGGATTGTCTCGATTTTTTGCAAAAAGAGGAGGAACTGAAACTGAAAGTGTAAGCCTTCTTTCCTTGGGGAAAGTCGTGCCATAAGAAATTTCTTCCACTTTCCGGGAGATACCGAGTGTTGACTTGATCATCTCAAAGGGGCGAAGTGTAGCTGACATGAGCAATGCCGCATAAACGGAATCAAACAATGGTTGAGTAATGTTTTTGGGAATGCATGTGAAAAGCTCGATCCTGCCAACTAACCTATTACTTTTTAAATCCCTGCGCACATTCAAAATGGGGTAATAGTTTTGTCTGCCTGAAAGTATAATGTAAGAAGACAAAAAATCGGCAACGTACCTGATATGCGAACGTTTAGGGACTGAATGAAGCCCTTTTTTATAATTTTCTGCATAGATTGCTTCCAGCCGCACTCCAAATTCTTTTATTTCTCTAAGTAGGATCAGGATCTTCTCTTCATTTTCAAACCCTTCGTTCTTAGCATCCCGCAAAAAGTGAGCTTTCAAAATGTCAAGGCGCTCATAAGGGTCACTGATCTGGATATCTTGCCATTTTTTTCCAAGCCTGCTCTTTTCTCCGAATTTCAACTTCGAGTTATATGTGTTACTGAGAGCCTTCAGCAAGCAAGAAAATAATTTTTTCGCATAAAGTCTTACTGCATAGTCCTTGTCAAGTGGGATGCCACTTTTGGGGCTATTGCCTACTCCAAATACCAAAGAGCTGTCAGGTTCGAAAATTTCGCCTACTTCATAAAGAGATTTCTCGATGGTCAATTCGGAGAGCATTATGGAAGAATGAGAACGAGCAGATGCCTCTATATTGTGCGCCTCATCAAATATGAGGATAATATCTCTCAGGTCGCGTTCAAGCCACTTCAGAAGAGTCATGAAAATTTCGGCACTAAGTACATGATGGAAATTGCATATAAGAAGTTCGGTATTTTTTAGTTCCCTCTTGAGCAGCTCATATCCACACATATCTCGTTCCTGTGAGTACTTCATCACATCCTCTGGACTCCTTACATCGGAAAAGAGCCAGGATGAAAATTCATTTCCTTCAAATTTCAGGACCTCATAGAGCTTTGGACAGTGATGATTCCTCAAAGACTGAGCCTTTTTCCGAAATCCTTCAATTTCTTCATTAATCTCTTTAATGAGAGCAAAAACATAAGTATCTTTAGTCTGTTTATATTTTGCATAAATTTCTTTAAGCTCTTTTTCCTTTGATGAGATTTCCCGTTCAAACTCAAGAAGGTCGTATGTATTTTCGCCATTTAGTTTGCATTCATCATAATCGAGATTTTCAGGGCACATAGAAGTCTTGCCTTTAAGTACAATAGTTTTTAAACTATTATTTAAGGAGATTTCTTTTGCTTCGTTTATAAACTGGACCATCTGTTGATGAACATTCGTAACTACTATTATAATTTTGTCAAGATCTTTTCTCACATTCAATGCAGGAACAAGTGCACTCAGAGTCTTACCGGTCCCACATGCTCCCTCAAAAAGTACGATTTTTTCCTGTAAGAGAGCTGATTTAATTTTCTCCATCGCTTCTGCTTGGTTTGGGTAGCAGCTTTTTTTAGTAAAATAACGCATATATTCTTTTTTTTGTGTCATGTTTTTAACCTTGTACCTACCCTACTCAGAAAGTTTTCTGTGTTTTCAGACCTTTTGACATTAATAAACAAATATCTCAAAATGTTAAATGTTTCTGAAAATATTGTTAAATATATTCTAAATTAATTACATTCTTTAATTGAATAAAAACAGTTCTCAAGACTAATAATCAGCATAGAAATGATAGGATTTATTTTTACTTGTTGAGTGAAATTTTATTTTTGCTCTTCGAATTAAGAGGAGAAATCTCCAAAAAAATCTAAAAAAAATTTAGATGAATAGAAGTAGCCATTTGAACAATCATTTTTATTTATAGATTTGACAAGGTACTCATTTCCTCATTCTCAGATAGCATCCATAACCTCTAGCACTGTTTTTCCGAAGTATGTCAAAGAATATTCAAGTTAGAGAAAATTTCGGGATTAACCTCCCTTAAGACAAGCATATATTCATCAAGTTTTTTGCGCTTTTTAGTGAGAATTTTGAAAGAAACGCCATGCAGGCTTTGTCGAGGCATGATTAAAGAGGAATCTCTGCTCGAGCTGCTAGAAAATAATAAGAGTCGATCTATCTATGATTACATCAAAAGTCGCTTCCATCAAACACTAATAATGTTTGTCATTTATTCTTTCACTTACCACAAACTCTCAGAGTATCATATTTTGTTAGTAAGCACCTTGATTGTATGTACAATGTATAAGTACAGTTGTTGTGGGCAATATATTAATAAATAAACATTATTAAGAGAATTTTAATTCACCTCTAATTTTTTTTCCTTCGCGGGATCCTGTCCAAATCTTTCTCCCTAATATCTGCATTTTGACCAGATTTTTCTTTTTTGTTTATTATGCTTTGATTTTAAAGAGAGCTTACGCAACCCTAAAAATTCTCATTTCATTTTCAATATCATCAACTGATAGAGATGCTAACAAAAAGCTGTGCACAATATTTTTTAATTAACTTTTTTAACAGTCGTGACAAGAACTTTTCCTTCTTAATACATCACTCGTTCCCAGAAGATGTTCTTTTACACCTCTTTTCATTGTTGCATCATAACCTTTTGATTTTGCTCCAAAATATTCTCTGCCTCTGTAAACTGCTTCATTTAAATTATATTCAAATCTATCTGAGAATGATAGATGATTTAGTTGTTGTTTTGAATCTTTTGATAAGCTCACAATCTTTGTCTATTATGGCTATGAAGTTTATATCCTAATTTTGATTCTTGCCCTTTTTGTCCAAGTTCAATCTCTGATTCTCCTTTTTTTACTTCATCTTCTTGAGGTTAATCCTCTTTTGCATTTCCAGAATCTTACTGGATAAAAGTAACTTTCAGAATCATTCTCTTTTTTATTTTCAAACACGGCAATTAACTTGGCTTTTGAACTGTCTCCATATTTCTTCCTCTTAGTAGCTATATTTTGCTCGATTAGGTAAAGGTATTAATATGAACTATTAATGCACAGTTCCGAAGATGCAGCCAGTAAAATGGTTGTATCATACCATAGGTGGAGTCATTTTTCTTTGCTATAATCAACTACTTCATTAGTTTTGATAACTTTTTTGGCATTCTTCTGATTTGTAGAAATGGTCTTAAGAACTGATGAGATTCGGAACTATTTAATGCATAACAAAATATATATAAAAAATGGTCATTTCCTAGAAAGAAATTGGGCACGAAATTTGGCACAAAGCTGGTACAAAAACTAGTAAGTTTTTCGATAAACCCTTTAATTTTGTCATATGATTATAAATGGTATATAATCAACTTGTGAAAATAAGAGGTTTTTCGAAATCCTCTCAGTATACATTCAATTTATCACATTGAATAATTATTATTTAATTTATTTCCACAAATATTCATTTATTAGTTTTGGTGAGTTTAGTTTTTTTCCCAAGTAATTTCTAGGGAATTGGTACAAAAAAGGATTTTAAATGACAATCAAATGCAAAAAATGTAATCATGAATCTATTATTTTCCAGAAATACTCCGGAATGCACCTATGCAAGAAACACTTTGTAGAGGATGTTGAGAGAAAGATCAAGCTGACAATTAGGAAGGAGTATAGCATCCGGAAAAATGACATAATGGCAGTCGCTTTGAGTGGAGGTAAGGACAGTTCAGTTGCCCTTTATGTGATTCACAAAATTCTAGGAGATAGACCAGACATTAAAATTGTAGCGATCTCTGTTGATGAAGGAATATGCGGTTACCGTCATAATTCCCTTGAAATTGCAAAGAATCTCGCAGAAAAACTTGAGATCCGACATATCATTAGATCTTTCAAAGAAACACACGGAGTAACTATGGATGAATTGGCTTCAACTGACCGAACACAAGGCACATGCAGTTACTGTGGCGTCCTTCGAAAAAATATTCTCAATAGTACAGCTCTTGAAATTGGGGCAACGAAGTTAGTCACGGGCCACAACCTGGATGATGAAGCCCAGACTATTCTACTCAACCACTTAAGGGGAGATATAAAACGTATGATAAGGCTTGCTCCGCCTACAGCTATAGAAGGCCTGGTATTACGGGCAAAGCCACTAAGAAATATTCCTGAAAAAGAAGTAGCTCTCTATGCTCTTGTAAATTCCCTCCAAGTTGACCTCGGTGAATGTAAGTATGCAGGAGAAGCCCTTCGAGAAGAAGTGAGGGGAATGTTGAACAATTTTGAGACAAGACACCCGGGGACCAAATATTCTCTGCTTCGGGGTTTTGACAAACTTGTAGGATCCCTTGCAAAAGAATTCCCTCCTGCAATAATAGAAAGATGTAGGATATGTGGCGAGACCTGTACTAAAGATGTATGTCAGGCCTGTAAATTTCTAGGCAGAGCTTAAGAGGGAATATACACATATAATGAGAATTTCGATAAATCCTACTCTTTGGCTGGGTGTTTATGAAGCCTACATGAACAATTTGTTGAAATCGGATGTTTATCGAAATTTTTAATAGACATATATTCAACTATTTTAAAGCCTCTTATCCCTTATCCGAATAGGAAAGCAGATAAGATGGATCATAAAGTTTCTGTCCCTCTTTACTAACATAAATACGCGTCCAGATTACAGTTTTAAGAGGCTGTATAATAACTATAGGGAGGAGGGATGTAAACCACGAGACCAGAATACTTCCAGGATCTGCATACTCACTGACGAGAATGTTGATTGATGACAATACTGTAAAAATTATCCAGATTAAAAATACATCCATTTTATTCTTCATAAAGAAATGAAAACCTGTGCTTAAAGCTTCAAAAGTGCCCAGTTCATCGATTACAAGAGCATATAAGGTAGGTGAAAGCACTATACTTATAGCTACTATATATATTCCCAATAAAGTTAAGCCTATGCTAATTATTTCCGTTCCCTGCATCTGAGCTATTGGATTTTCGATCAGCGTACTTAGATCTCCTACTATGAGGACTCCAGGTACTATAAATATGATTCCTCCCAGCTCCAGCAGGGTTATTAACAAAGTTGTCAAAAAAAACCTGAAAGCATTTTTCGAACCTGAGCTAAACATATCAGAGAGGGGGGCATCTCCAGTCTCAGACGCCTTCTTTGCCATCGCTATTGCACCTGCTGTGAAAAAGGACTGTATGAACATTCCGATAAGGAAAAATAAAAGAATTAAAAGTATAGACAGTATAATATTTTCCGTAAATCCTTCCAATAATGTGGAAAGAATCTCCTTTTGGGAAAGGGAAGCAGTATTAACTACATTTCCGTTATTTGAGGCAAGAAGCAAAATACTTAATAAGACTAAGAATAAAACTAAGAGAATCAGATCGACAAAAAAGTTGAGAATGAATGGGATACAGATGTTTACATTTCTAACCCAACTGTAGAATCCTTTTCTAATTATTGTTTCTAAATTTTCATGCATGTGCTGTGACCTTCCAATTATACGGTAGTACTCCTGCATTTATTTTGCAATTATAGACTGACTGATTACAAAAATATAGCTTTTATGCAGGCCATCTGATACTATTTTCGGATACATATGCCGAAGACAGATATATAATCTTTTATTTTCGACGAAGAGAACCATAGGTTATAATATATAAGAAAAATAGTCAATAATGATTCTTCTCGAGTTACTGAAAATCTGCGAAAAACGGTTATATAGAAGATTTATGATTATGAGTTACTGCTTACTTAACGATCTTACAAGATATAGGAATAAAAACCAATTCTATCTATTGATGTAACAGGCGCAAATTTTATCGAGATTCTATTCTCCAAAGCCATGTTTTCCGAAATGAAGTGGCTGAAAATTACTAAAGATCACTTTGACTCACAGTCGATAAGCTTTTTTGCCAGGAAGTCTTCATTCCTTTTGTAGATCTTTTCGAGGACCTTGTAGCAGTCGGCATAAAAATGGAAATCGTAGGTGTTTTAAAAAGTCCATTCTGCACTATGAAAATAACCAGCTTTTTCGAAGGTCCAAGCAAAGTAAAAGAATGTTAGCACAGCCAGTTTCTCATTGATGGTGTTTTAGTAGAATCTATTATGGAAAAGTTTAAGAATAGAAATTTGAAGTTTGGGGAATATTAAATATATTCTGGGATTGCAAAACATATCATTAATTCCACTAGCATCAGACTGCGATCAATTCGAAACTAAGTGAATAAATATAAATCTCGACTTTTGATATAAACATGTGTGGAAAAGTAAAAAATGAAATTAAGTAATTATTCAGCTATCAAAAATCCAGTTATTGATTTTGTTTTTTGTTGTCAAAACTGTGTAATTATCAACTAATACGAAACCGAAAAACAAATCAATAGCCTGCAATTAAAGAAAATCTCTTCAAAACAAAATTGCATCAAATTTTAAATAAAATGGCTACAATGTGATTTTATTCTAGCTGAATAATTATGAAATTTTTTTACAAAACGGGAAAAATATTTTTCCGATTATAGGGTAACAGTAAAATATTTCCCCTAAGCAAAGTTATATTTAATTCATAATAGTCTAATTTCCCGCTTAAGGAGCATATTGGCGATCTAGTTGATATTCAAACCTATTCTAAAGATAGTAGTATTCACTGGGAAAATTCCTGCGAACTCATAAATCTCACTAGGCTATTGAGAAGAAAATTCATAATAGGGAGAATTAGATTATATACACTGCATAAAAACTTAACTTTTAATTTACAGTAAATTAGTAACATTGCTGAGAATCTATAAAAGAATTTCGATAAATTCCTCTGCATTTGAGTATGGAAATTATAATTTTTTTAACATTTATATTTACTCATGAAGACCCTTACAAATTGCGATTAAAATTTGCTTTTAGACTGAAAAAATTTCAATTCCTCTTTTGTGGAAACAAGTTCTCGACGTTTACAACAATCCAATTAATTTAAGTGAGTATATATATAATCCCTGATAGGATATTGATTGCTAAAAGTTGACCTTTTATTTTCTTCCATTTTTTCGCCATAATATGATTTCCCCAATATGCCATCGAAGTCGCCAGCATTCCAGTCATAAAAGCAACAACTACATCAGGAAACCTAAAGATCCTACTGGCAATATACGCAATTCCTCCAACAGCACAACACAGGACAGACCATATTACTTCTCCTTGTCTCTAGTTTCTATATCAAGCTTAGTGAGTTTGATATTCAATTCGATTTCTACTGACATATCTCCTAGCTCCAGAGAATGATCCAGTTAGCACAGCGTTTTGCCAGTGTTTGGGTAATTAAGCGAGCTTCAAAGATTGAGCATCAGGAAAAATTATATGAAATAAAAAGAATTCAAAATATAAATAAACATATCAAAGAGAAAGTAGAAGCAAAAATAAGTATTTAAAAAACTGATATATATTTTTTTTAAGTTATCTCTATCTCAAAATTTTGCTATTATATTTATACTATCATTTGACCTTAATAAATTAAAAATCCCTCAAATAATAAAATATCTCTAAAATAATTGACAAATTAATAGTAGAATTTATTACTTTCTCTTATGCAGCAATGAATGGGTTCTACGGGGAAAATCCTAAATTATTGAACAAACTTGGAAGTAAAAGTTTGAATTTTGCTGAATATATCGTTTTTAATATTTCTATTTAAGTTAATGCACAACGTGGGGTTCCTGAGGAAAAGGTAACTGGAGAAGAAAACCGAGATTTTCAAAGTTTTGAATATATTCTCAACAAGGGCAGATTCCTTTTCCAGTTCAATTGACTAAGAGAGACTTATCAGAGTTAGAAAAATGGGAATATAGTATACAATATTTATCTAAGTATAATACCCTGTAACTCATTGCGTGGATAGAAACTTTCCTGAGAACCGTTATTAATTTATTATTTATATTTTATGCTACTTTTGAACTATGAAATGGAACTACTTCATGCAAACTATTGTGTCTATAAAATCAGACATCAAATGATTTTTTATGTATTGAGTATAGTGATTTTTTAGGCAATGGGGGTCATCAATTATTTGAAAGATATATGCTTTGAAATTGGTACAAGGTACTGTTTTGATTTTGATGCGATATGCACTGATGGTGATCATGTGCATCTCTGGTTGGTAGTGAACCAAAATATTTTCTTTCAAACTTGATGAAGATCAAAAAAATATCAAGAGAGATAAATCTTTAGAGAGTGGACATAATTAAAAAAAATATAACGTTGTAAACTACGGATTGAGGTCAGCTACATTTGAATTATTGGTGATGGTACAACTTCCTATGTAATTAAAAAAGTGGTTAATATCAAGGAGAACAGAAGAAAAAAGTATATAAGCACATTAAAACATTTGATTTGGAATAATTTATATCGAGAGCGGGAATGTGAACATACCCAGTTGCTTACAAAGGTGTGGGCCACCGAAATTTTGATTATGTATCTCATACTTAAGGCTCTAGGCCGTGTAAACTTGTACAAATAACTTCAATTCAGTTATTTTCGGTTTTAAGATAGGATTTTTATGTAAAACACCTACAAATTAGGATTAGCTGAAACGACAAAATTTTCATCAGGCGGAAAAAAACTCATGGATCCATGTTTAATGAGTAGTAATTACTCAATTAATAATACAAAGAGTACCACTCGTGCTCATTATATTTATAGATAGGATCTACTTGGGCAGAAGAAGATCCCAAATATACAACTATGATTGAAATGCTCTGAAAGACTCATATCCTATGGTAACTGACCTACCTCTGATTTAATAGATATACATTATAATATTTAGGCAGCATAATTAAAATGAATCCCTACATTGCATGAAAATTTGCTTCAGATAATCACTTAATTTCATACTTGAATTTATAATTTTAGAGTTATTCCACTTATTTTACGCATGAGGCAAGGCAAATTCAAACTTAATATATATAGGTATCATCTTGAGGCAAACTCACTGAAAAATAAAAATAAAAATGTAGTGACAGAAGAACGAAATTCGTAAAATTAAACTAATTATATTAAGTTGAAAACTGCGGAACAAATAACCTTAAAGCTTGAAAAAAAGATATATGATACTCAGGGTCTAAAAATAAAAAGCACAATGAAATTATTCAGTTTACCAAATATCAGCTGGATGAGATCTATTTTGATGCAATAGATACTTCTGGAGACGAATTGATGGAAAAATAAAAACAGGGTATATAGCCGATAGTTGAAGAAAATAAGCTCATATAAATTTGTTCAGTGGAGCTTAGTAAAGATGGCTATTGATTTCGTTTTCCCCAGCTAAATCGTTATAGCACATTAATAATAAACTACAGATAACGAGGTATCACACTGGCAGACTTAAAGAAACCTACATCCAAAACCAAGTCTGGAATGGAAGAGACAGTTACAAAAATACGCACACCGCGTAGAGACAATAATGAAATCCTAGCGACAGTAGAAAGTCTTCTTGGTGCAAATCGATTGAGACTTCGTTGCATGGATGGGGTCGTTCGTATGGGAAGAATCCCTGGTTCAATGAAAAAGAAAACATGGATCAGAGAAGGAGATGTTGTAATCATTGTGCCATGGGAATTTCAGAATGAAAAGGCAGACGTGATATGGAAGTACACAAGGCCACAGGTAGAATGGCTTGAGAGAAAAGGGTACCTGAAAGGATAACATAATAATGGACCAGGCAGAAAAAATAAGGAGACTAGATAGCTCTAGGGACAGATTACGCGCCAAGGAGAAAGACTCCGAGCGGCTGAAAGTGGAAGAAAATGTATTTGACGTACCTACCCTTAAGCTCCTTTATACCATTTCCAATAAGGGCATAATAAGGGCAATGGGTGGATCCATCAGTACTGGAAAAGAAGCAAATGTATTCTATGCGGAGGGTCCGGAAAAAGAACTGGCAGTAAAAATATATAGAATTTCCAGCAGCACTTTCAGGGCTATGGACGCCTATATTATGAAAGACCCTCGCTTCACAAACATCCGAAATAACAAGAGGGATATAATTTTTGCATGGACACGCAAGGAGTTTCAGAACCTTAAACGTGCAAAAAGCGTAGGAGTCAGGGTACCTGAACCGATATTTGCCGAGAAAAACATTCTTATCATGGAGTTTATGGGAAAAAATGAGATACCATATTCCCCCCTGAAGAACACACCTCTTGAAAACGATAAACAAAAACTTGTTTTTGATACAATAGTCGAATACATGCGTCTCCTCTATAAAGAAGCAAACCTTGTACATGCAGATCTTAGCGAATACAACATTTTAATTGACCAAAATAATTTTGCTCCTATATTCATTGATATGGGGCAATCTGTGACCCTGGGACATCCTAATGCTCGCGAGTTTCTCTACAGGGACATACAAAATATACTTCGGTTCTTCAGACGCTATGGGATCAAAGACAAACCTGAAGAACTATTTACAAAAATACAGGCGGAATAACATGACTCAGTATGTCAAAATACCCCACGAGAGAGTTGGAGTAATTATAGGCCCGAAAGGAGAACTTAAAAAATTTATAGAGGACAAAACTGTATGTCAATTGGACATTGACAGCGACAGTGGAAAAATAGATGTCACCTGTGAAGGAGATTCGTTGAAAGAATTCAGGATTCTAGAAACTCTCAAAGCGATAGGGAGGGGTTTTAGTCCCGAAAAAGCCCTTGAACTTTTGGAAGATGAAATGCTTATGCTTGAGATCATCGACCTTTCAGATGTTGCTACTACTCCAAAAGAACTACAACGCATAAAGGGCCGGATTATAGGAAGGAATGGTAGAACCAGAGAGCTGGCAGAAACTCTAATAAACGTCAAGATCTCAGTATACGGGAAAACTGTATCAATTCTTGGTTACCCTGAACAAAATACTATAATAAGAACAGCCATAAAGATGCTACTTGATGGGGCTACCCACGGAGTAGTTTATAAGTTCCTGGAAAAAAAGCATCAAGAACTTATGCAGTCCCAGCTAGACTCAATTGATTTATATTGATTAGTAAAAACTAATCTCCATAAACATACTTAATTTTTCACTTAAATAATTGAATTAAATTTTTTTATCAAATACTTTTCTTTTTTGTTAAAGAAATATCATTTGTCATTACGACTGTGCTTTATTAAGTTTCTTCGAAGTCTTCTTCTGATTTTCTCCCATCGCCTCCCAAGAAATTGCCCCTCCCAGGCCTTGCATCAATGGATTCCTCAATCCATATAACCTCGCCTCTGGATAAAGTATACTTCGGGAAGACTGCATCCATGCCTTCAAAAGGTGTCCAACCAGCTTTACTATGTAGCGTCTCAGCTTTAATAGGTTGAAGAACACGCGGATCCACAATTATAAGATCCGCATCAAAACCTACTTCAAGCCTGCCTTTATCATGACGATCAAGCCCGAAAGACTTTGCTGGATTCCAGCTTGTAATCATTATCATCTTTCCAAGGGGAAGGATATTTTTCCTGACTGCGGCAAGCATGAGAGGCATAAGAGTTTCAACTCCAGGCACACCGGAGGGAGCAAACCTTAGATCAGTATCCTTTTCGGATTCAAGATGTGGAGCGTGATCTGAAGCTACCATATCAATAGTTCCATCATTTATCCCGTTTACCAGAGCTTTGATACTGTGGCTGCCCCGAAGAGGTGGATTCATTTTGCCAAAAGATCTGAGTTTCTCACAGTTCCGTATAGAAAGAAAAAGGTGATGCGGAGTAACTTCACAAGTAGAAAAAGGTATTTTGTTTTCCCTTCTCGCAAGAAATTTTTCTTTTCTTATAAGGCCTATAGCTTCAAGGGTGCTTATATGGCAAAAATGTGCCTTAACTTTTAGTTTGGAAATAATCTCAAGGGCTTTTTGAACAGCAACTGCTTCGCATTCATTGGGGCGTACTTTTGAATGATAGTCATAAGAAACATCTCCCTTTTGAAGCCTTTCCAGCTCGAAGCATATCTCTTCGTCTTCAGCATGGATACTTGCAAGGGCTCCGAGTCTTTTAATTTCGGAGAGGGCTTCATTGAATATCTTTTCCGTGATATTTAACCCACCTGTAGACTCAGCCATGAAAATTTCTCCAAAAGCAGTAACTCCTGATTTCCAGAGCTTTTCTAAATTATTTATATTCCCCGTTACCCCACCATTGATCCCAAAATCAATAATGGACTTTCTTCTGGCAAGTTTAAGTTTTTGTTCAAAAGATCGCCTGTCCGTTGTAGGGGGAATAGTATTTGGCTGGTCTATGACAGTAGTAATTCCTCCAGCAGCTGCAGCACAAGAACCTGTATACCAATTTTCCTTTGTTGTCATGCCGGGCTCTCTGAAATGAACATGCACGTCAATTCCTGCAGGTAGGGTAAGAGCACCATCAGCATCTATAATCAGATCAGAACTCGATACTCGGAGGTCTTTCCCAATTTTTATAACCTTGCTACCTTTAATAATGATTTCTGCAGGCTGAAGATAATTATTGTGATAGATCCTTGTATTTTTTATAAGAATATCAGGCATTTGCATCTATATGTTTAAAAATATACTTAAAACCAATAGTTACGAATAACTATTCTTATTTGGTTACATTCTTTACTCAATAGTTATCAAAGAACTTTTTCCGTAATTCTTAATTCCATTTTTAGTAATCGCCTTCTCCGGAAATTTATGTAATATTGATTAATAGCCCTACAATATTTTTGAGATTCGATGATATCTTGAAAACAGAGAACTACTAAGCTGTAAATAGTTAGCTATAGGCTTATAGAGCTTAAGTAGGTCACAAATAGAAATTTCAATTCCTTCCTCTACTTTATTTACTTCTGTCTCAAAAACAAGCTTCCTTTTAGCAATCTTTACTTCAAAATATATAAATACAACCATATAATTTCTAAAAATAACATGAATTTTTTCCCATACAGACTCTGTGAGCAGATCCAGTTATGATACTATTCCGGTTATTATAAATCACCCAAACTTACCTGTAATGTAATTCTCAGTACAGCGTTCACTAGGGTTATGAAAAATTTATCTAGTTTGTCCAAACTCAATAAATTCACCCATAAGGAAAAATACGATATTGTCTCATATCTGGCTACATGCTACATATTGTGGGTTACTATTACTATAGTATAATCTTTGTTAAGGTCAGTATAAGCTCTTCAATCTTTGAAGTGGACACAGGATCAAGAGCACTGCAAGATTCATCTAAAAGAATGATTTCAGGTTTTACTGCCAGAGTCCTGGCAATCAGAGCCTAGGCTGTTGCCGGCAGCTAAGAGAGTAGGCAAAATACATATCCCGTCTGAAGATTCATTTCAGAAGGTAGCTAAATAGAGGATATGCTTGACAATGCAACATATAGCCAGTTTATTTTCACTATGGATACGCGTCCCAGATGCTATATTCTCATAAATAGATATTTGAAAAGGATTTGGTTTCTGAAAAACCATCTCAATTTTTTGAAAAATATGAAGAGAGTGTTTGATCTGCTATTTTCAACAACTCATGGGAAAGACCCTCAAATGTTATCTCTCGAAACTCTCCATGCAGGTATATTCCCATCTATACATTCGATTTCTCCCTTTTCAGTTAAATAATCCAGGATTTCTAGAAGCTCTTTCTTCTTGATATCTAAATCGTATCTAGCCTTAAACTCGGATATAATGTGGAGAACATCCAGGGCCCTGTTCAAGATGATCTTTTCTATAAATCCAGCAATATCTTCGTACCGAGCCCAGGGATAGATGACCCATCGCCATTTGACAATTTTTTGGGCATAAAAGTCAGGCACATATGTAGAACAGTTCTTGTGCTGGAGCACTGCAGTCCTTACCTCAACTGGCTTAAGACTCCATATATAGTTCACTGCAAGGTTAAGTGTGTCACCTGTATCAGTCAAATCATCAACAATCAGCACTTTTTTTCCAGTTATATCCACAGAAATTGGGAACCGAATATTTGACTCTGGCCGCATTTCTGACGCTCTTGCGTAATGCTCAATCCTCATTGAAATAAGGTTATTGAAAAGCAATAAATCTGAAATCAGCCTCCCAGGCACATAGCCGCCCCTCCCGATGGCAACAATTATATCAGGAACATAACCCGATACTCTGATTTTTCGGGAAAGAATTTTGGAAAGCCTTAAAACATAATTAAAGCTTATAGCTTCGCACCTTAAGGAGTTTTTATCTTCCAGATAGGACATGGGATCCCGTAGTTGACTATTCTTTCCTTGTATAAAATAAACACCTCCAGCCTATTGTCTTGCAGGTTACACAAATACGAATTTATGGATTATTTGAGTTAGAGTACATTAAACCCTGTAGAACAATTAACTGTATACTTAAAAATATCTCATAGATCTTACTTCTTAAGCCAATGCAATATAAGGTGTTTTGTCCTGCTTAAATTTTCTTATCTTTTATCAGTACAGCCCTCTGCAAGCAAAATTGATAGATGGAATATGTTAAGTAATTTATATAAAGATAAATAAGGATTATCAAAAAGACACAAAATGTCTAAAGAAAGGTCTATAGAGCGCTGTTTTTATACTAGCAAATCTCAAATTAAAGTCGGAAAATCTCTATATTTAGTATTCAAGTTGTGCATAAAAATATTTAACCTATGAAAAATGAGAACTACTTACAAAAGCTATTTCAGATCCCAAATAGAACAGTTACTCTAAGCAATAAATTGAATACAAAAAACAGTTAATTCCTGTTACTAAATAACCTAGGCAATAAATAATTATTTTGGGATAATTTCCATGTCAGTTTCCTAATCTTGAGCCAATATATATAAGCAATACATTTCTTGCCTTTGTTTTTGGATGAGCTAATCAACTCAACTTATTTGAGGTAATAACCTCAATATCATAGTAGAGATATATACTACTACAGAGAGTACTCAAAAACAGAAGTTTAATGAAAGCTCAATAAGGAGAACATTTTTATGTCAATAATAAACACCTCACAAGGAGTAGGAGGTATCCTGAACAATTTCAGGGACCTTGCAGAAGGAGCAGAAAAGATCACTTTTTTGGGAACGCCAGGTTTCTGCACTCCCTTTGCTGAACTTCTAAGTTTTGTAGTCCGGGATAAAAAACTTGCCTTCATCCCCAATCTAGACTTCGAGAAAGCTAGATCGATCCATATGACTCCTGAGGGTATGCAGCTTGGAGAGCTCACAGATGCACATGCTGATTTGATCGTCCTGCTCGGTGGACTTGCAATGTCGAAAACGGGGATACATCCTGAAAAAGCAAACGAAATTGCCAGAAAGGTCCTCGAAAATTCGGGAAAAAAAGAATTATCGGATTATGTTTTCAGTCTATGTTCATGCAGCAGAAATGGGATAAAATAATCAACTTTGATTATGTTATCAACGCCGATCTGGCTGTAAAAGTGCTGGAGATCTAAAATTCCATATGATTTATTCTTCCTACCTAAAAATGATACGGATAAAAACAATTTTTTTATATTCAAAATCTAATTGATCCTCAATGTCAGCGTTATGGTTTTGATCCTATAGCCTTGGCAAAAACAGGAAGCAGTTTCCTGGCGGATAGACCGCCACTGAAACATTTTCATAAAAAGGAAATTAAAAGGCCTATTTCCAAGTATAGATAAAATCATAATCAACTGCCTGAAAAATTACAAAAGTTCACGCAGTATATAGAATGGAAAAAATTTGCAAGATATGCTATAAAAATGGTATATGAAGAATGAAAAGGATAATATCAGGAAATTCCTGTGCTGGCTCTGGCCTGAAATTTCGTATGTTCAGCTTCAAGTAAGATAGGATCTATATTTTATCACTCATTCATTTACCTATTTATCAGGTTTTTTACGTTATATTTTAGTGAAGTTGTTAAAGAATAACACTATATAGTCTCTATCGATATATTCAAAATAACATAACTATTGTATTTGGAAAAAGAAGAAGGTTTTGATAAGGATAAATAATCTTTAACTCACGAAGAACAATATCTGCGTATCTCAGTATAGATATAAACCTTATTGTGAGACATAATAGATGGAACAAACATGAATTGTAATTACAGATAGGACATAAAAATTAATTATTTCTTAAATAATAACTCAGGAGTTTCTACTTTTTTCTCCTGAAATTCACTAGCAACTGATTTATTGTTTAAATACATTGGGGGAGTGAAAAGTGCCTGGTTTGATAGGACTTGCTGTAATTTTACTGGTTTTCGCATTGGTTACATATATATTGGGTGCACAAGGAATCGAAGGCTTATCTATGAATATTGCGAAGTGGCTTGCAATAATTTTTGTCGTACTTGCCATTCTTTCGTATATATTTTAAGGTGATTGATAACATAAAAATATTGTTTCCACTTCATATTTCTATAAAAAAATTCGGAAAAAACTTGAAATTTGCGGAATTCTCACTACTTTTGAGAATATCTATTCTACACATGTTATTTTACATAGTTGCATTAAGTTGGTTGAAGAATAATTAGTGTGCGAGAGTAGCTCAACAGGCCAAAAGCATCAAATTGAGAGTATGATCTTGTAGGAGTTCAGTGTTCAAATCGCACCTCTCTCACCAAATAGAAGTTGAGATTATGGTAGAAACAATTTGATCCCCTTCAAAATGGAAATGTAAATGCTCTCACTTTGAAGCAACTAACACAATTCTGTGCCACATATCTTGCGTGCAATGAATGTGGAAAAGTATTCGCTGGTTATGTAGCGCACACCGAAAAGTGATTAAGCCATATCTCAAGGAAATCGAATTTTAATCCGCAGGACTATATGCAGTTGAAATGAGAAATCAATAGCATTAAACCTTAAACTCATTAAACCAAAGTGTTTATTGTACTTAATTTTAGATCTCAAGTCTTAAGTCCCAACAAGCATATTTCAACTAAATGAAAATCCATACCCCAGATAAACTCAGATATTTTTATGGATGAGCTGAGTATTCGAGAAACTGACAGGTTGGAAGTAACATTCTAATCGATGTTCACACGCCAAGGTTAGTAACAGAAAATACCGATATATGTAGAAAACTGCAATTACCCGTCCATAGAATACTCCTCGTCGAACACGAACTTTCATGCCTGATTAAAGTTTATGCAGTCGCTGAGGAACGTATCGTACTTTTGGATGCTGCAGTCACACAAGCCTGCTTTTTGATAATGCAGCGCTTTTAGAGGCTGTTCTTGGCGGAATAAAAGCTGCTATCCTGAACCATGGCCATCTTGATCATCTTCTTGGACTTGTCGAGCTCTTGAAACTTATAGGTAAAGAGCGAGATAAAGGAGTCCCTCTTGATCTCCATCATGACGCTTTTCTTGAAAGCTGCACGAATAATCCCTCAATTGGACATCCTGTCACAATACCTTCACTCGATGAAGGTATTTTGATAGAAGCAGGAGCTTTTCCCATAACGTTGAAAAGAACTTTACAGATTGTAAATAGCTTTATTCATACTACATGAGAGGTGAAACGAACAACAGCATTTGAAAGGAACTATTCTGGGCTGAAGCAAAAATCGATGGAAACTGGACTATTGATCCTTTTAAGGATGATCAAGCTTGAAAATAAAACTGAAGAACAAAGAGATTGTTTGTTATTAGCGATTGTGCTCATACAGGAATTATCAATACAATCGATTATGCTAAGAAAATTACAAGGACGAATAAGGTTCATGCAATTCTAGGAGGCTTTCACCTGACAGGGCAATTCTTTGACCATATAATTCAGCCTACAATTGACGAAATGAAAAAAATCAAGCTTGATTACATTGTACCCATGCACTATACAGGCTGGAAAGCGATAACAAGTTTGCAGAGTAGATGCCTGAACAACTCCTGCTCAATATCGTCGACGCCATGTATGTATTGTAATGAGAATCCTTAATAATGTAAAATTTATACAGTTGAACTTGAGAATCAATAGCATTAAATCTGTAATTGTTTAAAATGGAAAATTTAAACTACATTGTTTATTATGTTTAATTTTGTATTCCAAGTACACAAGTCCTAAGAAGATATGGAGTTGAAAAATAGATATCTTAAAAAAACACCGGGAAAAATGTACATATTGTGGACAATGCCTTGAAGTCTGCCCTAGATATAATGATCACAAATTAATTGAAAAACTCTGCAAGTATTTAGAAGGAAATTCAGACATTGATTCCGGCTCTCTTCTTCGCTGTCTCACTTGCGGACTTTGCACCTGCGCTTGTCCTGAAGGACTTGGAATCAAGCCACTTATTTCTCCTGCCCGACAAAAGTGGATAATTGAAAACGGTCTTACTGACAGACAAACCATAGTGGATCCGAATGCTCAAAATAACATATTCAAAAAAATCGCTGAAATGAGTGAGATTCCCATGTATAAAAATGGTCTCGGTTCTGTAGCTTATTTCCCAGGTTGCGCAGGTACCTACATCAATACCAGCATGGTGAAAGCGGCAGTTGCTCTTTTGGAGAAAGCAGGGGTCGATTATACTATTCTGAGTGGGATTGAGTACTGTTGTGGAGCTGTATCTGCAGGTGCTGGTAATCCTAGTCCTATCCACAAGAACGGCCAGCAAAATATCAAGGAAGTACGAAAAAGAGGAGCAAAAATTATTATAACTGCCTGTCCAGGATGTTTCAAAGCTTTTAAGGACATATATCCAAGGATGTTTGGAAAACTTGATTTCCAGGTCATGCACGTTTCCCAATATCTAGAACTTCTGTTAAGAAACGGTAAACTGATTCCTGAGACTACTCTTAATCACAAAATTTTTTATCATGATCCTTGCCACTTGACCCGGGGAATGAGAGTCTATCAAGAAGCAAGAAATGTGCTTGAAAAAATCGAGGGAACCGAACTTGCCAATAAAACTCCTAAAAACTCAGCGTGTTGTGGTTTTGGAGGTGGAGTAAGAATTAACTATCCTTCCGAATCCCTTTCCATGGCATCGGATAGATTCAGAGCTGCAGAAAAGCTGGGATGTGATACAATCATCACGAATTGTGGGGGTTGTATGCAGAACCTCATTGAGGCTGGAAAAGATGAGAAAATAAGGGTTTTTGACCTTACTGAGTACCTGTCCCTTGCTTGCGGAATAAGAATAGAGCGGGAAAATCAGAATATGCTTGAACTAGTCAACAGGGCTTATCTTCTCTGTATTTCAGGTTACTGTGTTGCTAGTATTGAATTAGATATTTTATGACCATTATAGGTTTGTTCTTCTAAAAAATTTTAACTTAGCTAAAACAATAATATAGATATTTATTGTTTTGTGAAATCTTCTGTCTTGGGAATTAGCTATTTAAATCCATAAGCATCTGAATCTTGATTTGTCGATAGCGCGTATAATTTTCTGTAAAATTTGTTCTATCCCCCCTTTACTCTTCTTTTTTATTACCATTCCATTACAATAAATAGTATAGGACTTATGCACTTGAAGTACAAAATAAAGCACAATAAACACTGCTTTTAAGTTTGCATTTTAGACAATTGAAGGTTTAATGCTATTGATTTTCGAGTTCAACCGCGTAAGTCCTAGATTGGTTCTCATGTTCTCTATTGAACTTTTAAGATGTGGTTAGAATAACTATAGTTAATTCACTAATTAATTACATTTTTTAAAATCAATTGTAGTTGCAAACATAATTATTGCGGCTTAAGTTGCTCGAAGTTTTATAACATCGGAATAAAAAAGCATAGCATACGAAAAAAGCTAATCTAATAATCTTTATGTCTTTTTTGTAGGGCTTTCCTTAGTCCAACCTCGCATTTAAGTTTAGTAGAAAAAAGTATGTACTTGAAGATGTCAGAAAAACACCTAATCAGATCAATTATTAAATTTTACTTCAGGCTTATTTCTCACATAAACTTCTTCATTTGAGTTTGTCCTTATATCAGTTTACATTACATGATTTTTTTTTCAATTACTTTTTCATATACTCCGAAGGTCTTTTCAGATATTGTTTTTCAGTTATATCTCTTTTTGAGAAGATCATGCCCGTTTTCCCCATTCTGTTACGTCCAAGTCCTTCAAGGACATAATTGAGTCCCCAGGCAATAGAAGAGGATTCTTTATGAGTAATAACACCTGTTTTGAAGTTATCCACAAGTGCTACTGCATAGCTTGCAACTACCGGTTTCCTTGCGTCCCAGGCTTCAAGCACAACAATTCCGAAGGGTTCATTTCTGCTAGGTACACAAACAAGGTCACAGGAATTAAACCAGTCTATCACGATCTCATCCGGAGCATACCCAAGGAAATTGCAGGAATTACCAATCCCAAGCTTCTTAGCTTGATATTCACAGTGAGAGCGCATTCTACCCTCTCCAATGATTACAAATTGTGCATTATTTTTTTCAAGACCCTTGCCGCGGCTTCAACCAACAAGTCAGGCCCCTTCTGATATGCCATCCTCCCCATGAAAAGCACTACTGTGAGATATTGATGGAGGCCATGGCGCCTTTTTATACTTCCTGGATAAATTTTCCTGTTTATTTTCCCCACATTTATGCCATTAGGAATCTCCCAAAACTTGTAATCTGGAATTGTATAAATTTGCTGAATTTCTTTCTTCAATATTGCCGAGGTCGTAATCACAGCAGAACATTCGTACCCTCCGAGCCACTCCCTATGAGATATTTCCTTAGCCTCCCACAAGTCCCCGTAAATATTTCCATTACGTCCCCATTCAGTGCTGTGAAAAGTTAACACAAAGGACAGCTCTAACTGAGCTTTAATCCTTCAGAGGACAATTATTGGATGCCAATCGTGCCCATGTAAAACATCAAAATCACCCATCTTTTCTCTTACATCCAGAAACATTATAGTGTTCGTAAGTCATGTAATCCAGATACAAGTCTCGGATAAATAGGACCAACGACTTCTAAACAATTTTTTATCTACATATCTACCGGTTATTTCTCACTTTTTTAACCGATTAATTTTCATTAAATATATCTTAATTAGCTTAGCTATTTTTATTTAATTGTGCGAAAAATAATTTCTGAATAAAAGTTACTTCATCACAAAATATTTTAAAATCAGACAACAATTTAATATTAATTCTGTATATACTACTCCAGGAAATCTTCATAAATTTAATATTTGTCGTTTTCCTAAAAAGAAATATAGATTAATTTTATATAATATTCGTTTTCTGTAGTTCCAAATTAGCTTATTGATATTTCATCATAGAATACACTTTGTTCAAATATACTAGTTTTCTAAGCTTACCTGCATAGAAAAATAAAAAATGAACTGTGTAGAAAATGGAATATAGAGAACAGGTATGAGACTTTTCTGGATAAATATTAATTCATTATTGATGGATCATCCTAAATCATCAATGAATAAAATTAAAGAAACTGTATATTAAAAATAATTATTTTTAGCCATCGTTTCCTATCGCGTCAACAGGACAGTTTTCTAATGCCTCTTCACAAGCTTTTTTTTCCTCGTCGTTTTCAGGCTGCTTATATACGTAGGAATTTGAATTATCATCATTCATTTTGAAGTTCGTTGGTGCAGTATCCACACATAACTGACATGCTATACATTCATAATCACAATAATAAGGTCCGAGAACACTTTCAACAACTTTATCTGACTTATCAGCTATATTTAATTCCTCCTAATGAATTTATCTTATAAGAAAAGTACTTAATAGGATTCCTATATATTATTTACCATTTAGAGTTGTTTTTCAGCTCGTAAAATTCCTTGTCTATCTGTAAGTTTACATATTTGCGGTGAAAAAATCACATATAATTGACTTTATAGCTAAACTATGTTTCAGACAATTCAAGGTTCTAATGCTACTGATTTCAATTCAACTATTCAAATCCTGTAGATAATTATGATTTTGAGCTTATCTCAACTTTTTTGTCAATACTAACTCTATATTTCCTATATCGCTGAAGGTCAAAACGTTTTCAAATTAAAAAATTCCATGAGCTAAATATGCTTTATGAGTCCCATAAGCTCCATGAGTCATAGATCAACAATTTATTCTTATTTCGTGTAGAACTTTGGAAATTTATATATTTTAACACAAAAAAAACTACGCATAGGATATTATTTATGCTCGTTCATTTTCGTTTAACGTAAATCTCATCGCGAATTTCATCCCATTGTCCCTATTTAAGTCAAGTTTCCCATCTAATTGGTCTACAAGGATGGTTACCAGCTGAAATCCGAGACTATTAAGAGTTTCAATTTCAATGGTCTCAGGAATGCCAACGCCGTTGTCTGTGACCTCTAGAGTAAAACAGGTGCCATTAAAACTATCTTTTTTGTGCCCTTCTCTACGAAGTTTGATTCGAATTTCTCCCTTAACTCTGCCGGAAAATGCATATTTGAGAGAATTGGAAACGAGTTCATTAATAATCATTCCCAATGGGACAGCAGTATCCATATCAAAGAAAAGGTTCTCTTCCAGATCTCCATATGGAAGCTGACATCGGTATTTCCGAGTCTATATATCTGAAAAAGGTTCTCAACAAGTTTCGCAAGGTATGATGAGAAATCCACTGTGTCGCTTCCTCTACCATCATATAGTTCCTCATGAATAAGAGCCATAGATCTCACTCTATCTTGGCTTTCTCTGAAGGCTTCTAGGATTTCGTAGTCCTTTATATTCTTTCTGCCTCTGAACTTTTCAGCTTGAAGATCAAGAAAGGATGAGATAACCTGAAGATTATTTTTAATCCTATGGTGAATTTCCTTTTTGCGGGATTTCTGAACATTTATCAGAGCTTCTTCAATTTCTTTACGCTTCGTAATATCCTGGACTGTCCCTTCCATTCGAATAGGAAGACCTTTTTCATCAAAAACAACTTCATCTTGCTCATTGGCTATACGTTCTTCTCCATTGGCTAAAATAATTCTATGATCAATGTTATAGGGCTCTCCTTTTAAAGCTCTTTTAGTGGCATTCTTTACATAGCCTTTGTCCTCTGGATACAAATAGTTGATAAAATCTTCGTAACTTACAAGTTCTTGAGGAGTGCGTCCAAAAACACGGTAAACTTCATCTGACAAAAATAATCTATTTGTTACAATATCCCAATTCCAATTTCCAAGGTGAGCTATTCTTTGAGCTTCAGAAAGACCCTCCTTACTTTTTCTCAATGATATACAAGCTTCTTCAAGTTCATTTGTACGTTTTTAATTAAGTTTTCTAAATTGTCGAGTGTTTCTTTCAACTTAGCTTCTGCTTTTTTTCGCTGTGTAATATCCACGGTTATGGCAACGCCGCCGACAACGTTGCCTTCCATGTCGTGTATGGGTGCCCCAGAGATTTCTGTAAACCAACACCGTCCACTAGGCAGCTGTACCTCTAGTTCCATGGGTGGAATCACCCTGTTCTCGGCGACGGCTCGCTGCATAGGATGCTCCCTATCACCGATCTGCCTACCGTCCAAGAAAAAACGTACTTGTCGACCGAGTGCCTCGTCTTTTGGCGCAAAGGCTGATATATTGTCTTCTGTACCACCCTCGAACTGAGTCAATAATGCAGGGTTCCCAGTAACAATCTGGCAGGTCGGATCATTTGAGAAGCTGATTCCCATAGGCAATGCCTTCAGGAGTGCTTCCAAAGACTCTTTAGTGTTAAATAACTCCTGCTCATTTCGCTTGCGTTCAGTAATATCACGTGCTGCAGCAAAAACACCAATAATCTCACCAAATTCGTCCTTGTAAATTGAAGCGTTGTATAAAACAGGTGTAATTTTTCCACTCCTGTGCTGAATTTCAAGCTCATAGTTCGACACAAATCCTTCCTTGAACACTCCTTGATACCCTTTTTCGGCTTTCTCAGGCTCAGTGAAATAGTTCGTAAAGTTGGTGCCAATGAGTTCACCCCTTGAATAACCAGTGACCTTTTCTGTAGCTTCATTTACATCAGTAATTTTACCATCATACCCATGGTTACTAAAGGATCCAAGCTAGCTTCAATTAAGCTGCGATTATAAATATTTGACAATCTAATAATTTCTTCTGCTTTTTTGCGCTCAGTGATATCTTGGATATGAGCGACCGTATAGATCATGCAGCCTTTAGAATCAAATACCGGGGAAGAACTCACTTCACACCAAATAATTTGTCCATCCTTATTGAGATTACCGCTTCTCAAGCCACAAAAACGGTCTCTCTTTATTAAAGACTGCCTTGTGAGCCAATAAGCTTATAGGCACATCGTCCGGGTGACTGAAATCAAGAAATGAACGGCCTTTAAGTTCATAGTCTTTGAACCCGAGCAATCGACAGAAAGCATCATTAACCCTCAAGAGTAGACTATCTGGAGCAACTAATGCCATACCGACTGCACTTTCATCAAAAGCTGAACGGAATCTCTCCTCGCTCTCCTGCAACGCCTTTTCAGCTTGTTTGCATTCATTGATATCACGAGCAACATGGATACATCCAATAAGTTTCTCGTCATAATCATACAGTGGTGAGACACTTACTAGGAAATAGCCGCCCAATGCCTCTTCGTGAACTTTATTAATATGCTCAAACTTGTCCTTAAGCAACTGCTGGTATGGACAAAAAGAGGGGGGCATATGCCCCATGTACAACACTATAACAAGTTAATCCTACACAATCTTCTGGTATCATCCCCAATCTTGTCGCCATTGCCTTGTTTACACGAATAAATCGATATTTGTCGTCGACTATGGCTATCAGGTCTGGGATAGAATCAAAGGTATTTTCCCAATCTTTTATGGATCGAAGAGCTGCTTCTTCAGCTTTCTTCCACCAAAGATTAGTTATGTTCTCCAATTTACCTTCCTTTTTGATCAAAGAAAATTGATGGTAGGAGGATACTTCAATAATCTCGGTTGCGTTGCATCTATCCAGGAAATAGGTACAAAAAATTATCCTCTGTTTACCGGTGGATCTATCTATTTTTTCCCATATTTAATGCAATCATTCCAATTTTTGTTCCCCAGCCAAAAAGCGTTTATGCTCAACCTCAAGCCATCATATCCAGTAGCGAGGATCGGATCGATTTTCTCAAACCACCCGCTCAAGATTTTCTTAGTGTCTAAAACACCATTTGTCACATAAGTGTAAGGAATAATTTCTATTTGTCCATTTTCAAGATAAGTATTAAAATAAGGAATAGCCTTTCTCATGGATTTTTTTGCCTCTTCCGCATCTAAGGGTTCTGATGTGACCCATATACAAAGCTCGTTATTTTCCAACCCTGTTCTAAAATAGGGTACCAAGGTTTCCATCAAATCTTCTTGGGTTTGATAAAATTGGCAAAAGTGTGTTTCTCATGGAACGTCTCCAATAATATCAATGCCAGATTTTCTTACGTTTTTATTCATCTCACACTGACTCCAATTAACGTCGTAGTAGCTGATAAAAGCTCGAAAATCATTTTTTTAGATTTGTTAAAAGAACTAAGGACACGATACAATATATAAAAATTTTTATTTTAATCCCATGGTGTTGATAATAACTATTGTCTGACTATTAAAACCTGGAATTTAGCCAAGCATCATGTGGATTGTTTTTTTAGGAAAAAACTCAATCCTAAAGTTATGAAATCCCCAAAAATAATGAAAGCATCACTAATATAAAATTATTATTTGATCTTAAAACATTTTTTGGGAAGTGAGTTTTATTTAAAAACTATCGTTTTTGTATAATTAATTAAAATAAATATTAGAGTAATTGTACATTGTAGCTTAAAGCCAATAGATATAGGATGAGGGATGAACTGTCAGATGCGTAAGTATTGGAGTAATGGTAGAGAATTTCGATAAACCTCCAATTATATAGGCAACCAACTAAAAATTTGGGTTTATCAAAATCCTCTATAGTATAATTACACATATAATATGTAAAATATAGAACTTAAAATATATTAAATTATAGTATATCAATTCTTAATATATTCAGCTAAATCATATTACATCAGATAAGCAAATACTAATATTCATTTAAATGAATGAAAGTAAAGCAAAAAATGTTAGAACAAATGGAAAAAAACTGGTTATTTTACCAGCAGTTTGTTTTTAATGTTCCTAACAGCAGTAAGCACATAACCTTTTGTGCTTAAGAGCTATCCGAAAAGTCCTGCTGATCTGAATGTTATCAATGCGCACGCTAAATGTAGGATAGCAAGGTAATTTTCAATTTTCTTTTCCCATCTTATAAGGAGTCTTCTGAATCTATTCAGCCAAGAATGTGTCCTTTCTACAATCCATCTTCTTGCCCTAAAACCAGGTATTTCTCTTCTTATGTTTTCTTCTCCACGACTTTTGATATGCGCAGTATAACCATAGTCTTCAACCAATTTTCTGATATCTGTGAAATCATAACCCTTATCCATGCACATATTCTGAATTATGTCTTCTGGAGAAGATCTTTCAAAGAATATGGCGTCTAAAGTCCTTTTTACAAGCTTTTTATCGTGACGATTGGCTCCATCAACGACAACAGAAAGTGATATGCCTTTACCATCAGTTAAAACAATCCTTTTTGTACCTTTTTTGCCACGATCAGTAGGATTGGCTCCTGTTCCAGCTCCAACTAATGGTGCTTTTGTCATAGCACCATCAATTGATTGTCATTCCCATTCTAATCCTTTTTCGAAATCATACTCGACAAGACCAGCCAGCCACATGCTCTCAAATAAGCCTGATAATTGCCATTTCTGAAATCGATCATGTACAGTGCTTCAAGCTCCATAAAATCGGGGCAATGCTTTCCATTGGCAACCAGTAAAGAGGAGACGGAAAATGCCACTCATTATTTTCCTATCACCCTTTCTAGGTCTTCAAGACTTCTTTTTTGGCTGAGGTACAGGTAGTAAAGGTTCTATTTTTCCCCAATAATCTTCAGAAATTTTGTAGTCCTGAACAATTTTCCGTTTTGTCATTACCACACATGATCTTAAATTGGAAGTATATTATTTTTCGGATAGGCTCTAAATCGAAAATCCTCTAAAATAGTGAATTTTTAAGGCACTCAATTTTAAATTTTTATGATTGAAACACGCATACGATTTAAGCTGGAAATTATATAAAAAAAGATGAACCAATTTCCTTTAAGATACGATTCCATTAGACAACAAGAGGCTGAAGATAAATTTTTGTGTTCTTCCTGTTACATCTTGCAGTATTAAGTAAAAAAAATGGAAATCATGAAAATATGCTTTTTAGATGGCTAAAGCTATTTTTGAGTAAATTTTGGTCTCAAAAACTTGATTTTTAAGTGGGAACTCTCCAAATTTTAGAAATTTATGAGAAATGAGATAAAATGTTCAGTATAAACCATCGTTTCCAGGCTAAGAATTGGGTCTCTTAAAAGTAGGATAAGAACCTAGTAATTTTAAAGTATCAACTTTAGTTTTCGTTTCCTCTAAGGCATCTTTTATAACCGCGTTGTTAGAATACCCTTCAAAGTCGATATAGAAGTAGTAATCTCCGAGGCCCTTTCTCGAGGGCCTTGACTCAATCTTTGTCAGATTAATTTTTCTTTTTGCAAAAACCCCAAGGATATCATATAAAGCCCCATGTCTATTTTTTTCAAGATATACGATCAGGGAAGTTTTGCAAGCTGAAAGGCTAAACTCCTCGGCTTCTATCCCACGTTCATACTGGAACTCAGACCCTGATTCCAGTCCTAACTGTAATTTCCTTTTGGCATTTGAAGCATATTGAACCTGCTCAAATGACGCGGCTTCCCCAGCTTTCAAAACAATGAAACGAGTGTAGTTTTCGTTCTGGTCTTGAATGTTTGAAAGAAGAATTTTCAGCCCATAACACTCTGCAGCCTCAGGTGATGCTATTGCTGCCATTTCTTCGAACTCTCCTGCAAGTTTGGCTGCATGGGAAGTACTGCCTGTGCTCCGAAGTTCGGCCTGAGGGAGATATTTTTTCAGGAAGTTTCTACACTGAGCAAGCCCCTGTGGATGTGAAAGAATGATCCTAACATTCTCAAGCCTACCTTTAGAAAGCAAACAGTGTTCGATTTTAACAACAATTTCTCCAACTATTAAAGCTTCGTTTTCGAGAAAAAGGTCAAGAGTGATACCTACTGAGCCTTCAATAGAATTCTCTATTGGTACTATTGAAATATCTGATTTTCCTTGAACTACCGCCAAAAATGCATCCTCTATGTCTGCAAAATATTGAATTTCTGCGTCAATTAAGCCACATTTTAGAATCCACAACTTTGCAGCTTTTTCTGAGTATGAACCTTCAGGCCCCATTACGCCTATGATCATCTAAGTAATTAATTGGGGGGATAGTAATAGTATTTTGTGATGATCCAAAATTATGGTGTTTCAATTATATTTGGTTATGCTATATTACATATACACTTTAGTGGATTCAGAATTACCTTTAATTTTTTCTTCGCGGGAATCCTATCCTAATCTTTCTGTTAATTTATATATTTGACCATATTATAGAAATTGATTAAATTTTAATACATTCTTTGAGGAAATTTACACCTTTATGAGCATGTAATAATCTGAAAAAATATACATTATAAAGCCTCCAGCAGGTTTTTGGATTATATTTCGTCTAAAGATTGCATATAGACTACGGAAAGGAAGCTGGGAGTCAGTTTAAGAGAGCATAAACATTGAAGTAAAAAGGTCTGCATTCACTTATTAGAAGCTGAGTTCAGCAAGTTTTTAACTGCTTCAATTAACGGTTGAAATTTCCCGAACGCATTAATATATAGTTTATGCTATAAAATCTATGCATAAGTGAAAACAATAAAGCCTGTTTTGTAATGAAAGTAAGTGAAATATTTGTGAATCAAGGCTAAAAATTAGTAACTATTCCGCTTTCTGCAGATGAATATAAATAATGCCATCTATTTTCTCAGTATGAAAGTCGCTTAAAAAGTAATATAAATTTCAACGAATAATAATTAACAAACAGGCAAGCAAAGTCTACATTTGTGTTTCAAACAAGGAATTGAACCAAAAAATCAATTGTATTTTCAAGCAAATACTGTCAAATAGATATAAATAATAAAAAAATTAAGAGTCTCACTCTGCAGTCAATGACGTTTTTTTATATCGGATCGAACAAGCTTACTTAAGCAGTAAGACTCTTATCTACATTTAATCTACTATTTTATAATTCTTGTTAGCCTTCGTGCTATTATGTCGTGCAGTGGTACTCAGAGTTACGGTATTCAGCAAACCGGGGCAAGTCCACAAACAGGTACTTTGACAACTTCTGAGACTATTGTTGTGACAGGCACGTCGACACACTTATCGACCATTGTTGTGACAGGTACTTCGACAACTCGTTTTTTCATTGTTGTGACAGGTTTGTTGACAACTTGGTCAGCATATGTTATGACAGGTTGGACAGGTGGTGCACAAATGGGTAATCTACAGCCACCATAGCCGCCATAGCCGCCGTGGTGGCCTCCGTGATGGCCAGCAACAGCTGCCATTGCTGTCAAAGATGTTACAAATAGTACTGCCAGTAAAATGGCAATTACTTTTTCATTCTAAATGATTGTTTCAACATTTGATTTCACTCCGTGTATACTGTTTAAATTAATAACATGTTAAATATAGAGAATTTCAATAAACAGATCTGTCAGGTCTTTGCCGATTCAGCTATTAATTGCCTGATCTTAATCGTTTTTTATGACCACCTTTTTCGTGGCTACTATTTTCTTTCCAGTTACACTATCCATGGCTACGCCTTTAGAAGCTATGTTCTTACCAGTTTTACTATTAACAGCCACTCCTTTCCCAGCTACCATCTTCTGGCCAGTTTCACTCTTCACGGCCACTCCTTTCGCAGCTATCTTCTGTCCAGTTTCTTTATCAATAGCCACGACTTTCTTCTCCTTAGCCACAATAGGTTCTGCGCTTACTGCTGCAACGGTCACGGACATTAAAAAACAAACTGCTAGCACAATACCTAGTGTCTTTTTCATCTGTTTTAACATCTTATTATCTCCTTTTTATTCACCTTAATAAATATATAGACTAGTATTGAAACAAAACTTAACTGGCCTGCTAGTAAAAAGACAAGTATCTTTGTTACTGAACAGCAATAATTAATAACATTTTCTTTTTATATTAAGATTATTAGATTAATAAAAAAATAAATGTATGGAAGTTCACGAATGAATCCACAAGTTTAAAAAAGCGCATTTCTGCATTAAAATGAAGAAAATTAAGATATCAAATACCTATCAATAAAAATTCAAGAATGTAATCAATAACATAATTCCTGTAATAGCAGGCCAGTACAGTACCTTCATGTATATGTTGTCTTTTGTATCCAAAGCTCTGAATTTCCTAAGTTCCATCCAGAATAAGAAAACGTTGCTGATCTATTACTAATGGAACTTATGAAACTAATAGAGCATATGGAGCTCGCGGAACACTTGGAATTAATTAACCTAAATAACAGTTATAAATAGAAATATAAGGAGAAAAATAATTATATAGATCTGGCAGCGTACCGAAAGTTTTGTAAATATGATTGATTCTATATCTGTTTCTTCCCAATGAAAAACAGAAATTGATCAGCCTATTGGCAGAATGAGTTAATCAGTTAGGGAAAAATAAGCTTAAAAGCATCGGATTGATCATCTCACTAACTGCACAAACAATATTTTATTGATGTTAACTTCATGTTGATAAATATAGTCTCCATGCATAATTTAAAGGGGTTAGTCTCCTAATTTTCAGGGCAATAATGACATCCTTTAAGGTAATTGATATTGCCCTATTTCATTTTGAGTCTTCCAGATTACTTATTATTTTGCCCTTCATTATAATTAATGAAAAGTCAATAGTTTTACTGACAAACATTTTGTTTCTTATTTTCCCATTGATGTTGAAGTTTTATTGTAGAACCTGTGTATATCCTTAACGTTACTTTCCATAACTTTGTTTGAACTATTGGCCAGCTATTTTATTTCTAATGAAAATAATTAACTTTCCTAATTGTGAAGGTTTTCACTGATTTTTTTAAAAAGCCAGATTTTTTGCAACGGAACCGTCTTTGTTTAGATTTACGACTATAAGATTGGATTTATTTAAAGCAGCGACTTTCTTGTTCCAAGCGCCTGAATCATTTGGGTTAAGTTCAATTAATTTATCATAGGCTTTTATTGCCTTATCATATTTGTCTAAATCAGCTATAGCATTTCCTTTAGCGATCCAAGCATCTGAATCCTGTGTCGCACCTATGACACTAACTGGGATCAAAAAAGATCAAAACAACGTTGAGAAATAATATTTGCTTAGAACTATTAAGAATAGTTTTATGGGCCTGACCGGATTTGAACCGGTGACCGCTCGGTTATGAGCCGAGCGCTCTAACCTGACTGAGCTACAGGCCCTTATTGAATTTATACATTTTAAGTGACAGTTAGTAGCTAGTTATTAAGCTATAACCCCTTATTATAAAGATTTTTTAGGGGTTTTATATTCTTCTAGAAAAGATGTACTTTAAACTGTACAAAAGTCTTACGCCGCTTGCAGGGCTCGAACCTACGACATTCTGGTTAACAGCCAGACACTCTACCAACTGAGTTAAAGCGGCTTTATTACCGGATGCACCTTTTTTTTCACCCTGTCGCGAACATTCTTAAAGCGATAATTGTATTTATATATTTCGCTTGAGGCTGGTCTCACAAGAGCATTTCATTTATTTGTTTCACTCCACTTTCCGTAGATGTACACAAGAATGCCATCTATTCTCTCAATATGACAGTAGCTTAAAAATTAATCTAACCTTCATAACTATTGTAGCTTACCAAAAATCAGTTGAAAATGTATCTATTTTGTTTCAATAGATATTTCTAATTATTAACTGATTAAATAATTAAAAATATTGTCAATAGTTAGCAGTTAAAGAAAATCAGCTCACCGAAATTTGCTCATTGAATTTTGGTAAAGATGGTTATTGATACTTAATCCCCCAGACTGAATCATTACTAACTTTAGATAAATAATCGCGTGCGAATGATCAAACAAATTATACATATGTGTATATCTACACAATGTCGATTTCATCCTTTAGTGTCATATTAACACATATCACTATTTTATTAGCAATTATTCAGCTACCCAAAATAAATATATTAATATTTTGTTAAACTGTGAAAATTGTGCAATTGAAAGCCCATCTAAAATTTAAAAACAAAATAAATAATCACCAAATGAAGAAAATCAGTTCAAAAAAGCACCTATAAAACCCTAAATAATATAGCTAATGAAATTGTTTTTCCATAGTTGAATAATGACATTTATTTCATATATCATCACTCTGAATATAATGCAACATCATTTATATGATATTAATACATTAATTGAATTATGAGCTTGGATATGTTTACCACGCATGATATTGCTAAGGCAACAATTAGTTCCTGCGACAAAAACGAGCAGATGAGACTTCAAGCTTTATTATTAGTTAAAAATGGTCTGAGTCCAGCCAAAGTTGCAGAAGATTTTTTAGTATATCGCTCTACGATTTATCGTTGGGTAAAGCGTGCTGAAAAAGAAGGTTTGCTCAGCCTTAAATGTAAACATGGTCGAGGAGTAAAGTCTCTTTTAACAGAAGAACAATTTTCGAAGTTAAGGAAAGCACTTTCAGAGCCAATATCAACAGATGATGGTTATTATCGTGGTTGGCAAACACAAGACGCAATCCAATTTGTTAAAGAAGAATTCAAAATATCTTATTCAAAATCAAGAATGAGACAAATAATTAAAGATTTCGGGTACAGGAAATTAACATATAAACCTGGATCAAGAAAGAAAAAAGAAGCACTCACGGAAGAATTTATCGCTAAAGCTCAAGAAAAGATTACTGAACCCTAATCAGAGAATTATCGAAATCTCCCTTAATATTTACATAGACTTGAAAGATTATAATATAGCATCAATATATCATTTTGAGTTTGATTTTATTTTAGAATAATATTCAGACTTATATGATTAAAAGGAAAGATGGAAGCATTTTCACCGCAAATAAAGATGCATGAAGACGTCGTTTAGAGGGAAATAAAAAAATAAAGACGTACCGGATATATAACCTGATTGTTCAAGCTATTATTCAAAATGTTTTAATTCACAACCGATTAAATCTTACTCTTAAGTTCTTCTTCAAGGTTCTATTACCAACTATCATCCAATAGACATAGCATAGCTATTATTCTAGTCTTATTACGATTAAAAAAAGGCTGATTAGATCTTTTTCAGAGTAATTTCTACTTAATATTTTTCACACTTATCAGCTCGAATTTGAAATAAATATATCGGAAAAAAATACTGCCCAGAGTAAGAAAAAGGATATATACATGATAATCATGTTTTAAGGAAAATGATCTGAAAGCTAAAGAAGCTCTTAATCTTTCTTCTACTTTATTTAATCAATAAAAGCTGCCCGAGAAAAGCATTTATCCTGTTCTAACCTATAACTTCATGTGATCTCATTTATCGAAATAAGGCTAAAGTCAAAATACTCGAGATATGAATATGCTAAATAAGCATCTGTGATCAAATGCATTGAGGATTAGTTTAAGGGGATTAGTTTACAGCATAGATATTTAACATACATAATGAATTGTAAATCCATGAATATACCTTGAATTTATGCCTCTAATTTAGACTTAGACAATTTACGGCTAGGAAATTACAAATTATGATAAAATTAAGTTTTCAGCTATTTAGACATAATTTAGCTACAATTAAAACTATATCCTGAATTGAATAGAAAAGGAGTAAACAGGACAGGATAACAAATGGTTAAAGCAAAGATTGCAGTAAATGGTTACGGAACCATAGGAAAAAGAGTTGCAGATGCCGTAAGGGCTCAGGAAGACATGGAAATCATCGGAATTTCCAAGACAAAGCCGAACTATGAAGCTGCAGTAGCACACCAGTTAGGGTATGACATATACACACCTGCTGAAAATATAGAAGCTTTTGGAAAGGCAGGAATACCCTCGGCAGGGACAATTGAAGAAATGATCGGAAAAGCCGACCTTGTTGTGGACTGTACTCCAGGTGGAGTTGGGGAAAAAAATAAGCCCTTATATGAGAAAACCGGAGTAAAGGCAATTTGGCAAGGAGGAGAGAGTCATCAGCTTACAGATTTCTCCTTTAATGCAGTCAGTAATTACGATAAGGCTCTGGGTCGTGACCTTGTGAGAGTTGTCTCGTGCAACACCACAGGACTCTGCAGGGTAATATCCCCAATAAACAATGAACTCGGAGTAAAGAAAGTGAGGGTAACTGTTGCAAGGAGGGCTGTCGACCCCAACGATATTAAAAAGGGGCCTGTTAATGCAATTGTACTTAACCCAGTGAAACTTCCGTCCCACCATGGACCTGATGTAAAGAGTGTGCTTCCAAACATCAATATAACATCTGCAGCATTGATAGTTCCGACAACTCTCATGCACCTGCATACTGTGAATATGGAAGTTAACACTGACTGCACTGCAGAAGATATCAAGAAAATTTTCAATAACCAGTCCAGGATACATTTCGTAGGCCAGGGTATTACTTCAACAGCCGAGATCATGGAAGTTGCTAGGGACATAAAACGACCCAGAAATGATATGTGGGAGAACTGCATCTGGCCTGAGTCTATAACAGTTAATGAGCAGGAGCTCTACTTCTTCCAAGCCATCCATCAGGAGTCTATTGTAGTTCCCGAAAATGTGGATGCTATAAGGGCCATGATGGAACTGGAAAGTGAAGGTGAAAAGTCGATTGAGAAAACAAATAAGGCCATTGGACTGTAAGTCTCGAATGACACTTCAGCTTTTGAGGATTTCGGGGTATTCACTCTGAATGTTCGAAATCCAGTTTTTTAGATATGGAGTTTCCTATTCGACAATTCTGTATTTTTAATTAAATATCTTCATGCATATCCAAACCTGAATATTCATCTACTATATTCTGCATCCTGAGAGCAAATACTGGAAAATTTATTTAGAAATATTAGGGAAAATATAAATTTAGTAGATTCAAACTATTTGGAATTATTTGAAGAGGCTTTCAAAGATTCATCAAATCCCATTTCCCACCTTGAAGACACTCATTCCGGGGTTAGCTATTCTTGAATGGTGGCAGACTGAACTCCAATTACCAAAATAGATCTCTCAGCAGGATACTATTGTTAAGGTGGTTAAAGCCTTGGAGGAGCTATGAAAATTATTATGAGAAACATTGGAAAGCGTATTTTAGGAAATTTTCCCTAATTTTCTATTGTTATTGGCCCTCATGAAGGAACATTTTGATATCCTGTAGGCATCTAAGTTTGCAAAGTTTAAATGGCTATTGACTCTCACGATCAATTATATATGAAGTTCGAGTATGCGAATAATCTTGAAACACTCCAAGAATAGTACGCAGAGACCAGAAAAAGAGCTTAAATCAACGAAAAAAAATAGAGTCTACCATGAAATCCGATATGATGTGAACGTGTATCATTGTTGAAACTACTGACAGATGTAGAGAGGACTCAAAACTGATACAAAAACTTTATAAACTGAAAATTTTTAGATAGTGTTTCGCCTGAATTGTTATTTGTAGCCTTAGACAGATTTGGTGCTTTTGTTAATGTTAAAGATTCTCTGCTCGTGACCGATGTGGCAGCAAAGCAGCTAATCATAACGAGTATTTGTGAGCTTGTTACGTGAGGAGGAAACCATCTTAAGACTTTCTGATAATATATATTAAGGGTGGAAATGATCGCAGGCAAAGGACATATTATAAAATACATTTGATATTATTAGAATTAGAGGAATAAAATGGCGATTAAAAAAATCGGGATAGACTCACGCTGCGATAGGTTTGAAGTAATTGAAATGGTGAAAGAAATTCTTGCACATTTCAGCTCAAAGGTGCAGATTTTTGTCGCCACTCCCACAGCTGATATACTTGGAATAGAAGGTACTCCTGTTGAGAAAATGAGAGACCAAGGGATCGAACTGATTATCAGTGTAGGAGGTGACGGCACAGTCCTTCGTAATATTGCCAAGATGAAAAATCCTCTGCCTATACTCGGGATCAATATGGGAACTCTTGGTTTTCTCGCAGATGTGGAACCTAAAGATGCAATTGAAACTATAGAGGAGGTTCTGTACGGTTTTTCTTATCTCGAAAGGATGCGAGTAGATGTTTTCCTTAACGAGGAAATGATTGAGACCGCAACCAACGAAATTGCGATAATGTCAGCAAAACCTGCAAAGATTATCCAATTTCAAGTTCATATCGGTGATTGCCTTCTTGATGATATACGTGCAGATGGCGTGGTTTTTGCAACCCCCACGGGCTCAACTGCCTATGCAATGAGCGCAGGAGGTCCTATAGTAAACCCTAGGGTAAATGCGATAGTAATTGTTCCTGTTGCTCCTTTCAAACTTTCCTCAAGGCCCTGGGTAATTCCATCTGACACTGAAATAACAATTAAATTAGCGGCTCAAAAAAAGGAAGCTATCATTGCAATCGACGGACAGAAATCCTACCGAATCAGAACCGGTGATGTAGTCAAACTTAAAAAATCCAAATTCCCAGCACGCTTTGTGAAGATTTCAGATACTTGCTTTTATGAAAGAGTCCAGAAAAAACTCACCTAAGAAAATATTTATTCAAAGTTAATTTCCTCTTATGAACTTAAAGGATTCAGATAAGCTCCTAAATTCAGATAAGTTCCTAAATTATGTCAGATCCTTAGAAATTGTATATAAATGACTCATTAAAATCAGAGGTTTATCGAAATCTTATATATTTTTTCCTGTAAGCTTGAATTCTCAGAACTTCTTAGCTCAAAAAAATTTCAATCCAAATTTGATAGAAGCATATATTTAACGACCAAAAATTAGAGCGTTCCCACAAATTTCTAATGGAATTATGCACTCGGAACTGCAGGTGTACTACTTCCCACATCGCTAACGATGGTTTTGAAGATCGTATTTGAGAATTTTGATGAAACAAAATGGCTGGCTAGATTGAAGGGTCCAACTGGAGATATAGAGGAAGGAGAGAACCAATGAAGAGAATAATAATAGGGAGTGAGACGGATTGTAGCACAAAGAGCCGTATAAAGGTGTATTTGTCTAATATTCTTCGAAGGGCCAAAAGACGATGAAAGGTGCTCTTTGCACTTTGCAAGAAAAATAATGTATGAGATGGAAATGGCTGTAGCCGGTGCTCTTGCCGGAGTCGTAACAATCAACGATTTTTGCGAAGACCACATTATCCCCGACGCCCTTGACAAGAATGTGGAATCTATAGTTGCAAAAGCAGTTTCAAGTGCTTCATTTGAAAGTTTTGCTGCTAGACGATGTCTTGAAGACAATGCCTGATAATCCAGATTTTGGCTGAATAAGCTATGTTTATCAAAATCTTTGAACTAACCTCTGAAAAATTTAATGCGAAATGAAGCTCTTAACAATTTTTAGTTTGCTGAGAATCAATAATAATGATAATAATAATGATGATAATAATGTCATATGATTTTCTAATATAATTATTCTATTGAAATATTCAGCCTGAACAAAAAGACACCAACAATCACCTTATTAAGTTTTAATGAGCAAATTCTAGTGGGCTGATTTTAGTTAAATATCCGCTATTGAATATGTTTTCCCCCATAAGTTTGTAATCAGTGGTATCAAACTGCACCAAAATGGATTTAATGAATTGATTTTTGTTAATCTGAATATCCACGTTATATTTTACATATAATTTGTAGGTATCTGACTTAATATTGGGTGAGGCATAATTTCCATAATTATTGGTGTAGAGCACACTGTTTAATGAATTATGGGTAATTTAGATAAATCATCGATTACCAGAAGTCATTTATTTACTATTTATAAGTATATGACTAAATTTTGGGATTTATCGAAATCCTCTCAGTTCAATAGTTAATGATTGCACTTAGAACAAATATACAGTTTCTTGTATGATATACTGAAATAAATTAAAATGTACTCTTTGTGCTCTTTTTTGAGCATAACATCTGTGATTATTATTCAACAGCTTTTGCTCTAATTTTGTTTTCAAAACTGTCGAAGAACTAATCAGTGAATTGTCATCGAAGACTCAAATAAAGTCATTTGAAGAAAATTCCATGGAACCCTTATTTCGCATCTATTCTTTACTTCCAAATCCCCCTTTTTGCTGTCGTTTTTCTCATCCTGTCATATTTTTCGCTCAACTCAAGAAATATTAATCCCGAGATTTTTAAGCCCATTAAGTTTTGCGATATTGATTAGCAGGGGTGTCAGCGACTCTATTGTACTTGCTAGCTTAAGGGGGCCTCCATCAAGGGGTTTGAGGCAGCCCATATTCCTTGTGAGCTCCATAATCAGTTTTTTCGCTTCGGCATCATCGCTGCATACCAGTGCGTCATATATGGATTCACATTTGACAATGTCTTTCAATTTCGCTGAAGAAACATTGTGGAAGGCTGCGACAACCTTCGTGGAGTCAGGAACCCTTTTCTGGATTGCAAGAGCTGCAGAACCCTCAGAAGGAGGTTTATACAAAAAAAGATTTCCTTCTTTTACCATTGGGACCACAGGAGTGATAACAATTTTGCCTTCAAGAGCCCTCCGGATTTCATCCAGTAGGGGCAATACATAATCAAAACTGATTGTAAGAACTATTATTTCAGCTACCTGTGCAGCTTCAAGGTTTGTACTCCCTGTAATGGTTATTCTGGATATATCAAATCCACAGTTTTCAAGTTCTGATAAGGCTTTTTTTGCGGCTTCATTTGCAGTTTCTTTGGACCTGGACCCGATAATTACCTCATTCTTTACACCTTCAGGCATTAGGTTTTGAAGGGCTAGTCTGAGCACCATTCCCTCCCCTATGTTGCCGGTTCCTCCAAGGACAGCTATTTTTAGCTTTTCAGAATTCAATTTGAAAAAACCTCCGATTTTTATGTTGTATTTATATATATATATAGATAAATATACCTAGAAATCAATATTATTTATGAAATCAATTATTAAATTATACTAGTAAATTTGACAATTTCAATATTCTTGTAAGCTATTTGACTATATATAAAGGAAAAGAAAGCTGATTTGAGAAGAGTTAGATAAATACTCATCTTTGCTGTTGGTTAATAAGGTTTATGGAGTAATTTATTGAAATCGGGGGATTTATCGGAATTTTCTTTAATTGATTCAGTTTTCTTTCTCGCACTCTTTCAACTATCTTTAATATCCTTTAGAAATAATGATGGCATTATAACCCTGAGTTTTAAGTAAATTAGACTTATTTGATGATCCCACTTTCCGCAGAAGTACACCAAAATTCAATTTATTTTCTCAATATTGCAGTTGCTTAAGAAGTAATCTAACTTTCAAAGAGTGATAGTGAGCAAATAGTCAAACAAATTTTACATTTGCATTCACCTACGGAATTTTGAATGTATTAATTGTAAATTAATTTAGTCAAGGTTTGTATATTGTTTGTACCTTTACATAACCTCAATCAACACTATGGAAACAGAGCAGGATAGCTTACTGATCTTGCAGTAGAGAGATAAATGGATTCAGATGGTTAGGAGGCAGGTAGAAATGTAAAGATAATTATCTATCAGGTGGTGAACTTTCTATTTAAGTTCTCTCCGATTTTTACATACATTTACTCAATAAGCAAAATCCCGATACATACAGTTTTCTCTGGTTTACAGAACTCAAGCGCAAGTCCGAAACTTCCCATTACTTTCAGGAGATTTATTCCCACAGCTTCAGGTGCAAAACGCTTCATTTCTGGCTTTACGCATTTATCAAGGTTACATATCTCACATTCGTTACAGGGGCCAGGCCTCAGAAGATGTGCGAAGGTAAAGACTTCCCTAAAAGCTTCCTGCTCAAGCTCGAACATTTTATGGAAGGAGTACTTCAAAAGCCCTGACCATGCTTCATGAATATCGGCAACTTCTGCATTATCGTGTTCATCTACAAGGAAAAGTGCACTGTTGTATTCCGCTATAACCTTCCTGAACTCATCAATTGACATAACATAAGGTGGGCAGCTTGACCTTGTTCAATAATCTTTGCAGCCGTAAGCGCACTTCAGAACAGTACGGTTTTCAATCGGAATGATCTTTGCATCCAGAAAGTGAGATTTAATCCCTATTTCGGAAGCCTTTTCAACAAGGTCCTTGTATTTCCCAAACATGACAATCATCTAAAAAAAATATATCTGTTCTATTTTTTTGTTTAACTATAGGACTTGAGCACTTGAAGTATAAAATAGAGTGCAATATTCATTGTTTTTTAAATTTATATTTCAGACAGTTAACAGTTTAATGCTATTAATTTCTCACATAATACTAAAAATATTTCAAATAGTTCTAAGCAAATATTATTTCTCAACGTTGTTTGGATCTGTTTTGATCCTAGTTAATATCGCAAGTGTGACACCGGACTCAGATGTTTGGATCTCTAAAGGAAATTTTCTATCTGACCTAAATAAATCCGATGAAGCCATAACAGCATACGACAAAGCAATTGAACTTAACCCGTAAAATCCATTAGCTTGGAACAATAAAAGATTTTTATCTAAAACAATTAAATAGATTTGATTTGTAGGTTTTATAGTTATTTAATTATTATTTATTTCTTATCCTTCACAAGATAAATATAGCAACTTTTTGGTTTTTGAAGATGACATATATTTTAATGAAAACTAAGTATTTTCTGCACAATATGGTAAGAATATCCTCTAATTTTGTCTGAAATTAGAAAAATACATAGTTTTTGCTATAAGAATATATACAATAATCAAAATAATAAATCCCATCAACTTGTGACAAAAAAGAGTATAGAGTCGATTTGAATCGGTCAAAAAAATGAAAAAGCATAATACCTATTTAATAATTGCAATTTTAATAAATAAATGAGTATATATATGTTTCATTTTAATGTGAAATCAAAATGGATATACACTATTTAGCAGTAACAATTTAATATACCAAAAAATGGCGTTCATCGAACTGATGATAGAATTGAACAAAAGTTTGGATTCTAAACAAATGGGAAAACAAACATGTAACCAAACAAAAAAATACTGGGTATTATACTAATTGTTTTTTTGTAGCAGCAGTTGCAGCTCCGGCAATAAGCGCTTATCAGCCCCATCACAGTTACACCAGCACAGGCAACTACGAACTGACATTATTCAGCACAGAATAAGCAGCCCAACATCATTGTCCATACGATACTGCTGTTTGGCTTAATCTCCCATCAGGCATCTCTCATTTCAAAGGTCAACGCTGTTACAGGCATACCAATAGCGGTGCTTATGTTTGTAAGCAAGAAGCAAATTAGGCAGGAGACCGACCAACGCACAATGGACAGTGAAAATTTACGACCTTTCATGAGTGCAATGAGTACTTTGATTTCATGATAAAATGATTGAACAGCGGTATAGTTTTGGTCAAAAAGTTTGAATTCTCTTAACCCTGAGATGGGTTCCGTTGCAAAAAAATATGAGATCGATATATGAAATAAATAGGAATTTAAGAGTATATAATATGCCATTAAATACCTTTAAATGGAAACACTTTGTAGGATAAATCATTCTGCAAACAGTAAGATGGTACTTAAAATATCCATTGAGCTATATAAATTTAAAGGAAATGATGGCAGAAAGAGGAATTCAAGTTGATCACAGTACTATAATGAGATGGGTACATCAATATCCACCTGAGATAAAAAAGAGGATAAGAAGGTATTTAATGGCATATTATATACTCTTAAATTCCTATTTATTTCATATATCGATCTCATATTTTTTTGCAACGGAACCGAAATTCCTATAAGCTATGGAATGATCTAATTATCAAAAACATAGGCAAAGATCGAGATCCATTCCCCAAATTTTAAACAGCGAGATCATGATTTTTTTATTTTTGTACCCTATTTCTGTTTCCAGTGTCTTCATTTTTTTGGGGGAAAAAATTCTCAAATGTTGAAATGGGAATAAATAATAAAACAACATTTTATTAATACATGATATTAACTGAAATTTTAGTATTGGTCGTCGCTTTAATAGTGGCGTTCTTTTTGTATAATTTATTTGACAATCTGATTCATCTTGGGATTCATGCAGTGATTGGTCTAGCAATTTTATACGTAGCAAGGTTTTTCGGCTTAAAAGTAGCAGTATCTATATGGACAATCCTCATTTGTGCATTAGGTGGTAGTATTGGTGCAGTAATTGTCATTATACTGAGTTATCTTAAAATCGCTTTTGTGGGATAAATAAAATTGAAATGTATAACCCACTAGATTCAACAGCATTAGACGGCAAAAGATATTTATTTAAATAGATTAACTGAATCTGATTTGTTGGGACAGGGTAGCTAAAGTCCTGTAAAACATGATTGGTTCTTTATCATTTTCTTTCATTGCACAAATTAGGATGTCAAGCCATTAGTTTTACTGATAAAGCTTATGTTTCTAGTGTTTTCATTGATGCACAATTTTTTTGTCTGAAAATTTTGTATTTTCTCATTTTTCAGCCGAAATTATAGGATATTTTACCTGGTTGTGAGTGGATACAAGTTTTTATTAAAATATGTTATATGTTAAAAAGCCAAAAAGTTGCTATATTTATATCAAGAAAGATAGATAATAAATAAAAATTTAATAAATATTCAACCTACAAATCGGATTCATTTAACTTAAGTAGAGCAAGTCCTTTATTATGTCAGGTTCCGTTGCAAAAAATTCAAAAAAATGTGTAAATCTATAAGTAATGAATAAAAATCAAAATATTCAAGGAAAATGTACTAACATTATAAAACCATACCAAACAATTGATTAATGTATTTGACTTCATTAAAAACAGAGTAATTTAGATTATTGACTTGTCCTTTTTTGACCATATTCATAGCTTCAATTCCTTTTAAGGTTTTATTAGCAGATCGAAAAGACTGAAATCCTAACATTGGAGCAATTATCCGCTATATATATCGATGATCTTGTTCTATAATGTTATTCAAATACTTGATTTGTCGAATACCTACGTTTTTAGGTAGTATTTTATCATTTTTCAGTTTATCTATAACAGGTGGATAAGCTGGATTCTTATCAACGGTTATTACTCTTGGAATTTGATTCTGATTTGAACTTAAAGCTTTCTTAAAGAATCTATTCGCTGCTTTTCTATTTCGTTTTGAACTTAACATGAAGTCCATTGTATCTCCATTTGAATCAACTGCTCGATAAAGATATTTCCATTTACCTTTTACTTCGATATAGGTTTCATCAACTCTCCACGAATCATTTGTTGGTCTTAAATGTCTTCTTATCTTCTTTTCTATTTCAGGAGAATATTGATGTACCCATCTCATTATAGTACTGTGATCAACTTGAATTCCTCTTTCTATCATTATTTCCTTTAAGTTTCGATAGCTCAGTGGGTATTTTAAGTACCATCTTACATTCAATAAGATAATTTCTCCTTCATAATGCTTCCATTTAAAAGAATCAGATAGCATATTACTATCTTTAGTTTTCTTTTTATTCTATTGCATCAATTAGAAAGGATTTTTGCAACGGAACCAATATTCATATCTAACTTGAAATTTGTATTTACCCTAAAATCTGTATCTTTATTAGTATTAGTCTTGAGGATTTAGACAAAACCTCAATTCTGTCATGTGCTTAGATATATAAGTGATTCTTGAAAAAAATATTTTTTGAAATTATCTCTTGAACCTAATTTATTGTAAAAGATTGGATTTCAGAGCCTGGAATCAAACCTGAAATATCCTGAAATCCAAAAAACTGTAAAATAGGAATTATTTCATTATTGTCTCGAATGAAGGCTTAAAAATGGATGAAAAAATAGTACCCCACCTTGAGGAGTCAAACAGGGAACTTGGAGATCTTGAAAAAACTGATATCCATGCAGAGTTTAATAAATGTCTTTCTTTTCGCATGCAACAAGATGTTGCAAAAAAGAGTAGCCTCAGCAAGTTAGGAGGAAAGACAAAAGTCCTAAAGGTAAAGGATCTTTCAGCTAACCTGAAGAATTTTGAAATTATCGGCAGTATCCAGGACCTTGGAGAAAAAACAATCCGGCCTCAGGATGGAACTAAAGAAGGAACTTCTAAGATTTATAACGGGATCCTTGCAGTGAAACAGGTTCTGTTATGTTTTCTTCATGGAAATATCTTCCAGGCTCGATAGGAGATAGAATCACTATCAAAAACGCTTATATGCGCACCTGGCAGAATAAGATCAGACTTTTTATAGGGAAACAGTCTCTTGTATCTAAAATTGCTGACCCATCGCTTATCACCCTATCTAAGCTTCCCGAGAGCCAATCAAAAAAGCTGCTAGATATCGGAGCTGCAGATTTTTCCGTTGGGACTGTAGCCTGCGTACTTCAACTTTCAAACAAGGAGGTGCGGGTCAGGGGACGCCAGTCTGAAGTTGTATCAGGTGTTCTCGCAGATGAGACAGGAAGGCTGCCTTTCACATCCTGGATTGAGCTTTCTGGGATTGATATCGGGAGTACAATCCGAATAGAGGGAGCTCAGATCCGAATGTTCAGGGGAATGCTTTCAGTAAACATCCTGAACAGCACAAAAGTTTCTTCTATCGAGCTGGAAGAGGCCAGAAAACTTGCCTTTATCTTCGAATCCGCAGGAAAAGACCCTGCTCCTATTAAAATCGAAGGAATAGTTTCAAAAGGCATCATGTTCGATGTGATCACAGCTGGAAATGTGATTTCAGTACGGCCAGGCTCCGGGATTATCTCCCACTGCCCAGAATGTGGCCGTGCGATTCAAAAAGCAAGCTGCAGGGTTCACGGCAATGTAGAAGGCCTAAGAGACATGCGGATCAAGGCCATACTTGATGACGGAACAGGATCCATTTCAGTTATGTTTCCTAGAGAACTTTCGGAAAGTATCTATGGAAAAACCCTTGAAGAAGCCGAAAAGCTAATGTTTTCGAATGTCTCTAAAGATGCGGTTTATGAAGATCTCAGATATTCCCTTACAGGCCGCTACATTGCAGTTCGTGGGAATTCCTCAAAAGGCGAATATGGGATTTCCTTCGTAGCTGAAAAAGTCTGGGTACCTGAAGATGATCTTTTAGTAAGGATAGTTGAATTACTTCACAGGATAGGGCCGGGAGAAGGAGATGGACATGACAGGAATTCACAGGCTTCCAGTGGGAGAGTAGGCTTTGCTTAAACGAGAGGTTGCAAAAAGAGTTTTTGCAAGAGAATTTGAAGCTTTTAGGGAGCTTGAAAAATCAGTAATATCTGATTCTGAAGCAGCTGATTCGAAAACCCCGAATCTGCTTATTAGCCCTCTCGGCCTTATTCTCAATCGTATATTCATTGTTGGAGTGATCACGGAACTTGACAGTGTAGGCACACTAAATGAGACGTGGAAAGCAAGGATAGTCGATCCCACAGGAGCTTTTACGGTATATTCCGGACAGTATCAGCCTGAAGCATCTATTTTCTTTTCGGCAGTTCAAATTCCAGCTTTCATCGCCCTCACAGGCAAAGCTCGAATTTACAAACCAGAACCTGGATCTTCTTATGTATCTGTCCGAGCTGAAGAAGTAAATGTAGTTGACGAAAAGATCCGAATTAGGTGGGTTGTAGATACTGCAGAGCAGACAGTTGAGAGACTAGAGGCTTTCTCTGAGGCTCTAGCTAGCGGATATCGTGGAGAAGAAATCCGGGAGTACTTGCTCGAAAGAGGGATTTCTTCAGATCTTGCAGAAGGTATTTCTATTGCCCTTGAACAGGAAAGCTCTCCTCAAGAATTTGTGAAATTGCTTCGTGTTTCAATCAGAGAAGGTCTCAGATCCTTGGATTTGGATCCAGAGGGTTATGCAGGATCCAAGGCTGATCAGAAAGAGTTTGTGCTTGAGCTGCTCAGAGAGATGGGGGGACACAATGGTGTTGACTACGCAGTTTTTGTGGGTACAGCAATTTCGAATGGGATTACTTATCAATTTGTAGATGAAGTTATTCGTTCTCTCCTTGCAGATGGCCAGTGTTACGAACCGAAAATAGGAATAATCAGACTCATCAGTTGATTGTGTAGTGTAGAATAACTTTGAGAAATATCAAGATGATTAACGCTTGCTTTAAATATAGGTGATAATGCTTAAGTGTGATTAAGTTGATTTATTTCTTTGTTAAAATTTAATGGATCAAGTTTATCTTATTTATTGGAGAAATTTACATGAGAATATTGGTCAGCGACTCACTTTCCAACGAAGGATTGGATATTTTAAAAGAACATTTTACGGTTGAAGTATCTACAGGGCTTTCAGAAGAGGAACTCGTGGATAAAATCAAAGAATATGATGCCCTTGTAATACGAAGTGGAACTCAGGTCACTCAGAAAATTATCGAAGCTGCTGACAACCTAAAAGTAATCGGGAGGGCTGGAGTCGGAGTTGACAATATTGATGTGGATGCAGCTACCAAAAAAGGCATCATTGTGACTAACGCTCCAGAAGGTAATATGATTTCGGCAGCTGAGCACACTATTGCTATGATGATGGCAATGTCCAGAAACATCCCTCAGGCAAATGCCTCCCTGAAAGCAAGAGAATGGAAACGTAATAAATTTACGGGTATTGAGGTCAAGGGTAAGACTCTGGGAATCATAGGTCTTGGAAGAATTGGTTCCGAAGTCGCAAAAAGGTCTTTGGGACTTGAAATGAACCTTATTGGGTACGATCCTTTTATCTCAGAAAAAAGAGCGGCGGAACTGGGTGTGAAACTTACTACAGTAAATGAAATCGCAAAAGTAGCTGATTATATTACGGTGCATACTCCTTTAATTAAAGAAACCAAAAACATTATCGATGAAGAACAGTTTGCCCTGATGAAACCCAGTGTAAAGATTATAAACTGCGCTCGAGGTGGCATTATCAACGAAGAGGCACTAACAAAGGCTCTTGAAGGCGGGAAAGTAGGAGGTGCAGCATTAGATGTATTCGTTGAGGAACCTCCTTTTAACAATCCTCTCCTGCAGTTTGAAAACGTCATAGTAACCCCTCATCTTGGAGCCTCCACACAGGAAGCTCAGGTCAACGTGGCAATAGATATTGCCAAGGAAATTGTATCTGTCCTTACAGGCGGGCTTGCAAAGAATGCAATCAATATTCCATCAATAAAGCCAGAAGCCATGGCAATCCTTGCCCCTTACATCAGGCTCTCGGAGATCATGGGCAAAATTGCAGGGCAGCTTGCAGATGGCAATTATGAAAAAGTGGAAATCGCATACAATGGAGAAATTTCTGGAAGAGATACCAGACCACTTACTGTTTCTGCTCTCAAAGGGTTGCTTGAAATGGCTCTTGGTTCCGGAGTTAATTATGTCAATGCTCCTACCCTTGCAAAGTCCAGAAAGGTTGCGGTCGTGGAAAGTAAATCCGAGTCTTCTGAGGAGTACTCTTCAACCGTTAGTATCAGGCTTATTAGTAGTGAACTGACAAAACTAGTTGCTGGAACTGTTGTTGGAGATGAGTCAAAGATCATTTCAGTTGACGATGACAAGATGGATATCTTTCCTGCAGGGCGTATGATTTTTGCCAAGCACATCAATAAGCCGAACGTAATCGGACCATGCTGCATGGTTCTAGGTAAGAACGATATTAATATATCAGGTATGCAGGTTGGTAGATCTGAAATAGGAGGCGTTACCATGATGGTACTTAATGTAGACTCTGAAGTCTCTGCACCGATTCTTGAAGAAGTGCGGAGCGTTCCGGGAATACTCAATGCTAAACTTGTAACACTTTGAACTTTTCCTTGACAAGAAAAGCAGGCCTCTAAAATTGTAATAGCAGAAATTAATATCTAAAATAATTTAAAATCTTTACAAAATGACATTTTAATCTATTGTGGCTAAATAAATTTCGAGGTTCCGTTGCAAAAAATCTGGCTTTGTTACAAAATCAGTGCAAAATTTCACAATAAGGAAAGTTTATACTTTTCCTCATGATAAAAATAATACACAAAGGTCAGAATTATAGTCCCAAACTGCGGAAATATAATTTTTGCAACGGAACCAATTTTAAGATATATCTTGCCTCGACATAAGCTCAAAATGAGAATTTTGTACCTGAGCTTTTAACATTTCTCTGAATTGCACCCAAGAAACCTATTATATCGAAATCCACTGTATAATTGATTACATATACTGGGATACATTGTATCATGAATCTATTATACCGAAGTTTTGTTATACTTTGATCTACTTCAAAGTATCAGTTTATTTAATGGTGCAATGAATGGAAGAACTTAGACTTGTAGTTTCAATTCCTTTTAAAAAAAACAATGCAATTTTTCTTTCAGAAAAGGATTTCGAGTTTACACTGGCTTTTGACCTGAAATGGTTTTCTCCAAAAATTGCTTCAAAAGTAAAATGCTGTGCTCTTGAAGTAGGCCTGCTCTCCCTTAATAAAGGTGTCCTTACACCTGCCTTTGATGTTGAAGATATTAGGCTCCCTAATACCTTTAAGCCGTCGGAAAACTTTCTTGAAAGCCAGGGAAACTCTGACGGGAAACTCTCTCTCAAGGAAGATATCTCCTTTGAGCAAGTCTTAGAGTTCATTGCTGGAAATACAGGGGTAAATCGACAAAAACTTGTATCTGAAATCAACTCCATGCAGGAGAGGCTTTCTTACCTTGTGGATATCCGGATCGTGGCACTTTTGATGGCAAGAAAGTTCGAGTGTGATATCGAAGCAATTTTTGAAAAAGTTTCCATGTCTGTGCTCAGAATCTCTTTTTAATTGATTTCCGGAGATGTTTTACAGGGAGGAGAATCTGATACGTCTCCTGAATCTTCAAATTTTTATGAAGGCATTTAATACTTTAGTTTGGTAGTTAAATTTCCATTTGGTATAAAACCTAATTTTTCGTCAAAAACCATTTGGCAAAGTAGTTGAAATTAACCCAGAACTTAGATGCTTGATACAATAAAGGAGTTGCTCTTGGTAAATTAAACCAGTATGAAGGTACAATAAAAGAATATGAGAAAGCAATTGAAATGGTTCCGTTGCAAAAATTATATTTCCGCAGTTTGGGACTATAATTCTGACCTTTGTGTATTATTTTTATCATGAGGAAAAGTATAAACTTTCCTTATTGTGAAATTTTGCACTGATTTTGTAACAAAGCCAGATTTTTTGCAACGGAACCAAAAATACCGAATTTTAGATTTTTTGTTATCGATGAAAAAGTACTTTCAAAAGCTCAAATGAAGTTGACAACGGCTCCAAAAAGAACTATAATAAGAGCAAAGGTACTAAAGATAGTCGAACACATCCACGAAAGAATATTTAACAAGTGTGAATATTTTGTTCAAAAAGCAAGTTTTAATCTAGTGAGAACTTATTATTCGATTACCTTTGAAGATCTTAATGTTAAAGGAATTATCAAAAGTCATTGTCTTGCGAAGAATATAGCTGATGCATATCATGGAGCAAGTTAATGGCCATCACAACTTACAAGGCAAAATGAGCTGTTAAACGTGTAGAACTAGTGAATCCAAGAAATACATCTCAAATATGCTCAGGTTGCGGTCAAATTGTTAAAAAAGAATTATCTGAAAGAACACATCGTTATTCTTTCGATGATCTTGTTCTGGATAGAGATCATAATGCCGCTATTAACATTCTCAGATTGGGATTACAATCTATTCGTAAAACCGATCGAGCCCCTCACTTTAGTGAGGGGAGCAGCCACATTTGATCATGACTAAAGGATACAACCTAAATTTTAATGCACCGAAAATGAAGAATTATTCATCTCCTTTGACACTTGAACTATTTATTGTGCAAAAAATATCATACAACATTCTATGGATGTACACAAGAATGCCATCTACTTTTTTAGTATGCCAGTAGCTTGAAAATTAATCTAACTTTCAATGCATAGTAGTGGGCAAATAGGTAAAAAAATATACATTTGTATACATCTACAGAATGTCGGATTAAGGTGTATAGAGCAGATTTTATAAAAAATATACACGCTGCTGAGATGGTTCCTTTATTTTATTGCTTATTTGAGCTTCGGTTTCTTCATCTTCATATGCAACTTTTTCAGTTATTGAGTTACGCTTACATCTTCAGATGTTTTGTAAGCAGTTAAGTTATAATCAACTTCTGAATCAATTACGATTAGAGTAGACCTTATTTAGTAGTAGTTACGTTAGTAGTGACCTTGCTTTCAGTAGTTGTGTTTCCAGTTGGAACTTCAGTTGTGACTGGGGCGTTATGTCCACTTTCAGTTGATACATTTGTTACAGTGCTTGTAGCGTTTGTTGTATTTGTAGTCTCTGTCTTTTTGGTGGCACAGCCGGCTGAAAAGACAACAACAGCTATAACAATAAGCATTCCTATGATCTTTATCATTTTTTTCATAAATAATACCTCTAGGATTCTCTTCCTATTATTACACTCAACCCATATAAAATTGTAGATTCCATATGAGATATTTATAAATGACTAATCAATAAGATTAAAACTTTTCGCTTTGGTCAAAAAAATAAGAGAAAGAAGTGATCTATGTACTTAGAGGCTATCCGAAAAATCCTGCTGATCTTAATGTTATCAATGCGCACGCTAAATGTAGCATAGCAAGGTAATTTTCAATTTTCTTTTCGCATCTTATAAGGAGTCTTCTGAATCTATTCAGCCAAGAATGTGTCCTTTCTACAACCCATCTTCTTGCCCTAAAACCAGATATGTCTCTTCTTATGTTTTCTTCTCCACAACTTTTGATATGCTCAGTATAACCATATTCTTCAACCAATTTTCTGATATCGGTGAAATCATAACCCTTATCTATGCATATATTCTGAATTATGTTTTCTGGAGAAGGTCTTTCAAAGAATATGGCGTCTAAAGTCCTTTTTACAAGTTTTTTATCGTGACGATTGGCTCCATCAACGACAACAGAAAGTGGTATGCCTTTACCATCAGTTAAAACAATCCTTTTTGTACCTTTTTTGCCACGATCAGTAGGATTGGTTCCTGTTCCAGCTCCACCTAATGGTGTTTTTGTCATAGCACCGTAAATTGATTGTCATTCCCATTCTAATCCTTTTTCGAAATCATACTCAACAAGACCAGCCAGCCACATGCTCTCAAATAAGCCTGATAGTTGCCATTCCTGAAATCTATCATGTACAGTGCTTGAAGCTCCATAAAATCGTGGCAATGCTTTCCATTGGTAACCAGTAACAAGGAGATAGAGGATGCCACTCATTATTTTCCTATCACCCTTTCTAGGTCTTCCAGACTTCTTTTTTGGCTTAGGTACAGGTAGTAAAGGCTTTATTTTTTTCCAATAATCTTCAGAAAGTTAGTAGTCCTGAACAATTTTCCGTTTTGTCATTACCACACATGATCTTAAATTGGAAGTATATCATTTTTTGGATAAGCTCTTAGTCTGCATGAAACAGTTTAAAGAATAACATAAAATTAATATTAAATATATTTTATAATTTTATGTAGATAATATTCAAAATTTATCAACAAATACCATACTTCAAAGTGACAACCATTACGCAAAATATTGTTATTTTTCAGATTTTACATTTCGTTTTGGTAGGTATTTTTGATAGTGTAGCTAAAGTTCTGTGAAATCTAACCGACTCTTCATTCTTTGTCTTAATCACTAAAAATATGACTTACCTTTCCTACAGATGCACAGGTTTTATAGCGAAATCTATGTGTGTGTCAATATTATATTATCATGATTTTATCAAATGAGAAAAATGAATTTATAAAGTATCAAAATTTTTTATTGGTCTTAAACTTGGAGATGAAGCATAAAAAGAATATAAAAAACGTTTTTCCAGGCTCTTTATCCAAATATTGTTCCGGTATTGAAAAATTGAATTTTTGATTCGGTTTATTCAGATTTTTAGTTTTGTTTAGAGCACTATATATTTATTTTTTCTTATTTGCCGATTATAAACTCCATATGCTATAGAAGTCCCATAAGCTCCATGAGTAATAGATCTGTATATGGAGTGTATCCTCCCCATAAATCTTTATTTTTTAAACTACCAGTTTTTTTCCAAGACAGCTTCTTTATTTCATTCTCACTTCTTTTGTCGTCTTTTCGTACCTGAGTAAAAATATACCTAAAAGAGCCCTATCAAATTAAGTATCTAGATACAGCTTCAGGTCATTTCCACCAAAGATCTGTAGCTTTTGCTGTTTTTTTCTGTAAACCTAAAAATGTAAATTGAGATTAATAGATTATTGCAATATTCATTTCGATATTAACAGATTTTTTAACCAACTAAATGAAGGTCTTAGATTATTAATGATTTAATCCTGCTGATTCTGTTCTTTTCAACGGCGTAAGTCCTATTATATTTATTTTATGAAGAGACATAGATTTTTTTAACATCTATGGCTTTATTTAAACATGATTAAATATATATGTGTATAATATCATTATTTTCCAACTTGTTTCCCAATATAGGTGGAATCAAAAAACCATTTATTTTGGCACTTAGCTTAGTATTCAGTAAAAATATCAAAATAATATTTAAAAGACGGTCTATTATGGAAATGAAGTATAAAATATTCTTTTTATTAATCAGTATGATTTTATTGTTGGAGACTGCACTTGCGACATCTCTGACCTTGAAATCTGCGGCACAGCCTTATTACATTGATCCACAACATAATTTGTGGCTCAAAGTCGACATGAATGGCAGCACACAACATTTCAATGTGTACAATACGCCTGGCTATCCCCCAAATGGGGATGCAGTCATGTGGGCATACGATAACTTTAGCTCAGGCAGCTTAAATACATCAAAGTGGACAGCTTACAAAGAAGGAAACAATAATTCAACAGTTGACATACAGCATGGACATCTGGTGTTGTCAGGCTCTGGTAACACATCTTCTGCGAATGTTGTGCTGAATAAATCGTTCACGAACGGCATTGAATTGGCGGTCAATGAAACACTAACAGGGGGTACCCATAACTTAGGCACATTCTCTAATGCTTCTTTTGGTCTCGGTACACTCGTAGGTGGGATCAGAGGAGCAGATTGATGGCATACAAGATTCACTAGTGACGGTGGCTCATTCCAAAGTCAAGGAATAGACAAAGCAATGATTTGGGTAAACTCAAACAGTTCGGATATTAATGTGCCAATCCCTGGGATCAGACTAAATGATTACGTCCAAGAGAATATTTCACATACAGTGGCATACAGTCATGATTCTTCTGGTAATGCAAATATGTACATGCTAAATGTAACTCAAAATCGTCTACCCTTATCTATACCTGATCCATATTGGTATAACCAGTTCAATCACCCATCTATCTATTTCAATAAGACTGGCATATTTGGTCACAAATGGTGGATGTTTATTACACCATATGCATACTCGAGAGGTGAGCTTGAAAATGCATGTTTGTACTATTCTGATGATGGCCTAATTTGGCATGTACCGCCAGGAGTGAAAAATCCTATTGGAACACCAATAGAATCTGAGTATGAATCAAATGCTTATGGTCTTGATCCGTATGGTTCTGATCCATACGGTTCTGATTCACGTGGTTCTGATCCTTATGGCTCTGATTCTCATCTCATATACAATCCTGATACCGGAAAATTTATGCTCTACTATGTAATAGGAGATGTAAGGGGTAATGAAACCGTAGAAGACCCGAAAGTCAAATGATGGTATTACTGTTTCACCATAAATAAATGTCACAGCTCATGGGTTATCACCTGCTGTTCTCTATGCTAAAGCCACAAAAACGTATTACATGTGGATTGTTGATATCGATCCTGCCCCGCATGTAATCTATAGATATACATCCACTGATGGTATACATTTTGATAATAAACAATATGTGAGTCAATCAAGTCCCTATTATCCCTGGCATATTAATGTGATGACTTATCCAGGTAAATCGACAAAATATGCATTACTTACAATGTATAGTAACGAAGGATTTACCGGTAATCTGCATCTAGCTACTGCAAACAATTACACAGATAATCTCACAGTTCAAAGCTCATCACTTTTAAAACTAAAGGATTCATCATGTACAACACATGAAGATGCTCTATTATACCGTATTACACTCGAGCAACTGAGAAAAATAGAGTATGGAGAATTAGAGAGTTCACAATTCCTCGCACACCTCTTATGACAATCAAATACACACAAGATCTTTATCCAAAACAGTGGATGCTATCACAAGGCGATTCTCCAAAAAGCCATGGAGTCAAAAGAGAAATCAATGAAGTTTGGGGATATAAAACAAGTCACACACCAAAAATAAACGCAAAAAATGTGGGGACATGGACTCAAATTGAGGTTAAGCCAACCTATTTATAAAACGTGTCTGATTACCAGATAATGATCCCTGCCAGTATGCTTAACATATCATCCCAGAGAGAATCTCTGGATGTTGAGCGTGCATAAGTCCACAAAAAAAAGTGTTGTAGATAAGTCAGCTTAGTAAATTCCAATGAGAGTGATATCAGTAGGGTTTACAATGCTGTCCTTTGTCAGATTATATCAAAGGCGATTAAGAATTCCCCAATCACTCTGGTGAAAACGTAATCATTCATGCAAAAAATTGTGATGAAAAATGTTTTGTTTTGAATTTTTGAACAGGATCTTAATTATTGTTCCTGCTTTTTATGACATTATTCCGTAGCCACTCCGTCGAATTCTGCTTCATTGGCTTCGGCTTCTTCCTTCGTAGCGCGAATGATTCCATTTTTGTGATGCGGTGGGGAAGAAATTGTATAGAGTTTCAGATAATCCGTTTTCGAAGTGTTGATAATATTATGCTGTGCACCGGAAAGTACTACTACCACAACACCGTCACCGACGTCATATTCGTTGCCGTCAATAATACACTTCCCCTTCCCTTTCTCAAAATGGAAAAATTGGTAGTTTTCCTCATGCACTTCAATCCCGATTTCTTCACCAGCCTTGAGACTCATAAGTACCAATTGGTTGTGCTTTGAAGTATAGAGCACCTTTCGAAAATTGCTATTTTCCAAAGTGTTTCTTCGATATCAGTAGAAAATCCTTTCATACATTCCTAATAAATGATTAATTGTATATAATTATTCGCAAGCAAGAGTCACTAAAAAAGTATTGAAACATTTCAGCAGCAACTTGATTGGTAGCTACGTTTTTATCAAAATTATGCTATAAAAATCGAGTTCAAAAATATGGCAATGTTATGGAATTTTAACCTAATAGGTTATACCCTATTAGCTGGCTGATATTTCCATCTTAGAATGTCCTTTCATCAATTGCATTCGTTTTATAATCTTATGTGAATACAGAGAACCAAAAAACACACCGCTCAGAAAGTGAAATGAGGTTGATAATAGCACTTGGAGTTGTGCAGCTTACTTTTTGGAAAAAATATCCAGCTAAAGAAAGTAGGATCTCTAATTTATATACATTCCTACAACTTGATGATTAGATGCACGTATGTATTCTCAGTGATACGAAATATCCATATCATACTGATGATTTGGTTCGGATAATCATTATTTTTTGGGCTCTAATAAAGAGTCAAATACGCTTATCACTTGATTGATATATCAAATATTCCCCAATGGAGTAGAGGAGTGAAGTACAAAATGAGTGAAACAAAATCTTCCAAGGTGTTAACTACTAGTTTTGGAATCCCTGTGGGTGATGATCAGAGTGGCCTTGCAACTGGGGAACGTGGTCCTGTCCTTATGCGGATATTCATTTGCTCGATAATAAATTTAGCTACTTCGATCGTGAATGTATTCCTGAGCGTTTAGTACATGCCTAAGGTGCAGGAAACGGGGGGTACTGTAGGGTAACTGTGGACGTGACCATATACAACAAAGCAAAGTTACGTTCTGAAGTCGGCAAGTGTATTGAGGTTTTTGCTCGTTTTTCCACAGTAAGTGTGGAACTGGGTCCTGCTGACGTTGCTCGTGATTCACGTGGTTTACTTTGAAGTTTTACACTGAAGATGGAAACTATGACCCAACAGGACTATAGAAACATTCTTGATAGTTCTAAGCAAATATTATTTGTCAACGTTGTTTGGATCTGTTTTGCTTTGACATTGGAGCAGGTGTTGGGGTGAGTGTAAATTTGGTTGACGAGTACCAATAAATTGCCCAAAAGCAGCTCCAATGAGTTATGAATGGTTAGTTGTAACTCTATATCTATTTAATAATGGTGATCAAAAAATAACGACAAATCCAAGTGGTTGGAATTTGATTGCTGATGAGACCAAGTATGAGTATAGTTCAACAACATTTGATAGTTAGTTAGGCTAATATGATAGAGACATTAATGCTGCAATTAACATCAAAAAATTCTCTCTCATTGATCAAAATCTAATTGGAATCTGACACCATGGAATTGGGGGATGTAATTGGGGACTTGTTCTCAAAAGAGAAAGGAATGAACTAAGAAGTCACTCCGTCTTCAGCTGAGTGGTATTTCTCAAATATGAAGGGAATGTGGACATTTTTTCATCACATATAATGGGATATGAAGGAGTTGTTTATGAGTGTGTGGAATTTAGTGAAATAATCATTTTATAATTAGTGGAGAGATTTATGCACATGAAAATAAATTCATTTTTCGAAAGTTATTAAGTGCCAAATTTTACTTTGAAGATTATTTACTCGTCAATTTATATGCTTCGAGGATTCTATATAGCCATCGGTTGGGAAAAATTAAAAAGGAACAAAGAGGCTGAAGTTTAGAGATAATATATATTTAAAACATGTGCACTTGCCTTCCAATCCCTTTACTGACAGCCCTTTCATAAACCAGATGTGCGCTTGCAACGTCCTGAATGGCAAGGCCTGTTGAATCGAAGATTGTAATCTCCTCTTCAGTGATCCGACCAGGTTTAAGACCTACGATCACTTCGCCGAGCTGAGCATGAATATCATTTTCAGAAATGTAGTGCTTCGAAAGAGGAACATTTACTTCGCCCGAATGAAGCGCCTGAACCATATCATCTACAATTATCTTGGAGTGGATAATAAGTTCGGGGTCAAGTTCTTCTTTTCCCACTGCATCAGCTCCGATTGCATTTATATGAGTGCCTTCTTGAATCCATCGAGCTTTCACGATCGGTTTGCGGGTTGGAGTTGTTGTTACCAGAATATCACAATCGCATACATTTTCTATTTTTTCTTCGTAGCGGATATCTGAAGGCTTAATGCCTCTAAAGTGCCGGATAAACTGTTCACAGCTTTTTTTCGTTCTAGAGGTGACTTTCACCAGTTCGGGATCAAATACCTCACAAAGAGCTTCAAGCTGGGTCTTTGCTTGGTTTCCGGTCCCGATCATCCCTATAATTTTTGAATCCCTTCTTGATAGATATTTTGCCGCAATTCCCCCTGCAGCTCCGGTCCTGATATCTGTCAGCCAGGTTCCGTCCATAACTGCCATAGGAGCACCTGTTTCCGCGGAAATCAGGACTATTAGCGCCATTACGGTGGGAAGCCCAAAAGTTGGATTTTCGGGGTGGACATTTACAATTTTAACGCCAGTGATATTCTCTTCTTCAAGATATGCAGGCATTGTCCTCAGATCCCCGTTATAAGCAGTATAGTAGATATAGGATTTCGGAGGCATCTGTACCTTACCAAGCCCGTGCTGCCTGAAAGCTTTTTCCACAACTTGCATAACTGAACGCATATCTATAACACTTTTTACTTCTTCCTGAGACAGCCATAATACTTCCATAACATAACCCCCAGCCTGAGCCCTTAACTGGCTCAGCTGAAAAGCAACTGTAGAGGATTTCGATAAACCTCTTATTTTCACGAGTCATTTAATGTACCATTTATGAACATAATGTGAGAAAATGAATGGGTACGTATAAATCCTCTTTAAACTGAGCAGAACCGGAGCAAAAGATTTCACAGACAATTGAATGCTGGATGTCAGATGTTACCATTTTTATTTGCGCAAATATGTATATATGAGATATCTGTTCACTCATTTAAAGCACTCCCTTCCTAAAAGGAGATAAGTATGCATGAAAGGTACGTATGAAGGTCCCTTTTATTTATATGGTTCTTATATGAGAGAAAAGTTACTCAAGCCTGCTAGAGATATTAGAAGAATACTTTTATGGGGTTACCCAAAGTTTGCAACCATCTGTTTCGTAGCTGACCATTTTCAGCTTAAAGTAGAAGAACGGCACATTCTTACAAGGATAATTGTACCTCCTGACAGGATAGCTTCCAGAATTAGTAAAAAAGTGGCCTTTATAGACACAAGGTATAAAGATATTCTACTCGATGGGTATAATGTTCTTCTTAGCGTGGATAGTCTTCTTAGGAAAAAACCCATATGGTTATATGATGACGGTTATGTAAGAGATACTCGCTGTTACTTCAGTAAAGCAAAGCAAGTAGAAGATCTAGAGGAATCCCTGGATTTAGTCATTAAATTTCTTTGCGAAGCCCATCCTAAGTCAGTCATTTTTTTACTGGATGCTCAGATCAGCCGGAGCGGGGAACTTGCAGGTTTCATTCGCTACAAAATGGAAGAACATGGAATTCCAGGTGAGGCTCGAATCTCAAAAACCACTGATTTTGAACTTAAAGCATATGAAGAAGGTCAGAAAAATGACCTAGTTGTGGCAACTTCTGATGGAATTGTGATTGATTCCGTTTCACAAGTAATAGATATCTCTGCCTGCTTGATGGAAAAAATGGGAATTGAGCCAATTAGACTTTATTAATTTGCTGACAGATAATTTTTTTGAGAACTCTGCCTGATGCGGTAATGTACATAGTTTTCTATAAAATTAAAAACGTCATAGATCCAATGCAGTCAATAGCCAAAACGCTTGGATAAGGGATATGGTCACTATGCTGAAGTGAAACTTTTCTATGTATAGTTTTTGTGCCAAAATTTCTGACTTTTTGATTATGTGTCTATAAATTCAATTTATAGACTCTCCCGAAAGCATTACTTGATTTTAAGAGAGAGATAGGAGCAAAGATATTTCCTCGACTTGACAGAGCTGTATGGTATAAATCAAAACTGACAGAGAAATTTTATTAATACAGCATTCATTAGTTGCAAGGATTATATTTTCTTCCAGTTACTCTAAATAGGAGCCAAAAATAGGAGCCAAATTAAATATTGTTGGAAAAAACGATAGAAGAAATGTTAACATCAATAAAATTATTTAAAATTATTAAAATATTAAATGAAGAAATAAATGAATTTTGGGACAAGCAAAAATTTATGCGTAAAATTTCGCATTATTTAAAAAGATGACTATAAGTTGCCGAGTTCACTTATTCTTTATATCACATTCGGCTTGTCTCATTTGCATGTCTTGTATATCCCTGATGTCATCAGATACATTTTTTGATGTTCTACATCCATCATTAATGCACCCTTAATGTCGTGATCCGATTCGAAACCTATAAGTTTACTAGCGTTTTCAATCCACACTGTTATGTATGTTTGTATGTTTCCTATGTCTGTATGAAAAATACTTGATTTGGAATAATTCCTTTATATCAGGGCGTTGGCGCAAACATACAAGTCGCTTTCAGCTGGTTGCGCCACCACAATTTTTAGTACTTGTCTTTTTAGGTTTGTTGTAGGTTCATTTAATCTACAGGTAGTTCATTTAATCTATAGATAGTTCATTTAATAAGTTAACTTAATCTATACTAATTATCGAGGATTTCGACAAAAATCTAATTTTCACAAATCTATAATATGTAGATTTATCCGCATACGACGAAATCTAGGGAGCTAGCGAAATCCTCTATCATTTAACCCAGCTTGATTATTGTTTAAGCTGGAATTAACTACATTAACTATCTGGACAGGCGAAATAACATATGAAAAGAAAGTGGGAACGAGACTTAGGACTCCAGAGACGGATGTTTTTCACAATATTTCTTCTGGTAGTAGTTTACCTATTTTTCCTTGCAGTCCTTTCGTCCTATGGAACTTCTTCAATTTTTATGATTATATTTACTGGTCTTTTTATGGGTGTTCAATATTTCTATTCTGATAAAATGGTGCTATGGACAACTGGAGCACAGGTAGTCTCTGAAATCGAGGCATAGCTTCATGGAATGATCACAAGGCTTTGTGCACTCGCTGACTTACCGAAACCTCAGATTGCAATTGTCAGGACTGAATCCCAGATGCTTTCGCAACAGGCTGGAGCCCGAATAAAGCATTTATAGCAGTTACAACAGGAATTCTAAATAAACTCTCTCCAGCTGAACTTGAGGCTGTACTTGCTCACGATCTAAGCCACGTTAAGAACAGAGATATGGCTGTCATGACTATTGCCAGTTTTATTTCAACAGTAGCTTTTTACTTTGTCCGCTATAGTCTTTACTTCAACATTGGAGGAGATAGGCGGCGTGAAGGGAGAAATTTTGTGCTTGTCTGGCTGGTCTCTATTGCAGTTTGGATCATCAGTTTTCTACTGGTTCGCGCTCTTTCCCGCTACAGGGAATATTCTGCAGGCAGAGGCTCAGCCATCATTACCGGACATCCTTGGGATCTTGCATCGGCTCTCATGAGAATAAGTGGGCTCATGGACAAGGTCCCTGATGAAGATCTAAGACAGATGGAAGGGATGAATTTCTTTTTAATCATTCCTGCAATCTCAGGTTCTTCGATTAGGAATCTATTTTTCACTCACCCATCTGTGGAAAAAAGGACAGAAAAACTTGAACATATGCAAAGGGAACTGTATTAAATAAGAGTATAAGTTAAGCATACATGTTAAATAAATAATTTGAGCAGATAAGTTGTGTTAACACGTTAAATTGACATTTTCAAGTAGAGAAATCATATATTTTTTATTCTTTTGTGAGTTTTTGATTAATTGTAATCAATTCCTAATGAAATCAATGGTAGATTTTGGTGATACAGAAGATTTAAAGTCTCAAGAATTAAGGAGATAAGTTAAATGGGTTTCCTGGATTTTATGGGTGCAGTTCTTGGGAGGAGTAGACTTCCTAAAGCAAAGAGCGACAAGCTGGTTAAGATTTCCACAGTTTCCATTACCTTAGAAAGCAATTTAGGCTTGAAACCATCAGAATATGCAGGTATCTGTTTTAAGCCAATAGGTACCTCAGCCTACGAATCAACTAGAAAAGAAATTCAGGAGCTCCTAGAATATAGCTCGAAGGATAAAGAGACAAAATTCAAAATTGAAAAGGATAATTATAACTTCCTCTGGGTTATTTTTAAAGATTCGGACTTTGAAGAAATTGTTACAAATATTTACCTTGTAAGCCAGACTCTCGAAGAGCATGGACTTGGAGAACATACCCTATGTATCATTTCCAGATTTGACAGCGAATCTGTAGGTTTGACTGCTTATAGTGAAGAAAAAACCAACAGACTAAAATCAGTATACTGGATATATAACTTCAAGCAAGGAAATTACTACCCTTTTATTCCTCTATCAGACAAGCAAAGGAACAGTCCTTTCGAATTCAGGCTCAGAGCAGACATGGAAAGAGAATTGTCTATTGAAACAAATATAGAAAAGTGGTATCCTCTATGGGAAATTCTATTTTAAACAATTATCAAGCTGGGTTATCAATCCGATTTCCTTCTCTGATGGTAAACTCACGAATTAATTATAATTCTAATTTCGAAGTGTTAATTTTTACTTTTAGGATTATAATAATTTGATTCAAGTCTAAATTTTCAACTTTTAACCATTTTTTATCATATAATTGTAAATTTTCTCAATTCTTATAATTATCGTTTTTCTGAAAACGATTAGATTATTCAAAAGTGTGATTTTAAAAATTTGTCAAGTCTTTGACTTTGTGCCTTCATTGAAGCTTCAACCCTTCATCTCCAAATAATTTATAAAAAATTTTAAGTCATAAAAGTACAAATAAAATCAAACTTTTTTATTTATTAAAATGACAAATCGTCTTCTTCAGTAATTAACTAATCCATTATGACTATTTGTATTAAAATTAGACAAAATATTAAAACGTCTTGATAACTATAGTTTGCTTCGTCAGGTGAAATTAGTAGATCTACTATGCTACATGATTTATAGCATACGGACAGTAAACTGGTTGTGCCAATATCATAAGTGGAATCATTTTTCTTTTACATAATCAACGATTCAATTAACTTCAATAACCTTTTTTGAGATTATTCAGCCTAAACAAAACAGTTGAAGATATATATTTTGATTCAATAGACACTTCTAAACACGAACAAATTGATAAATAAAAGATTATCAATAGCCGACAGTTAAATGAGATCAGGCCACCTACATTGCTAAGTAAATTTCAGTAAAGATTGCTAAAGATATTGCTTTGCTAAGGCTGGAAATTCCCTTTTTTATTTTCTTATGATTTTAAAAATGGTTTTGGAATTCACGAAATTCGGAAATACTGAACTATCGACAAAACTATAAACAACTAAGTGATAAGGCACCTAGGCTCCGAATATCTAAACTTCGGGGTTACAAATTTCAAGTCCTGAATCATCTTCAAAGAAACGGAAACACATAATTTTCATGCTAAAGTTCTTCATAGCCAATTTGCAGATAAATGTAAATATAGGTAGGTATCTTTATATACCCATGTTTAATACGAAATGGTTTGCAAAACGGCTGTTTGCAAACTGGATACGAATATTTATATATTGAAGCAAATCCGTTACAATAGATTTTGATTAAAATTATTATCTTTCAGGAGAATCGAGCTTATGGTACGAAAGCCAGGAAGTATGTACAGAAATGTTAGACAGCGCTCATTTACTAGACGAAAATATATGGGCGGTGTTCCAGGTAGTCAGGTCATTCACTATGACATGGGGGATAAGGCAAATAACTCTTTTCCAATTAAAGTATCCCTGCTTGCGGGAGAAAAATGCCAGATAAGGCACACTGCTCTTGAGGCAGCCCGTATTACAGCAAACAGGCACCTTACTGCAGATACCGGCAAAATGGGATTTTATATGAAGCTCCGTGTATACCCTCATGAAGTACTCAGAGAAAATAAGCAGGCGACAGGCGCAGGGGCTGATCGTGTCTCCAGTGGAATGCGCGGAGCCTTTGGAAAAAACGTAGGTACAGCAGCAAGAGTATACACAATGCAGAAGATTTTCACAGTGGCTGTTGAAAAGCAAAACTTCGAGGCCGCAAAGAAAGCTCTTTGGCATGCAGGGCAGAAACTGCCTACCCCTTGCAGAATCGTTGTTGATCAAGGGGCAGAGTTGGTACAGTAACCAGTTAAACTGTTAACATCGAAAGGAGAATATTAATGTACGATTACGAAGAGCTTTTGAACCGTGCAATTGCAAAAATGCCTGATATTGAGACTACAGATGCTCGATTCGTAATCCCTGAGCCCAGAGTATTTTCTGAAGGCAAGACCACAATTCTGGATAACTTTGGAAATATTGCAGATATCCTTAACCGTGACATTGATCACCTGATGAAATATCTCACCAGGGAGCTCGGGACTGCAGGTAAGATAGAAGGCACACGTGCAGTCTTCCAGGGAAGGTTCACGAGAGCTCAAATTACTGATAACATACATGCTTATGTTGACGAGTATGTCATGTGCTCAGAATGCGAACGCCCCGATACTCAGCTTGTTAGGGTGGAAAGGGTACTTATCTTGAAATGTTCTGCTTGCGGAGCTCACAGACCTGTCAAAAAGAGAAAGGTCAGCAACGTGGTTGTCAGGGATGCTATCGAAGAAGGTGGAATCTATGAACTTCGGATTGATGCAGTGGGATCCAAAGGTGATGGGATAGCAAAAATAGATAAATACACTGTTTTTGTGCCGGGGGCCGCAAAAGGCGACGTCGTCAAGGTAAAAATAAAGAAGATTAGTGGAAATCTTGCCTTTTCAGAAAAAGTTTGAGGTTTAAGCTTTTTAAACATGACTAAGGAAATCCAGGACGACTACTTTTGTATTCATTTCTCGTGCCTGGATAGTTTAAGTCTTTATTCTCAGGCTCCAGACTCTCATACCATACATTGCCTATTTTTGAAGTTCTAAAATAATGTTCAGCTGATTTTTAATTAGAGATCTTCTGGAGTTCAACTAGGAAATAAAAGGCTATTATGGATATTCAGCAGTTAAATCAGGAATCTGGGAGAAAAAAATGACTTCTGCGAAAAAGAATATCTCAGACTTCCCATTGAGGAGTCCTCTAGTAGATGAAAAAAATTTAGAAATTATCTCCTTTCCAGGACTATCTGTAAACCTCCAGCATGTTAGAAATACCCTGGAACTTACAGCAACAGGAACTCTGAAAGGAGTTTGCAACCCTATCCTGAAGAAGATTAATTCTCGCCTGCAAAAGGAAAAACTAGCCCTTGTACAGGAAGACAGAGTAATTGCCTCGGCTTGGCTTCCACCAATACCGAGCTCTGTGTTCAAACGTCTCATTCTTGCAGAAATGCAAATAGCCCTAGGGAAATACATCCCAGAAACGATATCAATTGAACTCACATGCCAGAATAGTTCTAGATATCCGCCTGAAACGGTCTCAGAGGAAATGGATAAAGGTACTATTAAAAGAATAATTAACGAAGCTCTCGAACTTGGTACTTTCATTATTACCTTTACAGAGAATGATCCTCTACTACGGGCAGAGGTATTTGAATTCATCAAGTATGTGGATAAAAAAAATGCTATAGTGAACTGTTCCACATGGGGTACTGATTTTTCAAGAGAAATTGCCTGCCGTTTGAAAGAAGAAGAGCTTCATTCTATTATGGTGGCCATTTACTCAACTAATCCTCAAAAACACGATGTAATACGGAAGTCTGAAGGAGCGTTTGAAAGAGCAACATCTGCCATAAAAATGGCACTTGAAGCAGGACTAATGGTCGTAATGACAACTCATGTATCTCCTTCAAACATACATGAACTTCCTGCTCTATATGACCTTGCATCGGAATTGGGTGTGCATGAATTCTCAGTCTGGGAAGCAATGCCAAAAACCAGGGCAGAACCTGTACTTACTGAAGAGAACCGTAAGTATATATTAAAGATGTACCACAGGATAAATTCCAGTCGTGAAGGCCTTCGAATGTTTTCAAACACTTATTTTGAAGGACAAATGTTGGGTGCTATGGCAGGAAGGCGTTGGATGCATATTACAGCATATGGAGACGTAACGCCCAGTCCGTATATTCCTTTCAGTTTTGGGAATGTAAAAGAAGAATCCTTGAAAGAAATCTGGCAGAAAATCAGAAATTATCCCTATTTCCAGAGTCAAAAAAATGTGACCCCGATGCGTGACCCCGAGTTTATGGAACTCGTTGATAGAATTCCTGCAGAGGCAAAATTGCCCTATCCTTTTGAAAAGGTATATAAAAGATGATCTCAAGGTAATATACTAGCGGGTTATTTTTTGAGCTTTTTTCTCTGATATTTTAGATCTCATTCAACATAAAAGTATGTGGCGAGAACTTTCTCAAGGGCTCTCACCATTCTCTTTTGCCATAATTGTGATAATTTCAATATCTATTTTTGTATTTTTATCAATCGAGAATATCTAAGTCTTAAAATATTTTATAGCTAAGATTATATCACCTCATAAGGATGAAAAAGATTAAATTTAAAAATGCACTTATCGAGAATATTGAATTATGTATTCAAAGTGGAAATCAGGGAATTTACGGACATTTGTATTTTTTTAAACATCATCCGGATATAAATAAACGACAAAAATAATTGCTTACAATTTAGTCCACTTGACTGGGGCAAAGTTAGTAAAGGATATCACAATGAAGACCACAATTATATTCCATAAAAAACTAGGCAAATGCTATAAACTGTGAAAAAAGTTCTAAAACTTGTCGGTAAACGAGAAAACTTACAATAACAATAGACAAGTGAAAAAAGTTACAATTGAAAAAAAGTTATAATTAATGATGGCAAACACTTTTTTAAGCAAATCACCCTCCAGTTACAACTTTCAGGATTGTAATCTCTTTGGAACTTATTGTTCCATCAAGGGGAACTGCATTACCTCCACTTAACACAAGTACAGTTTCCTGATTTATTTTCAATCGATCGAGCAGATCTTCGTAGGTAGTATTCTCAGCAATTTCTAAAGTCTGCTCTGAAATATCTCCAGCCTGGATTTTTATGTGTACCTCTTTACTCACTTAATGGATCCACCGCCGCTTACCTGAATTTCATCTACGATTTCTTTTATTAACTTCTGCTCCAGTTCATATTCTTTTCTAATACCTTTCCGCTCTGCATCTCGTTTCTGGAACTTTCCGGACATTTTTAGCTCTCCTATGACTTTTCAGGTCTGCAACATAGTTGGTATAGATCTCTTCAATCAGACTTTTTGGCTCTTCGAGATATATGACCAACTAATAAGATGATTTAATGTTTTAATTAATTTTTGGTTAACGATAGGCTGGTTAACAAATTTGGATTTACAGCTGCCTAATCACCATTAGTTAAAAATTAAATAAAAAATAAATGTTAACGATGTGCACGATCCAGTTTAAAAAGTTAACGGAAAAAAAGCAAATGTTGGAACATAAAATGAAACTTGAGTATATATTTTAGATGTAAAGTAGTTGTAGTGAACGCAATGGCATATATAAATATCTGTTCATAAATGCATAAATTTTGAAGAAATGTTTGGAAAAATAAATAATAAAAAGTCTGTAAATAACCTTTTTTGATACATCAGCCGGGATTCGAACCCGGGTTCGAGCGTTGGCAACGCCCGGTGATGACCGCTACACTACTGATGTGAGGTGGTGCCCAGACCCGGATTCGAACCGGGGACAACTGCCTCTTCAGGGCAGCGCTCTCCCACTGAGCTACCTGGGCAAACAGAGACTTTAAATATACCTATTTTAGATTACTTAAAAAGATAATGCTCTCTAATTTTATTTAAAACATTCAAACGTTTCAGTGGGCCCGCTGAGATTCGAACTCAGGACCTCCGCCATGTCAAGGCGACGTCATAACCGTCTAGACCACGAGCCCGTTTTGTTATGTTTCATTTATTACACCAAAGTACAACTGCATAGACACATCATCATTTATATAAGTTTTGGGTGGTACAACCTTGTTCTATACGAATCAGCTTTCAAAAGGGTAAAATAGTTGTATCTTTTGGAATAGATTTTCCTTTCTGGTTCCAAATGAAAGATATTTTACTTAGAGTTTTTATTATCCAAGAGATGTCTTAAAAATTCTTTATTTTTCCTTGCAGTTTTTGTAATTATATTTATCTCATAAACGATTTACATTTGTAAAAACAAGTGTGAAGATTCCTATGTACCTTGAGTGCTTTTTGTGGAATTCTGGCCAAATCTTACCCGCTAATGGTTGTATTTTCACCTGATTTTTTAGCAACTAGTTAGTCTACTCAAAATTCATTAGATGATAATCGATTTTGATGCATCCCTGCAAAGATGGCTATTGGAACTGTTTTGTTCAAGCTGAATCGTGAAATTTTCTATATCGTTTATTATTTCACTATTCGAAAGATAGCTTCCTCTATTTCTAAAATACTCTTTTTATTTCCAGTGCCATCAAACGATAGATCTTGTATAGGATTTCGATAAACTCCTAAGTTTCTTCATAGCCACATAAATAGTATATAAAATGGCTCATAAAAATCAGAGATTTATCAAAAAATTCTAAAATATATTTATTTGCAAATAGTTAATATAATGGTTGGAGTAGTGATATAACCCTACTACAACATAAGACCTAATAAAATTAATTTTATTGTTGCTGAATTTATCGTTTTTGGCTGAAATGAAGCTGAATGCCACTATCCTTTTATAATCAATGATTTTCAGATGGATCCATCTCATTTGAAAGCAACTCTCAACTGCGAGATATTTGTGATCTAAAATAACGGAATTCGTTACTCTTAAAGAAGGTCGTATGATAGTCGACAACACAATATTGGATAAACTTTATTCTGAAAGGATAAATTTTATTCTGGATCTGTGGAATGGAAAATATCGTCCTATTGTTGATGGAGTTGTTTTGATTACCTTGATTTAGCTAGTTGATTAACTTATATTAGAGGTTATTTTGGCAGTGTCGCAGACTGCTGTAAATTCAAAATCAAATTTTTGTGTATTATGTATAATTTGGTTCTTCAGATGTGAAATTTACTTTCTCAACAATTTTTGAGTAAAATTAAGATAAACCACATATTTTAACAACTTACTTATATATAAAATTATATATATATCTTTTGCAAGCAACCAGCCAAAAATTGGCGTTTATCGAAATTCTCTGAGAGTTGTGATTTTACATAAAATACTTCACTATCTTTTCATTTTAGTATATGATATCGTTAAAGGCAATAAAACCAAGAATGATAGTTTTCTTGATATGCTTGATGAAACCAAAAAATGTGGATTTAAACCGAAATTCATTCTTTTTGATGAGTGTATGCAAGATTAAGGAAATCAAAGCTTCAGGGATAAAAAAATGGTATTTTTGACAAAGTTGAAATCAAACATTTTGGTGAATCCGGATAAGACAAAAAATAGGCTGGTCTAAACATCTTAAATCCCTTTCATAAAAAAATTGTGGTTTATCTGAAAGTATATGGATTTGTGAAAGTATTTAGGATATTTCAAATAACGAAGACAACCAATAATGGGTTACAGACGTGTTGGATAGGAAGGAATCACAGGGTAAAGATCTGGTTAAAAAACCCTGAAAAATTGACAAATATCAGAGGGGAATAAAACAATCTTGGGTTTTGGAAAGTATCAGTTTAGACTAAAAGAGTCCCATAGAGCAGATACAATGTTCTAAGTGGGAGCTTTTCTGAGGATGAAGTTATAACAAAATCAGAAACGGGCTTTATTGATTATGATAGTAATCCAATACTCATACAGTGATCGAAAAGGCATATATGAGCCACCAAGATACAACTCCAGAATATTTTGATAAATCTCTAAATTTAGCCATAAGCTCATAAAATGTTTTAAAATTATTCGTAAGAAATAAGAGATTTATCAATATCTCTTTAAATTTATAATCATATTGAAGAAGTTTAGGAACAAATATTTAGAACCCGCGACTGCAAAAGCCCTAATTATATTAAATCATCCCACTTTTGAATCAATTTCCTAGGGTAATATTCTCTTGGTCGCCATCTATTTAAAACCAACACACTTTGACTTCGAAATCAATGTCATTAATCCGTTAAATTGTCTGAAATATGATTTTGAACTGCAGAATTTATATACTTGATTTTGTATTTCAAGCTCGTAAGTCGTATATTTGATTGCTTGTCAATTAGAGATCTAAAAGGTTGATCTGAGAATCCGATGACATTAAACCATTAATTGTCCACAATTAAAGTTGATCACAAGGTCCAATGAGCTTGACTTTGTACTTCAAGTACGTAAGTCCTAAGTTATTATTTATATCTTAAAAGGTTTTGTTTACGAACTTTGGGTCGGAGGCTAATGAAAATGAAAGCAAATTTTCTCAACTCTATAATCTGTGTATTAATAACAGTACTACTGACTCTTGGAATAATAACAGGCACTGTATATGCTTTAGATGGACAGTTGAGATACGGAGGATTTTCAGGCAGAGTATATTCAGACAACGGGTATTCAGGCAGAGTATATTCAGACAACGGGTATTCAGGCAGAGTATACCCAGACAATGGGTATTCAGACAATAGGTATTTAGACAGAGGGGATTCAGACAGAGGGCACCCAGACAGAGGGTATCCAAACAGAGGGCATCCAGACAGAGAGCATTCAGACAGAGGGGGTTCAGACAGAGGGGATTCAGACAGAGGGAATTCAGACAGAGGGGATTCAGACAGAGGGAATTCAGACAGAGGGTATCCAGACAGAGGGTATCCAGACAGAGGGTATCCAGACAGAGGGTATCCAGACAGAGGGTATCCAGACAGAGGATATCCAGACAGAGGGTATCCAGACAGAAAGGATTCAGACAAAGGTTATTTGGATAGGGAATACCCAAAAGAGAGATATTTGGACAACAAAAATTCAAATGCTGGGAATTCATATATTGGGAATCCAACTAATTTAGATCTAAATACTAAGAATTCAAGAAATCGGGATTCAAATATTTTTAATTTAAATACTAATGATCTAAGAACAGATAATCTGAATGCTAGAGATCTAAATATCAGAAACTCAAATAATATACATTCAGGTATTGTTAATTCTAGTACTATAAATTCAATTAATGTAAATTCAAATACTGAAAATTCAAGTATTGGAAACTCACAAACTGCGAATTCAATTAAAGGTTATTCAAATATCTTAGATTCAAATACCGAAAATTCAAGGATCGATAATTCAAATACTCTAAATTCAAGTATCAAAAACTTACATACAGAGAATTCGAATAATATGGATTTTAATATTTCAAATTCAAATACTGAAAATTCGAGCATTGGAAACTCACATACTACAAATTCAAGTAAAATGGATTCAATTATCTTAAATTCAAATACCGGAAATTCAGGAACCGATAATTTGAGTACTGCAAATTCAAGCACTTTAAATTCAAATATAGGGGATTCACATACTGCAAATTCAAATATTGCAAATATAAGTATCTTAAATTCGAGCCATGGAGATGGGAGTTCCAGTTACTCTAGCAGTTCAGGGATGAGCCTTTTTTCCAGAGAGCCAGAAGTCAATGTTGCTTTCAAGGAATTAGCCACCAAGAATGTCATAAGCGGTAATCATATAATTTATGACTTCCCTGGAAACAGTACATGCATTTTATTTATCGAATATGATGCAGAAAGAACATTTCTTAAGGCAACAATCACTGTTGAAGAACTCAAGAACAAGTCTGTTTTTATTCCAAAGCTTCCTCTCGGGAGAATATATAAACAGGTAAATATACGGATAGAGGATAAAGGGGGAGAACTTTCTACATCCCTGAAAAATGGGTTAATAGGATTCAGAGTTGAGAAAGCGTGGATTCACGATAAAAATGTCAGAGAATCCATGTTAGTCCTCCAGCGATATAATAAAAGTTGGGAACCTCTATACACTGAAAAAGTCGAAGAAGATAATGATTATATATATTTTAGATCTAAAACGCCTGGATTTTCCTACTTTGCAATAACTGAATATCCAGGAGAACTAACAAAAAATGGAGCTCAGGCTGAATCAAAATTAAAGGATACTCTAGGAAGTCTGGGAAGGACAGGAGAGGTAGCAATAAACGGAAGTTCGAATAATAATAGAGCAAAACAAGCAAGAGAGGTAGCCAAAATATTAATGACAATATCCTTGCCTCTGATCCTAGCAGGGTATTTTGTTGTTAGAAGAAAACTCTGAAAAATTTTACTTTTCTTATTTCCACAGTTACAGACACAAATATGGATACATAAATAAAAATATGTATCTTGGTGCTTGGCATCTGTCCGGTATATGTTCTTTTGTCAGAATTTGCGGAGAATATATACTACTTTTTATAAAATATTTTCATTTTTACCCACAAACTAAAATCGAGAGTTAGAAGACATCTCAAAATTATGCTCTGGTTGCCTTATATTTTTTTGGTTTATTTCAGTTCAGGATAAAGCCCGAAAAGTCTGTGAGAACTACCTCCCTTCAAGTATTGAGCTACTTCTTATACCGATTTTTCTGGATTGAATTCCAGTAATAAGTGAACTTGATATTCTCCAACTTCCATAGTATTAATTCATAGCCTTGCTCCACGTAAAAAGTAGTGAAGATAGACATGCAATATTTTTTAATTCGATTATTGAGTATTAATATTGAGTCAATACTTAGGAACAAACACTATTTAATAGATGATCTGGCCATAACTATGGCTAAAGCTATTTAATCACAATGTGTATTAAATCCCTGTCATATCTGGGTGAAATCACCTTTTACCATAGTGCCAAAAAAACATATTTTAGAAAAAAGCGATGATTTAGAGGATTAAACGAAAACAAAATGATTCGAGGGTTCACTTCACCCCCTAAATAAAGAACGTGGGATTCTTGACCCTCTGCACTCCAGAAGCAATAAACAGAAATACTTACTTTACTGCTTCAATTTCAAGAACAATTATAATGTGTGATTTTCCAACTCCGAAAGGTTAGAACAAAACAACATTTCTTGCATTAAGTATAAATTTCAAGGTTACAAAGTTGTCGATGATTTTTTTATCAATATACAAGTGAAACTCAAAATAAATTTCTTCTATGGGCTTTTCACAGAAAGAATGGCACTTTTCATTATTCACTCAGTTTCAATATTTTATATCTGCTTTTTTTCTTTTTCAAAAAAATCAAAAATTTCAATTGTTTTTTGCTGCCCCTTGTACCAATTTTAAGGAAGTTGTTTAGGGCCTTTTCATTAGTATTTGTTTTTGGGTAATGAAGGTCATTGTGAAGTATTTAATAGATGAATTTGTTCATGATGAACTTCCTCCACTGAAAATTTCATAAACTTCAAAAGACCACTCTTCAACTTCGGAGCCTGAAAAGTTCAATTGAATCTGCGAAATTTCATGGCATTTTAAAGTAATCTTCAAGATCTCACTTCGAAGGCCCAGGAAATGTTCCTTTTTCTTGCAAGTCCATATTTTCCAGAATTGTTCCCTGTTCACAAAAGTTTCGTAATGAATATAGACTTCTACATTTCCTTCGAGTATCTGAATCTCTGTGCTTTTTCCTGAAAACCTGTAAGAAACAAAATATTTGTTCTAAAGAGAAGTAATAAAAAAGTCCGTTGGGATTTTTCTGGTTTTCTGATGGACTAATTTATAATGAGGAACCTAACCCAAAGGGTTCAGTTCTACTCCTCAATAAAGTTCAAAATTATTTTATAGGGAACTTAGTGGTCAGTTGAATTTACCCTTTTCAATGATTTGTGAACTTGGAGTTCAGGTATTCGAAAAGAGGTGAACATTTTCCCAAGAGGGGATCTCCCCCTCTTGACCCCCCCTTCTATATTTTCAATATTGCCGTTTGTCTGAGGCCTACAAGGCTTACATAAGCTGGGTAGGATCCTTAATGCTTGAACAAAAAAATCATTGAACTGTGGGTATATTCCGAATCTGGATTATTACGGCTCTTCTGATTATAACCGGTTTCATGTTTGCATAGAGTATCTCCTTTGATTCTCCAAAGTACTCAAATACGTCCTACTTGATGAGATAGAGGGGATCTATTCTCAGTGTAAATTCAAAGTACATCATCCTGAAATATCCAAGAATCAGGTTGAAGCAAAATAGTTTTTCCTCTCCATCAATTTCAATTGCTCCCATTTCTATCAGTTCTACCTGAGCTGAGATTCCTGCTCTATTTTCATAGCTGAGTACAGCAGATACCCCTTTTTGGTCTGACTTCTCTTAATAAAGCCTTTGAAGATAGTTTTTCCTCCCTCAAAATCAATTTATTTGATTTCTAGATAGAGTCGAGTAGCAGTATAGAAGCTTTAATCAAGTTTTTCAGATCTGTAAGGTTTGAAAAGATCTAGTTTGCTTTTTCTTCCTAGAAGTGTAATTGATGCTCAAGTTTTATAAGTTTAAACTCGCATCAAAAACATTTCCTCCTTTTTCAGCATAATTCAAAATACTCTTACTTTTCCACGGATTATGAAAGGGGTAATTTAAATCCATGGAAAATGGAAGATTACTCATCGCCCTTAATGCAATTTCAAGTGATTTTTTTAATTATTTTGGCAACTGGGAATTGAGATGAATACTGCGTCAGAAAAAGATAAATTTTCAACATTACTTTTTTGCAAAAATCGTGAAAATGGGTGAAATTTTACTGAGTATATGAGCCAGTTGGTAATGTACTGTCTGAGCAGACTGATAAATTTTACTACGGCGTTTTTAAAACTCCATATCCGAACCAGAAGTTCTATACTCATACGTCTTATTTGCAGTTTTTAAGCTTACTTTTCTTCCTTACCTATTGGCGAGTTTACGTCTCAGAGAATGAGATACAATGTTCTGGAAAATTGTTTGAAGATGCAGATTGCCTTAATGCCACATTTGTGAATTTTCAAGTTACCTGAACTTCCAGAAGTTTTTCAATATGTTTTGGCACTGGAGCAGAAATCTCATTCATAAGGCATTAAATCAAACTTTTTGATCATGAATATGAATGAGGGAAATAGTTGAAAAAAAATTGTTGAAACAAGGGCTATGAAGCCCAAATTAACCACATATTCTCTGAAAGCTCCGGTTATTTGAGAGTTCCCTATTTAATACTCCCTTGTAATCATGTAGTCTGCGATCTGGAGAAGAATCTCTTTTTCAGGGCAGTCTCCCAGAGCATCTAGTTTTGATTTGCCCTCGTTGATGTATGAAATTGCAAGATTCTTTACGTAATCAATGGATCCGCACTCTGTTAGAATCCTGACGGTTTCATTCGTTTCTTCCAGAGTAGCTTTTCCTTTGCCGAATATGTCTAGTTTTACATCTTTCGCGAATGCGTCGATTACGATAAGAGTATGCTTCCCTTCCATAAGGTCGCTACCTCTTACTTTTCCGAGCACTTCCTGTGGAGTGACCATGTCCAGAACGTCATCATACATCTGGAAACCGATTCCTATAAGGCGTCCATACTCGGATAATGCCTCTGCAACTTCATCAGAAGCTCCTCCTAGAAGAGCTCCGATCTTGGCTGCAGCTGCGTAAAGAACGGATGTCTTTTTTTCCACCATCTCAATATATTCGCATTCTGTAACCCTTTCTCTATTCTCAAATTCAATATCAAGCCACTGGCCTTCACATATTTCAGTACAGGTCTTTGAGAGGATATCAATGCATTTCAAAATCCTTATAGGTTCATTTTCAACCTTTGACATGATCTGGAAAGCTCTTGAATAAAGGGTATCTCCTGCAAGAATCGCACCTGCTTCACCCCATATTTTATGGACCGCAGGCATTCCCCTACGGATATCGTCTTTGTCCATTATGTCATCATGGATCAAGGTGAAATTATGTACAAGTTCCACGGCTACTGCAGTCGGTAAAACAGATTTTAAATTTGACCCTACAGCTTCAGCTGCCAAAATAAGTACTGCTGGCCGGAGACGTTTTCCTCCAGCATCTACCAAGTAGCGAGAGGCTTTGTAAAGTTCTTCAGGGTGAGTTATCGGAAGTAGCTCATCAATTGCGGCATCTACATGGATGCTTCTTTTTCTGATCTCATCAGTCAGCGTCATATACATCACAGGGATAGGAATATACTTCTTATGCAATTATTCTTCGATATACAGCACTTCACCGTTTCTTAGAAGATGTACTGTACTTCCTAGTACATACCCGGCGTCTTCAGCCAACTCTATGTAGTGCCCGTGCATCTCTAGATCACCATGTGCAGGGATTACATGTTCCGGATTCACCATTCTCAGAAGCTCCCAGTGGTCTTCCCTATATGCATGCCCTGATACATGCACATTGTCATATATCCTGGCACCTCTCATTCTGAGTTTGGTTTCAAGAGCATAGCGGTTTGCCTGAGTCATCGGGCTTGGGATTACGTTTGCAGAGAAAATGACCCTGTCTCCTGGTTCGATTGCATAGGGAGTTTCACCATTCGCAACGCGCACAAGGATTGAACCTGGTTCTCCCTGGTGACCGGTAACGATTGGGAGGTACTTATTTTTACCCTCCTGCATGATGCGTTTAAAGGCACGATCGATGTCTTTCCTGAGGCCGTAGATCTCTACATTTGAAGGTAACTCAAGATAGCCAACATCTTTTGCAGCTCCAAAATAGCGCTCCATTGAACGCCCCATAAGTACAGGAATTCTGCCCATTTCCTCAGCTGCTTCAATAATAGCTTTCAGCCTGGCAATATGAGAGGCAAAGGTTGTAATTATCATCCCGACATTAGCTTCTTCTGTTCCGAGAAGTACGTCCCTTACCATATCCTTTGCAATTTGTTCCGAAGGAGTTTTTCCTGAACGTCCGGCATTTGTGCTCTCTACAATCATTGTAATCACTCCTTCCTTTCCAAGAGATTTGATGCGTTCGAAATCCGGAGCACTACCAATTGTTGGAGTCCTATCCAGTTTGAAGTCGCAGGCATAAAGGACTGCTCCAACTGGAGTGTGAATAGCTGCAATAACACAGTCTATAATACTGTGCTGAACGCAGATGAATTCTATGGAGATTTCGTTTGTGACCTGGTAAGTCCCACCCGCATTGAGAGAAATAACCCTATTGCAAACCTCGAACTTGCGCTCAGCTTCGATTTGTTGCTTTATAATAACTGCAGTATAGGGGGTAGCTAAAATAGGAGCATTGTACCTATGGGCAAGTTTTGGAATCGCCCCTACATGATCAAGATGCCCGTGAGTACACACAATTGCTCGAACAGTTCCATTGATTTCTTTCATGATAGTATCATCAGGAATTGCACCCATTTCGATCAGTTCGAGAGAATGCATTTTGTCAATTTCGACGTCTTCGTGAATCTGGACTCTATCAAGCCGAAGTCCCATGTCTAGAATAATGACGTCTTCACCTACGACGACTGCCGTCATATTGCGGCCCATCTCATTATAGCCGCCGATTGCAACAATTCCTATTTCAGTCATATTTTTAACCTCTTATTTGAATTTTTATCCCTTTGAAACCGAAACCTAAAAAAATATATCAGATAACGGTCTAAAGCAATGACTCTGAATGCAAACAATATAGTAAGATAATTTGGAATCAGCCTTAGAACAGCCACTTCTTAAGCACTTACTGGGGAGAAATCCATTCATTTATTAAATGAATCTGACTAAATATCTTGCAGATTGATTGGGCTAGGTATAGTGGTATATGTAAATAAATATATGTATATATCTAATTTATATATAAGTGTGTATTTCTATAGCACTATATTTCTTTACATTTATATGTGCGTATCATACATTTGTTAGCTAATATATACTTCCCAGCTTTTGTCAAAATCAAGGGACTACTTTCAATCCGGTACTTTTGTAATTATTTTGAAAAATCATCACTACCCTCAAAGATAAGTGCCGGGATATTAATCCAATCAATATGTCTCTTTTGCGTACCTTCCCCAAATACTATTGAGAATTTCGATAAATCTCTTATTTCAACAAGTTACCTATATATGCTTTATAAGCAATCGGCTATTAATTGGAATTTATTGAACTGCTCTATTATTCTTTAATTATTATTCTCACTAAATCATTCTTTCTTAAATTATTCTTATTTTGATGACTTATTAAGGCGATTCTTAATTAATGACCTTTATGAATTACTTGCTTCACTAAAAAGTGACTTATATTCAATGACCTGAGCCTTAGCAACGATGAAATAAATTCTTTGCTTGTACTTATTTATTATAAATTATGATTACGATGAATTGGGATTGTAATGATCAATAAATTTTTAAGGTAATTACTTTCAAATTTTTCGATAAATTTTGAATTATCCTGACATTACCCAGGTAATTTATGATAAAGACGGATATACTATTTTTCATGCAGCCCTAAATGATGATAATTAAATTAATTTTTCCTTGATATAAAGCATAAACTGCCTATCCTAATTTTCCCTGATAGGCACGAACTGTTGCTCAGTTTATATTAACGATTTATTCAGAAACATTACTTTCATAGTATGTATAAATATTGTCATGTGACAAGTTTTTGTTGAACTAATACCTTACCTACATGATGCAAATTTCAATAAAAATGCGATACAAGGCAACAACACCTATGTAGTACCTTAAAGTGTTTCCCTTAACATGGCATAGTCTTTTAAGTTAAAACCACGCTGGCCAAGATACTCAAGAGTCCAACCAGTAACGACTACAGGTGTATTACGCAGATCCTGTATATTTGCACAGCCGCAAAGAAACATTGAGGCTCTAAACTCGTTCAGCATTCGAGAGAGGATACTCACAACGGCTTCTTTCCCTTTAAATGCAGGGTCCACAAAGGGCATAGCTGCACTTGCCGCACTGGCTCCAAGAGCAATTGATTTAGCAATATCAAGTCCTGACCTGACTCCACCGGTTGCGATAATTGGGAGGGAAACCCTGGATTCTATAATGCTGGCGACTGTGGGGATCCCAAAATCCCAAAAAAGTCTCCCCATATGTTCTGAGACCAAATCTCCACGTTCTCTAGCCCTATAGGCTTCAACTCCTGCCCAGCTTGTGCCACCTACACCCCCAACATCAATTGCAGAAACGCCTGCTTTCTGGAGGAGAAGGGCGTCTTCATTTGAAATTCCAGCTCCTGTCTCTTTGACCATTACTGGGGTATTCAGTACAGAACAAATCTCTCTAATCATGTTCAGACAACCAGTTGCATCTCGATCTCCTTCTGCCTGGATGGCTTCCTGTAGGAAGTTAAGATGAATGGCAATAGCATCGGCATCAATCATTTCGACAAGTTTTTCAACTCCATCAACTCCATACTTGCGGATCTGAGCAGCGCCCACATTTCCGTAAACAAAGGCATTAGGAGCTTTTTCCCTTACAATCCTGAAAGATTCTTCTTGGGAAGAATCATCAATAGCGGCTCTCTGGCTGCCAACTCCTATTCCCAATCCCAGTTCTTCAGTTGCAGATGCAAGTGCAGCATTAATTGGAATAGTGTCTGGGTGCCCTCCAGTGATTGAGGCAATCAAAAAAGGAGCCTGTAGATGTTTTCCTAGAAGGTCCACAGATAGATCTATCTTATCCATATCGAGTTCCGGAAGAGCCCTGTGGATAAGCATCACATCCTCAAAGCCCGCACTGATATTTTGCGATTCCACCTGGTTTTTAACACATATTCTCAAGTGTTCGATCTTTCGCCTTGAGGTATTATTGATCATATTTCATACCATTTCATCCGGACTAATTTTGGTCCCTATGGATTCGCCATTCAAGAATTTGTATATGTTATCTGCCTTTCCTGCATTGAATATATACGAAGTAATACAAGATGTTTTGCTAAGTTCCAGAAGTTCCTGTACCTTCCCGAGCATGCCGCCTGTAACATCAGTACTTTCCGAGCTTCCTATATATTTTTTTAATTGTTCAAATTTCTTAGGTGTAATCTCAGGTACAGTTTCTCCATTTTTATCGAGCACCCCATCCTCTGCAGACCCCAGTCCAAGCCTGGTGACTCCTAGCTCCTTTGCAATGTAAGGAACTATCTGGTCACCTGAGAGGACACAGGTCCCGAATTCAAGATCCATAACAATATCTCCGTGCAGTACCGGGACAAAACCGTTCTTGAGCATGAGCTTTATGCTGTCAAGGTACATGCTCTCTATGCGTCCTTTTCTGCAAACTATACAGCCCATAGGATGTACAGCCACAGCACGAACTTCGAAGCGGTTCAGAGAATATACCACAGTAGAAGCCAGTTTTTTAACTGACTCATGGGTTACAATAGCTCCTTTAAGATTAAAAATTCTGTCAAGCCCATATTTTCTGGCGTAGGTATGCCCAAACGAACCAGCACCATGCACAATAATCATATTTCCTCTAAATTCGGAAAGTTCCTGTGCAATCCTTAGGAGTTCAGATGCTCTTACAACTCCTTCATCTGCGTTTTTGTCAGTAATAACGCTGCCACCAAGCTTCAAGATAACAGTTTCTGTTAATACTACCATTCCCTATCACTTAATGCCTTTTAAATAATTTTTAATTTCTTTTATGAATAATCACTAAATAATTAGGTGAAAATTCGAACTGCTTAGTGTAATTTCAGGCCCTGTTTAGTTGGTTTTGTAATGGTCACTTTCCCCCCTGCTTTTGAAATGGCTTCACCAACCTGTTCGCATTTATCAGGTGACGTGAGTGCAAACATACATCCTCCACCGCCAGCGCCTGTAATCTTAGCTCCAAAGGCCCCAGCTCTCCTGGATGAGTAAATTAAGCTAGAGAGCTCAATAATATTTACTCCCAAGGCATCTAAAAGTCCTTGATTTACATTCATAAGTCTGCCAATAGAGAGATAGTCACCTGCCTGGACAAGAGGTTCCCCTATTCGAGATATTTTACCAATAGAAGCCATTAGAGGCTTGATCAATTCGGGATAACCTTCATAGAGCTTCCTGACATTTGCGACAAGCTCCTTTGTAGAAGAAAAAATTCCTGTGTTTCCGATCACAATTCCGCAGTCTGGAATTCTCAGTTTTCTCCTTTCCGGAATTGTAACAACTCCTCCGAATGTAGAGACATAAGTATCAGTGGGGCTTGCAACTCCCTGGACCTGAAGCTCTATTTCATGGCCAAGTTGTGCAATCTTTTCAAGAGAAAGGCCGCATCCAAACATTTCATTGAGAGCGCCTATACTAGCTATCGTCACCGCAGCAGATGATCCGAGTCCAGAACCCATGGCGATTTCGGAATCAATTTCTATAAAAACACCTTTTATCGGCGTATTTTCCCTCATTTTCTCGATAACTGAGGTGATGTAGGGATGTTTTTCCAAATCAATACCTGTCCTGCCAATTTTCGATTGAATTATTATCGAATCGTTAAGTTCTACCCTCACTCGTGTTCTCAGATCAACTGCACATGCTATTGCGGTTTCTCCATAAACGACCGCATGTTCTCCGAAAATATAGATTTTCCCAGGCGCAGAACACGAAACCATCCTACTCCTCTGTAATTTTTAATTTTGGTTTAAATATATGACGGAATCGATTAATTATTTTGAATTTGGAATTGAATTTTATAGACTAGTATGCAGTTAAATAAAAGTAACGTACCTAAAAAACTTACCCAGACATAAGTGACTATAACTATTCGGTTTTCAATAGCATTTAAAACTAGTGGATTTAATTTTCCGTAGAACTTCTCTTATTCCACAATAATCGCGGCATATCCTACAACTGCATTCATATCTCCTGAAACAGCCCCACTGTTTTCATAATTAATAAGAGTGGCTCGTTTTCCCCCAAGCTTCTTAGATGCTGTAAGCATCGCGGCAATTGGGCCATATCCGCAGACAGACGCGTTTCTCTTGTAGAGCAGGTCATACATTTCGGATACGTCTTGATTCAGAATAGCCTCAATGACTTCACTATCTATTTTCTTTGCAATCTCTGCAGGCTGGTAATGAGTAAAATCACTCGAAGCTATGAAGACAACTTTTTCCCCACTTTTTGAAACAAGATTAGCAGCAAGGTTTCCTACCTCAACTGCAGTCTCTTCATCCTGCATACCCATACAAATGGGAAGTATCCTTAAAGATCTTCCAAAAAGATATTGGAGAAAAGGGATCTGCACTTCAATAGAATGTTCGTATCTGTGTCCAAGCTCGTCCACATCAACGATGCTTCCTAAAAATCCATCAGCAAGTCTTAAATCAACTTCTACAATTCCCAAAGGAGTCTCCCATGTGTCTTTGGATAGAGACACAGGTGAACCATATCCAGTATGATTGGGACCAATAAGAACATAGGTATCAGCTTTAGGGAGGGTCGCATAGACACTCGCAGCTACTTTCCCAGAATAGACATACCCTGCATGTGGACAAACAGCCCCGAGAACGTCTCGTTCCCGGATTTCCAGACCTTTAAAACATCTCTTGAGTTCTTCTTCTAGATATTCAGGATTAAGGGGATAAAACTGCCCTGCAACTGCTGGCCTTCTCATTTAAAATCACCATATTAGATATGGATCGTTTTTTTATATATCCTTGCAAGTATGCAGGTGTGTCTTTTGGTATCAGAGAGGAGTTTCAAAGTCAGTCAACTCGTAATTGAAAGGAGTACCATTGAGCCTGGAGACTTCCCTTGCAAGCAACCAGTAAACAAGGGAAAGAGCTTTTCGACCTTTATTGTTCGTTGGGATTACAAGATCCACGTTTGAAATCAGATTGTTAGTGTCGCAAAGTGCTATAACAGGTACTCCAATACTTGAAGCTTCCTTCAGAACCTGGGCATCTCCTGCAGGATCTGTCACAATCACAACTTCGGGCTCAAAAAAGCCATAGATTTGTGGATTTGTAAGAGAACCAGGAATGAATCTTCCAAGCATTGCCCTGGTAGCAAGAGCCCTAGAAAACATCCTCGCAGGATATTGACCGTACTGTCTTGAAGAAACAACAAGAATTCTTGATAGATCGTAATGAGATAGCAATTTTGATGCAACTTTGATTCTTTCATCTGTTGACTGGATATCAAGCACATATAAACCGTCGGTTCTGACCCTGTATACGAAGCGCATCATATCCTGAGTCTTCTGCTGGGTTCCGATGTGGACACCTGCTGCCAGGTATTCATCAATGGCCACAAGGGATGTACTCCCCTCTTTAGCAGAAGCTTCGTTGTCAGATTCTACAGGTGTAGATCTGGTTTTTGCGATGGCTTCCCTTTCAGGTGCAGGTTTTGCTTCAGTCACAATATTTTTTTCAGGAGAATCCTGTGCTTCTTTTTCCTCCTGCACTATTTCCTCAATTTCCTCCATAAAGTCACCTCATAAAATAGAATAAAAAAATATCCAATATATTAAAAAGAATTCCACATAATTTTCAATTGATTTTACGCTTGACTGTAATAGGAATAACTCCGGCTTTCAATTCTTCAATAGCAATATTCAGAGGATCCAGCCGTCCATCGTCTTCAATAAGGACAGGAGCTCCCATTGCAATTTGCAACGCTCTTGCACCTACAATACGCGCACGTTCGAACCTAGTATATATTTCCTTGACCAACTGATCACCCTGGAACTCAAAATGCACAGATGAAGTTCACTAATCTAAAAGTATGACATATTTGATTTTAGCATATACATGACTGAAAACCAGTACCCTTTAAACAGGGAAATGAGACCGCTGAGATTCGAACTCAGGTTCCGGCGTCCCGAACGCCGAAGGATGGACCAAGCTACCCTACGGTCCCTTACTGGTATGGTGAAAGCACATCAACAAGTTCGACGTGGCTTAAGATCATTCTGCGACAGCAGTAGCGTGTGATCCCTAGATCATCCAGTACTAAGGCCCCTTCTTCTCCATCGTTGACGCGTCTTTTGTACTCATCCCAATAGTTAGAGATTACTTTCCCACATGAGAAACATCTGACTGGAATCATAGTTCTACCTGTAAGATTTCTGATATTTAGCCCTTGCTCCAGGTCCACCAAAATTCTTTGATTCTTTTTGCCTGGAATCGCTCACAAGTAAACTTCGGTCATAATTTGCGAAGTTGTCTCTGACAATTGTATCATTTGTCCATTCCACGATACCCCTAGCAACAGCTGTTCTCACCGCATTAGCTTGCCCAACAATTCCACCGCCTCGAACATCTACATTGATGTCAATCCCTGAAACAATCTCATTTCCTGCGATCATCAAAGGTTCGGAGATCTTCATCATTGCAATCTCTGGGGTGTATAACTCGAGTGGAATTTTATTGATCCTGATCCTCCCATTTCCCTTCGTGACTGTTGCACGTGCAGTTGCGGTCTTATGCTTTCCAGATGAATTAACTACTTTGACCATGAGGACTCACCTTTTAGAATTTTGAACCCATTTTCTGGCTCACTTCACCAAGTTCGATATATTTATTAGAACTCAGAAGCCTCATATCGGCATCTTCAATGGTGTTCAGTTCAGCGCTCTTGAGTTCGTAGGGAACACCTACATAGACTTTGAGCCTGGACATTGCATCCCTGCCTCTAGCTCTCTTATAAGGCAACATTCCACGAATAGTTCTCTTCAGAATGCGATCTGGACGCTTGGGGAAATAGGGCCCAAACTCTGTAGCACCCCTTTTCAGAGTTTCCATGTATTCTTTAAGGGTGGTTGCCTTTGAGCCAGAAATTACAGCTTTTTCGGCATTCACAACATATATTTTTTTGTCTTCCAAAAGTAGTTGCTTTGCAACTTTACTTGCCAGACGTCCCAAAATAAGCCCTTTTGCATCGATAACCTTCATCTTCTAAACCTCTCAACAAAAAATCCTAATACTGGACCCTTTTGGATTTGCTTCCATAATCTCTTCGAGACTCAGACATTTGCCACCGGCTTCAGTGATTTTTTTAATTGCTGATCCACTGAAGGTTACAGCCGAAACAGTTACAGGGTGATCAATGAGACCAGCGCCCAGAACTTTTCCTGGGATAAGCAGAACGTCATAATTTGCAGTATGCCTGTTGATTTTACTTATGTTCACAGCTGGATAATTCCTAGACGGTATCTCAAGACGTTTCGCGATATCCTTCCAGATTGGCGCATCATCTATATTTGCCCTATCTTTCAGGTTAAGAATAAGGGAAACGATTTTTGGATTTGTTTTTCTCGTAAGTTTTATCAGCGATTTTTTACCCAATGTATGTTCCTCCGCAAGATTTGTAATTTGTATTATAAACCTTACTCACGCGGGAAAAACTCCCTATCACGTTCGAACATTTCTATAGTGTCTATTCGAAAACATTAAGCTTAGAAATGATGAATTAAAAATCAAGTGATCAGTCGGAATTGGTATGTTCTGAATAACATTTCTAGTACATAAAGATTATGTGCATCGGTTCTGTGGAGTCTAGGGGGATACTCTCTTAGAAATAGGGATGCAAAAACTCGGGGGATTTTGCTGAGAAACTGCAAGGCATATGGTAGGTGTGATGACTTTTAAAATATCAAAATAATTTTGAATTTATGGTGTTAAAACATAATTTGAATGATTTTAAACCCAGTGAAATTATAAAGAAATGATAAAATCAAATAATTACTTAACTGACCATCTAATGACATTAATAATTTGTATCCTATGCAAAGATGGTGTTGTGTTAGAAGGCAATAGAAGAGTAATCAGAGGTACTAAATAGTCGGAAGAAAAGAAAATAATTTATTCATTACCTCATTTTATAGTTGTGATATTCTGGAGCGACTAGTTTAATGGATAAATCTCTATATCCAATATAAATAATTATTTAATCAATGGAGACAAAAACAAAAATTGGGAAGATTTTGCACTTTTTTTAGAAAATTCTGATGCAGAGCTGAAAAAATAATATCTCAAGTGAATAGACACTAATTTTGAGGTTTTATATTGCATTAAAATGCCTACAAATCATGCTAATTTAGTCCGTATATTCAATACATGAATTGATGAAGAAAGGAAGACTTTTGAGATAATAGGGAATGACCGATTTCATGCGCTCTTGTTCTTAAAAGCTGCGTATTATTCAGACATAACTATAGATAAGTGGTTAGTTTATGCGCATTCGTTTTACAGTTGATAGAGAGATGCAATATAAACATTTATGTTGGTGGCAAACCTCATATCTTTAAAATTCCGGATAGAGGAGAGCCTTTAGAAATGTCTGAAACATAAATCGATAATTTATTGAAGCCAATGGAAGTGAGGGAAAAACTAAAAGCAGTAATTTTTAATTTAGTTTAATACTAGTAATCTCTGGTTAATTTTAGATACGCACTAAAAAAGAAGAAATGATAAAATAAATTATTAAGTGGTTTTTGCCTGCATACTCAAATTCTGTATAAGGGTTAGCACTTATTTCACATTTCAACTCAATCTCACAAGCTTCAGCGGGTATCTTTCCTTCCAATTCTTCATGTGGTCTTATACTTTAGTGACATAGCTGCATAACTTTAAGAATAGAAGTTCCCTTAATCTTCAATCTCCTCGTTGTGTTGTCTCTATCTCTGATCTCTCCATTAATTCTTTACATGTTATTATTGTTTGCAGTATTTTCATGCCCTATTAACTTCATAGGATGTATTGAGACTGGGGCTTCGTATTTGTGTAAAACTCTCTATTGAATGCATCCTGATAAATTGGCTGGCTATCAGTGATTAGAGTCTCTGGTGCCTGTCCTGTAATCTCGCCGCCTTTGTGGGATATTTTTCCTGCATCTTGTTTTTGCTTACTGACTACAACTCTCTGAGCAATCCAGTATCAAGTTTCATCATCCATAAAGCTAAAAGTATTTCATGTCACCTTTGATCTTTACATAAACTTCGTTAGCTCCTTACTTTTGATTGACATGTGACTTCAGGTTACCTACATAAGCTTTCATTATGTTAGTGTACTTGTCGATTCAGTGTTCTACTGTTCGGTAATTTACTTGAGTTCTACTCAATTAAAGAATCAATTTTAACAACTTTGTCTCCAACTGACTGAAGACATTTGTATTCTTCTTCAAGAGCAAAATCAGTAAGAGTTTTCATAAGTAAAAATTGTTGTTAACGAATTTAAACTCTGAAACATTCAATGTATAGAAGGTTATGTAAATGTTTTATATCTTAATTATAACATTAATTAGTATATATATTAGTAAACTATATATTGGTTTAATTATAACCTGATGTTTATACAATTAATCTTAAAAATTGTGCGAATCCCTAATAAAAATGGAGTGAAATAAATGTTGAAACAACTATCTGGTAGAATGGAAAAGGTGTTAGCTATTTTGCTGGCAGTCCTTTTTGTAGTATCGTTGACAGCAGTGGTAGCTAGTTCACGTGGTGGCTTGGGATATGGGGGGGGTTGGAATTATGGTTATCCCTATGGATACTCTTACTACCCTAATTACCCTAGCTACCCTAATTATCCTAGTTATCCTAGCTACCCTAATTACCCTAGTTATCCTAGCTACCCTAATTACCCTAATTACCCTAGCTACCCTAATTACCCTAGTTATCCTAGCTACCCTAATTACCCTAGCTACCCTAATTACCCTAGCTACCCTAATACCCTTTAATACTCTTAATACCTTAAGTAGCTTTTACACGACTGTTCCAACTTCAGCCCTAGCTTCAGCTCTATCTCAATAAAAATGCCGAATTACACGTTGCAAATTTATTAATTACATAAATAGCATTAGATCATAAATAATATCTTTTACAGAGATATTTTACAGAAGATTTCGAGTTACCTCGGATTTTTTCCCGCTGGAATCTTATCCAAATCTTTTCCACTAATTTCTTTATTTTAACTTATTTTTTCTCTCCTCGTTCATTAATCTTTAATTTTAAAGACAGTTACAGCTAATTGAGAATGTATGGTTGAGCAATACTAAAATATAAACAAAATCAAATCAAAGTCGCGCCACCGCTCTGGTTGTAATGGCTATTAAAAATCGAGTATTTTCATTTGCTGATATGCTTCTTTTTCTTCCCTGTTTCCCTGATTTTCAACATAGTTTTTGATAACATCTGAAGTTGTTCCATCTTCTATAGTTCCAATGTAACCTCCATCACTCCACAGTTCACCACCCTAAAGCTGTTTTTTGATTTCAGGGTATTGTTTAAAGATTTATCTTGCTATAGTACTTTTTATAATTTGCATGACTTTTGAAGGTTCCGTTGCAAAAATAATATTTCTGCAATTTGACACTATAATTTTCACCTTTATGTGTCATTTTCGCCTGAATGAAGAGTAATTAACTTTCCTAATTGTGATGCTTTTCACTGATTTTTTTTAAAAAGTCAGATTTTTTGCAACAGAATCCGAAAAGTGGCGGCCTGTTAATACAATACTTAGTTTAAAGATCAATCGTCAATTATTAAGTAGTTAATGCTTTCAGGATTAACTTCCCAATATTAGAAAAAATGCTTAGATTTCAATACAAAACATAAGCTTTTGCTAAAACCACTCCAGATGCACTTTATGATCAGTATAGCCCCACGAGATCAGAGAGTTATAGGTCCTCAGGAGTTAATACTTTTCAGTGCTACAAGGTTGAGTCTATATGGAAAAGTAGAGAGACTTAAATTTGAAAATCCTATTCAAATAAAGTTATAAGTCTACAAAATAAATAACTATTACAAAATAGGACTAAATCGAGTTATTTTGTGCTTAAATATAATCTCTAAGTATTAGCAGATATTATAAAATATATATATTTATTATATTCTAATTTTGCCATGTATTTGTATATTTCCTCGGTATTTATATTCAGAAGAATAAATTCGATTTCCTTTATATATTTATACCTATATATGATACTGTAGAAGACATATCTCTAATCTAGATACATATTTGACTATATATATAATAATCAATATACTTTTAGAACAATTTATTTCCTCATTTATTTAGGGGAAATATATCTAAATTTTCCAGGAGTAAATATGGTAAAACATATCTAAAAGGGAGAAAATACATGATAAGTAAACATAAGTTATATAAAATAGCCTTAGTTTCAACAGCTATGATTTTAATGCTTGTGAATATCGTAGACGCAAAGCCATGTAACCATGATGACAAAACCTGTGGTTGTGGAGAACAAATATGTGGCTGTGGAGATCAAACATGTGGATATGGAGATCAAACATGTGGCTGTGGCGATCCAAATTTTAGATATGGATTTTCAAACTATGGACATGGATACTCAAACTGTAACTGTATAGTCACAAGTCGTGGATGTTGAATTAAATTTGCAGATTTGGAGTTATAATCCAAGTATTTAGAGTCCAACCCTATGGATGTGGAGTAACATTTGTAACCAACCCGATAACTCAATCGATGAATTTCTTAAAATTCTCAGTTTGAAATGTACAAGGATGGAGTATTCAACCAAACGAGTGGACACCTATTGATACAGCAAGTGATACAATTAATGCTTTAAGTAATCAAATTAAGTAAGCAGAGACTATTTGTAATGGATATACAACACACAGCACAAAACTATAAAGAAAATTAGATTGAAAAAGAAGTAGTTTGTTTAAAATCAACAGATTCTGTGTTTCTATTATATTTTTAAACTTGTGAAAGTTAAGGGTTAAAAGTGCAAAAGAAATGGTGATGAGAAGTCAACGTAGAGTAAATATATATGTTTTACCTTAAAAAACCTATGCATCAATAAACAATAAACCCTGTTTTTTGAGCTGAATGAAAAAGGATACATAGTCAATCATATTTTACAAAACTTTATACCTCTTAATCTTTTTTTGATTATTGTTCCATTACTATCTGAGCGTTTTCTGATATCAAATCTTCAGTATATCAATTAGTATTGTTTCATCAGACTTATTTAAACTAGAGATATTTTGCTTCCAGAGTTAGTAATATATGTATATTGCGCAGAATCTGTATATCCTCAGCATAAAAATTAACCTTATTGTAACTAAGGCTATTGAATACAATTTATGTTTACTTATCACGTATTTCAACTCGTTTACCAATGTTATCGATTAGAAAGACCCTAAAATCGTTGCATTTGATGGGAAGTATTCATCAATCTAATTTGGTTCATTGGAACATATTAAACTTTTGTTATAAATTAATCAAGTTGTGTAATTATAGTCACAACATTTGTGGGTTCCTTACACATTGATTCATTTTTGATCAAAATATCAAAATTTAGCGCAAATACTGTATAAGTTGGATAAGCACCACTAATTTGAAAAGCAAATAATTGTAGATGTATTTAAATGAATATAGTTATATAGTTCACTCATGGATCATTTTTCAAAAAATGGCTACTTCTTCGATTCATTTCTTTGCATTCTACATTTTCAGGCAGATAACCATTATCTTATAAATAATAATTTACCTGAAAAACTTCCTTATCCCACAATATTTTCTTCCAAGAGAACAAACAAATGAAAAGCCTTCAGATATTAAAAGTCGAATAGTTCAAATTTAATTAGATCCGGTCCTATGATTACCAAAAACAAAGATTCGGATATATCTCATTGTCGAAAATTCATTTGCGAATCTGATATTCGAGCTGTGGGAATTTACAAAACTGATGAATCCTACTCTACGTATAGAGAGAACTGATAAGTTTAGCTTGGATACCTTTTCCATATGATGCATTGACAGCTTTGAGTAGAATTGCAGGATCTATGACCGAGAATATATTCTCTAAGATCCCACAAAAGGAGCTAAATTGCATATTCGATAATTTCGAATTGTCCATTTCAAGAAATCCCAATAATATAATACAATATATATACGATTTAAAGGTAATCACTATATCGTCCACAGAGTGGATAAATTTGTAAAGAATATCAAAATGCTTCAGTGAAACGTTTTCAGAAAATTATTCGCCTTATCACTTGCAAGATGGATTCTTGACAATTAATGAACTGAAAACAAACAACGATATCAATGCAAATGAAAATTGGAAAGTATGGAGAAAAGCATGACAAATAAAGGGGATTCTCTAGGTAGATTAAGTAAATTCGATGAAGCAATAAAAGCCTATGAAAAAGCAATTGAAATTAGCCCAAATGATTCAGATGCTTGGTACAATAAAGGAGTTGCTCTCGATCATTTAAATAAATCCGATGAAGCAATAAAAGCCTATGAAAAAGCTATTGAAATTAATCCAAATGATTCAGATGCTTGGTACAATAAAGGAGTTGCTTTAGGGAAATTAGGCAAGTTCAATGAAGCACTAAAAGCTTATGAAAAAGCAATTGAAATTAACCCAAATGATTCAGATGTTTGGTACAATAAAGGAATTGCTTTTGATAATTTAAATAAATCCGATGAGGCAAAAAAGGCATATGACAAAGCAATTGAAATTAATCCACAATATTCAATGGCTTGGAACAATAAAGGACTTGCTCTAGATGATCTAAATGAATTCGACGAAGCAATAAAAGCATTTGACAAAGCAATTGAAGTTAACCCACAGTATTCAGCAGCTTGGTACAATAAAGGACGTGCACTATATAAACTAAATAAATCCGATGAAGCAATAACAGCCTATGACAAAGCAATTGAAATTAATCCTCAGGATTCAGATGCTTGGTACAATAAAGGACTTGCTCTACATAAATTAAATCAGTTAGATGAAGCAATAAAAACATATGACGAGGCAATTAAGATTAACCCGCTAGATTCAAACGCTTGGGAAAATAAAGGAACAACTCTAGCGAAATTAGGCAAATCTGATGAAGCAATAAAAGCATATGACAAAGCAATTGAAATTAACCCAAATGATTCAGATTCTTGGTACAATAAAGGGAGCGTTTTAGTTGATTTAGGTAAGCATGGTGAAGCAATAAAAGCATATGATAAAGCAATTGAAATTAACCCGCAGTATTCAGCAGCTTGGAACAATAAAGGAGTTGCTTTAGGGAAATTAGGCAAGTTCGATGAAGCAATAAAAGCATATGACACAGCAATTGAAATTGATCCGCAGCATTCAAATGCTTGGTACAATAAAGGACTTGCTCTAACTAAATTAAATAGACCAAATGAAGCACTAGAAGCCTTTGACAAAGCCAATAGAGACATATGACAAAACCAATAACCTTTATGACAAAGCAACTGAAATTGGCCCGAATAATTCATTAGTTTGGTTCAATAAAGGAACTGCTTTAAATAAATTAAATGAATCCGCTTTGTAGGTTAAATAGTTACTTAATTTTCATTTATTTTTGTCCCTTGCAAGATAAATATAGCAATTTTTTGGTTTTTTAATAGAACGCGTATTTTAATAAAAACAATATATATCCTTCATAATCAGGTAAAAATGTAATATAATTTTGGCTGAAAAATAAAAAAACATAGGTTTTAGACACAACAAATTTATTCATAAGTAAAAAAAGAAAGAAAAAAATTTGCCAGAATAACACTTAACTCTGAATTCTTTTTTGTTGCGAAAAAAAGGAATTTAGAACCAATCATATTTCACAGAACTTTTGGTATACTGTCAAATGAATCGCAGAGTTAAAATAATAACGAATAATCAAATAATTTGTGAATTTAAACAATCTGCATTTAGGTGTGTAGATTATCGAAACATAACACATGTTATGCTATTTGTCAAAGATTATGATGAGGATCTTGACTTTATACAAATTAACTTAGATTTGTAAAAATCACATTTGTTAACCCGACATCAGGATGACGTTTTTTGTCCATCGCTCCAAAAGACCAGGGTACTGAAATAATTCTCAATGTGCCAAACGCTGAAATGAATGGTGAAGCCGCATCAAAGCTGCAGGCTGGACTATAGGTAAAACCCTCGGCTTGATGTTTAAAGTCGATGATTGTAAGAAGACGTGTGATGAACTAAAATCGAACAGTGTAATGATCATAATGGAACCGAGAAAGGCGCCTTTAGGTCTCCAGGCGCGTATTGTAGATCTATATGGAAACCCGGTCTGGCTCATAGAGCATCCCAAGTGAAAAAAAATCGTACAATAAATTAAGTTATTTTTGTATTTGGCTAGCCGTGTACCGCAAGTTCTGTAAATTCTGGGTCAAATTTTTGAATACTGTTTGTTATTTTGTCCTTTCTATGTAGAATTTTCTACCCAATAATTTCTTCAGATTTATGATTTTACAGAAAAATTGACACACTGCACCTGCAAACTGAGAAATACATAGGTTTTTTATCGCAAAAACTATGTATCGAAAAAAGTCAGTAAAGGTTTCTATTTTCCTTGATTAAGGCTCGATATTAGGTGGGATATAACCTGTCCTAAAGATAGTTTATTTCATTTTTAAAAATACAATAGGAATGAGGACGTAAAAAATAGTTTTGTAGTTCCTTTATAAGATGAAATTAGCAAAGTGATTAAATTAATTTATAGTGAAGTCAAGATCAGTTAAAAGAAAATAGTGAATTCACTGGATTTTGGAATCGTATCCACTTTTTGGTATTTTGATCGATCCAAATGAATTAGAATCAGAAAAAGGAACACTTCCAAAAATGGGTATCTCAAAATTGGAAGCTTCTAGAAAGGTACTCATCAGCAGTCATGACATCTACAAACATACAATCCAGTGCGGCATGAATGCTGCATAAACAGTATGTATAGACATCAGTTAATTTTTAAACTTAAAGTTATGTGCTGCATGGGCATCATCAATCAGGGTATATTTGAATCCAAGTTTTTTTGCAACACTGACGGCCGTGTCTATACACATATGGCTCATTAATCCACAAATTACAAGGTTAGTTATATGTTTTTTTCAGTTTGGAAAGTAGTTCGGTCTGGAAAAAATTGTTAGGAAAATATTTCTCAATGACAGCTTCTTCTGGAAGAGGACTAATGCTTGCATGAAAATCTATTCCCTGAGTTTCGGGTATAAAGAGAGTAGCATTTGATCTCTTAGACAAATGTTTGATAAAGAAGATCAGCTTGTCTGACGTACGAAATGTTTTTAGGAATTATGCTGCCATTTTACTACTTCTTTCATGTCTACAAGTTCCATCTTGCCGCCTGGAAAATAGTCTTTTTGGATATCAATAAGAAGAAGGGTTTCTTTCAGATTACTGAATGGAGTTTCCAACAGTAATATTTTTGACGATTTATTCCAGTTGAATACCTTGCAGCTTGCTACGGAGACGAAAGAAATAAGATTTTTAGTTGGAAATAAGTAATATGGAAAATAAGATCGAGCCTTGCATAACTTTGATTTATTTTAGCAAGTATTTTGCTTTTTATCACACTCTAGTGATCCTTAGGTTTGCTTACAATATATATTGTACTGTATCCGTCTATTTCAACAGGGTTCTGGAGTTGATAAAGCTACTTCTGAGCATGTGGTCTGCAAGGACAAGGGCAATCATGGCTTCGGCAACTGGTACCATACGTGGAGGGATTGTAGGATCATGCCGTCCTTTGATAATTATTTCAGTATTTTCTCGGACTGTGAGGTCAACAGTTTGCTGAAGTTTTCCTATGGAAGGGGTAGGCTTTACTGCGGCCCTGCAAACGATATCCATTCCTGTTGAAATTCCTCCAAGAATGCCGCCGGCATTATTGCTCACACAAGTTATTTTTCCGTCCTCAATTAGGAAGGGATCATTCATTTCACTTCCAAGCATTTGAGCAGCCTCAAATCCGGCTCCGATTTCAAAGCCCTTGATTGCAGGAATACTCATAAGTGCTTTTGCGAGGTCTGCATCCAGCCGATCAAATACAGGCTCCCCTAAGCCTGCAGGAACACCTTTTGCAATAACTTCGACAATGCCACCTACACTATCTCCTTTCAGCCTAAGGTCTGCAACTTTTTCAAGCATTTTTTTGGCAGCCTCTGGATCGGCACATCTCACATGGTTTTTTTCTACATTTTCAAGTATTTCTTCAAAAGAAAGAGTTTTTGCCCGAATTCCGCCTAGTTCGAGCACATGTCCGGCAATCTGGATTCCAAATGTGGAAAGCAGGAGTTTTGCGAGGGCTCCACCTGCAACTCTGCCTACTGTTTCACGGGCTGAAGACCGACCTCCTCCATTATGATCCCTTATCCCGTAGCGTGCTATATAGGTAAAATCAGCATGTCCAGGGCGAGGAGTATTTTTAATATCATCATAAGCCGAGGACTTTACATCTGCATTCCATACCAGCATGGAAATGGGAGTGCCTGTACTAACTCCTTCGTAAATTCCAGAAAGTATATCTACCCTGTCAGCCTCGCATCTTGGAGTGGAAACTTCACTCTGTCCAGGTCGCCTTCTGTCCAGCTCTTTCTGGATGTCAATATCTGAAAAAGGAAGTCCCGCAGGTAATCCATCTACCACAACTCCTACAGCCTTGCCGTGTGATTCGCCCCATGTGGTAATTCGAAACATCTGCCCAAAAACGTTTCCAGCCATGAATATTAACTGGCTTTTTTGCTATTTGATTCTTGAGGTTATTGTAAGGAAGGATCAATATGCACAACTAATTCAAAAATAATACTTTTTATTCCTCTCTAATCTTTTTGTTTAATACTTCGATGGACAAGTGGGATATTCACCAGAGGTATTTTCAGAGATGGGTATAGGAAAATGGACATAACGCTTATAACTTTTATACTTCTGAGAGTTTATCTTAGAATATCTCTCTACTGCTTCAACTCAAATAACTAGTTTACAGATTTTTTTTCAATTCTGTACATTTTTCAGTAGTTCCGACTTGCGTAGTTCTGAATGATTACTCTTGTTCAGTTCCAATTTACTCTCATTGATTCACAAGAAAAAAACTTCATTAATACATCTGAATTCTATCTTTGTTGTAATTCCATCTAACAATTCAATATTTTCGAGTTATAAAGTAAAAATTTTACACAGTACCTGTAAGCTATATTATGTTTTTTAACTGTCGGCAAAAGATCATGTTTTTTATTTTTCTATAAGCTAGTAATTATAAATAGCTATTGCGCCAAAATATGTATCAGACAGCTGATATTTGGTGAGCTGAATAGTTATCATTGAAAGTTAAATCAATTTTTAAGCTGCTGCAAAATTGAAAAAATAGATGGCAATCTTGTATGTATCTGTGGATAGAGGGTTATAAAAAGCATTTTCATGATGATATAGTTAGTGTTTCTGGATCAGTAAATAACAGCGATGAGTTCTATGACAAACAGACGCTTGTCAGCTAGATGGTAGAAGCATGTCGTGAAATTTAATCATTGGATCTATACTTGAACAGCTTCTAATCAGTATGTTTTCTCACAAATTCCTAGTATATATCCTTTTCATGTTCATTCCTTCTCTCCGTGCATGCAACCAGTAATGAGTAAAGGTCTCAATTTCATTTGCGCCTATTTTTCGATAGAGTGAATCTTCACGAATTGTCTCAAATCCATTATGGTTCTTCTTTTGGTTCTGGGTTAATCCTTTTCCTACTTTGAGCTCCATTGCTACGAATATTTTTGCTGTTCCATTCCTGACACATTTGTAATCATACTTTTCTGGATTTCTAGGCTCCATGGAAATGTGCATTTTCTTATATGTAATCAGCTGCTTTGGTTTTCCGGTAAGTCGGCTGTTAAATTTCTTCAGATAGTAATCCACTTCATACAGATTAAGAATATCGTAAATTCTGTATCTATATTCGAAACCGATAGCCTTAATGAACAAAATTCGTCCCAACCAAGACTTAATTTTGCTTTTTCCAGAATAAACCTAATGTAGTCATTGTTTATTGTTTCAAATCCCTCTTTTTTCCTAAGTTATTCAGTAAGGGATGTAAGCTACAACCTCTACTTCTATTAAGAGAACTGATATATGTTAGTGTCATTATTTCTGCAACATACTTTTCTGTATATTTTCTAGCTTGATAAAATATTGTCTTATCTCAAAAGCAATTTGGAAAGATTTTCAAAACATTTCTTCTAGATTTTCAAAACAATATTCCTAGTCACTTCCCACATGTATACAATAATGCCATATGTTTTCTCAATAGGACAGTAGCTTAAAAATTGATCTAACTTTCAATAATAATAGTGGGCAAATAAGCAAATAAATTCTATATGTTTATATATCTGCAGAATATTGGTTCCTAAAAACACATAATCTTTTCGATATATTTGTGTTCTCATCTTACTGGTTTACCTGTTGTATGATACTTTCTCTGTTTAATTCTCTTGCTCTTTTATCTCCCTTATTCACAAAGCCCTTTAGGAAATTTACCTCATAATCTCCAAGTTTAATCTCTAGCATGAATATTTAAAGGGATTCTGAATTAATTAAGATAACAGATAATCAAATTGTAATAACATAAAAGAATGTATCTCCTTTTGTCTATTAGCATGACCTATCGCTGTAGGAAAAGGAATTTTTCACTATTTTTTGGAAAAATTGTGATATTTGAAACAGAGATTATCAATTTTTGTTGGATAAGGTTTTCAACAAAAAAAATTGAGCAAAAACTTTGATTTTCTTCCAAAAAATTAGTTTCCCTTTCTAAAATATGGAGACTAAAGACATGTATATTTTTTTTGTATAAATCGTACTCTTTCAGTAAAGTTATTTCTAAATTCTAAGTAAACAAAAATAATTTTGCTATTCTAACTTCAGAAAATAATGTCGTTTCACTTACCCATAAATATCACACTGGAAGGACATAGGTTCTTCAAAGTACATATTTCACATTTAGGTTTTCTTGCCTGGCAGATCTTTCTCCCATGGTAAATCAGGATCATAGAGATTGAATCAAGCTCTTCCTTTGGTGCAAGAGATATCAGATCAGCCTCAATTTTTTCAGGATCGAAATTCTTTGTAAAGTTTAACCTCCTTGATACTCTTTTTACATGTGTATCTACAGCTACACCCTCTATTACCCCAAATGCCCTCGCAAGTACTATATTTGCTGTTTTTCTTCCGACTCCAGGTAAAGTAACAAGTTCTTCCATTGTTTTAGGAACTTTTCCATTATAGTGCTCGACGATCAATCTGGTAGTGCCTTTGATATTTTTTGCTTTGTTTTTGTAAAAACCTGTAGAATAAATATCATTCTCGAGTTCCATGAGGTCTGCATTTGCATAATCCTTTGCAGTACAGTATTTTTTAAACAATTTTTCAGTTACCCTGTTAATCTGGACATCTGTAGATTGAGCAGATAGAATGGTTGCTACAAGAAGCTCTAGAGGGTTATGATAATTAAGGGAAGGCTTAGCATCAGGGTACATCTTCTTAAGAATAGCTAAACAAACCTGTACTTTTCGTATCGCATCAAAGTTATTATTAGCTGTAGAGTATTTAGGAGGCATCAAGAATAAATTTGAATTGAACGCTGATAAATTTTTGCCCGAAAATTCAAATAGTTTAAAAAACATTTGGCGAAAATTTCAAATAATGCACTTATTACTGGCACTATAATCAATCACTATTAAGGATATGACAAAATTTAGGAGCTTATCAAAATCTTCTATTAACACTAGTTGAAAATTATTGCAAAGTGTGAACCCAGTCACATGCGATGTTATCGAATTTAACAAGAAAACGATACTGTGCTCTGTAAAAATCATCTAAGTTGTGCATTTTCCCATATTATTGTAACCATTGTATTATAATAGATCCTTATATTTTCCTACAAAAAACGAAGGAACACATAATATTGAAATCGAACAAATACATTAAATTTGTTGATGCTAGCCTTGAAACTGTTCAGTCTTCGAGACTGAAGCTTTATTCCTGCAAATATTCCAAACATGTTTATATCCAGCATCAATTTCTTGTTCTGGCTTTATTGAAGGGGTATATCAGCATAGACTACCGTGATTTTGTAGAACTTATTGACCTAATAAACAATATAAAGAAAAACTCGATCTTAATAAGACTTCCAATTTCACTACTCTTCAAAAGTTTGTATCCAGGATTTCCTCTTCTCTGTTTAACCTTCTTTTGTCAAAAACTCTAAAGTTGTTTTACTCACATGGATAAATGATCTATATTACAGCAATTGATGCAACAGGCTTTACAATTCCCTATACAAATGATTATCGTTCCCGCAAAACAGGGGAGCTACGAAGGAATGTCTTGAAAACTTCAATATCATTCGACATAGCTAAAAAGGTAGCATTAGGATAGAAAATTAGTCAAAAAACATATCATGAAATCAAACATGCAAATGCTCTGATAAGACAATCAAATAGGATAAGAAGGTCTGAATGTTATGTGATGGATAAAGGGTATGATTCTGAAAATATTCATGCTCTAATTAGAGAAGAAATGAAGGCAGACTCAATTATACCTTTAAGGCAGAGAAAAAGGAAGAAAGTCGGGGGAAAATATAGAAAACAATTACATCTGGTCTTTGACAAAATTAAGTACAATCAAAGGAATATGGCAGAGAGAACATTCTCTGTAGTGAAAAGGAAGTTTGGAGAAACACTTCAGGAAAGAAAGTTCCGTAATCAAGTAAAGGAAATTAAACTTAAACTCATAGCTTACAACATAGATGAAAAAGTTGTAGAAATAATTTGTATCAAATTAAGGATTTCTACAGAGTCCATTTTTGCTATTCTATTTTTTACACAATATAATGTATTTTCCCGCTCCATGTAATTTGTTAAATTCAATATCAAAAATGTGAATAAAATTTGAAAAAATTTAGTTAATTACAAAACAATCCTACAAAATCAAATTTTCGGTGTTACCCCTGCTGCAAGTAACTTGGTATTTTCGCGCTATCCGCCTGAATATAAATGAATTTATTGAAATAAGGAATATTAGAAATTCTCCATTTGCTATTGCTTTTCAACCAGCAAAAAGATTCCATATTAAATTAATATGTACATTTCCAAACATTTATATAATATAATTTCTAACACAATAATTGATGACAGATAAAATACTGACATCGGAATAGGCATCATTTCTAAGATAATTTCTCACACACCAACCCAAATATCTTTATCCATATTCCAGAATCTATGGTAAAATCTTAACTTTCCAGAAAACTAATTCAACTACTGGAATGATGCCAATCTTTTTTATAATTGCGATTTCTAATTTTGCTACAGAAGACACGACACTATGCAGATATACACGGATGTATAGATTTGTTCGCCAATTTGCCCACTATCATTCATTGAAAGTTAGATTAATTTTTAAACTATTGTCATATTGCGAAAATGGATGGTATTATTGTGTATATCTCCGGAAAGTGGAAAGTATAATTATTTTCTTCAAATACAATGGAAGAATAAATATATTGAGGAAAGGCCTATCTCGAAATTGAGCAGACTTTGACTTATTTTCAAGTCAATATATTTATCATATAAACCTTCGATTATTTCTCTATGATAGATCCCGTTAACAATTTTAAAATCCCTAAGGAATGGATTGCCCTAACCGAGCTGCCCAGGGTAGAGCTTGAAGCAAAAGTAGCATCAGGGATGATTGTGATCCTGAGTGATGGGGCTATTCTCAAAAGAGGGTATACTACAGGAACCACAGCAAGTGCCGCTGCAAAAGCCGCAGTTCTTTCTATTAAGAAAACTATTGACAAAGTATCAGTCCCAACTCCTGTGGGCCTAAGAGCCTATATCGATGTAAGTGAGTCCTCCCAAGGGCGTGCAATTACAAAAAAAATTCCTAATGATCACGAATCCGACATTACCAGAGGGCTTGAATTTGTGGGTGAAGCCAGGGAAGCAAAGGAAATTAGAATTATTGGAGGAAAAGGTATAGGGATTGTAAGAAGGGATGGGCTCCAGGTTCCAAGGAATCAGCCTGCAATCAACCCTATACCTATGGGTCAAATTCGAGCTGCAGTGTTGGAAGCGGTAGAGGAACTTGGCCTACAGGGAGCTGAAGTAACAATCTATATCCCTGAAGGAGAAAGGATTGGAAAGAAAACTCTGAACAGTAGGATTGGAGTAGAAGGTGGTATTTCAATTCTTGGAAGTACAGGTTTTGTTGAGCCCTGGAATGACCATCTCGGAGAAATGAAAGGAGATCTTATTCGCTGCACTGACAGAGTGGTTCTAACTACTGGTAGAATAGGAATGCGTTACTCTCATATGCTCTTTCCAGGTTACACCGTAGTAATGATAGGGAGTAGGATATCTGAAGGGCTTGAATCTGCATCAGGAGATGTAATTATTTGTGGCCTTCCTGGTCTTGTCCTCAAATGGGGAAATCCTGAGATTCTCAAAAACTCTGAGTACGCAACTGTTGTTGAAATGCTTGAGAAAGCCCCAGAAAATGCACGCTTGAAAGAAGCCTTTGAAATGGCAGTGATGAAAGGAAAAGGCGCGAGAGTCATCGTAATTAACAGAGAGGGAAATATCCTCATGGACAGCAAGAGTGAATTTAAACCAGGTAAAAGGGAAGAAAAATTATGATAGTTGTAGGAGTCGGGGTCGGGCCCGGCATGATTACAGAAGAAGGGATAAAGGCAATAAGTAAGGCTTCAGTGGTTTATGGTTCAAAAAGAGCCCTGAAAATTGCACAGGAGTACATTACCTGTGAAGCAAAAATAATTAAGGACTATAAGTCGCTCCACTTCCTGCCTTCATATGCAGTCGTCTTATCCACAGGAGATCCCATGTTCTCAGGACTCGGGCAGTTTGCAGGGGAAAAAGATACAGTTATTCCTGGGATTTCCTCAATGCAAGTAGCTTGTGCCCGTAATAAAGTGAATCTGACCAACTTATGTGCGATTACAGCTCACGGCAGAGACTTTGAACTAGCAAAAACCGAACTGATCCGAGAATTAAAGAATGGAAAAAATATTTTTCTGCTCCCAGAAGAGAAATTTGGTTCCCTTGAGGTTGCAGAGGTTCTTAAAGAGCTGGAATTGGAAGCTGAGCTTTATATATGTGAAAAACTCGGTTATCCTGAAGAAAGGATATCCAAAGGCACTCCTGAAAATCCGCCTATTTCAGGAACAATTCTCTATGGGTTGCTTGTAGTGCAAAAAAGATAAGTATTATTTGAACAAGTAAAAATTATGACTCATGAGAAGCGTGTAGTTCTGGTAGACTCTTTGAGTTAGTGGAAGTGCGTTTGATCTATGCATCAATGAAGGGATCATTTGCCACTACTAAAAAAATTAAAATTGTTTAGATAAAACCCTAACTTAATTTATATGCTTATAAATCAGATATATAGTACAAAAAACTGGCATTAAGATCTATGGATTAAGTTTTTTTAGGAATTATTTGAGAAAAGATTATAAATAAGAATACCCAATCTGAACTACAGCCGATAAGAACTACTGTTTTCGTGGATAGATATATTAAAGGGGTAAGATAAAATAATATTCCTTATGGCTGAGGTAAAGGTTAAGTTATTTGCAAATCTGCGTGAAGCTACAGGCACACCCGAAATCCTGCTTTCTGGAGAGAAAGTTATCAACGTTCTTTTATCCCTCGCGAAAAAATATCCAGTGCTTAAAGACCTTATTTTTGAGAAGGTAGGCGAAAAAAGTGAAATGTTGGCTCTTTGTGGCTCCGTTAATGTTCTTGTCAATGGAAACAATGTTCGGCACTTGGAAGGGCTTGATACCTTCCTTGCAGATTTAGATGAAATTGCAGTCCTTTCTCCTGTTTCAGGGGGCTGATTTTTTTCATGAGGAGTGAACATTGGTGCTGAAATTTCAGAGAAATTTTCCAAAAATGAAAGAAAGCAGGACAGAGCTCCAAAAAGGGGTTCTGTTGCAAAAATTCAGAATAAGCATGTAAATATATGGATGATGAATAAAAGGCAAAATATCCGAGGGGAATGTATCAACATTATAAAACTCTCTCAAATAATTGCTTAATATTTGACTTCATCAAGACCAGAGTAATTTAGATTATTGACTTGTTTTTTTTTAACCGTATTCATAGCTTCAATTCCTTTTAAAGTCTTACTTGCAGAGCGAAAAGGCTGAAAGCCTAGCATTGGAGTAGTTATCCGCTTTATAGATCGATGATCTTGTTAAATAATGTTATTCAAATACTTGACTTGTCTAATTTCAATATTTTTAGACAAGTTTTTCTCATTTTTCAGTTCGTCTATGGCTATCTGATAAGATGCATTCTTATCAACTTTTATTATTCTCGGCATTTGATTGTGATTTGAACCAAAAGCCTGGTTCCGTTGCAAAAATCCTTTCTAATGATACAATAGAATAAAACGAAAACCAAAGATAGGGTTCCGTTGCAAAAAATTCAAAAAAATATGTAAATCTATAGGTAATGAATAAAAATCAGAATATTCAAAGAAAATGTACTAACATTATAAAACTATACCAAATAATTGATTAATACATTTGACTTCATTAAAAACAGAGTAATTTAGATCATTTACTTGTCCTTTTTTGATCATATTTATAGCTTCAATTCCTTTTAAAGTCTTATTAGCAGATCGAAAAGACTGAAATCCTAACATTGGATTAACGATTCTCTTTATAGATCTGTGATCTTGTTCTATAATGTTATTCAAATACTTGATTTGTCGAATGCCTACGTTTTTAGGTAGTATTTTATCAATTTTTAGTTTATCTATAGCAGGTGGATAAGCTGGATTCTTATCAACGGTTATTAATCTTGGAATTTGATTATGATTAGAACTTAAAGCTTTCTTAAAGAATCTCTTCGCTGCCTTTCTATCTCGTTTTTAACTTAACATGAAATCAATTGTATCTCCATTTGAGTCAACTGCTCGGTAAAGATATTTCCATTTACCTTTTATTTTGATATAGGTTTCATCAACTTTCCACGAATAGTTTGTTAGTCTTAAATGTCTTCTTATCTTCTTTTCTAGTTCAGGGGAATATTGATGTACCCATCTCATTATAGTACTGTGATCAACTTGAATTCCTCTTTCTATCATCATTTCCTTTAAATTTCTATAGCTCAATGGATATTTTAAGTACCATCTTACATTCAATAGAATAATTTCTCCTTCATAATGCTTCCATTTAAAGGAATTAGATAGCATATTACTATCTTTGGTTTTCGTTTTATTCTATTGTATCATTAGAAAGGATTTTTGCAACGGAACCAAAAAGAGTTTGTCCAATATTTAGCTTGTACACATATTGAGTAATTTTTGTAAAATGAATCTATTTTTTCATAATAAGGATTAGGAGTATAAAAGGCAAATTAACAGCTTTTACATACTTTAAGTATTTTTAGTAATTTCCATAAAAATATGAGGTTATTTAAACAGGTATGTAAGATTTATTATTATAAGAAGGCTTTTCTATTTTTACTAATCTATGCCTGAATAATCTCAAATATGTCTTACTACACAATTAGAGAGTCCAACTATTTCTACGATATCGCTGTTATCCGGGGAATTAATTATCATTTGCCCTTTTTTAAGATAAGGAATTCTCCGTTCATACTCTTTTGGGACTTTCAGAGATGTAATTGCCATATCGTTGTTGAGGTTAAGGATCAGCTTCGTATTAATTTGTTTGAAAACAGTGTCATCAATATCTTGGGGATCCTGCGTGATCAAAAAAAGACCTAGTCCTTCCTTTCTACCCTGACGGGCTGCATCTGCAAAACGGGAGATGATTAGGCGAGAATGTTCCCCGTTTGCCCTAGAAAGATAACGGTGAGCTTCGTCCAGCCCCAAAATTATTGGAGTTTCTTTGATAGCATCATTACCTGAGGTACTAAGCTTGTTGTCTACGATCAGGCTCATGATCGTGAGCACTATGAGGTCTCTGATTCGAGGAGTGCTTATATATCCGGTTGGAAATACCGAAATTTGGCCTGGCTTGAAGATATTGCCTAGGATGTCAGTAATTGAGGTTGCATCTTGGTCAAAGACTTTCGAAAAAAATCGACTTTTAGTACGCCTAACAATCCCGTCAAAAGAGGACTCATGAAGTTTCCCGCTATCTACGTAGTAGGAGCGTGTACCCTCATTACTAATATGATCGATGAAATTTCGGTAAGTATAGGATACTTTTGACTTAAAGAAGTCACCAAGAAGCACCTCAAGACCTATGTACTGGAGTTCTGACATTCCAGCTGCTGCAATAAGCCAAGAATTATGCTCTACAAGGGAAAAAGGAATTGTAAACTCAATTTGTTCAGCCCTTGTATTATCTCCGGGATAGTTCTGCCCATTTATCTTTGCTACAAAAGCTTTTGTAGACTGAACCCTGCCATAAGCAACTTTTTCGGATTCAAACTTGAAATTATTCTCATCTGTTAAAGTTTCATTATCCTCAAAAAGCTGGGAATATTCATCCTGAGGGTCCATAATAACCAGGCAAGGATTTTTCCTGGTTTTATTAGAGGAACTCCTCACTCTGTACCTATTGTTTTCTGTCATGAACTGGCGGAGAATATTTTTTGAAAGGAAGGTTTTTCCTGTCCCTGTGCTCCCGCAGATAAGAATATGCCTGAAAATGAGAGGATCGCCCATAGAATAGTCGTTTAAGAGGTAATATGCAACTGTTTCAGGCTCAGAATGGGTTTTTACAAGCTCTCCCCCAACGCTCAGGTGCCCGAGGAAAATGCCCTCTTCAGGAATATTTAGCCCTGTCTGCACTTCAAGCCTATTCGTAACAGGCAGAATAGGAGTGTGGGGCTGAGGGATCCTGTCTGCCATCCTTCTTGTAAGTGTACCATCACTCTTCCGGTACAGAATGCAAAGAGGATCAAGGCAGGCAAGAAATTTGTAGTCAGCTTCGTATATCGGACCTCTGCGGGCACTGAGCATTCGCCTTGAGTGGATTTCAGTTGCGTCATCTACCACAAATTCTTGTCTATACTGAAGTTTACCTACACGAGCAAAAAGTTGTTCTCCACTCTCATAAGGCAAGACCACATAAGTTCCTAGCCTGATTTCATTCCGCCTTGAAGATGTAATGAAGCCAGTGATTACGGCTCCGGAAGGAGTTATTTCCAGAGGATCTATCCCTGTGGTAACAATTCCGAAGGCTTCTAAAGACGAGAATGTATTTAAGGTACCTCCATCATAACCTTCGAAGGTTTCAAAGGGAAAAATTTCTTTTTCAGAAAGCTTCACAGACTGGGATTCCATAGAAGGATCTGGGAAAAAAGAATGAGCTTCAGATGTGAGCACCGTATCCTTATTGAAAGCACCTTTAAGGGAATTAATAACCTTATCCTTCGTCTTATTTTCAAAATTATCCTCTTCAGGGATTTGCTCAAATTCTCCATTTTCTGCTACATCCAAAATAATTTGAGTTGCATGCTCCTTTTTCGATTTGTCGGAGATAAAAGCCAAAATATCGGAATCTTCATATTTCAATAATATTACCCCATCGAGTATCATTATAATTTAAATCAGGATTCATATTTCCAAAGAATTTATCGATCTCTTGCCGTTCTATTTTTCTAATTTTTGAGAGATAATCTACTTTTGTAAGGGTAAGAGGAAAGCCATGTAGAGAAAGATCAAATAGCACTTTTTTGGTAATTTGCATGCGCAAGAAGTTGTCCTTAATAAGTCCATAAGGAGTTTCTATTTTGAAGACCACGTCCTTCGAGGGGACATAAAGCATGAAAAAACAAAGGGCATAATCCTCAGGTGGAAAATTGTGCCTGAGTTTTTGTTGAAGCGTATCACCAGCTGCAAGGGGTGAAGTTCCATTAAGCAGCCTCTCATAAAATCTATTGGGCTGTAAAAACCAGTTAGTATAAGTAATGTAAGTATTCCTGGAACCATTATAGATGTCACTTTTCCCATTATTTTTATAATTTTTTCCACCATGCCCCTTTCCACATTTACTATCAATTTTGTCAGGGGAGAGAATATTTCGGAAAAATTGGGAGTCAAGCGTCCATGGCAATTCAATAGCTCCCCTTTTCTTCCGGATACTGTCCATAATTTGCTTGTCAATAGGATTTTTTACAAATCCGATTAAAGGACTCCTCTTTTCCAGAAAATTGTCCATGATATCAATGTAATTCTGGAGTATTTTTCGGGCATTATCGTTCTGTCGGATTTTTACTTCCTTGTCGTCCAGAACCATCCAGTACATGAGCTGCTTTGGATAAATCGGCCCGTCCATTATGAAAAAACTTTCTGGATTCACCCTTTCCTTCATAAAAAGAATATGCTCGGATTCTGCCAGATACATTGCAAAATTATGAACCATTTCAGGCGTTTTTTTTTTCACCTCGTCAGCTGCAATTGTGACCAACTTTGCCCTCCCGAACCCTTCATCAAAGATTTCCCAGCCTTTTGTAGCCTGCATAGCCACTCTTTGTGAAGAAGAATAAGCAGCACACACAATTGTTCTGTATTTATGGATATCAAGATCAGAAGGTGTTGCAGCCAGCCCACAATGGCAGAAATCCACAAAAAGCCCACTGTCATAAGTCCTTGGATTTGTGCTCCCACTGTCACAAGCATAAGTAACAGGATATGGGTCTGTGCCCTGTGACATCAACTCAGTCTTGACAATTCCTCGAAAGAGTCGGTCTATAGACTTCAGAATAACCTTTCCGTCAAGTTTTAACTCCTCAAGGAGATTATAGATATCAGTAGCTGTCTTAGGATCCTCAAGCTCAAATGATCGATCAATCATTTTTGCAAACTCCGAGATCTTATGCATATGAACGGGCTCAAGAGTCATAAATTGAAGATACTTTAAGGAATCATATATATTTGTTGAGTGAAGAAGAAAAGATGTAACACTTTTTTTCGATAAAATCTGTTCAGAAAATAAGGTTCTATTAAAAATTTATTTAACAGAAGCCATGACCTTTAGTAATCATTTTAAACTCAATATGAAATAAGTTATTTTGTGGGCTTGTATCGAAATTCGGTTTAATTTTCTTCCCAATAATGGCTGTTTTACAAGTTAAAACGTTGTTATTCTGAAGATATTATTAAAATTTATATAAATTTGACAACTAAGGGCAATGTAACAATGAGTCTGATAAATCAAAAAAATATAATTTCTCAGCACAAAGTCTTCTTTGCAGATTGAAGTATTAAAATTCATTTTTGTAGTCAGTTTTCATTATAAATATTTAACACATCTCAAGAGGCTGAAAATGAAAAAAGGAAGATACGATAAAGCAAGTAGATGGCATACCTTCGTACAGGCTTTAGGAATCACTTTGCTGGCGCTTCTTATTCTAGTGAGTATCGTTAGCACGGTGACATTTGCAGATATTCCGAACACCTGCAGCAACAATATATCTAATTTAAACAAGTCTGATGAAGCAATAAAAGCATATGACGAATCAATTGAAGTTAACCAGCAGAATTCAAAAGCTTGGGACAATAAAGGAAAAGTTCTTTCTAACTTGAATAAATCTGATGAAAAAACAAAAGAATATTACAAAGCAAACAACTCTGATGAAGCAATAAAAGCATTTGACACAGCAATTGAAGTTAACCCCCTTAATTCAAATGCTTGGATCTATAAAGGAAACGTTCTTTCTGATTTAAATAAATTCGATGAAGCAATAACTGCATATGACAAAGCCATTGAAATTAACCCAAATGATTCAGATGCTTGGTACAATAAAGGAAATGCTCTAAATGCTCTAAATAAATCAGGTGAAGCAATAAAAGCATATGACAAAACAAGTGAAATTAAACCGCATTATTCAGAAGCTTGGGAAGGTAAAGGGCGTGCACTATATAAATTAAATAAATCCGATGAAGCAATAACAGCCTATGACAAAGCAATTGAAATTAATCCACATAATTCAAATGCTTGGTACAATAAAGGACTTGTTTTGGAAAAATTTAATCAGCTAGATGAAGCAATAAAAACATATGACAAAGCAATTAAAATTAACCCGCTAGATTCAAACGCTTGGGAAAATAAAGGAACAACTCTAGCGAAATTAGGCAAATTCGATGAAGCAATAAAAGCATATAACAAAGCAATTGAAATTAACCCAAATGATTCAGATGCTTGGTACAATAAAGGAGTTGCTTTAGGGAAATTAGGTAAGTTCAATGAAGCAATAAAAGCATATAACAAAACGATTGAAATTAACCCGCAAAATTCAAATACCTGGGCCAGTGAAGGAAATGCTTTAATTAAACTTAATAAATTCGATGAAGCAATAACAGCCTATGACAAAGCAATTGAAATTAACCCACATAATTCAGATGCTTGGTACAATAAAGGAAATGCTCTATCTGACCAAAATAAATCCGATGAAGCATTAAATGCATTTGACAGGGCAATTGAAATTAACCCGAAGGATTCAGAAGCTTTTAACGGCAAAGGAAATGCTTTTTATAAATTAAATAGATCCGATGAAGCTATAAAAGCATTTGACAAAGCAATTGAAATTAACCCAAATGATTCAGATTCTTGGTACAATAAAGGGAATGTTCTATCTGACCAAAATAAATCAGATGAAGCGATAAAAGCATATGACAAAGCAATTAAAATTAATCCCCAAAATTCAATGGCTTGGTATAAAAAAAGACTTTCTCTACATATTCTCTCGTCAACAACGAGTATAAATCAAACATTAATTTAAAAAAAATCATCGAGCTTGACTTATATATCAAGAAAAAGCAAAGAAAGACGATGATTTTAAAAGATTATTGGAGGGGAACAATTTAAAGAACTTATTAAGTAAAACCAAATAATTTTTGAAATTACTTACGCTTAAGCTGCTTGAAATTATATAATCCCGAAAACGATGGAAAGATGTGGGAAAATTTTTTCTTTATTCCTTTTCTTTTGTATTTTCCATGCTTCGTCTCTAATTTGAAGATCAGTGAGAAAATTTTGATACTTGATCATAAATCCATTTTACCCATTTGATAACATGATGAGTTTTACTATGAAGACTGTAGTAATACTAATACTAGGTATAGATCGTTAGATAGTAAACATGATAATATTATGACTTACATATTTAAAGTACAAGATCACACTAAATAAACGTTGTGGTTTGAACTTGAATTTTGTACAATCAAAGATTTAGTGCTATTGATTCTCAGTTCAACTTTGTAAATCTTAAAGTTAAAAGAAGTCATTTGCAGGAATAATTCTATATAGAGGCTATTTACATGGATAGTTCTGCTCTAAAGTCTGGCTTAGCTTACGAATTCAAATTTTGAATCCCAGAGAATCAGACTGTTCCCTTCCTTTACCCATCACATAACATTGAGATTTTCTTTATCCTATTTGATTGTTTTATCAGAACATTTGCATGTTTGATTTCATGATATGTTTTTTGACTAATTTTCTATCCTAATGCTACCTTTTTAGCTATGTCGAATGATATTGAAGTTTTCAAGACATTCCTTCGTAGCTCCCCTGTTTTGCGGGAACGATAATCATTTGTATAGGGAATTGTAAAGCCTGTTGCATCAATTGCTGTAATATAGATCATTTATCCATGTGAGTAAAACAACTTTAGAGTTTTTGACAAAAGAAGGTTAAACAGAGAAGAGGAAATCCTGGATACAAACTTTTGATGGGTAGTGAAATTGGAAGTCTTATTAAGATCGAGTTTTTCTTTATATTGTTTATTAGGTCAATAAGTTCTACAAAATCACGGTAGTCTATGCTGATATACCCCTTCAATAAAGCCAGAACAAGAAATTGATGCTGGATATAAACATGTTTGGAATATTTGCAGAAATAAATGTTCATTCTGAAAGACTTAATAGTTTTAAAGCTGGCATCAACAAATTTAATGTAATTATTCGATTTCAATATTATGTGTTCCTTCGTTGTTGTGGGGAAAAATAAGGAGTTATATTATAACATAATAGCTATAAAATATAGTGTAGAAATTCAATTTAGAGGATTTCTACAGAGCCCAAAAATGCTAAAGTAAAAAACCCATATTCATTCTCATCTTTTGTAGTTTTTAGATTTGAGAACTGATTAATTTTATATAATTATTACTTACATTTTTGAAGGTTGTTATATCATTTTTGATGAAAAAATAATGTTCCATTCCAACGGGAATTTGTACTTTCAAACTAAGTTTAAGGATACAAAATTCTGGTTCAAGTTCAGACAATAATTGATCTAAGTCTGTTCCCTAAAGTGGGGACGGAGAAGGATTCAATTGCGTCCTTACTAATTTAAAAAACTTATGGAGCAAAGATTATATCTTTGAGAATCATTTATGGATCTGGATGTCATTTAAGAACCGACACGTCATCTCAATGAAGGATTTTTCGCGCAAAGAAATCGACTACGTTCTGGATACTGCAGAAAAGCTTGAGCCTGTGGCTAGAGGTGAAAATAGATCTCAGCTGTTGGATGGAAAAATCGTTGCCCTTCTTTTTTTTGAACCAAGTACAAGGACCCGTCTGTCTTTTGAAGTTGCTACTCAAAGGCTTAGAGGACAGGTTTTAAACCTGGGTTCTGTAGAGGCGAGTTCTGTTATGAAAGGTGAAAATCTTGCCGATACCATCCGTGTGATTAGTAACTATGCCGATCTTATAGTATTGCGCCACCCTCTTGATGGATCTTCAAGGATGGCTTCTGAATTTTCAAGTGTTCCGGTAATCAATGGTGGGGATGGTTCTGTTCATCACCCTACACAGACCTTCCTTGACCTCTATACAATCCGCAGGGAAAGCCATCTTGAGGGCCTGAGAATTGCAATGGCTGGTGACTTGAAGTATGGAAGAACAGTCCATTCCCTCTGCCATGCCCTTTCCCTTTATGGAGCTGAAATGACTTTTGTTTCGCCTCCAGAACTCAGTATGCCTTCTGAAATAGTCAAAGATCTTCGAAAAAATAAGATAAGGGTAAAAGAGACAAATTCTCTTGATGAAATAATTGGAGATGTAGAGGTTCTCTACATGACAAGAGTCCAAAGGGAGCGTTTTCTTGATCCTGAAGAATATGAAAAGGTAAAACACAGGCTGAAGGTTACAGGCAGCCTACTTAAAAATGTGGATTCTAATCTCAAGATTCTTCACCCTCTTCCGCGAGTCAATGAAATTTCCCCTGAAGTAGATGCAACTCCGCATGCATGCTACTTCCAGCAGGCTTTCTATGGTGTTCCAATTAGAATGGCACTTCTTGCTCTTGCCATGGGAGTGGTGGAATGAAAGAAAAACGTGATTTGAAGATTCAGGCAATTGAAAATGGAACAGTTATCGATCACATAAAGGCAGGACAGGCATTAAATGTCCTGCGAATACTTGGTATCTCTAGCGCTTTTCGGGCAACTATTAGTTTCGTAATGAATGCTCCAGGAGCCAGAGGCAAAAAAGATGTCGTGAAAGTCGAGGGTAAGGAACTTAATGTCGAAGAGTTGAACAGGATTGCTCTGATCTCTCCGAGAGCTACCATCAATATCATTAGGGATTTTGAAGTCGTCCAGAAAAATAATGTCGTCCTTCCTTCCTATGTTGAGGGCGTTGTTCGCTGCATCAATTCAAACTGTATTTCTAATAGTAGTGAGCCCATAAAATCGAAGTTTTCCGTACTTCAGTCAGAAGACGAAGGAGTTATTCTCAACTGTCTTTATTGTGAACATGCAATTTTAGAATATATACCCGAAAATTTGTTGTGAATGGATATTTTTTTGTCGCCATCTATTAACATAATTGATTTTTAAAAAGATCCAAATAAAGTAAATCTCTTGATGTCCATCTTAAATTTGTAATCTCATATTCTCTTATAGATGTACGTTTACATATCATCTTTTTTCATCTTCATATTCTAATTCCATCGTGCTCTATATCGACGTCAAAGTGGGAGCAGTAGAGTATCATTCGATTTATCAAGAACTCTAGTTTCTTCAAAAACGAACATGAAATTCTTCGAATGGCAGATATAAAAAATAAAAGTACTTTTATTTTTAGCGTCTTTCATTCAAAAAATTCATTTTCGTTTTAATTATTGCTGATAAGGATATTTTTTTATTTATTAGTTTGATAACCAAATAACCTTCTACAGAGTTTCCTATTTTTAGGTCAAAGATTAAACCTTACTTTACAGTGTATCTTGAATCAAAAATAGATATTCATCTCAGTAAAATACAATGAATTTATCTAAATCTTAATCGATTGTTGAATTATTTTAAATATTTTATTGTTCAGTTCACTCAAGATAAGTTTGATTATACCTTTTTGACGCAATAGATACTTCTGATTAACAAATGATGGAAAATAAAACACATAATCAATAGCCTACAGTTAAATATAACCAGCCCACCGAAATTTGCTAATTGAATCTTGTAAAGTTAGGCATTGATATTGTTTTTCCCAGGCTTAATAGTTACTAAAAAAGATTCATATAAACAAAAGTAAAATATGAGTTAATCTATCGTATAAATAAACCTTGAACTAAAACCTTAATTAGAAGATTCAATGATTAATAAAGCTTTGAAAACATGGACAACAGAACCACTAATTTTGTAAAATCCCGCTTTCATAATTATTACAAAAATGCCGAAATAGGTCTACCTGACCATCTGCCTAACAGAGAATGGGCTTTTATCTTCTATGATAACATTTCTGAAAAGATGATGTATAGGCACAAGTCCTTCAGCTCGCCTGGTGATGTTCTTGGTTATCTATATGGTATGACTCCTGCACATGTTTACAATTCAACTGCTTACTATGAATACCCTGATGCCAGAAAAATGAACGAAAAGAACTGGCTCGGAGCAGAGCTGATTTTTGACCTTGATGCAGACCACTTGCCAAATGCCCCTAAAAATTATTTGGACATGATGGAGCTTGTGAAAAAGGAAACTTTTAAGCTTATGGACTTTATTTTAGAAGATTTTGGATTTTCTGAACAGGAGACCGAGCTGGTATTTTCTGGAGGGAGAGGATACCATGTCCATGTTATAAGCCCGCAAGTCCTGACTCTTGGGAGTGCCGAAAGAAGAGAAATTGTGAATTATGTAAGCGGCAAAGATCTAGATTTCAAATACTTATTTAGAGATGTTGCAATGGCTGGGGAATTTGGGATCGGGTCCAAGACTTTCAAAGGGATAAAGAAAGTTCCAATTAAGTCTACTCTTGTGGGATATGATTCTGGATGGGGAAAGAGAATCGCCCTCTACCTTACGGATTATATGAAAGCTGAATGTAAAAAAAGATACAAAAAAGATATGTTTCCTGAGCTTCGTAGATGCGAGAAGATTGGAGATACTACAATAAAAAAATTGATCAATGTTACAAATAGCGAAAATGGTTTAAAGGATATACTAGAGAAAGGAAGGCTGGACTTTGATGTCAGAAACTTTAAGGGTATTGCTGCCAATTTTATGAAAGATTCAATTGAGGATTTTCTGAAAAGATTTGGAGTAGCTATTGACGAACCTGTTACTGCAGACATTAAGCGTTTGATCAGGGTGCCGGGTTCTCTACATGGTGGATCTGGGATGTTGGTTAAGAAACTTGCTTTATCTGAACTAGAGAAGTTTGATCCGCTTAATGATGCTATTGTCTTTGGAGAGAGGCCGGTAAAAATATCCGTCTCAAAGCCTTTTTCGATACAGTTAAAAGGCAAGGATTTAAGGGTAATAGAGGGCACTCAGGAAGTTCCGGAGTACGCAGCAATATATTTGATTTGCAGAGGTGTTGCAGAGTATGGATATCGAAGAAATCAGCCAGATCCTATATAAGGAAAAAAATCAAATATTGAAGACTATTCCGGCTGATTTTTACTTGGAAGCCGAGAAATATATCAGGGAACTTGAAAAAGATATTTGTAAAATTGGAAATTCCCGTTCTCCGGAGTCTAAGATGCTTCATGATGAGCATGAACAAGCGCTTTCAGACCTTGAAACTATCTTCATGAAACGAATAGGAAAAGTTATTACAAGGGCAACTAACCAGTCTCATGCAAATAAACCTATTTCAAAGGATATTGAAAAATTGCTTCCCGCGGAAAAAAGGCTTTATGACCTGGTGCTTCAGGGAATTGATGCTGTAAAAATGGAACTTCTAGGTCCGATTCTGTACCCTGGTTCAGAAAAGATTGCAATCTGGCCAAAAAGTATATCAGAAAGTCAGGTTTCTGCCAGCATCCGGGGAGAAACTGATGTCAGAAGCGGGATATCCATAAATGGAGCTGGGACAGAAACAGGAGCAGAGCCTAGCAAAAAAAGTATAAAGGGGGAATATGTTGTTGTCAGAATACTGAGGGATTTGCCTACTTTCACAGGTGCAGATGGAAGAAATTATATTGTCAGTGCTGAAGATGTTGTTGTTTTGCCGCAGCTCAATGCAACAGGGCTTATTAAACGAAATGCAGCCAAACTGATTACTGATCAGTAAAATTTAGGAAAAAATTAATAACCAAAAGCTTGCAGTCATTCTAATTTTAAGAGAAAGAAAGTAGATAGTTCAGAAGTTCCATAATGTTAATTCAGGCATGGTAGGCGGGGGAACTTCTAAAATATCATTAGTATATTTAGGAAATAGCATTACTATATATATGTGTAGCTATATCTGTGTAGCTTAACCTTGTTAGCATGCTCTGACATTGTCTTCGATATAAGACTGACAATCGTGATGTTAAGGACACAAAATATTGTGAAAAATTTCAAGTTTATCGAATCAAAAACTTCCCAGAAAAAAGCTTTCTGGAAATGAAATACCATGTTTATCACTATATTCTATAATTACATATGACATCACTTTTCTGCAAAAGCTGGAAAGATGTGCTACATAATTGGCTATACTAATTAAAAAAGGTGGAAAAATGAAAATTCCAAAGCGGTTCAAAACTTACTGCCCATTCTGTAAGACCCATAGCGAACACGTAGTAGAAAGGGTCAAGAAAGGCCAGGCTTCATCCATGACCCATATTGCAAGGCAGAAAAAAAGACAGGAAGGTATCGGAAACAGCGGAAAATTTTCAAAGGTGCCTGGTGGGGACAAACCCACAAAACGTATTTGGCTCAGATATCGGTGTACAGCATGCAAGAAAGCCCACCAGAGACCCTGTTTCAGGGCAAAGAAGTTCGAGTTCAAGGAGTAAGATAAAATGGAAAATTATAGCCTGAGACCAAAAAGCAGATTCCTGCGCGTAAAGTGCAATGACTGCGAAAACGAACAGATTATATTTGGTAGTGCTAGTCGTAAAGTTACCTGTCTTGTATGTGGAAGAACACTTGCTGAACCGACAGGTGGAAAATCGACAATCACAACTCATATTCTTGAGGTGCTTGAATAAAGGGATAAGTAAAAGCATTTTACAGAAGTAAAGTAGAGAGTAATAAAAGACAAAACTTGAGAAGTGGTGCGAATGGGAAGCGAGAACTGGCCAGAAGTCGGAGAGTTTGTTGTATGTACTGTAAAGAATGTGACGGATTTTGGAGCTTATGTCGAGCTTGAGGAATTCGAAGGAAGAGAAGGATTTATCCACATCTCCGAAATTAAAGCAGGCTGGGTCAAGTATGTAAGGGACTACGTGAGGGAAGGACAGAAAATCGTCTGCAAGGTTCTGAACGTGGACCCTTCCCGCGGCCACATCGATTTGTCATTAAAAGACGTAAACGAGCATCAAAGGCGTGCTAAAATTCAGGAATGGAAAAATGAACAAAAAGCCACCAAATGGTTACAGTTCGTAGCTGAAGAGACAAAGGCCGATGAAAACAACCTAAAAGAAATGAATGAAAAACTCGTAGAAGAGTTCGGAAGTGCATATTCAGCCTTTGAAGAAGCTGCTATAGAAGGAGAGAAAGCCTTCAAAGGAGTCAAAATAAATAAGAAACACCTGAAGAGTATAATCAAGATAGCAGGGGAAAATATTAAACTCCCATTTGTAGATATTGCAGGTTATGTGGACTTGACCTGCAACCTTTCAAATGGTATAGAGGTTATAAAAAAAGCTCTAATTGCTGCAAATTCTATAAGTGAGGTGGATGGAAAAGACGTAAGGCTAGAAGTGAGTTATACAGGGGCTCCTAGATATAGAATTAAGGTAATAGCTCCGGATTATAAGAAAGCCGAATCAGTCCTGAAAAAATCTGGTCAAACTGCAGTCGATACGATATCCAAACTTGGTGGACATGGGACTTTCAAGCGGCACATCGAATCAACAAAGGCGTGATGCTCTTTGGGACAAAAAATCCGCAAGTGCAAAAAATGCGGAAGATACACTTTAAGGGAAAAATGTTCGTTTTGTGAGGAAGAAACCTCATCCGTAGTTCCGGCTCGCTTTTCTCCTCAAGACCCTTATGGTAGGTACCGCAGACTGGCAAAGGATAAGGAATTTTTATGCAGAAAAGTACACTTGTCCGCCTGAAAGATGACCTTGAGATCAAAAAACCTGTGATGTTAGTTGGACTTCCAGGAGTAGGACTTGTAGGTAAGCTAGTGGCAGAGCACCTGGTAGACGAACTTGGGGCTGAAAAGATTATGGAGGTTTATTCTCCCCACTTCCCACCCCAGGTACTGATTAATAAAGATTGCACCGTCCGTCTAGTAAGCAATATGATATACCACGGGAAAGCAAATGGAAACGATGTCCTTTTCCTTGTAGGAGATCACCAGAGCACTACCTCACAGGGACACTATGAACTATGTTCTCTTTACCTTGATGTTGCAGAGGAATTCAAAGTTCCAAGAATTTACACGCTAGGGGGTTACCCCACAGGCAAACTTACCTATGAGGAAACAGTCCTAGGAGTCGCAAACGATACTAAATTAATCGAAGAGATCAAAAATTATGGGGTAGAGTTCAGGGAATTTGAACCAAGTGGGGGGATTGTGGGAGCTTCGGGTTTGCTGGTAGCTTTCAGCAAGATGCGTGGCATTGAAGCCGCCTGTCTTATGGGTATGACACCTGGATATCTTATGGATCCTAAAAGTGCCCAGTACCTTTTAAAAGTAGTTTGTAAAATTTTTGATATAGAGGTAAACATGGACTCACTCGAGAAAAAAACAGAGGAAATGGAAAGCATAATGGAAAAGCTGAAAGAAAAAGAAGAGCAACAGAGCTTTCAGGAAGTTAAACCCACTGAAGAGGACCTGCGCTATATCGGATGATATTCAGTAAAAAATGGGAAGACTAAATTTTGAAAAATTAGAATTTTGGGTAAAGAGAGTAAATGAAAGTCAACACAGACCTCCATCTCCATTCAAAGTACTCCATGGCATCTTCAAGGAAAATGGAACTTCCAACGATTGCCAGAGAGGCTTCGAAAAAAGGAATGGAATTGCTCGGTACTGCGGACTGTACTCATCCTAAATGGCTTGAAGAAATAAAACAGTTTTCCATCTCAAATGAAGATATCCGCATCGAAGGTATTTATTTCATTCCTACTACTGAGATAGAAGATAATAAACGTGTACACCACCTTCTGATTTTGCCTTCGATTTCTAAAGCTGAAGAGCTTGCAGAACGCATTTCCCCCTTTGGGAATCTTGAAGCCGATGGACGTCCCACTGTAAATCTGAATGGCATCGAAATTGCAGAAATTGCAAAAGACCTTGGAGCTCTAATAGGCCCCTGCCATGCATTTACTCCCTGGACAGCACTTTATGGCTACCACGACAGTTTGCAGAGCTGTTATGGCTATATGACGGGTTATGTTTCTTTTCTAGAGCTTGGACTGAGTGCAGATAGCGACTATGCAGATAGAATCGAAGAATTGCATCGACTTACTTTTCTTTCAAATTCTGATGCCCATTCTCCTTCAACCAATAAACTGTCCAGGGAGTTCACGCAATTTGATGTTCCAGAGATTACTTTTGATGGCCTGAAAAAAGCAATTCTCAGAAAACAGGGATACAGAGCTACTCTGAATGTAGGGTTCTTTCCTGAAGAAGGCAAATACAATCGTTCAGCCTGTATTAAGTGCTTCACCCAGTATTCATTACCTGAAGCCGTCGAGCATAACTGGCGCTGCTCGGTGTGTAGAGGCATCATAAAGAAAGGAGTTTTAGATCGTATCAAAGAACTCGCAGATTTTAAAGAGCCCATACACCCTGACCATCGCCCCCCTTACCTCCATCTGATTCCTCTTACAGAGATAATCCAGATGGCTCTCGGACATTCAAGTGTCCAGACAAAAGGTGTGAAAACTGCCTGGAATATTCTTGTAGAACATTTTGGAAACGAGGTTGAAGCTCTTATTCATTCAGAGCCTGAGGACCTCAAAAGAGTAGACAAAAGGATAGTAGATGCGATACTTGCTTTTAGAAAAGGCAATGTTATCATTCACCCAGGTGGAGGAGGGCACTACGGGTGGCTGGAATTGCCTGAGAACCTTAAGGTGGAAAAATATGAGTCATGCATGAAAGAAGGATCCGGAATGAAAAAAAACTCAAAATACTCAGAATGCGGACGAGTTGAACAAATCGATCATATAGTGTTTTCGGACCTCGGAAAAATAAATACTGTGAAAAAAAACGATAAAAAATTTGAAAAAAAGAACGAAGAATTAGAAAATGAAAAAACAGACAACTCTAAGTGTCAAAGTTCACTCTTTGATTTTTAGAAGACCGACTCCTCTGCAGTAGTCCCGATTTGCTATTATTCCGAACGACTATTACTTATTCAATTAAAAATTTTACTCAATAGTTCATAAGAAAAAACTTTATTATATATTTTAATTCTATTTCTGTGATAGCCTCTAAAAAATTTAGTATAGTCGGTTTTTAAAATAAATATTATGAACAGTCCACACTAAGATATTGAGTGTAATTCACAATCAATATAGATGAAATATAGTTATATTAATCAAGTTCAAAACTCATATTTCTTACTCAATTAAATTCCATAAGTGTCGAATATTCTTTGCTTAGCTCATTTATGTAGATAAAATCAAGTATTATTTTAGGGCAATTAAGACTTTTAGACATTCCAGTTGGATCTGACGGACTAAATAGATTTTTACTATCACTTTTTGGGACAAAAACTGTAAGAAACGCTCCAAGCACTTTTAAGTTTATGTTTATGCCTGCAATATGGCTTAGAAGCCTTATCAAACCTGGAAAATGAAAAGTTCTGGCTTACATTGATTATTATCGATAAGAATTTCTGATGGCAGCTGCTTTGTCAGATGATCCAGAAATAAAAGCTGCATATTCCACAGGCGATCCTTATCTAGCGTTTGCAAAACAGGAAGGAGCAGTACCACTGAGTGAGCGGGGAGAACGCTGTCTATACTTCTCTTTCGAGGAATCTCCAAGCCAGGTAATCAGAAACATGAGATCTATAGGTATAGACTTCCAGCCCTACGTCGATACCGGTTTAATGCAAATAAGTGCTTCACGGCCCATGGCCTACAGCTTGGAAATGCACCTGGTAGCCATGCACAGGTTGATCGATAAGTTCAAACCAGCAGTCGTGATCTTAAATCCGATATCCAACATGATCAACGTAGGTGATGAAACCAATGTCAAGTTCACGCTCACAAGGCTTGTTGATTACTTGAAGCTCAAGAATATTATTACTTTATGCACTAGCCTGATAGAACACGAGAGTATCGAGGGCATAAACGCTCAGGGTATATCTTCTCTCATGGATACTTGGACCAATCTCCGTTTCTTTGAGAATGACAGCTAGCGCAATCTTGGAGTCTCGGGGATCAAATCCAGAGGCATGGAGCACTCCAACCAGATCAGGGAATATCTGGTGACTGGATAATGGCATAAAGATCCAAGATGCATACCTTGGATCTTCAGGAGGCTTACTTATGGGATCCTCAAGAGCTGGAAAGCAAGCTAAAATTCCTGGATGCTCAGATAACAGAATTAAGCTCCGAGTTTGAGATACAGAAAGAGGAGCTTGATAAGCTCACATCTGAAGATACAATCAGGATAAAGGCGCTGGAAGCAAATAAAAGTGAGATGGTACGAATAAGGAGAGCCGAGTTTGTCTAATTGAGCGATGGAGACTTTGACAATGGAAACAAAGCAAACGAAAGACTCAACGAAGCAAGTCAAGCACGATAAAAATCTTTATGAACTGATACTCTATGTGGTAGGCAATAATAAGAAGATTCAACTTTCTATTTCACTTTACCAATCAACCCCCAGAGTTTCAAAAATTAACTTTTAACATATAAGGAAAACACTTTCAAGCTTTAATTTAACTTTGTTTATTAAAAAAGTATGGTAAATGAGAATATAATTTTTCTGACTCAAGAATACTACTCTTGGTATCCAAAGATCTCATCTTTGATATTTTAAAAATATATTATAATATAGAAATTATAAAAAGTATCCTTATAATTTTTTAAAGCATAATTTTCAATAAGTTAAGGTAATCTATTAGCGCGGCGATTTAAACTCCAGCATGGGCTTCTAATGAGCTCATAAAGTTTATGTGTATTCCCAGCTCCCTGTTTGGATACTTCACAACATGCCATTGATGACTTTTCGGATAGACTCTAATATATATACATTCACTTTTGATTCAAGCTGAATCTCTTTCAAATGCATGAACAAGTTAAAGAATAGTGAAACTTTAATCAACCATGGCTTATAGTAGGGAAAAGCGAAGATTTCTTTGATTTTTCGCTCACTAAACTTACTAACTAGGGCTCAAATATAAGGAAGTATACCGAAAAATTTAGTCATTTTTCAGCTTTTAGGGTATGCTCTGAACTACTAATAAAACCCTATATATGTAAAGAATTTTAACTGTTTGAGGCACTCTATTTTAGAGTTTTATTATATCTAAGGCATAGAATAAATATCACCAGAAAGTTCTATCCACCAGTGTTAATCCCTTAATATATGAAGTGCACATGCTCCCATAATATGGAATATAATGAAAGTAAGCAATATCTTGAATTTTATTTTGAAGGTCAATCGTCTAAAAAAGTGTAACTATTATATACCAAAGTAAAGGAGAAATATTAATTTAATAGAATCATTAATTTAAGAGAATTTAATTTTATATAATTAACAACAATATTAGTCTTAAAGAATTTTTATTATTGGTAGCTTTGATTTTAAATCATGTTTGCAGCTTCAAGAAAATTTGTAGTAAATTTTGCAGTATGAAACAAACAATTTAAGAACTTTTTGATATATATATAATTTGCATCATCAGGTAAAGTTATTATATCAAAGATACTACATTATTAAATGATACAGACAATAAACTATCTATTCTATACTAAAAGTGAAATAATTTTACTCCGTCATAATCGCTACTTCATTACCTTGAATAATTTTTTTTGGTATTCTTCTGATTTGTAGAAGTTATTTTGGAACTGATGAGATCCGGAACTAACGCGCTGATAATAAAATATATAAGAGAGAAAGCATATTAAATTAACTTCATTCGGAGCATTGGACAATAATCATGAATTTTTTCGTATATTTATAAATGCCCAGGTAGTCTAGTGGTAAGGCGACGGTCTCGAAAACCGTTTCTCTTTTGAGAGAGCGCAGGTTCAAATCCTGCCTTGGGCGTAAATTAACAAATCCTAACAGAAATTTGCTTAAGCTTAAATAATAGCTTGCTATTTTTTCAAGTTAAAATGCCCTTTTTTCATTTAGCTTTGTTGTTAAGTCTAAGTAACAAACAGCAATAGCTATATTTTTAAGATTCAGTCTTAATTTGACAGTCTAAATCCCATTTGGAATAACCCTCATGTTTGGATCAAAAATCATTAGAAAGCCTATGGAAATTGTATAAATACTTTCTCGTTATTTTTTTATTTCCTAATCACATCGTTTTAAAACCCAGTGCGATTAAATAGGGATAAAAAATTAAAAAAGAAGAAAACTGGCTTCATGTAGTTTTCAATGACAAATATACACGTTCTCCTCCTCTCCAAAAAGAGGAAAAAGGATTGAAAAGTGGATTGCAACGCAGATTGCTCAAGCAGTAGCAAGACAGGAAAATAGAAAATCAATCTATTCTTTTAAACTAAATAAGAAATCAATTGAACATGCAAAGGCAATTATTACACTGACAAAGTAAATTGCCACAAAAATATGGCATCTTATTACAAATGATGACATATATAAAGATGAAAAATAGTATAAAAAGGAAGAAATTTCAAAGAGATAAATTTTTGAGAATGATAAATTTTAGGTTGAGGAGCGTAAAAAATAATTGGTGGAATTATCTCAATTATGAGAGCGAGGAAGAAAATAACAAGTGAGAGAGATTTATTCATATACTTCCATGCCAAAATACCCCCGAGAACACTTACTAAAAGTTAATAAAGAATAAAATAGAGAGCAAATTTCTAGATTCGTGTATATATGCAATATCAAAAATGCATTTTGAAAAAAATTCACAAATTGTTTAGTCCAACACTCAGCAGATGTAAAATATGTATAATTTGTTTGCCTATTTTCACTATTGTTCATTGAAAGTTGGATCAATTTTTAAGTTACTTTCAGATTGAAAAAATGGATGGCTTTATCGTGTTCATATTCCGAAATTGTGTTCAGTGGAGATTAGTTATGATTCCCACTTAATAACTCTATAACTTTGAATTTTTTTAGAGTCAATTGCAAAAAACGGAATTAAGATATATGATACCGTTTTTTCTTGTTAACTATTGAGAAAAAATGACTCCAACAAGAATGGTTATTCGGAACGAGAACAAATCTAAAATACTGTAGGATATTTCAATAAATCCCTAAGTTATGCCACCTGCTTAGAAATGGATATGATATGGCTCTTAAAATCAGAGGGTTATGCAAATAGTTTTTAATAAAGTGGATAAGTAATAATGTGAATTTCTATCAAATAATTCTATTGCAGGGTTGAAATGATCGAAATAATCAAAATAGTTTTTACTATTCCCTTTTTGCTTTATTCGTGTTATTCAGACATAAAAGCCCGCAGTGTCTCAAACAGAGTATGGAAGTGTATGCTAATCTTTGGTTCAGTGTTTGTATTTTATGAAATTTTAATGGGTAGTATCCCCTATCTAAAAGCTCTGTTCCTTTCTGGAATAATCGTGTTTTGCTCTGTTTATATTCTTTTTCAGCTTGGAGCTATCGGAGGCGGGGATGCAAAGGGACTTATAGTACTTTCAATCTTTTTCCCCCTTTATCCTATCATCCATTTCTCAGGAGTGACCTCTCCCCTGCTGGGGCTTCCTATAATAGGGCTTTTTACTTTTACTGTCTTAGAAAATGCTATCCTGATGACAACTATTGTTCCTTTGGGGTTGTTCTGTTATAACCTCGTATATTTCTCTCCTGAAATGTTGAAGAAACCATTTTACATGTTCATTGGGTATATGATCGATATCTATTCCATGGAAAATAAAGAACATCTTAGTTTACTGGAGAAATTCGAAGTTGGAGAAAGAGGAAATATTAAGAAAAAGTTTGTGTGGACAAGACTTGGCTTCGATTTGAACCATAAACCAGAAATTGAAGAATATATAAAAAAAGAGCTTATTGGAAAAGAGGTATGGGTTACTCCTGGTATACCTTTCATGCTCTCAATTACAGCAGGCTTTATCACTGCAGTTGTTTTCGGGGATTTGGGTTATTATATTATCACGCGCGTTTTAGTGGGCTGAATGAAGACCGAATCAGAGTATTTAATTATACTTTCCTGAAACTTACCTGTTGCACTTTTTCAGATTTTTAGTTATTTAGGTTCTTGTTTGATCGGTGATACTATTTGGAAACCCCTGGTTGTCATCTTCAGGTTTTCTATGGGTAATAAAACACAAATTCTGGCTTCCTATGACATTCGAGCATCAAATATCCACGATTTATAGTCCTCACAGTAGAAATCAACAATTACTAAAATGAGAAATACGGAATGCGTGGAAGGAACAAGTGATTGGGATGTTTTTCGTTTTCTTTCTACTTTTCAGTGTTCATAGAATTTCAAGTTACTTAAAAATAAATAATTATCTTTGAAAAAATGATTTGTTTTAAAAATTATATGGGATTCCTATTTATCACTGTTTTTTTCCGTGAACGTTGTCTGAATATTTCCTGCTGATTTCGATATTTTACCCGATTTTCTCTTTTCTGGTTCATTGATTAAATCCAAAAGGTGAAGACAGTAAACTGTTTTGTCTATACCATAAGTGGAGTAATTTTTCTTTTTCACAATCAACAACTTTATTAATTTTGATAATTTTTTTGATATTTTTCTGATTTGTAGAACTAGTTTAGGAATTGACCAGATTCGGAACTATGTAACTTAAGTGCAAAAATAAACCACAAAAGCGCTAAAAACATGGTCGAAGGAAAATAAAGAAATAGTTTTTCCATACCTTTCATTTTTCTTCACTAGTTATGAAACTTCAAGTTACTTAAGCATAAATAATTATGTTTCATGATATTCAAATAATTTGATAATTATAATTAATTCTTGAGTTTACTATAATTCTGACACTAGAAAAAAGATTTTAATTATAGACTAACTTTTTAGAGAATGCTAGAATATATGTACATTAAAGAAATCAATAACTAGATTATGGAATGGCTCATATAAGATAATTCGATTAACATTGGGTTAATATAAGTGGTAACCGAAAACTTCAAATAGCCTTGAAATTTGAAGAACTGGATTATCAGAATATGCCTTTTAGAAGAAATTATCAACATGATCAAAATTTAGAATAAAAACTGAAATGTTTGAGTTATAAAAATATAAAAAATTAAAAGAGTTCCGCAGTAAAATTATTTCAGGATAAAAAAATATTTGAGGAACAAAAAAGATATATACAATTAGTAGCATTTTGGTTTTGCATTTAGAGTAATCCATAAAATACAACCAATAGCAAACTGGGCTCGTGGTCTAGTCGGTCATGACATCGCCTTTACACGGCGGGGATCCTGAGTTCGAATCTCAGCGGGCCCATTGACATTTTTCCGATTCTAAGTGTGTATCGAGCTTTTTTTCAAGCTGTTCAACCCTTGCTTCAAGGTCATATTTCATAATCCTGGTTTTTATGCACAAAGAAACCAACATTATTAAAAATCATGGAACCAATAAATTTTAAGTTAATTTATTTTGTCAAATATAACCCAGTTGTAGATTTCTAAAAATATAAGACGGAATATAGTTAATTAAAGATCACTTATTTCCAGTGAAAAATATTTTAATGTTGTTTTCCAAGATATATCTTTGTCATTTTTAATAGGTTTATAATTAAACGATAATTCTCCAACGCTCAAAAAAGACCTTAAACCAAATCCTAGTGCCTGATGACAAGTTGCATAATAAAATTAAAGCAAGTAAACGTCCTAAATAAGCTATAATTCAGAAAATACCCTTAAGAATTACATTTTGTGATGCCTCTCAATTTGCAACACAGGAAATACAAGTTAATGTATGGTTTGGTGGTTCCCATATTTGATGTTAGCATGTTATTAGAGCTGGATATTAAAAATATTAATTATCCTTGTCAAATCATAATATTGATGAAATGAAGGATTTTCTATTGCTGATCTTACGTTTCAACAGAGTAAATCCTGTTATATTTCAGCTCAAGTGTAATTATTGTGTTAAATAGGGATTAACTGGTGCTGAAGTATTGTTTAAATCTCTAACGAGTTTTCAAATCAATTCTATGGCGTAGCAAAAATAAGTAATTGTAAATTATAGTGATGTAGATCGTGAACTTGGGAAAATCTCCTTGCAACGCCTTGTAAATAGTCTGAATGAAAACTAAACATATTATTGGGAGATATTATAGATCACGAACTAACAATAGCATCAGAAATAGCCGATCGTTTGCAGATTTCTGGAAGTACAATTTCCAGAAATCTCACTAAGCTGAGAGATTTAAAGGCAATTTATGTCACCAGCAAGGGAAAAAAATAGTATATTTCAACTACAACAACGGGAAGATTTTTTTAAAAATTAAAAACTAAACAGAGTTTTGTAAAATTGTCATTATCTGTGAATATGTAACTACAAGTTTCGATATATTTTGCCTGCATATTTATATATTCTAAATAAATAGGATTCATGCAGTTGAAATTCAAAATTAATAACCTTCAAGCTCTTAATTTTGCATTTTGAAGACCAATATCTACTGCTCTATAACTTAATTATTTAGCTAAATTTGTATCTAATCTGGTTTGTAGCTGGTATATACCTCTTAAAATCCATATTTTGAAACTTTAAATTTACAACAGTTTTATCTTGTCCTTGCGAACATGCGGTCCAGTTCGCCTTTTTTAAAGGTTATGATAGTTGGCCTTCCGTGGGGGCATGAGTAGGGATTTTCAGCCTTTTTGAGCTGTTCTATTAGCTCCTTCATCTGTATGGAGTTGAAAGCTGCTCCACCTTTAATTGCAGTCCTACATGCCAGGATCTTACAAACTTTTTCTGAAATTCCAGTATCCTTTTTAACCTTTCCTGTAGCTAAAAGGTCGGAGACTATATCATGGATAAGTTCTGGATTCTCAAGCTGCCCGAAAACCTCGGGTACGAATGTCACTACATAAGTATTGTCACCGAATTCCGAGATTCCGAAGCCGTATTCTTCAAGGTAGGGGATATATTCTTCCATAAGCACTTTTTCCTTTGGGGTGAGGTCTATAGTTATGGGTATTATAAGCTCCTGCACTCTAGATTTTTTAATTTTTAATACCTTCTCGTAAAGAATTCTCTCGTGGGCTGCATGCTGATCAATAAGAACTAAATCTTCTCCTTTTTCGGCAAGGATATACATTTTTGAAACTTGACCAATTATCCGAAGATCTTCAAGGGATTCGGTATTTGGTTTTTGCTTATCATCTTCAGTTATTATTCTCATTTCTTCCCATATCTCACCATCCTGCTTGTTTTTTCTCAAGGCCCCCTGTACTTCTTTTTCTCCAGCAAAATCCAGAAGGTGCTCTGATTTTTTTAGCTTTCTTTCAGTATCTTTTACGGGATATGTATAAGCTTTTGCACTTTTTCGATGGATTTTGCTACTGCTCTCAGGAACTTCATATTTCTTTGCAATCTCTGTTTCCGCAATCATTTTTTGGGAGGTTTCCTGATCGCTTGATACATGCAATCTTCCTGAAGAACCTAAAACTTCGAAAGTTTTCTGAAAAGCCCTCCTCCCATTTTCCATGATCTCAGGTACAAGTCCATGTTCAGAGAGGATCTTTTCAACGGCAACTGTGACAGCATCCTCGAGCTCTTTTTCCCGGCTAAAACGAACCTCGGCTTTTCGGGGATGAACATTAACATCCACTTCTCTAGGATCAAGAATAAGAAAGAGTACTGCAACAGGATAACGTCCTTTTGGGATCTTGGTATAGTATCCCATACGTACAGCAGTAGTGATAGCTCTTGAAGATACAGGGCGAGTATTTACAAAAAGAAAAATCTGGTCACTTTCTGCTCTGTTAGTTTCCGGTTTCGAGATGTAGCCTCGAATTTCAAAGTCTTCTGTCTTATGTTCTAAAGGAAGCATCGAGCGAGCGATATCTGGCCCCAAAATATTGACAATACAATTGAAAAGATCGCTTGATCCAATTTTTCTAAGGACTGGTTTCCCTTCACTGAGAAGGGTAAAAGAAATATTTGTATTTGCCAGGGCAAGCTGCGTAACTGTATCTGTGATATAGGAAAGTTCTATACGATCACTTTTAAGGTATTTGCATCTTGCAGGCGTATTATAAAAGAGATCCTTTACATGAACAGAGGTGCCTGGAGCAGTGCCTGCATCTGAGGTGTCAAGTACTTTTCCACCATGGATTACTATCTTCGTGCCAGTGATTTCTTTTGAGGGCCGGGTAAGGATTTCCGTCTTTGCAACAGCTGTGATCGAAGCAAGAGCTTCTCCCCTGAAGCCCATTGTCGAGATAGTGTCAAGATCCGCTATTTTAGTAAGTTTGCTTGTTGCGTGTTTTTTGTATGCAATAAGTGCATCTGCCCTGTTCATCCCGCAACCATTGTCCCGAATCAGAATTGATTTTTTCCCACCCTTTTCGACCTCGATCCGGATATCGTTAGCTTCTGCATCGATTGAATTATCTACCAGTTCCTTTACCACGGATGCCGGGCGTTCAATTACTTCTCCTGCTGCGATTTTGTTTATTGTATCCTGATCAAGGATTCGAATCTTATTTCCCTGCACTTCAATATATTCTTCCCTCATTTATTTACCCCAGCAAAAACCAGAAAAATATACTTTAAATATATTTTAAAATTTCCAAATACCCTATGATCCGACATTCCACAAATGTACACAGATGTATATTTTATTTGCCTATTTTCCCCATAATTCATTGAAAGTTAGATTACTTGTCAAACTACAGTCATAATTGCGAAAATAAATGGAATTTTTATATAAATCCGCCGAGGGTGAGTTTGATGCTCCTTAATCAAGAAGCTTTTTTAGCTCATGGAGTTTATTCAGGGCTTCTATTGGTGTCATTTCTTCAACATTCAATTTTCTCATAGCTACTTCCACAGGACCAGGCCTTTTTAAAGTACCGAATTTATTTACTTGTGCCGAAATTCCTTCGCTATTTCCAGGATCGAAAAGCATCATCTGAGTATATCGAGAGGTTGCTTTGCTTTTTTTAATTTTCCCTTTCTCGCCGTCTTCAGCTTCCTTAAAAACGTTTTCCTTTTCAATTTCCTCAAGAATCTCATTTGCTCTTTCGATTACCTTTTCCGGTACACCTGCGAGCCTTGCGACATGAATCCCGTAACTCTTGTCCGTTGCTCCGGGTACGATTTTTCTCAGAAAGACAAGTTCATGACCTTTTTCTGTTACTGCGATATGATAATTTTTGACCCTCTTCAACTTCTCCTCAAGAGCTGTAAGCTGGTGGTAATGGGTTGCAAATAGAGCCCTGACTCCCACCTTTCCTCTATTATGCAAAAACTCTACAACAGATTTTGCAATGCTATATCCATCATAAGTACTCGTTCCCCTGCCTATTTCGTCAAGAAGTACAAGGCTTTTAGGGCTTGCATTGTTAAGGATATTTGCAAGCTCTACCATCTCTACCATGAAAGTGCTCTGCCCGTTTGCAAGGTCGTCAAAGGCTCCTATTCTTGTAAAAATCTGGTCAATAATCCCTACAGAGGCATGGGATGCAGGAACAAAAGAGCCTGCCTGAGCCATGATCGCTATGAGTGCAATCTGGCGCATGTAAGTAGATTTTCCAGCCATATTCGGGCCCGTAACTAGCAAAAACTGATTTTCCTTGCAGTCCATCTCAGTGTCATTAGGGACAAAACCCATTGGAACTATATTTTCAATTACAGCATGCCTTCCATCCCGAATAAGGATCTTGCAATCTTCCGTAAGCTGAGGCCTAGTATAATTGCTGTTTCCTGCAACTTCAGCTAGGGCTGAAAGAGCATCTAGATTTCCGATTCTTTCAGCTGTTTCCTGGAGTTCTTTAGAATGGGCTGAAAAAGTCTGCGTAATCATCATAAAGATTTCATATTCTAGGGCCATAGCTTTTTCATTGGCTGTAAGGATGAGGCCCTCTTTTTCTTTGAGCTCAGGTGTAAAAAAGCGCTCTGCATTTGCGATTGTCTGCTTTCTAATATAATCTTCAGGCACCTGATTGCTGTTGGAATTGGTTACTTCAATATAATAGCCAAAAACCTTATTGTATCCCACTTTCAGGGACTTAATCCCACTTCTCTCTTTTTCCTTCTGCTGAAAATCCGCAATCCACTGTTTGCTATTTCTAGCAATATTCCGGAGCTCATCGAGTTCTGAATTATATCCTGGTTTTATCATTCCACCTTCTCTGACTGATATTGGAGGATCTTCAACTATTGTTTTTTCGATCATTTCAGCCAGATTTTCGAGCTCTGAAAAAAATGCAAGTCCTTCCACAATTTCTTTCAACAGTTTTATTCTCATTTTCCCTATCAGGCAGTCCCGAATAGGAAGTATAGCATTCAGTGACTTTTTCAGGGCTATAAGATCTCTTGAGTTTGCATTCCCATATACCACTCTTCCTATGAGACGTTCTATGTCCCTTACCTCGGACAGCCATTTTCGAATATCATAACGGATCAAGTGATCTGATGCTAGCTCTTCGACAGCATCGAGTCGAAAGTTGATTTTTTCTATGGACAACAAAGGTTTTGAAAGCCACTTTTTCATTATACGGCTTCCCATAGGTGTTTTTGTGCAGTTAAGAATTCTGTAAAGAGAGTTTTTGTCCCCTTCATCCCTAACATGTTTTACAATTTCGAGATTATGTAGGGTTATTGAGTCAAGAATCATAAACTCAGAGTTCAAGTATGTCTTCAAAGTGTTGATATGAACCAGGTCCCTCATTTGTGTATTCTGTGCATATTCCAGGGCAGTCCATGCAGAACATACTGCAAAATCCAGTTTATCACAGCCCATCCCTTCAAGAGTTGCAACCTTGAAATGGGCTTTCAGTTTTTCTCCAGCTTCCTCGGCTCCTGAGATCTCAGGAACAAACTCCTGGATGATAATTTGATCCTTCAGTTTATCTGTGAGTTCTGAATTCCCATGAAGAGAAGGATGCAGAATACATTCTGCAGGGCTCATACGGACAAATTCACTAAGTAATTTCTCAAAGCTTTCCGAGTCTCGAAATTGAGTTGTAAGAAATTCCCCTGTAGAAATATCCAGGAAAGAAACTCCGATTTCAATTTCCTTTTTTGTATTTTTCCCAGATTTCCCAACTTCTTTTCCTGCAATTGCCATCAAGTAATTATTCGAAGAGTCCGAAAACATTGAAGAATCAATTACTGTACCCGGGGTAACTATCCTGACAACCCCTCGCTTTACAACTCCTTTCGCCTGTTTTGGATCTTCGAGCTGTTCGCAGATAGCTACCTTGTATCCTTTGTTTATGAGCTTTGGCAAGTAAGTGTCGATAGCATGGTAAGGGATCCCTGCAAGCGGCATCCTTTGCCCTGCCCTGTCTTTTCCTCGAGCTGTCAGTGTTATTTCAAGTTCTTTGGATATGATTTTTGCGTCTTCCCCAAAGGACTCATAGAAATCTCCCATTCGAAAGAAAATAAGTGTGTTTGGATATGTCTGCTTGGCTTCATAATACTGACGCATTGCAGGGGTCATCATTTCAGTCATTTTTATCTCACTGTAAGCTGTTGAATCTTTTTGGTTTAAAACATATCTCGTGTAGTTACCTGTATCGGGTGTGATTATATAAGCAGATTGATTTTTCCTTATTTCAAGTTCCTTAAAAAGGATATCTTTATCTTAAATCATCCTTCTCATATATAATTAACAAATCGATACTTTAAGTCATTTTGTAGGAAGAAACTAATATTACTCGAAGAAAACGAACTGAAGTCTGCTCTATCTTCGGGAATACTTATTGTATGAGTTTGGTAGGTATGTAGGCACCATTACCACTGCAAAAAATGAAGGTATGTCGTAGCTTTGTTGTCGAGGCCCACGAGGAAATAGTCGAGAAAATCCGGGAAAAGTATAAGCTTGAAAGAGCTAATTAATCGGCATAAATTTAAACATGCTTACTCAAATATTTTTCTTTAAATGCATTGTTTTGGTCCTTTTAAGTTTTGTGGGAAAATTCAATCCTTATGGAGATGAATTATTGAGCTCAAGGTCTCCAAGTTTTCTATGCATGGTTTTGGTCTTTTAAGTTTATTTGGGAAAACTCAATCTTTAATGTAGCTTGAGGATTAATCAAAGGCATCCGAGTATTTTGAATAGACATTTTTCCTGCTTTCATGCTATTACTTTGTCGTTCTATCCCAATTTTGACATATTTTACCTACTGATACAGTAGTTCATTACAATAAATATAATGATCACTTCAAATTCAGTTCCTCCTCAAGAAACTGTTTTGTTAAAATATATATACTTAAAAATGCTACGAAAAGATTTCCAATCAGTTAAGGAATCAATTTTTGCAGGTTTGTCTTCAACTAAATTATAAAAGTTATATTCTTCTTGAAGAGGAAATCAGTCAGATTTTCCATAAGTAAAAATTATCGTTATGAAATTAAAATATCCAATACTCAAGTGTATAGGAGTGTATAGGAGTTTATCGAAATTCTCTAATATGAAAACATAGTTTTAAAATTAAATAGTGGCATTTAAGGTATAGATTGTCTTTATTTAAGGCAGATTTGGTGAAATGATTTTTTTAGTATCTGAAATCTCTGTATTTAAGGAAGTTTTTTCCATGGAGCTTGAAAAAGTTGTAGAAATTCTTGAACAAATTGCACCACTTGAGCTTGCTGATGACTTTGACAGAGGCAAGATCGGAGTAATTCTTGGCCTGGAAAATGATATAAAAAAGATTACAGTTGCTCTTGATGCTAATTTCTATATTCTTAAAAAAGCCGCAGAAATGAGAGCAGATCTGCTGATTACTCATCACACTCTCATCTTCCATCCTATTAATAAAGTTTCAAAATCATTAGCATCTTCTCTCAAGCTTGCCTTTGAAAATGGAATATCTCTTTACACTATGCACACAAATTATGACAGGGAAAGAGAAGGTATCAATAGCGCCCTTGCGGTCAAGATTGGGCTCAAAAATTGCGAAACTGCAGATATAGGTAGAATAGGGGAAGTAGAACCTTGTTCTTCAGCTGAACTAGCATCTCATATATCTGAGTGTCTGAAGACTCCTGTAGTGTATGCCGGACAAAGGGAAGGGATCAGGAGGGTTATGGTTATTGGAGGTAGCGGTTTCAAGAGTGAATTTCTTGAAATTGGCAGGGCAAATAGAATTGACGCTTTCATATCTTCCGAACTGAAGCATGAGGTTCTTCGAGCCTACGAGGATATCTGTCTGATTGACGCTACTCACTATGCCACGGAAAGCCCTGGAATGGAGGCTTTATGCTTAAGGCTGCGTGAACTTCTTGAAATTGAGGTTGAGTTCATTGAACAGCCTTCCGGACTCAGGACAATCGATAGAACATGAACCGTAATGACTTCGTTATCCAAAAAATATATTAGTAACATTTTATTTTTTTGAAAACATCTACAGAAAGTAGGTTGTAATATAGCCATTAGAATTATCCATTTGATGGGAAAAGTTGAAAACTTTCTAAGAAAAAAATTAAAGTTAAATGACGATCTCATATAGAAGTTAAAATAAACAAAGACCTGAACTTAAAAATTAGATGATTAGAAGATTTCAATTCTAAGAATTTCGATTAAACTCGTAGTTGCACTTAACACCTTCGAGGTCAAAACATAGATTACAGGATGCACACATCGCCTTTTTAGCTTTTTCAGACTTAAATTTCAAAACAAGATCAAGCTCGCAGATGAATGACCTGCTCATGGAAATTAGATCTGCATATCCTTCTTCAAGCAGATTCTCCATTACAGAAAGGGATCTGATACCCCCTACAAGTATTAACAGGAATATTTACTGCTTTTTATCGCTTTAAAATATTCTCCAAAATATGCTTCTTCAGCAGGAGAGTTAATCGCAGTTCTTACGGTTACTTTACCTGCCTCACTGATCCCGCCGCTAACCTCGATTGAACATACTCCAGTTTTCTCCAGAAGTTTTGCAGTCTCCAAAACCTGTGAGATACTAATTCCGAGGTCTGCTTTTTGAGAACCCTGCTGGAAACCATCTGTTGCATTCAATTTGACAAGGATTGGAAAATCAGCTCCAGCTTGTTCTTTTATTCGCCTGACAATCTCCGTGACTATTCTTGCCCGATTTTCAATTGAGCCTCCCCAACGGTCAGTCCTTCTATTTGTATAGTGAGAAATGAAATTACTTAAAAGGAAACCATTGGCGCAATGAAGCTGAAAAAAAATATTTTCTTTCAAAAATGGTACAGATTATAAAAATACAACCGCAAAATAAATCGTTAAAGAATACTCTGAGATTAAAAAATAGTTTTTGGGTTGTGAACTTTGAGTAATGGAGGTTACATTTGAACTGAGATGATGGTGCAAATTCCTAGTGGACAATAAAAAACATGTTGGATCAAAAAACAGGATAAAAAAGAATAATAAAAGCAAATTGAAATATATGATTTTGGATCATTTATCTATATCCATAGCAATGGCGATATAATCTCTTGCTGCATGGGTGGACCACAGTAACTTCGATTATCAAGAAGCATTTACAACAGCAACAGCTCTAACGAGTAGACACTGATGGAAGGTATAAAGTAACTGGAAGAACTCCATTCATTACTGAACAGGGAAATCGATTACAAACCAGATGGTTTATAGGTGTATCTGAATGAAGATAAATGTGGATATCAGATTTTCAGCTGTCTGGAAAGATGGAACATATCCTACTTTTTGATAAAAAAGAAACTCCTTTTAAAAACTAACAAAAAATAACATGAAAGCATTTATTGAATGGAGTTCTAATCAGAAATTTTATCCTGAAAAGGAGGATCAAATATTTCTGGAAAAATTTAACTATCCTCCTAGCTATGTTTATTATCAATATTAGCCATTTTTCCCAGGACATATCCTCAAAACAGGAATTTTTCCGGTGCAAGTGACTGATAAAACAGATTAATCAATGGTTCTTTTGCTCAGAATGTAAAGAATCATGTCTGAATTCAACTTGCTTTCTCTTGAAAGCTTTTCAGCAATTACCTCATTTGTGAAGCGATCTGCTTTTAATTCCTGAATCTTTTCCAACACACTCTGAGAGACATTGTAATATTCGTTTATATCTTTTCGATGTCCCCATACATCCCCTTCCAGGAGATTTATCTTCTGCATTTCCAGAAACATTTCAATTGACTTCGAAACAGTCCTTTTGTAGGATTTTGGAAGCTGTATTGCTTCAATTTTCGGACATGTTTCAGCAAGCACAAATACATCTTTGTTAGATGGTCTGAAAGCAAGGTGGATAACCTTCTCGTTCGGATTCAGGGCAGGAATTTCCTCCCGTGAACTAACTACTCTGATTTTCATATTGATCCCCACTCTTCATTTTAAGAATTAAGTATTTACTTGTTCAAAATTTAAATCTTTGTTTATTTAAATACCAAATTTTGTTTACGCATTTACAATTTATATACATATCGGTTAGCTAAAATATTATTTAGAGGGTCTGTACCCAAAACGGGTTCTAATAGAATCAGCGTGTGCCTTTAATCCTTCTTCCTCAGCTAATGCGATTATAGTTTCTTTTAAACTTTCAAGGCCAATTTTGCTTATTTTTTGAATACTTGAATATTTCATAAAGTGATTTATATTCAGGCCAGAATAAATTTTCGCATATCCAGCCGTAGGAAGTACATGATTGGTACCAGATGCGTAATCCCCAACAGCAACAGGAGAATAATTTCCTATAAAAATAGACCCTGCATTTTTAATTCTGTCAAGTACAAAATCTGAGTTTGATATCATGATTTCGAGGTGCTCTGGAGCAAATTTATTGCTGAAGTCTATACATTGTTCCAGGGAATCTGCAGTAAGAATTGCAGCATTCTCAAGAGATGCCTTAACAATGCCTTTTCTTTCAGTTTGTTCAGACTGGACAAACACTTCTCTTTTAATATCTTCTGCAAGAGTCTCGGATATTGTAACAAGTATCGAGATTGCACTTGGATCATGTTCCGCCTGAGCTATAATATCTGAAGCAACCATAATAGCATCCGCCGACTCATCTGCAATGATTAGCACTTCACTGGGACCTGCAGGGAAGTCGATCTCAGCAACGTCTCTAATCTGCATTTTTGCAGATGTGACAAAGACATTCCCAGGCCCTACTATTTTATTTACCTTTGGGATAGTTTCAGTTCCATAAGCCATGGCTCCAATGGCTTGGGCACCACCGAGTTTAAATACTATGTCTGCTCCTGCAACCTTTGCAGCACTAAGAGTTAAGGGGTGCACAGAACCATCAGCTATTGGAGGAGTGCATACTATAACCTTTTCAACTCCTGCAACTTTGGCTGGGATCACCGTCATTAGAACTGTTGACGGATAGAAGGCCCGGCCTCCTGGAGAATAAACGCCTACGCTTTCTAGAGGCGTTGCCTTCTGGCCTAACACAATCCCTGGTTTAAGTTCCATGAACCAGATAACCTCTGGAAGCTGAGCTTCGTGGAAAGCTCTGATATTCTCAGCCGCTGATTTAAGGTGATTCAGGAGTTTCGGATCAATACATGAAAGAGCCTTCTCAAACTCTTCTTCACTTACTTCAAAATTTGCAAGCTCTAATTTATCAAATTTTCGTGTATACTCCCTAAGTGCTGCATCTTTTCTGATACGCACATCTGAAAGTATGGCTGAGACAGTCTTAGCTACATCTGCAAGTCCTGATTCTCGGGAAAGCAATTTCTTCATTTCAGCTCCCGAAACATCAGACAACTTTTTAAACAACATTGTAATCATCTCTAAAATAAATTGATAAAATATAGAACTAATCTATGAGACTACAATATAAACTGTATCTAATATAACCTGATAATCTAGTTCCATAAAATCCCTAATATCATTTAAAATTTTATCCCCCAAAATATCCATCTCGAAGATAAAAGACAGTAATATAGGAAGTTTATGTATCAGCACTTAATTATAACTATATGAAGAATAAAATCAAAATTTTGATGGTATACTTCACCACAAGCAACAGGGTATGCTCGTGTAACTGCTCGGAAATAGAGAAATTTATTCAAAATCAAATAATTTCATTTGCTTATATTATTCTTTTCCCTCCTCTTTCATAACTATTTAGTCAATTCTCAAAAAAAGTCAGATGGAACATACTTTCATTTATTTGAACTAATTATTCGAAGAATTTATTATTTGTCTTTAAGCTACTGTCAAATTAAAAAAATAGACGACATTATTGTGTATATCTTCATAAAGTGAGTTAATAATAGTTCTCGTGGAAGTTTTCATCACCTCAACAACATGCTGTACATTCTAGAGAAATAAAACTATAAAAATAGAAAAACTTGCTGAAATCAAGAAAAGTAAGAAAATTAATAAAACAAAAAGTAGGTGAAATCAGTGATCATTGTTTTTCCTTTGTCATTATGGAAAATCTTTTCCAAGTGATGCAATTCTCATAACTTCAGAAACCGTCTCTCTCCTTTCAATTTGGGTAAAAATTTTTTCAGCGATCTTAGGTCCAAGAAGAGCAGCCACTTTTTCCGGGGCAGCATCTAAAAGGTCTGCAGTGGACTTGAAACCAGTTTCGTAAAGTTTCCTCGCTCTCACGCGGCCTATACTTTGGATATCAAGCAGCTCCATCAACTCAGGGCCTGCCCCATAATGGATCTGCTTTTGAAGTTCTGAAGCCTCTTTTACTCCTTTGATGTCAAGAAGCCTCGCAAGCTGGGTGGTTACGTGCATGATCCACTCGGCAATTTCTGCAATTGCATGGATATCGCCTTCCCCTATGCCGAACTTCAAACAAATCTCATTTTCAGGCGTTTCATTAATCCATTCCATGAGCAGAAGAGATGTTTTTACCTCTCCCAAAAACCACTCATATTCTGCAATATTGAATGGATTAGGTACTTTCACGAACTCTCCTGCATGAGCCATTACATAATCATTGATTGTGCAATAGTCTTGGCTTCTCATATAGAGCAAGCGCATATCAGGCGTGCTGCAGATCAGATGCAACAGAGAAAGCTTGGTAAGAGATTCTGCTTTTCTAAGGTTCTTTACGATTATAGAGGCAGACAGAGGATCTATATATAGTCTCGAGACGAGTTTTCCAAAATTTGTGGGAACGAGGACGTCTGTATTCTCAAGCATCTTTTCCTGTCTCAAAAAGCCAAGGCATTCGTCTACAACCGTAGAAAATCCGAAGTTTGAGTACTGGAAGGCGAAAAATGTTGCTTCTAGAAATTCAATGAGTTCTTCTTTTGTACGCGCAAAACCGTTGGAGATTGTAGAGAGTATATGTGTTTTGAGAACATTTTCTGTTCCAAGCTTGGACCAAATATCTTCAGGTTCTGCATCAATATAGTTCTTAAAAAGAAAAACAAATTCCTCAGATGACTTGGCAAGAAGCACAGATTCTCCATAAGGGTCAAGCCTGGGCCTTCCTGCTCTACCTGCCATCTGCTTGTACTCAAGCACAGGAATAGGCTGCATCCCGGCTTCAGAAGAATAGCGCTTATAACTTCTGATAATCACCCGTCTGGCAGGTAAGTTGAGTCCAGCTGCAAGCGTGGGAGTACTTGAGATCAGCTTGATCCTTCTTTCCCTGAAGCCTTCTTCCACTAGTTCCTTCAAAGGAGTGATAAGTCCTGCGTGGTGAAAAGCAACACCTGAACGAATGCAGGAAGCAAGGGTTGTGGCCATATCGATTTCACTGTTTTCGAACACTTTATCTGCAATCATAGTCAGAAATTTTTTATCTTCTGCTGAAAGAATCTTTTTAATTTTTGAAGCTGCCTTCTTTGCAAAAGCCATACAGTTTTTCCGGCTGCTTTCGAAAATCAGACACTGTCCACCTTCCTGGAGAGTATCCAGCGCAAGGTTTATGGCTTCGTCTTTAGTGGACTGCTCAATAAGCTTTTCCCTTTCCTTGCAATAGAAAGTTCCATTAAAATGCACCCCTTCCAGAAGTTCTGTAGGCCTCCATTCACTTACTACAAGTTCGGCGTTAAGCCAAGCTGCAAGCTCATTGGCATTACCTACTGTTGCAGACAGTGCCAGAATCTGGCAAGATGGATTCATTTTTCGAAGCTTTGTGAGAGTGACTTCAAGTGTTGGCCCTCTGTCTGCAGAATCTATAAGATGCACCTCATCTGCCACAATTACTGAAATTTCCTGCATCCAGGTAGCCTCATTCCTGAGCAGAGAATCGGTTTTTTCAGATGTTGCTATAACTATGTCGTTTACCCCAAGTTTCTCATCCCTCAAGTCATAATCTCCCATAGAAATCCCGACTCTGATCCCAAGGTTAGAAAAATCTCTAAACCGGTTGAATTTTTCAGAAGCAAGCGCCCTTAGTGGCACGATATAAAGCGCCTTACCTCCTGCGCAAATTGACTTCAACATCATAAGTTCAGCAAGAAGAGTTTTTCCTGAGGCAGTTGGGATTGCAGCAAGTAGATTTTTTCCTTGAAGCAGCCCTTTTTCCACTGCTTCCGCTTGAGGGGGATAAAGGTCCAGAATGTTGGAGTCCTGATAATAACGTTTTACTTCGTCTGGTATATTGAGGCTTTCTATCTTCATTGAAAACCAAAGACTCAAACATAAGATAAAAAGCTATTTTGAACTCTTAGGTCTTCCACTATTATTTGGTTAACTTTATTTTCAAAATGTACTTGTTGTCATTTCCCAGTGTTTTTGTTCTGCACTTCAGTGAAGTTGGTCAGAAAAAAATCGTCCTAAGTGCATGAAAACATAAACATTTGTTACACTGGAAACATAATTCTGAAAACATCAATCACTTAATTACAAAAGACCACCCTCATGGCAGTATCGAAAATTTACTATACTGAAAAAAAAGCGGACTTCTCTTTATAAAACTGACATTCTGCTGATTTACATAGATATATCATTTGTTCTTCGATTTGCCACCTATTATTCATTGAAAGTTAGATTAATTTTTAAGCTACTGTCATGATTAAGACCATAGATGGCATTCTTGTGCATGTCTGCGAAATATGGGGTAAAAGTAACTCCGATTTTGTCGAAGTTTTCAAAAAATCCTCAATTACTTGCTGAATAATAGTAATTTCCATTTTCCTTCTGTTCCCTGTCAAGCCTTGAGCCGAGATTGTTCACACGAGGACGTTTAGTTTCCTCATCTCTACGGAAGGTTATGCCTAGATTTTTCAAAAATTTGTTCATACCAGTTTCCATGTTGAACGGTCCAAGAGCTTCACCATATACCGAGGGTTTGCCTTCGAAGACCATCAGTCGCTGGCTCAACATATCGATCATATATATATCATGATCCACAACTAGGGCTGTTTTCTGGTTGTTTTCTGCAAAACGATTCAGGACCTTAGTAACCATAGAACGCTGCTCAACATCCAGATGTGCGCTTGGCTCGTCCAGAATGTAGATCTCAGCCTCTTGGGATAGGCAGGCGGCAATAGCAACCCTCTGTAGTTCTCCACCACTAAGGTCAGTCAGCAGGCTATCATAGACCTCTTCAAGTTGGAGAGGACTTGATATCTCAACCTCATAATAGCTAGTTCCGAACCGTTTTGTGATGCCACGCAGGAAATCTTGTACCTGCACTGGTGTATCGGCTTTGATATACTGAGGTTTGTAGGATATCTTGACTTCGATCTCTGTGTCTCTTTCTTCAGGCTTTATTTCCCCTGCAAGAACTTTCACGAAAGTTGACTTTCCGATTCCATTAGGACCCACTATTCCCAACACTTCCCCTTCCCGAAGGTTGCCGCCTGCAACTTCCAGGGAGAAGCCATCTCCATATTTCTTTGAAAAGCCTTTGAAGGTTATCATAGATTTAAACTGTGAATCTTCTCTTGGAGGATGGATCTCAAACTTAATGGCTTCAGGTCGAATCCGAATGTTTTCTTCAGGGAGATAGCCTTTAAGATACTGGTTAATTCCCACACGTACGCTCTTCGGGAGAGTGACTACACCGAAACCGGTAGGTTTTCCATAGGCGATATGAATTACGTCTGCGAGCATGTCAAGAATCGCAAGGTCGTGCTCGATCACAAGTATGGCTCTGTCTTTTGAGATCTTCTGGATCAGGCGAGCAACATTGATTCTTTGATATATATCAAGGTAAGGGCTAATTTCGTCAAAGAAATAGAACTGGGCATCTCTTGCTGCACAGGCCGCAATTGCTACTCTTTGAAGCTCCCCCCCGCTCAATTCAGATATCTTCCTGTCGATTACACCTTTCAAATCAAGGTAGTTTATAAGTTCATCCATAACTTTTCTTTCATCTGTCTTTTCGAGCAGTTCTGAGGTTTTACCTTTGAAAACTTTTGGAATCTGATCCACATACTGAGGCTTTTGGGAAACACGGACTTTCCCATCCACGACAGCCTGGAAGTAGTCATAAAGAGCAGTGCCAGCATAATTTTCAAGCACAGTGTCCCAATCACCCTTTTCCTGTCCAAAGTTAGGAATTAAAGATCCTGAAAGTATCTGTACACAGGTGCTTTTTCCTATTCCATTAGGACCAAGGATTCCGGTTACTTTCCCTACTCTTGGTACAGGCAGCCCAAAGAGGACAAAACCATTTGATCCATATCTGTGGGTGGATTCTTGAAGAATTTCAGGAAGTCCTATGATCATGATGGCTTTAAAGGGACATTTGTTTATGCAGATCCCGCAGCCCACACAAAGCTCCTCAGAGATAAGGGGTTTTCCACCATCTCCAAAAATAATTGTTTCGTCCCCAGTTCTGACCCCGGGGCAGTACTTTTCGCATTCTTTGCTGCACCTTCTGGGCTGACATCCATCTTTATTAAGTATAGCTATTCTCATAATGGCCCCATAAATCACATTTTTTCGTTTGAAGTATATCTTTTCTTTGAGCTGTTTTTATTTATTAACAGATACATAATGAAATGAATTGCCCGCTGCGATTTAAGGCATAATCAAGCTTAACAATGCAAATCTCTGCTATGTTAGAGAGCAGTTATCACAGCAAAATAATATAGGGTATTTTGATAGATATATCATTTTCACATGATGTATATATATAAATATTAATATATATCAAAATATAGGGATTTATAGAAATCCTTCACAATATAGAGTGGGTATAATACGGATTGGCAGATTACGCTTATGAGGCGATCATCGGTTATGAAATGCTTGCTCTGGTATATGAACTGTTGGACTTTTTACAAGTATGAAGCACCAATCATGCAAGAGCTCAATGAATAAATCATGTAAAAGCTGCGCGAATGGAAGCTAAACTGTAAAAAGCTGATAGAAAATATATAATGTAAAAAGGTTTTCAAACTAGGAAAACCTCTTTGCAGTTCAGGGGGAAAATAATTTAATTAAGGAGGAGAGTCCAGGTAACAAGGAAGAAATCAATGACTATGAACTCAACGTAAAACCAGTCCTTAAACTTGAATTCAATGGTATCGATATTAAGCTGAGAATAGATAAGCTTCTGCAGAAAATATGTAAAACCTATAACTATCATAAGTATAGCATACCAGGCCTTATTTTCTCCTGTTCCATACAAGCTGGATGCTATAAGTCCTGCGATTATCCCAAGTGCTGAAGCTACTAATGTCTTTATGATTCCCTCTCGATGGGCTTTTTGCTTCTCTTCAGGTGTAATTTCCTTGATAAGATTCTTCCTTTCTGAGGTATCAGCGCTTACGACAGAATTTTTTGTAAGAATTTCTGCAGTTTTTGCTGGTTCAGATATGGGTTTTGATTTTGGACTTTGCTTACTCAATCGATATACACTCCTGAACGGCAATTATTCTGGGATTTAATTTGCAAGAACTATACTTAAATATCAAATTTGGATTATATATTTTGCTCATTATATTTGTATTCTATAATTATTCCAATTTATCATCATATTTAACTTATTGGACTTGAATTATTATATTTAAGTCAATGGAACTAAATTATTACCTAAGTTGTTTGAATAAAATTATTATATTTGAATTCTTTGAATCCAATTACTGTATTAAAATTATAAGAATTTAATATTTATATCGAAGTTATCGATATTTAATTATTAAAATTGAATCTCACAGCTTTAAATAAATTCATTACTTAAAACATTACCTATCTGATCTATGGATATCGAATCGATTCCGATTGAATTTAAATGTTTTGAAAATTTGGAGGGTCTATAACCTCCTGGATGGTAAGTAAGAGTAACTTCAGGGTTAAGTTTCTTGACCATATTTTCAAGTCCGCAGGCATCAAGATGATCACTTATCCTTATAATAGGGTAAGGATAATCCATTCGGCAGCTTAGAACGTACTTATTCATATTCAACGGAAGCTTGTTAAGGTTCCAGGGTGCTACTATGAAAACCCCATCATTTCCTCCGGACCTAAGCCCTTCAAGTTCCCCGGCATCTTCAAGCATGCTCTTTGTAAGGGCTCTTGTCCTTGCATCCATATGGATAGCTCCCTCATATCCAAATTCTCTGATGAGTTTGACTGCCCGCTGGGCTTTCCCAAATTCATATGCTCCAAAAGCAACTGATCCGTGTTCAAAAAGAGCAGACTGCATGCCTTCAAAGTCATCTTCAAAATGACAGCTGGGATCTTCTGGGTCCCCATAGTTAGCCTCAGTGATAAGCACATCACAAGGAGGGAGGTCACTTGCATCTTTGATATCTCCAGTAACCAGAATCCTTGATCCTACGTCGTTTTCCCAGTAAAAAGCGGTCGCTCCGGCGGTATGCTCAGTAGGAAAAGTCTTGACCCTTACCCTTCCTAAATCAATTTCATCTCCAAGCCTGAAAATACTGCCAGCATATCTTCTATCGTACCTGATTTCAAGGGCGATCGCTGTTTTTTCCGAACAAACCGAATTGGAGGATATCATAGCTGATTTTCCATGATGATCTGAATGAGCATGTGTAATCAGATAAGCATCAGGACATGAATGTTTCCCTGTAGTCCTGGTAGTGTCTATGGAAAACATGCGTAAATCCCCCTCATTATCCCTGAACCTAACTGAAATATGAGGTTTGAAATTTCCACGAGAGTTATGTTGCCTGAGCACCAGCACTCCAAGATCGATTAATTTTTTTGAAATCACGCCAATCCTTGAGGAGATTACAGTTAAGATATTTAAGTTTAGGTAAACTATATTTGAACTCTTAATATCCTAGCTTGCATAAAGATCAAATAAGAGACCTAAGATTTTAATTAGCTTAGATGGTTCCGTTGCAAAAAATCCTTTCTAATGATACAATAGAATAAAAAGAAAACCAAAGATAGTAACATGCTATCTAATTCCTTTAAATGGAAGCATTATGAAGGGGAAATTATCTTATTGAATGTAAGATGGTACTTAAAATATGCATTAAGTTATAGAAATTTAAAGGAAATGATGATAGAAAGGGGAATTCAAGTTGATCACAGTACTATAATGAGATGGGTACATCAATATTCTCCTGAAATCGAAAAGAAGATAAGAAGACATTTAAGACTAACAAACTATTCATGGAGAGTTGACGAAACCTATATCAAAGTAAAAGGTAAATGGAAATATTTTTACCGAGCAGTTGACTCAAATGGAGATACAATTGATTTCATGTTAAGTTCAAAACGAGATAGAAAAGCAGCAAAGAGATTCTTTAAGAAAGCTTTAAGTTCTAATCATAATCAAATTCCAAGATTAATAACCGTTGATAAGAATTCAGCTTATCCACCTGCTATAGATAAACTAAAAATTGATAAAATACTACCTAAAAACGTAGGCATTCGACAAATCAAGTATTTGAATAACATTATAGAACAAGATCACAGATCTATAAAGAGAATCGTTAATCCAATGTTAGGATTTCAGTCTTTTCGATCTGCTAATAAGACTTTAAAAGGAATTGAAGCTATAAATATGATCAAAAAAGGACAAGTAATCGATTTAAATTACTCTGTTCTTAATGAAGTCAAATACATTAATCAATTATTTGGTATAGTTTTATAATGTTAGTACATTTTCCTTGAATGTTTTGATTTTTATTAATCACTTATAGATTTACATATTTTGTTGAAGTTTTTGCAACGGAACCATGTGCTTGCTCTGCACTGGCTGCGACCTGACGCCCCATAGGGATATTTGATTCATTCGATTCCATGTGATTAATCTCAGATTGGTCTTTAAACAGTTAACCTTTTTTCGGAATCTACGGTTGCAATGATAATCTTTCAGGCAATTATTGAAGAAAATGACAATTTTTAATTTGTCGTTTTCCCATTTTCCATTAAATTTTAATAAAAAAAGGATAATTTTTTTGATATCATATCCTTTAAGGGTTAATTTTTGAGTATTTGAGGAAATCTTTATAAAATCCAGATATAGATAATTGAGTACATGACACAACAATTTGGGACACAGCAATTCACTCTTACAATTCAATCTGGAAAAAACAGGTTTAGAGAGCAGGAAGGATTTGACAGTATAGAGATAAGACCAGGGGATACCCTATCAATAGTGGGTCCTACAGGCTCAGGAAAATCAGCCTTTATTAATGATATTGAAACCCTTGCACAGGGAGATACAGTAACGGGCAGATTGATTTTTATCAATGGGGAAGTGCCTCCAGAGTCCTTTATACGGGAGCCTGCTTTCAAACCGATTGCCATGATAACCCAAAACACACGTTGTTTGGCAGACCTCACAGTCGAAGCATTCCTATTAATGCATATAAGAGCGCGGAGACCTGGTAAGGAAGATTTGCTTGGTGAGACAATAAATCTTGCAAATACATTCACGGGCGAAGTAATCAGTCTTAAGAGTCGAATGAGCGGTTTATCCGGAGGCCAAACTAGGTCTCTTATGATCGCAGATGCACTTATAATCGGTGATACTCCAATACTTCTTCTCGATGAGATCGAAAATGCAGGCATCTTCAAAAACCGTGTTATGCAGGCTATTCAGGGAGGAAATAAGGCTGTAGTTCTTGTAACACACGATCCATATCTCGCTCTTACAGCAGATAGGCGCATAGTGATGAGAAATGGAGGAGTTCACTCTGTGATAGAACCTATCGGACAGGAGCAAGATATTATAGAAGATCTTACATTAATTGAAACAAAACTCAATCAAATAAGAGAGAAAATAAGGCTGGGAACTGTTTTCTCTTCTGGTCCTTCGGAAGCTTTGACGATTGCAGTTGTACAGAGTATGGCTTCTAAATGAAGCTTCTCATAATTGCAGGTCCTCCAAGTGGGGAAAAAACTGCTGTGATTCGCCAGATTATAAAAAATCTTCCTGAAGATACACTTCCCTCCTTTCTGAAAATTGATGTTGTACATGCAACTGAAGATCAGGAACTTGCAGAAGAATTTTATATTCCTGTTAAAAAGGTATATTCCGGAGATGTTTGTCCTGATCACATGGGAATTCTGGTACTTGATGACGCATTAAACTGGGCCAAAAGCCTATCCAGAAATCTTCTGATAATCGAAAGTGCAGGACTCTGTCTAAGGTGTACCCCTTATACAACGCAATCTCTTGGAATTGCAGTTATCAGCGCGATATCAGGAACAAATTCACCACTCAAAATGGCACCTTTGCTTGCTCTTGCAGATGTCGCAGTTGTTACCAAAACCGACCTTGTGTCACAAGCGGAAAAAGAAGTATTCAGGGGAGGTATCAAAAAAGTTGTCCCAGATATTGATATTGACATTGTAGAGACAAATGCAATTTAGGGAACCGGGTTAAGATATCTGATGAGACGGATTACCAACCAGCCGGATATGGGGTCAGAACCTATAGTGCTCAGAGGTTCACCCCCACTCGGCGTATGCACGAGATTTATAGGTAAAAGAGATCGGATGGAAAAATCACTTTGGAGTCATCAGGTCACTGGATATGCCAGATCCTATATACTGAGGTGACTGATGGTTAATAAATGGAGTCCACCAGGGGAAAATTGTGGGGCTTGTAGCTCACATACATGTTTTGATTTTATTGAACGTCTTGGAAAAAGGTCAGCAGAGCTAGAACTATGCCCATTCTACAGCAAAGAGAATATAATGGACCAGGATAATATCGGGATCCAGGAAAATCCCGCGATTCGAGTAAGAAATGCCACTTATTCCGGCATATATGTGGCTGGGAAAGAATATGACTTTGTCCTTCTTCCTTTCCCCGGTGAACCATCGGCACGCAAATTTATAGTACCTTTTAGGGCAGAACTTGTCGAATTGTGGGGGATTAAAAAGGAACCTAGTAATTGGTCGTCCAGCAGGACCAGGCTGCCCTCTTTATCATGCTTTAAGGGTTTTGAGCGCAAACCCTGTAACAGGTATACTTGAGTGTCATACTGTAGGTCCAATGGCCGCAAGAAAAGAAGACTGCCATGATGTCCAAGCATACCACATCCATGCTTTCGAAGGAGTTGCAAGTATCATAACAAATCCTCCCGTCCTTGGAACTCGCCAATATTTTCTGCCTGGCAACTGTATGATTGATCTGGCACATACTGCTCTTGTGAACACTATATTTCAGAAACCCTTTGGAACTCACGTCCGGCTTGAAGATTTAAGGATATTATGAGAATATTGAATAGATCGGGATACTATGAAGACTATTGACGAAATAAATGAGAAAATTGCCCGCAAAGAAGCAATTATTCTAACAGCTGCAGAGCTCAAATCCATTGTACGTGATGGTCAAAAGATAACTGCTAGAGATGTGGATGTAGTTACGACAGGAACATTTGGCGTGATGTCCGGTACTATGGCAGTTATGATGGTACCTGTTGCGGAAAAATGTAGTTTTGAAAAAGCGGATTCCATTTGGCTAAATGGTGTGCCTGCTCAGCCTGGCCCCTGTCCAAACGAACGTCTTGGAGTTGTGGACCTTGTCATTCACGGGACATCGCATGCAGATGACCGATATGGCGGAGGACATCTTTTTAGAGATCTTGTAAAAGGAAAAGAGATCGACATTTTTGTTGAAGCACACGGCAGAACTTATGAAAATAGGGTTACACTTGATGATATTGACTTTGCCAGAATAATTACCACTAGACTTGCATTTAAAAATTATCATGCACTGATAAATCCCACTGCAACTACGATAAGCACTATATTCTCTGTGACAGGTCTAACAGGTCCTTTCACAGAAACGTCCGTCTCTGGATGTGGTGAAATAAACCCTTTACAGAACGATCCATCCCATAGGATAATAGGTATAGGTACAAGAGTCCTCTTAAATGGAGCTCCGGGATATATTATGGGAAAAGGAACCAGATCCAGCCCAGATAAACCGAATGTCTCGGCTTTTGCAGATATGAAGGGCATGGACCCTGACATGATGGGCGGAATGAAAACTTCACATGGTCCTGAATGTCTAACCTCACTTGCAGTTCCAATACCTGTTTTGGATGAAGAGATTCTATTGGGATTAAAAATTACTGACCGTGATGTTCCATTGCCTGTATCAGACATAAACGGGCGTACTGCTCACACAAAAGTAAACTACGGACATATCTGGGAAGGCACAGATAAAGTTATCCGGGTCGACAAGGACAGGTGTCTGAACCATCCCGATTGTCCTGCAATGCACACGTGTCCTACAGAAGCAATTTCAGATCGTTTTGTCATCAACAGACATCTCTGTATCAACTGCGGTACTTGTACCCTACAATGTCCTGGAGGGGTATTCCGTGCAAGACTGGGATCCATAAATTTGGCTGAAGGATCTGTCCCTATTTCGCTAAGACAATCAGATAGAGCCAGGGCAGAAAAGCTATGTATGGTTCTTAAAAATCGTATTCAAGATCATAAATTCATACCAACGAAAATGATGGAACCGCTGTAACAGAGTCCAAATTTGTGAAAAATAGATTGATGAAGTAAATCTCATCAAAATAAAGTGACTAAACATTGCTCACCTAAAATAAAATGATCTTCTCATATTATTTTAACTAGAACTCATAGTTACACTTTTTCAAGAGCTTGTTCCAGATCTGAGATTATATCTTCGACATCCTCAATACCAATGGAAAGGCGTATGTAATCTGGCGTAACGCCTGTTGCCTCCTGCTCAGTTGAGGTTAGCTGCTGGTGTGTGGTAGTTGAAGGATGAATGACAAGACTTTTGGAATCTCCTATGTTGGCAACATGTGAAAACAGCTTTAGATTGTTTATAAAGGTTTTACCTGCTTCTATACCGCCCTTCACCCCAAAACCTATCAATGCACCATAACCACCTATTAGGTATCTAGATGCACGCTCATGACTTGGATGATCAGGTAAACCTGGATAATTAATCCATGAGACTTTTGGATGACTTGAAAGATATTTTGCTACCTTGAGGGCGTTTTTAGAGTGCCGCTGTATCCTCAGATGCAGTGTTTCAAGTCCCTGAAGCAATAGAAAAGCATTAAAAGGTGAAAGAGCAGCACCTGTATCCCTAAGAAGTTGCAGCCTTACTTTAAAGATAAATGCTACATTACCAAGACCCGGAAATTCTGAAAACGTATCCCAGTATTTCAAACCATGATAGCTGGGATCAGGATCTGTCAATTCTGGGAACTTGCCATTGTTCCAGGAGAATTTTCCGGAATCGACTATAGAACCACCGATTGAATTCCCATGCCCACCGATAAATTTGGTTGCTGAATGCACAATGATATCTGCTCCATGATCAATAGGCCTAACAAGCCCGACAGCACTCGTGTTATCTACAACAAGTGGGATTTCAGCTCTATGGGCAATATTTGCAAGCGCCTGAAAATCCGGAATATCCAATTTTGGATTACCTATTGATTCAATATAAATCGCCCGCGTTTTTTCAGTAATAGCATGTTGATAAGCTTCCAGATTAGTTGAATCAACAAATATAATTTTTCTTCCTAACTTAGGGAAAGTGTAATTAAAAAGTTCATAGATTCCGCCGTAGAGGTTGTTCCCAGAGACAATTTCATCCCCAAGCCTAGTAATCGCTAACAGAGCATAGGTTATTGCAGCTGAACCGGACGCAACTCCAAGTGCTCCTGTGCCACCTTCAATAGCAGCTATACGCTGTTCGAAAACGTCAGTAGTTGGGTTCATTATACGGGTGTAGATATTACCAAGCTCGTTGAGGGCAAAAAGATTAGCTGCATGATCAGTGTCTCGGAAGACATAAGACGTAGTTTGATATATCGGTACTGCTCGTGCTCCTGTAGCTGGATCTGGAATCTGTCCAGCATGAAGGGCAAGAGTTCCTAGTTTATAGTTATTTACTACCATTGGAATCATTCTCCCTGTTTACTTGAAGTTTGTATTTCTCAGTAATTCCTTGGAATGTATCTACTACATAGCGGACTGTCTCCCAGGAAAGCCCGTATGTGTTTAATTTCCAAACCCGCGTAGCTCCTGCAAATTCTCCAACAATGCCCTTGCTTGAAAGCTCGTCTGAAAGGAAGAACCCTTTGCGTTTATGACCCTGTGCAATGATATCAAAGTTTCTACTTGTGTCAATTTTTGACAGGGTATGTTTGCGTGGGTATTCTGAGAGAACCTTACCACCTTCTACAGCAAGTAGACCATCAATCAGATAGTTTGACTTCTTTACTTCTTCTTCCCAATTCTGTACTCTACTCTTGACAGTAGGGAAAGAAGCCATCATACCTATCAATGTCGAACCCATTAGTGTGCATCCAAGCATCTCGACTTCTTTGATGCCAAACTTACGTTTGTGACATCACCAACCATCTGCGTAGTTCGGAATATCTTGGGAGCCCATTCATCGGTTGTTGCCAGCACTCCTGACGGTGCAGGTGATGCCATGCTTTTGTGGCCTGAGCCTACGACAAAATCCGCGCCAATTTTCTTTCCATTCACTGACATGACGCCAACAGTGTATGCGCCGTTATATAGGAAAGGAATATCATACTGATGTGCAACTTTTGCTATGCCTTTTACATCATGTTCATTGGCATACTGATAATCAAAGTGATCAATCATTATCAGTACAGGCAGTTTGCCTGTTTCCTGCTTTACCGCCTCAATCTTCTCAGCAGTTGCATCTGCAGTCACAACATTGTACTCGTTCACAGGTACTTCTCTTACTGTTCCTTCTGCCTCTTCTACAGCGAGAAACTCAGTATAGTGAGCCAGAGATGAGACTATCACTGAATCACCTTTATTGATAAGAGTGGAAGTCACTACCTGGAAACCACGCCTTGCACCTGGCACTACGCGTGCAACATCCATATTAAGGAAGCTAGCAAGTTGTTCATGAAACGGTGCGATAGGCGGAGTTCTAATTTTGTCCAGCCTGAAAGGTTTGCGGCAGGCATCACAGGTGGAATAGCCATCTCCATACGCTATAAGCGCTTTTCGTGCTTCAGGAGTAAGCCTCCCAGCCGCTTGAATTGGCTGTATGTTGATGCATGTTTCTTCTCTGGATCGGATATCAATAGTATCTGCTATCTTCCTAACTTGTGGAGTTCCAGTACCGTTCTCTATCTCATCCAGGATCTTTCTGACTTTGTCTACACCTTCCTTAATGGAATGTTCTTCTTCAGGATTTGTGACATTTGGAAGTGATTGTCTGAGGACCTCCCGAATATCTTCAAGGGCAAAAAGCGCCTCAAAAGTCTTTTGTGTTCTTAGATCCATGAGATTACCTCTAAGCTGAGACCCGGAATCGAACCGGAGTAAAATGGATCTGCAGTCCATTGCGTAGCCTTTCCGCCATCTCAGCATCCGTTTTAGTTTTGAACCATAGATTTTGTGCCTTATATCTCGCGGATATACACAATCTTATAGAGGATTTCGATAAATCCCTATTTTCAAAAATAATTTATATTGATTTTAGAAGCATATGACGAAATTTAGGGAGTTATCTAAATCCTCTCTAATTTAGTTGCCAATTCTCCCAATGAATCCCTTTTAAAGCGGCATTAATTTTTGGATATCGCCACATTGAGAAGATGGTGGCATATTGTGGACTTCTGCAAGAAGTGGGGGTTGAGAATAATTATAGGGTCTGTTCATCTACGACTAGAGCTTTCACATCTTTGAGTTGATCACCTTACCCAGCGAGTTAAGTACATACCTAACGAGTGAAATCACTAGGAATCTGCAACACTTAATTCACAATTGTGAATCTATACTTATTATTAACCTTTACTTATATTTGAACCTTCTTTATGAGGCAAATATCACCTCAAAGATTTTCTAGTATCTATGAAAACCTTTCAAATAAGATCCTGGAATCGAACCTTGATTAGATGGATCTGCAGTCCATTGCGTAGCCTCACAGCGGCCCTGGTAACAATTTAGTCACAATTGTGACCGTATAGTATACTAGTATAGTGTTCAAACACGTAAACCTATTTAGAGGGGAAAAATAACCTCAAATACAGATGCTTTCTGCATTGAGCTGGTTCAAATGCATAAATACTACTTATGTCATTTTTTGTGTGAGAACATCAATCCAAGTAAAAGAACTCGATAAACAAAGAAGATTCATTAAATTCTTTTTGCCACCATCTATCAAAAAAAGGGGAAATGAGAGAAAACAAAGGTAAGGTCAGCTTGAAAATATTCGGCACCAAAAATAGGTCTTATTCCTTGAAATCATTGTGTTGATAGTAATTTATATAACAACAAAAAAAATGAAGTTAGTAATGTTGAAGATGAATTCAATCAACAACAATAGGTGTAGGGCAAGGCTTCGATTAAATGCGAAACCGAAGGATAAGCTGATGCTCTACCAGGTTCCATGAATAAATTGTTATACTGCAATATCTCATTCATAGAACCAGTCATTAAAGATTTAAGCACATTGATTTCTGCCTCTAAAACGCTATATGCTCTGAATATTTGCCGTAGCTGGGATTCTCCTTTTTCAAAGAAATCAACTATTAACTCCATATTTTGACCATGTCTTGGTTCAATCAGGTGAATAGGACTAGTTTTAACTTCCAGAAGCATATACTCAGCTATCATGAGCATATGTTCTACTATACGCATAATAATATACAGTTCAACTAAATTAATAGCTTCCCAGGCTATTTCAATGGCAAGCTCGTCATCAAGAACTTCAGAGGCTATTTCAACTGCATGCTCATCAATGTCTAGGACAATATGCTTCGTTCTTTCAAATATCTCTCCCTTCATACTTTAACCTTTTAGATTCATGTGTTCTTACTAGTTTTAAATTCACATTTCTATCTGCTCTAGGTATAATGGATATGCAGTTCATTGCAGAACCTTCCACCACCCCGAAAATATCATCACATATGTGAACTGACGACATACGATAAGCATTGTTAATATTAAAACCCATATTTTGCGGCAAAAAGTGCCTAAAAAAATCTTATTTGCAGCTAGACTGCGATTCCAAAGTTAGTCAAAAATTAAATATTTTAATTCATGCGTCATCGGTTAAGCATAATATCCTCTTTCCTGAACACTTTTTTTATATTATGATTTAAATCTCGGTGTACCAATGTCGTCTTATTCCCAAATTATTCTTGAAGACGCTCTTAGGGAAATGTTTTTTGAATAGTGGTTAAGGAAATTAATAAGGGAAATGATCTGATCTTTACGGTCATGGAAAAAAATGGTCCATTAAAATCTGCATACCCCTTATCTGCAGCTAGAGACTCAGAAAGACCCTGCAGGGTGTTAGGACTTGTTCATTTTTCCCCAATTTAACCGTTTAAAAATTCACACATTTGGATATAATATTCACCAATTTTCACGGATTTCTATAAAATTAGAAATATGGAACTCCAATTTTTATTCCGGTCTCTTTCTCTCTTTAAGCCTTTAATTTTCCCTTTATGCCTATCTTCTTACAATGGAGAAGTATTCTATCAAGTACAACTACCACTATTAAATGATCCGTAATAAATAGAGAACCTAAATATTTGATCACAACTGTTATGAAGTAAAAATGAGGTTCTTAAAATGATATTACCGTTTAGGGGTAGTATCCATGAGTTACTGAAAACAGAAGCAAAATCATGTCTTGTATTTCCCCCAAAAAGATGGAGATAATCGTTTTTTCAGATTTGATAATGATTCACGAACAAGAACTAAAGTTATATCTAAGAGAAATATGAGACTTATTGTTGCTTTTTGGGTTTTTTTATTGATGTTTGTTAATTGCTAGGAATCAACGCTAAATTTTGATTCCCCTTCTATGTTAGAAAACAAAATCTTGTTTCTTTTCAGACATCTAAAGGCACAAATATCATATTTCCATAATGTTTTCAGGGAAGCTGAAAGTCATCATAAGGACTCTTCCTGCATCAACGGTGAGATATTCAGGTCAGTTTCGATGCGTTTTATCCCAAAATATCTTTTACCTCGGCAAATACGAGAGCATGAGTAGGGCAGGCCTCGACGCAGGCAGGCAACTCCCTACCATTGCAGAGATCACATTTTACCCCCACTTCAGTTTGTCTGCTGATCACTCGACGATTGTAGGCCATGGAACTGGTCCAACAGCCGATGACAAGAATCAACCTGTATAGGAGCAAAAATCGAGGGCAAACCATGGAACAGGTCCAGCAGTCTACGCAGAGCTCAGGATTGTAGTTTACAATGTTGGTGATTATATTCTGGGAAAGAGCTTTTGTGGGACAAACCGATACACAAGGTGCGTTCTCACAGTGACGGCAGGTTATCGGAATGGAAATTTCAAGATTAGGTGAACAATCCACATTTATGCATTTTTTTGGAGCCGGCTGTTCTCCCAAAGCTGAAAAAAGGCTTTTACTCTTTGAATGGGCAATAGCACAGGCAATCTCGCAGGAGCGACATCCTAGGCAGCGTTCGGGCCGTATCATTAAATCTTTCATTGCAAATCACCTGACTGAGTTCAAGCCCAATGACCTTCTTTTCCCGTCAATATGTGCCAGCATCAGGTATGCGGCTTTAATGGGATCAGGCTCAACCGCAAAGCTTGCTCCGACAACATTGTTTAAACCGTTTGTCAGAAGGGCTGTAACTGCCTGGCTTCCGAGAACAGGCGGAACAGTGCCTAGAACAACGAGAACTCCTGAGGCGACTACATAGGCCCCGATACTGACTGCTTTTTCACTCATCCATTCAGGAGCAGCTGCTGCTGCTGGAAGGTCGCTTATATCTACACCCAGTCGGCTTGCAAGGATTGATGAAAGTAGCAGAATGCGACTGATGTCAACGCAGGAACCCATATGCAGTACAGGAGGTATACCAAGCGCCTCACATACTACTTTTAGCCCGTCACCGGCAAGTTCGGAGGCTCCCGGAACAAGAAGCCCTGCTTCTGCACAGGCAATTGCATTACAACCGGTTGTAACCACAAGAACGTTGTTTTTTATAAGTTCCTTAACAAGATTGACATGCCCATAGTTATGCTTTATTTTTACATTATTGCAGCCCACGACCGCACCTACTCCCCAAACGGTCCCGTTTTTTATTGCCTCAATGAGAGGGTCAGGGCTTCCACCAAGCGCACTAAGTATGGCTTCAGCGCTGAAACCAACCATACATTCCTGCTTTTCTTTCGGGATATTTATCTTCTCGGGATTTCGGGAAGAAAAGTTTTCGACGGCTATCCTTACTATTTTTTTTGCGGTTTCATAAGCTCTATCTTCATAGAATTCCATTCTCACAGTCCCAGGAAAGTCGGCCTTTGGTGACGTGGATATGAATTTTGTGTGGTAGCAGCCTGCAAGGTCGCCTAGTGAGGGCATAATGCACTGGACATCTACGACCATAGCTTCCACGGCTCCAGTGATTACTGCCAGTTCCTGCTGAAGGAAGGTTCCTACTATTGGAGTCCCATGACGCATCAGGTTTTCGTTCCCAGTACAGCAGATCCCTGCAACATTTATGCCTGCTGCCCCTGTTTTCTTTGCAAGTTTAAGGAGCTCGGGGTCTTCAGAGGCTTCCACGATCATCTCCGAAAGAATGGGTTCATGCCCATGGATTATCACGTTTACTTTATCCATAGAAAGTACCCCAAGATTAACAGTGCTCCTTCGCGGTTGTGGGGTTCCGAAAAGTATGTCCTGAACATCTGTTGCAATCATCGATCCTCCCCAGCCATCCGACAGTCCTGTACGCAGTCCATGTAGCAGAATGTGAGTTGCATTATTGTCCACACCCATATTAGTTCTGTGCATACATTCAACAATCTCCCTATCAATCCCCCTAGGCTCTATTCCAAGTTCAGTCCATAATTTAAGCCGCGGCTCAGGAGCCCGCCTTGTACACAGGAGGGGACCATTTTGTTTTCCAAACTCAAGAAGTAGCGCATCTGCGAGTTCGGATGCCATTTCCTCACAGCTTTTCATCTTCGTAAGAATCCCATATTCAGAGGCAATAGATAGTAGCTTTGCTTTGTCTTTGATAGTGTAATTTCCAGCTTCTCCTTCACTCATTTTCTTAAAGGTTAGCACTGCGTCCCTTGCGTGATCTGAATGAGCGGCTGCACCTGCAGCAATGGTCCTCAGAAGATTTCTTGCAACTATAATATCTGCAGTAGCGCCACAAATTCCCTTCTCGACAGCTTCACCGAAGGGATCTATCCTGCATGGGCCCATATTGCAATTCCGGCAGCAAATTCCAAGTTGTCCGAAACTGCACTGGGGGATTTGTTTCTCATATCGATCCCAAGCAGTCTCTATACCTTCCTGCTCAGCTTTATGAAGCATGGTCTGACTGGCAGGATCAATGCTTTTTTCATTAATTTCCTGTAGCATGGACATGCTATCGGATTCATTGATTTGTTCATCTGCTATCTGTTCCATATCATATCCCACATTTTATTCCCACATTTTATTTTTTCCATTCTGAAATTGATCCTGAATCCTGGTTTTGTGGTTTGAGAGCGAGTTCCAAAATCCTTAATCCTGAAATAAATTAATATCGAGTTTTAATATTCTGCCCTTTAATTTTTTTAAAAATTATTGTGAGTTATGAAATCGATATTTTATAAATTTTTTTATAAAAAGCAGTCGTTCCGAACCTTACAAGTCCCGAAAATCACTACTAAGATCAAAAAGGATGGTTTGCCGGTTAGAGACTATATTATACCCCAGCTCAAGAAAGCAAAGAGAACTATATCTTAAATGTTACAAAAATAATTTGATATTATAGTTGTACTAAATAACCCAAAAAACATCGTTCATGCATTATGGTCAAAAAGGCAAAAAAATTGGATATTAATATTATATAGTATTCTTGTCATTCTATTCACCTTACCTAAATTTACTTTAGATTATATAAAAAAAATTTAAAAGAAATTTAAATATAATTAACCAAGTTTGTTATAAGACACCGAGAGTCTATCAAGCATAAATATACAAAATTAGCTAAATCTAAAGTACGTGTTAAGAATTGGATCAAAATATTTGATAACGAATAAAAAATGTAATTAATTGCTGATTTGAATGGTATTAGAAATTATCATAAGGAATGAGCGGGCTCGAAGGGATTTGAACCCCCGACGTCTGGGTTAGAAGCCCAGTGCTATATCCAGGCTAAGCCACGAGCCCAATTTGCTTTTCCTATTGAGGAATACGAATTATGCGTTTTAAGATAAAAACTTTTTGTATGAATCAGTAGTTCTGATTTGCTGTAATTCCAAATTACTTTTTTTATTTATTTAGTGATTATACTCAATAATTAGCAGGAAAAACTTCATCCATACATCTTAATCACATATTTTGTAATCACTTCTAGAAAATTCAATATTGTAGAGTTCTGAAGTAAAAATGAGTAATATTCTCCCGAAATGATTTGGAGATTTTTGCGGAGAAGGATCATATTTTTGAGTTTATTCCTGTAGAATACTCCGAAATTTACAGCGTAATGAAGATATCCTAGAGAGCCGTTATTAACCAACTGATTTATGGTTTAAGCTGCCTCTGCACTATTAAATGGGAACTATGTTACCCAATCAATTTATCTCTAAAAAAAGATATAATAGGGATTTTTTGTATAAAAGATCGTACAAAATTTCTTTTAGCCAGCTCCCAAATCAAAATTATTAGCTTATAAATCTATTTTTTTTTCATTAATTCTGCTACTTAATCATTTTTTTTGTCAACATAGTCAATATCAGATAGCACAAAATTTTATGTTCTCATGACTAAATAAAAAGGTGGTTATAAGGGAATCCTCGAAAAAGGCCTCCTCTAGAACTATATTAATATAAAAAATGCCTCGATTTGCCAATTTTGTACTTCTTGATTGAGGATATTGCAAAGAACTTAGAAAATACTTTGTATACCAACAAAAGTCGACAATATATATTCACAAAATAAAACTTCATATTATGTTTTTGAATCGTTGATCAAATATGGAAAATAATTATGTCTACTATTTTGGGAAAATGTAGAGAGAATATTGTGTTTACGATTTTCAACAAACATAAACACGAATAATTCTGTATCATAACCACTAATTTTTGTTATTGAGATATCATTGTAAAATAAATGTAGCTTTGTAGTGTCATTATATTTAGAGACTTTCGATAAACTTCAATTTTTATTCAAATGTTTATACAATCCATAATAAGCAATTTGCTAAAAATGAGGTTTTATCGAAATTCTCTACAATTACCCCATACACTCACACATACACCCCATACACTCACACATACTACCGGTCATCTCTCACTTTTTCACTCTTTTACTATCTATCTGTTCGCTTTAAGCTCCAATGTACAATTAATCATTTGATTATTTTAAATTAATTATACAAAAAATAGTTTATTAATAAAAATTACTTTCCCATAAAATGTTTTAAAATCAACAAATAATTTTATATTCTCTCACTTTTTCACTCTTTTACTATCTATCTGTTCGCTTTAAGCTCCAATGTACAATTAATCATTTGATTATTTTAAATTAATTATACAAAAAATAGTTTATTAATAAAAATTACTTTCCCATAAAATGTTTTAAAATCAACAAATAATTTTATATTAATTATGTTGTTATTATTTGAGGAAAATACTCACAAATTTAACATTAAGATTTTTTTCCCTAAAAAAGCAATGCATATTAACCTTAGATCAAATTATAAACTTAAAAAGACCGAGGAGAGCTATTACAAACACTTTATAATTAAAATAAAAATTTTTAGATTTGAGGGATTGTCCTTGGGTAATTGAACAAATTTGAAAATGATTAATACCCCCATTTCAGTGAAATTGTTAAAGAAAATGTTATATATCCTTCTTCAATATATTCAAAATAACACAACTATCGTGTTATAACTTTATTTTACGGAGATATTTGATATGAACTGGCCTGCTAAGAGAACAATTTCAGAACCCACACGCTGGGATCCTTTTGAAGAGATTAGGAAAACGCAGGAACGCCTGAACCTGCTGTTTGAAGACTTCATGCCAATGAAAAAATGGGGGGGAGGAAATGTATTTACTCCTGCCATTGACATCAAGGACGAAGGAAACAAGCTTTTGGTAACTACCGACCTTCCAGGAATAAATAAAGAGGATATTGAGCTAAACCTTAAAGAAGACATGCTTGAGATAAGTGCAAAGAGCGGAAAGGAAAAAGAAACCGAAGAGGAAGGATATATTCGTAAGGAAAGAGAATATACCCACTTTTACCGAGCTGTTCGCCTGCCTACAAGAGTTAAAGAGGAGGGGAGCACTGCAAAAATTGAAAATGGTGTCCTGACTATAACACTCCCAAAAATGGAGCTTGAAGAGCCAGCAAAAAAAATACAACTCGAATGATCTTCGAGAAATGATAGGTACTTTTCGATGCAATAGGAAGTTCATTTATTCAATACCCGGCAGATTGCTGCGGGGATGAAAATTTCCATGAGAACCATTATTAACTAACTGATTTATGTTTTTAGCTACTTATGTAATGTAAATGGAACTGAAGCATGTAAACCATTTTGTGTATAAAATAAAGCATCAAATGGATTTTTTCTCGTAATTATAGAATTTTCTAGTGATTTAAGCGTCAAAAATTATGTTTACAACTATAATTTATTTTTAAAAATATAATTCATTAATGAGTTGACTAGAGAGGATTTCGAGAAATCCCTAACTTTTATCATATGCCTATAAACAGCAGATAAATGATTCTTAAAAATCAGATGTTTACCGACATTCTCTGTATTCTATAATTAGTCTAGACATATCTTAAATGTTCATTAGAGAATCTGGGGATCAATCTTGGATTACTCAGCTAAACTAAGAAATAAATTTTTATGGCCAGTTTTCAATTAAAGATAACAACTCAAGCAATAGATACTTATTTGTCAATCATAATATTTTATCCATTCATTTAATACATGGGGGTAAACGATTGAACGAATCCAATGTGATTGAAATTGATGATACGATCTGGGAACAGATAGTGGAACAGTCTTCAAAGCCAGTTATTGTAATGTTTTACAGCCCAGAATGTCCTTTTTGTGAGGCCATGGAATCTCATTTTGAGAACTATGCACATGAATTCAAGAACTTGGCAGTTTTTGCCCGCATAAATATTGTAATAAATACTTGGACTTCAGAAAGGTATAGTGTTCATAGTACACCAACGTTTAAGTCTTTCTGTCATGGAAAATCTATATGGGAACAGGTCGGTGAAATATATCCTTCCATTTTGAAAACTGCGATTGAGAACATAATCAATTATGGAGAGGATTGTATCAGAAAAAGCACTCCAGTTGGGCAGAGTATTACAGGATATATATGAATTCTTCACATATGAAGATCTGCTTATTATAGATACCTTTAAACTATCATAGCATAAACTTTTTAAATTTTTTCCCGTAAGCTCCTGATCTGAGAGTGTCCATATTCATCAAAGGCTTTCATGAGGCTATCATAACTCTTAGTGTCGCGTTCATGAGGATTAGACATATATGCTATCATTAGAGAAAGGTAACAATTTTAGTGTCCCATGATACAGATATCGAAACACCCTCTATATCCAATTTCCATGATATGCATTTCCAAGTAGTAACATACCTCTTACAGTAATATAGATAAGTTGTGTTAAAAGGATTCTCAAGATTGATCACAAATTTATTGATTGGATCTTACGCACTTGATGAATTAAAATAAATATAAAAGGCGTTGTGGACAACCGATATTATTAAACATTTACAGACAAATACAGTTAATTGTTCAGTTTAACTGCAAGCCCCAATTAGTCGGTACTGACTTTTTTCGGCTACTGTAAACTTTAGAGTAAATTCAGTTCCATGGTTCCTTTCAAGTTCAAATTCCCCATCTAATTGGTCTACAAGGGAATTTACCAGCTGGAGACCTAGACTTTCAATATCTTCAATCACAAGGTTTTCAGGTACACCGACTCCATCATCTGAAACTGTCAAAGTGAAACTAGTACTCTTAAAGCCTTTATATTTGCTTTCTTCTCTGCTATTTCTGAATTCTCCGTCCTCTGCCCTACGTAGTTTGATATAAATTTTTCCGTTAGCCCTTTCTGAAAATGCATGTTTAAGGGAATTCGAAATAAGTTCATTAATAATCATTCCTAATAGAATTGCAGTATCCATATCAAAGAAAAGGTTATTTTCGATATCTATGCTTAAGCTTATATTGGTATTCATAAACCTATAAATCTTAAATAAATTTTGAGTGAGCTTCTCAAGGTATAATGCAAAATCTAGATCTTCGAGTTTTTCACCTTTGTATAATTCTTCATGAATAATAGCCATACATGTTATTCTATCCTGACTTTCCCTAAAAGCATCTAAGACTTCTGAACTCATCACTTCCATCTTGCTTTTGAATTTATCAGCTTGAAGAGCAAGAAGTGAGGATATTACCTGTAAGTTATTCTTAATCCTGTGATGAATTTCCTTTTTACGAATAATTTCAATATTTGCTAGTACTTCATCTATTTTTTTGCGCTCAATAGAATATTGGATAGAACGTTTCAATAACCTACCATCTACTTGCCCTTTGACTAAATAGTCCTGAGCACCTTTTTTCACAGCATTAATCCCAATTTTGTCATCATTTGACCCTGTAAATATTATTATCGGGATTCGTGAATTCCTTGTATAAATATCAAAAAAAGTGTCTATTCCATCGCTATCCGGCAAGCCTAGATCTGACAATATTACATCAAATGGACGTTCTTTAAGAAGACTCAAACCTTCGTTAAGGGTTTCAACATTTTTGAGTACATATGGGAAGTCGGCTAATCCATCAAGCAGCTCTTCAATCAGACTTGCATCCCCAGGATTATCCTCAAAAAGCAAAATTTCAACCTTTTCATCCATAATTAAACCATATCATATCGATTCACATTGATTTAATTTTGATGGTAATTTCACCACTTCAAACCTGAAAAATTATGTTCTCATTTAAGAGATTTCTTTAATAAATTAATTTCAATACAAATTTGAAATTGTTTTTCTTTATTTGTTGTTGATAGATTATTATTTGAATTATAACAGGATCAATGCCTTCCATGCAATTTTTGTTCACATGTCTACTTATTATTTTCCAGTTTTTTAACCGGTCGTTTTCGTTGAGATATTAGATAATCTCTTAGTTATTTTTAATTAATTATGTGAAAAATAATTTCAGAATAAAAATTGTGTTCACATAAAATGTTTTAACCTTGAATAATAGCATGATATTAATGGTGTTTTTTGCATGGATCAAAAAACCAAAAAGAGATCTTCAGAAAATGGGTGAGTTAATTATTTTGCATTAAAACGTAGCCGTGATTTATTTAGGCCAGATAAACCCAAAATATATAGTATATAATCTGTTAAAAAATAAATCCTGAAGAATAGAAGATATCTCCCGAACTCAGTAATGTTTATTTTAGTTTCGAACCAATTAACGTGCATGAATATTCCAGAGAAAAAAGACCTCCGAAGTGCTCATCTTATAGGGACTAACTTCCAAGGAGCTAATTTTGAACAGGCTGACTTTGCGGGAGCTAACCTTCAAGGAGCGAACCTTCAAGAAGCTAATCTTCGAGGAGCTAATCTTTTTTATGCTAATCTCACTGAGGCTAATCTTCGAGGAGTTAACCTTCAAGAAGCTATCCTTAAAGGAGCAAACTTTAAAGGAGCTAACCTTCAAGGAGCTAACCTTCAAGAGGCTAATCTTCAAGGAGCTAACCTTGAAAAGGCTAACTTAAAATCGGCTAAACTTCATTTGGCTAACTTTCAGGGGCTAACCTTCAAGGTGCTGATCTTTATGGAGCTAATTTGCAAGAGTCTAATCTTCAAGATGTTGATTTTTATGGAGCTGATCTTCAAGAGACTAATTTTCAAGGGGCTAACCTTCAAGGAACTAAACTTGGAAGGGCTAAACTTGAAGGAGCTTACCTTATAGAGATTCACCTTCAAGGGGCTAACCTTCAAGAAGTTAACTTTAAACAGGCTAACCTTCAAGGAGCGAACCTTAAGGGAACTCACCATTTAACAATTGATCAGCTTTCTAAATTGAAAACACTTTATGATACAAAATTAGATGAAGAGCTCCTCATACCATTAAAAGAGATGTATCCTGCTCTTTTTAAAAAACCAGATTCCGATAATCAGTGAGAGAGCAACGTTTTATCAATAGACTTAGCTATTACGAAGAATCTAGAAGGAATACCTTATTTTACATGAAATTAGATTTAAAAGTGGATCATGAGCATTATTTTCAGACACTTCTCGCATCCATTTGATCCCAGCTCTGCATCTTTTATTTTGATAATATTCTGTGGGTATATATCATAGCATCCTCCGAGCTTTTCATAGTTATTGAGATTGCAGCTGAGAGGGAAAGAAATTCGATAGAAAATACCCAGATAAATTATAACAAATTAAAAAACCACGCCAGGAAGCCAGTAAAGCCGGAAACCTTTCGATCTTTTTTCATGCATATTTTTTACTTTAAAAACTATGCATAAGAAAAAAACGATAAATCCTGTTTTTTTGTGGTGAAGACAGAAAGAGTACAGAGTCATTCAAAATTTACCGACCAGCACTTTCGGTACACTGTCATATCCAATTATATAAATGGGTCTAATTTTAAGACAGGCTCATAGACACAATTAAAACTTCCATATATTTGTGACCTTATTTTTAATTCTGAGATTCAGATTCTATAAAAAAATTAAAAAAAACACTAGTACTTATGGGCTGCAATCAATCTATATTGTACAATCAATTACTACGAACAAACATGTATTAAATATAAAAAAGTATAAGGAGTCATATATTATGGGAAAACTAGATTTTAAAGTCTCACCTGAAGTAGATGACATTAATGCAGAAAAAAAGGTTAAATCGATCATAAAAACAGACTATTCTGCTAATTTTGCTAAGGCTATTTAAATAAAACATTCATTACTTTTGTTCTTCTTATAACTTTTACTTTTCTAACGTTTTCAGATTCTCACTAAAATTTAGTGACAAACCTTACATATTTTGTTACAGCCTTTCCTATAGACTAGGATAAAAGGAAGTCCTAAATTTTGTAGGCAAGAACAAAGAAAATCTCACCAATGGGTTCTAATTTGCGTCACAATAAGAACATTAAGTTAAGTTTTAATCTTGATTTCCTCCTTTTCGACCTTATCTTCCTGCTTTTTCATTATTACTTTCAAACGGCAGGGTACAAAGTTCATGATTTGATACCCTCGCAGTGACGGAGTTGTAAAAACAAAATTACATCTTTCACAGAAATAGTTTCCGTTTTTTTAGATTTCATAATATGAACAGATAAACATATCGTACATCACTTTCGTTTTATGACATGTCCACATTTATCATTTTATCATATCAATGCCGTTAATTGCTTCTTGATGTCACTAATCTCGTTATCATTAAGACAAGTCGTTGATAGTGTTTCATAATAGTTAAACTGTCATGCCCTTGCTTTAGATATATAGTAAATTTAAGCATACCCGCCTTAATGCATCAACTCTCTATAGTTTTCCTTGTGACCTTTGCAGAGAATCCACAGGATGAAAACCTGCTGACAATGCCCATTTTCTTAAATCTTTGTTCCAATTTGTTTCAGCATGCGGTTTTTTTGCGGAGAAGAAGTCCTTCATTATGTAGCCAAACATACTTGGAAGGTGGTTATTGCCCTTTTCAATTAAGTTTTTTGGTATTGTACCAAAAGTTCTGTAAACTATAACTGGTTCTTTATCCTTTTCTTTCACTGCAAAAAGCTGGATGCAAAGCAAATAATTTTATTGACAAAGCTTATATATCTATTATTTTCGATTATACATAGATTTTATCACAAAAAAAATATGTATAGAAAAGATTATCAAAAATGCTTTCTCTGGTTATTTCTCAAATCTTTTTACAATATTGAAAAATTGAGGTTCTGATCCCGTTTAGTCATATTTTCACTTTTGTTTAAAATACTTTAACACTATTTTTTGCTAAGACTCTCTATTCTAAAATGCAGATGGTAAAAAAGCATACTTAAAGAATCGGAGAAAAAGATGCACTACTCATGTTTCTTCTATTGTACAGTTTTGATTTAGAAGTGAATTCGATTCTTATTTCATAAGGACCTAAGCTTAAACGGTAATAAAATATATCCATCAATTCAAGCATTTTATTAGAAGTTTATTCATTATGCTTGAAAAAATGGCTATGATGCTTATTTCATTTCATACTCACTAGCTCCAGACTCAGTGACTATTCTTATTAAATCAGTCAATGATAGCAGTCCTAAAAAGAAATTAGCATCGGGAAAAATCCAATTAAATAAAAAAATTTAATTTATTGTGACGCATGAGCGTCACCATATAGTCTTATGGATTAGTGGTGCCCGCCATGATCACCGTGTCCGCCATGATCGCCGTGTCCGCCATGATCGCCGTGTCCGCCATGACCATCGTGGTGTCCACCGTGGCGGTGCCAATGATGATAGCTATCCCAGTATCCATCTCCATCGTATCCGTATCCCTCTGCTACAACTGGTTCTACTGCAATAGGTTCCACCGAAATTGGTTCTACTGCGACTGGTTCTATATAAGAACCACCATAACCACCATAATAATCATCCACCCAGTGCCCATGGTGATAGTGGCCGTGGTGATGTCCATGCCCGTGTCCATGTCCACCATGTCCGCCATGACCATCGTGTGGAGCAGCAACAACTGCCACTTCTGTCAAGGATACTACAAAAAGTACTGCCAACAAAATAACCAATACCTTTTTTATTCTATTAAATATTTGTTTTCCCATAAAATATGCACTTCCAATTTATTTTTATAAGATTATGATACTTTAAATTTTATTCTTTCATTATATACTGATGTACATACCTAGAGATGATTATTTATCATCCTCGTTATTTCAAATTAATGCTACGAAAAATAGTTTCTAAACGAAAAATAATGCCATATAAAATATTTCACGGTCATAAAAACAATTAGATATTAATAATGATTTTTTTATTATTTCTCATTAATGCATATATATTATAGAAAATCTATGCATGCATACGGTGGCAGAGAGTACAATCAAAGTCATTGATTCTGCAATTTTACTCAAGCCTGACCATGAATCAGGGGTGAAGTTATTCGAACTTAACTTGTCAGTTCTCTCAGTACTAGTGACTACCTGAAAATATAAAATAAGGATAATCAAATCAGAAAGATACTTCTTTTTTAAAATTCTTTGAGCATAAAAAATATATACCGTATACCTACAAATCGGATTTATTTAATCGAAATTGTACGAAGCATCTATTACCAGATTTATTTCATTTGATAAACTACTTTTATTGTGCCAAGCTTCAGTAGTTGTGAATTAATTCAAATTACTTTGTCACATGCTTTTATTGAGTCATCGTTCGTCTGACAATATGTTTAGATTTGGATAGCCACACGCAATTTGAATTAGTTATTTTTTTCGTTTTTGGATTCTAGGTAGTTTTTGATCAGGAGTAACTCCGTAATATCTTGTCCTTGCAGCTCCCCAAATGCAACCATTTTTCCCGAAAATTTTCAGTTCAATATCCTGGATATACTTGCAAATTGTATTCCCTGCCCTAGCACCCTTGCAAACTATACAAAACTTTTCACAAAAAGTAGGGGGATTAGCCTTCGTTTCAGTCATTATCACACTCATGCTCCATAGATTATTTTGATTTGGATGCTCCCTAGCTACCTTTCTGGATAAAGTACTCTTGATATAGCTATAATCTTAGCTTCAATCATAGCGATTTCTTCCTGCGCCCGGGACGGTAGCACAATGGAAGCCCTCGCTAATTTTAACCTCTACAAGGGTATTTTACAGGAAGTCAGGCTTTGCTACTGCACACCTGCCTTCATTTTATCGAACTTTTCTCCTGAACTGACAAGTCCTACTTTGCCCTTTATCTAGAGACAGCAGCCGGTCTCAGTCCCCCATAAATGGACTGCAAATTTTAATTTTTCCCAAGGTTTTTCAGGGATTTAACCATGAAATTGTCTTCAAGCCAAATTGATTCATTATCCACAATCTGGCAGAACCCAATAGGTACTACATTCGAAATTTCATCCTTTGAAGCAGCAGCCACAGGAAAGATATTTACCTTTGAAAAGACAGTTTTCATATCTTAACTCAATTTTACTATAGTAATCAACTACAAATGATTGCATTATAAAGTTATATATTTAAGCATCAAAATATGTATTCATTTTTTTATTTGTATATTTTAATAAATTTCAGGGCAAAAAACTACTCGAGGATTCATTTCAAAAAAGGGGGGTGGAATGGCAAACGTTCAAAATATTAGAGAGGTTAGATCGGAAATCCTGAATGAAATCGATTCAAAAAACGAAAAAGTTCACGTCGGCTTTTCTTGATTAAGTGAGACTATAATTTTCATCTTTTAGGAATAATTTTCAGCTCATTAAAGCACTTCATTCAACTGCTATGGTGAATACCAAATAATTATTGATGGTGACTCTACGAAATCTTCATTAAAATTTTTAGAATTAACACTACCTATATTTGCAAATACGAAATATATTTCACCCATACATATCCGAGTAATAAACATTGTTTAATAGCTTATTATACTTTTTACTTGGTTCTTCAGAACTTAGAGCCTATCCAAAAAATCAATCGTGGCTATTGCAAAAGTTACACAGGTCTACAATACTAGTATCCTTTAAAATTGAGTGTATTCCCAAAAGTGAAAGCTACATAGAGTCACAACATTTTCGGATAGGGCTTCATGATCTTACTTTTGTACTTGAAAATTTATCATGAAGTTAAAAAACAATTATTATATATAATCCTTTATGAAAGGAAATAGACAGGGATAGAGAAAATACCAAAAATCTAATTTAATCGATGGGTTCAAAGATGCTGAATAAAGGAGAATAATAGAATGGAACTAATAATTGATCCCGAATTTAAAAATTTAATACCACCGATGAAACCAGAAGAATTTCAGGGCTTAATCGAGAGTATTACGAAATATGGGTATGATGATTTATATCCCATTGTTATTTGGAATAATATTATTATTGACGGTCATAATAGATATTTAATTTGCAAAGAGCTCAATATTGATTATTCTGTATCTGAAAAAGAGTTTGACAATCGTGTCGAAGTGATAAATTGGATTATTAATAATCAACTGAATCGAAGAAGTATGACAAATGAACAGAGAAACTATTTGATTGGAAAGAGGTATAAGGAAGAAAAAAAAGAAGAATGTAGACCAAAAATAAAAGAAGATCTAGTTTCTTTGATCACCATGAGACCTCTTGATAGTATAGTTGAACAAAAAATAGCAAAGAAATACCAAGTAAGTCCTAATGCTGTACGAAAAGCGGAGAAATTTGCTAATGCCATAGATGAAGTTGCGAATAATGCGAATATAAATCCTTACAAAATTCTTGGTAGAGAAATTAAAGGTACTAGAAAAGATATACTTGAATTGTCACAAAAGCCCGCCGAACTACAAAAAGAAATAATTGAAAAGGTTGAGAAAAAAGAGATTCCAAATATTAAAACTGCGCTGAAAAAAATTGAAGATGAAGTAATTTTTGATGAAATTGAAGAGTATCCAGAAATAAATCTCAAAGAGAATGAATATAGTAGCCCCTATGATTTAGCTGAAAAAATCTTGGGATTAATAAATAACTATAAAAAAGATTATGATGACATCGACCTGGACTTTATTAAAAATACACTGGAAATAGTAAATGAAAATTTAAATGAACGAGTAAAGATATAATCCAAAAAAGATTGCATTAGTTTATCTGAAAAAGTTATGATCAAGTCATTTTTAAAATTTGTCATGCACAACCGTAATACCGAAAATTCATAGACTAATTATAACTTCAATAAGTGCCATTATTGTCTTTTCGGAGATGCTCTTAGGGAGATGAGCAATTTACTATGAAGAATCTTAGAAAAATAAGGAGGCTAGATTTACATTTTTTCACATTTAGAAAGATTCAATAAATGCTTTCCTCAAAGACCGATTATAAGCCTTTTACAGCTAGTTTCTCAGTGCTCTAAGGCTTCCACTAACTCAGTGGAAATAATAAATCATGGACTTTTCATAAAGCCTGTACTTTGCAATAGGTTGATCCCCTCATGTTCCTAAACTATTAAAATGAATTCTGATCTTTAAATCGATAGCATTATTTTTTTTGTAATCCAGTCAAATTTAGCAGGAGCATAATTCTTGGCTGAAGATTTAATTTTAGATCTGAATATGAATTTGGATTAAATTATCATGAAAATTACACTTAACTACTAAATGATTAAGGGAGATTTGAGATTCACACCCCTTTTTATAAAAAATAGATCGAATTTATAACAAATTTATTAACACTTCAGTTTTATAGATACAATAATTTGAATGTCGTATTTCCATTTTATAGTACAAAGGTAGCTTGAAACATAAATCATTTAGTCAATAGCAATTCCTGGGGAAGTTTCCAATTTATAAGCAAACTACAGGGTATTCGGCGAAGCAAAAAGGCAACAAAGGAAAAGATATAGTTTCCTAGAGGCATTGATCAAATCTGAAAAAAGAATAAACATCCTATTTTTGTGAAAATTTGGAAATGATCTTTTGTTCGCGGTTCTCAAAAATTCATGGAAAAAAATATGAAAGTAAAGAAACAATAAAAATTTCAGACAAATTTTGCAAGAACTGCCTTGATATCTTCTGAAACCTCGCCAATATCCTTATTACCTCCGAGAGTTACCAAGATACCCTTTTTTAAATAGTAATTTATAAGAGACTGAGTCTGCATTTTATAAACGTTCAAACGATTTTGGACTGACTCTTCTTTGTCGTCGGACCTCTGGTAAATTTCATCTCCGCATATATCACATATACCTTCTTTTTTCGGTTGGTTAAAAATTATGTGATAACTTGCTCCACAGTTTCTGCAAATCAGCCTACCGCTTATTCTTTCGATCAGCTTCTTGTTAGGCACTTCAAGATTAAGAACAATATCTAAAGGCTTGTCGATTTCATCCAGAATGACTGCAAGAGCATCTGCTTGAGAGACCGTCCTTGGATAACCATCAAGGATAAAACCTCTTTTGCAGTCAGGTTCTTTCAAGCGGTTCTTAATGATCCCTATAAGCACTTCATCAGGAACAAGCTCCCCTTTGTCCATATACACCTTAGCTGCAAAACCCAATTCAGTGCCTTTCCCGACATTTACCCGCAGGATATCCCCTGTGGAGATCTGCGGGATTCCATAGAAATCAACCAGTTTTTTGGCCTGGGTGCCTTTTCCAGCACCAGGAGGCCCAAATAGTATTATATTCATTAGAAGATCACGTTCTTATATCTTTGTAAATTGTTGCAGTTATATTTAGATTGGATTACTTCCTGAAATCAAAAATAACCTTACTCCTCCCCGAAGAAGGAGCGAATCATCGGATGCATTTCCATAATCTGCTCAGAGGCTATATCCTCATAAAGACGATACACGATACTCACAGTCAACAACAGCCCTGTACCACCAGCACTTCCAAGGGTACCAAGAAGACTTGCAATAAGGGTAAGGATCCCTATGAAAGCTCCACCGATCACTGTAACTTTCGGAATATAGCGCTCCATGACTTTTTCAATGCTACTAATATTCCGCCTGAAACCAGGAATCTGCATGCCTGAATCGAAAATCTTCTGAGCTGTAGGTTTAGCACCCATGCCTGTAGTCTCTATCCAGAAGAGAGCAAAAATAATTCCGCCTACTATAAGCAAGGATGCATCTGTAAAGACGTGAATTACTATCTGCCAGATAGCAGGAGTGGTTGCAGCACCTACACTCGCAAAAGAATCCTTCACAAGAGATGGAATCCAATTATGTGGACCGTTTATTGGGGAAAGATAATACATGATTCCGTTAATAGGCTGTGATCCCCTAAACTCTCCAAGGAATGTAATTCCCCGGTTGGCAAGGATAATTCCAATCATCTGAATGTTAGCCTGAAGCGCCCTGACAAGAATCATTGGCAGAACCGAGGAGTATATTAGCTTCACAGGAAAACGGCCCCTTGCTCCTCTTACACCACTGTGAGCAAGAGGTATTTCTATTCTCGTACTTTCCACAAGCACTACAAGCAGGAAAATAAGAACTGTGCTCAGGAGTGCAAGAATTCCTCCATTGATAAGCAGATAACCAAGGCCACTACCTGAAAAAAGATAATCTGCCCCAGTATTTTGGGCTATGTAGATCCATTTCGGAATTAACCCTATTGGAAGCCCTGACTGATCAGGCTGCCAGTTAACTATCCCTGTAACGATCTGCTGTGAAATCCCCGCAACTATGAAGAGCCCGACCCCTGACCCAATACCCCATTTGGAAACTACTTCATCCATTAAAAGAACAAGTGTACCTCCAATGAAAATTTGAACAAGGAGTATTAGGGTGATCACTCCCAGGCCTACACCGAGAGCAGAAGCAAGTACTGGATCCGGTTGAAGATAACCACCAAGTAACTGCGGCAGAGCTTCTAGTATGATCATGACTAAGACAAGAAATTTTTGAGCTCCCTGGAAGAATGCCTGATCCTTTGGGTCTGACAGGTCCATTTTGATAATATCTGCTCCAACAAGAAGTTGCAGGACAATCGACGCAGTGACAATCGGCCCAATTCCGAGAAGAATCAAAGACCCTGAAGCACCTGCTATAACGGCACGGTAAGTTTCAAAAAGGTCAACAGAATTCTTGGACATCCCGAAGAGCGGCACATTTGCCAAAGCAAAGTATAGCACCAGAACTCCCAGAGTCCACCAGAGTTTAGTCTTAAAGTGGACATGTTTTTCCGGACTTGCTACTGCAGGTAACTTGTTAAAAAACGGTTCTAATGTATCCCTGAGAGTCATCGATTACACCATTCAAACCATACATTAAGATTATACTGCTTGAAGTATTGAACTATATTCAGCAATAAGATACTTATATAGAGCATATGTAATATAAAAAAATTATCAAAGAACGAAAGTAAGTAATGCCAGAATGACACTACTCATTCAGCATCAATACACCTACCACTAGCGCTTTCAATTTTTTTACGGGCAGATGCTGAAAATTCTTCCGAGGTAACTACCAGGTTCTTCGTAACGCGTCCACTTCCGAGAACCTTCTCAATCCCCAGATTTTCAAGGTTAATGTGGTATGCACCATCCTGGATTTCTGCAAGCCCCTCTTCAACAAGATAAGGAGCAAGTTCATCAAGCTCTCCCACATTTACTATAGAAACATCTGTAGATACTTCAGCTGGGCGCTTGAAACCATGCTTGCCATAGCTGTAGCCCCTTATTATCGCTCTTACGAAATGGTGTTTACAGCCACCTGCTTTTCCACGGCCTCCTCTATTTCCGGCTCCACGCCTGTTTTTATGAGTCCCGCCTCCACATGTCCTGGATCCTCTGAACTTCTTTGTATCCATTTCAACCACCCTATCTCATCTTATGCAGGAGTACGTTGATATCTGTATTATGGTTTCCAAGAACTCCACCCTGTTGAAAAGTCCTTTTAATCCCAGCATGTCCTTTTCGTGGAGGATGAAGCCTAAAAATGGGCTTCAATTTTGGGATGTCCTTAATAGAAGCTTCTCCCTCTATCACGGCTTCAGCAAAAGCCTTTATTGAATCGTAAGTAGTATTTTCCTGGATATATTTAGCGGTCAAGCGAGTATCACCTTCGAGTCTTCCACGGTTTTCGAGGATCTCTGTAAGAATTTTTGCGTCAACCTTCCCATATGCAACGTAGTCCTTCACTTTCAGGATCATGCCTTTGAAATGAGGATTCTCTGGAACGAGCACACAGTGATTAACCTTCTGCAAACGAAGCATTTTCATGGTATCTTCAATGGTGTACCTGACATTAACCCGACCTCTCAGCCTAACAACTGCATACATTCAGGCTTCCTCCTTACGACAGTATATCGGCAGCCTCATGACGTTGACATGATTCAGAGCATCAAACGTTGCCTTTGCAAAGTTAAGAGTTGATCTAGTTGTTCCAAACGTATTGGTCCATACATCTTTAATTCCGGCTTTTTCCAGTACCTTGGTTGCAGTGTTTCCGGCCGCAATTCCAAGCCCTCTCGGAGCTGGGATAAGAATTACACTCACACTACCTGCCTTTCCTTTAACTTCATAAGGTACGGTATGAGGTAGACCGCAAGCGCATTCCCATGAACCGCACCCTCTACGGATATATGTGATATCTAGCTTCGCAGCATCAATAGCCTTTCGAATTGCAGGTCCTACCTGCACATCCTTTGCCTGTCCTAGTCCTACATAGCCATTTCTGTCCCCTACAATAACGGTTGCTCTGAATTTGACACGGCGTCCGGAGTCGGTCATCCTCTGAACCATGTTAATATCGAGCACCTCATCTTCCAGGTCAGGAAGCAGCATATCAATTATTTGAGGTTCCCTGATTGGCAGGCCTGACTTAATTGCTTCTTCCATGGAAGTAACTTGCCCTTCAAAGACAAGTTTTCCAAGCCTGGTTTTTGGAACCCAATCTTGATCGAATGCCATTAAATCACCTTAACTAAACTCAGCAAAGATTTTCTCTTTGGTCGCTTCAAACTGCTCTGGCAGGTCTGAGCTCTCTTCTCTGTATTCAGCAATATGCTTTCCCCGGATTCTCTCGTCCGAAGGGAATACTTCCGAGCTGCAGGGAATATCAAAACCTGAGTCTACAATTCCCTTAAGAGCAGCATAAACTCTTGAACCTACAGAGGAAGCCTGAAGTCCTATGTCCAGAATGCCTCTATCATACCCTTTTTTCAAACTTTTCAGTCCGAACAATAATCCTGTAAGGTACGCAGCTGGTGTATTCCCGGTAGCTCCTGTATAACCATACTTTGCAAGCTCATTTGAAACTGCTGAAGAATAAGTTATATCCCCTTCTGGTGTCGGAGCTATTAATTGGATCTGAACATTTTTTGCACTCTTCCTGACAACCACACGATCCTGTCTTGAGAGCAATAACTTGAGACGAAGGTGATAATTAGTTCGTCCTTCCCTTCTTCTTCTAAAAGGAACCTTATATCTTGGTCCTGTTGCCATCTTCAGCTCCTCCAGGTTATTCTTTTTTTAACATTTTTTCGGACCCAAGGTGGGAATTAAGGTGAGAAACACTTCTGTATTCTCCGCCTTTTGCCTTTCTGTAGAGTCTGCAATACACAGACTTATCAAGCATCCCTTCTGCGCGCAGTTCCTTGAGTCTTTTTCTGAGAGCCCGGATCTTTTTGACCCACTGCTCTTTCTTCGGAGTACGAGCTCCCTTCTTACCTTTTCTAGAACCAGGACCCTTACAGTGCCCATAATTACGTTTAGCAGCAAGAACTCGGGCCCTGCCTCTGCTGACACCCCTTACCGGCTTGATCTTAATAGTGCCTTTCTCAATGAGCCCACGGATATCTTCTCTCGTGATTGCGGAAGTGATTTCTTCCAAGGCTTCGGGATTGAGCCATACCCTGTCAAGTCCGCATTCAAGAACTTTGGAAGCTAGCCTTCTCTGGTTAAACAAGTCTGACATTTTTAGTCACCTTTTCCAGGGTTCAGCACTCTAATTCCTAATTCTTCCGCTTTTGCGAGAATAACTGTTTTCTTTTTTGCGCCTACTGCAGCTGCTACTCTGATAGCCTCATAAGATGGATCAACAAGCTCAAGTTCCGAAGTGTTGGAAATAAGCACATCAGAATAACCTGATGGATGCAGACCTTTTACTGCAACAGGACTTCCATATCCTACCTGGGCAAGAGCTCCTTTTGACACATATTTTCTGCGCTGTTTGCCCTGAGAACCCCTCGGACGCCTCCAGTTAGTATCAAGTCTCTTGAACTTATGACTACACGTTCTCTTGAATTGGGGCTTCGTTCCTTTTTGGATCTTTCTCACATTAAATAATCGCTTTGATTCAGGATCCATGTCAAGGGTAGAAACTGAAGTACCTTTTACCTCACTAAATTCTTTTGCCATCATGCCACCTCAGGCCTTTTGAACAATGTAGATTCCATCCTGGAAAACCCTCGGATCAAACCTTCTGATCTTTGTTTTCTGTTCAATGTTTGCAGCAGTCTGTCCTACGTCTTCCTTGTTAATTCCGGAAATAACTACCTCATTTCCACTTACCTTAACATAAGTATCGCCAAGAATTCTTGCAACTCTTGGTTTTTTTTCACCAAGGAAGTTTCCAATTACGAGAGTTTTACCTTCAACTTTTACCTGCATTGGGAAGTGAGCATACACAATTGTCATCTTGCACTCAAATCCCTCACTTACACCTTTGACTAAATTTTTGATATGGGAGGCAAAAGTTCCAACCATCGCTTTCTGTTCGATTCTTACGGATTCGGCATCAATCAGTACTTCTCTTCCCCTGACTTCGATTTTAATTCCAGGAAACCAAAACTTTCTTTCAACAGTTCCCTTCGGCCCTCTTGCCGTAAAAACATCCTGTGAGAGAGAGGTGGAAACTCCTTCAGGAATTATAATTGTTCTTGCAATCTCCTTAACCATTCTTCATTCTCTCCTCAATATACATAAGCAAGAAGCTGTCCACCGATCTTTTTCTCACGGGCGTCGTATTGGGACATAACCCCGTTTGAAGTTGTTACGATAAGAGCGCCAAAGTTCTTTGCCGGCAGAAACTGTTTTTCCCAGCGTTCAAAGCTGTCGGTTCCAACGGAATACCGAGGTTTGATCGCACCACATTTGTTAATTCTTCCCACAAGGGCAATGTTGTAAATCCCAGCTTTTCCATCATCAATAAACTCAAATTCGCCAATGTAGCCAAGATCTTGCATAACCTTCAATACATTACCAATGTTCTTTGAAGCAGGCCTGATGACACAGGAACTCTTCCCAATGATCTCAGCATTCTTAATTGTTGAAAGAGCGTTTGCAAGAGGATCAAGTAATACCATTTTAATCACCTTATGAATATTTTTGAAAACCCATCTCGTGGGCAATCTCCCTGAAACAGTGTCTGCAAAGGTAGATATCGTATTTGCGAACAAGGCCCTGCTTTCTCCCACACCGTTTGCATACATTTACTCCTCTTCCAGACTTATTTATCTTCTCTGCCATTTAAATGACCTCCACGCCATAGCTCTCGTTAAGAAAGACAATTGCATCCTCAACCGTGACTCTATGGTTAGTAGGAATCTTCCTTGTTGCGATTCTTCTCTTGCAGATTCTTTCTCCAGGGCGCTTGATCACAACTGTTACATCCATTCCGAAAACCCCTATATTTGGGTCATATCTCATGCCTGGAAAGTCTGTGTGCTCTTCAATTCCGAAAGAGACATTTCCGAGGGAATCGAACTGGGATTTGACTAGAGATTTTTCAACGATACCTAATGCGATTTCAAGAAACTCCTGAGCTTTCTGACCTCTCAAAGTTACCTTGCAACCTATGGGTTCTTTCTTCTTGATCGCAAAAGCTGGCAAAGTTCTCTTGGCAAAGCACCTTACGACTGTCTGACCTGTGATAGTCCGAAGGATTTCTTCGGCGTTCACGAGATGTTGGCCGCTTTCTCCAACACCCATGTGGACAATAACCTTGTCAATGACTGGAGTACGCATAGTGTTACTCATTTATATCACCACCCAGCCTAATCTCAGGCTTGTCCTCACCGATCACAATTACATATTCTTCGATCGTTTCGAAATCTATTTCACCGGAAATAGTAACCGTGTTGTGTCTAGAACTCTTAACTTCCTTGATCTCCTTGATCTTTCCGATTACACCTGAGTGCTGCCCACCTACCACCATTGCAAGGTTACCAATTTTGAATTGGAGGTGTTTTACCACCTTTTTATCAGGAACCGAAAGAATCAGGGAATCTTTAGTCCCATACTCGTTAGAGCCAAGGATATTAGTTCCGTCACTCAGATTAAGCTGTACCTTACCTCCTTTAAGTGTGGTCTTATTGTCGATCCTGCATAGCTTGTTAACGTTTGTCTCATTCAGTTTGTGGAGTGTCAGACGTCCCTTATCATCCTGAAGCATCCTATATGATTCATTTATGAGTGGGAGAGTAATTACATCAAAGAGCCCGACCGGAAACATAAGGTCTTTCCTGGAAACTCCATCCACAAGAACCTTACCTTCCGAGAGGATCCTTTTACCTTCTCTGCTATTATCCACAAGATTGAGAACATTACGAATTATGATTCCGAGCGGAAGACTACGTGCCTTGCTGTGAGGCCCCGAACGGGTGGTAGAAACCCACTTATACCCTTTTCTCCCAATCTTCCAACTTCTTGGAACTGACAATCTTTTCTGGTGTGTCACAAAATCACCTGTCCCGCTTCTTAATGCTTGATGCTCTGCGCCCGTCCTTCATTTCCAGTTTTGTGATCCTAACGTTGGAGGGGGAGATAGGTCTTGGGACTTCAGTGCCATCCACCTTGGTGGAAATTACCCTGTCCACACAAATAGTGCCGTCCTTAAGGGAAACAACCTGGACTTTTCCTTCAGTGTTCTTGAAGTTTCCACGCATGACCTTTACAGTGTCTCCTTTAATGACTGCAGCGCTTCTTGTACCATACTCCTTAGAAAGTTCTTCACTTAACCTCGCACCCATTAATCTCTGCCTGACGTGGAGAGACGCGCTGTATCTTGCCTTTCTCTGTTTTCTGGGCTGTTTAGACACCATAGTCGCTACCTCAAACAATAATAGATGCTGTAGTCCCTATCTTAGGGTACCTCTCAGCTACTTCCCTTGCAACTGGACCCTTTATATCCGTACCTTTGGGAATTCCTTCTTCATCCGTTATCACCATGCCATTATCCTCAAAAGACACATGAAGCCCGTCAGGACGACGGAATTCTTGTTTTTGACGAACCACCACTGCAAGAAGAACCTGTTTCCTCATTTCGGGTGTGCCTTTCTTTACTGAGACGACGCACATGTCTCCAATTCCTGCGCAGGGCATCCTGTTTTTGACTCCTCTATACTTCTTGACAGAAATAATCTCAACGACCTTGGCTCCGGTATTATCAACACAGGGAATCTTGGCGCCCGCGTTCAAAGCCCTTGGGATATTGGAACGTATGCCTTTCATTTGGGCACCTCCGCTTTGACTACTACGTAGGACTTGGTCTTGCTTAGACGTCTGCATTCCACGATCGTTACAATATCACCTACTTTTGCTGTAATGCATGGTGGGTTGTGTGCGTGAACCCTCGATCGTCTTTTCTCATATCTCTGATATTTTGGCACCATTTTCATGTATTGCCTTTCAATAACTACCGTATTGTCCATCTTACTGCTGACCACGGTACCTACAAGAATTTGACCTCTTACAGAGAGTGTTCCGTGGAAGGGACATGATAAATCTTCACAATCTTTTGATGGCGCCGGTATATTCAATCCAATATCTCTTGCCATGAGTTTAGCCCCATTTACGTAATTTTTTGATGTTCTTGATCCGATTTTCGGGTTGTGATAGCAACAGGTTTCCCTGAATTTTGACGAATTCATCGAATCTACGGCCTTTTTCTGAGAGCTCGGCAGGGATTCGAAAGAGAAATTCCGAATCCGCCTTTGGAATTTTCAGTTCCCTGGACTTTGAGTTTTCTATGATCAACATATTCTTTGTTTCATTTATTACTCGTCCATGGATTCCTGTTAGTACTGGATTAGTGGAATGAATCAACTTAATCTCAAGCCCTATCAATTCGTGGTAGATGAGGGTCGAAGGTATAATTTCCACTTTAGATTTCATGTAGCTCATGCTGAATTGTCTTTATCCGAGCAATCGTTCTTCTAATCTCTCCGATTCGGCCTGGATTATCTGGAGACCCTCCTGCAGAAGTAAGGGCACGTTCCCTGACGAGCTCGTTTTTAAGGGTCTCAAATTCGTCAGCCCTTTCGTCAATTGTCATGGCCCGGATTTCGTTGATTTTAAGAATTGCCATTTATTCCTTAGCCTCCTTGTGAACCCGTGCCATAGGATGCCAATAATCATAGCTCTCATGCTTATGCTGCCAGACACCATTGACTTGTCTGCGGACTTCTTCCGAGCCCTCTACATAAATAAGTTCAGCTTCTTCAGAGTCTTCGGACGCCTCAACCTGGGGTTCTTCTTCAGCTTCTTCAAGCTCTGCAACTTCAATTTCCTCTACTACTTTTTCGACTGCTTTTTCGGATGCTGCTGCAGGAGCTTTGGGTTTTGCTGCGCGTTCTTTTTTAGGAGCCTCAGCGGATTTCTCAGCCGGTTTTTCGACGGGTATTTTGGCTGGCTGCTCAGTGACAATTTCATTTAACTCCTTGATCCTGTATGAATCAGGCAGGACAACACCTGGCTGAATGATCCGGACTTTGCAGCCAAGAGTCCCGAGCTTTTTGATTGCTACTGCAAACCCTTCGTCTACTACCTCTTCAACAGGGTTTCCGGAGTGCTTTATGTATCCATTAATGAATTTTTCAACTCTGGACCTAGCACCTGTAAGCTTTCCTGAGATTACAACTTCACATCCAAGAGCACCTGCATTCATAACTGCACGGAGAGTGTTGTGCCCAGCTTTCCTGAAGTACCAACCTCTCTCAATTGAAGCTGCGAGTCTTGAAGCCATCATCTGGGCATTAAGTTCAGGTCTCTTGACTTCTTGGGCATCAATCTGCGGATTTTCAAGGTTGTATTTGATTGCAACGTCCCGAGTAAGCTTTCGAATAACCTTTCCGGCCTTTCCGATTACCATCCCCGGCTTTTCGGAATAAATAATAATCTGGGTGCCCATTGGGGTCCTGTTAAGCTCCATACCACCGTATCCAGCCCTGTTCAGCTGCTCTGCAAAATACTCGCCCATGGAAGCCTTGACATACCCATCATTAACGAACTTTTTTTCTATTGCCATTAACGCACCTCAGAAAGGATCATCTCGATATTTACAGTTTCGGTATCTTTGGGAGTAGCCCGTCCTCTGGCCCTCGGCATAAATCCATGAATTACCCTTCCTCGCTGAGTTGCAGCATGAAAGATATACATGTTTGCGGGTTCAAGGCCTTTATACTCTGCATTACTTTCTGCATTTTTTAGAACCTTGAGAATTTCCTTTGAAGCATTGACCGGGTACCTGCCAGCAGCCATGGGACCTTTTCGGTGTCCTGTTCCATCGTGATGTCTTTTGAAAGGTACTGCCTGTTTCAAAGCAATTACGGCCTCTAAAAACTTCCTCGCTTCAGCGACCTTCATGCCCTTTATTTTACAACAAACCTCTCGAGACTTTTTAGGTGAAATGTGCAGTTCTGAACCCATAGCCTTAGAGGTTATTTCAGGATCTCCCTTGATTGAATAATCAATTTTTGCCATTCCCTTTCACCTCACTTCAATGGCACAAACTTGCTTGAACGAGTTGCTCCCACACCTGCACTACCATGTGTAACTTTGGATCTTGTGGGCGCAAATTCTCCGAAACGGTGCCCGATCATTTCAGGCTGAAGATCCACACTTACAAATTGCTTTCCATTGTGGATTTCAATTACCTTTCCAATCATTTCCGGAAGAATGATCATATCTCTATGATGAGTCCTGACATTCTTTCCTTCCTTAAATTCGTGCAGGACCTTTTTTTGCCCGTCTGTAAATCCACGTTTGATGCTCCTGCGTTCTCTCGAAGGCAGGAGTTCTGCAAACTCTTCAAGACTTAGTTCCTGAAGTTCTGAGATAATTTTCCCGCGATAGGTGTACTCACCCTTTCTTTTAGGTAACCTTGATGCTGATTTTTTTACCATAACGAATGTCCCTCATCAACGCTTCATTCCTGTCCTTCTTGCTGCAATTAGTCCGACCTTTCTTCCTGGCGGGGCGTTCCTGCTAACAGTCGTTGGTTTTCCGGGATGCTTCCAGGCACCTCCACCGAATGGGTGGTCACGCGGGTTCATGGCAACACCTGAAACCCTTGGATACTTTGCAGCTCTTGTTTTCAGCTTATGATACTTTTTCCCGGCTTTGAGCCATGGTCTGTCCACTCTGCCTCCGCCTGCAACAATACCTACAACTGCCCTGCAGCTTGGGTTAAGCCATTTGATATTACCTGAAGGCATTGCCACTGCAGTCCTGTTGAGCTCATGAGTTACAACAGTCGCGTATACACCTGAGGAGCGAACAAACTTACCCCCATCATTTGGTTTTGACTCGATATTGCAGACAAAAAAACCTTCAGGCACCTTTCCTACAGGAACTATATTTCCTGGCTTGACCTCTGCATTTTCTCCACACTCGATTGTATTCCCGACTGCAATGCCCTCGGAAGCCAGCAAGAAAAGTTCTTCCCCGTTTTCAAAGGCCACTTTTGCGATTGGAGCTGAACGAGCAGGGTCGTGCTCTATACCTATGACTTTTCCCTCAAGAGAAGTGTTTTCATCAACATGAGGATGTCTCAGATCTGCCTTGTACTTGTGAGAAGGTGCTCTGTAGGTTGGAGTACCCTTACCTCTGTTTTGTGATATGATTCTTTTACCCATGCATCACACCTCACAAGAGTCCTATCCGGGTTGCAATCTCGTGTGCTGACTCAGGCTCTTCGAATGCCAAGATTGCTTTTTTCGTCCCCTTCATGGTGGTCATTGTACGTATGGACTTTACCTTGAATCCATACAGCTTTTCAACATCCTCTACGATCTGCTTTTTGTTTGACCTGGTGTTAACAACAAACTGGAGCTTGTTTTCATCAAGCAACATCATCGCTTTTTCAGTAACAAAAGGATAGTCAATGGAACTCATTCGAATACGGCCTCCAGTTTCTCAATTGCAGATTCTGTCCAGATAGTAAGGCGTCCCGCATGAGTGCCAGGTGCAAGAAGTTCGGCATTCAGTGAATTTACTGTTGTGACGTCTACCCCAGATAAGTTTCTCGCAGCCTTCAGTATAGGGGAAGATTCCCCTGCAACAATCAGGATGCTCTTTTTATGTTTGTATTTCCGGCCTCTGAGCTTCCCGCGACCAGCTCTGATATGTCTTCCATATTTTGCCCTTATTACGTCTTCGTAGACTCCAACAACTCGCAGGAAGTCTATTACCTGCTTTGTTTTAACCAGATCTTCAAGCGTTTTTTCAGCAACAATAGGGAGCTCAGCTTCAAATACATGGCCTCTCAGGTTTACAAGAGTAGGATCCCGAGTTGCTGCGATTGCAGAGCGGATTGCATAGCGGCGTTCCTTGGTGTTGACCTTCTCTCTCCTGTCAGCTTGAGGTTTTGGCGGGTGGGCCCTTCTTCCGCCTTTTGCTTGCGGGACTCTTGCAGCTTTACTGCTGTTTATAAGTCTTGGAATTTGAGCAACGCCTCTTCCAGAACCCCAGGACCTTGCAGAAGTTTCCATTCCTGCATAGAGACGGGGACCATAGGGTTGGAGCCTATTTGCTTGTGCTGCAAGCACTGCCTTTTTGATCAAGTCAGGGCGATAGTCAGTATCAAACACGGATGGGAGTTTAATTTCCCTGATAACCCTTCCTGTAAGATCTATAGTTTTTGCCTTAGCCATTTTACTTCACCCCTGTTTGGATTCCCTGCTTATGTGAACGATATTTGGTTCTCCAAGGTCGACTTTCTTTGCCCTAATCGGATCTCGGAGTCTGATAAGTCTCTTGGAAGGTCCGGGAACACTACCCTTGATCAGCACATAATCTCCTCGGATCAGGCCGTAGTTGAGGAAACCACCATCAGGAGTAACTTCTGCGCCATTTGATCCGATTTTAAGTATGCGCTTGTTGAACTCGGTCCTCTGATGATATCCCGTCTGACCCATCTGTGGGACTCTCCAGGAAACGTGAGCTGGATGCCATGGACCAAGCGTACCTATCTGCCTCAGGCTACCCTGTCTTGAGTGCTTGCCCTTCATCAATTGGATACCCCAACGCTTGACAGGGCCCTGGGTGCCCTTTCCGATGGTGATCGCGGCTGTATCAACAAATATTCCAGTTTTGAAAACATCGGTAATTCTTATGAGGGTGCCAAGAATTGACTTTGAGTATTCGAATTTAGTATTGAGATCCCTTGCACTGATTCCGGATTCCATGATATCGGGCGTTTTCTTGGGAATGCCTGTCAGGCTCTTTGGCAGAGTATAGGTAACTGCTCTGATATCGCTCACATGACCTTCTTCAATCATTTTCCCAATGGTTTCAAGGGTTTCAATCAAATTTTCAGCTGCTGGGATATTGATCCTACGCTTAAGTTCAGGATCTAGATCTGCGGCCCACACTTCAGCGATTGCCCTCTCTCCAATACTGTCTTCTGTATAAACCCGGATGGCTGCAACCCTGATTGCAGGAGTTTCGATTACAGTCGCCGCTGCAGAGATTTCCATACCCTGTGTAAGGCTGTTCTTTGTATCATCAACCATGATTACGTGGGTCATTCCAACCTTATACCCTGCAAAACTCTGTAACCTTGGTTCACCGATAGCCTCCGGCCAGGCCCTGAACCGTGGAATGTGGCCTTTTGCCCTTTTTCGCGGACTGAATGCGAGTGAACCTCGTTTTGGTCGGTGTATGCTTGCCATATTTCTACTCCGTAAATTTTAATTTAGATACCAGTCCCTCCGGTCGCTTCAACTAAAGTGACAAAAGAAAAACGCACTGGATTCCCCAAACGCTACCAGATTAGGAGGGATGTCTTTCAGACCTGCCTGGCCAAAAAAGCCTCGAGCAGACCAGAGCTTTACACTTCCGGTACCCTAATTCCTTCAGGCATCTGCATACGGCCCTTTCTCCCAGTCTCTGAGGAAGCATACGCTTAAAGGACCGAATTTACGATCCCTGGCAGACCCTAATCCAGGTATCCAGCCCTGATTTGAAACATATAGCAATTTATTCGAAACTTCAGCATTCAGTAACCTGATCTCATACTCAGTAACCAGTAATATTACTTGAAACTTCAGTATTCAGCAACTGCAACCGCGACTCATCGAAAACCTAAACAGTTTCGTGCGATTTTAGGCGCATATAGCGCCAAAAGCGGGCGTTTCAAAGCATTGGCCCTTTGACACTCATGTTGATCCAACTTTTCTCACTGGATTTATCTTCAAATACAGAAAATTTCACATAATCAACGGCAAAAATCCAATTTCCCATAAGCTTCCAGGAACTTAGCATTGAGTAACACATTGATTTTGCTTAATAACTTCAAGCACAAAAATGCTTAAAATCTAAATCTTTGATGCACGTTGCCTGTAGATGGCATATCTAATATATAAATCCTTTGTGGAAGACTATAACAGAAAGAAGAAACGAATCAATGAAAAGTGAGAAAAAAATGAATAAATTAAACAATTACAACCCGGACAAGATATTGTGAACACATTGTAAATGTTAATCCAAAGAGAACTTCAATAATAACCTAAATTTAGTCATCTTCTGATAAAATGATATATAAAAAACTCGTGAAAATAGAAGGGGAGATAAATTATCTCTAGTAAATGTCAACACAAGAAAAATTTTCACATAGCAACCTGCGATTGAAAACAATTATGAAATGGTGAAATGTGGATGATGAAGGTTATATCGGAACTGTTGATAGTGGTACAACTTCGATGTCATTACAAAAAATGTTGAAGATCACAGAAAAAATATAGAAAATATATATGATCAAAATTATATTATTATTTAGGAGTAGTTATTCGTATTTTTCACACCAAAGTGGTGGCGATAACATACCTCATTGCTTGCAGCAGGATTCAACACCAAAACTTTGATTCAATGCAATTTTTGCAATAATTTTGTAATCTATATTTATTTGCGTTTATCTATGTATAAATACCTTCACATATCGCGCACTTTCAATGACAACAAAAAGATGATGCATCAACAAATCATAAACAGAAACAAAATGTCATTTGTTGATTCAAATGCAACAACGCCACTTTTTTATATAAACACACTTTTAAAATTTAAAATTTTGTCATCATATCTATGGAAACTCTGTTGTTTCATTCACCATATTTATACTCAAGATACAACAATAAAAAACGCTTATGAACGTCAAAACTACAAAAGTTATTCAATATTTCTGACAATTTATACCACCAAATTTGTTTGGTCAGTGAAATTACTCAAAGGCAATTTGGCTTCCGCGATCAAAGTTACATTTGAGCCTTCGATGGCAATTCATTGATTAGTTTTGGAACGGTTTTTAAAAACCAAATCAATGGAAACCTTACTGCTCAAACTAATGATGAGATCAATAATCAGAAAAAAGTAAATTGAAAAGTACTTTTAGATCATTTGTGCCTGCTATATTGATAACTTTAATGCTCGTTTTTAAGAAAATAGAGTGTTTGATAATTCGAATGATTCTCCATTATGTTTTTTTCAATTTATTCAGATAGCATGGTGGATTAGTATATGAAGATGGAAGAAGCATGAAATATAAAAATATATCTGGAAGATAAGCAGAAATTATGGATTCAAAGTGGACATTAAAGGATCTAACGGCATTGAAGAGAATTTTGATAAATCCCAATATTTTGTCATCTGTATATAACTAATATATAAATGACTAGTGAAGATCATAGGTTTATCGAAATTCTTTGAAATGCTATTAAAACATCAAACGGATCAAAAAATGAATGACCATAAGATAAGAAAAATGCAATCAAAGTTATGGTGTCGCACCCACAGCAAGCAACGTGGTATGTAACTACTCTGGATGCAGAGGAATTTTTTAGAATCAAATATTTTCATTTGGATATATGATTCTTTTTTCTGGGTTCCCCGATATTCACACAGTTTATTATAAAATATGAAGTTTGGACATCGTTCACAGTTCCAGTGTAAATTCCACTACTTCACAGTTTTCCACAAAGTAACTGTTTTTAAATTAAAGTATTCTTTGAAGAGTGATGTGTTGTAATATTTTTAATCTGTTGTAATATTTTTATAATCAGCATCAATCTCAAGAAAATATTATTGTTCCCCAAAAAGAATAGGTATATATGACCACTATCATTACCTATTGTGCTAGACTCAAAACAGTATCATTTACCAATTTCAAAGCATATTTGCTTCAAATAGTTGATGAGATTACTATAACAAAAAAATTGGCACGATGTTTCATACAAGAAAACTAGATGACGTTTATTACTTTATCGACATAATGGGATCAGGAAGTGATCTGTTTATTTATAGTGCAAAGGTATCTTAAAATATAAGTCGGTTAGCTAATAATTGGAATTTTGCAAATGTACACATTTGAATAATTTGTTCGCATATTTGCTCACAATTATTCATTGAAAATTTGATTCATTTTTAAGCTACCGCCATATTGAGAAAATGGCTAGCATCCTGGAGTATATTTAAAGGAAGTGAAACAATAATTTTTATAAAGGAAGTTTCCAGCCTCGCAGCAAACCTAGGGAAATAGACCTAAAGAAAGTCAACATTCACGGAAAAACACCAAGTAGCTAAAATAAGCATTAAAAAAATGAAAGAATAGTTTTAATACAAATCTTCATTTGTAAAGTGGAAATTTGAAGGCATTAAGATTATTTTGTGAATTGGAGAAGAATAGTGGATCAAGAGCTCTAAAAATCTAGTAATTCAATCCAATAAAGCTATAAACCTAAAAATATAAATCTGAAATATATTGACAAATCGCTTAAATGATTAACAACTAGTAACAAAGCAGTACTCACACAGCTAAAACTGAGAAACAAATCGCTGAGACCAAAAAAACTAAATGAACTATCAAAATCGTAATATTCAACGATCTAAATCATAATATTTATGACAATTTGCTTGTGCTCTATTATTCCCTTCAAGTAAATAGGTCCTGCCAGAAAAAATATATGATAGATACTTAAAATATTAAGTGATTTCTATTTCCATAATCCGATTCATGATTATGCGTAATGCATTATCATCGATTTTATAGTTTATAGGACTTACGCGGTTGAAATAAGAAATCAGTAGCATTAAAAATCAGATTGTCTAAAATATAAGTTCAAATCACAACGTATATTTATACTGAATTTTGTATCTCAAATGCATAAGCCCTATTTCGTAGCCAATTTAGACCCATCTAGACAGGTCAGTTCATGGTTCGGCTAGCTAGCAATAAGCTAACGAGATCATTGCCGAAACAACCACTTACTTTTTACCATCCATTCTCGGCTATGATAGCCTGCACAAGGTATGTGTAGTCAGGAGCACAGAAGCATCCATAAGGTCCACAGGCGCAAGACCCAGGTGCTGTGCCATAGGGCGCAGGTGGGTAAAATCCGAACGGCCCTCCCCATCCAAAACCAGGTCCTCCCCAGCCGCCATCAAAGCCGCCAAAGCCGCCGTGACCGCCGTGACCGCCGTGGTCAGCAACAGCTGCAACTGCTGACAAAGATGTTACAAATAGTACTGCCAGTAGAATGGCAATTGTCTTTTTCATTCTGTCAAATTTTTGTTTCCCCATATTTGTATACACTCCGAACTTTTGTTCCGTTTTGTACAATTTTTTAGACTGTTGAGTTCCAATTTACTTCCACCAGCAAGTTCACTGAGTAAGCAGCAATCTGCCAATACATTACCCATTTTCTTTTTTTAAGAGAAGTTTATTTGTTAAGTTATGTGCTATATTATTTGCCGGTTTAATCGTTTTTAAATTGTACCATCAGAGTATTATTATTCAGAGAATATAATGTATAGCGAAATATAAGTAAGAAACTAATATTTACTAGAAACAAATTTTGACTGAAAAATGAGATTATATGGTTTAGGTTAATTTATATTCACCTTGATGTCATATGTTTCATAGATTTTTGACATTTTTATGAGAACATACCTAAAATATAACACTCTAATTCAATATGAGAAAAATTTACATTTATACATCGTCTTTAATGTTATATATTGTGCAAATAAACAAATAAATTATACAATAATATAAATTCGAAAAATATGGGTTTTATCGAATCCTAAATATCTCCATTGAAGTGATACAATAATTATTTTTCTTAATTATCAGACTGGGGTACTGTCTGGAGTACTCAGGAAAACCAAGAAATTTTCTGAAAGAAATTCGATCAACAATTTGTTTCTTAAGCTTGAAGTCGAAAGACCATATCATTGATGTAAAAAGTATTTAAAACATGAAGATGGCATCAGCTCCAAATCTGTCGCAATAACTTGTTTTGTAAAAAAATATAAACTCAAAAATGATATGATAAGATTTCCAATCCTTAAGGAATCAATTTCAACAAGTTTGTCTCCAACTGAATGAAGACGTTTGTATTCTTTCTTGCGAGTAAAATCAGCAAAATTCTCCATGAGTATAAAATTAATGTTAAGATATTGAAAGTCTCCAATGCTTGAAAGGTGAGAAAAACAAAAAAGGCTAAAAATTCACGCTTTTTCGGTTGATAGTCTTAATTTAGAAACTAAAAAAATCCCAAAGATGTGTAAACGAAGATTCTGAATAGAATATTCTTATTGACTTCGCAATAGATTCAAACCGATAATTCCATCAAAAAACCACACGTGTACAACCTTGTGTAATAATTTAGAAATTCTCGATAAACCCCTAAATTTTATCATATAATTATAAATTGAATATAAATTACACTTAAAAAAATCAAGGATTTATCTAAATTCTCTTTAGTTTTTAATTCGAAATTGCTGTTTCACATTGCAATTGATCTATGGTCAATTCTTAATATAATGCTATATTTCTTAGATATAAGATAGGTAAATTATTAATTATGAGCTTTGATATATTCACTATGTATGATATTGCAAGGCAACAATTAGTTCCTGCAACAAAAAAATAGTAGGTGGAGCCTCAAGCATTATTGTTGGCTAAAAATGGTTTGAGTCCAGCTATAGTTGCATAAGATTTTTTAGTCTATCTACTAAAGATTTATCGTTGAATAAAACATGCTGACAAAAAAATCTTTATCCAGTATTAAATGTAAACATGGTTAAAGGGTAAAGCCTCTTTTAACAGCAGAACAACTTTTTGAGTTAAGAACGTACTTTCAGAGCCAAGACCAACAGGTAAAGATGATTATCTGGCTTGACAAACAAAAGACGTACTTCGATTCGTCAAAGAGAAATTAAGAATATCTTTTTCAAAATAAAGACTTGACTACTTAGTAAAAATTTAGGGTTTCGGGACATAATATATAAATCTAGATCAAAAAGGAGAAATTAGGAACTTACAATGAATTTATAGCTGAATTTTAAAAAAGATTCATGAACCCTAATCATCTGTTCGTTATTCGCGACAAGAGTAGCTTTTTATGGATTAAAATAAATCAGAATGTTTGGCAATTAAAGGCTAAAAATCGATTAAATTTACTAGTGATTCAAAAGCCAAAATCTATATTAAGTGATATTTTGCTGAAGAAGAGTTATACGGATATGATTTAGGAATTACACAAAATATAGACTCTATCCCAAAACATAACTGCTTTTAAGATAAGCTATAGGAGCAAAGATATTTCTTCTACTGGAAAGACCTCCATGGCATAAATCAAAAAAGGCAGAAAAATTTTATCAAAACAACAAGCATTGATTACAAACATTACAGAGAATTTTGATAAATCTCTGAATTTCATGAGTCACATATATACCCTACATAAAAGGATATGATAAAATTAAACGGTTTATCGAAATATTCTTAAAATAGTTGATGATTTCATTGCCCAAAATAAATTTTTGACTATATTTCATACAAAAAAGATATCTGATATCTTATTTTATGGACACAATGTTTGCATGAAATATTTTCATTTTATGGAACAAATATAGCTTAAAATCTAAATAAGTTAGTTAATAACAGTTATTTGAGAAGTTGTTACCCCCCACAGAAAGTAGTTGGATACTCGACTGAGAAATCGTATCTAGAAAGTATTCAATTCACCCTTAATCACCATTTCTGTAATCTTTGTCACATTGGAAAACCAGTCATCAATCACAACTTCAGTTTCCGCTTTAACCTTTTCAAAGGAGGTATCTTCTTTTGGGATAATCTGAGCACTTGCCACAAGTGGCTTGTCAATTGGTTTTCCTATCTGGGAAAGCAATCTAACATAGACTTCCTCTACACCTGACACTTTTTTCACGATGTCACGGGAGATCTGAGTCGCTAGAAGGTTGTAAATTTTCCCTATATGGTTGATCGGATTCTTTCCGCTTGTAGCTTCCATACTCATAGGCCTGTTTGGTGTTATCAACCCATTACAGCGGTTTCCGCGCCCAACGGAACCGTCATCTCCCATTTCAGCTGAAGTTCCGGTTACTGTGAGGAAAACACTACATGTTTCCAGGCTATCTCCTGCGTTAATGAAGACTTTCACATCTCGTTCAGTGTAACGAGTTGCAAGTTCCCCTACATAATTTTTCATCTCTTCAGTTATACTTATATAACTGTTCAAGTCGTCGATATATTTTCCAATCATGCCACTACATATTGTAAGGGTTATATCTTCCCCATCCCTCAATCCCATGACCTTCATATCCTCTCCGATGCCAGGAATACGTGATTTCAGGTCTGTGAGAAGTTGCCTTTCTGTATTGTAGACAAGACTTTCAAGCTCAGAAAAAGGAGCATGGCCAACGCCGAAGGAAGTATCATTTGCAATAGGAACCCTATCTCTTTTGAATACATCCCTTAGATCTGAAGAACCTGTTCCGAGTTTGCAGTCCATGATTACATCTCTATCAAGGTCCATGTTTACAAGAGTATTCCTAAGATATTTCCTTGCAGCTTGAAGAGCTACAGACTCGGTAGCAAGTTCGATACTTTCGAACTCTTTTGTGGCTCTGCCCACCAGTAAAATATATATTGGTTGCAGTACTTCCCCACCTCCGAATCTTGGACATGACCTTCCAGCTACAATCTGAGTTTCATCGGTGTTGTGGTGAAGTACAGCTCCACATTTGCTGATGTATTCCCTGCATAGAGCGCGGCTTACGGCTTCAGCCAATCCATCTGATATGCTGTCAGGATGCCCTATCCCTTTGCGTTCTACAAGCTCTATTTGTTGTTTCTCAATCGGAGTTTGCAAGAGCTCTTCTACTTTTATATTTCGGGCCATTTTGGATCCTCTTTTTTTAAAATTAACAGTAGTTTAATTAGTACTGATGGTGTTGTTTTTTTACTATTTTTCAGTCAGTTAATATTAAAAGTCTGCTTTTTTGCACTTATTATTACACGAACATATTACTAAAAAACATATCAATGATATTATACATCCGACATTCTGCATATGTACATATATTTGGAATTTGTTTACCTCTCTATCCACTATTATTCATTGAAAGTTAGATCAATTTTAAACTACTGTCATGTTGAAAAAAAATGGTTGGTATTCTTGTGTACATCTACAGTACGTGGATATATAACTCCAGAATCTATATTTAGTGAACTCTCCCTCCAACCCTGATGCATCGAGGAAGGAGCGCTCTTCAAGTACTTAAGTCATTTTATCAGGAATAATGCGATTTATAACCACCAACAAGACCATTTGTCGAAGACTATCCACAAAATAGTGATAGCTTGTCTACAAAGAACTTTGTGGTAGGAAAAGTTTCATGAATGAATTGAACTATTCCTATCTAAATTAATAACATTTCCACAATCTAAATTTAGGGTTATTTTCCAAAGAGGTATTTCTTTCCTAGTCCCACAAACATAAAACTCTCTGAAAGTACAGATTTCATCGATTTATATCAAATATTTACCTATAAGTTCATACTTATAAGCTAAAAAATGATGAACGTGAAAAGATAACCTTGATTCTTAGTGGATTTATTTTGAAAATGTATTCTCTTTCCATTCTATTTTTTAGATTCAGCCATGTTTTGCTTTTCAAATATCTTATAATCAGAGTATTGGCTTTGGTATTACCAATTATTATTTCGGAAAAGTTTATGTTGAAAATCCTTAAACTGATTGGATTTATTATTTCATCATTTTATAAGTCTTTTGTGTATAAGGTATCTTTTATTTTTTTTAGAATATTTCTTTTGTCCTTCAAATGATCTTTTCGAGACTTTAGAGAATCTAATTTTGGTTGCCAATATTGATCTAATCTAAGAGTTCTTATTTCAAAGATTTACCTCTGGTATTGACAGCAGTACTATCGTTATAATACCAGCATCAACAGCTCGATAAATCCCATCATCAATATATTGAGTTTTAGTTACTTCATACACAACAGAAACTTAAAAATTCCCTTTAGAATGAAAAGGTTCACTATTATAGATTTCGATTTGCTTGATATTTTCATAATTTATCTCTAAAATCAAAAGTGATTTTTTTTGTTTTAAAAGTAAAACAAAATTATATAGAGTTGGAGAAACAGTATATAAGCAGACCAAAATTTGACTCAAATGAAGTGTAAATATTTAAGGATTACGGGAAATTGATCTCATTAAACTACAACTACTTAAAAAAGATTTTTTTTACGCCTAATCTTTAGCACATAAATTTTCCGTGAAATCTACCGTGAAGTCTATATTGTAAAAGAGTACTTTGGATAAACATTCTGTTAGAATGAACACACTCGGGGAAAAAATCCAAGGTAAATAACTATTCGAGGGCAGAGTAGATGATTCGCATTGTAATACCAAATAAAGGACGCCTTCACGAACCCACAATATCTATTTTCCGCGATGCAGGCTTCCCAATAAGCGGGGGAGCCGAAAGCCGAAAACTGTTTGAAAAGACCATAGATCCAGAGATCAGCATCCTCTTTGCCAGGGCTAGTGATATTCCTGAGTATGTACAAGATGGAGCTGCTGACGTTGGTATCACAGGTATAGACCTAATTACGGAAAGAGAAGCAGATGTTGAAACTCTTTTAGACCTTAAATTCGGAAAATCAAACCTTGTACTAGCTGTGCTCGAAGACTCTAATTTTGAGAAAGCTCAGGATCTTGAAGGCAAAAAAGTTGCAACTGAATTTCCGAGGATTACTGGCCAGTACTTCAAAGGGCTGGGAGTTGACATTAACATCATAAAGGTTAGCGGTGCTTGCGAGGTTACCCCACATGTAGGAATTGCGGATGCTATTGTAGATATTTCAAGTTCCGGAACAACTCTGATGATCAACCACATGAAAGCTATTGACAAAGTATTTTCCTCAACAGTTTATCTAATAGCTAACAAAGAGAGCCTACAGACAAAAGATAAAATCCTTGATATCAAAACTGCGCTCGAAAGTGTGCTTAATGCAAAAGAACGGCGATATCTCATGATGAATGTTCCTGAAACCTCTTTAAAGGCAATAAAAGAAGTGCTACCTGGAATGTCAGGGCCTACTGTTATGAAGGTTGAATCTAGCAAACATCCTGAAGAGTCAATTCTTGCAGTTCATGCAGTTGTTGATGCAAACCTAATATTTACCATTGTAAATAAACTGAAAAAAATAGGTGCAAGAGACATCCTTGTTGTACCGATTGAAAGAATCATGCCCTGAAAGGAAAAGACCTACAATCATGGGAACATTGAAATATTATTTTATAAGTTTAGTGGAGAAGTGGTGTTCTTGGTTTTTGTAGTGATTCCTGCGGTGGATATGAGGGGTGGAAAGTGTGTTCAGCTTGTGCAGGGAGTACCTGGTAGTGAAATTATATCCCTAGACAATCCTCTTTCAGTTGCCTTGGACTGGATTAACAAAGGTGCAGAGTGTCTGCACCTTGTAGATCTCGATGGTGCAATAGAAGGAGAACGCAAAAATACTCAAATTATTGAAAAGATAGTAGAGGTCTGTAAGGAAAAAGGAGTTTGTATTCAAGTAGGAGGAGGAATTAGAAATTTTGAAAATGCAGCTGCTCTCCTTAAACTAGGAGTTTCAAGAGTAATTCTTGGAACTGCTGCCATCCAAAATCCGGAACTGGTAAAACTGCTTGTCAATTCCTTTGGAAGCGTATACATAACTGTTGCTCTGGATGCTAAGAACGGAAAAGTCTCAATCAAAGGCTGGACTGAGGAGTGCACGCAAACTTCTGTAGAAATGGGCAAAAAGTTTGAGGAGCTAGGTGCAGGAAGTTTGCTTTTTACGAATATAGATACTGAAGGTCTTATGCAAGGAGTGGATCCTGGTCCTACAAAGGAACTTGTTGAATCAGTCACTATCCCTGTAATTGCATCTGGGGGAGTGGGTTCTTTGCACGACCTGCAAATTCTGAAGAAAACTGGAGCAATAGGGGTGGTGATCGGCAGTGCTCTTTACACAGGCAGATTTTCTCTTGAGGAAGCTATTGAGTCCACAAAGTATGACTGATGGGGTGCCCTGTCTTTTTCTTACAGCAGAGCGATTAGATAAGTACACTTGATTTTCTGGAATAAACTATCAGGATTCAAAAAGCTGCTAAATGCGAGGCATTTATTTAATTTAAGAGAATGTGATGCTCTATGAGAACAAGCAAAATATCCCGCAAGACAAAAGAAACTGATATCCAACTTGAACTGAACCTCGATGGTACAGGAATTGCAGATATCAGCATAGGAATCGGATTTTTGGACCATATGCTTACTTCCTTTGCGCGACATGCAGAATTTGACATTAAGATTCGTTCCGAGGGCGACCTTTACGTAGACGAGCATCACCTAGTGGAAGATACAGGGATAGTTCTCGGAAAGGCTATTGCAGAAGCGCTTGGAAACATGATAGGAATCGCTCGTTTTGGGGAAGCCAGAATTCCAATGGATGAGGCTCTTGCAGACGTTGCTTTGGATATTAGTGGGCGCAGATATCTTGTCCTGAAAGCAGACTTTGCTGCACCCAATGTGGGACAGTTCAATACCCAGCTGGTGAGGCACTTCTTCGATACTCTTGCCTCAAATGCAAAAATTACGATACATGCAAGCGTCTATGGAGATAACGACCATCACAAAATCGAAGCTCTCTTCAAGGCTTTTGCCTACGCCATGAAACGAGCAGTAAAAATAGAAGGAAAAAATATAAAAAGTACGAAGGGTACTCTCTAGAAGTCGAGTTGAGCCATCCGAATTTTGCTTCAGCAGCAAGATGTTCGTTTCGCTAGGCTCAAGCGGACTAACTTATAGCTTAGAAATGTGCTTTGCTCAGAGGAATTAATTGAAACCAATATGAAATTCGTTGAATAAAACGCTCAAATTATGATTATTTGTGTCTACTACGAACGAAATGATGGGATATACGTTTAGACCAACCAGTCAATTAGTCGAAATTCAAAAATCATCGATTCTTGTTTTATCCTATTCCTTTAATCTAGATGATTAAAACTCTGCTTTAGGTTCTCTCTAAGATTCCGGAATGTATTGTTTATTGTATCAGCTGCCACCGCTCAAACGAATCTATAGAACTTATCATTTGACTATACGATCCCCATTACGATATAATTTTTCAATTAGGATGAACTTTGGAAAATCTTTAAGAATTCCCTCCTTTAAAGTATTAAACAGCCTCTAATAGAAAGCCGTTTGAATGGGATTCCAGGAATGAGTGAATGCGAGATTCTACCACTTACATAGCATGAATTAGTAGCCTTGTTCAACAAAAATCGAGGTAAAGATAGACATGTAATTCCTTTTAATTCGCTTGTTGGAGAATATATTGTATCGATAATAAGGCACCAATGCTTGTAATAGATGATCCGACAATAGCATTGCTAAAGCTATTTAATTACAATGCATATCAAAGCCCTTTCAGATGTGAATAGTATCATCTATGACCGTAGTGACAAAAAAACTGTTTTACAGCAAAACAATAATTTAAAAGTTTAAACGGAAACAAAAAAATGTTAGTGTTCACATCATCCACTGCCTAAACGGCAAGGAATTCATGACTCTCAGCGCTCCATAAATAATAAATGCTCGGTATTACTTTTCTGCAAAGATCATGAAAATGGGGGGGAATTTTGATGAATATCTGAACCAGTTAGTTAAATGTTGAATTTAAGGCTTTCACTAAATATAGACTGATGTGTATAAATAATTCAGTGTTGCTTATTTTTCTGACCTCTTGACTTACTTTTAAGCTAACTGTATTTTTCCAGCTTTATTGCATGCATGTACAGATTTCGTGGCAGGAGAATTTGTGTCCCATCTCTAAAAATTCCATGTTCATGAAGTAGACATTCATAGATTTGGGTCAGTAAAGACAACAAGCAAATGTACATGTTTCAAATAGCTTTACTGAAAAAGCCTATAACTGATTTTTCTAGAGACATTGTTACATTCATATTGCTCACCTTTGAATTTTTACCATTTGCATTGTTTACATTAAGTTATATTGTATTATTTCTTGCTGCTGAATATATGTGCATTGGATTTTGCTCAGTTGAGTAAACCCCATCTCCAAAGATCTAGTCCCATTCTTCTATGCTTTTTGGTGGATCTGTAGACTATAAAAGAGAAGTGAGCATAACTCTACTTTGCTACTAAAGTTTGCAAAAGGAAGTTTATGATTTGTATTGATTAAAACTATTCCTTGCTCCAATTTCTGCCATGATAACATATTCTCTTATCGAAAGTCTGTAATGGTTTTGGTTTTTGTTGCCAGCAAGAAATTTTAAATGTACCTTGTCTGAGTAGTCTTTTGGATCAAATATGAAATCTGTGCCATATTTAAGACCTGCTTCTTTAGAGATTTCATTGAGATTTTCTTTGAAATAAGACTCCCAAGCATCCGGATATTTAGTGGAAATTATACAGTCAAATGAATTAATATTCCCTAAGTCTATATCATTAGATTTACTTCCAGTCAATCTCAAGTAAGTATATGTCTCCGAAGAAATAGAGTCTGAATTTCCTGATAAGTTGATTGCTTGGATCAAAACATTATAGTTATGTTCACTAATTTGATTTATACTGATTAATGTGGGAAACTGTGTCATTAATGATCTGTCGTCTTGGACAAGAATAACAGCTCCGTTTTCATACCTGAAAACCTGATCCACATATTGCCTGTTGTTCGAATGATAAGTAATTATGTTAGAGTTAATTGATGTTTCATTACCCAATGTTGGGATTATGGTCATTTTGTATGATCGTGTATTTATTGACAGTGTCCCGCTTGATTTTGAGGGTTCCAGAATAGATATTTCTCCTCCACCCATGCTAAATGGAACCGTTAAGGGAGGTCGTGCTGAATAACTTGTGTTTGTAGCCATAAGAAAAATAATCATGTCTACTGTTGATTTTAATCCTGTCATATCCCTCTGGACTTCACTCATATGTGATTGTTCAGCATCAGTTTTCCATTCCGGAACATACGCAATCCTTACCACTGCAAATATTGTAAATAGGATGCTTAGCAGTAGTACTGCGGCAATGACTGTGGATGCTGCTAATTCCGATTTTGATAAGCTTTTAATGACCTCTCCGAAGCTTCTACTCATTCTGATTTTCATAACAGGACATCGTGTGATTCTGAAATAGAATATCCTCTTGTTTTTCTTTTTTCATTCTCCCCCATGGAGTGCAACCCTCTGGATCACCTGACCAGATTTAGTGTTCACAAGATACATATCAACAGTGTCTTTATCCTTCAGGTAAATCCCCAGTTGTCTCACATTGATTTCTATACAGTCGCCTAGCATCAGAAAACCATTATCAAGCACTGAACCTCTCGAATTCAAAACCTTAACACTAGGATCGGACATGTTAAACTTAGCCAACTTTCCATTGACACTGAGTATGATCTTGAGCGTTTTTAGATTAATGACTTCTCCACCACTATGCAATATCTGAATAGTATCGGCATTAGTGTCAATTCTTTCAGAGATGTAGGTATGCTGCTTATGAGGAGGATTTATGACTACAACATCCGAAAATATCGTAGTTGCTAATGAAGATAAAGATAATACGATTATAGCTATCATGAGCACCTGTCCTAAGACTTCTGAAACTGCCTGACAGTTCTCGCCAAGTGCCCTATATTTTTTGCCCTCCAAGTTAAAACCACATTATCAATATTTTATATTACCCATGTTACATAGCTATTAATTGGATATTAACTTGACTGTCTGTAAATAATAATATATTACTTAAAAATGATTAATAAAGAATAATGATACTTAGCCACTATAGATTATGTAAATAATATAATAATGTGATCAACAAAAATGCATATAAGAATGAAGAATATGGGGTATCACACTATAAAAAGCTATATATTGTTAACTGTATATAGTTTATCTGTGTATAATAATTGTTAGAAGTTTCAGGCGTGTATACTGTCTGAGTAACTTTAACCCGGAGGGAGAAACAGATGGATCTCAAGAAATTATTTAGGAATACAGATGCAGTGTCCCCTGTAATCGGTGTCATCCTGATGGTTGCAATAACTGTCATTCTCGCTGCTGCAATCGGTTCTACCGTCTTCAGCCAGGGATCTACCAAATCTGCACCACAGGCGAACATCGATATTAAAGCAAATGATACTTCTAATGCTACTGGCATAGCATCTGTAAAACTTGAACACCTTGGCGGAGATCAAATTTACTTTCGAGACTCAATAACGAAAGTTACTGCATCTCTTGGAACTAAATCTGTTGCAGTTAACACTTCTAGTCTCGATAACTTGAGTGTTGGTGATATGAAAATACTCTCGCTGGCTAATACCGATGATATGAATGTTTTTGGGACAGGGCCAATATCTGGTGATATTGTCAACATTAAAATCATCGATTTGAAGACAAATCAGCTCATCATCAACAAAGATGTTAGGTTCTAAAAATAAATTAAAGCACCTTTTAAGGTGCATACCCCTTTTCTTTACATAAGTATTTATCTTAAAATTTGTTCAATCTCATTTGAGTTTTTATATAAATCCCATAATTTGTATGTATATTGTATACGTTTAGAAATAATTAAGTTAGAATCTAAATGTCCAAAACTTTTTTGAGTTTGAATACAATTTAAAACCTCTGCAGGAAGTTGTTTCCAGAAAATTAGGAGAATTCTAGAAGCTAGTTTTTCTTGAAAGCCCGGTTTAAATTGTGAAAATTTACTGGATAGCTCTTAGGAACCACATTTTGCAAATATACACAAATGTAGAATTTGTTTGCCTATTTAGCTACTATTAGAATAGATGGCACTCTTGTATACATCTATGGAAAAGGGGATACTGATTCTCGGAGAAGTTTCCATCCCATAGCAAGATGCAGGTTATTCGACTGGAATAAAGAAAGAAAATGTTAAGTATAGTCGGAAAAAAAAATCTGACGATAAGAATTTTATCCACATAAAGCAAAATGATCTTGCATGAAAGAGCCAGAATTCAGCATAAAGAAGACCCTTGAGGAAGCAGGAACTGATGCTTATCTTATGATAGGAAATATCCATAATTCTGATATTTACTATGTAACCCATTTCCTATCTTCGGATGAGTTTGTTTATCTGCAAACAAGAGCAGGAGAAGAAATACTTTTTATTTCGGAAATGGAAAAGGGAAGGGCAGAAATCGAATCAAGGATTTCAGTTATAATAACGACTCAGGACTTTGGCTACAGGGAGAAGATCAAGGAGAAAAAAGATATGTATGTTGCCTATGCAGCTTGTATATCAGAGTTGCTCCTTAGAGAAGGAGCAAAAAAAGTTGCAGTGCCTTACGATTTTCCGATATTTTACTCAAATTACTTTGAAAAATCAGGTTTTTCCATAGTACCTGTGAAAAGCCCTTTCAGGAAAATAAGGGGCCTGAAAAAACCGGAAGAAATTAAGTCTATAAAGTATGCTCAAATGGCAGGAGAAAAAGCTATGAAAGCAGCGATCTTCCTGATCGCAAAAGCAGAAGAAAGAAAAGGAAACTTGTATCATGAAGGGCAGATACTTACCGGCACTAAAGTAAAAGCAGTCATTGACCATACATTGCTTGATTTTGGGTGTGAAGCCGAAGAAATTATCGTTTCATGTGGTAAAGATACAGTAAATCCGCATGGCACTACAGATGGTCCTCTCTGGGCAAATTCGCCAATTATCTTGGATATTTTCCCGAGGAGCAAGAGGGAACGCTATTTTGCGGATATGACGCGAACGATACTTCACGGAGAGGCTTCAAAAGAGTTAAAAGAAATGTACCAAGCTGTACTTGCAGCCCAAGAAAAAGGGATTGAAATGATTAAGCCAGGTGTATCTACAGCTGATGTGCATAATGCAGTCTGTGACATATTCGAGAAAAAGGGTTATGAAACCTACAGAAACGGTTCAAAATTTGGATTTATTCATTCCACAGGGCATGGCGTTGGACTGGACGTACATGAACTTCCAGCAGTAGGAGAAAATGGATATGTTCTTGAAAAAGGTAACTTAATCACTATAGAACCTGGCCTATACTACCCTAAGACTGGAGGAATCAGACTTGAGGATATGGTACTTGTCACAGAAAATGGGTGTGAGAACCTTACAGGACTAGAAAAGAGATTTGCATTATAACATTTTACAATTTGAAAACTCTGTCTATATCTGGAATATGACCCCGCTTTAACAGAAAATTAGCGATACGATTGTAAGGATCAGATACGCATCCCTTATTATTTCATTCAGGCTAGAAACCTATTACATTCAATAAGAGATTAACGGGATTAACATGACTGATAATGTGAACAATAAGCAAGAAATTCTCGAGAAATATAGAGAAGCAGGAAAGATCCTAAAGGTTGTCAGAGACGAGGCCGTAGAAATGGTAGGAGTTGGAAATAGCTTGCTAAGAGTTGCAGAATTTGTGGAAAATAGAACTACCGAGTTGGGAGGCAGACCAGCTTTTCCCTGCAATATTTCGAGAAATGAGGAAGCAGCGCATGCAACTCCAACAGCTGGAGACACCGACGTTTTCGGAAAAGATATGGTGAAACTGGACCTTGGTGTCCATATAGATGGATACATTGCAGATTCAGCCGTTACTATTGACCTATCAGGGAACTCTGATATATTAAAAGCAGCTGAAGAGGCCCTTTCTGCAGCCATTAATCTTGCAAGACCAGGGATCACTACAGGGAAAATTGGAGCTACAATAGATGACAGTATTCGAAGCTATGGCTTAAACCCAATAATAAACTTGACAGGCCACGGGCTTTCCCAATATGATGCCCACGATGAACCTTCTGTTCCCAACAAGCGTGTTGATGGGGGGGTAATTCTCAGGGAAGGGGATGTGTTTGCGATAGAACCATTTGCAACGAATGGAGCAGGGGTCATTCACGACGGAAGATGGGCCGAGATATATAGCCTCATAAGGAAAAAACCGGTCCGTATGCCTGCAGTCCGAAATATCTTGAAACAGGTAGAAGAATACAGAGGCCTACCTTTTGCAAAACGCTGGCTTGAATCCGACAAGTTGGAGTTTGCATTAATCCAGCTTGCAAACGCAGGAATCCTTCAATCTTATCCTGTACTTCTTGAAATTGAAGGTGGGCTTGTAGCCCAGGCTGAGCATACAATAGTGATAACTCAGAACGGCTGTGAAGTTATAACAAAGTGAACCACCAATCAGCTGAAGACTAAGTAGCTTCTTGGTTCATTCCGTTCTCTTTTGAGAACAAGTTCCCAAGCCCATATACCCCGCATTCCACAGGTTTTAGATTCCAATTAGATTTTGATCAATGAGAGCGAATTTTTTGATGTTAATTGCAGCATTAATGTCTCTTTCATGTTTAGTCTTACAATCAGGACATTTCCATTCTCTATCTTTTAGTGTTATCTCAAAGTTATGGTATCCACAAACATGATAGATCTTAGATGATGTTTCAAATTTACCTATCAATCAGAATGGTTTTTCCTAACCATTCTGATTGATATTCTAATTTTGTTACAAAACTCTTCACGCCAAATCATCTATAGCCTATGCTAAATGGTGCTTCTTAATCATGCCTTTAACATTCAGAGTTTCAACAGCTATTGCTTGTTTCTCGCTAACAAGTTTAAAAGATAGTTTGTGTTGAAAATCATTTCTTTGATTTTTTATTTTCTCATGAAGTACAGCAAGTTTTTGTTTGGCTTTTTCTCTGTTTTTAGAACCTTCCTGTTTTCGACTTAGAGCCTATCCGAAAAATAATCTACTTTCAATTTAAGATCATGTGTGGTAATGACAAAACGGAAAATTGTTCAGGACTACGAAATTTCTGAAGATTATTGGAAAAAAATAGAACCTTTACTACCTGTACCTAAGCCAAAAAAGAAGTCTGGAAGACCTAGAAAGAGTGATAGGAAAATAATGAGTGGCATTTTCTATCTCCTTTTTACTGTTTGCCAATGGAAAGCATTGCCCCGATTTTATGGAGCTCCAAGCACTGTACATGATCGATTTCAGGAATGGCAACTATCAGGCTTATTTGAGAGCATGTGGCTGGCTGGTCTTGTTGAGTATGATTTCGAAAAAGGATTAGAATGGGAATGATAATCAATTGATGGTGCTATGACAAAAGCACCATTAGGTGGAGCTGGAACAGGAGCCAATCCTACTGATCGTGGCAAAAAAGGTACAAAAAGGAGTGTTTTAAATGATGGTAAAGGCATACCACTTTCTGTTGTCGTTGATGGAGCCAATCGTCACGATAAAAAGCTTGTAAAAAGGACTTTAGACGCCATATTCTTTGAAAGACCTTCTCCAGAAGACATAATTCAGAATATATGCATGGATAAGGGTTATGATTTCACCGATATCAGAAAATTGGTTGAAAACTATGGTTATACTGCGCATATCAAAAGTCGTGGAGAAGAAAACATAAGAAGAGACATACCTGGTTTTAGGGCAAGAAGATGGGTTGTAGAAAGGACACATTCTTGGCTTAATAGATTCAGAAGACTCCTTATAAGATGGGAAAAGAAAATTGAAAATTACCTTGCTATGCTACATTTAGCGTGCGCATTGATAACATTCAGATCAGCAGGACTTTTCGGATAGCCTATAAGTTGGTTGGATTGATCAATTGTTGGATATAGCCTAAACTTGAATGCTTTCATCATATAATACTTAATATATTTAAACAATAAACATACTTTTTGATAAATATAGAGTATGAAAATAAAAATATAACAAATTTTTGTTAATGCATCACATTATCTTTGTGTGCAAGTATCCTAAAAAGATACTAGAACAGGTTGAAGAAGAACTCTAATAGATAATTCATGACATTGAAGAGGAAGAGATTTTGAACTTAATAGAAATGAAAACGACAAAAACACATCCATATACTCTTTGAAAGCGAGCCAAAAGTCAGCACTCTTGCGATCATTCGAAAACTGAAACAAGAGACAACAATTAGGATACGGAAAACTCAAAAAAGTATTTGAAAAATTTACTATTGGAAAGAACATACACTATGAAATGAGGGATATTTCACATTTTCTATCGGCAATGTTAACAAAGAAGCAGCCGAGAATTACATACGGAACCATGGGTGAAGTTGACGCTTACATACACTGAGCTGAAGACCCAGTGGTTTTATGCTTTGGCCTATAAAGATTAGGTAGCCTAAAGATATCTGAAGCAGGTCAATGAAAATGAACCCATTTTTGAGAAAATTTATAGATCTGCAGATTTCCGAGTTTGTCTATTCCAGGAATTCCATGTTTTCAGTTTCCCTAATCTTCTGACATAGAGGGAACCTACAGTAGAAATCGGGACTAAAAAAAGTTTAACGATAATTGATTGGTCTGTGCTAGCCGAGAATTCTTATGTTACAGAAACTATCAAAGGTGGAAAAATAAACTAAATTAAGAGAAACAACATCTCTAATGAAAGGGTAGTTGCAGTGGAAATGTGGGGGTCCACAAGTCTGAAAGCTAACTTTTTGATTATTGGAACCTAGATTAAAGTATAAAAATAAATATTGAGGATTCCTATTAGAGAGCTTGAAACTCGATTCATAGTTAATGCACAGTTTTTGTGTGAAAAGCTCTGCATCAGTGAAGATAATAAAAACAGAAACTTTGTCAGCATAATCATTGAATCTGCATCATGCTTTTTGCAGTGAAATAAAAATGACCTACAGATGATACATCTACATCTCTAGAAGAACTTGATCTCAATGAATTCCTTTGTATCGGGTTTCTTCAAGAAGGTAATGAGCTCTCAATCATACCACAAGATGCTTTTTAATATATTAGGGGATAGCAAAAATTCATCATTAATCTCAATGGCAATTGATTGCAATAAATCAAAAATTCCGGGAAAAATTTTTCAATGAATAATCCTAAATTTCGCAGACTTACACAGATGTATAATTTGTTTGCCTATTTGCCTACTATTATTCTTGAAAGCTAAATTAATTTTTAAGCTACTTCCGTATTGAGAAAATAGAGGAAATTCATGTGTACACATACGGAAAGTGAGTTCTAGAATAATCATGAGCAAATAGGCAAACGAATTATACATCTGTGTACATCTTAAGAATGTCAGTTAAAATAATCAAATTTGAAACTTTTGTGGGATACTTTAGATAGATTTACTATTTCATATTTTTTGTTCAAGTTTCTTCTTCGATTCCCAGCTTCAAATTTTTTAATTTCTCATATCTTACTGGAGAAACTATTTAATCAAATATGTTATTTAATTAAATTGTTGCTTAAATCTCGAGATTTTTAACATCTTCGAGGATCTCCAAAATTGATCTTTAATTCCACCCGCAATTGACTTCTATCAATCAAAACCCCTGAAAATAATAACAAGTCTCCTATTCTCACCCAGTAACATTTTTTCATGATTTTCTGATAAGGTTTTCGATTTCAAAACTTTAAAATAATTTTCAATTTTTATTTTGGTTTTTCATATAATTTAGTTTTCGTCAGCAGGGTGCCGCTCTTTGCATGGGATTGTCTGAAGACAGTATCATTGGATTTTTCAATTTCTCTTGCCTGAGTTGCAAGATGAGCAGCAGACCCCATTATTTCATGTCCTGCTGCAGCTGTAAGGCATATTTGATCAAGTTCCTTTAGCATGAAACATACAGGGTAGTTGACCTGTGCTACTTTTTCAGCTATGTGAAGGGCAGCAAGAGCCTTTGCTTTCGCATAGGGATTTGAGAAACCTGCATGTTGAATGCATTTCTCTGGGTTTGCAAAAATGTGTGGGAGCTCCAGTTCCATCCCGGACTTTCCGGAAGCAAGTTGCTCTGTTATTTTGTCGAGTTCTTCTTGAATAAGTCTTACAACACCACAAATAGAGAGAACTTTCATTAAATCTGCGTTGAAGGCTACCATTTCCACTGGATCAAGAAACTCTCTTTTTGCTCCGATAAGCGGATCTACCGACAAGATAATATATCCTAAGCCTTGATGCTCCAAAGCTTTTCTGGCTGTCATATCTTCTGGCCCGTCTGAGATCACAATGCATGGCACGTTCTTCCATGATTCAAGGAGTGCAGTGGGACCTGGAGCTGTTGCGTCAGGGCTGATAATTATCATAACGTCTGCGTGCCACTGCTTGAAACTTTCAGTGTCCATAGCTTCGGCTAAACCCATCTTAGCACCTGTTCCAAATGCTCGTACTGTGATCCCCTCTCTCGCTGCCATTTCATCCTGGATTAGATTGATAACCTGACTCATCCCCAGGTTTCCCATTTTTATAATGCCGATATTAACCATTTTCCCAAAAATCTGGAGTTGACCATTTTCTTCAATCATGGAACTTCTAAAGAACTGATTCACATACAGCATAAATTTATACTTGCTATATAAGTTTTTTCATTGTGTAGAGAGGATTTAGATAACCCCCAATTTTTGGCTGGTTGTGCATAAACCCTTATATAAGCAATATATTGAAATCAGATGTTTATCGAAATTCTCTGTAATTAGGAACAAAAAGAGAATGTTTCAGGGACTAAGAGGAATTTGGAAATGTGATTAGTAAAAGTGAATGATTTGTCCTGGCATCCATTGTGATGAAACATGGATAAAAATATACTTTTGAGCAAATTAAAGAGTCTAAAAAAGGTTCAATTCCCTGGTCTTAAAATAGATTGAAAAAATCTGCTGCCTCTAAACCTCCTAAAAGAGGAAAACACCGTGCAAATCCAAAAACAAAAGCGAAGAATCCATTTGATAGGCATATACACCACAGAGAACAGATGATGATGTTCCCTACATATCTGAGAGTTCGACACAATTCCATAATCAAGTGATTTCACCATTTTCTGTTCCCTGGATTATGACTTTTCTGAAAATTATTTTTATCAGTTTATTAATTTCATCCTCTAGTATCACCTTAAGTGCCAAATTTTTTTAAATCTTCAAAAAGTTACATCCATATTAGAAATTTTTAACTTTTTCATAGAAATAAATCGGTATGCTTCGCTATTTTGGTAGTAAAATTTTTTCTTAAAAACGTTCATTATGCTCGAAATGGCAGAAATATTTTGAATAATTTCAAAAATGATTTATCTGGTTTTGTAAGCTTACCTGCTCTTTTCATTTCTGCAAGTTTAATCTGGTTTTCAATTCCAACATCTGTTCTAAACTTCTTCTTACTATCAATTTTCATATTTTTTGAAAAATAGCATTCCATAGGACCATTTGTTGCTGGAGCTCCAGGTAGATAATCAAATAAGGTAAGGTTCAGCCAATAATTAATTACCATCCATAACCGTTTTTGAATAGCTTCATCATATGCTATTTATATGTCTCATTAATTCTTCAAAACTGTTTTTTCCTTTTTCAAGACTTTGATGCAGAAGATTTTCCTTATTTAGTTGCCTTTCAAGGTTTAATCATGTCTATAATGTTTTAATCTTTTCTTTGCATTTTTAATCTAATTATATGCTTTTCTCATCACTTATCGAATTTAATTAGTCAGATAGAAGTTCTTCGAGAAATTCTATTTCCTTTTCACGATCATAAAAAATATTTAAAATCCTGTATTTCAACAATTCCTCTTAATTGTTATTTTTCTTGGAAAATTGTGAACTACAATAAACCTCCTCTTACTTCGTATTCTTTTTGAATTCTCTGAGAACGGTGCTTTTTAATCTTGGATATATGAAATCCACAATGGCAGAAATCTCTTCATGTGAAACATTAAGATACCTAAGCAGTTTGAAGAAATCATTAAACGAACCGAATATAACAGACTTAAGACCCGCCCAAGAACAACTATTTTCTTTATGAGTACAGTTACAATTTGGACATTTATATTTACTGATTTTGATGGCTTAAGCCCTTTTTTGGTGTATACGTTGTGACCGTTATGATGATGAGACTATTGAATTCAGAACAGAAGATAGGAATACTTTTTACATAAAATTCCTTCTGCAATGTCTTCATAATTATTGTCAAATAGCAAAAAACTTCTAAGAAAGTGATCAGTACCGAAAAGTTATTAATGTTTAGGTTTATCAGTAATACGTTTGTGTCGTAACATCATTATATAATTGCAAATTCTAAAAATTATGTAATTATGTTTAACTCACTTTAATCGCTGGATTTTGGAAATGAGTCAATAATTTCATTTGAAAATAACCAGCCAGAAAGGAATCGAAATGATGAAATTACAGTCAAAAATATCAGAACCTTTCCGAACAACAAAAATATCAGAAGCTTTCTGCAAAATTGTAGCCTACATTTCTAAAATCAGAAAGAACAGTTTGCAGGTTATAAGATGGTATTCAACCGGTTCTCAAGGTAACGCAGCTAACTCTAACCCTGAGTAGGCACTATTTTATTGAGAGCAGTTACGACTCCAATGAATCAAAAAACCAAAAAATGATAAAATGTCTCCAAATCTCCGAGTCAGATATGGCTGCAGAAGATTTCGATAAACGACATCTATATCGTAAGAAATAGCATTTAAAATCTAACCCAAAAATGATTTAAACAGACAAAATAGTTAAAATTATTTGGAAGTATATATATCCAATAACCTATATAAGGGCACTTCCAGGAAGAAAGCGCTGAAGACGAAACCCTCTAGAAACTAAGACACAGTTAAGATTGCCTATTAATTCGTTTAAAAAGATATATTTAGTCAGTAAAATGTGATATCATGGCATATAAAATACTAAAAAAGGAAGAAATAGCCCAATCGATACACAAAATGGTTATAGACGCACCTGACGTGGCAAAGGCTGCAAAAGCCGGGCAATTTTTAATTCTCAGACTTAATGAATTTGGGGAAAGAATCCCCCTCACTATTTTCGATTTTGAGAAAGAAAAAGGAACAGTATCCGTAATTTTCCAGGAGATGGGCAAGACCACAAAACAGCTTGCTAAGCTTTCAGCAGGGGATTCACTGGAAGATTTTGTTGGACCCTTAGGAACTCCTGCTGATATAAGGAATCTCGGCAATGTTATTCTTGTAGGGGGAGGAGTAGGAGTTGCCCCTATTTATCCCCTGGCAAAAGCTTATACAAAGGCAGGCAACCGAGTAATTTCAATTATAGGAGCTCGGAACAAGGATCTTCTCATCCTTGAAGATCAAATGAGGAAAGTAAGCGCCAAACTATGTATTGCAACTGATGATGGATCAAAAGGGCATCACGGATTTGTAACCGACATTATGAAAAAGATCCTGGACAGTGGCGAAAAGATTGCAAGGGTTGTAATCATCGGCCCGCCAATAATGATGAAAGTAGGAACTGTAATAGCTTCTCCATACGACGTTGAAATCCTGGTTAGCCTTAACTCCATTATGGTGGACGGAACGGGAATGTGCGGTGGCTGCAGGGTCACAATTGGTGGGAGAACGAAATTTACCTGCGTTGATGGACCTGAATTCGATGCCCGTAAGGTCGACTTTGTAGAGCTTATCAACAGGCTTGCAATGTACCGCGGTGAAGAAATAAAAGCTGTAGAAAAATATGAAGAGGAATGCAGGTGTGGACTGCACTTAAAGGAAAGGATTGAAAATGCAAGGATTACATGAAGGAAAAATCAAAAAAACAAAGGAAGAAAGAACCCTTATGCTCGAACAACCCGCCGAAGAGCGTAGAAAGAACTTCAAAGAAGTAACTCTTGGATACTCAAAAAAAGACGCCCTTACAGAAGCCTCCCGCTGTCTTGCCTGTAAAGACCCTAAGTGTGTCGAAGGCTGTCCTGTAAATGTAGATATTCCGGGTTTTATCGAGCTGATATGCGAGGAAAATTTTGAAGGAGCAATCGAAAAAATAAAACGCACAAACGCACTTCCAGCAATCTGCGGCCGCGTTTGTCCCCAGGAAACCCAATGTGAAGCCAGATGCGTGCTTGGAAATAAGGGACATCCGGTGAAAATTGGAAGTCTCGAACGTTTCTGTGCGGACTATGAGATCCAAAGGGGTTTAAAAGTTCCTGAGGTCATAAAATCCTCCGGAAAGAGTGTAGCTGTTGTTGGTTCAGGGCCTGCAGGCCTTACTGTCGCAGTGTACCTCGCAAAGCAAGGGCACAAGGTCATAATTTTTGAGTCCCTGCACAAAGCTGGAGGAGTCCTGAGTTATGGAATCCCTGAGTTCAGACTGCCAAAAAAAATCGTGCAGCAGGAAATCGAATCTGTTAAGCATCTCGGAGTTGAGTTCAAGCTCAACTATGTTATAGGCAGGATAAAAACTTTAGATGAACTTTGTGATGAATTCGGGGCTGTGTTTTTAGGCACAGGTGCAGGCCTCCCTAACTTTATGGGGATTCCAGGCGAAAACTTTAGCGGTGTATATTCAGCAAATGAATTCCTAACACGAGTAAACCTAATGAAAGCCTATGACTCTGCATATGATACAATGGTAAGGCACGGGAAGCATGTGGTAGTCGTTGGAGGTGGAAATGTAGCAATGGATGCAGCACGCTCTGCGCTCCGTCTGGGTGCCGACGAGGTAAGTATAATCTACCGACGCGGAGAAGACGAGATGCCGACTCGCAGGGAGGAAATAGAGCACGCTAAACAAGAAGGAATTATATTCAGGCTTCTTACAAATGCTGTATTAATCCACGGAGATGAAAAGTTCAATGTCAAAGCCGTCGAATGCATTAAAATGGAACTTAGAGAACCTGATAAATCAGGCCGAAGAAGCTCTGTACCTATTGAAGGTTCGGAATTCACAATTCCTGCTGACGTTGTAGTCATTGCCATAGGCACATCCCCGAATCCCGTTATCTTTAAAGGCTCGGAAGGTCTTGAGCAAAACCAAAAGGGCACCGTAGTTGCAGATGAGGAAACCGGAACAACCTCTAAGTGTGGAGTTTTTGCAGGGGGAGATGTTGTCACAGGCGCAGCAACCGTTATCAGCGCAATGGGTGCAGGTAAAACAGCTGCAAGGGCTATTGGCGAGTATTTCAACGAAAAATAATATTCGATAAATGAAACTGAAATCAGATTAATCTGATTTCTACTCATAATTTTAATATCTGTTTAATCGTTAATTTTCTACTCTTTGAGCCAGGTTTCGTACTGACAATTGTAACTGTATACAAGTAAGTATTTCACTCATCGTTTTTTGGTCGTGTCCCAAGTTATTTAAAAGAAAATTTGAAATTTAAAACCTCGTTTAAATTTCATGTGGGATTAGTTATTCTCTCCACCGTTGCTGGAGTTCTTTGGAACCATTTATTGTTTTTAAATTAAATTTTTGTTTGTGTCAATAAGCTGTTGAAAATCATAACCATAAAACTCCCTCTATGTTTTCGCAAAAGTGAGAGAATCCTTTTTTATATTTAGTCAGATACTTTAGTACACTGCCTAACTTTTAATTTCGTATACTAACTTTACCCTTTAATTAAAAATGAATTACTTAGATTGTTTTATTGGGTCAAATTAACACAAACATAAAACAGAGGACATTTCCTATATCCTAAGAAAAAGAATATAGAGGATTTTACAAACTTCTGATTTTAACAAATTGCTTATGTAGGCTTCATAAACAATCAGTTAAACATTGAAATTTAGAGATATTCTCTAAGATTTTACAGAAAATTTACTATAATATCTGCTAACGATAAAAATAAATAAAATCATATAACTATTTAACATAGAACTTGAATTTATCTAATCCCGTTAGATCAATTTTTTGAATTTCAAAGCTATTGAATTCTGCTAGTTAAGTTCAATTACTTTATCAAATGTTTTTATTGCTTCATCGGATTTATTTAGTTCATCTAAAACAAGTCCTTTGCCTGCCCAAGCATCTGAATCCTGAGGGTCAATGCTATATTTGTTAAGTCGGTGTGATCGAGCTGGATGATCGGCGTGGAGAGGATGGTGTCTATGGATAACTATTTTTATGGTTACGTGGTATTCAGTTGTAGCCAAGATCAAATTTACAATATATAAATTTCGAAACAGGATATAGTCATATTTATTGAAATTGTGAAAACTCCAAAAAATAGATAAAAAAGGATTGATTACATTGTATATTTAAATTATGGGGCTAAAATTAAGATAAATGCTAAGGAAGATTTCGATAAACCCCAATTTTAGGCTGGTTGTTTATAAAGCCTATATATGCAATTTGTTGAAATCTGAAGTTTATCGAAATTCTCTAAGAATAGAAAACTAGCGCTCGTAAATTTAGGAACTACAATGAATCTGAACTTGCTCTAGAGACTTAAAGTCCTCATCCTTCGAAAACAAAATTTTATATCAATAACTTTAGGAAACCAAAAAACGCAATATAGATATCATATCTAGAAAATTTAGTCTCTTTCATATAATTGCCGTTACATGTCACAGTGTAACAAAATAAATAAAGTGTTTATTATTTATTTAACCCAGCATTAATTAATTTTCAAGTAGTAGTAAACGATAGCTTTGGACAGTAGAGATATTTATGGTAGTTAGTTAATAACATTTCGCTGAGAAGTTTTCATCCCCGCTGCAAGCTACGAAAAATTCAAATATAATAAAAATAAATTAAGAATATATTTTATTTTTAGAGGTATATTATCTGACTAATTATGTGGCTTTTTTCTGGAAAAAGACTGGTTAGTTTTAGCGAGTTCCAATTTTGTTATAAATTCATACAGTTTCCTTATTATTATACTTCCCTTATTAAATTTGATCCCTATCCCTGATCTCTACCCTTCGGATTTTTCCACTAATTGTTTTTGGAAGTTCGTCCACAAATTCAATGATACGTGGATATTTGTAAGGAGCAGTGACTTTTTTTACGTGTTCTTGCAACTCTTTTTTAAGTGCTTCTCCAGAAAAATTGCCCTTTGTAAGCACAACTGTTGCCTTGATGATCTGGCCCCTTTCAAGATCTGGAGCTCCAGTTATTGCACATTCGAGCACTGCAGGGTGCTGAATAAGAGCACTTTCTACTTCAAAAGGTCCTACTTTATATCCAGAAGTCTTGATAATATCATCAGCTCTTCCTACAAACCAGAAGTACCCTTCTTCATCCATCCATGCCATATCTCCTGTGTGGTAATAACCATCATGCCAAGCTTCTTTAGTTTTCTCAGGATCGCCCCCGTAATGAACGAAGAGCCCAGCAGGTTTTTCTTCCTTTGTGTTGATTACAATTTCTCCTTCTTCGCCTGCCTCACATAACCTGCCGTCCTTATCCATAAGCTCAATCATATAACCAGGAGTTGGCTTTCCGAGAGATCCTGGTTTAGGTTCCATCCATGGAAAGGTTGCAATAGCGACAACAGTTTCAGTCTGACCGAACCCCTCCATGAGCTTTATACCTGTGAATTTAAGGAACCTATTAAATACCTCCGGATTCAGGGGTTCGCCCGCAACAACCGCATATTTAAGAGTACTGAAATTATACTTGGTCAAGTCTTCCTTGATAAGGAATCGATATATTGTAGGTGGTGCGCAGAAAGTTGTAACACCGTATTTAGAGGCTTTTTCAAGCATATTTTTGGCTTCAAACCTGTTGTAGTCATAGACAAAAACCGCACAACCTGCTATCCACTGTCCGTAGATTTTACCCCACGCGCATTTTCCCCAACCACTGTCTGCAACAGTATAATGTAACCCGTTATCTTCGACGTTCTGCCAGTATTTTGCAGTAAGAATATGGCCTAAAGGGTAGGTAAAGTTATGCTCCACCACTTTTGAGAAACCAGAAGTTCCTGAAGAAAAATAAACAAGACAAATATCATCATTTTTAGTAGTAGCCTCACCTGAAGGGCGTTCAAAATAGGGGGAAACCTCCTCAAGTTCTTTCCTGAAATCAATCCAGCCTTCAAAATTTGTTTCTCCAACCACTACTTTTTTGAATGGGATATTCCCACAATGAGAATGGGACTCGTTCATCTGTTCAGGAATTCCATCATCCGATATGCAGACAATCATTTTCAATCCAACTTTTTCGATCCGATACACTATATCTCGTGTTTTGAGCATATGGGTTGCAGGCACAGTAATAGCTCCAAGTTTATGCAGTCCCAAGATACAGTACCAGAATTCATAACGACTCTTTAAGGTAAGCATCACATGGTCACCTTTACCTATCCCATGTTTTGCGAAGAAATTTGCAGTTTTATCACTGTAGTACTTGAGGTCTTTGAAAGTGAAGATTCTCTCACCCCCATTATCGTCACACCAAACAATGGCAACTTTCTCAGGGAAATCTCTCGCATAGGCATCTACAACGTCATAGGCAAAATTGAAGTTTTCAGGGATCAGGATTTTAAAATTTTCCTTGAAATCCTCATAAGATTCAAAATCGGTTTGGGAAACAAATTGGCTCAGCAAGGAAGTCATTTTTGACACCAGTTATATTTACTTGTATGTCCATGCATTCTGTATTTAGAAAGCTTAAGGATATTTTGAGTTTCAAAATTTTTTCGAGGCATTATCTACAACATCCAGTTTTCATCTGGTTTGATATTAAATTTACATTATAACTGCCAAGAACTTAACAGGTTTACCTCCCATAGATTCCATAGCATGTTCATAATTGGAGTCAAAATAAATTGAATCACCTTCTTTCAGAATAATTTCGTTATTGTGAATATAAACCTTTAAAGTTCCCTCGAGCACATAATTGAACTCCTGTCCTGGGTGGGAGTTTGTTTCAGGAATCATCTCCTGAGGTTTGGGTTCAACTGAGACTATGAAAAACTCGGCTTTTTTATGGATAAATTGCTCAGCCAGGTTCTTGTATCGGTACTGCTTTCTCCTTTCAACGCTTGTCCCTTTATTATCCCTTGTGACGGTAAAAATATTCATGTGAGGCTCTTCCCCTGTCAAGAGAACAGTCATGTCTATGTGCAGCTTGTGTGCAATTTTAAAAAGGATACCTACTGGAAAATCTTCAATTCCACTTTCATATTTATTATAAGTCTCATTGGATATCTGCAGATATTCTGCCATTTCTTTGACCTGAATTTCTGACAGTTCCCGTAGTTCACGAACTCTATGCGCGATTTCTTTGATTTTTTCCTGCATGATGCATCTTCTCCAGCTAGATTTTTTAGGATTAACTTGAAGATTCGCTTAAAAAAATTGTGCTTTCCCAGACTTCTTACTTCATTCGAAGGAAAATATTTCCTTCAGAATTTTTGAAATTATCATTATTATGGGTTACTATTTCACATTTAACTTACTCAAAATATGAACCATTAGAAATAAGAAAGTACTAGATAAATGGAAGCATGAGATATAGTTTCCCACATAAAGTATCCAACTTTATTAAAAAATATATATATTTGTAACAAGATCTCAAAAAATATATTATTGAATAAAATATTTCTCCTAAAAACTTGTTTGGTACATCAGAATGAACAGAATACCAAAAAGACTCCAATTTACATATAATTGTTTTTCTTAGCGGGAATCCTGCTCGTATCTTTCCCACGAATTTCTGTAGTTAACTCTATTTTTTTCATTTCTGGTTCATTATTTTTTTATCTTAAAGATAGCTTACGCTATCCTTAAAATAACCCTTTTAATTTCAATGTCAGCAACTGAAGATAGAGTGTAACAAGAAGCCGTACACAACATCTTCAGATTTACTCTTTGAACAGTAATAAAAAGAATTTTTCTTGCTTTGAGTATCTTTTTAGTTACTGTATACACTCATTCTACTTGAGCTCTTTTTAAGCTGATACTTTTGTTTCTTAATAATACATCACTCATTCCAAGAAGATATTCTTTTACTACTCTTTTCATTGTTAAATAATAACCTTTTGATTTTGGTCCAAAGTGTCTCCTGTCTCTGCAAACTACTTTATTTTTTCAGATAAATCTACATACGAATCATGAAGTTATGTAGTTGTTTTTTAAATCTTCTGTGAGCTCATAATCCCTTTACATTATATTATGAAGTTTCTATCCGAGGTGTGATTTATTACCCTTTTTGTCCAGATTATGTCTCTGATTGTCTTTGTTTTTGCTCCATTTTCCCGAGGCTTATCCTCTTTTGCATGTCCAGAATCTGAATGGACAAAAGCAGCTTCCTGAATCATTCCCATATTTATTTTCAAACCAAGGCTACTAAGAAGCTATCCGAAAAGTCCTGCTGATCTGAATGTTATCAATGCGCACGCTAAATGTAGCATAGCAAGGTAATTTTCAATTTTCTTTTTCCATCTTATAAGGAGTCTTCTGAATCTAATCAGCCAAGAATGTGTCCTTTCTACAACCCATCTTCTTGCCCTAAAACCAGGTATGTCTCTTCTTATGTTTTCTTCTTCACGACTTTTGATATGCGCAGTATAACCATATTCTTCAACCAATTTTCTGATATTGGTGAAATCATAACCCTTATCCATGCATATATTCTGAATTATGTCTTCTGGAGAAGGTCTTTCAAAGAAGATGGCATCTAACGTCCTTTTTACAAGCTTTTTATCGTGACGATCGGCTCCATCAAAGACAACAGAAAGTGGTATGCCTTTACCATCATTTAAAACACTCCTTTTTGTGCCTTTTTTGCAACGATCAGTAGGATTGGCTCCTGTTCCAGCTCCACCTAATGGTACTTTTGTCATAGCACCATCAATTGATTGTCATTCCCATTCTAATCCTTTTTCGAAATCATACTCAACAAGACCAGCCATCCACATGCTCTCAAATAAGCCTGATCTTTATCATTCCTGAAATCGATCATGTACAGTGCTTGGCACTCCATAAAATCGTGGCGATGCTTTCCATTGGCAACCAGTAACAAGGAGATAGAAAATGCCACTCATTATTTTCCTATCACTCTTTCTAGGTCTTCCAGACTTCTTTTTTGGCTTAGGTACAGGTAGTAAAGGTTCTATTTTTTTTCCAATAATCTTCAGAAATTTCGTAGTCCTGAACAATTTTCCGTTTTGTCATTACCACACATGATCTTAAATTGAAAGTAGATTATTTTTCGGATAGGCTCTAAGTTGGCTTTGCAACTTCCCCATATTTACTCTTCCTTGCAGTTATCAATAATTCTTTTTCTGAATGAACAGACTGTGGTACTGTCTGGTATGTACTCAGGAAAAACTAAGAAAGTTCCTAAAAGAAATCCTATCAATACATTGTTTCTCAAGTTCAAAGTCTGAAAGACCATGAAATTACTGTAAAAAAGCATTTTAAACATAATGATTACGTCAGCTTCAGATATTATCCGAGTTAAATATTTAAGAGATTCTATTTTATAGTCCCACAGTAAAAAAACACTTCAAGAATTTAAAATAAATATATATAAATAAAAATAAAAAAATATAACCTCAGCAAGATATAAATTCCTACAAGTAATTACATCAGAGAATTATTTGCTTGAAATTAAACTTTTCTATAACTTGGTTATTTTAGGGAGAGAGTTATATTATTCATGCTACAAAACTCAATCTGGTAGTTGAGATGAGTTATTGGAAACTGTGAGCAAGAGACCATCTTTAACTTATTATAAAAATTATGAAGATATATTCGTTTTATTTGGAATTCAACAACCTCTCTGGACAAAACCTATAATCCTTTAAGTAATGCATCCTCATCCAAATTCCTAATTCTTCATAGCAGAGAGATTGATAATGCATAGCCCTAAATTACAGATAACCATAACAGTGACCCTGACTACAATTCCCACAGTTAATATTAGGAGTCGATATATTCTATGAACAAACTTGTGACCGAATCCATAGAAAATTCTATTTCTGTCGATAAGTCTAAACCATCTGATTCTCCAATTGACATACAAAGAAAAAATGAAGTTCCTTTCCCCTCATCTACAGTAGAACCCAGGGAGACCGAAGCAAAATTGGGTATAACTTCCGAATTTTTTACAGAGACGCTCACCGACTCAGCTGTGGAAATCTCAATTCCTTTGCTTCCTCAATTCCCATGTGACAGCAAGGATGAATACCACCCTTCAAAAGTTGTGCTCATAGGAACAGCACATGTTTCAGAAAAGAGTGTTGCCGAAGTTAAAGACGCTATCAAAAATCTGAAACCAGATGTAGTTGCTGTCGAGCTCTGTAGGGGGCGTTATGATTCCATAAAAGGGAATATCCAGGAGAACCAGGTTCCTATCAAAGATATTCTTTTTGAAGGAAAGATCTACTACTACACCATTCAATGTGTTCTTGCTTATATACAAAAAAAGATAGGGGAAGACATGGGCGTAAAACCAGGCGCTGAGATGCTTGCTGCAATCGAGGAAGCCGAAACTTTAGGGTCTAAAGTTGCCTTAATCGACAGAGATATCCAAGTAACTCTTCAACGATTCTGGAGAAAGATGAAATTTCTGGAGAAAATAAGGATGATTATCTCTCTGCTCGATGGTCTTATAGGAGTTGGAAAAGGAACTGATATAGACATCGATCAAATAACAGAACAGGATGTTGTAACTACACTTGTAAGCGAACTCAGGGGTTTTGCCCCTACAGCAGCAGAGGTATTAATTGATGAACGCGACGCGTATCTTGCAGGAAATATACTTAATGTCGCTGCAGGTGGAAACAAAACTGTTGTTGTGGTGATAGGAGCAGGGCACAAACCTGGAGTAATTAAATATCTTAAATATCCGAAAAGTATTCCTGCCTTCAACACCCTTATAGAAATTCCGAAGAAACGTTTCGACATTTTTAAAACTATTGGCTTCATTATTGTTGGACTTATAATTGTATTTTTTTGTTACTTCTCAATTCAATCTTTCCGAGGAAACTTTTTTAGATAGTGTAAGCCAAATAAGGAAATTTCTGATCTTATAAATCACCTAATTTCCTTAATTCAATGACTTCACCATCCCAAATTATTGTGTCCTGCGGGTTAATTTCAATTGCTTTGCCACATGCTTAATTTGGAATAAAACTTATAATGTACAAAGATTTTAGTACAAAAAACTGTGCATTTAGCAATTACATATTGAATATAAATGACTTACAAAACATATTTCCTTATGCTGCCATGGAAATAATTGAACAGTAATCGAAACAAAAGATTAAAGGGTACATAGAAAATTTCATATAAAATTATGCATACTGCTAAATCAAGCGCATTGAAAAAGATTACATGAAAGCTTGGAAGAGTTGTCTATACTGTCGTAGCAGGGACAGTCACTTTGAATATATACCCACAGTAGTATATTTAATTCGAGATAAGATCAACATCTTCCTCTTTTAGAGTAGGTGCTTAGAAGACTGTGGTCCATCCTTCTTTGGAGGCATCCTCCTCTGTATAGCTGACTCCATCAACCTTTAAACCCTTATCATCCAATAGGGTTATGATTCCACCATCTTTGGGTAACTTGAAGTCATCAACTGTAATCGGAATCTTCATGATTTCTCCAGCATTCAAAGTTCCTGCCATATCCATCTTCATTTTAGTCCTATCAGCCAACTTCCACCCGTTAAGTGTAACCGACTCGGGAGTAGCATTAAGGATGGTAACGTTCCTTTCTTCAGAACCTACCGGGTTCACCAAGGCAGCAATAATGCTCACACGCTTGTCGATTGTAGCGGCAGCAGCAGCAGCAACAGTTTGAGCTTCGCATGCCTCTGGAATTAAGTGACCTGTAGTGTCGTATGTGTGGAAGCACTGCGATTGAAAGGCCAGGAAGATGGCTACCCATCTATTCTCGTCAGGGTAATGGAATAGGATGCCACCGTCCTGCCATGTTCCATCATCATTTATCCATTGATCTCTATTACCCTGGTTCATATGTATATCATGGATGCCATTTACAGGCTTGAAACCGAAGTATTGGTCGCGTTTGTTATTCTCTGGTCCCCAATGCTGGCCAAAAGCATATATCTCACTAGTTTCCATGGAAATTGCTTTATCAACATATTTGTGAAATAACTCATTAAGGTCGTTATCAGGTCCTGGAAGGTTATAGGGCAGTGGTTTCATTTGTGTTGTATCAAAGAGATTCCCCCGAATGTAATCTAGTGCATTCCCCCCCGGCCGACTCTCTAAATCCTGGAAGCCTGGGGATAGAGTCCCAAGGTCTTTAATGATAGGATGGTTAAAATCCTCGTCTAAATAGTAGAGCACGGTTGAGGGCTCCTCCTGGGATTTGACATCAATGGCTATTCTGAATAGATCATCATCAATGATTTTCACCTGAAAATGAGGTTTCGATCCTTGACCATTCATCATATCTATGGCCTTTCCCTTCAGCACACCATATTTGTTTATGGGCATATTTTCACCTACCTAATTACTAAAGATTTGTTCTTCCATTAGCCTACTTTCGAATATGCAGTTAACTGAAAACAAATACTATTGATAAAATTGTAATTGTCCGTTCAAATCTCGTTAATTTTTCATCTCCTTATCTATTAAAGTTTCATATATACGAACATTTCTTCATGTGCATGGGGTACCACTGTCGGCGCCTATAGCAACCTCTTCACCCGTTATTGATCTGATGTGCCAATATGGTCTAGAGATTCTGGTGTTAATGGCCAGGAAAGTCTCATAGCTACGAACCACTCTTCATGAATGTACTCGTGAAAAATCTTTATTGCTTCTTTAAAATCAACTTCATAGGAGTCAATGATTCGTATTCCAATAGGGCATTCTTTTCTAATGATTAACGGATGCCATATATGTCCTGGTTCAGGTACATAAAATTCATAGCATTCTCGATTTATTCCTTGAATGAGACAATCCCATCCCAGAATATCCTCGGCTATTCTTCCTACGCCGTTTTTGATAGAAGCTTTTTGTATCAAAAGTCCTTTGAAGTTTACTCCCCTTTCAGCTGCTGCTTTATCCATACAGTTTTTGAAATCAACCATGATTTTTACCTCTTCAAAGTTTGATTTTTTTTGTTTTCTATAAGTTCTCTCTTCGACACAATTTCTAATTTTCCTAAATCATATTAAATAAACTGTACAAAAAATAGTTTCTGAATAAAATTTACTTTGTCATAAAATTTAACTATACAAAAAAATAGTTTTCGAATGAAATTCAGCTTGCCATAAAATTTAACCATACAAAAAACAGTTTCTAAATAAAATATACTTCTTAATGATATATTTTAATGTTGAACAAATTAACTATTAAAAAAATAGTTTCTAACAAAAAAATTATTCCACAATCTCCGATTTGAAACTAGATAATCAATGTCTTGATTCCAGTATCGACCGTATAAGTAGAGCAAATAACCTATTGAAAATTTATAATTCTAAACATTAATTAATTTGCTAGTGTTTTGTGATAGCTGAATTGACTTTATGAGAAAAAAAATCATATGGAACGTTCCATCCTGCTCCACACCCAAATACATACTATTTTCTCTTAATACGAAGCAATTCACATGAATGAACACTTTCAGTCTATGAATCTTCTCTGATCGTATGTAAGCTCATATAGTCTTTGAAATTCTTATTTTAAAATTATATTCACGATCATATTACTCCTGTCTAATAATTTTCTGGCAATTATCTGATTTTCAATTTCTTTTTCTTGAAAAAATATTGAATTTTTAAAGCCAACTCAACTCTCACTACAATGTACCTAAAAATCTGAAAATTTTGATTGACTCTATATCCTTTTTTTGGCGCAAAAAAGATGATTTTTCATTTTGACTGATGCACAGTTTTTGTGTTGAAAACTATGCATTTTCTGAGTTCCATAAGAAATAAGAAAAAGTTATGGATCTATGACTCATGGAGCTTATGTGACTCATGGAACAAATGAAGCTCCTGGAACACTTGGAATAAATTAGCCTAAACCACAATCATGAATAAAAAAACATAAAAAATAATTATATAATACTTTAAACAAAACTAAAAACATGAAGAAACTGAATCAAAAACTCCATTTTTCAATATCATAGGCCAACTCAATAAATTTTTAACACATATCTCTATTTTTTCATTTTTAATAGAATAGAATTTCTTAATATGTTTCGCCATACTGTTTACATTTTTCGATATGGATATTAGTTGATTAGCAATCTTTTATACCAAAAGGTTGCTGTAATGGTCTGTGGTATTATGACTATGGACACTTGTTATTATTTAGTTAAAGTTGTCACTATATAGATAACGTGGAAAAATTATATCAAATATCATATTTAGTTAATATTTAATGATCCGTAAATACACTATGATATCATCCCGAAATAAAATGTTTTAGTGTAATCATGTGTCTGAATGTAGATTTAAACTTGTTACCTTGGAATCACAAGATATCACAAGTGATTATTAAATTGACTTTGCAGAACTGTGGGAGGCGGAACGGATCACTGGGACAGGCAAGAATGATCATGGAGAAACTGAAATCGACGATGTAGATATTGATGTGGATTTTGCTCCTGGTGATGGCGTAGCAATGGATCTAAATATCGCCAGCCAAATCTCGACAGCAAAAACGAGATAATGCTTGTTCCAATGGTGATCTCTTCAGGAGCAGTTTTAGGTGCTCTTGTTGATGCAATAGAACGCAGTGTTAATGTATCTGGAGTTTACGACGGGCTGGAGATAAACCAGGTTATAAAAGACTTCGAAAGAAATACTCGTGGCACTGGCCGAGCCAAATTGCGCAATAGAATGTCATAAAAGAGTAACCTTGTTGAAAAACATTCCACTCCATATAGTGAAAATGGACCTCATGATTTCATGCACAATAAGGTGTTAATGGTCGATCAGTGGGTAGTTGTTACGGAGAGTTATAATTTTTCTCAAAATGCGACGCAAAATGCTGAAAACATAATTACTCTGTATGATGGAGCCATTGCATGCCAATAAGAGCAGTATATTGAAGGACTCATAGCAAAGAAAAGAAATGAGTTAATGGAAGATTGGATCGTTTTTGGGTTTTAATCTTCTACCTACCTCCATAAGCTGGTAGCATGGATGCTATTGTGGGCTGGCTACTGGTCTTAGTCCAAAAGAAGTATTAAATGATTCAAAAATGTAAGAGTGTTTTTTGATAGGATTCAAATCCATAAAACTATTTTTTTGGGAGCTATAAAATGTTCCAGACTGAACCTATAATTTGCCTCCAACACCTTGGAAAGCAATTTTTTACACATCTAATGCAACAAATAACTCAAATGGGATATCCCTCGTTAATAGTGCCAATCATAGTTATAGCTATTTTTGGTATTGATTTTAAAAAAAGTTTTCTCCTGTTTCAGCTATTTATGTGGACAGACATATTTACCGATATTCTAAAAATATTAGTCGGATTTCCAAGGCCTTATTATGTGGATAAAAAAATCAGTAACCTAGAAAATAACATAACAAGTACATCGAGTTTTAGTGGGAATGAAATAAAAGGCATTTTTGCTCTTCCTGACAACCAGATTCTTAACACATTTCGTCTTCAAGAAACTTATAAATCTGGTTCTTTTGGTTTTCCTTCAGGACATGTGTCGCTTACGACCGCACTATGGGGAGGGAGTGCCACTGTTTTCGACAATCGGTTAATCAAAATATAAACTCCTTTCGCGATGGTATTGATGACATTTTCAAGAGTATACCTAGGGAAACATTTCATAGGAGATGTTGTAGGTGGAGCTATCATCGGGTTAATTTCCATAGTCGTGTTTGCGTATTTTCTGAAAAGCTCGCTAAAACAAGATTTTTTTAAAAAAGAGAGTTTCGAATTAGCTTTCAGACGCGAGAATTTATTTTTTTACTGTTTTATGTTCGTTATTCCTATTATACTCGTATCATTCTCTCTGATAAGCTCTCATCCTTTAAGCACTGATACGGGATATTTACTTGGCATGAATGTTGCATATCTCCTTATTATAAGAAAAGGAATGCCAGATGACACCGGAACTGCGGGACAGCTAGCTACACGGGTGTTTATCGCACTCCTGCTGTTTGAAGTGTCAAAAATGATTCTAGACTGCAGGTTTTGTACAAATTACTTATTTGCAATAGAATTTCTGAAAACCTTCATTCCTGCATCTACAATCTGGGTTTCTGTAGTTATCTGCAAAAAATTTAATCTATATCGAAGAAATGAAGAAAGTTTGTGAGTAAGCCAGCTTACTTAACTCCAAAGTTCAGAAAAGAATGTAAAAAAGCAGTCTTTCAAGTTTGTTGTAATTTCAAAATCAAATTTTTGTTTAGTACTTCTAATGTTGTAATTATTTTTTTCGTCATTAATGTTTAAACCCCTATAAAGAGGCTTGAAAATGATAAAAATATCATTTGATAAAGCAAATAGAAAGCATACCTACATAATTGCTGTAGGTATCACTGTATTGGTATTCTTAATTCTAATGAGTATCGCAAGCACGGCACAATTTTCGGGTATTCAAAATTCCAGCAGCAACAATGTACCTAATTTTAATAAATTCGATAAAGCAATAAACGCATATGACAAAGCAATTGAAATTAATCCGCCGAATTCACTTACTAGGTGTGATCGTGCAGGTGTTTATTCTTCCATTAGCAAAAAGGATAATATCGTAGTCCAGATCCTGGCTATTAATGATTTCCACGGCCAGCTTGAGCCACCCAGCAGCCAAATGATTATAGGACACAATAAAACGAATAATATATATGGCAATGCTGGAGGTGCTGAATATCTAGCAGCTCACATAAAGAAACTTAAATCTATGAACCCAAATACAATCATAGTTTCAGCTGGTGACAACATAGGTGCTAGCCCCCTGATCTCAGCCCACTTCAACGACGATCCAACAATAATGGCTCTCAACATGATGGGAGTCGAGTTTTCAGCAGTTGGTAACCACGAGTTCGATAAAGGACTAAACAAGCTAATACGCGTTCAAAAAGGCGATTGTAACCCGAAAGATGCCTACCTGGGGAATTCATCCTTTGAAGGAGCACACTTCCATTTCCTGGCTGCGAACTTAGTCAATGAGAGCACTAACTCCACAATATTCCCTGCTTACAATATTACCTATGTTCAGGGAATGCCCATAGGATTCATTGGAATAGCCCTGGAGAATACACCAACGACAGTTAGTCCTTTCGCAGTAAAAGGACTCAAATTTCTAAATGAAACTGAGACCATTAACAAATACGTCAAGAAGCTGAAGCATATGGGGGTAAAAACCATAGTGGTGCTCATACACGATGGAGGAGTCTCTCAGGATAAGGATTCATTATACAACGAGCAACTGAATATAACTAAGAGTAGCCATATTTTAGATGTAGTCAAACATACCGATCGTGCAGTGACTGTATTCATCACCGGCCACACTCATCAAGCCTATAACACGCTTATCGATGGTCACATACTGACACAAGCTTACGCGCAGGGAACCGTACTTACAGATATCAATCTGACGATCAGCAATAAGACTCATAATGTGATCGAGAAAAGTGCCAAAAACATTATAGTGTCCAGAAATGTTCCTACAGATTCCGGAGTAGCCGAGTTGGTCAAGAAATATAAATGTCTGCTTGCACCCCTTGCAAACAAGGTGATCGGAAACATCACGGATAATATTACAACAACACCTAATGATTCAGGTGAATCCGCCCTGGGCGATCTCATAGCCGATGCCCAGCTCTATGCAACCTCTAACCCAAATTGTTATGGCGGTGCTGTGGTAGCTTTCACGAACCCAGGTGGCATTCGTTCTAACCTAATTTTGAGTGGAAGTAAACTACCAGCTAATATCACGTATAATGAAGCCTTCAGCGTTCAACCTTTCGGAGAGAACTTAGTCACAATGACCTTGAATGGAACTCAAATAGACGCCTTATTAGAGCAACAGTTCGACAACACATATCTTGGAGATAAAGACAGATTACAAGTCTCAAAAGGCTTCGGCTATACTTGGAACAAAAGTGCTCCCCTGGGCAAAAAGGTCAATATATCCAGCATAAAGATCAAGGGTACTTCTATCAATCCGAGTAGCCTTTATCGCGTAACAGTAGACAGCTTTCTGGCCGATGGAGGCGATAATTTATCTATCCTGAAGGCAGGAATCAATAGGACTAGGGGATCTCTGGATATAGATGCTATAGTCGATTACTTTAATCATTCCTCTCCAGTATCTTCAGGACCCAGAGATCGCATTGCTGTGGTCGAATAAGAAATGAAGAGCTATCTACTACTTAGGCGAGGGAATTGCAAGTGCACTTTTTAGCCTACTACTTTCTTCTTCGCCTAATGGAAATTGTTAGACAATTCCTAAAAGCAATAAACTTAATTCCTTTTTTTCAATTTAAAGATCTTAAATTCTTCCTTTTTGTTATCTTTTTATCTCAAAATTGAATTGTCTGACATCTCCTGTATAGAACAAACTTTCACAGTGTTTGAATTCCAGGGAAATTCACGAAGCATTACTCAGCAGTGTACTGAAATTTCTGTAAATTCTGATCAATTTTATATAATTTACTGTGCCACAAAAATGAACTTTACCGTTTTTACCAATGCACAGTTTTTTTGTCGTAAAATATCTGCATTTTTTCAGCTTCGCCCTAAATTAGAGGTTATTTTTAGTCAAATTTAAGAAATAATACATAGATTTTACTAAAAGATACGTAATATTCAAAAGCCAAAAAGTTGTATACAAAAGACACTTTAAATAAGGTCATATACAAAAATTAAAACAGTAACTAAAAAGATTAATAACTAATTTCAAACACTTTAAATATTAATAATCGACGTTACATTATATATCAACATAAAAAGTGACGTTATTTTATATTACTAAAGTAAACGATTTTGTGGTTTTACTTAGAGAAGTTAAAAGCAATTTACAATTTGGATAACAACTAGATGATTTAAAAGGCAATTCGGGATTCAAATTTTGAATTTTTAAGAATTATTTTAATCTTAATGATTATATGCCTTCACTATATAGGGTATTGCGGAGCATTACATAATTTAAATTCATCTGATATTAATTTTAACATTGCAAATGCATTCCAAAGTTTTTGTGTTGTCGCAGTAGACTGTTTTATTTTAATCAGCGGTTTTTTCCAAATAAATAAGAAATATCAGTTTAAAAAAGTAATTGACCTATGGACTCAGGTATTTTTTTATTCCGTAGTGATTTCTTCAATATTCTGGATATTAAAATTAGAGCCTATAACTATTGAAAATATAACTCATATGCTATTACCTGGACAATATCTTCCTGGCAATTACTTCTTTTGATCTATTAGCTTTTGATTCATCTGATATAAACTTCAAAATATAATGTTTACTTACATTATTTTTATTTTTTTATACGAAAAAATGTTTATTAATAAAAATTATTTCCACATACCAAATTAGGTTCCGTTGCAAAAAATCCTTTCTAATGATACAATAGAATAAAAAGAAAACCAAAGATAGTAATATGCTATCTAATTCCTTTAAATGGAAGCATTATGAAGGAAAAATTATTTTATTAAATGTAAGATGGTACTTAAAATATCCATCGAGCTATAGAAATTTAAAGGAAATGATGATAGAAAGAGGAATTCAAGTTGATCACAGTACTATAATGAGATGGGTACATCAATATTCCCCTGAAATAGAAAAGAAGATAAGAAAACATTTAAGACTAACAAACTATTCGTGGAGAGTTGATGAAACCTATATCAAAGTAAAAGGTAAATGGAAATATCTTTATCGAGCAGTTGATTCAAATGGAGAGACAATTGATTTCATGTTAAGTGCAAAACGAAATCGAAAAGCAGCGAAGAGATTTTTTAAGAAAGCTTTAAGTTCAAATCATAATCAAATTCCAAGAGTAATAACTGTTTATAAGAATCCAGCTTATCCACATGCTATAGATAAACTGAAAAATGATAAAATACTACCTAAAAACGTAGGCATTAGACAAATCAAGTATTTGAATAACATTATAGAACAAGATCATAGATTTATAAAGCGAATCGTTAATCCAATGTTAGGATTTCAGTCTTTTCAATCTGCTAATAAGACTTTAAAAGGAATTGAAGCTATGAATATGATCAAAAAAGGACAAGTCAATAATCTAAATTACTCTGTTTTTAATGAAGTCAAATACATTAATCAATTGTTTGGTATAGTTTTATAATGTTAATACATTTTCCTTGAATATTTTGATTTGTATTCATTACTTATAGATTTACATATTTTTTTGAATTTTTTGCAACGGAACCCCAAATTATAAAAGCAAACAATATTTTGATATTAAATACATAATTTTTAATTATTTTTGTTAATTTCCATAATTTAGTACCAAGGCCGTCCCTAAAACTAACTCAACTTTAATGCACAATATTTAAAATAATCAAAAATCCCAAAAATAATAGAGAGTATTTCGATAAACCCAATTTTTGACTGAGTATTTATAATACACGTATAAGCAATTTGTTGAAAATGAGGGTTTATCGAAATTATGATTCTAAGCTCTTACAAGAAGCATTTTAAAATTTTACAAAAGTACTATCTAACTACACTCTAAACGTTTAACAGGAACCATGGAAACGAGATCAAGCAAATATATAGAAAATTATACTTTTGTAGAATAGCTAACAGAATTATTAATATCTCTTATTAACAGTCTCATGATATCTAAAAATGGTAAAACGATATTTTTCAGGTTATTTTTGGATTTATTGAGGATGTAATCGGTAGAAATTTATATATTTCTATTATCTATGTAATAAGTTCAAAAAAATTTAATACTAGAAAAAGAAAGAAAAGGGTAATGTATGACGCGTAATACGCCGCTTTTTACTTTTCCAGGATTTTCTTTATTTGACCTACCTTTTCTTGCGCCTGTCCTTCTTTCTTTTCAACATTACCTTCGGCTTTCAAGTGGAAATCATTGATAAGTTTCCCGACGGTCTCCTTGATCTCTCCCTTCACTTGGTGAAGCTTACCTTCTACTTGATCCTTCGTACTTGTTTTCATTTATACTCCCTCTTTTCTAAAGTTTCTTTCCAACTTTTGAAAGTCATCGCATTTGACGCTTCAAAAGTGAATGTGAAACGAATCCTTTTTATTGCTGATGAATCTGCCAGTAAGGCTCATAGCCATAGTGAGTATATAATTTAAATAGCTCCTCATTCGTTATAGGCAATTTATCCTTATCAACGCCTTCTGCTCCTTTTAGAACTTCTTTATCGATAATTAAGAGTGATGATCAATGTGTATTGATAGAGCCTCAATTCAATAGCCTTCCAAGGAACAGCAAAGAATTTATTACCCATACCAAAGAATCCACCAAAAGAAAGTACTGCATGTGCTATTCTATCATTTTCCAAATCAATCATCAAGTCTTCGATCTTTCCCAGATCCTCTTTAGCCCTATTAACAACTACATGTCCTTTGAGCGTACTTACTGATAAAAAATTTGGATTAGTTACAATCTCAACTCCATAAGCTACGTATGATATAATTTAGTTACAGCCCTTTAGTTATTCAACAGAATCAAAACTGACTTCAAATTTAAGACCATCTTCATGAAATGAGATGGGCGGATTATTTATGCTTTGAACTCGTTTAATCTCTAGTACCTTGTTTTCAATAGATTTCGTGATTAAGAGGGCCAAAGCAAACATTCATATCAAGATACCCAAAATGCGCCGCCAGCCATGCCTGCAACCATAAGATGTACTGCTCTCTTCGCATTTAGATATCTATCAGCCTCAGAAAGTATTAAGAATCTTCAAATAAAACAAATCAGTGTTATTTCTTACTTACTGAAAATAACACTTATTGTTGTATTTTTTTCTGATTTATTGTTTTGACCTGTTTGCTTCAAGCAACGTTTTGATTTTTTTTCACTTTAAGCTACAATATGCAATTACATCTATAGTTATTTTAAATTAATTACATGAAAAATAGTTTTCGAATAAAAATTATTTCCACATAAAATGTTTTAAAATTGGACAATTAAAGTCAAATTCATGGCATTGCTAATAATAATGAGTCAGAAGAAATCAACCATTAATTTATACCCTTTTCTTTGTTACAAAATAAATGATTTATTTTTTATTCATGCACAAGTTTTGTGCGAAAACCTGTGGATGAAGGAAACCTAAAAATCCTGTTTTTTACTGAAAGATAAATATTGAGAACAATCATTTTACAGAACTTTCAGTACACTGGCTAATTTGTTTTGGGACAGGCTCAAAAAATTAATTAAATAGATTGCCAAAAATTTACCACTAAAAGTATAGTTAAACTAATATCAATGCGTTGCTACATTACCTTAGGATAATTAACTGTCCAAAAATTAAGGTTAACTACAACTGGATACCCTGCATTTACCCATGCTGTGATACCGCCTTGTATGTTATTGACTCTTTTATAACCAGAATCTACCAGCATTTGGCTTGCAATGGAACCTCTTTTCCCACTCAAGCAATGGACAAGTATTTTTGTACATTTGTTTTTTGGCAAATCTTTATTATTTTGGATATGCCACGCTAACAGCTCTTTATCGGATAAATTAACAGGATCATGTAACGGTACATTTCTCAATGGTATCAAATTTGCTCCTTCAATATGTGTATAGTTGTATTCTGCCGGAGTACGAACATCCAGAATGAATACTTTATCACTTGGAACAAATGCGTTGCTTATGACCATTTTATAAGCTTCATGGACATTTACATTCCGGTATTCAAGAAAATTATCTTGATTATTATCTTCTGATCCTACAACGTTATTCAACTAGATTCCTCCATTTATTCAAATTTCCATATTTGAAACTATATAGATTCTTAGTTGTGCCTATGAGTTATTCTAGTAGATTATTATAAACTCTTAAATTTGCAATATGTTGTGAATCATTTATAAATAGCTCATTAAAATTAACGGTTTCTTTAAATTCTTATCGATCTACACTTTTAAAAGCAATATTTTTAAAATAGCATAATCTTATTTCCTTATTTTTCTATTTACGATGATTGTTTGGGTTAATTAGTTCCAAGTGTTTCAGGAACTCCATATGTTCTAGAAGTCTCATAAGCTCCATGAGTAATATCTCAGCAATGTTTTCTTATTATTGATGGCATTTAGGAAATCCAGAGATTTTATGACAAAAAAACTGTGCATAGAGTTATTCAGTATAAAATAATAGTAAACCTCACAGAACAGAAAGAAATTATGTTGAAATCCAATGTATTTCCTTCACTTGATAAAATGCTACTTTTATTGCAAACGATATCAACGACAATTCAAATACAATCCAATAAATGGTACACTAGAATGCGCTGGTAAATTTCTAATCTGTAGTTGGACAAGATCTAAACGAAAATACAGATGGTAATAAAGCATACTTAAAGGAACGGAGAAAAAGATGCATGAGTTATGTTTCTTCTATTGTAAGATCTTGAATTATAAGTGAATTCTATTTTTATTTCATATGGACCTAAGCTTAAAGGGTAATAAAATATAGCCATCAATTCAAGCAGTTATCAGGAATTTATTCATTATGGCTTTAAAAGATGGCTATGATGCTGTTTCATTTCATATTGACTAGCTTCATACCTCCGTGACTTATCTTATTAGATCTATCAGTGATGGCCGTGTCCACCGTGTCCGTGACCATGATGGTGGTGATGGTGATGGTGGTGATGGGGGTGGTGGCGGTGCCAGTGATGATAACTGTTCCAGTATCCATCTCCATCGTATCCGTAGCCATATCCACCTATGACAACTTGTTCTACTGCAGCTGGTTCTGGATAATAACCACCATAACCACCATAATAACCATAATAACCATATCCCCAGTACCCGTGATGGTGATGATGGTGATGATGATATGTCCACCGTGTCCGCCATGCGGAGCAGTAACAGCTGCCATAGCTGTCACTGATGCTACAAAAAGGACTGAAAGCAAAATAACCAGTATCTTTTTTATTCTACTAATTTTTTGTTTCAACATTTAGTTTACTTCTTTATGACTAAAATTGATAATTATACTGGAATTTTTTTGGTAACTATTTAAGCTACAAAAAATTAATTGGTTGATATCCATTCTAGTACACCAATAAATTTTGATGAACTACATTAATTACTGAGTTTGTTAGTTATTATAAATTAATTATAAAAAAAATAGTTTCTGAATAAAACTTCTTTCCCCATAAAATATTTTAACATTGAACAACTTTTAATATTAACATTGTTTTATTAAAAAGTCGGATACTGAGCCAATAGTTTTGCTGACAAAGTTTCATTTTTTGTTGCTTTCATTGATGCACAGGTTTAATCACAAAAATCTCTGCACCTACGTAGCCGTGAAATCTCATTTTGTAATCGTAGCAAGAAATTAAAAACATTCCTTTTTATGAAACTTTCGGTACATGGTTCTTCAATGGAATAAAAAATCAGAGAATAATATAAAATCTTTTATTTTGAGAAAACTATATTATAGTTGATCAGATAATTTTATTTAGGGAAAGCTAAAAGCATACAATGATCAATTAGTAAATTATTCATCCGTAATCGAATTTGTAACTGAATTTTTAGTCGTGAGAAGATTAGCTTGAATTGGAATAAAGCATACATAGGCACACCACCATGGGACATCGGTCATTCCCAGCCAGTTTTCGAAGCTCTTATAAATGACGGAGAAATTAACCCTGGCAGAGCTCTGGATATTGGATGTGGCCGGGGTGATAATGCAATAATGTTAGCCATAAATGGGTGTGATGTCGCGGGTATAGACATTGTTGAAGATGCTATCAAAGATGCAAAAGCAAAAGCCATAAAGCGTCATGTTAAAGTGAATTTTGTAGTCGGAAATGTGTTACAGATGGACCGACTTTTCATGGAGGCTGAATTTGATTTCATTATAGATTCGGGTTTGTTTGATGCGATGACGGATGAGGAAAGACCAGTTTTTGCACAGCAAGTCCGTAGAGTGCTAAAACCAGGCGGCAAATATTTCATGCTCTGTTTTTCCGAGAAAGAGCACAAAGTCTACGGGCTCAGGCGGATTTCAATAGCTGAAATAGAACTTACTTTCAAATCATTGTTTAACATTATTTACATAAAAGACTCAACTTTCGATACGGGACTCGGACCGAGTAGCATTAAAGCCTATTTTCTGTTGGCTATAAGGAATTAATTATATTAATCTTGATATTTGATGCACTTTCTTTGAAGCTCCATCAAAGGTCGTGGTGCAAAAATTATATTTCCGCAGTTTGATACTACAATTATTGCCTTTGTGTACTAGTTTCCCGGTGATAAGAATAATTAACTTCCCTAATTGCAAAGGTTTACACTGATTTTGCAACAAAACCAAAAATCACAGTTCTCTCAACAGACTAAAGCCCGAAATAGAGTCGCTGGACTTATCTTTTTCGCAGCTATATCGGTACACTGAGGTGCAGACCCTGGCTGCTTGACTCACGCTGCCACCTCGAAGAACCCTAAGATATCTCCATCTTCCCAGGCACTACCATCAGAAGGAGCTAATAATAGAATGTTTCCACTTAAAGTTCCACTTGCATTTCAAAACAGATCCTTAATACTCTTATTGGCTGCCCGTATATCAACCACCATTGCTTTTCAAATATTAAGTGTTGCTGTAGGTTGGCAAATTTATTCACTTACTCAAATGCCTTTTTATCTTGGACTTGTTGGATTAGTACAGTTTTTACCTATGTTTCTACTTACTCTTGTAGTTGGCTATGTAGCAGATCGTTATGACCGAAAGTTGATAATTTGTTTCAGTTAAATTGTAGAAAGTATAGGGATTTTTTTTCTTGCTTTCGAAAGTCATAACGGATGGATTACCAAAGAGGGAATTCTCGTTACTATCTTTTTTATAGGTATTGCCAATGCTTTTCAAGGCCCTTCAATGAAATCTTTGCTACCTAATGTTGTCAGCAAGGAACTTTTCCCATAGGTAGCTGCTTTAGCAACCTCTACAGCCCAGTTTGCAATCATTCTAGGCCCAGCAATTGGAGGAGTCCTTTATGCATTAAATCCCACAGTTGCGTACTCTATAGCTGGTATATTACCTTTGGCGACAAGTGTGATTATTCTCTTCATTTCAATAAAGAAGGAGCAGCAAAACTCTGAACCACTGACCATAAATTCAATATTCGGGGGAATATCGTTCATTAAAAGCAAGCCTGTTATACTTGGGGCAATATCCCTTGACCTTTTTGCAGTATTATTTGGAGGTGCTCCAGCCTTATTACCGGTTTATGCTAGTAATATTTTAAAAATTGGACCTTTAGGTTTAGGATTGTTGCGTTCAGCACCTGCCATAGGTGCATTGATACTCTCCGTTATTTTGGCACTAAAGCCATTAAAGAGAAATGTAGGGCTTATTATGTTTGTTGTGGTAATATTTTTTGGAATATTTGCCATAATTTTCGCTTTATCAAACTCTTTTGTATTATCATTCACATCACTTATAATGTTAGGAGCATCTGATGTGGTAAGTGTAGTCGTCCGTTCAACATTGATACCAATGGAAACCCCAGATAATATGAGAGGTAGAGTAAACGCCGTAAATACAATGTTTATAGGTACATCAAATCAACTTGGAGAATTTGAATCCGGGTTAACTGCCTCCTTTTTGGGGGTTATACCTGCTGTGTTACTTGGTGGAATTGGTACAATAATCATTGCAATTCTATGGATGAGACTGTTTCCAGAACTTTTGCAACGGAACCAAATGTCGCATTCAGCACCGACATTGACTCAAATAGTATAGTTAGTTACAAGCGTATAGAGATGATTTTTCTTTGGTATACAGCATTTGTTCATTTTAATCTATTAATAACCTCTTATTGGGCTTTGGTTAAGATATACTCTTCCATAAAATAAGTGCCTAGAGCCCTGGAAAGTTCTGTAAAAATGATTGTCATGCATTCCCTTCTTTCATTATAAAACAGGATTTCTCAGTTTCATTGATGCATAGGTTTTATAGCAAAATCTGTGCATCTGTGTAAAAAATGGAAACAACCAAAATATTGGAGATGTATCTTACCAAGAGTATCACAGCTCTTCTTTGTGTTTAAGAACCACGATTTATTTGCTTAATTTTTTCGATAATTATGGCTTTTTTGGTCAAACCACCCGGATCACTGTTTTATCATATCTGTGTATGCTTCATCTAATCTACCTAATTTCTCAAGAGTGTCACCCTTTCAGATTCAAGCTTTTGAACCCACCGGTTTCCTTAAAAGTACTTTGCCATAAACTTTTATTGCTTCATCACGTTGGCCCGAGTTCACAAGATTTGCTCCTTGATTGTAAAAAATTTCACATGCTTGGTTATCTACTTTGATTACTTCATCGCACTTATATGATTTAGATAAAAAGTCGCTTTTACCGATCCAAGCATTTTCGTCCAGTCGGTCACTTGCAATTCTTTGTCATAGGTTTTTATGGCTTCATCGTGTTGGCCTGAGCTATCAAACCTGTTTCCTTTATCACCAAAAGTTTGTGAGTCCGTCGATGCGCTAGAGATCGTTGATATCAATGATATAAATACTATCATAAGTACGATTATAATTAGTTTCTTATACATAATACTGATTATATAATTATAAAATAAATAAATATTTGCAGAATAAATATGTTAAATATGATCTAATCATTGATATTTAGTAGAAAACCCACTGTTACCCCCATGAAAATTAAAATAATTATTCAAATTACAAATTGAATTTATTTTATTTAGATAAGGTGCTTTTATCGTACCAAGCTTCGGAGTTGCGGGTTAATTTCAATTGCTTTGTTACAGAATCTCATTGCTTCATCGAATTTATTAAAATTATAGAGAACAACTGCTTTATTTTACCACGCATATGAACCCTGTATGTTAATTTCAATTTCTTTGTCAACTGTTTTCATTGCATCTTCAAACCTGTTTAAATTGCCAAGAGCATTGCCTTTGTTGATCCAAGCATTTGAATACTGTGGGTTAATTCAATTTCGTATCTTATCTATAAAATAGTTTACTTATTTTGAGTATACTATTTTTAATAGCTTTCATATGTAGATTCATTCTCAACAGAGTCCAGAGTGCAGACTGGAATCTACTCTACGAAGACCACCCTTATTTACCTCTGAATGCTTTTTTGATCGCCTTTCTAATCACTCCGAAGCCATTGATTACTGAAGGCTAGTTTGCTGGCTGTAGGAGGCAAAACCGCAAAATCCTCCATAGCTGATATAAAAGCCCTGGAAGAATTAAAACCTTCAAAGATATGTTAAAAATTGGTTCATGCTTACTTTCCTTGTTGTCAGTTTGCAAATCTCGGAATGATTACAGGAGCTTTCCTCGCAGCTTATGTAATGATATGAGTTACTGGCATTGATCAGAAGAAATTCATTCTGCTGGTTTCAGATCTCTTGAAATTTGATGACCCAAAAATAGCCAATTAGCACGACAATATTTTCTCTACATATAATCTCAAAAAAATCAAACCATGAAGTCAATATTTCTTGTTTTGTATTTTTTTCTCATCGCCATATTACATTTTGTTCTTGACTACTTCGTCCTTAATCAGTAAAAAAGGAAATTGTGAAAACTGAAACCGAAAAAAATATAGAGATCAGAATAGGTCGTGCAGTTTGAACTGGTATTTCCCGAGCTTTCCACCGTAGTTTCCTGCGGTGATTTTCTTGATGCCTGGAACAGTTACAGCACATTTAATTCCTGCTCTCATGGCAGCTTTAACACTTACTTCATCAAGCCCATTGATAACTATTTCATAAACAGAATTGACATCTGCTGGAATTTCAGTGTCCTCAATCTTGTGTTTTATGGAGGGGCAAAATTTTTCGTTAGTTGTAGCCTTCAGGAATTTGTACTTGTTTGCTCCGGATTTGGATCCGCTAGCTACAATGCCACCAGGGAAAGGGGTAATTGTGCCTTCGAGCTCTGCAATTGCATCCACAGCAACTTCGGCTGCTGTAAGGGCGCTCATCTGCGAGTCTCCAAAAATAAAGAAGTTGCCTCCTGCAATTCCAGTTACAGCTCCGATATTTACTTCATTCAGGAAATCTCCTCCCATTAGAGGAATTTTATATACTTTGCGACCAGCAATCTGGGATTCTGACTCCATACCATCCCCAAAAAATTTGAGTTTGGAGCCGATGTTAAATTGCTTTTCAGCTTCATAAAGCCCATTGAAAACTGAAGTTGTAGGAGCTGTAAGTATACATTGCCCGATCCTTTCAAGTAATTGTTTTTCCAGAGCTTCATATTTGAAATTACAGATTTGGATGTAGACTCCAGGCCTCTTATCAGGGGTTTCACTTGGATCTGCTAGTTTTTCGATTCCTGCTTCTGCAGGACACATTATAACAGACGTTGCGAAGCCTGTAGCTTCAGTAGCTGCCACAAGAGCCCAGCGTTTTGTAACGGCTGTGATGAGCACTCGTGCAATCTTGATCTGAAAAGCTTCTGCATATGTATTTTCGATTTCTACTCCATTGATTTCTATAAAAATCCCTCTTTTTCAATCATTGTTAATTTAGAGATTTTTGAATATATTCTGAGATCGCAAAAATTTATCATCAATTATACTGGTAATTGACTGCAATAAATCAAAAATTCAGGAGAATGTTCTTCAATGAATAATCCTAAATTTCGCAAATATATACAGAGATATAATTTGTTTGCCTATATACCTACTATTATTCTTGAAAGCTAAATTAATTTTTAAGCTACTTTCGTATTAAGAAAATAGAGAAAATTCATGTGTTCATCTACATGAAATGAGTTCGAGAATGATCATAGCAAATAGGCAAAGAATTATACATATAGGTACATCTCAAGAATATCAGTTAAAATAATCAAATTTGAAACTTTTGTGGGATACTTTAGATAGATTCACTATTTCATATTTTTTGTTCAAGTTTCTTCTTCGATTCCCAGCTTCAAATTTTTTAATTTCTCATGTCTTACTGGAGAAACTATTTAATCAAATATGTTATTTAATTAAATTGTTGCTTAAATCTCGAGATTTTTAACATCTTCGAGGATCTCCAAAATTGATCTTTAATTCCACTAGCAATTGACTTCTATCAATCAAAACCCCTGAAAATAATAACAAGTCTCCTATTCTCACCCAGTAACATTTTTTCATGATTTTCTGATAAGGTTTTCGATTTCAAAACTTTAAAATAATTTTCAATTTTCATTTTGGTTTTTCATATAATTTAGTTTTCGTCAGCAGGATGCCGCTCTTTGCATGGGATTGTCTGAAGACAGTATCATTGGATTTTTCAATTTCCCTTGCCTGAGTTGCGAGATGCGCAGCAGCTCCCATTATTTCATGTCCTGCTGCAGCTGTAAGACATATTTGGTCAAGATTCTTTAGCGTGAAACAGACAGGGTAATTAACCTGTGCTACTTTTTCAACTATGTGAAGGGCGGCAAGAGCCTTTGCTTTCGCATAGGGATTTGAGAAACCTGCATGTTGAATGCATTTTTCTGGTTTTGCAAAAATATGTGGGAGCTCTAGTTTCTTTTCGGACTTTTTGGAAGCAAGCTGCGCTGTAATTTTGTCGAGTTCTTCTTGAAGAAGTCTTACAACACCACAAATAGATAGAACTTTCATCACATCAGCGTTGAAGACTACCATTTCCACTGGATCAAGAAACTCTCTTTTTGCTCCGATGAGCGGATCTACGGGGAGGATAATATATCCAAAGCCTTGTTGCTCCAAAGCATCTCTAGCTTCTTTCTTTTTTGGCCCATCTGAGATCACAATGCATGGCACGTTCTTCCATGCTTCAAGGACTGCAGTGGGTCCTGGAGCTGTTGCGTTAGGGCTGATAATTATCACAAAGTCTGCTTGCCACTGCTTGAAATTTTCAGTATCCAAAGCTTCGGCTAAGCCCATCTTAGCGCCTGTTCCAAATACCCTTACTGTGATTCCCTCTCTAGCTGCCATTTCATCCTGGATCAGAGTAATAACCTGACTCATCCCCAGGTTGCCCATTTTTATAATCCCAATCTTAACCATTTTTCCAAAATCCTGCGTTGACCATTTTCTTCTATAAGAAATTACTAAATAATTTATAAACAATTTATCAATGCACTTATATATCTGACAGATTGTATAAATTTATACATTATATATACCTTTTTGCTTAATATTTATATAATTTATGCCACTGAAGCCTATAAGGCTTCTGATAATGACTTCGTTGTTACCAATGAACTGCTTGTTGAAAACTGAGACCTTAAAGGCAAAGTTATAGGCTCCGTCACACAAAGTGGCTCTAAAGATGCATTGGATGAATTGGTCCGACACATCAGAGTTCGGCCAAAGCGATGTATAGTTGTTGAGGATGGTTCAAATGATACCAGCATCATCTATAATTTTGAGCGTAATAATCTTATCTTACTTTCACATGGATATGTTGCATCTTACATTCATAAAACAAGATTTCTTGCAATATGTTTCTATGTTGCCTCCTCGTATCTTTCTACTTCATGTTTAAGAAAATTTAAGAATAAAACCCATGGTTATCCACATTGTATAAAAAAATAAAATTCCGATAAATACCTGATGGAACAGGGAAAAGAGCCTTAGGTGCTTTCACAAATCTAATAGGTAATTTTCTTTCATGGTTTTCTTAACTTTGGAGCATTAACCGGCATCTATATATTAATATTACAAGTCAGATGGTCGATATTCGAGGAGGTGAACGTATATATCTGATATATGAGACTCAATGCGGCACTCACGCATCATTTTAGTTCCTTGCTGTAGCTACAATCGAAAACAATTGATGTGATCATCAGTAACATGAGGAAAATAACGGTCATAATAAGCAAAAAGGCTCTTGAAGGAGTCTACAGCATAAGAGGTATTCGGAGAAACCTAGACTCAGAGAAGAAGACGAACTATCAAGAACTCCAAGCCAGGTATTCGAACATTGGAAATTAGCTACTTTGCAGCGCATGCACAGAATAACTTTGAGAGGTAAGCAAAATGAAAGAATGGGAACGATTTTCGGTCTTCTCCGGAAAAAAAAACCGACAGCTAATCTATATACCTGAAAAATGCATCGGCTGTGGGACTTGCGTACAAGCATGCCCCAAAAGTGGCCTTTCAATAGGTGCTGTAGGGGCTGTAGTAAGAAAGTTGTTGGATGCGAATTTTCTGGAAAGAAAGGGGGAAGATTGCCTTATTTGTGGAATTTGTGCAAGAGTTTGTCCCACAGGTGCTCTTGAGTTGAGGCAAGAAGGAAAAATCCTTAATGACATGTCTTATATTTTCAAAGCCATGAAACCGACGACAGTGAATGAAAACTGTGTTCACTGCGGGCTTTGTGAGGATATCTGCCCAAGAAACTGTATTGAGGTAGTCCGGGATATTTCAAAGGATGGAAGCCTGAAGCTGGTTGGAAAGACTCTCATTAATTCGGCGTGCTGCGTTCACTGTAGCTGGTGTGCTGCAGTGTGCCCGATGAATGCAATTTTCGTGGAAAAGCCCTTTAAAGGACGATGGATCTTGGATGAGGATGTCTGTCAAACCTGCCATACCTGTGTAGAAGTCTGTCCGGCAAATGCTCTTTTTAACAAAAAGGCCAACTCTGGAGAAAGAGTCGAAAAGATAACTCACCGTCCAGATGCATGTATTTATTGTGGAGCCTGTGCAGTTGCTTGTCCTGTGAACGCTATTACTGTTCGAAAAACTTCAATTATGCCGAGTTTGGAGAAAAAGAGTATCCTAGAGAAAAAGATACTCGAAGCTCCTGTTCCAGAATCTACGCATCGTGTATGCATAAAAACGGATGAAGATGCATGCCTAGGCTGTGGGAACTGCGTTATTGTCTGTCCGGTAAATGCTCTCAATAACCGTGAGCTTGCAGCAGGACACTTAAATAACATGGACGAAAAAGCTCTTCTGGAGGTCAAAAATGGAAAAATTTTTGTTGTAAACCAAGACCTCTGCGGGGAAGATGGAATATGCGTCCTTATTTGTCCTGTTGATGCGATCTGGTTTGTGAAAAGAGAGGTGAACTAAATGACCGGAACAGTTGTGATCAAAAATGGATATGTCTTTGACCCACTCAACGAAATAAAGGGCGAAATAATGGATATCTTCGTCCAGGATGGAAAAGTTGTGACAGAACTTCCTACTGCCGAACTGAAAACAGGAACGGTTATTAATGCTTTCGGAATGACTGTCATGCCCGGGGGGGTCGACTCACATTCTCACGTTGCAGGCTCAAAGGTTAACGTCGGTAGGATGATGCGCCCGGAAGACCACTATAAAGCAACTATCCAGAAAACTTCACTCCTTCACTCAGGTTCAGGTTATACCGTCCCCTCAGTTTACAAACAGGGTTATGATTACGCAGCAATGGGTTATACAACTATCTTTGAAGCTGCAATTCCCCCTCTAGAAGCTCGCCATACACATGAAGAAATGCGTGCAACTCCAATTGTTGATATGGGAGGGTATCTGGAACTCGGGAACAATTTCTTTATGATGCGCTACCTCCGAGAAGGTGATATCGAAAAGGCTGCTGCTTACGTGTCTTGGATGATGAACACTCATAAGACTTATGGAGTCAAATGCGTCAATCCCGCAGGAGTCGAAAACTGGGGTTGGGGAAAAAACGTAAGGTCTCTTGATGAAGCCAACATCCATTTTGAAATTACCCCAAGAGAGATCATAAAAGGACTTTCCGAGATTAACGAACGTTTGGGCATGCCGATGCCTCTTCACTTGCACGCAAACAATTTAGGACATCCGGGTTGCTATACTATTACAAAAGAATCTCTCAAAATTCTTGATGGCATAAAGCCCAAGCAGAACATGGACGTGGAATGGGCTGAAATCAAAATGGATCCAACAAGGAATCGTTCAGTATACCTTGCCCATCTTATGTTTAATAGTTTTGGAGGCACCACCTGGGCAGATTTTGAATCAGGTGTTAAAGAACTTGCAGGATATATCAACAACAAGGATCATGTCGTAATAGACAGTGGATGCGTGCCTTTCGGTGAAGCTACAGCCATGACGGGAGACGGGCCTGCCATTTACGATATTTACAAACTTACAGGAAACAAGTGGTCAAATAAAGACGTTGAGATGGAGGGCGGCTCAGGTGTCCTGCCCTTTACCTACCTCAAGTCCAATCCAGTGCACAGCGTGCAGTGGGCGATGGGACTTGAATGTCTCCTGCTAATCAACGACCCCTGGAAGACCATTATGACAACGGATAGCCCCAATGGTGGCCCGTTTACTAAATATCCGGAAGTCATTACCTGGCTCATGTCTGAAGCTTACAGGAAGCAAACCATAAGTGAATGCCACAAATGGGCCAATGATAGAAGTGAGATAGGAGGAGTAAAACGGGAACTTTCCCTCTATGATCTTGCGATCCTAACTAGAGCCAACCCTGCCCGGACAATTGGCATGGCGCACAGAAAAGGCTCTCTTGGAGTGGGTGCTGACGGAGATATTACAATTTACAATATAAATCCGCAGCAACTTGATCCAAACAATTACGAAGCTCTCCTCAGAACCTTCAGGAAGGCAGAATATACCATAAAGGGAGGCGAAATTGTTGTTGCTAAAGGAGAGATCGTCTCTATTCCTGAAAAGCAGACTTACTATTCCGAAGTGCATGTAGAGGACGAAACGGAAAAGGAGATGCTGGCCGATGTGAAGAAATGGTTCAGGTACTATACCCTTGGCTTTGCCAACTACCCAACTCCCAAAAAGTATCTCACAAACCCGACTCCAATAAAGGTTAATGGTGAGAGGTGAAGTGATGAAAGAAGTAATACTTATTCCGAAAAGGAATGTCGATATTAAACTGGAGGCAGATATTATAACTCCGGACTCTTTTGCTGGTAAAAGTGCGGAAGAAATCGGAAATATGTCCATCTGGCAGGGGCCAAGGACATATCCTCTCTGCGAATTTTTTGAAGTACAAGGAAATGGAGATATTTCTGAAGCTGAGACCCTAATCCGCATAAAAGGTGATGTAACCAGGGTCAAAAGAATTGGAGGATATATGAGTGCAGGAAAAATTGAAATTGAGGGTTCTGTAGGCATACATTTAGGAACTGGAATGAAAGGTGGCAAAATCTTCGTTGCCGGAGATATGGATTCCTGGCCAGCCATGGAAATGACAGGTGGACTACTTCACATTAAAGGTAATGCTGGAGATCATGTTGGCTGTGCTTACAGAGGCAAATGGCACGGTATGAAAGGTGGGCGGATTGTAATCGAAGGCTCGGCCAGACATCAGGTCGGAGGTGGAATGGATGGAGGTGAAATCATTGTGGAAGGCAATGTTGAAGGCTTCTGTGGAATTCACCAGAACGGCGGACTCATCATTGTAAAAGGCAGAGCTCTTAGAGGGGTAGGTGCCGAAATGACAGCCGGAACCATAGTTATCGGGGGTAAAATCGAACGCTTTTCACCGGGTTTCGAATATGTAGGCATTGAAGAAGGGCTCACTCTTGGTGGTGTTGAGTTAAAAGGTAAATTCAAAAAATTCATAGGGGATTATGCGATTAGCACGCGAGCAAAAGGAGTGCTTTATGTGGCTGTGGATACAAACCCCGAGCTTTGAGGTCAGATGTATGGAAGTATTACTCATTACTGGAAGTACGATTGAAGAAGGCAGACTTGTAAAGGGTTGGGATAAATTCAAGGCTGAGTATGCTAAGGAGTGTGCAACCTGCTGGATTTCCCCAGTTGATTTTGTGGCTCTCTGCTCTCCTGAGAAAGTTGAGATAACAAGTAAAAACGGTAAACATTCGGTTGTAGTTTATGCAAAATGCATGAATTCAGTCAGACCAGGGAATGTATTCATGCCAAAAGCGATCTGGTCCAATGTAGTTGTGGACCCTGACACCCTTTCTACTGGATCCCCTCTCTACAAAGGTGCTCCAGTGGAAATTGAGCCCACTGAAGAAAGGGTACTGAGCGCCGAAGATGTAGTCCTGAAAGTTTATGTAGGAGGGAATGAATATGGCATTTAAAAATATAGTCTGTCCGGCTTGTGGGGCTGCCTGCGATGACATCCAAATAGAACTTGGGGATGGGACAATTGAAACTAAAAATGCATGTAAGATTGGAAATGCCAAATTTAAGAAGGTTGTAAGTTCCAAGCGACTCAGGCAACCTCTTATAAAGAAAGGGGGAAAATTGAGATCTGTAGCTTGGGATGAAGCTCTTGAAAAAGCCACAGATATCCTTACTTCTGCAAAACGGCCCTTGCTCTTCTTGGGCAGCGAGACCTCTTGTGAGGCTCACAAAGTGGGGTTCCATATTGGAGAATACCTTGGTGCAGTTGTAGACTCAAATACATCTCTCTACCATGGGCCAACAGTTATGGGAATCCAGGAAGCAGGGAAAGTCGCTGCAACAGAAGGGCAGAAAAAAAACAGATGTGACCTAATAGTCTATTGGGGAACCAACCCTCTTGAGTCCATTCCGAGGCAGATGTCAAGGTATGACGTTTTCCCTCGTGGATATTGGACTAAACGTGGTCGTTTCGACAGAATGATCATCACACTGGACCCCAGAAAAACTCCAACTACTGAAGCTTCAGATTTGCACGTGCAGCTAAAGCCTAATTCCGATTATGAACTTATCAGCGCACTTCTTACGCTTCTGCATGGAAAAAAACCCCACCCCTCAGTTGAAGAGGTCACAGGTGTTCCTATTTCAATAGTGGAACAGATGCTCGATATTATGAAAAATTGCAACTTCGGTTTCATTTCGGTAGGTTTAGGACTTTCATCATCAATCGGAAAGCATAGGAACGCGGAAATTGTCATGAATTTAGTAAAAGAAATTAATAAATTTACTAAATTTACTCTTGGAGTTCTCCATAGCCACTGCAACGTGGCAGGTTTTAACCAGGTGGCTTCCTACATGTATGGCTATCCTTTCGGGCTCGATTTCACGCGGGGATATCCACGCTTCAATCCCGGAGAATTTACGACTGTAGATATGCTTCGGGAAAGAGATGTGGATGCAGCTCTTGTAGTGTGTTCTGATCTGATTAGCAATCTCCCTGCGGACTGCGCTACCTACCTTGCCAAAATACCCATCGTCTGCCTAGACATTGCACCTTGCCTGACAACAGTTATTTCAGACATCGTGCTTCCTGGAGTCATTGATGCCATGGAATGCGACGGGACTTTTTACAGGCAAGATGACGTAGCAGTACACTTTGAACCTTTTACAAGTTCTCCATTTGAGTTCACAAGAAGTAACGAGGATACATTAAGACAGCTTTTTGCAAAGATCCGAAAGAAGAAGTGAATCATGCAACTATTTTTTTGCCTACATATAAACTGGGAGGAAGAAGCAATACCTAATAGAGAAAGTATATGTTCTCCGAATTTTTTTAGGAAACTTTAACTAGTGAGTTCATTCTCTTATTTTTATAGAGTTTATCTTGAGGCTTCGTTACCAGTTAACTCTGAAACATTATTAAATTAGATTTGAATTCATAATACATTGATTGCACGCAAATAATTTTAAAACTGTATTTATTTTAATTTTTTCAATTGTTTAAAATTATAGGCAAATCCGGAAACTGTGGAGAGTTCATCTAACCATATAGATAGGAATGGAGGCTCACTGGGGGAAACGGAGTTGGTACAGAGATTCTGGGAAAATATCTTCTTAGTGTAAAAATATTTGCTTTATAGAGCAAATTCCAGAGCTTATTAAAGCTGGAATAAATTCCTTTAAGGTGGGAGGATAGTTGCGAGATCCATGTTATCTTGAAGTTGTTTCCAATTGCTATATGGAAGCTATCGACGCCTTAAGAGAAGGAAATTATCATCTGAAAAAAGTAGAGATCTGGAAACTAGAACTTTCCTCTGTTTATAATAGTACCTTTTCTATATGCTTTTACCTTGGGATTCCGAGTCTCGATGATTTTTCTTCTGGAAAGGATATGAATACTTCCAGAAAGAAACGTCTGGCTATGGGAATGGTTGTGAATTTTTATCCGAAACTGAAGGTTACGGCAGTGAGGCTCCTAGAAGAAGGGATAAAAATCGGTGATGAAATAATTATTGAGGGAAACACAACTTATTTGACATAAGTTCCTGAAAAAGTGAGATAAAGACCTCACAAGAACTGAAAAGGGAGAAAGTAAACCTTAATGTCAAGTGTATAGTAAGAAGAAATGACCGTATCTTTATAATCTAATTAGAATAATATAATAATAGTTAAATGTTAATTCTTCTTATATAGATAAAAATTACAGAAAAGAATCAGTATATAGAACTCCGGAAATAATCTTGTCGGCTAATATCTTTTTATATATAATATGGTCGTTAACCCTGATTGATTGGACAAAACTCCAAAATAATATTGTAGTTAACCTCATTGAATGAGCAAAATCCATCTAAGTAAACTGTTGCCGATTACTAGGAGATTTGTTGATCTGCAAGCCATTCTAATTAAAAAGTATCCATGACTAACAAATGGCTTTCAGGTCTATAAAAAATTATATTCAAGATGTAAAGTCTGATAAAAATATATTGGCTAACAACATTATTTCTGTTCATCCAGAACCAGAAGGGTGATACCTTGATAAGTGTCAACGAAATGGGATCATATGTCATGGAAGAAATGCTCGACTGGAGCGAAGACCTAAACACCGAAGTTACAAAGCTCAAAAATGGGGCTACAGTTATTGACTGCGGAGTTAAAGAAGATGGGGGATATGAAGCCGGGCTGTACCTGGCGAGACTCTGCTTAGCTGACCTTGCTGACCTACAATATACCACCTTTGATCTGAAAGGTCTCAAGTGGCCTGCCATTCAGATAGCAACTGACAATCCGGTAATTGCTTGTATGGCTTCCCAGTATGCAGGCTGGAGGATCTCTGTCGGAGATTACTTCGGAATGGGGTCAGGTCCTGCGCGTGCACTCGCCTTAAAACCCAGAGAACTCTATAAAGAGATAGGATATCACGATGACTTCCAAGCTGCAATTCTGTTCATAGAATCCAATAGACTACCTGATGAAAGAGTTGTCGATTACATTGCAAAGCACTGCAGCGTGGATCCTGAAAACGTGATGATTGCAGTTGCTCCCACAGCCTCTATTGCCGGCTCTGTCCAAATTTCGGCCCGTGTCGTGGAAGCTGGAATCCACAAACTCAAGTCAATTGGCTTTGACATCAACTGCATTAAGAGCGGCTACGGCATTGCTCCCATTGCCCCGATAGTCGGAAACGATATTCAGTGCATGGGTTCAACCAATGACTGTGTGATTTACGGCGGCGAAACAAACTATACATTGTGCTTTAACGGAGAACTGGCCGAACTTGAAGAATTCGTACAGAAGGTACCTTCTATAAATTCCCACCATTTCGGGAAACCATTTTATCAGACCTTCAAAGAAGCAGGGTTTGACTTTTATAAGGTTGATGAGGGTATTTTTGCGCCTGCTAGGCTTAATGTAAACGACCTTAAAAACAAAAAAACAATCTCGAGCGGTGAAATTTATCCCGAAATTTTGTTTCAATCTTTCGAAATAAGGCATGTATAAAGGCAGTTGCCCTTTTTTAAATGTACTTTACTTTCCTTTTCCCAATCTTTTTATTCTTTTTTTGTTCTCATTGCTATTCTATGTATAGCAAGCTCCAGATATAGAAGATTCCGAGTTACCTCTGATTCCATTTTTCGCGGAAATAATGTCCAAATCTTTCCCACAAATTTCTTCAGTTGAGTCTATTTTTTCGTGTTCATTATTATTTGATTTTAAAGATTACTTCAACTATCCAAAAAATATCCCTTTTATTTTCAATGTAATTAACTGAAAGAGATATATAACAAAAAGGTGTACACAACATCTTCAGATCCACTTTATGAACATAGTGGAAAGAACTTTTATCACATGTTCATAAATTATATATATGACCCTTGCAAATCAGAGGATTATCGAAATCCTCTTTAGTATTCTGCTCTATCCTTATGTGCCAATCAAGTTGATCAAAAGAAATATATAGTTGTGAAATTTATTTAGACAAAATAGTACATATATATTTTTTTGATAATTATAAACTATGTTTGTAAAAAAATACATTTAAAGATGTTACTCAAAGAATACCACGAATGTTTCTTAATATAACCCTCAGTGTTTCAAAAAATCTAAGTTTAAAACTTAAAAATAAGCTCAAGAGAGCGTATCAATTGAAATCTTTTTTGAATGGCAGTGTCTGCCCCCCGTAAGGCATCAGATGAATCTTTGCATCAGGTTTTTCGAAAAGGACTACAGAAAGAGCTTCTTTCAAGTTTGGCATTGGAGTAAAGAACGCAGTCCTAGTTTGTTCTTGAGAGAGTTTTGATATCAGGTAAATTTTGAATTTTTTTGAAATTTTTGCAACAATTGCACTCTTATGCCCTCCAAACTCAAAACAATTTTTAAAACGCTCGATTGCATCCTCAGGACTCTGACATTCTTTATTCCAGCACTCATATACTTGATTTCCGATTCCCTCTGCGCATTCAGCCACAAGGATAATGAAACCACCCTCCTTTACTGCCTTGGTTGCGTTATCAAGAGCCTTAGTTGCCTGGAAAAGGTTGACATCCTTTGGAAAGCCACCACAAGAAACTATAACTGCGTCAGCAGGTTCCACAGGTACCTTATACATGGAATCCACACATTCAGTCCCTTTTCTGTGGGCCTCGATAAAATTCCCAGCAACTGCAGTAACTATCTCTTTTTTGCTATCAAGCACCACATTAAGGATATAGTCAAGGCCAAATATTTTTGCGGCTTCTTCCATATCTTGCCTGACAGCACCGTCCACTCTTCCGGAAATAGAGTTTTCGTCAAACATCATTTTATGATTTGTGATCACGGATTCTTGCGAACTTATACCCGGAAGAACTGACTTTGCTCCTCCGCTGTACCCTGCATAATAATGAAACTCAATATTTGCGGTTCCTACAATAATATCCGCATCTATAACGCCTTCAAATATTTCTACAGGAGTTCCACGTGAAGTCACACCAATACGTTGGCATCTGTGAGTGTCATGCTGGATACATAATATTTTTTTATATATCTCCTCTCCGACAATTTTTTTTGACTCCTCTTCAGTTAGCTTGCGGTGAAGCCCGAGAGCAAAGATAATGCTTATGTTCTCGTCCTTTGCTCCACCCATATAAAGCTCTTCAAGCAGAGAGGGAAGAATTTTCGCAGTAGGAGTTGGCCTTGTTACATCGCTAACGATGATTGCGATTCTGGTATTTGGGTCAACAATCTCCGAGAGGCGCCTGCTTTTGATGGGATTTTCAAGCGCTTTTTTGATCAAAACAGCTGCTTCTTCTCTTTTTTCAGGTTCTGAAGGCAATATAATGCTGAAGAGATTCTTTTCAGGAATTTCCAGCTCAATTACCCTATTCCCGAAAGCTATTGGGATCCTTTCCATATTTGTAGTCATACTCATGCCGAAATTTTGTATTAATGCTATAAAATGATGTAATTAAACAATTGAGATTCGAAAACTTAAATTCGCGTTTCACGTATCACATGTATAGTTCAAAGAAGCAGTAAAAGTATTATTTGTTTGTGTATAATATATTTGTTGTTTTATCACTCACTTCATTCAATTTTCGCATATTTACACCAGAAGACCACCTATTTTCTCAATACGACGTACCTTAAATAATTGATCTAGCTTCCAATAGATAATAGTTGGAAAATGGGCAAACAAATTATACATATGTATGCATCTGCAGAATGTTGATTGTAATACAGTATCAATACAATCTTTTAACCTCTATTCTATTTTAGGATATATCCATATTATATGCTAGAGAGAAAATATGGAGATTTTTTAATAACGAAGTGCATCAGAAGCTTTATGTTTTAGTCTAATTTACCTTATGAAGTCTTTGAAGATTTTTTTTTCCTCCTTCAAACCCATTTATTTGGCGGATTTTGATAAATCTTTGATTTTCAATAGTCATTTATAGATAATTTACAACTGTACGACTAAATTTAGAAGTTTATCGAATCCTCTATATTCAGGGAAAAAGAAGAATAAGAATATAAGATATCAACAAATAAACTTGAAAAGCAAACTTAACATACAAACTAGACAATAATAGAGTCTTGAGAAAGATAATTAAATTTTCAAAAAAATAAAGTGATTAATTAGTCATATAAAGCTCTAATGCACTAATTTTAACTTTCGTGGAGAGAATAATGGATTAGCTTATGAAGATGAAAGGAAAGTTAAATTCAAAAATACACTTGCTAGAGAATATGATATTATGGGGTCAAAGTAAACATTAAGGGATCTAAAGACATTTAGGTCTTCTCAAATATCAATCCATAAAAATAAGCGACTAAAATTTATATTGATAGAAAAAAAAATGTACAAGCTATGGGAAATACAAAGCTGTTTGCCCGAGAGACCCGCATTTATTCCATAGAAAAAGTAAAAAGAAGGTATTTTTTTGAAGGATTTATCTTACTGCCTGGGGTACAGAATTTTTGTGACTGTCTTTATGGAAATGAAATCTCCCTTAATAACTGATTTCAAAAAAAGGATTGAGATATTTGTCACTTGATATCCGTGTAGTGCTTGTAGAACCCATATACCAGGGAAATATCGGATCTGTTGCAAGAGCAATGAAGAACTTTGGATATACTAACCTAGTGCTGGTAAATCCCTGCAAACTAGAAGGAGAAGCAAGAGCAATGGCATCTCATGCAAGAGATATTCTTGAAGGTGCACTGGTTACCTCAAGTTTTGATGATGCCGTAAAAGGTTCAAACCTGCTGATAGGAACCACTGGAGTTTCTAGCCTTAAGGCAGGAGAACACATCCGCCTTCCGCTTTATACATCTAGAGAACTCAAAGAGAAACTCAAAGAGTATAGAGGGATTGCTTCCATTATTTTTGGGAGAGAAAACCATGGCTTCCGAAACGATGAACTAAAAAATTTTGATATGCTCATTACGGTTCCAACCTCTGAAATATATCCCATAATGAATCTTTCCCATGCAGTTACAGTTGTACTTTACGAACTTTCGGAGCTGGGAGGAGGAAACAATCCGCTTGCAGATGGGTTTGACCTGCAGCTTCTTTACGGGCACTTGGAAGAACTGTTGGAGAAAATAGACTATCCTTTCCACAAAAAGAACAAAACTTCTCTTATGCTACGGAGAATATTCGGAAGAGCTGGTCTGACTCCAAGGGAAGTTCAAACTTTGAGGGGTATAATAAGGAAAATAGAGAGAAAAATGGGATGCTCAATAAAAGAATCTGAAAGCTAGGAATAGAAAATCAGTAAAACATGGAAAAGTTCATATGAGAATAAGCATGTTCTTACATTAGATTTTATTATCGTTTTTTCCAATTTTTTGAATTATTTTGTGCAAAACCAGTTTGAAAAAGAGAGTTTTACATAAAAGTCAAAATAGTTCCGAGAATAATATGACTGAAACAGAAAGCAAGTGGGAAGAAAAGCTAAAAAAATTTTTTAAGGACTATTATTGGAATGAAATTCTCCAGCTTGCAAACGAGTATCCTGACCAGAGAAGCCTTGGTGTGGATTTTACAGATATAGAGAAATTTGACAGAGAGCTTTCAAAAGAGTTTCTTGAGCATCCTGGAGAACTTCTAAAAGCTGCTGAGATTGCACTGAAGGAAATAGACCTCCCTGTAGAAAAAAACCTCGAACAGGCTCATGTAAGGATAATAAAAATTCCGAATAAGATACCAATAAGAAATTTAAGAAGTAAACATCTTTCACGCTTTGTTGCTATTGAAGGTATGATAAGAAAAGCTACTGAGGTCAGGCCAAGGATTACGAAAGCTGCTTTCCAGTGTCTCAGGTGCGGGCATATGACCTTTGTGGAGCAAAGCAGCTTCAAATTTGAGGAGCCCTTTGCAGGCTGTGAAGATGAAAATTGTGGAAAGAAAGGACCTTTTAAAGTTATAATAGAGGAATCTACTTTTCTCGATGCCCAAAAACTCCAGATTCAGGAATCACCCGAAAATCTCAAAGGAGGGTCTCAGCCACAGAGTCTGGAAATTGATTCTGATGACGATCTAACAGGAAATGTCACTCCTGGGGATAGGGTCATAATTAATGGGATCTTGAAATCTGTCCAACGTACTTTAAAAGATGGGAAATCTACCTTCTATGACCTTGTACTCCAAGCAAGTTCTATCGAACGCCTGGATAGGGATTATGACGAACTCGAAATAACTGTAGAAGACGAAGTAAAGATTCTTGAACTTTCCAGTGACCCTGCAATCTACAACAAAATTGTTAGTTCTGTTGCACCTTCAATCTATGGGTACGAGGACATAAAAGAAGCCCTCTCCCTCCAATTATTTTCAGGAGTGGTGAAAAATCTTCCGGATGGTTCCAGGATACGAGGAGATATTCATGTGATGCTTGTAGGAGACCCTGGAATTGCAAAAAGCCAGCTCCTACGATATGTGGTCAAACTCTCCCCAAGGGGAGTCTTTACTTCAGGACGGAGTGCATCTGCAAGCGGGTTGACTGCAGCTGCCGTAAAAGATGATCTGAATGACGGGAGATGGACAATCGAAGGAGGAGCCCTTGTCATGGCAGATATGGGAGTTGCTGCAGTTGATGAAATGGACAAAATGAAGTCAGAGGATAAGAGCGCCCTGCACGAGGCAATGGAGCAGCAGACTATAAGTATAGCCAAGGCCGGGATTATTGCTACTCTTAAGTCTCGTTGCGCTCTTCTAGGAGCTGCAAATCCAAAATATGGACGTTTTGACCGTTATGAAGGCCTTGCAGAACAAATCAACATGCCTCCAGCTCTGCTCTCTCGTTTTGACCTTATCTTTGTTTTGCTTGATACCCCGAACCATGCTCTAGACAGCAGGATTGCAAACCACATTCTTCAGTCTCATTATGCAGGAGAACTTTTCGAACAGCGTCAAAAACTTCCTGGTTCCCATATTACGGAAGATTTAGTCGAAGCCGAAATGGAAGTTATCGAACCTATCATAGACCCTGAAATCATGCAAAAATATGTTGCATATGCTCGTAAAAATGTTTTCCCGGTGATGGAGGGCAACGCACGTGATCGCCTAATGAAATTTTATACAGATCTTCGAAAAACAGGAGAAGGCAAAGATACACCAGTACCTGTGACAGCCAGACAGCTTGAAGCCCTTGTCCGTCTGTCGGAAGCGAGTGCAAGAGTCCGCCTGAGCAATACAGTCACTCTAGAGGATGCAGAAAGAACTATCAAAATCGTTATGAATTGCCTGAAAAACGTAGGTATTGATCCTGATACAGGAGCTCTTGATGCAGATATAATTGCATCTGGCACAAGCATGAGCCAAAGGAACAAGATAAAAGCCCTTAGAGACATAATTAAAAAGGTAAGTGAGAGATATCCCGGAAAAGAAGGAGCTCCATTAGAAGAAGTGTATACAGAAGCTGAAAGCAAACATGGAATAAATAGAACTCATGCAGAAGAGTATATCAAGAAAATGAAGCAGGGAGGAGACATTCTTTCTCCAGATCAAAAACATATAAGACTCGTCAACTGATTTTTAGATTGAGTGAAACTCCAAAAACTAAGTCTAAAAAATCTTCCCAAACCCCAGAGAAAAATACCACACATAAAAACTATGTGAACACGATCAAGCTGTAAATACTACTGGGATGTAGAATATGTATCTAAAGATCTATAAAAATGGAGAGCACATTCTTATTGCAGCCTGTGATAAGGAAGTGCTTGGAAAAAAACTAAAACATGGCAACTCTATAGTGGAGATTAGCAAGGCCTTTTATGGAGAGACATATGTCTCAGAGGAAGAACTGCAAAAATCTATTCAGGGAGCCACGATTGTAAATCTCTTTGGGGAAAAAACTATCCAATGCGCCATAAAGTGCGGGTTTATTGATCCGAATTCCGTGATAATGATCGATTATGTACCCCATGCCCAGATTTTCAGAATTTAATAAAGATACTGTCGGAAGGATACCTGAAAGCCAAAATTCGGCAGAAATTAGTTGATTTAGTTTTCCAGGCTGGAATAGATCGGAAGATAATAACTTAGTTATAGAACGTAAATTACAGATTGTGATACCGTGAATGAAAAAACCGAAAAAATTGGGATCAGAGTGCTAACAGAAGAGGAGCTGATATCAGCAGTTGTGGAAAAACACAGAAGGTTTCTGGAAGATGATAGAAAGGAATTCGAAGAACTAACCAGCAAATTGAACCAAATCGAAGAGGGCGCTAAAAATTTAAAGAATTCCAGAATCAAGTTTATGGAGAGAAAAGAAATCCTGACGGAGAAACGGCAACAGTTTTACCATCAAGCAGAAGCATTGCTTGAAAAGGAAATGTTCCCGAAACTCAACCAAATAACTGCCAATAAACTCAAGGAAGAGATTAAAAAACTCAAAGGCCAGATAGAACCTGAAGAGGAACAGAAACTTAAGGACTTATTTATAGAAAACCTGCGTGAAACTTTTCGGGTAACTGAGTTTGAAGAAAATCTTCTTCTACAAATCCAAGTTAGATTAGAGGAAGCCAGGAATTCAAATCTCGAACTAAAAGGAATAGTAGAATCTGAAAAACAGTTTGAAGAAGATGATAGCATCAAAGATGAAGAGATTTCTAAAAGTAAATCTCAGCACAAATTGCTCAATAGCAAAATAAAAAATCACGAAGAAGCCCTGGATTACTGGGAAAAATTGAAAAAATAATTATTTTTCGAAAACATGCGAGTGGTAGTACATGGACAACGACGTTTCAACCACAGAAATTGCAACGGCCGACCTTTCAAACCTTAGCGAACGGGAGCTGAAGTTAAAGGTAAACGAAATCAGAAGCAGGATAGAGAAAAGCGAACATCAGTTAGCTTCGATATTTAAAGAACTGAAAATAAATAGAACTGATGTAGACGAACTGAAGGAAAAGAGAGACCTTTTGAACCAGCAGGTAAAAGAAAAGGTTGCAAAAGCGCAGGAACTCAGACGTAGACGGGACGAGATTAACAGGGCAATTGGCAAGTATAAGGAAAAAAGAAGTGGGGTAAACTCGAAGACACAAGAATTGTTTTCAGGAATTGCGGGACTCAAAGAACAACGGGATGAGTGCAATAAATTTTCCCATGGAAGTATGGGATCTATCTCAAATATTTATGAAGCTGAGCTCGATTCTTTCCTTAATAAAGAGCTTCTTCTTGTAGTGGAAATTAAGATATTCCAGAAATTGAATGACCTCAGCAAACGCCTTGAAGCTGCAAAAAAGGCAAATGAATTGCACGCACAAATTCAGGAAAGTTATAAAGAATCTAAGGGAATCCATAAAGAGGGGGATGAGTTCCATGAAAAAATCCAGGCACTCTCTGACGAATCTCAGGTATGCCACTTAGAAATGCTCGAAAATTTCAAGTCTGCTGACGAAATTCGAAAAGAAGCAAATATGTACCACGCCCAGCTTGCAGAAAACATCACAAATATAAATAAAATCAAGGAAAAAATTGACCCACTTAAAACGAATATTGATAGCAGTCGGAATGAGATCTCCCTATATCTTGACAGGTTGAAGGACGTGCAGCTCACTAAAGATGAGCACAAAGTAAATCAAAAACATAGCGATGCTCGCGAAAAGCTCCATAAAAACGCTCGTTTGAGCCTGGAAGACCTTAAACTCCTTATCGAAAAAGGAGATGTGAAATTCTCTACAAAAGAGTAAGAACTCGAGAAGTCTATGAATACGGTGGCGAAAATATATTTTGAAGAATCTATCTTAAGGTTATTCCTTTTGAATCATATTTCACTTCAAATGTAGCTCATATTGTAACCTCTATTCTCTCAGCTTCAAAATTTAAATGTGACAGTTGAGTAAAGAAATGCCTTTGTTTGTGTTATTTTGTCCATTGAAAACTAAAATAAATATCTATATAGTTTACCAAAGATAAATTTTATTAAATTAGTAAGAGCAATGAAGTTGGAAAAAATCTGCAAAATAACTCCGCGAAACAATTACGCTGATCCTGTGAGCCTCACATGTTATGTTTAGACAATTGTATGCACTCCTCTTTAGATATTTTAGTATCCTTTGTGGGTAAACTATATCAGTTAGTAAAGATGATTCATGCTTTTCCTTCTCCTTCAAAATTCGATTAATTCTAAGTCTTCACAATAAATGTTCTGATTTACTTCCTTGTGATTATTGTATCCGATCCTTAAAATTACCTTGAATAGGTTAAAAATAATCCCATTTCTCATCTTTAACAGTCAACCGCCTTCAACCAATTAAAATGAAAAAGGATATTGAATCTAACATTATTTTAGATGTTAAGCATGAATGAATTATAAATAGAAATATATCATATTGGCTGATTATATAGTCGAATCGCAAAAATAGCCATATTTTATAATTTTTCGCGAGTAAATTATATATATAGCATTCTTCTTTTAAATATATTAATAGTTATTTATCTTTCAAAGTATTGGCGTTTATCCAACTTATGTAGCGTCTGCGCTAAATTTGGATATTTTAATCAAAAATGAATCAATATGTGAAAAATTCACAAATTTTGCGATCAGAACTATGCAAGTTAGCTATTTTATAATAAGAGTTAGAATGTCACGACGCTTAGAATTAGATTGATGGATATTCCCCATATGATGGAAAGATCTTCGAATTATTCTTATTAATAATATAAGAAAAAGGGACTTAATTTGAGAATGAAAAACTACTATCAATCACCATATATATATAAAGTAAGATCACATGTAAATTATACACATTATTTAAATTTGTCTTAGAGAATCAATTTACTACAGAGGATTTAGATAGACCTCTGATTTTCACAGGTCATTTATAGATCATTTATAAGCATAAAACAAATTTAGGATTACAGAAATTCGCTATAGTTATGCTTATATGCCCTGCTGGCAAAAAACTGCAGGCAATCAAAGATGTGGACCAGATATGAGGTATTTTATGAGAACTAGACAGAGGGACGTGCACAATATACCAAAAAGGGGAATGTCAATAAGCTGTGAGGAGCTTGAGACTCTCAAGAAATCTATTAAGGTTTCGGTTCTCAACGAACTGCAAGCCGAAATGGAAAAAATTTCCGATCAGCAATACTTAAAGGATACCATACTTTCCAATATCAGAACTGAATTGATAGAAATTCCTAATCCTGCATTACTCAAGACTTCCATCCTCAATGATTTGAAAATTGAATTGAATGCTTCCGAAAAAAATAATTTGGAAACAACTGATCGACGGCTAAGAGAACTAGCGGGAGTTCAAGACGGTCTCATTCGGGAATTACTTGACCAAAAAATGATTGTGAAAAAACTGAGAACAGAAATCGAAAATCTCACTAAAAAACTAGAAGATATGAAAAACACTACTCTTGAACCCTTCTCTCCTGTTTTAGTTCCTTCACTTGAAGATCCTCTGGATCACCCTTCTCTTTCCAGAAAGATCAGACATAGCTCAGAATTTAAAAACGAAACTCCAACAGATAGAATGATTGATTTTGGGGAAGCTTCTACCCACCTACCAGGCACCAGTGCAAAAGTTCAGTTAAAGCTTGAAGAGGTAGAGCCAAAAGAACAAGATAAAGAAAAAATTGAACCAAAATGTGAGTATATTATTGCCGAGAGCGGGGATAAAAGACTATATAAAGGCAATATAAATCAGCAGCTTTCGAGGAAAGTGGAGCCTATGAGACAGCAATCTACCAAAAAGCTATCCACTATGAGACAGAATGCCACTGAAAGGGGAGATTTTATGAGAGCAATACCTGCAGATGATTATAAGTGTGAATATATAATTGCTGAAAAGGCTCCAAAAAAGCATTTAGTAGAAGAGTCTGTGGAAACGAGAGAAACAGAGGACGCAGAACTTATCATCTGCAGCCGGAAAAATTTCAGAGCAGATTGAGGCTTAAAAACAGAAACATCCTCAAAAACGCAAATTAAAGAGGCATTCTGTGTACATAAAAGAGATTGAATTCGTTAATTTTAAATCCTTCGGAAAAAAAGTAAAGATTTCATTTTATAACGACTTTACCACAATTTCCGGCCCTAATGGTAGTGGAAAATCAAACATAATAGATGGGATTCTCTTTGCACTAGGGCTTACAAGTTCCAGAACTCTTCGAGCCGAGAAACTCACTGATCTGATTTACAACGGTGAAGAAGCAAAAAAACCTGATTTTGCCCAAGTTACAATTCGTTTTGACAATTCCGACCGCAAGCTACCTCTGGAACTTGACGAAGTTGAGATCTCAAGAAAGGTCCGGCGGACTAAAAGCGGATACTATAGCTACTTTTACTTCAATGGAAGAAATGTAAACCTTGGAGAGATACATTTTCAGCTCGCAAAAGCCGGTGTGACTCCTGAAGGTTATAATGTGGTAATGCAAGGGGATGTCACACAGATTACCTCCATGACCTCTGTAGAACGGCGAAAGGTTATCGATGAAATTGCAGGGGTTACGGAATTTGAAGAACGCAAGCAAAAATCTTTTGGAGAACTGGAAGTTGTCAGACAGCAAATCGAACGTGTTGATATAATTCTAGAGGAAGTAAGAATTCAACTGGGAAAATTGACCGGAGAGCGTGATCAAGCCTTAAAATACCAGGCACTCAAGGCTGAAAAAGTTAACTTTGAGGGCTACATTTTGCTTTCTAAACTAAAGGATGCAAGGATTGAACTGAATAACGTGAATAACGAGCTGGTCAGAAAAGAAGAACATCTCGAAAAAGTGCAGGCTTTGTTAAACGAGAGAACACAGGAAATCCAAGCCCTTGAAGAGACTCTTGAAAAAATTTCTCTTGAAATCCGCAAAAAAGGGGAAGATGAACAACTCCACGTCAAGAGGGAAATAGAAGAGATCAAGGGAGAAATTTCGCGCTGTACAGATAGCATTGAACTTTTGGAAGATGAATTTGAGGAAGCTGATTCAAAACGTAGGAAAGCCTTTATAGATATCGATTTTAACAAGAACAACATCAAGGAAATTGAAGAAAAAATAGAAGTTGAAAACCTTAGAAAGGATAGTATATCATCAGAGCTTTCCGAGCGCAAAACAGAGTGCATATTACTCCATAGCAAGATTGCTGATGTGGATACAAAATTTGCCGTGACAAGAGACGAGCTCATGGCTGCCAGAAGGGAACTTGAGAGTATAAAGAATGAGAGAAATGAGCTCATTCGAACTGAGGACAGACTTTTAGATACTCTCAGGAGAAGATCTTCGGAACTTAGGGAGATAGAAAAACAGATCCAAGATGCTGAAGCAACAGCCTCTAGTTCCGATAGTGACACACTTTCTGTCCAGTACGAAATCGAAATGCTTTCCAAAAATATGGAATCTTTTATAAAAGATAATAACGATATCGAAGGCAGTCATTTCAGAATCAAGGAAGATATCAGGAAACTCGAGAGCAAGCTTCATAGCCTGCAGCAAGAATATGCAATTACTGAAGCGAGGATCAGGGCATCTGAACAAGGAGGAAGCTATTCCAAAGCTGTCGAAATGGTGATCGAAGCTTTTATGCAAGAGGAACTTTTCGGAATTCATGGTACAATTGCCCAGCTGGGAAAAGTGGACAGGAGGTATGCAACAGCTCTGGAAATTGCCGCAGGAAATAGAATGCAAGCAATTGTTGTAGACACCGATGCCGAAGCTGCTGAAGCAATCGAATACTTAAAGCGCAGAAAAGGAGGAAGAGTTACCTTTCTTCCACTCAACAAAATGAAAAAATCTAGAAGTCTTGAAAATCTCAATTATGAAAATGGTGTCATAGGATATGCAATTGATCTTCTCGAATTCGATTCTCATTTTGAACCTGCCTTCTGGTATGTATTCCAGGATACCCTTGTGACGGAAAATTTAGCCAGTGCTCGCCAACTCATGGGAAAGGCAAGAATGGTTACCCTTGAAGGGGAACTCCTGGAAAAGAGCGGGGCAATGATAGGAGGGTTCCTTTCTTCAAAATCTGGAATTACCTTTGAGGCTGCGGAAAAAGATAAACTTCTTGAGCTTGCAGAAGAGATAAATTCTTTAGATACAAGCCGGACTGCAGCTATAAGCAAACAGGATAACATTGAAAGTCATCTTTTTGAATTGAGCCGGAAAATTAGGGACTGTGAAGTTACGATTTCTCGAAAGGGACACCAGCTAGAGGAAATAGCAGGGCGAGGAGCCAAGTTTGCAGAACTTCTGGAAACTAAACAAACAGATCTTAAAGCAATAGAGAACTCAAGGACTGAACTCCGGGTTGAGATGGATAAAATTATTGCAGAAAAAAGCGAAAAAGAAAAATCTACAGCTGAAATTGAAGCACATATTTCCGAACTTGAGGCAAAACTTGCTGATTCTCCTCTACCTGAGATCAATAAAAAGCTGGAGTCCGTTGACCAGGAACTAAGAAGACTTGAAGGTAGAATCAGGGATATCGAGGCTAACCTGAATGCTCTGAAGCTTGAAAAAGAATACGTTGAACAGAAAATTGCCGATGCAAAGAAAATCATCGGGGATCTTGATGAAAAGAAAAACTCAAAGCTTAAAAAAGTTGATTCTCTAAAGGTAAAAATAAAGGAACTCAAAGAAAAACTCGATGAAAAGAAGACTCTTGAACTTGAGCTTTCCGATAAGCTGATAGAGCTTCAAACAGAAAGAGATAGTGTTAAGATAGAACACAGCACTGTGAAGCGCAGGGTTAGCATTGCTGCAAACACCCTTGAAAATGCAAAACAGCAGGTGTTTACGCTTACAGCTACTAGAAATGCGCTTCTTGACCAAGAAAAAAAGTTCACTGAAGAAGTCCAGAGGAGAGGCATAAAAGAAACATATGAAGTCCCAAATTACGAAACCATTTATATGCGGATTCAAGCAATCGAAGAAGCTCTCATGAGACTTGAGCCAATAAACATGAGAGCAATTGACGAGTATGAAGAGGTAGAACTCAGGCTTTTGAATCTTCAGGAAAAGCGGGATATCCTTTCTACTGAAAGGAAGCAACTACTTGAACGTATAGACCAGTACGAACAATTAAAGCGGGATTCTTTTATGGAAGCTTATACAATCATCAATGCCAATTTTAAAGATATCTTTCTTGAGCTTTCCGAGGGCATGGGTGAGCTCTTACTTGAAGACCCCGCTAATCCTTTTGCAGGAGGTATGACCCTCCGGGCCCAGCCCAAGGAAAAAACTCTTCAACGGATCGAATCCATGTCAGGAGGAGAAAAAAGCCTTACAGCTCTTGCGTTCATTTTTGCGATTCAGCAGTACCGTCCTGCTCCTTTTTATGCCTTTGATGAAATTGATATGTTTCTGGACGGTTGGAATGTGGAGAGAGTTTCAAGGCGAATTAAATCCTCAGGATCAAAAGTTCAGTTTATTGTTGTCTCTTTACGAAAACCCATGATTCAGGCTGCAAGCAGAACAATAGGGGTCACAATGCAGGAAAATAACATCACTAGCATTACTGGAGTGAAGCTTAATGGCTGAACTTATGGATAACGTGGGTGTGACAATTGAAGTTCCCAACCTATCGGGTCATAATTTCCGTGAATCTGAGGAAAATAACTCTTTTTTTTTAGATCCCGAAACCTATGGGCTTCCAAAGACTCTTTCACACCTTGGAATTGATTGGAATTTGATTGATATTTCTGAGTTTGAGACATTTGAACCCCTTGGCATACTGGTTGAGCTTGCTAAGGGTGGAAAAATAGATCCATGGGATATCGATATTGTACAGCTCACCGACGGTTTCCTTGGAAGGGTTGAGGAGCTCAAGAAAATGGACCTCAGAATTTCCTCACGAACACTTCTTTATTCTGCCATTCTTCTTCGTATGAAATCCTCGAGAATTCTAGAAGTAGAGGAGGAAGAAATTAAAGAATTTGATTCTGATTTTGTAGACGAACTAAATCTGCCTGAACCTGAAGACTTTCCTCTCCCGAAGTTTCCGATACGCCGCACTTCAACTAGGCCAGTTACACTCAATGAGTTGATGCTTGAACTCAAAAAAGTCGAGAAAACCATTTCCAAAAAAAATGAAAAGAAAGCTCTTAGAGCTTCAGAACAACTTCATCTTCATGAAGATATTCACCTAAATACCGGTGATGTCCTAGGTATTGCGCATGAAGAAGCCATTAGCTCGCGGCTGGTACTTATCTGGGCCAGTCTTGCAGAATTATTTATGATTCAGCCTGTAGTGCTTTTTTCCAGCTTCCTCAAAATAAGTGAAGATAGGATTATGGATTATCTATCTCTTCTCTTTCTGGCTTCAAACAGAAAAATTTGGCTTTTCCAGAATGAGCTATTTGGGGAACTATATATATACCCAGGAGAAGAATCTGGCTTTTCCACTGAGAATAATCCCCCTTTATTTCATGAGATTAAGTTATAGAATCAAAAAGCGAATTTTCAAGGTATCAGACTCCGAACTCTTTTGAAGCAAATTTAATAAGTGACGTCTTTCTGGACGAGTAAGTGGATAATTGGCCTGAAAAAACATTACCAAAGTCATTATTTTTAATTGAAACATATAAAGCTAAATCCACTTGAAGAATAGATAATCTGATTAGTTTTTATTCCTTTTATGGACGTGAAACTTATGTATGAATTTGAAATTATCGAAGCAGCTCTTTTTGCTACTGGCAGTGCAATAAGCCTCGAGAAGCTTACAAAAATAAGCGGGAAACCCAAAAAAGCTGTTCTTTTGGCATTAAAGGAGCTAATGAAGGCTTATTCTTCCAGAATATCTGCCCTCGAGATTATAAACCTTGGAGATCGTTATGTTATGCAGGTCAAGCCCGAATATGCAGAACTTATGCAGGAAGTTGCACCAAAAGAGCTATCATCCCCTAAACTCCGCACTCTTTCGATGGTTGCATATCATCAGCCTTTGCTACAGTCAGATCTTATTGATATGAGAGGCAGTGGCGCTTATGATCATATTAAGGATCTGATAAAGCGAGGATTTGTAGAATCCATACCCTGCGGGAAAAGCAGGCAGCTTTCCACGACTTCTCTTTTTGCAGATTATTTTGGGCTTATGAAAAATGATCCGAAAGCCATAAAGGAGAAAATTCTTGAACTTCTAAAGTCGCAGGGTGGGCAAAGTGAGATCAACTTGTGGATTGGAAGAAGAACTGTTGCTGTGACTCCTATGTATGAATCTCTCATGAGCATGTGTGGAATTAAAGAGTACTTTGTTGTTAATGCCTACTCGCCTTCAAAAGAAGAGATCTCACGTTTGCTTGAGGTTGATGTGCTTGTAGTCTCTGCAGGTTATATTGATACTTTGAGACAGTACTTTGACGGGAAAATCCTTGAAATTCATTCGACAACCTTTGAAGATCTTGCAAAAGCAGTCTCCTTATTATCTGAGGAACTTACTAATGAAGTAGACCCTGAAGCAGTGGAAAATACTCTCAAGAAAATAAGGGATACCAGGGGAAAGTATGTTTCTTCCTCTGTTCTCATTGAGAAAAAGGTAAAACCAGCAACTGAAATGGTCTCAAGGATCATAAATGACCTTTCTCTTGTAATTTCTTCAGAAGGCATTCTTATTGCTCCAGACTGCGGGACTTTAAGAAGCGACATAAAAATAGAGAGAGGAGGTCAAATCCTAATACCCACTCACCACAATGTAGAGGGCGATCTCCTCGAAAGGGTATGCAAAAAATATGATTCTATTCTTAAAGGTCTGAGTAAATTTGAAAACCGAGGCGCCTGAAAAACCGATGGTGCAGCCTTAATTTCTCTTAATTTGTTATAAAAGCTGGAACTTTAATTTAAATATTTATGCTTGATTTGTATTTCATATATAAAGTATTTATAAACCATACGGGGCATTTAACTATAGCTTTATATATCGGTTAGAGGATATTACTTTTGCTTTATATACTGAGGGTTGACGAATGAGCGAATCTAGTATAAAGATCGAAAACGTGGTCGCATCCACCAAACTCGCTGAAGAATTCGATTTAATGGTAATAGAATCTGAGTTCGAAGGAGCTGAGTACAATAAACAGAAGTTTCCTGGGCTCGTTTACAGGGTTTCAGATCCAAAAGCTGCATTCCTAGTCTTTACCTCTGGAAAAGTTGTCTGTACAGGAGCAAAAAATGTAGCCGATGTGCACACAGTTATAGGTAATATGGCAAAAAAGCTTAACAGCATAGGAATCAAGACCCTAGAAAATCCCGATATTACTGTCCAAAATATTGTTGCTTCAGCAGATCTACACACCATTCTGAACCTTAATGCAATTGCAATCGGGCTTGGACTGGAAAACATTGAATATGAACCCGAGCAGTTTCCAGGACTTGTATACAGGATCGATGAACCCAAGGTAGTTGTTCTGATTTTCAGTTCCGGAAAATTGGTCGTTACAGGTGGCAAGTCCCCTCAAGATTGCGAAAAGGGTGTCAAAGTCGTCCGCCAGCAGCTTGACAACATGGGCCTTTTATAAGAACCATCAATCTATCGCATTAAATATATACCCCTCATGGATTTTTTTCTACGGAAAAGGAGATTATCGAAAGTCACAATAAAATGGTCTCTGCGATAGGCATAGGATTCAAGCAAAGGATATGTGTGAAACTTGAACAGCGTAGACGTATGTATTCTTATTCCCACTCTGAACGAAGCTGCGACAATAGGACAGGTTATCGAAGATTTCAAAAAAGAGGGTTTTTTTAATATTCTGGTGATTGACGGAAACAGCAAAGACGACACAAGTCAAATTGCGGAAGCTAAAGGAGCAAAAGTTATCATTCAGACCGGAAAAGGTAAAGGGCAAGCGGTGATCCAGGCTTTTAGGCTTATAGATAGCCCCTATGTAGTAATGGTTGATGGGGACGGGACATATCTTGCTTGTGAAGCTCCAGCTCTTCTCGGACCTGTTCAGGAAGGAAGAGCCGACCATGTAATTGGTAACCGGCTTGAAAATTATTCTCCAAGAGCTTTTACAAAGCTTAACTTGATGGGCAACCGTCTAATAAACATGTTTTTTGGCATTGCATACGGTGTAAATTTAAAGGACATTCTCTCAGGTTATCGTGCATTTACTCTTGAGAGTGTAAAGGAACTGGAACTTAACAAAACAGGCTTTGAAATTGAGACTGAAATTTCTGTAGAATGCATCCTTAAAAAGCAGAGGGTTCTAGAAGTCCCAATTACTTACCTCCCTAGAAGCAAAGAAGGTGCAACCAAACTAAGTCCGGTAAAAGATGGGTTCAGAATTGGTTCTACTATCTACAAGCTTGCAAAAGTACATAACCCAATGTTTTACTTTGGGATCATAGGCTCTTTTTTTATTCTGGCAGGCCTGATTTCGGGAGTCTTTGTGATATCCCAGTGGTTCCAGGGAGTCACACGTGTTCAACTTTCTGTTCTCACAGCCCTGTTCACAATATTCGGTCTGCAGATGTTTATTTTTGGCATCCTCAGTGATCTCATAGTAACCCTAAACAGACAAATAATCAATTTAATTCAGGAAAAAAATAAACATGGAAAGTAAGGAAATTTCATCAAATACATATTAAATAGTATATAAACGTTCTGCGAGTTTCCTGTTGAAACAGGTATATTTGAGAAGTATTTGAGAGTTGAAAAAGCCATACTAACTACTGTAGCTGAATCTTACCCGCAAGATGTCCCCACCCAGAAAGATGAAAAAGATCATAACTAATTTCAGAGTAAGTGAAATCTTAGCTTTGCCTGCTTAAAGTATTGCTAAAGAACTAGATGAAAAGTTTCATGTATATTAGGTACTTCATCTTTTTTTGTTGCAAAAATTCAATATTATTTGCTGTATAAACTCCTTCATCAAAAATAGTAAGAGAACTTTTTTGAGTCTACTTTTCATCTGATTATAAGTGCCAGAAAAATGCTGTTAGTAAGAACTTTGACTCCATTTACTTAACTACAATAGGCACGTTTATAAGTTCTTGAGTTTACTAACTCCAACGGTTATATGTAACTCGTCAGTTTTATGATCCTTACTGATCCATACTTACCAAGTTTATATTAAGTACTTGGAGAACTCTATTTGTCCATCCAAATTTAGATCCGTTTCTTTAATATCATAAACCTAAAATAGATTGATCAGAAGATAAATAAAATTTCCTCTTTGTATCCCACAAAATTTCAAGAATTATATAAAGAACTTTTTCATTGAATTTTTCAAAATTAAAGATGTCAATAACTTCCTCCAGATTGAACCATTTGTCAGCTTCTTTGATGCTAAAACTACCGATGAGCTTATAGCTCAGCAGCTATCAATAAATTACTTAGATCCAAAATCTTTCATTAGGCTTGCTAAAAATCTCACCAAAATTAAGTATTACATAAAAAAATTTAACCGTAAGAATCTATCCGATTAGGAATTCCATATTATTTTACCTACTTCCCACAGATGTACGCAAAAATGCCATCTAGTTTCTCAACATGAAAGTAGCTTAATAATTAATCTAACTTTCAATGAAAAATAGTGGGTAAATAGGCAAACAAATCATACATCTGTGTATATCTGCAGAATTTAAGCTGTTAGAAATTGTAGGGAATGTTCTCAGTTTTGAGATGGTATTAATTGAACAGAACAACAAAAACAAAGGAACATATATTTACTCAACTATCAAACTTAGGAATCAATGAAAACATGACCATATAAATGAAGATATAACCCTATGAGTGAGGATAATTACACTTCTAATCCTATTTTTAAGATAATTATTGTTATTCGAGCTTCGAAAACCAGTAAACTTGTTAAATGAATTTTATCTATTTCAAATGTCCCTTCTTTCTTTGATCTTAGTTTCAGGCTAGGATTCATTTTCATTCTCAGGAAGATGCTTCAGATACTCTTTAATCATCATAGGGAAAGTATTTGCAGGTACAAAACGGACTCCAAGTTGTTCTGCCCATTTTTCAATTCCATAATCACTCGCAATAACTGCTGCATCAAGCTCCTTGGCAAGAATCAGGACATCAATATCAGGAGCACTGTCAAGAATTCCATACCTTAGAGTGGCACGATACTTGTTCCTAAATTTGCCGATGATCCCACCAATTACTTCTCTTTCAATCTCTTCTCTATATTCTTTTCCTTTACTTTGCGAATATTCAATAGAGAGACATGCAGTAGCTGCCTCCCAGACCGCATCCTCTGCAACTCCCATTCCTCGGTCAATCCTTTCTCGCATATGAGATACATATTCGTGGAATATCTGAGAGGTTACATCTACTCTATAGCGATCAGGAGATTTTTTCACCAGCCACGTATCAATCTTGGCTATAACCTCTCTGTCACAGCCATTTCGAATTGTAAATTCATACATCTCCTTGTATACTGATGGATAGGGTACGTAACAACTTATTCCAAACTGCAGGCGGGCATCGGCTATCAAATCAAGAATCTCTTTCATTCCTACACAAAGGGAAGTATAGCCCATGACCTCACGTGTCTGCAGATCCGTTAGTGCTGTAGTGTCCAGCACAAATCTCTGCTTAAACATTTTTTAAAAACCCTTTTTAATTATTTTATTTACCTTCTTATTTATTAAATCAAGGATCAATAAAAGTATATGTTTTATTTTCTTTCTTTGTTTATTTTTTGTTATCCTTCTGTAGTTGCCTGATTTAATGCTGCAGCCTAGAATAATTTAGGTTGTTGAAAATTTTGATAAACTCCGACATTTTACCATATTTATATAAGTTAGATATAAATAATTCGTGAAAATCAGAGGTTTATCGGGATCCTTTATGTTGTATCGATACTCAGGCACTAGATTATGTGATAGATGACCTGACCATAGCCATGAATAAAACTGTTAAAACTCAATGCCCACATTACATCCCTGCAAGATTGTGGAGGCCAACACCTCTGCCAATGGTGCCAAAAAACTAATTTTACGAAACAGAGATGACTTAGAGGATTGAACAAGAACAAAATGAGACAGTGATTAACCTCATCCCCGATCAAAAGAACCGGGGATTTGTGACATTCAACGCTAAAGAAGTGATAAATTGATTATAAATTCCTCCAGATCCACGCCAGGATAATGTAAAAGCTTATATTCCTGATATTTTTAATCCCATGTGGGATGCCGATGTTTGAATTAATTACAATAACATTTGGCTGCAATTAATCAAAAGTCTAGAAAAATGATAAAAAAAATCTCATATTTCTAAAAGATCTTTTCTTCTTTAACAATCATAACTCTTTAGCCGCATTAATTAACATACGCCTCAATCGGCCTTAATTCGTTTGATAGTTGTAGGACGTTCTTTTACTAAGATTCGATGTCCACAATACGGGCATCTTATGCCTGTGTACTCGTAATCTACTTCAACTTTTTGTTTACATCGAGTGCACTTGTAACCCATAAAACAACAACCTTAGAATTTTCATTTTGCCTCGGTAATGTTCTTCATCGTGCGCAACAGGGTCTGACCAACACTAGTGAAAGGAATATAGGTTCCACCAGCAAAGGTATACTCACACTTGCTGCATTTCCATATTCCGGTCCCCACCCTTTTCACAGTCGGGCGAGCACATCTAGTACATACATGTGGGGCTCGCATACGTTCTTCCAGATCCGCCACAAGCTTTCTGTCCTTTCTCCCATACCTGGGACCGAACCTACCTGATGATCTGGAAATTCTTCCCTTCTTAGTAAATTTTTTTACCATAATTATAACTCCATAAAAATATACTTCTCGTTAGAAATGATTCAATTCAAACCGCTGGATAAAGGTTCACCCATGAGATTTAGACCTTCACCTCTAAACATTTGTAGCACGTATACCGTTAATACTGATATTTAATATTTGAGAATTTCGATAAACCTCTGATTAATAAGAATTAGTTATATACTAATTATATAAATATTACAGAATTAAGGAGTTTATCGAAATCTTCTTGGTAATCCTTCCAACTTATCCCTTTCTTAAAAGCTTTTCCAAATATAGTTCTCTAAGTTCGGTCGCCTTTTCGCGCGCCAGATCGATTGCTTCCAGAACTTCTGCTTCAGTGAGAGGAACAGAACCCATTTTTTGCATTCCAGCAACAGATCCATCTGAACTGGAAACAATTGTAAGTTTTGTCTCGCAAATTGCCTCTTCATCCAGAGAGGGATCCACCATTAGCTTTGAGCCAATTTTAGCCAGAGTCACGCCCACTGGTATCTCTTTCATTGCAAGGGGCACATTTTTACCGATCCCCGGATGCTCATTTGGAACAATCGTGGTCATAAGAGCTGCAATAGCAGCGAAACAGGAAGCATCAATAACATTCCCCTCATCATTGAGAACATGGACATCTATGAAGACTATCCAGACTGATTCTCCCACCGCTACACACAGCTTCTTTAAATCAATTGCACCCGATTCTCGGATCCCCCTATCAACGACTCTTGCCATCTCGATTGCTTCTTCTTTGGGAGGACCTGGCTCAAAATCTGGAGAAGCAATAGGGTTAAGCTCAAGGTTGGTAATAATCACACCTTCATCTGGCGAATCCGGAAACGGAGTGCCTATCTGAAGCTTGACTCCTACAAGGACCTGGGTATCACCAAGAGTTATTTTTGCCGAACCTTCAGCTTTCGTGATAATATTTGTTTCGAGTTTGATATCCCTGAAATCCTTAAATCCACGCCCATCCTGTCGCTTTTCTTTGACCATAAGATTGTAAATATAATCCTTCTTGAGCGTAGCAATAACTTCACTCATCCTTATCACCTTTGCTTCCTGATTCAGAGGGATCTTTTACTACCAGCCAAGGTCCTTTGGAATTCTCTTTTTCAGACTTTTCTTCAACTTTTACTGCATCTTCAGCAAGAACCTTTTTTCTGGATTTATCTTTCAACTCAAGCTCATTTTTGGATTCAGAAGCCTTTTCTGAGATAACTTCTTCAGTAATGGATTTCTCGTAAAGCGGAGTTTCTTCTTCAGCAAATACCCCAGACTCGAATTTCATTTTTTCTGCGTCAGAGGAACAGGCTTCTTCCTTGATGAGCTCAAGCTCTTCAAACTCTGTAATCTTGGGATTTATCTCTAAAGATGCTTTAAGATCAGCCTTTTCTCCGATTTCAGCTTCTATTACCCCTTCTAAAGTATCTTCCTCTACTAAGGACTTAGCTTCTTCAATTTTGTTTTCTAATTCCTCACATTCGTGAATTTCTTCTGTAATAGTCTCTTCTTCAGCGATTTTTTTGGGAGCATCCTCGTCAAAAACTTTGATTTCTTCACGAATTTCTTCGACTACTGTTACCTCTGAAGCGCATTTCATGGACACTTCTGCTTCTATAACTTTGTTCTCAATATCTGAGATCTCTTCAATAGAAGTCTCTTTTGCAGGCTCTTCAATGGGAGTTTCGAACTTTTTTCTCAGAACTGCTTGTTGAATTTCGAGTATTTCCTTGCATCCTTTCCTTACAAGTTCGAGCCCTTTCTTGATTTCTTCAGATGTAAGGTGCCCGTCCATCTGAAGCAGGGTAATTTCTCCATCCTGAGTCATCGCAACCGGAAAATCAGCCTCTCCATAATTATCTTCTTCCTTGTTAAGGTCGAGAACTATTTGCCCATCAACTTTTCCGAAGGCACAGGAAGTGATGAGACCTTTCATAGGAATCCCGGCATCTGCAAGAGCTATACTTGAAGCATTGATCGCGGCTGTCCGTGTCCCCGCATCAGCCTGAAGTACTTCTACAAAAATATCAATTGCCGTTTTTGGGAAAAGCTCAGCCATAATTACCGGTTCAAAGGCTTCTCTGGAGACTTTTGAAATTTCGATGCTCCGCCTGCTAGGGCCTGGACGAGCACGGTCCTCAACGGAAAAAGAAGCCATATTGTACTTATAACGGATAACTGCAGTATCTGCGCGCTGTATACGACGGGGATGAGCTTCTCTAGGGCCAAATACGCCTACTAAGACTTTGTTTCTACCCCATTCAAGGTAACACGAACCATCGGCTCTGGAAAGCACTCCAATTTCAATTTTCATTGGCCTGATCTCATCCGCTCGCCTCCCATCAAGACGTAACCCATCATCAGTGATTAATTTTCCAGTTTTATCACTCATACAACTCATGCTTTGATCTCCAAAAAAACTCCTAAAACAAATCAGCTTATAGAAGATTCCTTAAAATCTCTCATAATTCTATCAAAAATCAATTCTTTGGATCCAGCAATACGTCAATTTTCCTGTAGATCTCTTCGGAATGATCCTCTTTTGCTAATTTAGCGCCTTTATGCGCATTTTTAAAAAATTTTAAATTACTTGACTCTTTTTGTACAATCCTTTCATTTTTCAGAAAACTGTATATCCTATCTGTCAATCCGGAACGCTGTGCCTCAGCTTCGATCTTCCGTAGAGCCCTGCTCAAAAGCTCCACATCTTCACCCTTCCCATCGATCCATATTCTACCGTTCTGGCCAACGAAAATACTGCAGTTTGTTTCTTTCTTCAGCATTGAGATCATAGAACCGCCGTGCCCTATCACACGGGGAACCTTTACAGGCTCAACCTCGACAATCAGACCAGTTTTGAGTTTGTGGAAGTTTGAATCCCTCAAGCCAAGCTCAACTTTCATGGAGCTATCTACATCTTTTACCCTGATAATCATAGAATCGCCTATATTCATAATTTCAGGCATCTCCCGGGATTCTATTCTTCTTGGATATTCGGATACATGGAATAAACCATCATAAGGAGAAGCAATGTCCATTATCCAGTTGGACGGCGTAACCACAATAACGATCCCTATCACAACGTCATTTACTGAGGGGATGTACCCTCCTGCTAGAGGGATCACTACAGCTCTATCATCTTTGAGATTCTCAATACCACAAAACGAAGAATATATCTTGTTATTCTTAACATACGTCCCATATCCGGCTTTTCTTGTGTCCGCGGATAACAGGTCACCAGGAATCACTATTTTTTTATCCATCCAATATCCTCTTATAAAAGTTTAGTTTGAGCTTCACCTTTCGTAAGATGATTTATAAGAGCGTAAAAATCAGTTTGAATTCCTGCCGGAATCCTTATAACTCCAATCCAAGAGCCATCACGCTGCCATTCTTCTTTTGTAATGGTTCCAACCTTGGAAATGTCTCCATATGCTTTTGGGGCATATATTGGAGGAATTTTCACAGCAATACTGATTTCTTCAAAACGTATGGGTATAAGTGGGCGAATGGCTTTCATTGTAATATTTACTAGTTGATCCACACTTTTTAAAGGGTCTATATGAACCTTTGCCTCCTCCATCGCCTTTTCAATCCTTGCGGGAGGATGAGGTGTTCTTGTCTGGGGATTTATAGCATTCTTGGAAATAGTATAGATAACTTTTTTCTTTTTTTCCTCAAGCATGCATCTTCTTTGCTCAGCTGTAAGTTGAAGTTCTCCGTTTTTCAGGATCAAAGCAGCAATCGCTAAGATGTCAGTAGTCTCAAAAGATTTGACAACATCGGATTCTGCTGCACGATCTCCCCTGTTTGCATCTTCGAAGATTGCTTCAACTGCCAGGATGTCTTCTAGATTTACTTCTTCTCCTCGTTTGTAGGCCAGAGCTCCTTCTGGCTCCACTAGGATTTCGAAATGTTTGCTGCCTCTTTTAAGCCTTGCAGTAACTGCCTCATCAAGGGACACCATTTCCAAATACCTTCCCTAAACCATAATTTTGAGAATAAAAAAATTCACTGAGTACTCATTTCCTGAAAACTAATATATTTTTATTCTTTGTGTTCAGGCTCTCTGTGATTTGCAAGGATCTGCTGAACATATTTCTCAACTTCTTCAGGAACCAATTTCCTGAATTTCTTATCCTGAAGGGAGACAATACCAACTTCGAGGGTTGAAGCTTCGAATTTACCTTCAGCAGCTCTATAGAGCGCATCCATCCCGAGGAGAATAGCTGCATCAATATTCATGTCTTCTCTGTAATCAGCCTCAAAAACTTCAACTACTGCGTTTCTGCCCGCTCCAATAGCTGTTGCCTTGTATTCCAGAAGAGCACCACTTGGATCAGTCTCAAATAGCCTAGGGAGATTGTCATCTACACCTGCAATAAGAAGTGCAGTACCGTAGGGGCGGACACCGCCATACTGTGTGTAGGTCTGCTTATGGTCGCATATTTTTTTGGAGATAACCTCCACACCTATGAGTTCATCATAAGAAACCCTGTTGACCTGTGCTTCTACACGGGCCCTATCAACAAGAGAGCGGGCGTCTGCCACAAGCCCTGAAGTTGCGGCTCCGATGTGATCATCAATTTGGAAAATTTTTTCTATTGATTCAGCTTCCACAAGCCTGCTCGTAATTCTCTTATCAACCAGCAGCACTACCCCATCAGCTGCCTTGATTCCCACGGCTGTTGTTCCCCTTTTAACTGCCTCGCGGGCATATTCTACCTGAAAAAGTCTTCCATCAGGGCTAAAAACAGTAATTGCCCTGTCATAACCCATTTGTGGTGCCATCTGCATATTCCATATCTCCCTTATATATCTATTCTTGTTGTTCCCAATCTTCCCGGCAAATAACCGGCATTACTTCCTTTTAGGATCTCTACCCGCAGAGTCATCAGCTAAATAAACGCCTTCCAAAAAAAGGCTTTGGTCAGTGATCACGAAACTGTGCGGATATCCCGAAAATTCAGGGGCTTAAAGCCCTCGACCCTTCATTCAGGTAAGGAAAAAGACTTTTGATCCACTATAACGTATTTCTTCCTTATTAGAGTTTTTAACCTTTTATTCGGGACTTCAAATCCTGACAGATTTATTGGATGAAACCAGCGAAAATACACCAGATAAAGGGAATTCAAAGGCACTTTTACCCAATAAAATACGTTCCCCAAATTGTTACATGGATTCACGTACTTAAGGGAGACCATTTTAATTGTTTTTGAGGTCTAGTTCCGATGTTAACCAAGTCCGTTAGTAAAGTGTATTTACTCAGTTATAATGCTTGTGAGACCCATGTATTTCTAGTACATAAAATCAGGCTTTGAGAACCTCATTGAGATTTAACCTTCTAAATTTTCCAATGAACTCTGATTTTAGGCCTGCTTTCTTATCAGAATCTCACTCATTCACAATCAACTTTCAGAAATTCCGCACAAGCTACATCACTGTCAATCAGTCCTACTAATTAATATGTTACACTAATTAATACTCATTCATTATTGTATATGTTAAGCAGCTCCATGGTTGAAGATTCAATGAAAACATAAAAATAATACCAAGAAAAGATGCCATTTTATCTACCTGAACCTTCCAGATTTTATCCCTCAACCATTCTGAATTTAGTCTCAATTTCGGGCTCAAAGCCCTTATGAATTCGGATGAATTTTTCAGTAGCTCTTTTAACTGTACCTGAAATTCCAAGTATGTGCAAAGTTGCTCTCTTCCCATTAATCCGAGTGAGAGCTGCCAGAGAAGCTCTTGTTTCTTTTACTCTGTTATTGGAGCACTGGATAATACCTTTCCAGTCTTCAAACCCCAAAACCTTAATATCGCATTCACTTGAAATTACATCCCCAAGCAGTGAGGAAGCAGAGGACATGATCTCCTTTACCAAATCGCTCCTGCCTACAGGTCCCTCGGAAATCAGCTCAAAAGCTATATAGCGTTTTTTCCCACGAAGCGAAGGAAGCAAGCGTTTCAAAAATAATCACACTCTTCAAGCACTTCGATGCCTTCTCTTATATACCCAGATACAAGACGTTTCCTTGAAATAATTTTTTCAGGTACAGTACACATAGCTTCAAGAGCTTCTTCTTCTTCAAGCCCGCATATTTCAGCCATAGCAAGTGTTTCCATTGGGGAACGAAGGTCAAAACAGGACATTGCGCTGCTTGAGAGTACAAGAGAAACATCGTATTTCCTGGCAAGGTCTAGGTTTGCCCTGAGAGCCGATAAAAGACGGATACGCCTTGAACCCCTTGAATGAAGGAAAGGTCTCAATGTCAGGCCTATTGCAACCCCATTTTCAGCTGCTGCCTTTGCAAGCACCTGATTTAACCCGGCGCTCTTATCACAAGACGGATGATTCAATATATCTACCCTAGGGTTTTCCAGCGAAGCCTTGTTGACATTTTCTGAACCTCCATGTACTATCAAGACATCCACAGACTTTCTGAATTTACCTACCAAGCTGTTAAGTTTCGAGGGATTTTCTTCTATGAGCTCAATTCCTCTGAAAATTTCAAATTCGTTGGTTGAGGCAAGTAAAGGCGGTGATTGAGGAAGTTTATCCGAATGATTTGCAATCACAATCCCACTGTACCCGAAATGCATGGCAAGAGTAGAAAGTTGCTCAACAGTATTATCCCCATCAGGAATTGCATGAACGCAAAAATCATAACATTTTGGCTTACCCAAAAAACTCCTCCACTATGGCTCCAGCTTTTTCCCTACTCTTCGGATATGTCTTGATCTTGACTTTTACAGTGATCGCGTTCGAAGAATCAGTTAGCTTTACCTTCTGCAGGTATGCAGCCTGCTTATCAAAGCGGAGATGGAAAAACTGATCATTGTCCAGCCTCTCCGGCATTTCTTTCCTAAGCCGTGCTAAATCTTCCTCCAAAAAATGATCCCGGACAAAACTAGCAAAACATAGACAGTCTGCCTTCCTTTTAATCTGCAAGCTCAATATGATAATTGGATTTCCATGATGCCCCTCAGACTGAAGCTCTTCAATCAACTCCCTATCCCGGACGCTAGTGCTGGATACAAAAAATTTTAGAGCTTTCTGGACTCTGAATACGTCTTCCGTTGCGTGGGCAAGCGCACGCAACGTTATGTGATGAATCACTTACCTCGACTCTTATGTCCACCGATGCTTGGCCTAGTTTTTTCAGTGCCCTTACCTCGAGTAGACAGACCTCTGCCCTTACGACTGGCACTAGTCTTGCCTCTTGTAGCTCTACCCCTAACAGACTGGGAGCAGATCCAATTAAGATTCTTGTCACTCTTTATTACAGGATGATGAGGATCTACAAGGATGGCTTCAAACCATATGTGCTTTCCATCCTCACCTACCCAGTAAGAGTTCAGGACCTCAAGGTTGGGGTACTTACGGTCTGCACGAGCTTCAGCAATCCTCTGGATGCTCATGCCACCTGTGATCCTATTCTTCCCCATTTTCTGTGTTCTTCTCCCACGGTTGAATCTAGTTTTACCAAGTCCTCCGCGGCGTACCTTTATCCTGGCAACAATTATACCCTGCTTAGCTTTATATCCAAGAGAACGAGCTCTGTCAATTCGTGTGGGTTTTTCGATTCTGGTCACAGATCCCTGTTTTCTCCAAATCTGCAAGCGCTCCCATCGGAGCTCTTTCACATATGTCTCTTCAGGGTTTTTCCATGCATCTCGTATATATCCATAGAAAGATTTTACCAATTAAAACACCAAGTTTCATTTATGTTTCACGGTTCAACCCTGTCTGCAGGGTCACACTCCAACGGGAACTAATCCCGAAAATGAAACATGCGATACAAAGGAATAATCTGATTTAAAGCTTTGCCCCCACAAAGACATTTCAAAAACAAATAATTCTTCAAAAAACTTAATAGAAAATAAAAAAGGAGAAAAGAAATGTAGGGAACTGAATATTTTCATATTAATCCCCCAATATTAGTTATTTGGTCGTCAACTCATTATATGATTAATATTTTAAAAGATCTAAATGTTAGTAGATTTCTTAATGTCCACTTTGAATACTTAATTCCATAATCTTTTGAGGTGTATTTTCGCATTTAACTTTTTTCATCTTCATATACTAATCCACCTGCACTCTATAGAAGTTAAAATGGGTGCGGTAGAAAATCATTTAACTTATCAAGAACTCTATTGCCTCCGAAAACTAACATGAAATTTTTGGATAACAGGCACAAGTAAATTAAAATTTATTCCGCTTCAACTTTTTTGACATTGATTGCCTTATTACCTCTAGAAAGAATGTTATCCCATATTTGATTTTTCAAAACTGTTATAAAATTAATTAGTGAATGTCATCAAAGGCCCAAATGTGACTTTGATAAAGTATGCAAATTGCCTTTTATGCATCGCCACTGTCTAAATAGATGTAGTGATACGAATTGTAATAAAAATGAGAGATAAATCGGAATCCTCTAATATCTATTTTAACTTAAATAGACGTATCTAATTACTTACTGCCGGAAAAGGAGAAAACATAATCAATAGCCAATAGTTAATGAAAATCAACTAATTAAATTTGCCAATTTAATTAATATAAAGATGATTTATTTGATAGTCCTTTATTAAGGCTTAATAGTTACAAAAATAGTTCCAAAGAACTCCAAGAGTGACAAAAAGAACAATTAATCAGATACAGAATTTAAAAGAATTAGTAACTTTCAGAATTTCTATTCAATAACTTGGGAATACTATTAAAAATCGAAATAACTTCAAAAAAATGATTAAAATAATCTTTTTTATAAATTTCTTAAATAATCAAGGCTTTGAATTCCTTCTTCAACCGAACGCATCTCAGTAACAAAGACTCCTTTATAGTCTGAAAGCCTTTCCATGACAAATTTCCAATTTATATTACCTCTCCCTAAAGATAGATGTTCATCTTTTTTTCCCATATTATCGTGAATATGCACATGGGATATTTTTTCTGCTAGGAGATCCAGAAAATCATTCACAAGCCCAACTGTGTTCGCGTGCCCTACATCAAAGGTAAAACCCACGTTATGGCTTCCGATAGTGTCAAGCATCTCAAGTATTTCATCAGGATATTTTCCGAAAATTTTCCGAAAATCGGGCATATTTTCAACAGCGATGAGAATTCCAAAATCCGCCGCAAAGTCGCATATTTCACGGATTGAGGCCAGATTAGTCAGGTATGCTTCCTGCGGAACCTGTACGCCATAATGGGAAAGATAACCAGGGTGAATTACAGCCAAATTTACATAGTTCGAAGCCAATGCAAGGTAATGTTTCATCTGCCTGAGGACTTCTGCCCTGATTGAGTTGTTAAGACCTGCCAAATTCATATCCGAGAACGGCAAGTGTAGAGTCAGTTCAAGACCAGTAGTCTCATATATATTTTTCAAATTCTGGATATTCTTGCTGTTCAAGCACTGGGATCCCTCCTGTAAAATTTCCCAACCAGTATACCCATGATCTTCGAGCTTATAAGCCCATTTGAAAGGATCTTCGATAGCTACATGCGATGAAAAACTGATTCTTTGCAATTGCATGAAGACAATTCATTCCTTTTCATTAATTAATATAGGTTTGTACATGGAAATTAATATATAGTTAACTAAATTAAGTTAGTGTAATGAGACCTTTCAATGAACTTCAACAGAGCATTATTATACATACAAAGAGTATATAAATATAAGGAATTATAGCCATAAAGAATCTAAAAAGCTTGAGAAGATCTCAACCCTTTTCCACATAATCCATTTCTACTTCAACAATCGGTATACCTCCTTCAGTAATGGGCAAAAGCCACTCTAAAAGTCTTTCCATTTCGTTCTGAGACTCAGCCATGATAACGATTTCAATAGCTCCGAGAGATTCTTTTTGAGCAGAAATACTGGGAATACCGACAAAAGCAGCCTGTTTATTTAGCAAGAAACGGACCGAAAGACTGGCACTGGATAAGTTTTTACTGAAAACTTTATTGCGGATACTATCTATAATCTCTTCTCTTCGAATGAGCCCATGCAGAGTTAGCAAGAGATCAAGCCCTCCTTCTCCAGAAACGAATAAACTGTGAGAATCTCCTAGCCCAGGTTCAATGGTCTCAATAGCCTTTTTTTCGAGTACTATATCAGTAAAAAGAGTAGAAATTGCTCGCATAACTTTTTCGGGGTCCTCGGTGGGATACGCAACTGCTGAAACTGTAACATGTATCATAAATTTGCTCCAGTATCGAAAAGGAGTTTATTTGCAGGGTTTTAATGAATTAAATTGAATCTTGTTCAGAAGAATTGTTTTTCCATATTTGACCTTTTGAGCTATGTAACGAGTCTAAATCGGAGTAGTGACTCAAAACCTCGACAACATTCTTTTTAAAAACATCTAGAGTGAAGCTGTTCTCAATTTCAATATTTGATTCTTCTATAGCTTCTCCCATACCCCAGCCAAGTTCTCGCTCATCTCGATGACGGAGTCCTTTGATACTGTTCATATCATCGCTTCGACCCCTTTTTTGGACTCTGGAAAAGCGAAGTTTGATCGGAGCGTAAATAGAAATAAGGACAAAACCTATTCCAAATTCTCGCCTGAAGCATTCCACCTCGGCAATTCCACGCACCCCATCCACAACCACAAATCCAGAATTCATTTTTCTGATGTGAGAAATGCAGCGTCTGGCAACTACATCCATGCCTTCACATTTGCGGAGGTCCGTTGCAACCATTCCGGTATTTGAGTCATTGGGTTCAAGCTCGCGTCTTAATACCTCTTCTCGAATTACATCACCCATATTAACAACTGGAATGCGCATATGAGTGGCAATTCTTGCAGCTTCTGATTTTCCAGAAGCCGGCATGCCTACGAATGCTATTATTTTCATCAAAGATTCCCTTTAACCAAATATTATATTTGAATTATAATACGAAAAGAAACTTGATTAATTAAACCTAATTTCAAACCTGAATAGAGCTTGAAAAAGTAATTGTATAACAGAGAGCCTGGCTTTAATCTATAAATATGGTATGATCGTAGTCAAACCACAGGATCATATATAGTATTTCCTGAAAAATTCAGTCGTGCCTAATTTCATTATTTCCGAAACCACTTCTACAAATCAGAATAAAATCCACTAAATTATTAAGGTAATTGAATGGTTGACTACAAGAGCGAAAAATTAATCCACTTAGGTATAGACACAACAAGTTTTCTGTCTGTGAAGCTCTTAAATTAAAATTTTGACTTAAAAATCTATTCTTTTTTCATTAATTTTGGTCTTCACGTATTTTTGATTTGACAGCTGCAACATTAAATAGTATAAAACTTACACTCTCATGGCTAGAAACAATTTGGTATATAGAGAAGTCATCTTCGAAAACTCCCTCGAAAACGATATTAGCATAGAAAGTATCACAATTTGCCAATTTTGCATTTTTTCTGCATTAACTGTAATACAAATCAATATAATTCCTTTTTTATACAAACAAAGTTTGCACCTTAAGTACACGGTGCTTCTGGTATAATTACAATATTTATTGTGTGATAAAACTCTCTTTTGTGAAATATTTCAGAAAACTTTCGTATGATATAACGATTTCTCCATTAAAAGAAGAAGAAGCTATTCTGCGATTTTTTTGTTATGAAAATGATCAAATAAAACTTCTTTCAGATGGAATCCTTCATCATTTTGTGAAGTATAGACTTTGTGAGGAAAGGATCAATGAGATAATGATGTTCTTGATGCAAAGAATGAACAAGTTATTGAAACTCTAATATGGACAGCAATATTAACATTAATCATTAGCAGAAAAATATATTATCTTATAAGTAACAATACTAATAAGCATGAAAAAATGGTACTATACAAGCAATTGATCTTGGGTACAATATTTGCAAAGGATGCATCAAATTTGATGAGTATGATTCTTATAAAAATGTGGAGTTAAAAAAAAATTATGAAACTATAATGGAAGTATATGAAATCCAAGCATAAGATCCACACGTAAACACAGAAAGATTCAGAAGAATGATTTGAATGAAATATGAAAAAGCTGAAAAGAAGAATATACCAATGATATATAAAAGTAGACTACTAATCGATGATCTAAGAGAAATTCTAGAAATTAGTTGAGCTTTAAGAATTAAAATTTGAATTTCAGGAAGAAATGTTTTATAAAATAAAGAGAAGGCGAAAGAATCCAATCGAATCATTATTCTCAAAAAAGTGAAAGCTGGGATATAAATGAAAAAACATATTAATATAAAAATTGATTCAAATATAATAAGAAAATTAGTAATTTTCACTGAATTTCTTGTTTTTTTCTTGGTTATAGGTTCATCAATATCGATGGCTTGTACAGGATTTTTAGAGGAAAACAAATCATATGATATTCACAAAAATATTGTAAACCAAACTGAATTTTCTCCAAAGCTTGGACTTGCACCAGAAAATCCTAAGTTTATCGAATACCAGAAAAATAAACAATTAAATCAAAAGGCACAGTCTCAGAGTGGACACAAATCTGGTTTTATACCCTCACCTGTAGACTTAAGTCATTTACATTAAGAAATGATAACAAAATTTTTGACTTTATCCTATCTAGTTGGCATGAAAGTACATTTGAAGTTTTCATCACTGACTCTTCCCATGTCCAGTATCTACAGAGAATTCCTATTTATCTTAATTTTTTTGGCAGGAATCCTGTCCAAATCTTTCTCGCTAATTTTCGTATATTCTATTTTTTATTTTCTGGTCCATTATTCTTTGATTTTAAAGACAGCTCCCTTTATCCTTAAAATACTCCTTTTATTTTCGATGTCATCAAAAGATGGTGATTATACCAAAAAGCTGTACACAACATCTTTAGATTCACTCTTTGAAACGTAACAAGAACTTATATGTCTGAATACCTTTGTAGTTACTGCATAAACTCGTTCCCCTTAAATCTTTTGAGTTAATATCTTGTATTTAATATATCACTCATTTCCAAAGGACGTTATTTTACTATTTTTTCCCCAGTGTTGCATCATAAATTTTTGATTTTGCTTCAAAGTATCCTTTACCCTGTAAACGACTTCATTTTTTCATATAAATTTACCTGATAATCATGAAGTTTTTCACTTGTTTTTTTAAATCTTCTGTCAGCTCATAATCCCTGTATATTATGCTGTGAAGTTTATACCCAAAGTGTGACTTATCCCCCTTTTATCCAAGGTCTGTCGATGCTTCTCCTTATTTTTGCTCATTTTATCGAATTTTTATACATTTTGCATGTCCAGGATCTGAATAGATAAAAGTAGCGTCCTGAATCATCCCCTATTTTACATTCAAACAAAGGCAACAAAGTTAGCTTTGCAACTGTCCCCATATCTCTTCTTTGAAGTTAGCAATAATTCTTTTTCTGAATGATCAGACTGTAGTACTGTCTAGTATGTACTCAGAAAAAAACAAGAATATTTCATGAAAGAAATTCGATCAATACTTTGTTTCTCAAATTCAAAGTCAGAAAGACCATGCCATTGATGTAATCAAGAATCTTAGAAATAACGATTAGTTCAGCTTCATGTCTGCCTCAGAAAACTGTTTTGTTAAAATATTTGAACTCAAAATTGATAAGAAAAGATTTCCAATCAATTAAGGCATCAATTTCAACAAGTTTGTCTCAAACTGACTTGTCAATGCTTGTTAGCCTTTACATTATCAAGCTCTACATAGTAAAGCATTGAAGGAAGCTATTAAATCATGAAGGAAACATGATACGGAATCGATATACTAAAATAAAATATAAAACAATGCTTTGAAAAACAGTTTTTGATAGCCAAAAATGCTGTTTTAAAGAAACCTTAATTTTCAGGTATCTTCTATCAGCTTTTTTACGGTTTCAAGCACGAGGATTGCATCTTGCTTTTTCACGTCAACTTCTCTGACGATACAAAAATCTAGAATTGATTTTCTCCTCTCTTCCGGGATTATACCTCTTTTTGCTCCTTCCTTGATAAGTCCAAGATAGCTCCTGTCCGGGTAATATGTGTTAACTGCAAGCTCCAGAAGATCATTCTGCTCTTTTTTACTTATAACTCCAGCAGCTACAGCGACTTTCAAGGTTTCTCTTATATTAACAAGGGGCATGGAAATAGGTTCGAAAGTATCAGGATTTGTGCTAACTGCTATCTCATCATCTGATTCAAATGTTCCATCCCGGTACCATTCGTAAACTTTTCCTATTCCTATCATCCCGTGAGTATCCAGTTCCGAGGCTCGAAGGGCTCCCATGCTGGAGCCGCCGATGACTTTTACTCCTGCATTGAGGGCAGATATAATCTCCCTGTGTCCTACTGCAGCCCTATCAAAAAAAATCCCGTCTATTATTCCTATGATCTTATATCCTTTCTGGACGAATATTTCAAGCTGGAACCTGCATATAGGAGGCTGGTAATTGACCCTCAATATTTTTTTTGCATCCTCGTGGCTGATGCTGTTACCTGTAAAGATTACTGCCCTTGATTTCATCGTCTTTTCCACGGCTTATCATTCCTGTCCCTGAAAAAATCTCTCTTCTGCCCGGAAGCAATTCTTTTCCCTTTTCGATCACGATCAATAGTGAAAAGCTCAAAGCCAGGGATAATTACTCTAACAACCGGAACTGCAACTTCTTTCCTTGAAAGGTCCACTACTAGCACTTTTTCGGCAAGACCCCTGAGCTTTTCTAGTATCAAATCGATGTTTTCTGCAGGACTTTTTCTGGATAGATCTTGCACTTCAGAAAGGGAAACTTTTTCTCCTTCTTCGAACCAGAAATAGTTCAGGCGCTTCATTCTATCGTACCCTACGCTTCTGATAAAACCTTCTCTATCCGTATCCTCCCTTGCTCCCTGGATCTGAACTACCCGCGACTGAGAAGCTTCAGTTATAGCTCTTACAACTGCAGTTGCAGGTTTTAGGTGGGAGCCTGCTCCCATGACTAAAAGAGCTGGATCTTTCAATTTTACATCATCGGTTGCTGCAATCACCGTTGGAATTCCAGTATCTGTGGGAACAAGCCAGATCTTCAATTCTATTTCCGCGTCTTTGAACTTTCTGGCAATCTCGTATAGATGGCCATCTTCTTCAGTCAGCAATATTTCTTTTCCAAGGTTACGTGTAAACTGAGCTATACTAATTGCATCTCTTTCTATGACCTCAAGCATTCCATGCAGGATAGCTTCTTCAATTACGTTCCCAGATGCTAGCCCATTGGTATTACTCAGAAAAAGTTTCTGACATTGACCTGGTGCATCGTAGGGATGATAAACCGCATTTGAGCTCACGAACACTTCTTCCTCATTCATTAAATCGTACGCTCCCACCCATTCAAGTAGGGACTGGGGAACATAGGGCTGAGGCAGAAGGAGGGTCTTTGGATCCAGTACATTGAAGTTTTCTATGGCTTTGGCATAGGATTCGACTAGAGCTGGGGCGGAAATGCCTTCTGCAATGTTTTCATTCAGGCCCGGTTTTTCTGCTAGACAACGTTCAAAACTCTCCATTATAGCCGAAATCCGAGCTCGCTGCTCGGTCGAACCCTTGCCTGAGTATATACTGATCGCTCCCTGAGCAGCACTGGGACGGATTGCCGAAAAAATAGGGATTCCTAGCCTGTCCAAGTTTGTAATGTCTGCAATGCGAGTAACCCCTATCTTTTTTATCGTGTCTTTAGTGTTTTCCAGGGTTGTAGCTTCATCATATACTCGCTGCGTACCTTCAATATATGAGAGAAACCTATCAATTTTTATCTCGGCCATAGTTAGAACCTTCTTGTTTCATGTTATATGTTTTGTGATTTTCCGGATCTGGAATCTTTTCCGATTTTACATAGTTTTTATGTAATATTTTTTTTGGTGAGTGAAATCTAAACAGAATAGCGCCATATATCCCATTTTTCACAGATGCACGCAGATGTAGACTTTATTTACCTATTTGTCCACATTTGTTTATTGAAAGTCAGATTAATTTTTAACTACTGTAATATTAGATATAGATGGCATTTTCGTGTATATCTGACGAAAGTGGATACGAAGAAAATAGGAACATAAAGCCCAATTTGTGTATTATGACATTTGTGATTCTGTCAAATATAGGTTAAATATATTTTTTGTCAAAAAATTTGATGGCCCACCAATAATGAGTTGATGTTTATCCAGAAAGTCACATAATTGCTCTTTAATCTCATTTCCTACGATGTGAGTTTTTAGGACTAAATGCAGAAAATAGTTCTGAAAACTTAATGATCTATTTTGGAATGAGGTTTTTCAGAAAGTCAAACAGAGCAGTATGATCTCTGAACACAAGATCTGCATGTTGCAATTTATCAGGCTCAAGTGTACTTGCAACTGCAACACAATAGATTCCAGCTCTTTTAGCGGCAGTGATACCCATAGGTGAATTCTCAATTACAAAGCATTCATTTTTAGTAATGTCAAGTTTTGCAAGAGCTTTGAGGAAGGGGGTTGGATCAGGTTTTCCGCGTTCCAAATCGTCTCCGGTGATGATAACTTCAAAACAGAATGAAAAAAATTTATTCATAACTTTTTCAACCGTGTTGCGGCTTGACCCGGAAACTGCAGCTAGCTTGAAATACCGTTTTAACTTCTTGAGGCAACCTGAAACACTTTCAAAGGGTTTTATCTGATCAAACTCAAATATTTCGCGTTTCTTATTAACCAAATGCTCGAAATGCCAGGGTTCAGGCTCTCTTCCAGCTTTTTCAAAAATGGCTTTAATTATCGCTATTTCGTTTGAGCCTTCTAACACATAAATATCTTCCCTAGTAATATTAATACCAACTTCATGAAAAACATTGGCCCATGCATCGGCATGAAAGCGCATGGAGTCTACAAGAACTCCGTCCACATCGAAAATAATTGCTCTCAACATATGTTATAGATTACTAATTATCTATATGAACATTTTATTATTCAACTTGTGTTGATCAATTTCGCGAGTTTTTTAATACTAACAAAGATTATACTAATGATAATTGGCTATATGCTGATTTTTCTGCAAAATCAATAATCTCAAGAAACCATTGTACAGAGAATTTTTGATGGGTTTTTCCCAGTTAAGGGATAAAAAGCACCGTTTTGATTCTTCAGTTGTTGTATATGTTTTAGTAAAAACTGTTTATTTGTCTCTATATTTAGATAAAAATTTTCTCAATTTTTGGGTGAGATAGAGTAAATGCACAAGTCTTGATACAAAAAACTATGCATATTCTAGGATCATTCCAGTTACACTTCATGATCAGTATATCTCATAAGATATATTTCTATTTGAAATTTGTTAATATATCTCGATTTTTGCCTATCCTTTTCTTAACTCAATCATTCCATTCTATAGGAATAGACAAGTTTTCAACGAATTATGTATAATAAATAAAAAAATGTAAGAAATGCATAAGCAAAATCTGTAAATTCTAATGCTGTCGATTTAGAATTGAAGCAAAAACGAGGGAAGTACGTTATAAAAATCAGTTTTTTAAGTAATAGAATTGTACATCTTGCCTGAAAAATCTAGTTTTTCTATCTAATTTTTAATGACTATAATGTCAATAAGTGTCGAGACTTAGCCTTAACATTGATTCTTGATTTAAGGATGCTACAACCACCTGACTCCCACTTTTTAGCTTTTTATTATTCCTTTCCATCTAGTTGTTAGTTCTATATTCCAGTGATTCTCAAAAATCAGAAAGTGACACTCTGGTACGGAATCAAATTATATCTAACGAATTCAAACCTACTTTAATAAAAGTTAACCCAAATATAATCTGTGCAATTCCCAAAATCTGAATGATAAAAAAATAGTATTTACTGTTAATGAAATATTTTGATCTCTCTACAATTAACGCTACAATTACTTTTGATCCTACAAGAAAACTATAGAAACCAATAATAAATAAAATTGTAGCCAAAAAATGAATACTTAAACTCTTAAAAATTATTGGACCACCTATCAAAAACCAGAATAGGTATGGATGTGGATTCCCAAAGTTAACAATAATTCCCCTTTTAAGGGCAGCTTTTTTGTTTAACTTAAATTCAGCGCTTTTCTGCTTGATTTTCAAAGATTCTATTCCTGAATATATGAGATACGATGCACCAAAAAACGCAATAATTTCGATAATAAAATTATTGCTGGTCAAATGTGACAGAATAAATAATGTAGATTAATACTATTGGCAAGTCAGTAATCAAAGGAGATATCGCAACCTTTATCCCTTCCCATTTGCCATGTTGTAGAGTCTCAGAAATAGTTATTGTTTAATAGTGGACCGGGAGATATTCCTGAAGCGAGGCCAAGAAATGCTCCTAAGGCTAGAAATTCAATAGTCTCTAGCATGCGCATTCTGTCTTAATTTTAGATTTCAGTTTTAATTCAAGAAATATCATTGCCACCGAATAAGCTACTACTTTTATACTCCAATATATTAAATGCAACCTTTCAGATCAAACTCATTATCTAATAAATTAAAAATATGATAACTTATAAAGAATATGTTTTTTGAGATCACTCAAAAAGTATGTATTTTATGTGATAAAACTAATAAGCATAGTTATGTATTCATTAACTTGATGAAAGAAAACCAAGCTAGCTTTACTGCAATGTTGATAGCCTACATGCGTGCATATCATTCAATGCATGATACTCATAAAATTTTTGATGATTTTCTTGCCTAACATTTGATATCTGAGGACAAACGAGCACTAATTGAACAATACTTGAGTTGGTGGAATGAACAGTTAAATGACACTGAGAATACTAAATTACGTTCCAACCCTACAACAACATCATCATCCTTAATGCAAGTAATTAATAATATTATTAATGAACAGAAATGGACAGCATAACTTTTCAGCCGTGCACGGTATGCGGAAGAAGCACTCGAAAAAGCTATCAGGCAAGGAGTAAAACAGTATGTGATTCTCGGGGCAGGGCTGGATACCTTTGCTTTTCGACGCCCGGAAATGATGGAACACTGGGAGGTTTTTGAGGTTGACCATCCTGCCACACAAGAATTTAAGCCTCATCGACTTGCTGAGTTGGAATGAGAACATCCAGCAAAATTACATTTTATTCCTATAGATTTCACGAAGGAAAGTCTGGTAACAGCACTAACTAGCTCATCATCATATTATCCAAAAGTTAAAACCTTTTTTAATTGGCTTGGTGTCACCCGTACTTGACTCCAGAAGAGGTGTATGCAACACTACGTTCCATAACGGAAATTGCTCCTGTGGACATCACTATTGTTTTTGATTATTTCGATAATAATACATTTATCCTTGAGAAATCGTCTCCACAAATGCAAAAATCATTGGAGTATTTGAGAAAGATAGGCGAACCGATGATTACTGGTTTCAATCCATCAACGTTAGCCGAAGATATCGCAAATTTAGGATTTCATCTACAGGAGAATTTGAGCCCAAAAGACATCGAAAGACGTTATTTACAAGGACGTACTGATGGAGATCAAGCAGATGAGCATTTATACTTTGCATGTGCAGTTGTCGAATAATCAGGCATATATATTTCCCTAAATAACGACAACAAATTTGATTCCGTTGCAAAAAATCCTTTCTAATGATACAATAAAATAAAAAGAAAATCAAAGATAGTAATATGCTATCTAATTCCTTTAAATGGAAGCATTATGAAGGAGAAATTATCCTATTAAATGTAAGATGGTACTTAAAATATCCATTAAGTTATAGAAATTTAAAGGAAATGATGATAGAAAGGGGAGCAAAAGTCGACCATACAACAATCGTGAGATGGGTATATCAATATTCCCCTGAAATAGAAAAGAAGATCAGAAGACATTTAAGATCAACAATGATTCGTGGAAAGTTGATGAAACCTGTATCAAAATAAAAGGTAAATGGAAATATCTTTACCGAGCAGTTGACTCAAATGGAGATACAATTGATTTCATGTTAAGTGCAAAACGAAATCGAAATGCAGCGAAGATATTTTTTAAGAAAGCTTTGAGTTCTAATCATAATCAAATTCCAAGAGTAATAACAGTTGATAAGAATCCAGCTTATCCACCTGCTATAGGTAAACTGAAAAATGATAAAATACTACCTAAAAACGTAGGCATTCGACAAATCAAGTATTTGAATAACATTATAGAACAAGATCACAGATCTATAAAGAGAATCGTTAATCCAATGTTAGGATTTCAGTCTTTTCAATCTGCTAATAAGACTTTAAAAGGAATTGGAGCTATGAATATGATCAAAAAAGGACAACTAAATGATCTAAATTACTTTGTTTTTAATGAAGTCAAATACATTAATCAATTGATTGGTATAGTATTATATGTTAGTACATTTTCCTCGAATATTTTGATTTTTATTCATTACTTATAGATTTACATATTTTTTTGAATTTTTTGCAACGGAACCGAATTTTGAGTCTCTACGCCGCCTGACTATATTGGTAACGACTCTAGTGAAGCTATTACTTTGAGAATTTGGAGGGCCAAATCATTGCCTGAAATCCGATGGCTGAGCGTATATACGGCTGGAGTGAAGCTGAGGCACTGAAAATGAACATTAGCAACCTAGTCCCTGAGTGCCATAGATAGTAAGAGTTGGCCAAACTAAAGAAGCTTATTCACGCTGAGGCCTGGAACCTTACCGCACTAAGCGACTTGTGCCAAGGACGGTCGGATCGTTGAAGTGTGACTGACCACAACATCAGTGGTAAATGAAGTATATGCCGTTGCAACTACAGAGCATGAAATACAATCATAAACCATGATGAAGAAGGTACATGGCTAGAAAAATACCTTTTCGACCGGTGGCTGACCTTCATAAGAGGAGGGAAGATGCAGAGCTTTCAACTTAAAGCTCTGCATGGAATAAAGGCTTAAATTGAAGGAAGATAAAAATTTGGTCAAATACATAAATTAGCGAGAAAGATTCGGACAAGATTCTAGCGAAGAAAAAAATTAGAGATAAATCGGAATTCTCTATTATTTAGGAACAAAATCAATTTAGATGTTTATAAAGACCAACTTATATATAAGGAGGATTATCCCATAAATAATATGGAAAAACGGAAAGGAAAAAAGAGGAGTTAGGTATGAATAGTAGTATTTTCAGGAAGATAATGGTTGCAACTGATGGTTCAGAACTAACAAGAAAAGCAGTTGATTCAGCAATTGAAATTACAAAGCTAAATGATGCAAAGCTATATGTTGTACATGTAATTGCTCCGGGGGATTTTTCGATAACTCAAAATGAGCCCAGAGCTTCGATAACTCAAAATGAGCCCAGAGCTGCAGAATGGAAAAAGGAAATTAAAGAGCATCTTACAACACAAGGTAAGGAAGCTACGGCTTATGTAGAGAATTCCGGAAAAATTGCAAATGTTGCAGTCGAACCCGTAATTCTTGAAGGAAACCCTGCTGATGAGATTGTCAACTTTGCAGAAAAAAACGACATTGATCTTATCGTTATGGGTACACTTGGAAAAACTGGGATAAAGAGGTTCCTACTCGGGAGTGTAGCCGAAAATGTGGTTAGACACTCAAAAAAAGCAGTCCTCGTTGTAAGGGGAGAAACGGTCGAATAGGGAAAAGAAATATGTATAGATTTTTACCCTTCTATTGATCAAAATAGGCTGGTTTAGGAAGCTGACAACCATGAAAAAGTCCATCATCAAAATCCTTAATCGATTTAATGGCCTTCTCGCAAATTTTCTGCAAAATTATAAATCTCAAAAAGTTATCAAATCAAAAAGTTCCATGGCTTTGTTACTTCACGAATGCAATGCTATTATATTTCTTTCATTTATAATGTAATTGAGGGTTTCACATGGGAATTGTTAGTTTTAAGAAAATAATGATTGCTACCGACGGTTCAGCCTGCTCCGAGTTGGCTGCCGACAAAGGTATAGCGTTTGCTAGATTGAGTGGAGGAACGGTTTATGCAGTTCATGTATTGTCAAAAGCTTACTTATCTGCTATGGATGGAAGTGCCTATCCTTCTGTTGGTATGAATCCTTATTGGGAGTCGATACAGGAGGCTTTTCAAAAACATGGGCAGCAAGCTGTAAATCATGTAAAAGATTTAGGAAAGATTAAAGGAGTTAATGTAGAATCTGTCCTGCTTGAAGGAAATCCATCAGAAGAGCTGATCAGGTACGCTGAAGAGAATAAAATGGATATTGTTATTATGGGTACTCTCGGAAAGTCAGGAATAGATAGATTTCTTCTAGGTAGCGTAACAGAAAATCTCCTCCATCACTCAAAAGTTCCTGTAATGGTTGTGAAGGAAAAGTATAAGCCATGGGCTGAGTGCAAGTAAACTATAACTTGTAGGATTCCCTTTAACTTTATATACTATTTTTGTCTCGAGTTCTCCTCCTTTAATTACATCCACGGCTGTAGTATATAGAAGGATCAGAGATTGTTCCATCATAATCGTACTGAATTTTATCAATGGTCAACTTCCACAAAATAGGGAGTGTCGATATTGAAGTATCTGCATCATTTTTCAGATATAAATCCACAATCATATAGGTATATCCAGCGGAAGCTTTGTAAATAGTCCCAATGTGATCTGTAGAATGCCATGTCCAATCCCAATAATAAACCCCGCTATCGTCGGCAGTTGCTATCCCTACTAGATTAAATCCTAGCAAACAAAAAACTATGTAAATCAACCCTCTATTTATTGATTTCTTTTGATTCATTTAATTGATTCATTTCAAATTTTGTTTTTAATATATAAAGAAAATAATATTTATATAAATATATTACATTTCTTCTCAGTTTTTGCAAAGTCAATACTTGATTTAGTCTCTTATGATTGCATATTCTCAGAATTTAATCCATAAATGGTACATGGGGCACTATCAAAAAATAGACGAATAGAAAAACTCAAAAGTGCTGTGGAATGCTGAGCAAATGCAGTGTGCAGTTTGGATTAAAAAGTAAAAAAGAAATTTAAATAAAAGTATGGTTTACACGCTATAGAGTAAGATCATATGACCTATCATATTTTAGATTTCCATATGTAGGGTGTCCTTTTTACTAGATATACTATTTTCGTTTCAATATCATCTTTTACGCATCTAATGCTATAATAAATAAGGAAGAATATATTGAGAGAGTAGATAATTGTGTCAATAAAATGTGAAAAAAGGAAAAAGTTCAAAGCAAAAATGGGAAATTAACCCAGTTTTCTGTACCAAAATGGAAGAATGGCACAGGTTAGAATTTATCTGAGCCATTTTGTGAAGTACTGGAATAGTACAAAGAATAGTTCATGATATTACAAGTGGAACTTCATAAACTGAGACAATGTCTCTTAGGAAGGATTAGCAAACTGCAGTAAATGATCTAAAACTGGAAATTTCACTAAAAATAATTAAATTTATGATCGTAGAAGATGATCAAATTTACTCACTTGCTAACACGATTAGTTTCAATCATCTGATTTGCAAGATCAGGGGTTATCAAGAATTATACGTCTAAAGGAAAAAAATTAATGAAGGCTCAAATGATACCATAGAATTGATTGATTCATTATCTGAATATTTGGAAGTGCGCCTCACGCAAGAGAAATTTAGGAGCTTGATTCTGATATGAGATATCTACAGAATCTACTTGAAGCTGCAAACCTTAATGAAATACTTGAAGCTGCAAACCTTAATGAAATTATAGTACTTGACGAAATGTGAAATGTAAAGGAAGTGGAAACTCGATAAACTAGATTATTTTCATTTAAAAAATATCTTTTCTTTATTTTTCATTCTCTGAATCTCGTCTTCAAGTATTTTTATTCTTGATTGAAGTTCATGCATATCTCTTCTAGTAAACATGTCTTTCTTTGAGATCGCGTCCTGAATTTTGTCAGAAATTTTTCTTTCAAGATCAACCTTCTGTTTTTTGCTTTCTTCAAGCACATCCTGAATAACTTTTTTGCCCTCTTCCCTACTGATGGTTCCTTTATCTACCAGATCCTTTACCATTTCATCTATTTTTTCTTCGGTCATTGCCCAGAGGCCAACTCCTATGAGCCCAAGTTTTCTGACTGATTCTCTCATGTATATAACACTACCTTTGACTTGTTAACCTGAAAAGAAATAATTTAAAAATAATCAACCTGATATGATCACAATGCTGTATTAAAAGTTCTCTTGTTATTAAAATCTTATTTATATAAGTATATTCTAGCTAGATACATCCTAATTAGAGAGCCATGACTAAACTAAATTAAGAGAATTTAGATAAACATCTAAGCATTTGAGCATTGGAGAGTTTAAATATTATAACATTAGAGAATCTCGATAAATTCTTAAATTTGGTCATATGTTTATAAATAAGATATAAATTATTCGTGAAAATCAGAGGTCTATCGAAATCTTCTACAATAAGTGAATTAAAAAGGATTTAGTATCTATATTTACCACTATTTGCACCGAGCAAGGCTATAAAATTCATGTTATGGAAGTAGTAGAAGATCAAGTTCAATTATTCCTGAAATTCCATCCAAGTAACTCTATAATTGGAGATTGTTAGACACCTGAAAGGAGGTAGGTCTTACAGATTTCTCAAGCTTAGTCCTGAATTAAAATAACAATATTTTGATGAGAGACTATGGCCAAGTGGCAAGCTTTATCTATCGATTGGAAACATGGCAGCTTAAACAATAAAACACCATATTCAGGAATCTGATAGGAAGCTGAAAGCCGAGTTAAAATTCCCTAAATTAAAAAAACTGTTAAAACAAAAATCTAGAATTTCTGAATTTTGACGAACTGATCTGGCATCCTGAAGCATCTAACATCCTTTTAGGTGAGTGGGCGCATGCAATTAGGTATTAACTTTTAGTGAAGATTCATCCTAGGCAGAACAATACCAACAATTAGCTTTACTAAGATTGATTGAACAAATTTCGGTTGGCTTATTTTCGGTAACTGTGGGTAATGGATAATGTTTTTAAGCTGTCAATCATTTAGTAATCAAAGTATCATATTACATCAAAATAGACATCCGCCAATTGATTTCTGATGGACTGAAGGTGCATAATTTTTCTTTTCAATCTCCCATGTTTTCTTTGCATCAAGTAAATCTATTATGCTTCCATCTGTGAAATTATCTTTCGAATAGCTTCTGATGATTTTCTGAGAATTTCATATTGGCCTTGATCTAGTTTGAGTTCAAAAATTTCTTCGACCCCAGAAGCTCCAAGCTTAACGGGTACTCCAAAGTAAATCCCCTCCTGGCCATATTGCCCTTCCAGATAAGCACACGCTGGAAGCACTCTCTTTGAGTCTTTAATAACAGATTCAGTCATAGACACGATAGCTGAAGAGGGGGCATAAAAAGCACTTCCCTGTCTGAGGAGTTCCACAATTTCGGCTCCACCATCTACTGTTCTCTCTACCAGCCTGGAAATCTTATCACCTGGGAGTAGGTCTATGAGTGGAATTCCCGATACAGCAGAATATTTTGGAAGAGGTATCATAAGATCACCGTGACCCCCTATAACCATTGCATGTACGTCCTTTTTCGAACACTCAAGTTCTTCTGCAATAAAACTTGCAAAACGTCCAGCATCCAGAACCCCACTCATTCCGAATACTTTTGTTGCCTCAAATCCTGTTGATTTCATTGCTACATAGGTCATAATATCAAGTGGATTTGTAACATTTATTACTATAGATTTGGGAGCATACTTAGCAATATTTTTAGATATCTCCGCAACTATCTTGGAGTTTGTTTTAATCAAATCATCTCGACTCATTCCAGGCTTTCTGGCAATTCCGGCTGTAACTATTACAAGATCAGAGTTTTCAATGTTTGAGTAATCATTACTTCCCAATATTTGGGTATCATAATCTTTTATCGCCCCTGCTTGCATTAGGTCAAGAGCTTTTCCCTGTGGCAATCCATCTACAACATCCATCATGACAATTTCACCAAGTTCAAGCTCAGCTAGTCGCTGGACCGTAGTTGCTCCTACGTTTCCTGCACCAATCACTGAAATTTTAACCATTAACTGCACTCCTGTGTCAAATTATTAATCCCAAGATATTCTTAATCGTCGGAGGATTTAGATAAACCCAAGTTTTGGGCTGGGTATATTTAAAGCCTATATACACAATCTGCTGAAATCGTAGGTTCATTGAAATAATCTTCTGTCTACATTAACTTCAATATCTCTTTAATTTTCCTGTCCAAGATTCATATTACTGGATCTATTATTTAATATTCATTCTTTGTTTTTATAATTTAAGATTATTTTAATCCTATCCTGCTTGAATAATTGTTTAGCTTTTGGTAACGATTAAGCCTACCAAAAATAAGTGAGATGATATCTATTTTGATGCAATAGATGCTTTTGATTACTGACCGAAAGAAAGCAAAAAAATGATCATACCATACAGTTATATTATACTTGTGATCTCACAACTTTCTGAAAATAAATGAGTATGTTCACGTCACTCTCTGATATTAAGAAATTATTTAAAAAAAGTATTTTCATTTGCTTATATGTTTCTTTTTCTTCCTGGTTTCGTTTATAACCTACACCATTCTTGAAGGATAATATTTTATTTCAACTCCAACGAAAAGATAAACTTGATCGCCATCATCACAGATTACATCAACTCAAAACAGTGTCTTTTACCAATTCAAAAGAATATATATTTCAAATAGTTAATGATACCATTGTCTCAAAGAAAATTTTTGCGATATTTAATGCAAAAAAATCATGTGATATCTTATTTATAGGCACAATTATTTGCATGGCATAAGTCCAACTCTATAGTATAAGGCAGCTTAAAGTCACATCCTCAGCAGATGTACACAAAAATACCATCTAGTTTCTCAACATGAAAGTAGCTTAAAAATCAATCTAACTCCCAATGACTACTAGTAGGTAAATAGGAAACAGATTTTACATTTCTGTACATCTGTTGAATATTGGTTTTATAATATAAAGTTAAGGAGTTTTTATTCTGGATCTGGCCTTTAAAGGTGGATGTAAGGAAGTTGGACGTTCTGGTTTACTCGTAAATGGGGAAATACTGCTTGATTACGGAATAAAAGTAGGAAACATACCCAAATATCCTCTCAACGACATGGAACCGAAGACGGTTCTTGTTTCACATGGACACCTTGACCACTGTGGGGCAGTGCCTAACTTGATGTACCAGAATCCTGAGGTCTACATGACCCCACCGACTGCAGAGTTTACCAACCTTTTAGGAAGAGATACCCTCAAACTCGCAAAGACTACACTTTCGGGTGTATCTCCTTTTGATCCTGAAGATCTCCTTCAACTTGGCCGCAGGACACGAAAGATTGATTATGGAGATACATTAAAAATAAAAGAATACAGTGTTTGCTTTTACAACGCAGGTCATATCCCTGGTGCTTCTGGAATCCACCTGGAATCAGAACACGGAGAAAGTCTGTTTTATACAGGAGATTTCAACCTGAAAGAAACAAGGCTTGTACCTGGTGCAGCCGAATTTCCTGAAGCAGATACGCTTGTGCTCGAGAGCACGTATTTCGAGGAAGACCATATTCCACGAAAGGAAACTGAAGAAAAGTTTATCGAATCAGTCCAAGATACTCTGGAAAAAGGAGGCACTGCCCTTATCCCTGCCTTTGCAATAGGTCGGACTCAGGAAGTCCTGATGCTCCTTGACGCACACGGAATCACGGCTTATGTGGACGGGATGGGCCTGGACGTCTACAAAATACTTAAAAAATACCCTGAATATCTGAGAAATCCCGAGCTTCTTGACAGGGCTTTCAAACATGCGATTTCCGTGAAAGTTCAGCAGAGGGATTTAGTCCTTAAAGAACCTTCAGTTGTTGTCACTACAGCTGGAATGCTGGACGGAGGACCAGCTCTTTATTATCTAAGCAGACTGTATAAAGATCCCAAATCAAAGATCCTACTTACCGGCTACCAGGTTGAAGGCACAAATGGTCGGCTGGCTCTTGAGCATAGGATTATTGAAACAAAAGGAGATGTCCTTACACTCAAGCCCAAAATAGAGCAGTACGACTTTTCCGCTCACAGTGGGGACAGTGAGCTCAAAAAGCTTGTAAAAGATTTCTGCAAAAAAGACACAATCAGAGTCTTTGTAATGCATGGGGACAAAACTGAAGTTTTCTCGCAGTGGATTTTGGAGGAAATCGGCGTGGATTCTTATGCACCTTCAAACGGAGAGTCTTTTACCTTTTAAAGAAAACAGAAAGATATACAGTCCTTCCAAAAACCTGTGAGATGTTTAAGCCTCAAAAAATCCAATTATCTGGATATGATACTGAATCCGATGATCTTTGATACACTTGCAAAGAGTATCTTTCTGGTTCATGCACTGTCTAGGAAGCTAAAGGATTAGACGACAATGTAACTGCCTTTGTTGAAAAAGATGATCTTGAAGTTCTTACTCGGAAAATGGAAAAGTTAGCAGATGAAAAGCGGAAAGAAATCTGAGGATGGTAAGGGTTCAACAAAAGATCTCAGTAACTTTTAGAACACCACAAGGAGTGGATGCTTTCTGTAGAAATAGAGGGTACATTTCCACAATAATGAAAAAAGCAATGTCAGTAATAGATTCGCTTTATGCGGCGCTTAAAGGAGAGCCGCCAATACCTGACTGATTACTTTTTTTAGCTGTACGCTGAATTGTTACCAAAAATCATAAATTCTAAATACAGAAACATGGTCATAAGTGTATATAATTCAGAAAGTTGCATTTATTAATTTTCCCCACTTTTAAATGATCACTCGGAGAGGTATGCGTATATTAATCTTTGAGATGATGGTTTTTATAAAGCAATCAGTGATTTCATGAAATAGAAACATAAAAAAGGTGGCTTTAGAATACAGGGCAAAAAAATCGTTCTGACAAGCGATCTCACCATGATGAGCACATATCACGGGGGAGCGATTCTTGGGTTTGCAGCGACGCTGCCAAAGTCTGTGATGCCAGATTTAGCCTTCCGGCTGCTCTTCTGCCCTCCCGTGGCTGCAGCCTCGGACGGCTCAGCCCTGCTCGCGCCCTGCGGCATGAGAAAAGTGGAGGCAGCCCTCTTAGAGGCCGGTTTTGATCGGTCCGAGGTGATGGTGGCCCATCCAGATCACCTTGATAAGGCCATCGGCCCAGAAACTGAGATCGTGGGAATAACCCACGATGATCCCCTCGGAAAAATCGCCTTACGCGAGATCGAGGAGATGATCGGGCGGGGTGAGCCTCATAACAGGTCCAAGTTCCTGGCCCTGATAAACCATCCACTGATCAAAGAGCATATGCCAAGGCTGGTAGTCGGCGGTATGGGAGCCTGGGAGCTGGTGGGCGAGGATGTCCCAGTGGACCATATTTACCTGGGCGAGGGAGAGGACGATTTTCCTAGAATCTGCCGATCTATTATTAACGGCGATGAGGTTCCAAAGGTAATTCGAGGAACGGCTGTGGCAGGAGGGGACATACCTGTGAACAGGGGCCCAACCATTGCCGGGATCGTGGAAGTCGGCAGGGGTTGTTGGCGGGGGTGTTCCTTCTGCTCTCCGACCATGCACACTCTCCGTCACAGACCCTTGGATAGAATCCTCGATGACGTAACGGTGAATCTAAAGGCAGGTCAAAGAGACGTGGTTCTTCATTCCCAAGACATCTTCACCTACGGCTCACCAGGCACCAAGCCCGATGGAGAAAAGGTCAAGAAACTGTTCAGAGGGGTTAAGCGGCTGGGTCCGAGGACGGTGGATGTATCCCATCTCAGCCTCGCCACGATTCATCAAAATCAGGACCTCCTTCGGGAAGTGTCCAGGATCGCAGGAGTTGGCAGAGATCAGAGGTACATGTCTGCCTGGATAGGGATAGAGACCGGAAGCTGCAGAATTCTTCAAATGCATATGCCAAGAAAAACTTTGCCGAAAAACCCAGAGAGCTGGCCCGAGATAGTCAGAGATTGTTATCGGCTTTTCGGAGAAGAGTCCTGGCTTCCTGTCGCCAGCCTTGTGCTTGGCCTCCCTGGCGAGACTGTCGAGGACGTGCTGCAGACCATTGAACTCGTGGAGTCGCTGAAGGATTACACCGGCTTGATGATGCCGCTATTCTTCAGCCCCATAGCTGAAACGAGGCTTGGCGGCACGACCGGCTTTGGAAAGGATCAGGCTTTTCCTGAGCACTGGGAGCTGGTGGGACTTTGCTTGGAGTACAACCTTCGGCATCTGAAGGCTCTGCACCGGTTTTATAGTGAGAGGATGACCACAGGACCTGGCGTCCGTGTAGCTCTTAACGGGATTACCCTTATTGCGGAAGTGGTATTGAACAAGTATTTGAAGAGGATGAAAAGAGGAGAGCCCCCGAATTGATTGAAAAACAGAATTAACGTTTTCTTAAAACCGGATTAATAGTTATCCAGGACGGACTTTACCACACTCCTGTGATCGTCCTTGAGGGAGTATATATTATGATCGCCTGAGACGTCTATGCTACGGGATGCCCAGGCAGGTGTTCATGAGCCCAACCATTACAGAGACCCCCCTGACCTCGAAGCCCTGTTTGTCCAGGAAGGTGAAGACGTCCTCGGTTGTGTAAGACCCATTACTTTTAAGAGACTTGATTGATTCTAGAATTATACTTTTATCTGAAGAATTCCCTGAATGCGTATTCATGAAAAAAGGCATCCCGTGTTGATTAACAATCGGGCTAAGCCAAAAGAACATGAAATTCTTCGAAAAACAGGCGCAAAAAAATGAAAGTATTGTTCACCTTAACTTTTATGATTGACTTTGCTTGTAAAGAATTTAAAGTTGAAGATGTAATCAAATGTGCCCTTAACATTACTAAATCTAACCTTACAGTTAGGAAATATTTCTTGAGCGAGAATGAGCACTGGGTTGATACCGAATCTCTTTCGAAAGCTTTCAACCTGGACATCTCCACAATCCAGCGATCTGTAAAGAAACTTCATGAAAAAGAAATTTTGCAGAGGTCACAGCAAAACTTGGATGGTGGAGGATATATTTACAGATATAAAATTAATTCAAGAGCTGAAGTAAAAAATATTGTAATGAATGTGGTTAGTTCTTGGGCTGAACGCTTGGGACAGAAACTTGAGAAATGGGAGAGCGGAGGAATTTAATTTGCATAGAATTACGCTTTTTTGGGAAAAATTCATATGTTGAAGCAAATGCTAGAAAGTCTACTCATAGATTAATATTTGAGAAAATGGATTTAAACCTGCCTCAAGGATATAGCAGACTTATGACAATCCTCGTTGGCACTTCCGGTTGGTCATATGATGACTGGGTAGGTCCCTTCTACCCTCACGATATGGCAAATAAGAAAGGAGAATGTCACCTATTATGCCAAGTATTTCAAAACTGTAGAGATCAATAGCACCTTCTTCTGACCTCCAGGAGAGTTCCAAGTTAATTCTTGGTTGAAGAGGCGCAAAAAAGATTCGAATATTCGGTTAAGATGCCTCAGCTAGTTACACATAAGGCTCTCGTAGATGGAAATCTGGAAAACGCTATAATATGGGCGACTACTTTTGAGAAAACCTGTGCTAAGCCTCTGGCTGATGCTAATCTTTTATAGTGTGCATTATTACAGCTTTCACCCTACTTCAAGAAATCTAATAAAGCGTTAAGCAATCCAAAGGACCTGCTAGATGCCCTTCCTACTCGTGAGCATGATTACCCTGTAGAGTTCCGGCATAGTAGCTGGCTTAACGAGAGCAAAAACGAGCTTGATCCCGAGACCTAGAGGCCCTGGAGAGGAATGTGGCCAATGTTATTTTAGACGGCCCAGGTACACCTGCGACTAAGGAAGAGACGGCAAGCCATGTTCATGTTAGCTTTCATGGGCTGAACGCTGATATTTGGTATGGTCAGCTATAGAGGAAGAAGATCACAGGCTAAATAGATACGAAAAAACGAAGATTTCTTTGAGTTTTCGCTCACTAAACTTACTAACCGTGGTTTAAATATCTGGAAGTATGACGAAAAATTGGGTCATTTTCCAGCTTTTAGGGTATGCTCAGAACCACTAATAAAACCCTTTATATATATAAAGAATATTGAATGTTTTAGGTACTCAATTTTAGAGTTTTATACTCTATGAGGCCCATAGGCTCCATGAGTCATAGATCAACAATACCTTCTTATTTTGTATGGAACTGAGGAAATTCAGAAATTTTACTACAAAAATCTCTTTATTAACCAGATTTGTTATGCTTTATAAAAGTCCAATTGTTGTATTCTTCAAAAGCAATACACAGATCATCTTTCATGTTCAGAACAATAGGACCATAACAGGAAATCGGTTCACATATCTGCTTTCCTGATATTAATGGAAACCTGACAGGATCTAAACTTTGAAGTAGATTGACTGTTTTCTTTGGTTTTTGCATTCTAATGTCTGAGTTTGATCAGACTCTTATGATTTAAGCTAATCCATTTTTATGCTGGATTTCCAGCGCAATGACGCTGAAGTCCTTCTTGTCGTTACCATTTTGTACTGCTTCGGAATATTCCTTGATAGTCACCTTTGTCATTGGCAATATAGCCCCGGTTTTAGTTATTTGTTCTTTTATAAGCTCCAAATCTTTGAATAGATTATTGAGTGAGAAAGCTGGTTCGAAATCGCCTTGTACGATCTTTGGTCCCTTATTTTCGGAAATATAGTCCCTGTGTGGAGTTTTGTTAACGGTTTCAACGAAAGTTTTGGCGTCGAAACCAAGCTTTTGTGAGAAGGCCAGGGCTCCAGAGAATGATTCCGCAAAAAGTCCGAGATACAGATTAATGGCCATCTTCATTTTGTGACCGTTGCCTTCTGCTCCTAAGTAAATGACGGTTTTTCCGACATCGTTGAGAAATTGCTCATATTTTTGAAATACTTCACGACTTCCTCCAACTAGAACGACAAGATCTCCTTTTAAAGCCAGATCCTTACTCCTTACTACTTGTGTGTCTAGTCTTTCTAAGCCTGACTGTTTAGCTACTTCAGAATATCTGATTGATGCTGAAGGGTCTATTGTACTCAGATCAATCCATAAACAGCCCTTATTCGCTCCATTGAGAAATCCATCTTCTCCAAAAGCTGCAGTGTCAATGGCATTTTGATCAGTCAAAGATGTTATAATAATGTCTGTTACCAAAGCTAGCTCTCTTGGTGTAGAATAAAAAATGGCACCCTTTTTGAGTAGTGGTTTAGCTTTTTCCTCAGTCCTGTTGTAGACATGAACATTATAGCCTCGTGACAAAAGATTAAAAGCAAAAGAGCTTCCCATGATCCCGAAACCGATAACTCCAACAGACACTTCGTTGTTAAAACCGGAATTTTTCAATTGATCACCTCGTTTTCTGAGAGAAAACTTGAAGAGTGAATTTTCTTTTTTCTTCGTTTCGTATATATTTGTGTCTACATTACTGGAGTAACATGAGAAAGGCGCATCTTGAGACTTCTTCACAGTCTTTTTACTTTTAGCCACTTTACTCATTATATTAAACTTTTCTACTGCTATCTCTGCACCATCCTCCCCGAAGATACCGAAACCTGACTTGTAACCTCCTTATAATGCTAAGCCATGCTAATCAGATGATCTACACCTGTGGGTCCTTGTAGTCCAGGACCAGATTACCATGTATCCTTTGGCTGAAAGTCTTGATCATCGTTTTTCACATCATTTTCTGCAGGCACTACACTTTCGGCGCGTTAAGAGAGATTCTACTCGTTCCAAGGTTCGATAACTTCGAACAGGATATTCTTGAACAACTGCACGATTTTCCTGCAAAATCCCGGCGCTAATAGGATAATTTCCTCATTAACCATTGCTGTGACAGTACTGTTTATTGTGTCAATTACACAAATATTGTTACTGAAGTAGTTTACCACATATACATTTGTTCCATCAGGAGTTGCTACAACTCCAGTAGGACCATTTCCTACGTTCACGTGGGCTGTACATTATTTCTGGTTGTGTCAATTACAGAGATAGTGCAGGAACTAGTAGAGTTTGAGTTTGTCACATATACCTTTGATCCGTCAGGGTGACTGCATATACATAAGGAGATCTCCTATATTTACAGTGGCTATAACAGTATTAGTTGTTGTGTTAATTACAGAAACAATGACTATATTGCCATAGTTTGAAATATATGCGTACTCCCTGCACCTGCGGTACTACCAGCATCAAAATCATAGCTGCTGAAACTCAGACCATAGAATACAACTTTTGTTTATTGATCATATATTGAACTCTTTTTCCCTATATTATTAGTTAGAAAAATTCGAAGATCATTCTATTTGATGGAAATTAGTTCATCAATAAAATAATTGAAACTATCTGCATCCACCATCTTTAGAAAAAATTCCTTCTCTAAGCTTCATAACAACCGTATTACCTCTTTGTGCCCTTTAATTCATGGCAATCTTACAGTCAGTGAAACCAAAATGGATTTTGGATATTTTTTAGTTCAAATAACTAAAAAGTACCTGTATCGCAAAATTTTTACCCAAAATGGCTATCATATTTTAAAGATAAATAATTCCGAGAAAAAAGGTTATAAAGTAGTGCAGCTTATACTATTGCAGAGAGCAGATAAATAATTTTTTTGAAGTAAATTGAATACTGTTGATGTGTGCACCATCAACAGTATCAATTTCAAATCAATTCATTATAATTTTGATTTTCATAATAGGTAATTTTTGCAACGCTCAGATCCTTACCATAAGTTCCATCATATTGCAATTGAGCATGGTTTCTTTTTGATCCATTTTCTTACCCCAAATCAATTTTTTTTATTTGAATATAAAGAAAATTAATTTTTATATTAATGATACTATTTTTCATGTCATTATTTAAAAGTATATGGAGGAATAGAAAACATCTGGTGCAACAAATTCCATATATAAGCATTATAAACAATTTGTTGAAATCATAGATCAATAAATACCAAAATATTTGATCTGTTCTTGAAGTGTAAATTTAAAGAATATTATCGATTAAGATAGATATCAAAACACGTGTAAAGGACATTCCATGGCAGGAAACGGCCAATAATGCAGACTTTGATAGTTGAGATGTGGGAATTTCTGACTGTAGATTCGGGCAGCGTGCATAATTTTCGGTACAATCTACTCTATACCCTTTAATCTTTTTTTGATTACCATTACATTATTACATACTTTTTCCTGTGATCTAGTCTTCATTTATATCAATGAATATTGAGACTGCTAATCTAAATACTGATTTCTAGTTAGGGAATACCCTAACCAATCTGCTTCTTAAACATAACTTTGTTATGTATATATTGTATAGTAGCTATAAAACTTAATAAATAAAAAAAGAATGTAACATGATATAAATAAAAATATTTATTAATATAGAAGCAATAATATATACTAATGCTAATTAATAATGGATCTGAACTTACATAGTTAAACTGAAAATCATATACAAATATCCTAATGTCGATGAAGGAGTGAAATGAATGTTGAAACAATCATCTATTAGAATAACAAAGGTACTGGCTAGTTTGCTGGTAGTTTTTTTTAGTAGTATCAGTGACAGCTACAGCAGTGAGCACAAAGCCTGCTGTGGTTGAAGAGAAGAAAATTGTAGCCATAGACATTGATAATGGGCAGATAAAAGCTGCGAAAGAAATGGCTATATTATTACCTAACTGTGACTTGATATGGAGCCCTTAACTAACCAGTGGATATGGACCGTTAACCAGTGAGTATAGACCTGTAATATATTCAAGTTTTAAAGCCAACTCCGCTCTTACGACAATGTATCTAAATATCTATAAATTCTGATTGACTCTGTATCACTTTACTTCATCATGAAAAATTGAATACAGAGCCAATATTTTTCTTGACAACGTTTATGTTTCTGTTGTTTCAATTGATGCACAGTTTTTAAAGTAAAACATGTTATATCCCAACGTCAACATTCCATTACAATTTTTTACACTATTACAATACTCATAAACTTAAGAGTATAGAGAGACGCAAATCAATTTGATTTTAACAAACTCGTCTTTTAGATCAATTTACAGTTATATATTTGGTTGATATCTTTAAGGTTAAGTTTCCAGACTAACGAATACTTGTGTTTTAATTTATTGAAATATATCTTTTCCCACTTCACATAGATCGGGAACAAAAAAAGCTGAGAAAGGGGATTAAGAGTATTCTGGAAACAACACCAACCAAATAGCATAGAACGATAATTTGATATCATCTAATTTTATTCAATATAGATTCTTATTTATATTTCTTAAATTTGTATATTCTTTGGATGGTGGTATACAGATAATGCAATTTGAAAGCACTTTTCACTGGGATATGCTGTGAAAATATAATTTAGTGATAATTTAAGACCTACACAATGAGTTTCCATCCCACTTATTTTGTTATTTAACTATATAAGTCCCAGGTTGATTAAAAATGTATCAGATTGAACAAAATAAGAAGATAAATAAAAAACAAACATTTGATAGAAAAAAAGATACCAGTTTTATTATTGTTATTTTTCTTAGTAGTATCATTGACAGCTGGGTCATCTAACGCCGAATTATATAGTCCCATGATCTTCATTCACATGATCCCCATGACCATCATAGATCACTATCTTGATGTCATTTACTTCCGGACTGTGAGTGGGTGTGGGATCCTTAACAGTGATTGGGAATAGTAATAGTAATGGTAATAATGCCAAAAACTGTAAAAATTAAAAAATGTAATTAAAACGTAGATATGGGATTTTAAAAGTTTTGATATATTCTACATAAAAAAATTATAATAGCAACATAATTTAAATAAATTACTAAATATAATATTTAAGTTAAAATGTTTAATTTATAGCGTGAAGTATTAACCATGTTTATTCGTTTAATTATTTTTCATTATTAATATATAATTAAATATCAAGAGACTGAAAATGAAAAAAGCGATATATGATAAAGCAAGTCGAAGGCATACCATCATAACGGCTATAAGAATCACTGTGCTTGAGTTTTTAATCCTAGTGGGTATCGCAGGCATGGAGCAATCTTTAAATGTTTTACAATCTTCAAATGCTTGGGTCCATAAAGGAGACGATCTTTTGAGCTCAGCCAAGTTCAATGAAGCACTAGCAGCATATGACAAAGCAATTGAAATTAACCCGAAAAATGAAGATGCTTGGCTTCATAAAGCAGCACATCTACTGAGCTCAGAAAAGTACAATGAAGCACTAGAAGCATATGACAAAGTAATTTAAATTAACCCGCAATTCAGAAGCTTTGCACAATAAAAGTACTTTATCTAAAGAAAATAGATCTGATGACAGATGCAGGGTACAATAAAAGAACTCCATTTAAATAGATTAAATAAATACTATTTGTGTGGACAGTGTAGCTAAAGTTCTGTAAAATATGACTTGCTACTCATCCTTTTTTTCATTGCAAAAATAGGATGCAGAGCCAATAATTTTACTGACAAAGCTTCTGTTTTTATTGTTTTCACTGATACATAGAATTATATAGCAAAAATCTATGCATTAATGCAACCAGAAAAATAAACTTTGTCAGCATAACCATTGATTTTACATCCTGCTTTTATATGGGGATCACACGGCAACAAATTAGAAATTTTGTATTCTTTTCTGGATTTTCGATTGACTTCAGTCAATTGCAAGTGAAATCAATTGTATATTTTCGCGATTCCAGAAGACATTAAAAAATCTCCTAAATTAGGGAAATAATAAATTCAAATTGTTCAATGAACCAGTACACCACTAGAATTTGATATGAGGGAAACCGCGTTGCGTTTTAGAAGGAACTCTATGCAAAATTTAGAAATTATTTTAGAAATAATAAAAACATTATTAATATTAAATTATTGTTCGCTATTAAAAATTTTTATGTAGAAGTAACATTTATCCCGAAACTATTTTTTGCACAATTAATTAAAAATAATTTAGATATTTGTTTATGTGGCAACAAAAATTAAGAGATCAAAAGCAGAAAAGGAGATAGAGTAATGGCAAGATTAACAGTTCTGAAGTTTGATACTGCTGATGGTGCAGAAAATGAACTTAAAGTAATTGAGGATTTAAGCAAGCAACAAATGATTAAGTTACAAGATGCAGCTATAGTCACGTGGGTTAAAGGAAAAAATAAACCAAAAACTGAGCATCTGACTCATTTAACTCGCATAGGTGCACTGAGTGGCGCTTTTTGGGGTCTACTATTTGGAATTCTCTTCTTTATTCCTTTGGTTGGTCTAGTCGCCGGGGCGGCGCTAGGTGCGCTAGTCGGTTCAATGACCCATATGGGAATCGATGAAGATTTCATGAAATCGATCCGTAGCAAAGTTACTGAAGGAACTTCAGCTCTCTTTCTGATGACTAGCGATGCAGTTGAGGATAGGGTAGTAGAAGCTATGAAACAATCCAAGTTTGAAATCATTGCTACCAACCTGTCCAAGGAAGAAGAAGGCAAACTGCGTGTAGCCTTTGCTGAAGAATAGAACTTCACCGAAAAAGAAACCAGTTACTACCGGAGAGTAAACTTTCTGGGAACATTTTAGCTTTTGCAGAATTTATAATGAGGCCTTTAAAATATAGAATCTGATCTAAAATTAATATAAATTGTTTTTTTTAGAAAAAAGTCTCAAATTTAAATTTATGAAGATCTGGAAATAAAAAAACATAATTAATATCAAATTATTATTCCAAAATCGAGTGATTTTTTTAGTTTTACAAAATCTCTTGATTTTGGAACTGAGTCCTGCGAGAAATAAGATTAATTATGAAAAACACAAATTGACTGACTTTTAGAAAATCATACTTTTGCACGATTTTAGTAAGTGATACTATGAACGATGAAAAATGTTCAAGCATTTTCTGTTTTCTGTCTATGTTTTTGTGAACTAGATTATTCTATAGCTTACAGGAATATACAAGTTTTCACCGATTTATGCTCAATAAAAGTAAAAATCATACTGCAATACACATAGATAATCGATTTTCAAATATCAATAAGTTTATTTAGAATCCCACATGGGATATACCTGTCAATAAAACTTCAGATTGTGACGAAAAGCAGGATTCTATGATTACAGACCAGTATAGGGCCTCCATGTGCATGTTGTCTTTTGCATCAATGAAGGGGATAAGCCTATTTGACGCAAAAGCTATTGAATTCAGGGCAACAACCAAGATTGCAATGTACGTTACAAAGTAGAAATACTCAAGGTAGATAATCTCACTTATGGAAATTCTAGCTCTGAGAGAAGAGTGGGCAAGGATAAGAGTAAAAAGAATTGAGGTACAGTAGCCCAGGATTCCATGAGAACTGAATCCAAAATGAGTTTTATTTTCCCCTTGGTAATTATTGTAAGGACTGCAAACAGAAGAACGAATTTTACCATTAAATATAAAAGATCGCCATCAAAGGGTGATTTAAAGTCCTTTTGATATTTTTTATGGCAGAGTCGTCTTTTTGGAGCGCATTTTTCTTTGAATATTCCTAAATTATTTCATTTGTCTTGCTACTTTTGTATTCATATCCTAAAGGAATCTGTAGCAAAAAATTAAGTAATCAGGATAGTGATGCAATACAAATTTCCTGTGTTCTATATTTATCCGAGCTAGTCATTTTCATCTCCTAAACGATTATTACACTTTCCATCCAATTGCACTTCTTGTCCTCGCATTCCCTTTATTTGCATTATCTATTGTTTTATTCCTTATAACTCTTGTTCAGATTGATCAAATGCCTTCTGTATTAATACCATATGGATCAGTACCCAAGCAAATAAGGAAACTGCTGTCAGTCCTTTTTTTATTCATATTTTCGCGATCTTTAAAATTTTTACAGACCACAAATAAAGTGATGCAGGTCCAATCAAAATTTACAGATTTTGAGATACATTGTCGTAAGAGCGTAGTTGGTTTTAAAACTCGAATATATTACAGTCTATATTCACTGGTTAGCAGGCCCATACCCACTTGTTGGTGTAAGGGTTATACACCCAGTCACAATTGGAGTAGTAATGGAACAGTAATAAAAAAGAAGATTAAAGGATATAGAGCAGATTTTACAGAACTTTAGGTACACTACCAATTCATTGATAAAGCATCTACAAGTTATAGTTGGAAATGCACAAAATATGAAGGTTTTTACACACGAAAAGATAGAGAAAGTGACTCAGAATTCATTGCACAATTTACACTTAATATTATGATTCAGCAATCAAAAATTTACCCAAAATATCAAAAAATTTCATTCATAAATTCGAATTCTCAGACTTATACAAAGAAGATGGTTATTAAAAATAAACATATTTGAGTATTAAAACTAACAGCTTTAAGTAAAATAGTAGAAATAAGTCTACAGATATTCATAGTAAAAGTATCCTTACATTGATAGATTCTGGACATAGAAATATCTCATAGCGTTGTCTCTCAGCTTCAGATATGTCTGAATCATATAAAATATCTTTGCAATTAAATTGGGTTTGGAAAGGGAAAAATTCAAAAGAGAATGATTGCTGAGACTTAGAAATTCTCGGTTGAGATAAGTATAAAAATAATTAGTGGAATAATCGAAATTCTCACATGTTTTAATCCTTACTTTCATCACATGGCCACGAACTTCTAAGCCAACGAGATCTATTCAGAGTAGAACATTTCTAACAGACTCCAAAATTTGATCTATGCATTTTGCAGCTGCATTTTTCAGGTCCATAGGGTGTACTTTTTCTGCCACAAAATCGGTCTCCATTTCGTAGTAACTGGTGTATATCAGATTCCCACCGAACTTTTCAGGTCTCTCTATAACAACTGTCTCATATCTGGGAAAAATATGATAGCGTAAAATAGCAAGAATCGGGTTGTTTTCCAAGTCTCCCATTTTACAGTAGGCTTTCTTAAACTTTCTGTGAATCTCTTCTCCAGTATCGTCCACTGAAATGAAATTATCCTTTGAAGAAGACATCTTTGTTCCGTCTAATCCTATGAGAATTGGAGTGTGAATACAGACAGGTGTTTTGAATCCAATACTTTTTAAGTTTTCGCGGGCAAGCATATGGATTTTCCTCTGGTCAATACCCCCAACAGCAACATCAACTTTGAGCATTGCAATGTCAACAGCCTGCATCAGGGGGTATACCATCTGGGAGACAGTCGGGTCATCCATAGCACGCCCAACTTCATCCATGCTCCTGCGCGCCCTATTAAGGGTTACTGCCCTTGAAAGCTTGAGAACATTTAACATGTACTCAGCCCCAAACTGATAGTCTGAACCATATACAAAATCAGTTTTCTTTTCATCAAGTCCTAGAGCAACAAAGCAGCGTCTGTTATAGTCTGCAACTTTCCGGACTTCTTCAAGTGTGCCTTTTCTATTCAGATAAGCATGTATATCTGCAAGAAGGACAATAACCTTGAATCCAGCTTTTTGCAAATCAATTAGTTTATTTACTGTAAGAACATGTCCCATATGAATTTTCCCGCTTGGCTCATATCCTACATAGGCACATGGAACTTCTTTTCTGTTAAGAAGTTCTTCAAGTTCTTCTTCTGTTACAATTTCCTGAACGTTTCTTTTCACAAGTTCGAGTCTGTGCATTGCCTATACATTCCTTACTTTATTTTCTTATCTTCAAAACTCAAGTTTGATTAATAAGTTTCTCTAGAAGTGTTATTCCTTTTTTTTAATTTGGATTTAGGGATTTCAAAATTATGATTGACTCTTCTACACAGAGATTTAGTCTTCTCAACAAAAATCGGTTTAGAGCCAGAGGTTCATAGATTCCTTTGTATAAATGAGAATTTCTCTCCTCTGCCAACTCGAAGTCAGGCAAGGTTAGTCCCCATTTCAAAAAGCATTTCATGAATTTTTCATTCTCTTTTTCCTTTCAGATATTCCGAGCTTCACATTACCCATTTCTTTTTATACATCAGAGAATAGTAACTCAAGATATCAAAAAATTTCACCAAGCTTCAAGCTGTCTCAAATGAAAATCAGAAGGAATTTTCTCCCTTTGAATAGCCAATATTCTGGAATCAAAAGCCACAAATTTTTCAAACCACAAATTTATATTAATGGAGCTTCCTAGAAAGCGTCCACACTAGAGTCAATTTTCCCATTTTACCTTCAAATGAAAGATCTGTAAACAGAAAACTGATTTCATCCGAAAAAGTGTAGGCAAAGAGGAGGGCTTAAACTGCTTTTCTAACGAAAAGTATGGCAGTGTTCGCCATTGCCCTGGTGAAGTTTGGGTCATATAATTTCTTAAAACTCAGGCGTAAGAGCTTATTTTTAAATATCTGCCATCAGTGCGCACAACCACAGGAAGGATACAGCGCATTTCAGCAAAGATTTCCATATTTTTAATTTATCTTTCAAAGTTTATCAGTCTTCTTTCCGTTTTTTGTATCTTTGGACAACGTCTCTTATTATAACAATATCTGCTGCTGTTATGACCCACCTGTAAGGAATAATTACACCTTTGGTGGTCTGGTCAAAAAGTTCTCTATTAATATCAGAAACAGCAAGCCCAGTAATTTTCTGATCATCTATATCAATTACAAGGTCCTGTAGCTTTCCTACATAAACACCGGTATTTGTGTATATGCTTAAACCAAAAAGTGATGTAAGTTCTGCGCGCATCATATCCCTGCTTTGTAAATTTATTTCATTCTTTCTCCTAACCTTATATGAAAAACATGCTTATATATCTTACAGTTTTACTGTCTCATAATTACTATTTCGTGTCATCTTTTCAGGTGAAAATGAATTTTCAATCTATTTTATTATTAAAGTATTCTTTATCTGGGCTAATGTGAGGTAAAAGTAGTTCAACTTTTTTAAATCCAATTTCCAAAATTTAAGTTCAGAAGTGATAATTTTAGTTGTATTAAGTTGCCTTCGTATTTATTCGTTCAACTATGCAATTTTTGATTATTATTTTTCCCATTTATACATTTATAGTAAACTAGCGAATCAATTACACTTTTGAAAATCAATTATGTTTTCGAACTTAATTACTTGCTTAAGTCATTAGAAATTCTATAACCAAAGAAAAAGCGGAACGACAAGGAAAAATTGTTCAACTTTCCCTTTATTCCCTTTTTTCTGTGCTTTCCATGATTCATCTCTAAGTTTAAGGTTCATGGAGCAAGATAACCATTCAGATTACCAAAAATCAGTTGGAAGATATCTATTTTGATTCAATAGATAATTCTGATTTTGAACGGATTGAGAAATAAAACCATTATCAATAACCTACAGCTAACTAGAAAATACGCCTAACTAAATTTGCTCATTGAATCTTAGTGAGGAGGTTTATTGGGATTTTTTGCTCAGGATGAATAATACAAAAAAATTTTAGTATTTGATCATGAATATATTTTTTCTCATTTTGTGAAGTGTCAATTTTTACTGTGAAGACCATGGTTAGAGTAAATTTGCTTCAGTGAATAAAAACGCAATCAATTATTATAAGGGAAGTTTATAATAAACTCACAAATCAACAAAATTTTCAAGAATATTTTATACTCTAATCATGATTAGTCATACTTTAGTCACTCGAAATTACACAATCATGGAAATAAACCAAGAGAAATGGAAAAAATATTTTTTTAGTCTATTTTTTTCTTTTTTTCCATGCTCTAAGTGATCCAAATTTGTATTTAAGCCTAAAAAGAAATGTAGGCATCGGATGATAAATTCATTTTTCCCAGTTTTTGAAATATTAATCTTTATTTGGGGAACTATAATTATGAAGACATCAAACGCGTAAATGACTGACGATTCAAATTTGTTTAATTGATGGAAATATTAATAGATCGCTAGATATTTTTGACTCCTGCCAGTCTCAATGAAAAATTTTGCCTCTCAAGAATTTAGAGCTTTTTCAACCATTTTAGGATAAGTAAGCTCTAAAATAGTTTTCAGATTAACTATGTCTTCTTTATTATATTTAATAATTTTAGCTAGTGCATCTTTGTCTCCCCTTTCATATTGCTTCCAGAGCCGTACGGCATCAAATCCTGTCATACCTTCAGTATCTTCACTCCTAGATATCCCAAGTATTTTCTCAATATTTTTGAGGCCACCTTTATATCCTATTCGCCTTAGAGGGTACACAAGATCTATATGGAGCTGTTTGAATTCAATTTCAGGAAATTCAGACTTTATGAAAGGAATATCAAAACGAGCACCGTTGAAGGATACAAGTAACCTGTATTTTGAAAGTTCATCCACAATATCATCTAGATTTGTGTCCTTTACATATGTCTTAGACTCTCTACCATCATAAATTCCAATAACGGTTATTCTATCTCTACGCTGTGAAAGCCCAGTTGTCTCGATATCCACAAATGCTACAGAATCGGAAAACAGAGGATAGGTCCTCCAGTGTTCCGCAGAAGGAAGGCACTGAGAAAAAAAATAATAATCTTTTGCTGCCAGACGCTCTGAAGATTTTTTAATTCCCTCACAAATTATTGCTTTTCGAGTAGAAGGTATTGAGATCCTATCTTCCATCTCAAGAAATTCTTCCCATGTATGTATTCCTTGAGCCCAGATCCTCTTTTCAAGGCTCTTCCCTACACCAGGAATATGAATATATGTATTATTTAGCATATTTTCCCTTGGATCATTTGGAATAATATTTTATAAGAATACTGCTTGAAGTATGAGAATATTCAAAAGCTGTAACTATTAATCCTGGATAAACCTAGATCAATAGCTATCTTTATTAGTATACAATTTATTTTAACCGACTTTCTGCAGATGTGCACAGATATATATTTGTTTGCCTATTTGTCCTCCATTATTCGTTGAAAGTTAGATAAATTTTTAATCTACTGTTTATTGAGAAAATATATGGCATTTTTTTGTAAATATCCGGAAATTGGGATCTAATATTTTTTCCTCTGCATTTTTGCAAGCTTATCGAATGATTTAACCTCAGAAGCACCGCATAATGAGTATTTTATTACAATCGAATACCCTGCAGATCACTGTGGTTATGGAAACTTTACTGAGAATCATCATAATTAACTGCTTCATATTTTAAGCTACCCTTGCACTAAAAAAAGGAACTACTTCATGCAAACAATTGTATTGTAAAATAAGGAAGATTTCAATAAACTCCTAAATATTATCATGTACTTATAAATTGTATATCTATTACTCGTGAAAAACAGCTGTGTATCGAAATGCTCTAAATATCACATGTTTTTGTATGAGGCATAGCAAAAATATTATTTAAGCAATGACATAATCAATTATTTGAAATATATACACTTCGAAATTGGCAAAAGGTACTGTTTTGAGTTCGATGCAATCGGTAATAATGGTGCATATGTACATCTTTTCATTGGTCTGAACCAAAAGTATTCGCCTTCAATAGTGATGTAGATTATAAAAAGTATACAGCAATAAATGTCTTTAAAGAATACTCTGAGATTAAGAAATAGCTTTTGGATTGTAAACTTTGGATTGATAGAGGTTAAATTGGAACTGTGGATTTTGGTACGACTTCAGATGCAATTAAAAACGATGTTGAAATCTGGGAAATCGTTAAGAAAAAAATTATATCAGCAAATGAAAATATTAATTTTGAATAATTCCTTTATACCCAGAGCAGGGGAGCTAACATATCCAGTTGCTTGCAGCAGAGTGTAATACCAAAACTTTGATCATCACTATCGTTACTAAAGCCAAAAGCATGCAAGAAAATCTAAAAGCTTACATTAATCTCACTCGTGCCCACTTTCTCCCGGTCTGGCCTACTGTTTTCTGCTCTGGGCTGGTGCTTGCTTTTGCAAATTACGGAGGCTTTTCCTGGTCGTTGACCATGAAGACAGCTCTTATAGGCGCTCTGGGATTTGAGGCTGGTTTCGTACTCAACGATTATGTGGACAAAAACATAGATAGGTTTGACATTGATAACACGCTTACCAACTACTGGAGGCCTTTTAAAGAGAGACCCATTCCTTCAGGAAAGATTTCTTCAGAAGATGCCTTCGGGCTGTTAATTCTGCTTATAGGAGTTACTTCAGTCCTTATTTTCACTCTGCCCTATCCAAATTCGCTCTATGTTTTTACAATAATGTTGTACTCTTACAGCATTGAGGCTTTTTATCAAATTAAGAAAAGAGATCAAAAGTATCCGATTGCTCAACTTTTTGGAAGGACAGACTTTACACTTTTTCCGGCAGCAGGTTACCTCTGCTATGGACACCCAGATATTACCATGCTGCTCTATATGTTTTTTTTCTATCCATGGACAATGGCGCATCTAGGATTAAATGACTTAATAGACCTGGAAAACGACCGAGCAAAAGGCCTGAAATCTATAACCGTCCTTTACGGCATAAAAGGAACAAAATATTGGATTACAGGCTTCTTCCTCCTGCATCTTCTCACAGCTACTTTATTTCTCAAGGAGCTAGGAGTCATTGCTCACTACGGTTTCCTTGCAGGATTTGTACTCCTTGCAGGATCAAATCTTTACCTATGGAAAGAAACAAGTCCGGAGGTCGGAATAAAGATACTTCCCTTTTTCCATGTAACACTTGCAATATATGCAATATCTATCATTCTTGATTTTGCACATTGAGTAGGAGAGTAACCAATTAAAGGCAACCATAAGAAATTAAATGCAAATATGAATAATTAAAGACATCATAGATCAATTAATTACTAACTGGGTAATTAAAATACCGCGGGATTATTGAAGGCCAAATAAATAGGAAAAACGTCAAGTTTAGATATTATAAACAATGCTCTATGAATTTAATAATGGTCAGTCTGTGTGAAACTACTCTAGATACCTATACTGTTTACAGCTATCATATACTGTTTACAGCTATCATTTATCATTACTTAAAAATTAAATAATATTTTTCTCATAAAAAAATAAATATATTATCCCTTCTGTGATCCTACAAGATTTCACGAACTTAACCAACAATATAAATAAAAGAACCATTTTAAACTATACAGATTAATTCAATTAGTTGAAACTGAGACAAGTTACAATAATTATTCAGGCGTGTGGATTTCTGAGAAGTTTTTAATATCCGAAGCAAAAGAATATACTTTTTCAGAAGATAACTACTGGCGATAGGATATTTGTAACTATTCAACCTAAAAATCAGATTTATTTAATCTGTTTAGATAAAGTTCCTTTGCCTTTCAAAGCTACTGAAACGTGCGAATTAAGTTCAAGTGCTTTTTCATAGGCTTTCATTAATTCATCTGACTTGTCTAATTTAACTAGAAATATTCCTTATTGTTCCACGAAGCGTCTGAATCCTGTGTTGCACCTGCGATACTCACTAGGATCAAAAACATCAGCACAGTGATTCCTAAAAATGCTATGAAGGTATGCCTTCTACTTACGGTATCATATCTTGCTTTTTTCATTCTTCACCTTCCGGATGGTTCAAGAGTTAATGCTAATGATTTATTACCACAACTATTTGAATTACAATTTTTAGCATAATTTGAATATATTTTTTGACAACCAATAATTTTTATATTGAATTAGGGGTATATAATATCCTACCTTAGCATTTATAGAAAAAATTTATTTTTTATATACACGTATGTGTTTTTCATAGATACTATGGTTGAATTTTAGTTAAAAGATACCTATATAACAAGAAAATATTATTAAAAAATGAGTGAAGGGGCAATATAAAAACAATCAAAGTGTAGCACTAACAATAAAAAAGGTAGCAAATCAAACAGCTAATAACGCTGTAGGGCAGCAGATCACATACACTTACAATGTAACAAACCCTGGAAATAGGGCTATCAGAGGCCCTATCAGTGTTATATACAACAAAATTGTAACAGTAACAATCATAACCGGGAACCGGACTCCAGATCAAAATGTTACAGGTACAGCTAATTACATAATAAATCAGGCTGATCTTGACAATATTCTGTGATCAGTGTAGCATTTGCAACAGGTAAATTCAGAAACAATATAACAACTTCAAACACTGTTAATGTTACATAATACAGTTAACATGACTTTAGAGTACGTAAACTGAATGAGAAACATTTGAAACTTATAGAGTTAAAAAAATAAAAAAGGGGTGAAAATATGAAAATCGGACATTTAATAATACTTACTATACTTGCACTTATCTTTATTCCTCTGGTAAGTGCAACGACTTTTGTACCTGGGTCAGTTTCGGCTGATGGAACATTCCTTGCGTCTCAACAGGTTTCTATAACAGTACCAGTGAAACCAGATCTGACAATAATAAAGACCACAAGTGTGCCAAATTATGGTGCTTCAGGGAAAACTATCCCATACAACTACACTGTGAAGAACACAGGAAATACAAATATCACAGATGTTAACGTTACAGACATCACACTTGGTCAAACAATCACTCTTAATAACACAACAGGCTCACTAGTCACATCAGCCACTATTCTTGCCCCAGGTGATCAAGTTACAGGAACATATAACTACATAACATCACAGATTGATGTTGATAATGGTTCTGTGATTAATACAGCAAATGTGAACGGTACGGCATTAGATACTAGCGGCACAAGTATCTGCCCAGTCAATAACACGACAACCTTTACATTAGGCGCACTACAAAGTCCAGCTCTGACAATAACAAAGACACCAAATCCATCAACTTATACTGATGGAGCGAGTGTCACATACACATACCATATAACTAACATAGGTAATCTGGATCTCTCCGATATTGGGATTACAGATAACTTACCCGGCGTAATATTGGGTAGCCTTAATACAACTACTCTTGGAATTGGCCAGCAAGCTGTAGCAACAGGTAGCTACCTAACGACAGAACCCAGCTTTGACAATAACAAAGACACCAAATCCAACAACTTACTGACTGACAGAGTGTTACATACACGTACACTGTAAATAACACAGGAAATGTAGCTTTAACAGACGTTTTAGTTATAGATAGCCAACTTGGTACAATTTCCTTACTGAACAATAATCTTGCACCTAATGCTCAAACTACAGGAACAGCTACCTACACTACAACACAGAGCGATTATGATAATGGTTCCATTACAAATACAGCAACGGTCTACAATGGTACCACACCATTAAACCAGACTCAAGCAACAATAACAGCAATCAATAAAAATCCAGCTCTGACATTAATAAAATCAGCGAATCCAAAAGATTATTCTACTGAAGGACAGAATATCACATACACTTATACTGTAACTAACTCAGGAAATGTAACTATCTCAGCACCTATCACTGTTACGGACGACAAGTTTGGTACAATATCTATACAAGGCGATGGTATCCTTAGTCCAGGTTCAAGCGCTCAAAATACATATTCCTACAGAATAACACAGGCCGACATTAATGCAAGTTATGTAACTAATTCAGCATTTGCAACAGGTTCATTCAACAGCAAACCAGTAATTTCATCCAGTGCTATTGCGATAGTTCGCTATGAACAGCCAACCAAGAAGGAAGAGCACAATGAGGAAGAGCACAATGAGGAAGAGCACAATGGTGAACCTTACAATGAAGGTTATGGCGGTGCTGTAGTCCCTGTAATCCCTGTATCGATGATGTATGGTATATATTGGCACTGAACCTTATGGGTATGACAGTGAACCTCTTGGACCTACAGAATCACCAAATTCGGACTCTAATGGTCACAGGCTAAAGCTCATTTAAGCAAACATAAACATAAAAATCACTCCAAACACCATATAACCAAACATCATAAAACCAAACACCATACAACCAAACATCACAAAGCAGAAAAAAATTGCTAAATGTAAATTAGATAAAAAATAGTCGGATTTCAATTTCCATTAAATTTAGGTGGTGATTGAAACGACGAACTTAGATCCTGGCATTCGGTGATCTATAATATATGAGAGGAGCAAAATAGTCCATAATCATTACATTTAGTACTATGAAAATTGACTGCACTCTCGCTCTTAAAACTGTGAAAGAGACAAAATAACGATATGGAATTAGTCGATATCCAGGTTTTTTTTACCTGGATATCCATAATAAAGAGACCATCTAGTGTCCAAAAAATTTAATTAGATATATCTAAATAAGCCATAAGTTTTACAAATATCAACATTTACGAGATCATAGCACAAGTTCAACAAACACTTACATATTGAACAAAAAAATAAAATGTAAACAATTTAAGTATCTATACAAAAAAATCATACTTGGAGATTGTTAAATAAAATATATGACATGCAATAAAACACACAAAGTGTATGCTCTTTTAAAAGTTTTAGGAGTGGTGCCTATTTTGCTTGTAATGGCATCTGGTGCTGCAAGTGCAATATGATACACCAGTATAACAACAAATCCAACAACAGTTATTTCTAATTCAGCAGGGATGGTCATGTTTACAATAACTCTTAATGCTTTTGATATTTTTACAGCCACTCTGACAGCTACTTTAACTGTTGAAGGAAATCAATACGCAATTCCACAAACAGTAGGCCCAAATAATACTGCAACTGGGACAACAAACACAATAGCTACATATCAAAAGGGTATTCATAACATAAAACTAACTATTCAAGACGGTACTAATACTTTCCAGAGTGATAATCCGTGGATTAACATAGTATGAAATCCTTAAAGACTCTACTGGAAAATAGGTGACTCAGGAAAAAGAGAATATACGAATAGATCAAAAATTCGCTACTGCTACATAGTTCACTTCCTTTGCAGCGCCTGTAACCACAATGCTCTATACATTTTTAATTATTGGACATACTACTTAAGTAACTTCCCGTCAGAATAAAAGTATTTAGATCTCATTGAAGTGACCCATAATTGAATTGATAGATACTAGCGATGATCATTTCAAAGCCTGTGATAACAGCCTTAGTCAGATTATGGTATCCATGTTGCTGTAAACCATCTACTAAGGGAATATTTACTTAAGCACTAATCTTTTTCTTTTTTCTTGCATATGCTACAAGTTTGTACATTTACTGTATAAAAATTACTCCATTTTTCCAATATTTAGATTATTGTAGGCTTTGTCGTATTTCTTAATAATGAATAATTTAAAATAAAATCTATGTGTATATGAGTTTTTAGCCTATATTTGCCGATTATTTCGGCTGAAAAATGAAAAAAATACATAGATTTTGTCACAAAAAACAATGTATCAATGACAAGATCGAAACATAACTTAAGTAACAAAAAGAATATAATTAATATATAAATATAAAAATATTTTGTATATTAATTAACTATAATCACTATTAATGTGATTTAAATTTTGCACCAAGTTATGTGCAACATTCTGTAGGATTAATAAACCAACTAGTAACTGATAAAACGATAGCTATACAATAAATCTATCTAGGAGTGTTGTCCTGGAAAAATACCAAATTATGAGTTTTATAAAATTAAACATATGAAATAAATTAAAATATAGTTTAAATGAAGGAGTGAATATATTATCTCACACGCATATTGATTTCCATTGCGTGACTCTTTCTGAGGAGAAATCTAGGGATCCCATAAAATATTAAAACATCTAATTTTTCAAAATTTTAGACATATACAAGTTATCAAGAACATATCCAAATTTTCGATAATATTCTCTGGCTCCTATTCCACTGAGAACAACAAGTTTTCGGTAACCAGCTTCATGCACTATTTTTTCTGCATGTTCCAGAAGTTCCTTTCCATATCCTCGATGCTGCCAATCCGTTTGCTTTGCTTCCCTTCCTATGGGTACCATGGAGCCATATACATGCAACTCTCTTATCAAAGCGGCTTCCTGCAACTCTGGACGGTGAGGAATTGACGGGAAACGAAGGCGAATAAACCCGATCAGAATATCCATAGCAAGATCTTCAAATGCTATGAAATACTCTGTGCCTTCACATGCTTTATAGGTTTCCACAGTCAGTTCGATATCTTTCTCGTTTACTTTGTTCCCTTTCAAGCTGCTATGCCCTACTTCTCTGCAGCGGATGCAGCGACATTTTCCTCCTTTTTCTATAAGCATTTCTTTTGCAAGCTGTCTGAGATTGCTCTTCCGGACTCCTGCAAAGATCTGGTGGGAGGGAATATCGCGCTGTACCCGCTGGAGTCTTACCCATTTAGGCAGGATCGCCTTTATGTCAGCAACAAGTTCTACTGCCTCTTCATCCGAAAGAGCTTCATACTCTCCTGCTTCCCAGAGCCTGTAAAGAGGAGTACCTTCAGTCACAAGGGTAGGATAAATCTTTAGATAATCAGGCCTGAAGCGAGAATCTTCAAAAAGTTTTTTAAAACATCTTAGGTCTAAGTTAGAATCCGACCCAGGTAGATGAGGCATCATATGGAATCCAACCTTTAATGCGCTGTCTCTTAATACTCGGTTGGCCGTTACGATTTCAGCAACGCTATGACCTCTATGCATACGTGTGAGCACAAAATCATAAATACTCTGAACTCCAAGCTCTACCTTTGTTCCTCCAAGCCTCAGAAATTCGTCCACATGTTTCGCTTCTGTCCAGTCCGGACGAGTTTCAAATGTAATTCCTATGTTACGTATCCCAGCTATTTCGTTGGCTTTTTGTACCTCTTCGAGCGGGATATAGGGTAAAGATTTCCCGATTTTCCAAACTTTTTCTCTCCATTCCTCAGAAGTGAAATCGTTCATAGCCTCGAGGCACTTTTTGACAAACCATTCCTGATAATCAAGACTGCGGGAGGAAAATGTGCCCCCCATAACTATCAATTCTACTTTCTCTATATCGTGACCGATCTCCTTGAGCTGGGAGAGCCGGGATCTAACCTGAGAGTAGGGATTGAACTCATTCTGGATTGCTCTCATAGCTGCAGGTTCCCTACCCATATAACTTTGAGGAGATTTAAATACGGAATTCGGACCCCCGGGACAAGGCAGACAAACCCCATGTGGACATGGAGCAGGAGATGTCATTACGGCAATTACCGCCACTCCGGAAATTGTTCTCACTGGTTTCCTTTTAAGGAATTCCTTAATTGTGGTCTGCTCTTCTGGGGCACCCTGCATTATGATGTCCCCGTTCCCGGGCAGGGCGGCCAGATGATAATTCTTACTGACTTCTTTTTTTGTTCTGTTCAACTGAGTTTCGTCTTCTATTTCGCCTGCGAGTACTTTTTCAAAAATTTCCCTGCAAGCCTTTATGTAATTATCTTCTCTCATCTCAAGTTCCATCTTTCAGCTTCTGAGTTTCCGTTTTTTTCTTTCGCGGCATTTCCTTAAATGAAACTCAATTTAAAAATGCTTAAAACATTACTTATTGCCTTTTGTAAAAAGCAGTCTGTTTCAGTTCTGATTATAGTCAAATATACAATTTACTACACTTTTTATTTGCTATAAAATATTTTCATACAATTCTTTGTAATTGATTGTAAGTTAGCTAACTCTGTATATTTACATCAAATCAATTATTTGAATCTATAACGGATTCTATGAATTATTTTAAACTTCTTTCTTTACACTTTTCCAGATAAATTCAAATTAATTTTAAATCAGGTTATGGCGACAGGGAAACAAATACTATAGAGGATTCAGAGTTATCTTTGATTTTTTTTCTTTACGGAGATCCTATCAAAATCTTTCTCGCTAATTTATGTACTCCTATTTTTTCTTTTCTGGTTCATTATTCTTTGATTTTAAAGATAGCTTTCTATTACCCTTAAAATACTCCTTTTAGTTTCCAATGTCATCAAACATAGAGATTATAACACAAAGTTGTACCCAATATATTTGGATTCACTCCTTGAAGTAGTGACAAGAACTTAGATGTCTGAATGTCTTTTTAGTTACTGCATAAACTCGTTCCCCTTAAATCTTTTGAATTAGTATCTTGTTTTTAATATATCACCCATTTTCAAAGGACGTTCTTTTACTTTTTCCCAGTGTTGCATCATAAATTTTTGATTTTGCTCCAAGGTATCCTCTGCCCCCCAAACAACTTCATTTTTTTCAGAGAAATCTACATACGAATCATAAAGTGATGGAGTTGTTACCTTGAAACTTTGATTAGCTCATAATCCCTGGTTATTATGCTATGAAATATATATTTAAAGCATGGCTTACCAACCTTTCGTCCAAAATCCAGCTAGGCTTCTCCTTTTTTGCTTCATTTTCTCGAGGTTTATCTGCTTTTGGACATTCTGAATCTGAATGGATAACAGTAGATTCCTAAATCGTTCCATGTTTCATTTTCAAACCAAGGCAATCAAGCTGTCTTTGCAAACGTACCCATATTTATTCTTCTTTGCAGTTATCAATAATTCTTTTCGGAACGGCTGATTGTGGTACTGTCTGGTATGTTATCAGAAAAACCAAAAAATTTTCTGAAAGAAATTCAATCAATAAATTGTTTCTCAAATGAAGTCTTAAATACCATACAATTGCTGTAAAACAAGTATTTTAACCAGAATGATGCCATCAGCTTCGTATTTGTCTCAGAAGGATTCTTTTTTAGAATATATGAACTCAAAAATGATACGAAAAGATTTTCCAATCTATTAAGGAATTAATTTCACAAATTTGTCTCCAGCTTACTGAAGAAGTGTGTACTCTTTTTTAAGAGCAAAATCAGTAAGTTTTTATAAGTAAAAATCATTGCTAAGAAATTAAAACTCTCTAACGCTCAAAATACAGAAAAGGTATCGAAATTCTCTATAGTTTCAGTTACTTTTGTTCGAACAGATTTATGGGGATCTATTGAAGACAGGGAGAGTTAGCGAAAAAGATTCTTGATGATTGATTGTTACCGTATTTACAACAATAAATTGCAATTTTCTTCATATTTTCCCTGCACTGGAGGCGAATCAAGCAATTAAGATAATCGATAAATACTGGAACAGCAGAACGAATTTTTTTTAAAAAAATATAATTCAAAATGAACTTCAGGAAAGTATTTGTCTGCAGAAAAAATATTTAACTTATAAAATCTCCATTATCATTGAGCATAAAAATAATTATAATTATAAAATTATCTTTCTAGATCGATATAGAGAAAATATGACAACTTTAAGATCAAAGCTTCATCTTTCATTTCCATAATTGAAGAAAGGGTGCTTTAAATCAAGTTGGGTTGCATACGTTTGGAGATGGTTTTTTCTGAATGCGTGTCCTATCTCTAATATTTTCGATCTTAGATCATTGACTTCAGATTCAATAAAATTGGTAGGAGATGCTACAACATGAAATAAACATTAAGAACTTCTTGATGTCTATAGTTTGCTTCATCAAGTAAAGTAATTATATTAACGATAGTGTATGATTCAAAAGATTCGGACAGTAAACTGGTTATAACTCTACTAAAATGATTCTATTCTTCTTTTCCATAATTAATGATTTCATAACATCACATAATTTTTTGATATTTTTCTGAGTTTATACAAATTATTTCGAGGCTGAAGATATTCGAAACTACTTTACTCTTAAAAAAGATAATATATATGGAATCCATATTGATTATAATAATGTTATATTATCAGAATACAACTGTCTGACTTTTAAAAAAGATAATATATATGGAATTCATATTGATTATAACAATGGTATATTACCAGGATACAACTGTCGAATTAATATGAGACAATAAACGGAGATAGCAACAAACTTTAAGCTATCCAAGTAAATAAAGATCGGATAATCTACATACGGATATAAAACTTCAATGACCTGTAGGAAAATGATAAAAATAGTGGGTTGATAAATATTAAAGGCGGCGGACTTTTGAGCATTCTAACCTTTTCTGAAAAAAGAAAAGATATTTTATTTCTGCTTGAGGAGAGTCCAAAAACTCTTTCAGAAATCAAAGATTATTTCGACGTAAGGTCACCTGAAATTCTACCACGCCTTAAGGAGATGGAATCTGCAAATATGATTGTCAGACAGGATGGGATGTATCGTTTAACCCCTCTAGGGAAAGTTTCAGCTGCATATTACAAGCCTTTTCTGGATACTCTTAAAGCTATAGAATCTAATGAAGATTTTTGGAAAAACCATGATCTAACTGCAATTCCTGATACATTATTAAATAGAATTAGGATCTTAAAGAGTGTAGGATCGTAAAAAATGAACATGAATACATCTACGATTCCCATAAGTCATTTATGGACAACGTCATGACTTCTACTTATTTTAGGGGGTTTGCATCTATATTTCTACCAAGCTTTCCTAAAATGTTTCTGGAGATCGCTCGTAAAAAGATCCCAGTTTATATCATTGTTACCCCAAATGTTTTCTTCAAAGTAAAAAATGAGCATAGTTATGAAATTGAAGAATTTATTGGATATAAACACACAAGTTTACATGTGTATGACAATGCAAAAGTCTCCTTCGCAGTAACGGATCTCTTCTTATCCCTGTCTCTTTTTTTCAAAAATGGAACCGAGTATAATTCTCATAATGAACATATAATATCATGAAAAATATGTAATAATATTAGAACAGAGATAATTATCATTAAAGTTGATGTAGATAGAGATATAATATCATGAAAAATATGTAATTTACCATATAGTATTACTTACTAAAAATGTGTAATAATATTGGGATGTAATTTTGTTTACCACCACACAATTTGCAAATTAGTTTCTGGCGTGCTATTACATAGTTGTAACAGATAAAGATAAATTTAATCAGTATGTCGCATAAAAAGTGATATAAAGACTAATAAATGGAAACTGAGCAGACGATGGGAGATGCAGTATCAACAACAAGTCGGATATTCGAGATTAATGGTAATAAATTAGAGATTGATGAGACAACATTAAAGCTAAATGGAATAAATATACTGGACACTGTTGTGAAGAAGATATATGAAAAACAAGAAAAACAAGCTGATGACGCTTTATATGTGTTTAGATTGAATTTATCAGACACATGTTGGTTGATGGGTATACTACGCAAATGTGCAATAAGTAAATAGTATTAATGTTGATTTATATTTTAATATGTAAATTTATTATAATGTTGGGAAATAATTAATTGCAATATTACAAGACAATTATGAGATAAATAATCACATAGTATATTTAATGTGTTAAATTAAATGTATAGATATAAACAATACATGTAATAATACTTTCGATAATAGTAATATTGGCACTCTAATTCAAACAACATGCATGTCTATAGAAATTCACTGTGTACTTCATATCATCTATGCAATCGTTGCTTGTGTATGTTATCCCGCTTATAATTATCCGCGGTTACCATAATATTATTCATATGATTAATATTGACTTTGCTTTAGTTATTGTACATGTATTACTAATATTGACTTTGCTTTAGTTATTATACATTGTATTATAATATTGACTTTGCTTTAGTTATTGTTGTACATGGATTATATTACTAATATTGACTTTGCTTTAGTTATTACGCATGTATTATTATTATTTGACTTTGCTTTAGTTATTGTATATGTATTTTAATATTGACTTTGCTTTAGTTATTATCACATGTTATACGTATTGTAACTATTGCTTTACTTCAATTATTATACTATGTATTATTATATTGACTTTGCTTTAGATAATTACAATGTTATACGTAGTGTAATTCTTTTACAATGTTATGCGTATTCTTTTGCAATGTTATACGTATTCTTTTACAATGTTATACATATTCTTTTACAATGTTATACGTAGTGTAATTCTTTTACGATGTTATACGCAGTGTAATTCCATTTTATAACTACAATGTTATACGCAGTGTAATTCTATTGACTTTGCTTTAGATAACCACAATGTTATATGTTTCATGACCACAATGTTATGCGTAGCGTAATTCTATTTTATAACTACAATGTTATACGAAGTGTAATTATTCTATAATATTGCAATTATTCTATAATATTATAATTATTCTATAATATTACAATTATTCTATAATATTACAATTATTCTATAATGTTACAATTATTCTATAATATTACAATTATTCTTTAGTACACAATATTGCAATTATTGCCATGATATGCATACTCTTGTACTTATTCTACAAAATTATAATTATTTTATAATGTTATAATTATATTGACTTTGCTTTAGATAACTACAATGTTATATTAATTATATTGACTTTGCTTTAGATAACTACAATTTGTAGTAATTATATTGACTTTGCTTTAGATAACTACAATGTTATACGTAGTGCAATTATTTTGTGATATTGTAGTTATATTTCGTAATTACATGTTATATGTAGTGTAATTATATTCTATAATACACGTTACAGTATGTAATTATATTGACTTTGCTTTAGATAACTACAATGTTATACGTGGTGTAATTATATTGACTTTGCTTTAGTATTGTACATGTATTACTATTATTGACTTTGCTTTAGTTATTCGGCATCATAATTTTATATAATATTATAATTTTGCTTTTTATGTATTAATTATTTACAATTTTGCATTAGTCATTACAATGTATTATTAATTATTCCACTTTGCTTTAGTCAATTATTCCACAATGTTGCAATTATTCTACAATTTGAATTATTACTACGAGTATTATCAATTATTCCACAATTTCGCATTATTTTATTATATATGTATTATTAATATTAATGTTGCACATGTATTATTCAATGTTGCAATTATCTTTACGGTATTGTAATTATTAATATATATGTCGTAATTATTAATATTGATTTTGCTAATAGGTATTCTACAATGTACTCATTGATCTTTAATTTTTATTACGCACGTATTATTAATATTGACTTTGCTTTAGTATCATTATATCTTATTTACTGATAGTTCTCGTTGTTTCTATTGTCACTAATATTTTTCGTTTGTATACATATTATTTATTGGTATTTGTTGTTATACATGTATTATTTAATGTTGACTTTGCTTTAGTTATTATGCGTGTATTATTGACTTTGCTTTAGTTATTCTTCATCTAATATATCTTATTATACATATATTTACTAATAGTACTTATTATACGTTATTATTATAAGTAGTTGTTTGTGAATGTATTACTATTACATCTCACTTATACATGTACTTACTATTGTATTAGTTACTGTGCATGTATTATTAATAGTACTTGTTGTGAATGTATTACTATTACATCTCACTATACAATGTACCACTATTGTATGTCACTGTGCATGTATTATTAATAGTACTTGTTGTGAATGTATTACTATTATATATGTATAAATTAATATTGACTTTGCTTTAGTTACTTATACATGTATTACTAACATTGACTTTGCTTTAGTTATTATTTATATGTTATCAAGAGCATTCCACTTTGCTTATCCTCCGGTAGTTGTTACAAAGATATTTATTACCATAATTTCACTTTACTTTAGTTATTAGACACGTACTAATATACTAAAAAAGCGAAGTCACCATACATGTATTACCTAATATTTCTCGTTATTGTCCTGTTTGTCACTCATGTTTCCTCATTTTCTATTGTCGCTAAATATTATTCATATATTGTTGATATTTTTCGTTATTCGCATGTTATTAATATTTTTTATTGCACACATTTTCTAATATTATTATTATGCATACATATAAAATAATAATATATATAATTATTTATTATTTTAAAGTGCAAATTATTGTATAAAAATAAAATAATTATTATATAACATAAACGAGATATTATAATTTCAACATAGCGAGATGTTAAAATTAATAAAAAAATGCTAAATCCCAACACAATAAATAATGTCACGATTCTAACACAATAAAATATCACGATTCTAACACAATAAAATATCACGATTTAATAAAGATATTAAAATTTCAATATATTAAAATTTCAACATAATAAGATGTTATTATTATAAAGTGTGTAATGAATTCATATCATTATCATACAACGAGGATTTTTGGATACAATAAAAAAGACAATAATAATTTTGATGTAATTAATTATCAACATAATAATTTTGATGTAATAATTTAAACATTATATATTCTAATGTAATAATTTCAACATAATAATTTTGATGTAATAATTTAAACATGATATATTTACAGCTATGATTTATGTAACAATAATTTTAACATCTACACATATATAATTATCATAGGAATATTTCTAATGCAATAATTTCATATTAATTCCTACACTGTGTAGATAACAATAATAATTCTAACGTAACAATTAATTCTGACGCAATAATTTCAACTAATCGATTTAATACATGACAATATTTAAAATTATAATTCCAATATAATTATAATTTCAACATTTAATTCCAATATAATATATTTCAAAATAATAATAATCTAATCTAATAATAATTTCAAATAATATTTCAACGTAAAATAATTTTAACATAATATAATAATAATTCAACATTAAATTTATTGGTTCGTGTATGTCGCCTATGCAATATTATTCATATAATAAATTATCATCATAGGTAGTACTAGGATTATTCATGAATATCTATGAGTTTCCACTTTTATTATTATAATATTTTTATAATAATTCAATCTGGTATACCGAAATCAACATTAATAAATATTGCACTAAATTAATTTCTTGTTTTTTTAATTAATTGCAGGTTTTTCAATTAACAATAAAAGGTATAAATAAATATTGCAGTAATTAAAATTCTTGTTTTTTTAATTAATTGTAGTAATCACTTATCATTATTAAAAAAAAGGTATAAAGAAATATCAACGTAAATAAATATTGCATTTTTCTTGTTTTTTTTAATTAATTGTAGTAATCACTGATTATTATAAAAAAAAGGGCTAAAGAAATATCCAACGTAAATAAATATTGCATTTTTCTTGTTTTTTTTTAATTAATTGTAGTAATCATTGATTATTAAAAAAAAGGTATAAAGAAATATCAACGTAAATAAATATTGCATTTTTCTTGTTTTTTTTAATTAATTGTAGTAATCATTGATTATTAAAAAAAAGGTCATAAAGAAATATCAACGTAAATAAATATTGCATTTTTCTTGTTTTTTTATTAATTAGTATTAATCATTAATCATTATTAAAAAAAAAGGTATAAAGAAATATCAACGTAAATAAATATTGCATTTTTCTTGTTTTTTTTTAATTAATTGTAGTAATCATTGATTATTAAAAAAAGGTATAAAGAAACATCAACGTAAATAAATATTGCATTTTTCTTGTTTTTTTTTAATTAATTGTAGTAATCACTGATCATTAAAGAAAATCAACGTAAATAAATATTGCATTTTTCTTGTTTTTTATTAATTGTAATAATCATGATCATTATTAAAGAAAACATTATAACTAAATAAATATTGCATTTTTCTTGTTTTTTTAATTAATTGTAGTAATAATTATTAAAAAAAAGACATAAAGAAATATCAACGTAAATAAATATTGCACTTTTCTTGTTTTTTTTTAATTAATATTAGTAATCATTATATTAAAAAAAAAGGTATAAAGAAACATCAACGTAAATAAATATTGCATTTTTCTTGTTTTTTTTAATAATTGCAATAATCATTAGTTAAAAAATATAATATAAATAAATATTGCATTTTTCTTGTTTTTTTTAATTAATTATAATAATCATTGGTCTAAAGAAACATCAACATAAATAAATATTGCACTTTTCTTGTTTTTTTTTAATTAATTTTAATAATTATTATTATAAAATAAGGTCTAAAGAAATATCAACGTAAATAAATATTGCACTTTTCTTGTTTTTTTTTAATAATTAATATATAGTAATAACTAGTTAAAGAATATCAACGTAAATAAATATTGCACTTTTCTTGTTTTTTTTAATAATTATATAATATTATTAAAAAAAATGGTCTAAAGAAATATCAACGTAAATAAATATTGCATTTTTCTTGTTTATTTTTTAATTAATTGTAGTAATCACTGATCATTATTATAAAAAATAAGTATATGAATAATATTGCATTTGTCTTGTATATATAATAATATGTATAACAATAATATTATATGAACAATACTATTAGAAATATACAACGTAAATAATATATTACATTATTCGTATGTAAATAATATATATTGTAGTAATGCATCATGTATTAAAATAATACATGATATAAATGTAATGTACAATAATATTGTACGATCATGATGCAACATGTAATATGATTATGTAGCAATAAATAATAGACGATGTAACATGAATAATTAGATATACATGAATAATTAGATATAACATGAATAATAAGATATAACATATTGAATTAATTTAGATGTAACATGAATAATATTGCATTAAGCGATGTAACATGAATAATAAGATGTAATATGAATAATTAGATATAACATGAATAATTAGATATAACATGAATAATATTTCATATGACAACGATGTAACATTGAATAATATTTAATGTAATACGTGAACATGTAATAATTATGAATTGATAACATGAATAATAAGATATAACATGAATAATACTGCGTTAGGCGATATAACATGAATAATTAGATATAACATGAATAATATTGATAGGCGATATACATGAATAATATATGCATATATTAATATTAACGATGTAACATGAATAATATTGCATTAAGGATGTAATATGAATAATTAGATATAACATGAATAATTAGAATAACATGAATATTAGATATAACATGAATAATTAGATGAACATGAATAATAGATATAACATGAATAATTCAGATATAACATGAATAATACTGCATTAGGCGATGTAACATGAATAATTAGATATAACATGAATAATTAGATATAACATGAATAATAAGATATACATGAATAATTAGATATAACATGAATATAGTTAGGGATATAACATGAATAATTAGATATAACATGAATAATTAGATATAACATGAATAATTAGATATAACATGAATAATTAGATATAACATGAATAATAAGATATAACATGAATAATTAGATATAACATGAATAATTAGATATAACATGAATAATTAGATATAACATGAATAATAAGATATAACATGAATAATTAGATATAACATGAATAATTAGATATAACATGAATAATTAGATATAACATGAATAATTAGATATAACATGAATAATTAGATATAACATGAATAATTAGATATAACATGAATAATAAGATATAACATGAATAATACTGCGTTAGGCGATGTAACATGAATAAT